>CAVTJO010000001.1:0-6175 GCA_963734955.1 uncultured Bacteroidota bacterium
CATCCAAGCGTTCGTCACGATGATGAAGTAACCTGACAGCCATGATCCGAGCCAGACAAGCACGGCAGCCAGAAAACGCTCTCTTCGGCCCAAGCCTCTTTTCTCTCGAACAGGAAGAGTCCGAGACTCATTCGAGGAAGAAGGCGAAGACACCCTCCATTGCAAGAGTCTGACCTATGACACCTCCGGCGTATTTCGAGAACCGTGCCCAATTCGTCCCGAACTGGAATTCCATCGGGATGCCGGTAACAACTCCGACGGCAAAATTTGCGGCGAATATCTTTGCCCAGAACCGTGCGCTTCGATTATATCGTTCATCGTTCTTCCTGAGACCCAGCCACTTCAGCACCACAACTACAAGCGCGAGCCCCATGGTGAGCTGGGGGAAGAGATAGGACGTCACAGTGAACGCAAATTGCAGGCGATGGAGAAGCAGCGCATCTTCCATCTTTCAGTGTCCTTTCAATGTTGAGCAGTTGAGTGTGAGACGGTACGTCGGAAGCATCATGGGCCACTGGTCGGGTCAAATCAAGGAAAAATGTCGAAAGATACGGATGCTGCTGGACGAGAACACTTCAACTGCACGCCTGATGCGGAGAGAAATGTCCGATATAGCCGTGGAAGTTCGAGTGGAGTTGAAGGAGAGGTCGTACGTGCAGATGGCCGGCCTGCTCATCACCGGATGAATCGGTATCTCATCCCGATTCCGCCAGCGTGATCACTGTAGTTGCCACAGTGTTTTACCTTCTGAGGGCTTCTGCTTTCGGTGCCCGCGGTGAGACGGTGCGGCCGCTCTTGATCCACCCCGATGTGCCGCCTTTGAGATTGTGGATGTTTGGAATACCCACGCTTCACAAGAACGTGGCAACCTCATACGACCGGTTTCCGCTCTACAAACCACCGGCAATGGGATGCGCCTTGTCCGCCGGCAGATCATCAAGACGTCCGGCAATTTCGTTGATGGAGATGTTGATCACTCCGGCAATTGCGCCGAACGCCAGTAGCTCGAACGGTTCTTGCACGTCAAGCAGGAACATCGATCCGTTACTCTTCATCATCTCTGCAAGCTCTGCTGGATCAATGCCGCGGATTCCCTTCGCCTTTCGTCGGAACGCTGTTTGTTCCACACTGCAGGGTGACGTTGCCGGTCTGGCCAGCGTCGGCAACGGGCGGAAAGAAGTCGGCCACGAATTTGACGTACTCATCTTCCGTTCTGGGTTGCAGGAAAGGGTTCGACTTTCGCTCTTCGTGAACAGGAAGAACGTCGTCCTTCGTAATCATGGCCCGGATGGATTTTCGTCGACACGGGGAGCTTGAGGATCTTGTTGAACAGGCTGTTGTACTGTTCGCGGGGATTTCCTCCGGTAGGTCGCGGCGCCCGCCTGGCCTATGAGGAGAAGGTCTCCCGGAAAAGACGTCGTCCTCCAGGAGAAGACTGATGTGGTTGTCTGTGTGTCCCGGGGTGAAGAGCACCTGTATCTTCAGTTCCCCCGCGATAATTTCATCACCATCTTCAACAAACCGATCTACTTCTAAATCCCGTCTTTTCTCAGAATACCCCCGATGCCGAACTTGTCTCCCTGGTCCACAATCTTCCACTTGTGCTTTGTATTCTCGTGCATCACCAGTTGTGCACCAGTGAGACGCCGCAGTTCTCCCGCGGCCGATACATGGTCGGCATGCGTGTGCGTGTCAATGACATGAGAAATGCGCGTGTACGCCTGGTGTGCAGTATCGAGGATGAGTTGAACGTTCTGGATATTCGGATCGACGATGACTGCGTTGAGCGAGTCTTCGTCAATAATGAGGTAGGAGAGAGTTCCGGTATCGTCCGTCGAGCGGATCTGCTTGAGGATCATTTCGGTATACTCCAGAATGAAAGAACAGTTTTGTACGCCTTGCACCACACGATCCAGCCCCGGCTCACCCCACCGACCTTCCCGTCCGGGTTTGTCCAATGTAATTCAGAGAGGCCAAACTTGCAAATGTCCCCGACCCTTTCCTAAATTCTGAACCATTTCAAGGGATCGCCGACACAAGCGACAGCGTTGTCAATGCGACTGGTTCGATGGGGCAATTGATTCAGCCTGTTCCATCACGCGTATATCGTCCCCTTGTTGCCATGATGGATGACACCCATCAAGTTTGCCGCAATAATCAGGCATGCGCCCGTGATCGTCGCGGCATCTAGCCTCTCGCCAAGAATCAACACACTGAGCACCAGGGAAACCGGTACATAAAGATAGTAAATGACTCCAGTCGTTCTGGTCGAGAGGGTGGTGGTGACACGCACCCAGAGTGTGTGAGCGATAAGAGTACAAAAGATCCCGAGGAAAAGCAGCCCCATCCAATCGGTAGAAGAAAGATGCCAGTCGCTCAGTGGTGAAAGGAGAAGAAACATGACGAGCGCAAACGTAAACTGTCCGAGTGCACGCGTTAACACAGGAACATGCGAGTACTTTTGTTGAAGAATCGGAAGGAACGCATAGAAGAACCCACTGAGCACACCAAGGGCAAGTCCGATGACCTCCTTGTCGGCGATATTGAACTCCGGGATTACGAGAATATTTCCCGCGACGGCCATGCAGAGAACGAGAATGTCGATTCCGGTGATCCTGCTGCGACGAAAGAACCAACCCAGCACAATGAGATGAACACCATAGGTTGAGAGACCAACTGTTGCGATGGATGCCGACCCGATCTTGATGCTGAAAAAAAATGCAAGCCAGTGGAGCGCAAAGAACACCCCCAACATGGCAAGGGGGCCCAGATCTCGGCGGGAAAATTCCTTCAGGCGTCCGGTGGCAAGCAGAAAAGGAAACAATACCACGATCGTAATTGTCAGCCTTGCGATCCCAATCGTAATTGCATTTGCCGAGACGAACTTCACGGCAACGGCAATGCAGCCGAAAAGGAATAATGCAATTCCTGATTCAATGGCAATGCGAAGCGAAAATCGGCGGGTGATCAACGCAATTCCTTCAGGACCTCAAACACAACGCGGAGTGGTCTCATGTCTCCTTGCTTCGTGATGGCAAGCCGCAATGGATATCCCTCGCGGTATTTCTTTGCTGACCTCAGGGCTGCCTTCAGCGCAGCGGGAAGGTCTGAGTGAAGCAACGCTTCTCTCTCGTTTTCACGCACAGCGAGCCCGACCTTGAACGAACCCTTCAGGGGTGCCAGGTAAAAGAGCGCCTTGCCTTTCCGGACGGCTTTGATCTGCCATCCAATTTTTGTGCCGTAGTACTTCCATTCGTGGTCAAAGTCCTTCGCCAGCGTCAGGATTGCCTTGTAGGACGGATATAAATCACCAAGGACCCTCCTGATGTCCGACTCGTCGGGGGGATATCCCTTCCGGTCAACGTTCGAGTCTGTCATCTGAGTGTTTGTTCAGGTACTGGCCTGTGCAGTTCAATTGTAATGCGACTGGAATAGAAGTGACGTGACTTCCGAGAAGCTACTTCACGGCCGGATCAGAATCAACAGTGTTTCCTTCGCACAGAGAACGGCGCGGCCGGATTCATGGTGACCACGCCGTTCCTGCATACCACTACTTTGTGAGAACCAGCGTCTTTGTTTGCGTAACGCTTCCTGCCGTCAGTCTACAGTAGTAAACTCCGCTGGGATGATTACTTGCATCCCATGTGGCTGAATGCACCCCGGGTTCACTCATCCCGTGCACGAGGGTTGTGACCTCTCTTCCCAGCATGTCATATATATTGAGCGTTACAAGACTCGCCCCTGATAGTTGATAGCTGATCGTTGTCGAAGGATTGAAAGGATTGGGGTAGTTCTGCGACAACGAAGTCGTGAGTGGCAGATTCTCGCGAGGCTGTTTGACATCAGCGCTTCCCGAGAGCTCAATGTCATCAAGAATGAAATAGGACCCTGGGTGCACGTCGCTTCCCGTGACAGGTCCGGCAATCAGTATTTGCACAATGCACAGGTCTGGGATATCCGAAGTCTGATATGCAAACGGGACGTTGAATGAGGTAAATGCTGTCACTTCCGTCGGATTCGCGGTTGCGGCGATTGCCACGAGTGTTCCGGTTTCCCCTCCTGCAAAAAGCTCAACGTTGATTCCGAACTTATCGCCGCCCACCGAGTGAAACTGATAGTAACCGGCAAACGACGCCGGTCTCTGGTTGTATGCAAAGCCGTGGCCTCCCGGACCGGATTGGATCGCCGGAGCGTACCCCACCGGACCCAACGTAATGACATCACCCCTGACTGCGAGAGCGCCACCATGGGAAACAGTCGACTGGATCACATTGGTGAGAACTGGAGGCGCATTGGTTGTGGCCCAGTTCGTAGGATCGACTCCCGCCCAACTCTCGAATCCTCCATTCGGAATTTGTGAAAATGATGCATTGTGGAACAAGCAAACAGTGATTGCCGCGAAAACCACAACACTGTATCTGATGAACATGGAGCCTCCTTGATGATGAATGAACTCTGGGCCAAATCCCTCTGTGTTCGTCGTTGTAGCGTCAGGTGCCTCCCATAAATGTGAGCGCAAGTGCTCACACTTGTCATGGTTCATAGAAACAGGTGGATAGGTCTGGGGTGAACGAATGAAAGGAACGAGAAATCCGAAGCTAAACAACCGTGAAAAGGTAGTTCAAAGCGAGAGGAGAGTCAAGGGGGCGAGACGTCTCGACGAAGTTGATGTAATAGCTCAGTAGAAATGTCAGGGTTTGCGTCCAACAGAAATGTCAGGTATGGTGGGAGTTTTGACAATGAAAGGGCTCCCCACCGTGACAGAAACCTTGCACATGAGCTACCGAGAAATGGAACGATTGAAGATGATTGCACGCATCGAACAAGGAGACCTGACTGTAATCGAGGCCGCCGAGGCCATAGGCATCAGCGAGCGTCAACTGTACCGCATTCTCCAGCGGTATCGCACACTGGGGGCAACAGGACTCGTTCACCGGTCTCGGGGTCGAGCGTCCAACACAGCCTATGCAAACGCACTCCGGATCAAAGCCCTGCGACTGTATCGTGAACAATACTCCGACTATGGTCCGACACTGTTTGTGGAGAAGTTAACACTCCACCATGAACTCACCGTCTCGCGCCAGACAGCAACTCGCTGGCTCATTGCTGCGAGTTTGTGGTCGAGAAGTCGGAAGAAACGTCCTCATCGCAAAAAACGCTTACCACGACCCACCATAGGCTCGCTGATTCAGTTTGATGGCAGCCCGCATGATTGGTTCGAGGAACGTGGTCCTGCCTGTTGTCTGCTGGTTGCCATCGATGATGCATCCAATCGCTTGATGCTACGCTTTGCTCCGGTGGAAGACACAGATCATGTCTTGGCCTTCTGGCGAGACTACATCCGGTACCATGGCATCCCGGCTGAGATCTATACCGACAAAGGGGGAGTGTACGTCGATCATGACAATCCTGAGCACCCTACGCAGTTTGGCCGTGCCCTGGCAGCTCTCAACATTCGACTTATCAAGGCACACTCGCCCCAAGCGAAAGGACGCGTGGAACGCGCCAATCGTACTCTCCAAGACCGACTTCTCAAAGCTCTCCGCGAGAACAACATCTCCTCCATCGAGCAAGCCAATCGCTTCCTCGAACAGCACTACACCAAACAACACAACCTCCGGTTTGCTCATCCAGAGAATCTCTCTGACCTCCACCGCTCAGCCGATGGCATCGACCTCGACAATATCTTCTGCTTCCAAGAAGACCGACACGTCAACTATGATTGGACCATTACTGTCCATGCTCAATACCTCCAACTCCTCCGTTCCGAGGTGCCTCTCCCGCCTCCCCGCACCAAAGTCACCATCCGCCTCTGGCTCGATGGCTCCCTCCACGTGTTCTGGAACGACCATGAACTTGCCTACAAACCCCTGCCCCACAAGCCTCACCACACTCGACGGATCCCCCAACCCCCACCTCCTCATCACCCTTGGCGCAGAAAGCTCGTGGGTGGCCTCACTGCCATCCGACGGATGGACAAAACTCTTGCTTCCAAAAACCAGAAACCCTACAATCCCATCACAGCTTCAAACGCTCGACCTCCTCGAAGGCAAGCCTCCGTTCGCTACGCTCACTCCGGCTTCCCTTCATCGCGAGCTTCTCCATGACATTTCTACTGAGCGCTACAACATGACATTTCTGTTGGGCGTTAACAACATCGCGGGTTGCTTACACG
>CAVTJO010000002.1:0-9789 GCA_963734955.1 uncultured Bacteroidota bacterium
ACCGACTGTTGCGGGAAGGTATTGCCGCAATGATCAACGGGCAGGCAGACATGAAGGTTGTGGCAGCATCGGGATGGTACGATAACACTAAGCTCAAGGCACTCACTGTTAGAACTCAGGTGATTCTCATCGACCTGGGCTTGCGAAATCAAGACGGTGTGCGGCTGGTGGAATCACTGCGGAAAGAAGCTCCCAAGCTCAGGGTGATTGGAATGGGGCTTATCCCCACGCAGTCGGACATCGTCGAGTTCGTACAGGCAGGAGCATCAGGCTTCATCCTGAAGAACTGCGACGGTCGAGGAATTTCTCACGACCATACGATCGGTGGCCCATGGAGGAGAAGTTCTTCCTCCTCCGTTAACCCATTCACTTTTTACGCACGTGGTCGAGCATGCCCTCAAAAAAGGGAAGGGAACACTGAAAAATGCAGTACGGATGACGAAACGTGAGCGTGAAATCATCGCACTGATCGCCGAAGGTTTGAGTAACAAGGATATTGCCGGCCGGCTCAACACTTGCGATATACACTGTCAAAAGCCATGTGCACAACATCCTCGAAAAAATGGCGCTCCACAGTCGCATCCAGATAGCATTGCATGACGCCGACCGTGCTCTGTCGACTGATTGATTTGGATTCATACGGAAGTATCAACAGATTCTGTTTCACGTAAGACATCCCAAGGGAAACCGTCATGAAGAACACAGAGACGCAATCTCGTCGTAATGTCCTTCCAAAATCTCCAACAAGCATTCAAGGATTGGACGAAATCACAGGCGGGGGACTACCCAAGGGCAGACCGACGCTTGTGTGCGGCGGTGCAGGATGCGGAAAGACCCTCTTTGCCATGGAGTTTCTCGTCCGCGGGGCAACGCAGTACAATGAACCGGGTGTCTTCATTTCGTTCGAAGAAACAGAGAAAGAACTCACAGCAAACGTTGCTTCGTTGGGGTTCGATTTGGAAAACCTTGTAGAGCACAAAAAGATCTGGCTTGAGCACATTCACGTTGAACGGGGAGAAATCGAACAAAACGGCGAATACGATTTGGACGGTTTGTTTGTCAGGATTCATCTCGCAATTGAGAGCATCGGTGCCAAGCGTGTTGTGCTGGATACCATTGAATCTCTCTTTTCAGCCTTGCCCAACCCGACACTCGTGCGCACAGAATTGCGGCGGCTGTTCGGCTGGCTGAAGAAGAAAGGTGTTACAGCCATCATCACCGGAGAACGGGGCGATGGTACGTTGACACGTCAGGGTCTGGAAGAGTACATTTCCGATTGTGTTATCCTGCTGGACCATCGCGTGAGCGATCAATCATCCATACGGCGGCTGCGTATCGTTAAGTATCGGGGTTCAACACACGGGACAAATGAATATCCTTTCTTGATCGATGAAGATGGTTTCTCTATCTTGCCTGTCACGTCACTCGGCTTGAATCACATTTCATCCCCCCAAAGAATTTCCACCGGTATTCCCCGTCTTGACACAATGCTCTCCGGCAAGGGCTACTATCGCGGCAGTACGGTGCTTGTTTCAGGCTCCGCCGGTACCGGCAAGACGAGTCTTGCTGCCCAGTTTGTTGAATCTGCCTGCAAGCGTGGTGAGAGAGTTCTCTATTTCGCGTTTGAGGAATCCCCGAGTCAGTTTATGCGCAACATGTCTTCAATTGGAATACACCTGGCACCGTGGGTGAAAAAGGGGCTCCTCCACTTTCATGCAACACGTCCGACACTTCATGGATTGGAACATCACCTCACAACTACCATTAAACTAATCAACAAGGTTGAACCACGAGTCGTTGTTCTGGACCCTATTGATGCTTTCGTGATTGGGGAGAACAGAACTGAAGTAAAAATAATGTTACTTCGTCTTGTGGATTTCCTGAAGATGAAGAATATTACCGCATTCTTTGCAAGTCTTACGAATGCAGGTGAGAACCAGGAGCTGACAGATATATCAATCTCATCCCTGATAGATACATGGTTGCTTTTGCGTGATATTGAAATTGGCGGTGAGCGCAACAGAGGATTGTATATTCTCAAATCGCGCGGCATGGCGCATTCCAATCAGATCCGTGAGTTTATTCTGACCGACCACGGGATTGAATTACTGGATGTCTATGTCGGGCCCGAAGGCGTATTGACGGGCTCGGCTCGACTATCGCAAGAAGCAAAGAACGAGGCGGAACAAGTATTGCGTCAACAAGAAATTGAACGGAAACAATCCGGGTTGGAACTTAAACGTGCAGCAACAGAAGCGAATGTTGTGGTTTTAAGATCTGCGTTCAAAGCGGATGAATCAGAAATCCTCAAGGCTATCGAGATAGAAAAAGCAAATGCAGAACGGTTCGCACAAAACCAGAAGAAGATGGCAAAGAGCCGAAAGGCAGACATACTCATGAGAAACCCGGCAAAACCAGTCGGAAAGGGCTGAATGACTTTTTCTCCGAAAGCCAAGCAGGAGCTCATTGGAGAACGGACCAGAGAGAGAACAGCGAGCCAGGGCATGAAGCGACAAGAATGGCTCCTTTATGTTTGATGTTGCCGGGCAGACTCCCGTAGGTCTTTCCTTTCTCTCAAGCGACGTCTGTACAGCCTACTCTCTCCTTGCCTCAGCTTTATTCCCCGTCTGTATTTCAGATGTCCACAGACGCTCGATTCGCGCTCGCTCCGCACAAAGCTCATAACGAAGGAGTACTTGTGGTAAGAATCCCAATACAATTGATTGAAGATAACCGACTGTTGCGGGATGGTATCACCGCCATGATCAACGGGCAGGCAGATATGAAGGTTGTGGCCGCATCAGGGGGGTACGATAGCGCCATTCTCAAGGCACACACTGTCAAGCCCCGGGTGATCCTGATCGACTTGGGGTTGCGGAATCAAAACGGTGTGCGGTTGGTGGAATTGCTGCGGAAAAGAGCTCCTGACCTCAGGGTGATTGGAATGGGTCTTATTCCCACGCAGTTGGACATCGTCGAGTTTGTGCAGGCGGGGGCATCGGGCTTCATCTTGAAAACTGCGACGGTCGAGGACTTTCTCATGACTATACGATCGGTGGCCCATGGGGGAAAGGTTCTTCCGCCCCCGCTGACTCATTCACTTTTTTCTCACGTGGTCGAACACGCCCTCAACAAGAGGAGGGGATCGTTAAAAAATCCGGTACGGATGACGAAACGTGAGCGTGAAATCATCGCGCTGATCGCCGAGGGTCTGAGCAACAAGGAAATTTCCGGCAGACTTAACGTTGCGACATATACAGTCAAAAGTCATGTGCACAATATCATGGAAAAACTCGCATTACACACCCGCCTGCAGGTAGCGGAGTATACCCACGACGACGAAGGGCTTCCAGCCTGATCCACACTTTCCAGTGATTCTCACCCGGAATTGCTCTTCTTCGCCATGGCGATCTCCGACGGTGTAGGATCAGAGAACATTAGTCCAGCATCTTTCCACGAAAACTCCCTTCCGTTCCCCGAAAAAGGATTAATCCCTTTTTCATCCCTTTGGTCGATGTAATTCACCGGCATTAATTGGTATCCTGTAAAGGGGTGAACGGTCCGTCCCACCCCGGTGGGAGATGGATCTAACTGTTCTTAAAGGAAGTCAACATGTTAAGGCGAAAGAAATCGGGAGGGGGAACCATTGTATCGCATCTGCCTTCTGTTGCCGTCGCCGATCTCGTGGGACTGGCCTCTCTCTGCCGCGTAGAAGCCCAATTCCTCGGGTGGCAGGAGACAAGTTCAGGAGAAATTTTCCCGCTCTACAATATCCTTAAACAGGGTCATCCATCGTATCTATCCACTGTCACTGAAAAGACCTTGCAGGCGCTTCACCTGCGAATACCACGGACGCCGTCTCCCTATTCTAACGTGGCCCCATCTCCGTGGCACAACCTGGGAACTGAACTAAACGATCTGGCAACAGCAAGAGAGGCAATCCAGGCTGCCGGATTGGACTACACGGTCGTCAAAAAGCCATTGAAGGAGGTTGTGGAACTGAGCCATCCCGCCAACGTATCTGATCGCTGGGCAATTGTGCGAACGGATACCGGAGACGTTCTGGGCATCGTTGGAGACAGTTATGAACCAATTCAGAATACAGATGCATTCGGATTCTTCGATACGTTGGTCGGAGCCGATGAGACCATATATGAAACAGCCGGTGTGATCGGTCGAGGTGAGCGCATTTGGATCCTGGCAAGACTTCCCGGGTACATCAAGGTCCACGGAAAGGACATTGTGAACAAATATCTTCTGCTCACAAACAGTCACGACGGCAGCTCAGGTGTTCGTGTGAAGCTCACGCCCATCCGCGTTGTATGTAACAACACGCTCACCGCTGCATTGCAGGGTGCAGGGGAAGTCCAAATCCGCCATACTCTCAACGTGGTGGAGGATATGAAGCAAGCCCTCACACTGCTCGGACTGTCAAATTCCCTGTATGAGCAACTCGATGGTATTTTCAATCGTATGGCGCTTACCAAGATTACCGACAAGCAACTGCTGGACTATGTGAAAGCGCTTGTCCCGGATAAGGAAGAGGAGGAGAAGAGCGAGGTGGCCGACGGAATCCGAAGCACCTTTCTTGAGTTATACGAGTCGGGACAAGGTGCCGACCTCTCACGAGGAACACTATGGGGGGCGTTCAATTGTGTCACCGAATATACAGACCATAAGATGGAGGATAATCCCACCGCCCGGTTGGAATCAATCTGGTTTGGCCGGGGAGAGCAATTGAAATTGAAAGCGTTTCAGTTAGCGGAGCGTATGATGTGATTGGCAGTGAACAACTCCTCCATCGGTGAACAAAGCCGGTGTCCGATTCGGGTACCGGCTTTCCTTATTGTATGAGGTGGAACGATTCACGTGTTCCTGTTAAGTCTTCTCCGAAACCCAAACGCATAGACAATAGCATCAACCTTTCCGCTCCTCTGTTTTTCCCACCTTACGAATCGATGTGCCGAAAGCACCCCGTGGGACACAATCTAGGATCCAGGCTCGGGTCGTCCAGCGAAGAACACCTTCTTCTTCAGAAGGGATTAGCTACTCTTTCATCCTTTTGGTCGATTTCCTTCCATACCAATCGTTGGTATACTTCTTCACAGTTTGTATGGGTAGAGTCCCCTTCCTGAGGACTGCATTTGAAAATCCGGACTACACATTTTAGGACGAAAGGGAGGCACGAAATGAGCTGGGATCGAATTGAAGGACAATGGAAGCAACGACGAGGGAAGGCCATGCACCATTGGGGGAAGATGATGAACGATGAGCTTGCAGCGATTGCCGGCAAGTATGAAGAGATTGTAGGAAGACTTCAGGAAAAGTATGGGATTGCAGAAGAAGAGGCAAAAGGCCAGGTCGATGCATTCAAGAAGACCGTCGAGCAGCTCAAGAAGTCCAATAGCAGGTTGATACAATTGCAGAAGTCCTTGCGCAACAAAGCGAGGTCGAGCAGGAAACGTGTGGGTACGAGAAACCCGCTGAAGGGAAGAATCGGATCAAGGTTACACAGCTGATCGAACAAGCCGTAGCAACTCTCGGCAAATGAATTGTTACATAGCAGTCTCAAAAGGAGCCTATCATGATTTTTATCCTCACGATCATCGTTACAGTTGTCGCGTTCTTCATCTGGCGAAACGCCTCGACCAAGGTGCGGCAGAATAATATCGCATTCCGTTCCGTTGCCAGGGTGAGTGGACTCGTAGCAGGGGTGTTTGGCGTTCTTTCCTTGCTCCAGTGCTTCACACAAATCCCAGCCGGGTATGTGGGCGTCGTGGATTTCTTCGGCGTTGTGTCGAATCAGACCCTCCGTGCTGGAATCAGCCCGGTGAATCCGCTGGCGAACGTGATCAAGTATTCCATCCAGACGCAGGAGCATAAGGAAACAATGCAAGTGCTCTCACGCGAAGGACTCACGATTGGATTGGAGGTCAGCGCACTCTATAGACTCAACCCGGACTCTGCAGCCCGCGTGTACATGACCGTGGCCGGGGGAGATTACGAAACCATCATTCTCATTCCGCAATTTCGCTCCATCTGCCGCGCAGTTACAGCGAGCTTTCAGGCCAGCGCGCTCTATTCAACCGAACGGGAGCGGCTCGGTGCATCAATTCAGGAGGAGCTTGCCAAGACAGTTGCTCCCCGCGGCGTTACGATTGAGAACACACCGATCCGTAATGTCGCGCTCCCAACTCAACTTACCGAAGCCATAGAGCAAAAGCAGCGGGCGGACCAGGAAAGCCAGCGCATGGAGTTCATTCTTACGAAGGAAAAACAGGAGGCTGACAGGAAACGGATTGAAGCAAAGGGCATCGCTGACTTCCAGACTATCGTCGCTGCGGGAATCAGCGACCAGCTGCTACGGTGGAAGGGCATTGAAGCCACAGAGAAGCTCGCGAGCTCACAGAACACGAAGGTCATTATTGTTGGCGCGGGGAAAGACGGTTTACCAATAATTCTGGATACAAAGTGAGATGTCACTGGCGATCCAACTTTGACGAGAAGGTGAACATGTTCAGAAGGAAGAACCCATCGGCCCCGGTTTTACGAGAGAGCATCCAGACGAAAGATGCGGTATTCATGGGGTGGCAGAAAATGAAATCGGGAGCATTCTTCGCGCTGTACAATGTCATCGCAGCGGGTCATCCCTCGTTTGGTTCTACTGTCACCCACGATGGTCTGCGGAAGCTGAATCTACAGATTCCAGTGACTCCGCTTCCTCAAGCATCATTGAAGAAGTTGTGATCGCGAGGAATGGGAGGAGATGATATGAACAAAGTCGCGATCCGCGCACAAATGGTCCCAGAGGCAACTCGACTGGGCTCGGCCATGGCTCACCCCGGCGTTAAACACTAAACCAGGAAAGAAAGGATACTTGTCATGCTCTATACTATCGCTGTTATTTTAATTGCCTTGTGGCTCCTGGGACTCGTCACATCCTACACCATGAGCGGCTTCATTCACGTTCTTTTGGTGATTGCCATTGTAGTCGTCTTGATTAGACTTATTCAGGGACGCAATGTGCTCGGGAAAAGTGCTTGAGTCTGGGCATAAGGTCATACAAGCAAGCGTAAATGAATGAACACAACATACAATTACGACATTTGAGAATGTTGTTCTGATATAGTACAACCAACGTAAACAAGTGTTTCAGCGCAATGTATGCACCTCCTTGGTGTGTTACCAACAGACTGCATTGAGACAAAACTACTATAACCGGGAGGTATGCAATGCAAAAAATCAACAGCTATTCCAGAATACTCAATGCCATGTGGCTGATGGCATTGGTACTGGTCGTCTTTGTCGGTGGGTGCAAGAAAGATGATAGCGGCCCGACAGGTGGAGGTACCACTTCACCCGCAGTGAGTTCGACAAATCCTGCCAATGGTGCCACGGGTGTGGCCGTCATAACTGCCGCGTTCAGTGAGGCGATGGACGCTTCAACAATCAATGCAACCACGTTTATGGTGAAGGGACCAGGCGTGACTCCTGTGGCAGGATCAGTTACCTATGACGGAACAAGCTACGTTGCCACGTTCACGCCAACAAACAGTCTCCCACTGAGCACAGCATTCGCTGCAACGATTACAACCGGGGCCAAAAACGCGGCCGGCAATGCACTGGCGAGCCCCTATGTATGGAACTTCTCGACAGCGGCTGCGACGACAGGTCAGATAACGGTTGTCCTCGCCGGAGCCGGGAATTTCGCGGTACTGGCCGGCTCGACGGTCACAAGCACTGGTGCTACGGCGCTCACCGGGGATCTCGGCTTGAGTCCGGGTACTGCAGTAACTGGCTTTCCCCCGGGAACGATGACCGGGTCGAGCCACCGCGGCGATCCTGACATCTGCCCAAGCCCAACTCGACTTGACCACCGCGTATAACGACGCGGCTGGCCGAACAGTGGGTCCTATCGCGGTCGCGGGAAATCTCGGTGGGCTAACCCTTCCTCCCGGTCTCTATAAATCCACCTCCTCACTTGGGATATCCTCAGGGGATCTGACACTTGATGCCCAAGGGAATGCGAATGCCGTCTTCATCTTCCAGATAGCATCGACGCTTACCACGACGTCCGGTCGCAAGGTTATCCTGAGCGGTGGCGCCAAGGCTTCCAACATCTTCTGGCAGGTCGGCAGCTCAGCCACTCTCGGCACAACCTCGGTTTTTAAAGGGACCATACTGGCCAATCAATCGATCACGCTGAATACCGGTGCGTCCCTTGAAGGAAGAGCCTTGACACGGATCGCCGCAGTTACATTGGCCGCGAATACCATTGTGACGCCTGTACCGTAAAGGAGTCGGACCAAAAGTTCAAATCAAACTGAACACTGAAACCCCGCTCTCATGAGCGGGGCTATCAGAAACAAAACAAGATGTGGTTCAAATTTCACTTACTCTTTGGAGGTTGTCATGAAGTCTTCTACAACACACACTTCTGGCCAATGGGTGCGCTTGCTCGGCGTCTCGTTAATGGTGGGACTGATGGCCGCTTTAGTGGTGCCTGCCACTGCCGTTTCTCAACCGCCGCAACCACCAGTACCGCTTGGAGCGGCCGGAGGCTTTGCGATTCTTGGCGCTGCGTCAATAAGTAACATTCCAACTTCTGCCATCACCGGAGACGTCGGATTGAGTCCGGCCTCCGGCAGTAATATAACCGGATTAACGACACAGCAAGTAACCGGGACAATTTACACGGTCGATGCTTCCGGTCCTCCAGGTTCGGTGCCTGATGCTACTCTGCTCACTGCGGCACAGGGCGATTTAACCATAGCCTTCAACGACGCGGCAGGTCGAACACCGGTGCCTACTGGTAATTTCTTGAATCCAGGAGGCGGAAATATCGGAGGGTTGAGCCTCGTCTCTGGTCTCTACAAATTCACCAGCTCGGCCATGATAACGGGGTCGGACGTCACACTTACGGGAAGCGCAACTGAGGTCTGGATTTTTCAGATAGCGTCCGATCTCAATGTGGGCAACGGTATTCATGTCATACTCGCAGGCAATGCCCAAGCGGCCAACATTTTTTGGCAGGTCGGCACGTCAGCAACACTTGGAACGACTTCTGTCTTCAAGGGAACCATCATGGCGGATCAGTCAGTCTCGCTAGCTAACCTGGCAACGGTGGATGGCAGGGTGTTGGCACGTATTGCTTCGATCACGCTGGCCGCCAATACCGTCACCAGACCGGCGGGGGGAACCGGCGTCGAGCTCGGATTAGCGCCTCAAGTGTTCTCGCTCTCACAGAACTATCCAAATCCGTTTAACCCGACCACGAAAATTGAGTACAGTCTTGGGAAGGCTGCTCAAGTTTCGCTCAAGGTCTACAATCTGCTTGGTGATGAAGTTGCCACACTTGTGAACTCCCGTCAGGAAGCAGGGAGCTACAGCGTGTCGCTCGGCGCTAACGGGGGGATAGTCAGCCTTGCAAGCGGTGTGTACTTCTACCGACTCGAAGCCGGATCCTTGGTCGCGACGAAGAAATTGATCCTCATGAAGTAGTTCTTATCGATAAAGCGGGTCGACGCTCACCCTGGTCTCTATGAATATGGGCATCGCCTGAAATCTCACTCGGGGGGCTCACATTCGATGCCAAGGGGAATGCAATTGCTTGTCTTCATCATTCAGAAAGCGTCGACTCGCTCGAACTGTTGAGGACATGACAAGGCTACGTTCCTTGAAAGTGTTGCCCAAAACTGGGGCTTCAAAGTCACGGCAATCACGGTTTTGAAGATGCCATGATCTGGCTTTCGAGCCTCATGCAACTTACGGAGGATAAATCAATATGGA
>CAVTJO010000003.1:0-7746 GCA_963734955.1 uncultured Bacteroidota bacterium
CACGGCAATCGACATGCCAGCGATGCCACGCTCGAATCAACATCAAATGGGGGAAAACACTTACGGAAAGACGTACATGCGAGGTGTTGAAATTCTCAAATGCGATAGGTGCGTTGTCGCTTTTGAATCAATTTTGGCTGACTGGTTTCGCTGTCAAATAATAGAGGTGCTCTTTCAAGACCAGCGTATCGAAGATCTCTTCATTGTGGGATATCAACAGAAACCCCTTGCCTGATTGCTGCTTCTGTCTCAGCAGCGCCAGCACCCTCGTCGTGCTTTCAAAGTCGAGTCCATTCAGCGGCTCATCGAGAATCAGGATGTCGGTGTCGAGAAACAGTCCGCGGATAAGGTTGATGCGCTGCTTTTGACCGCCACTCAGCGTTGCTACTGGCTTGTTCAGAAACTCGTCTGAGATCTCGATATCAAACAATTCCCGTAACGCCTGCCTGATGTCCTCACGAGTGGTTCGCTTCTTTCCGGGAAGTCCCCGAAAGGTTTCCTCGACAGTTGATCGGGGATTGAGTGCTTCATCGGCATGCTGGAACACCATCGTCATCTTTTTCCCCCAAATGTGGCGCCGCCAGAAATGTCGCGGTGTATTCTCTGAGATCACCATTCCGTCGAGTGACATCTCCAGGTGTTCACCATGTATCAGTCCCATCATCATCTTTACGATTGTTGTCTTTCCGGTGCCGCTTGGAGCTTTCAGATATACAAGCGTGCCCGGGAAGATCTCCAATGGACAGTCCCCGGCTCCTCCGGGATCTTTTGAAATAACAAGTCGCGATCCGAAAACCTCGGCGCCACTTTCAACGCGTAGCAGTGGTTTCGGTGGGTGTGCCGTTGCGGTCCCGACAGGCTGCCGCTGTTGGTCCAACCATTGCAGGTAGGTTCCGGGTTCGAAGTCCCTCAACGTGAGGCCGGTCCGCTGCAGGCTGATTTCTCTAAATGATGTTCGATCGAGAAGGTCTGAGTAAGATCTCGTGACTTCGCTGACCATGGAGTAGTCATGCGTAATCAGCAAGACGGTGAGGTTGCTCTGTCTGACCCGCTTGAAAAGCAACGAAAGAAAAATATCACGAAGGTGGTTATCGAGGCTTCCGGTCGGTTCGTCGAAGACAAACAGCGTTTGAAGGTTGAGCGATCCTGACCGGAACAGAATGTCCATCTTCGTTAGCGCCATAAGAAGGAACATACGCTGTTTCTCGCCGCCGCTGGGACGGTACGGTTTGGGATAGACATCAAGCAGTTTCCGGACTCCCTCTTCATCTGTTCCCTCCCAAAGATGAGTAAGCAGGTCCTGCCTTCCGGTTGCTTGCGAAAGGCTCCCTTCACGTACCTGTGTCTCAAGGGACATGAGGGGATTCAAATGAGATGAAGGCTCCTGGAACACGTAGAAGCTCGTTTTCTTGATCAATCTGGTTTCAGGTCGTGCGAGGTAGGTTTCGTATGGCTCGTTGTTGATTGTGATCGTGAATTCCTCTGGGTCAAGCAGTCCGTAGATGGCGCGGGCAATAAGAGACTTCCCAATTCCCGATTCACCGAATAGGAACATGATCCGACTGGAGGGGATCTCAAAATCCCTCACATCGACAAGCGTTCTCCCGTTTGTCGCGACACGAACATCAAACCGGGCCGGTTGCATGGCTGCATTCTACGACATTCTGTTCGTGATGTCAACGTGAAAAAAGAGAGGGCTCCGGATGGAAGCCCTCTCATGATTATCGTCGTGTTGACAGACTCATTTCATTAAGACGAGTTTGTTCACCTTCGAGTAGATTACCTTTCCATCAGAGCTCGTCACATTGAACCGGGCAAAGTAAACGCCGCTTGTCTGACGTTCAGCATTCCAGACCGCTGAATGGAACCCAGCCTCGCGATACTCGCTTACGAGTTCGCCGACCCTCTGACCCAGGACATTGTACACGGCGAGTGACACAAACCCACCTTCCGGTAGATCAAACTTGATTCGTGTGGATGGGTTGAATGGATTTGGGTAGTTTTGAGAAAGACCATAACGAGAAGGATGTTGGCCCTTCGCGAACGCTGTGAGACTAATGCTCTGCTGGAGGAGTTCTGCGAATTTCGCTTCACCCCTCCCAGATATCGTTGTGTTCGCTTTGGTTTTCCCCAAGCCACCGCCCGGGAGGAAGGAATAGCCTATTCCATTCTCCGGGTTGATGGCCCATGAGAGCGTCACTGGATAGGTTGCCTCGTTCACGGCAATGGAAAGATCGACAACGCCAGCCTCAGGGTCAACGCTTCGCACGATGTCCCCGGAACTGAAGCGTGCGTCAAACTCCGCATCGGGCGGGGGTGGCGGCATCTCGAGCGACTCATTTGTGCCAACCAAACTGGAATTGCGAACATATAGGTCCTGAGTTCTTCCCTCCGCATCAGTGAGCGTGAAGCGATCATAGGACTCCATCTCTTCACCTCCACCTTGGCCGGATTCGCCGACCTTGAGCACAATGCGCCCAGCTTCGCTCGTCTTGATCCAGTATCCGAGGCCCGGCTCAATCGTATTGGCAATGACGTAGCCTCCGTTCTGATACGTCTGGAACGGCGGAATGATAATCCCCGGTGGATCAGACGTCACATTGGGCGCACTGGCCGGAATGCTTGATGAAATCGAGCCAATAATATTCCAGCCGTTGCACACGAACATGCGCATTGAGTCCGTGCGCGCACCGATGTACGAGATCGATTGCGCTGTCGGAAACTTGATCCACCACCCATGCGTGAGCGAGAGTGGGTCGGTGATGAAGTAACCACAATGATACCGAAATGCATACGTGTTTCCTCCTTTTTGAGTTGGTGTGTGTGGTTGCATGTTGGTTTCAACGCAAAAGAACCATCTTGCGCGTTAAGATTGACTTGGATGTTTGCAGTCGATAGAGATAGATACCTGATGCACAGTTGTTCGCATCCCACTTCACGGCGTGTGTTCCTGCCCCCTGGGCCTTATCGACAAGAGTAGCAACCTCCCTTCCAAGCAAGTCGAACACTCGCAGTACGACGTGGTCTCGCTGAGAAAGAATATACTGGATGCGCGTACTTGGATTGAACGGGTTGGGGTAGTTCTGTGATAGTTGTAGCGCTTGGGGCAGTGTCGGCGGCTCCGGACCAACGCCAACCAAAGGTGAACCTCGGAAGATGTCCGTTGCCCAGCGGCTCTCCCTGATGGTTGACCAGAGGATGTCTTGGATGCCATCACCGTCCATGTCGTGGAAGTTCACTGTGAAACCGGAAGGGCCTCGTTTGAGATACCAGAGGCTATACGAATCGTCCGCGTTGGATTTGAACACATACAGCCACCCGCCGCTCAGGATGACAAGCTCAACCCGACCATCGTCGTTGATGTCTTTACAGAAGTACGTAGGGTCGTCAAGTGAGCCACCGGACAAGAGATGCAGGACAACGCGAGGGCTGTAGTGATCGTTACTGTCGGCTTCGTACATCACGGTCCAATTGCCAGAGCCCATTGTGGCTCCTATGAAGAACTCCCGCTTGCCATCACGATCAATGTCGCCAGAAGTTTGAAAAAACATGTTTACGAGCGGGAGAGTGTCCTCAAATGTCACAGTGTACGTACCAATGCCAGTATTCTCCGCAACGCGCAAGTCACCCCATAATCCGCTCGAAATCAACTCCATGCGTCCATCTCCATCATAATCTCCAACGTCATATCCCACTCCATACTCTTCGATCCACCATCCCGGTTGGAAATTGGAAATCGCCGAGTCGTAACTGGATACATATGTGAGATTATATGGACTAAGGCTTGTATCCGCCCCCCGGTGCACAAAATCCATCACCGAGTCACCGTCCATGTCGGCTATGGGTTCTGTGGAAAGGTATGGCGCTAGGCCATTGTACTTGTTGAATGCAAACTTCAATTGCGTCGGAAGGGACGAGGGGGTGGGCTGCTCATAGACGCGGAGGAATTGCCCGGCCCCAAACGCTGCCTCCATGAGCCCATTTCTATCAATATCGCCTATATAGGTTGCAGGCCCCGCATAGGGATTGATAACAAAACGCTGCGTCGAACTTCCATCAGGATACACTTCGAATATTCTGGTCTCGGCGGGAAAGCCCACTCCACCGAATAGGCCATAGACTTCAGGAAAACCGTTGTTGTCAAAGTCATACGCTTGAGTGGGTAGCCGGAGATCACCACTTGAGGTGAGCACGTACGTCCAGTAGTTGTACCAGCCTGTCCATTGGCTTGTATCCACTTGCGTGGGGTCAATATCAATTACGGGAATGCCGCGAAGGGTTGTCCACCTTCGTATCACCGCTTCATCTGGCTCCCTGAGTGTCCTGAGGCGAGTCCATCCCATGACCGTGTCCTGCAACTCAATAGTAGAATCATCGATGTAGCGATGCGTGATACCGACAGTAGCAAGTTGTGAGAGTTCAATCGACAGGTCTTGCTTGTTCTGGTCGATGGATCTCGGCGCAACAAATGGCAAAGCGGCAACGATGAATATCAGATGACGGTATACTCTCATGTATCGCCTCGTTTCATGTTTGCTGGCCTGTCGTTTGCCGGCATTTGCATCTGGCCAAAAAGGAGAGTAGCTGCGAAGGCAAGTATGTACTTTTCAGGTCTGGACATTGTGCAGTCCTTGGATGAAAGGCAGAGGGGAAACTTGGGATTCGAATGAACGAGAACAGCTGGCTGGTCGCGAGCGGGGGATCATTGGGCAGATCGTCCGCAACACCTGTCGTAGTGTAATCAAAAAAAAACGAAGTCAAGCAGAAAATTGCGGGACAATGAGAGTATAAGGTCTTATACTCTCCCGTGTGGAAGAGGCTCGCGACTATGAGTGCACCCTCCGGCTAACGGCGCGGGCTTCTATTCAGTCAATCGGTACCTGTTTACCAACCCGTTCGAGATCTTGTAGATGCACACGAGCGAAAAAACGATAACAAACGCGACGCTCACTCCCTGAAGGTGTTCGAAGAAGAGAGAGGGCAGATTCGCCGGGTTCGGGAAGATCGTTCCGATGGCGAGGATATCCTGCTTGCTGTCCAGTTTCGCCAGAAGATTGCCGAGTGTTACGGGAAAATTCGAGAGGCTGACATCAGTTGAGAGGCCCACGGAGACGATGAAGTCGATACTGCACTGGAGGAAAATTGCAGCGCCAAAGATGGCAACGAGCTTCTGGAGAAGATGTGCCCGGCTGTTCTTCCACAGAATCTCCCGGTTGATGATCCTGCCTTCCTTGATGCCACAACACAGCATCGCTTGAAAGAAGTCAAGCCTGTTGAAATACGCGATCCGCTCCCTGATCAGGTCCACCACCTCGAGAAATACAAACACGCTGATGGCGAAGGCCATCCACACGATCTGCAGGAATTGGCTCTGAAGTACTTCCTGTTGAATAAAAGTGGTGAGGATGATGTACCCGATGAGAATGCCAACGATCTGCGGAATGGACCGGATGATATTCAGGATGAAAGAGAACAGGAGGTACAATGGCCGGCGCCGCGTGTCAAGGAAATGCAATCCCACGCCGAATCCCCACCCGAGAACCAATGAGAACAGGACTACCAGAATACTGGCAAGAGCGGTGTTGAGAAAGGCGGTTTGAACTAGCTCGAATGCAGGCCGGTTGAGAAACAGCGCGTCCCACATCACTGCTCCCGCGAGTCCTGCAAACCAGATGGCAGCCCAGAGGTTGTCACTCTGCCTGTACCAGCGGACGTCGGGTTTTCTCTCCATGGCTTCAAGCCTTGTTGTCGTATCTGCTTGATTCAATATGGTACCAGCTATCCACCACGATCTCCGTGGCCTTGACGAGAAGGAACATTCCGAGAATGATACTCAGGACAACGTCGTACTGCTTGTACAGGATATTCTGCATCAACTCGTACCCCAGATGCCCCTGGACATTCAACGCCATCTCGATGATGATCAGACCGGTGATGAGGAACGATGCATGCTCCTTCAGGGTCGTGAGGAATTGGTAGCGCGCATTAACATAGATGTGCCGGAACACATGTGAAGACACCAGACTCTTCGGGTGCACGACCGCCTGATAAGGAATGCCATCCGGAGTCGCCCACGCGTACGAGTTGCTCAGGTTCTTGACAATTGCCGTCTCGACGTATCCTTTGTGACTTTCCGCCACCAGAAACGTGAAGAACTTGTTCGCATAGTTGACCAGTAGTCCGTTGGAAACCACGCCGAGGATGATCATGAATATGAATGAATCAGTGTCGACGCTGGATTTGATGGAGTAGGCGATGACGTATGCCGGGGCAAAGAGCACCGCATAAGCGATGCCTTTGAGCGCAGCCTTTGCGACCAGCATGGCAACGTGCAGATAGAAAGATGCGCCGCGCCCGATTGTTTTTCCCGCCACCATTCGGCTGTATGCCTCGGCAAGGTACGAGGTTCTGTTCTGCTTCATCCTGACAAAGCGAAATATGGCCAGGTTCTGTGCGGCATGATACGTGAATATCATGATGATGACATACATCAGGATGAACTGAAGATACATGCCGCCGAGCGCCGACAGTTTCGCGCTCGAAAGTCCCCGCTCCTCTCCCCCCGTTTTGTATGCGCGGTTCGTGAATTGCTCCTGCCTGAATTTCTGTATGGCTTCAACAAGGGAATCGTTCCGGGCCGGCGTGTCGGGGTGGAAGATGTTCAGCGTTTCCTTGAACAGTGCTGCGTCGAGAGGATTTCCAAGGTCGATGGAATCGAGTTTCATGTAGGGATCCAGAGGCTCCGACCTTGCAGCAAAGCGCGGCGGCATCGTTGGCTCTCGTTATCAGAACGAGAAGAATGAAGACAGAGGTCAGGGCGAGAATGCTGAGCAGGTGTTCGATGAGTTTTGAGTTCATCGATTTCGGATTTCTATTCTACCCGGTGAGTGTACGACGTGGAATTCCGAGCCGAGGAGGGTGTTCTCAATCTCGTTGACAAGATAGAATGTGCTTTGTTCAAAGGCTTCGGCAGCCGATGCTCCCTGAAGGGAGCAAAGAATCTTGTTGCCCGAAGCCGCCACGTTCCATTGAGGAGGTGTTTTGTCCTGGTGGGTCTGTTGATTGAAGAAGTCATACAGGTGGACGAGCGCCCGGTTCACCTCGGCAATCCGTGTCTCGATCTTGTGAATCATAATGGGGGACAGCGATGAGTCGACCGACGCAACCCTATTGAAAACCCTCCACGTTTTACCAGCCCTGTTTGGAGTGAAATCCCCCCATCCAAAGAGAGCAGGGCTGGTCAGCGTTTGACAATACGTGAGCCTCCCGTGGCGAAATATTCTGAGGGCCAGGTCACCCCGGGAAAGGTACGAAGCCGGGGATTCCTCGGGCGAGATTCGCACAGAATTGTCTGTAAGGACCTCGACAGTGTCGAGAAGGGTGGTGGCGTTGGAGAAGATCCGTTCGTATCCCAAAGGTGAGGATCTGCTAAGCCGGTTGTCTGAGTCTTTCAGCAGGAAGTAGGTCTGTCCCCCGACATCAACCTGCATGCAGCGGGTGAACCCGTCTCCCAGCAAGTCATTTGCCCTGATGATTCTCATCGGGACAAAGGGAACCAGCAAACGCCGATCCTGGTCCGTTGCAACCTGCTGATACTTGTTGTAGACCTGAAGCTGGTCTGCGTGTTCAACTATCAGAAAGTCGTCACCCGCCTGAGTATCTCGGGGCAGACACAGAAGGCACGCAACAGCCAGGCATTCGTGCAAGAAGGCAGGGACGTATAACCTCTTTTTCATCGCCGGCGAT
>CAVTJO010000004.1:0-39376 GCA_963734955.1 uncultured Bacteroidota bacterium
CAACTTCGTCGAGACGTCTCGCCCCCTTGACTCTCCTCTCGCTTTGAACTACCTTTTCACGGTTGTTTAGCTTCGGATTTCTCGTTCCTTTCATTCGTTCACCCCAGACCTATCCACCTGTTTTTATGAACCATGACAAGTGTGAGCACTTGCGCTCACATTTATGGGAGGCACCTGACGCTACAACGACGAACACAGAGGGATTTGGCCCAGGAGTTCATTCATCATCAAGGAGGCTCCATGTTCATCAGATACAGTGTTGTGGTTTTCGCGGCAATCACTGTTTGCTTGTTCCACAATGCATCATTTTCACAAATTCCGAATGGAGGATTCGAGAGTTGGGCGGGAGTCGATCCTACGAACTGGGCCACAACCAATGCGCCTCCAGTTCTCACCAATGTGATCCAGTCGACTGTTTCCCATGGTGGCGCTCTCGCAGTCAGGGGTGATGTCATTACGTTGGGTCCGGTGGGGTACGCTCCGGCGATCCAATCCGGTCCGGGAGGCCACGGCTTTGCATACAACCAGAGACCGGCGTCGTTTGCCGGTTACTATCAGTTTCACTCGGTGGGCGGCGATAAGTTCGGAATCAACGTTGAGCTTTTTGCAGGAGGGGAAACCGGAACACTCGTGGCAATCGCCGCAACCGCGAATCCGACGGAAGTGACAGCATTTACCTCATTCAACGTCCCGTTTGCATATCAGACTTCGGATATCCCAGACCTGTGCTTTGTGCAAATACTGATTGCCGGACCTGTCACGGGAAGCGACGTGCACCCAGGGTCCTATTTCATTCTTGATGACATTGAGCTCTCGGGAAGCGCTGATGTCAAACAGCCTCGCGAGAATCTGCCACTCACGACTTCGTTGTCGCAGAACTACCCCAATCCTTTCAATCCTTCGACAACGATCAGCTATCAACTATCAGGGGCGAGTCTTGTAACGCTCAATATATATGACATGCTGGGAAGAGAGGTCACAACCCTCGTGCACGGGATGAGTGAACCCGGGGTGCATTCAGCCACATGGGATGCAAGTAATCATCCCAGCGGAGTTTACTACTGTAGACTGACGGCAGGAAGCGTTACGCAAACAAAGACGCTGGTTCTCACAAAGTAGTGGTATGCAGGAACGGCGTGGTCACCATGAATCCGGCCGCGCCGTTCTCTGTGCGAAGGAAACACTGTTGATTCTGATCCGGCCGTGAAGTAGCTTCTCGGAAGTCACGTCACTTCTATTCCAGTCGCATTACAATTGAACTGCACAGGCCAGTACCTGAACAAACACTCAGATGACAGACTCGAACGTTGACCGGAAGGGATATCCCCCCGACGAGTCGGACATCAGGAGGGTCCTTGGTGATTTATATCCGTCCTACAAGGCAATCCTGACGCTGGCGAAGGACTTTGACCACGAATGGAAGTACTACGGCACAAAAATTGGATGGCAGATCAAAGCCGTCCGGAAAGGCAAGGCGCTCTTTTACCTGGCACCCCTGAAGGGTTCGTTCAAGGTCGGGCTCGCTGTGCGTGAAAACGAGAGAGAAGCGTTGCTTCACTCAGACCTTCCCGCTGCGCTGAAGGCAGCCCTGAGGTCAGCAAAGAAATACCGCGAGGGATATCCATTGCGGCTTGCCATCACGAAGCAAGGAGACATGAGACCACTCCGCGTTGTGTTTGAGGTCCTGAAGGAATTGCGTTGATCACCCGCCGATTTTCGCTTCGCATTGCCATTGAATCAGGAATTGCATTATTCCTTTTCGGCTGCATTGCCGTTGCCGTGAAGTTCGTCTCGGCAAATGCAATTACGATTGGGATCGCAAGGCTGACAATTACGATCGTGGTATTGTTTCCTTTTCTGCTTGCCACCGGACGCCTGAAGGAATTTTCCCGCCGAGATCTGGGCCCCCTTGCCATGTTGGGGGTGTTCTTTGCGCTCCACTGGCTTGCATTTTTTTTCAGCATCAAGATCGGGTCGGCATCCATCGCAACAGTTGGTCTCTCAACCTATGGTGTTCATCTCATTGTGCTGGGTTGGTTCTTTCGTCGCAGCAGGATCACCGGAATCGACATTCTCGTTCTCTGCATGGCCGTCGCGGGAAATATTCTCGTGATCCCGGAGTTCAATATCGCCGACAAGGAGGTCATCGGACTTGCCCTTGGTGTGCTCAGTGGGTTCTTCTATGCGTTCCTTCCGATTCTTCAACAAAAGTACTCGCATGTTCCTGTGTTAACGCGTGCACTCGGACAGTTTACGTTTGCGCTCGTCATGTTTCTTCTCCTTTCACCACTGAGCGACTGGCATCTTTCTTCTACCGATTGGATGGGGCTGCTTTTCCTCGGGATCTTTTGTACTCTTATCGCTCACACACTCTGGGTGCGTGTCACCACCACCCTCTCGACCAGAACGACTGGAGTCATTTACTATCTTTATGTACCGGTTTCCCTGGTGCTCAGTGTGTTGATTCTTGGCGAGAGGCTAGATGCCGCGACGATCACGGGCGCATGCCTGATTATTGCGGCAAACTTGATGGGTGTCATCCATCATGGCAACAAGGGGACGATATACGCGTGATGGAACAGGCTGAATCAATTGCCCCATCGAACCAGTCGCATTGACAACGCTGTCGCTTGTGTCGGCGATCCCTTGAAATGGTTCAGAATTTAGGAAAGGGTCGGGGACATTTGCAAGTTTGGCCTCTCTGAATTACATTGGACAAACCCGGACGGGAAGGTCGGTGGGGTGAGCCGGGGCTGGATCGTGGTGCGAGGCGTACAAAACTGTTCTTTCATTCTGGAGTATACCGAAATGATCCTCAAGCAGATCCGCTCGACGGACGATACCGGAACTCTCTCCTACCTCATTATTGACGAAGACTCGCTCAACGCAGTCATCGTCGATCCGAATATCCAGGACGTTCAACTCATCCTCGATACTGCACACCAGGCGTACGCGCGCATTACTCATGTCATTGACACGCACACGCATGCCGACCATGTATCGGCCGCGGGAGAACTGCGGCGTCTCACTGGTGCACAACTGGTGATGCACGAGAATACCAGGAACAAGTGGAAGATAGTAGACCAGGGAGATAAATTCGGCATCGGCGATATCCTCAGAAAGAACGCCGCGTTTGAAGTGGATCGATTTGTGAATGATGGCGACGAGATTGCCATAGGCGGACTGAAGATCCGTGTTCTTTTTACGCCGGGACATACAGACAACCACATCAGTCTTCTCCTGGAGGACAACGTGTTTACGGGAGACCTTCTCCTCATAGGCCAGGCGGGGCGCAGCGACCTACCCGGAGGAAATCCCCGCGAACAGTACAACAGCCTGTTCAACAAGATCCTCAAGCTCCCCGTGTCGACGAAAATCCACCCGGGCCACGATTACGAAGGACAGACATTCTCCTATCTTCACGAAGAGCAAAAGTCGAACCCTTTCCTGCAACCCAGAACGGAAGATGAGTACGTCAAATTCGTGGCCGACTTCTTCCCACCCGTTGCCGACGCTGGAGAAACCGGCAAGGTCACGCTGCAGTGTGGAACAAAGCGCGTTCCAACGAAAGGCGAGGGAATCCGCGGCATTGCTTCTGCAGAGCTTGCAGAGATGATGAAGAATAACGCATCGATGTTCCTGCTTGACGTACGGGAACCGTTTGAGCTGCTGGCGTTCGGCGCAATTCCCGGAGTGATCAACATCTCCATCAACGAAATCGCCGGACGTCTTGATGATCTGCCGGCGGATAAGGCACATCCCATTGCCGTGATTTGCCAGAGCGGAAACCGGTCGTATGAGGTTGCCCACGTTCTTGTGAAGCGTGGGTATTCAAACATCCACAATCTCGAAGGCGGCACATCGGGGTGGATCAAGAGCGGCCGCACCGTCTCACGCGGGGCACCGAAAGCAGAAGCCCTCAGAAGGTAAAACACTGTGGCAACTACAGTGATCACGCTGGCGGAATCGGGATGAGATACCGATTCATCCGGTGATCAGCAGGCCGGCCATCTGCACGTACGACCTCTCCTTCAACTCCACTCGAACTTCCACGGCTATATCGGACATTTCTCTCCGCATCAGGCGTGCAGTTGAAGTGTTCTCGTCCAGCAGCATCCGTATCTTTCGACATTTTTCCTTAGATTTGACCCGACCAGTCGCCATGATGCTTCCCGACGTACCGTCTCACACTCAACTGCTCAACATTGAAAGGACACTGAAAGATGGAAGATGCGCTGCTTCTCCATCGCCTGCAATTTGCGTTCACTGTGGCATATCACTATCTCTTCCCCCAGCTCACCATGGGGCTCGCGCTTCTGATTGTGGTGCTGAAGTGGCTGGGTCTCAGGAAGAACGATGAACGATATAATCGAAGCGCACGGTTCTGGGCGAAGATATTCGCCGCAAATTTTGCCGTCGGAGTTGTTACCGGCATCCCGATGGAATTCCAGTTCGGGACAAATTGGGCACGGTTCTCGAAATACGCCGGAGGTGTCATCGGTCAGACTCTTGCAATGGAGGGTGTCTTCGCCTTCTTCCTCGAATCGAGTTTTCTCGGACTCTTCCTGTTCGGAGAAAAGAGGCTTGGGCCGAAGAAGCATTTTCTGGCTGCCGTGCTTGTCTGGCTCGGATCATGGCTGTCAGGTTACTTCATCATCGTGACGAACGCTTGGATGCAGCATCCTGTCGGCTACTCGGTTGCCGCTGATGGCAGTGTCTTTCTCACCAACTTCTGGGATTTACTCTTCAACCCCTGGGCCGGCTGGCAGTACATGCACAACATGATCGGCGCGGTGATTACTGCCGCGTTCGCAATGAGCGCCGTGGGTGCGTACTACCTTCTGGCAAAACGGGATGCAGAGTACGGCAGCATTTTTGTCCGGATTGGTGTTGTCGCCGGATTAATTGCCGCAGTACTCGTGGCGTTTCCCACGGGCGACGGTCAGGGAAAGAACATCGCATTCCATCAACCGGTGACGCTTGCAGCGATGGAAGGCCTGTTCGAAACGCAGGAAGGCGCGCACCTGACGCTCATCGGTCAGCCGGACATGGACAAGATGCGGATGGACAACCCGTTCCACATCCCGAAGATGCTCAGCTTTCTGACCTACTACCGGTGGAATGCAGAAGTAAAAGGGCTTGATGCGTTTCCAAAGGACCTGTGGCCTACCAACATTCCTCTTCTCTATTATAGCTATCACATGATGGTGGGGCTCGGGACAATCTTCATCGCAATCATGCTCGTTTCGGTCATTCTCTTATGGAGACGGAGACTTTACTCGGCACGATGGCTTTTGTGGATTCTCCTGCTTGCGTTCCCCTTCCCGTACATCGCGAACACGGCGGGTTGGATGACCGCCGAGCTTGGACGTCAGCCGTGGCTTGTGTACGGGTTAATGAAGATGGCGGACGGCACATCGCTGAATGTCTCAGCGGGGAACACGCTGTTTACACTTCTTGGCTTTCTCGGAATGTACTTCGTGATCGGAGTGCTCTTCCTCTTTCTGGTGATCAAGACAATCAACCAGGGACCGGATACATCACCGCAAAGCCATTGAAGCAGAAATACGGGTCATCCGGAGCGAGTGAGCGAAGCGAACGAGTCGAAGCGTGGCATTGGGTCAGTCTTCGACTCCCACAAGGATTGAGCGCTGAAGGTCGCTCAGACTGACGAGGAAGAACAACCATCAGTCACCCTGAGCGAACGCTCTTTGTGAGTCGAAGGGTGACAAAGGAGGCTCTATTGAGACATTCATGGGTCTACATACTTCGATGTTCCGATGGAACCTATTACATCGGAAGCACGACCAATCTCCAACAGCGGGTAGCCCAGCATCATTACGGCACATTCGCCGGTTACACAAGCTCACGCAGACCTGTCGAGCTGAAATGGAGTCAGGAGTTCGGGTGTATCACCGATGCGATTGAAGCGGAGCGAAGAATAAAGAAATGGACACGGGCAAAGAAAGAGGCATTGATTGCCGGGAACTTTGATCTCCTTCACGAACTGGCCCGGTCATCGAAAACCAAGGACAAGGAATCTACTGGATCGTCTTCACCTCAAAGAAGCAAGGGGAAACGAAGTTCGGTCTTCGACTCTCACAGGATTGAGCGCTGAAGGTCGCTCAGACTGACGCGGAAGAACAACCATCAGTCACCCTGAGCAAACGCTTTTTGTGATTCGAAGCGTGGCATGTGACAGTCTTCGACTCCCACAGGGATTGAGCGCTGAAGGTCGCTCAGACTGACGCGGAAGACGAACACGTGTCACCCTGTGCGAGCGCTTTTTGCGAGTCGAAGGGTGAACATTCTGAACCTGAAACAGAAAGGAACAAGCAATGGAAATTCTCTGGTTCTCTGTCATCGCATTCATGCTGGCAATGTATGTAGTGCTGGATGGGTTTGACATCGGTGCAGGCATACTTCATCTACTTGTCGCCAAGAATGATCTTGAGCGCCGATCCGTACTTGCGGCCATCGGTCCCGTGTGGGACGGCAACGAGGTGTGGCTTCTGGCTGCCGGTGGCACATTGTACTTCGCCTTCCCGATGCTCTATGCGTCCAGCTTCAGCGGCTTCTATCTTCCGCTGATGATTGTGCTGTGGCTGCTCATGTTTCGCGGTCTGGGAATCGAGTTGCGTCACCACGTTGACCATCCGATGTGGAAGACATTCTGGGATTCCGTGTTTGCGCTGGGGAGCATTCTCCTTGCAATCTTCTTCGGGGCCGCATTGGGCAACGTCGTTCGCGGCGTCCCGTTACAGCCGGATGGCTACTTCTTCGAACCGCTCTGGACGACATTCACCGTCGTGCCGGATGCGGGAATTCTGGATTGGTTCACGGCAATATTGGGGTTGGTCGCTTTCTTCACACTCACTGTTCATGGAGCGAATTACCTTGCCATGAAGACCGAGGGGCTCGTACAGGCGCGTTCCCGTGATATCGCAGGCAAGGCATGGTGGGGCGTTGCCCTGACGTCAATCGTGGCCCTGATCTCCGTATCCTCCATAAGACCCGAGATCTGGACAAACTTCCAGGAACACGGCTGGGGGTTCATCTTTCCGCTGCTCGGCGTGCTGGGGTTGGCGGGAATGATCTACTACAACAGGAGGTCTCAGGACTCGAAAGCGTTTCTTTCCTCCGCAACCTTCATCGCGGCCATGCTCGCAAGCACGGCGTTCGGACAGTTCCCCAACGTCCTTCATGCATCCACCGACCCGAAATACAGTCTCACCGTTTACAACACCATCACTCATGAATATGGACTCGGTGTCGGACTTGTCTGGTGGACAATCGGGATTGTCATCGCTCTGGGGTATTTCACATATCTCTTCTATTCATTCAGAGGGAAAGTAAAGCTCTCCGCCGAGGGCTACTGATTCACGCCGTTGAAAAACCCCGTCACCCTGAGCGAGTCCGCCGCACTTTGGCGGACGAGTCGCAGGGTGGCATGAGAAGAAACAAAGCCCGCGTCACGCTGAGTGAACGCTCTTCGTGAGTCTAAACGTGACACGACCACTCTTCGACTCCCACAAGGGACAACCCATTGACGACTGAGGACTTTGAAATGCTGGTCGTGGCACGGAAATGATCCGTCGACTCCCTCGGCAAGGATGAATCAATTGGGTCGGTCGCTTAGGATGACTTCGAGACGTAAACCGCCTCACGCGCAATGCGCCGGCAACTATCGTCATGTTGAGCGCCCGCCTGCCCCATTGAACAATATTGGCGGGCAGGAAGTCCCGACGTTGCTCAGTCGGGACGGAGTCTCCCGAAAGGTCACGAAGTGATCCCTTTGGGAGATGCCTTCGGCAGAAAGATCGCACGCGGTATGGCACACTAACATCACCCGGAGGCACCACATGTGTAATCGAGCATATCGTTGCACCACATTTTCCGCATTTTTCTTTGCTCTTGTTCCCTTAGCAACGCTGGTTGCTGGGCCACAGCAAAGCGATCGCATCCACCTTTCACTGGACGCCGCCGAAGCAGAGCAAGTTCTCGCAATTCTCGCAGTGCGTCAGGCCGGCAAGGCGGTCGAAGACAGTCAGTGGGCAACACTCTTTTCCACAGAGCCCTATCAGCGGTTGAAGAAACGTGAGGCAAGCATCGCGGAGCGGTACCACATACCATCGCTTGCATTCACGGACGAGGACTTCAAGAAGTTTGTCCTCTCGGAGAACCTGCTGAAGAAGGCGCCGGAGCTGCAGGGCACGCTTGATCGTTGGAAGAAGGCCGACCTGTATCACTCAGCGGAACGCGTCCTCGCCTATTTGCCACAGACGGCAGTTCTTCGGGCCAAAGTTTATCCCATGATTAAGCCGAGAGAGAATAGCTTTGTCTTCGAGGCATCGACCGACCCGGCGATCATGCTGTATCTCGACCCAGAGGTAACCGCCGCAAAATTCGAGAACACCGTCGCACACGAGCTTCACCATATCGGCATCGGGAGCGTCCAAACGGACTACGACAAGAAGATCGCCACACTGTCGAAGGAGGCGCGCCCCGCAGCCACGTGGATGGGGGCATTCGCTGAAGGTGAAGCAATGTTAGCCGCGGCCGGAGGACCGGATGTTGATCCACATGCCGCAAGCACGGCGAAGGAGCATGCTCTCTGGGACCACGACATGGCGAACTTCAACGACGATCTCCGGTCGGTGAATGCGTTCTTCCTCGATATGGTCACCGGAAGACTTGCCAGTGAAGATTCCATAGAGCAAAAGGGGGGCAACTTTTATGGCAGGCAGGGTCCGTGGTATACCGTCGGGTACAAGATGGCGATGATGGTGGAAAAGCGCTTTAGTCGCGATTCGCTCATCGAGGCGATGCTTGATCCACGACGGCTGTTGTTGCTCTACAACATGGCAGCAGCGGAGCAGAACGCAATGAGCTCGAACCAGCTGCCGCTGTGGTCGAAGGAAGTGTTGAAGCAGGTGGGTGCTGAGTAACCCCATCAGTTCGTCGTCATGCTGAGCGAAGTCCCAACGGTTCTCATATGGGACAAGCGAAGCATGTCACGCGCAACCCTCGTCATGTTGAGCGAAGTCCCGACTCCGTTCAGTCGGGACGGAGTCGAAACATGACACGCGCAGATCATCCTTCGACTCCCTCCACGAGGATGGCTCAAATGGGTCGGTCGCTCAGGATGACTTTTGAGACGTAAGCCGACTCACGTGCAATGCGCCGGGCAAACATCGTCATGTTGAACGGAGTCGAAACATGACACGCGCAGATCATCCTTCGACTCCCTCCACGAGGATGGCTCAAATGGGTCGGTCGCTCAGGATGACTTTTGAGACGTAAGCCGACTCACGTGCAATGCGCCGGGCAAACATCGTCATGTTGAACGGAGTCGAAACATGACACGCGCAGATCATCCTTCGATTCCCTCCACAAGGATGGCTCAAATGGGTCGGTCGCTTAGGATGACCCAGCAGCTCATCGTCATGTTGAGCGAAGTGCCGACCCTGCTCAGTCGGGACAGCCGAAACATGACAGACGCAACCGAGGCTCCATCCCCAATTCAGACGATTTCTGAACTGTGTAAACCGAGCCATAAACGCCGGTTCCCGGACTTGCCCTCCCCTTTTGACCCCTTTTCCAGACTCTCTGCATCAAACAATTGCAGGAAAATAGTTGTTCATCGTACCGGAAAATGACATGACAAAGCATGCAGTATTGAGACAATTGGATGGAGTGGCATTCGCGGCCAAGGGAGACTCAAATCATTGGCTGATGATGGATGGGCCCGGGTCGGTTGGTGGGACCGACGCGGCCTCACGACCCAAGGAGCTGGTGCTCTGCGCGCTGGCGGGATGCACGGCAAGCGATGTGGTCAGCATCTTGAAGAAGAAACGCGTCCCTCTTCAGGGATTCGAGATGCATCTCACAGGCCATGAAGCGGAGGAACATCCGAAGGTCTTCACTGATATTCACGTGGAATATGTTTTCATTGGTGAAGAGATTAAGCCGGCCGACGTGGAGCGCGCAATCGAGCTTTCAACAACCAAGTACTGCTCGGTCTCTGCAATGCTAACACCGAAAGTCAGGATCACTCACTCGTATAGAATCGAACCAAGCCCGGCAGCAGCAAAGTCGGATGCGACAGCTTTGACGAACTAATATTTTGTGCAATAGTAGAGGTAGGATGCCAGATGCCGATCTATGATTACAAGTGCAACGATTGTGGAAAGACCTACGATGTGTTCCACAAGGTCCGTGAAGTGATTGATGATGTTGTCTGTCCCTCGTGCGAATCAAGGAATCACACGCGGTTGCTCTCCGCTCCGAATGTATCCATGAGCAGCAACTCGACCTCTTCAGACTATACTCCTGGTTCATCCTGTGAAATGGGAGGTTGTTGCGGTGGTTCCTGCGGCGTGAATTAGATTCCAGCATGACGACATCGCAGGTTGTTCTTTACGTTCTCGTGGCAGTGATAACGCTTCTGTACGTCCGGCGATGGATAGCGCTCCGGGGCATGAAGCAGTATTCGCCACGGGAGGTCGCTGATCTGATGAAGCAAGGCGGCACGGCGATTCTGCTCGATGTAAGAACAACGGCCGAACGGCAACGGCACATGATCAAAGGCTCGCTGCATATCCCGCTGCGCGAACTGGGTCGGAGAACCGGCGAACTCGACAAACACAGGAACAAGGAAGTGATCTGCTACTGCCAGTCGGGCAACAGAAGCCTCTCGGCAGCAGCAAAACTCAAGAAAGCTGGTTTCACAGTGGCAAACATGAAAGGCGGCATTGCCGAATGGAATTCCTCGGGTCTCCGGTAGTTGGTGTTTGGTTGATGCGGGCAGTGTCTGTGGCGCTTGGCGGAGCGGCAGGGTTCCTGTACTACAAATTCGTAGGATGCAAGACCGGCGCGTGTCCGCTGACAGGGAATCCATGGATCAGCACATTGTATGGCGCTTTTATTGGCTGGATGATTGTTGCGCGATAATACTGTAAGAAGGAAACAGGTATGAGCTACGGATTTTCAAAGACAGTAAGTATTCCGTTTGACGCCACAGTAGAGAGAGTAACTGCTGAGCTTCAGAAGGAAGGCTTTGGCGTTCTGACGACAATCGATGTGAAAGAGACCATGAAGAAGAAGCTTAACATCGATTTCAAACAGTACAAAATTCTCGGGGCCTGCAACCCGCCATTTGCCCACAAAGCGTTGGAAGCAGAAGAGGAGATTGGATTGTTGCTGCCCTGTAATGTGATCGTGTATGAAAAGGGTGGCAAAAGTGTTGTCGCCGCATTCGACCCGATGTCGATGAGCAAGGTGATGGACAATCCGGCCATCGAGCCGATTGCAGCAGAGGTGAAGCAGCGGCTTGAACGGGTTATTGCGGCACTCTAAGGAGATCATTCATAAAATCAAAGGAAGAGTCATGGCGGAGCATTTAACAAAAGAGGCGTTCTTGAACAAGGTGTTCAACTACGAGAAGAACAAGGAATGGAAGTTCGAGGGGAACATTCCGGCAGTGATCGATTTCTGGGCCCCGTGGTGCGGGCCGTGCCGGATGGTTGGACCGGTAATCGACGAGCTGTCAAAGGAGTTCGCGGGCAAGGTGAACTTCTACAAGGTAAACACGGATGAGGAACAGGAACTCGCAGGAGCTTTTGGCATCAGGAGTATCCCTTCGCTCTTGTTCGTCCCGATGGCGGGTCAGCCAAAGATGGCGGTCGGGGCTCTTCCAAAGGAAGCCATGAAACAGGCGATCCAGGAAGACCTGCTTGCTGTGGCAAACTGAGCGGTTGTTACATGATGAGTCCCGCCTTCCCATATCCACGGGTTGGCGGGATTCGTGTACTTACGGTTGTTCGCTGATCCGCTGGTCGACGAATCGTCTGGAAATCCGCAACACCTCCTGCCTCAATCCTCTTCCGGTCCGCTTCCTGTCGCTCCTTCACCACCGGATTTTGATTTTGGTGCCTTCTCTATGTATCTTGCCCGCACTATGAGCCTCCCATCGATCCTCAAACCAAGGCGATTGAAAAAGGGAGACCTGATCGGCATCGTGTCGCCTGCAAGCCCTGCCGCCGATCCATCCCGCGTTGACAAAGGGGTCAGCTACCTCGAAAGGCTTGGCTACAACGTGACCGTTGGTGCACACGTTGGAAGTGTACACGGTTACCTTGCCGGCACCGACGAGGAACGGCTGACTGATCTCCATCAGTTCTTTGGGGATCGCCGCGTCAAGGCGATCATCGCTGTACGGGGCGGATACGGCAGCCCGCGGCTCCTTTCGAGACTGAACTATTCGCTGATTGCGCGCAATCCAAAAATCCTGGCAGGCTTCAGCGACATCACGGCATTGCAGCTTGCCCTCTGGAAGAAATGCCGCCTCGTCACGTTTCATGGCCCCATGGCAGGCGTCGAGATGGCAAACACCATGGACCCGTTCACAGAGGAAATCTTCTGGCACCTTGTCACATCCACCAGAAAGATCGGGCAATTGGTCTTTCCAGATGATGTTCATCCCGCTTCCTTGTATCCGGGAGAATCAAGCGGACGATTACTCGGTGGCAACCTTTCTCTCGTCGTATCGCTTCTGGGGACACCTTACTTTCCCGATGCAAGGGATGCCGTGGTGTTCTTCGAGGAGACCGGTGAGGAACCGTATCGAATTGACCGGATGACAACGCAACTTCGCCTTGGCGGGGTCCTCACAAAATGCCGGGCTATTCTCAGTGGACAGTTCACCGACTGCCTTCCCAAAGATCCAACAAAACCTTCGCTGAGGGTGGAAGACATACTCGACGAAACCGCTCGGGTGATCCGAAGACCATTCCTCTCCAATCTCCCGTTCGGACATGTGCCTCAGAAGATGACACTGCCTGTTGGCCTTCGAGTGACAATCGACGCTGAGAACCGCACGCTGGCATACCTCGAAGCAGCAGTTCATTGAAGACACACAACTGAGGATTTGCGCCGTGTCCCGCCGTTTTGGTTGCCTTTCTTGGAGAATTGTCATAACTTTGTTGGTTGAAATTGAGACATGAGCGTGTTGCAGGTAGCTATCCTGGGCTCCGGAAGAGGGTCAAACTTCCTGGCGATACTGACTGCCATTCAGCGCGGCGAGCTTCGCAACGTTCGCATCTGCGTCGTCATCAGCAACAACTCGGACGCAGGCATCCTGGACTTAGCACGGAAGAGCAATATACCGGCTGTGCACCTCAGTCAACGATTGTTTTCAAACGAAGACCAATTTGTTGGCGCGCTGTTAGGGATCCTTCGCGAGCATAACGTCAATTTCATTGCGCTCGCGGGATACATGAAGAAACTCGACAGTCGGATCATCGCGGCATTTCGAAATCGCATCATCAACATCCATCCTGCGCTGCTCCCGAAGTATGGTGGCAAGGGAATGTACGGAATGCATGTGCACGGAGCAGTGATCGCGAATGGAGAGAGCGTAACCGGTGCGACAGTCCATTTTGTTGATGAAGAATTCGATCACGGCGCAATTGTGCTTCAGAAGCAGGTGGCCATCGCACCTGGTGACACGCCGGAAATCGTCGCAGCCAAGGTGCTGCGCATTGAACACGAGATATACCCTCAGGCACTACGCCTCTGTGCCGAAGGGAAGATCCCTGACAAACGTGTAACCGTTTATTGATCACGAGGTTTTGAGGAGTTCCCTTGCCCCACATTCACCGCGCCCTCATCAGTGTCTCCGACAAACGCGGTCTCGTTGACTTCGCACGTGCACTTCAAAAGATGAATGTTGAGATTATCTCGACTGGTGGCACACACGCCCTCCTGACCAGCAACGGAATCGAGGCACGCTCGGTCTCAGACGTAACGCACTTCCCGGAGATCCTTGACGGTCGAGTGAAGACTCTTCACCCGAAGATTCACGCGGGGCTCCTGGCAATTACAGACAATCCGGACCATGTCCGCCAGTTGGAGGAGTACGACATCGATGCAATTGACATGGTGGTCGTGAACCTGTACCCTTTTGAGCAGACAATTGCGCGCAACGGCGTTCCGCTGGAAGAAGCTGTGGAACAGATCGACATCGGCGGGCCGGCAATGATTCGCTCTGCCGCAAAAAACTTCAAACACAAGGTTGTGGTTGTCGATCCGGATCGCTACCCCTCCATCCTCGCGGAGCTGCAATCAAACAACGGACATATCTCGGAAGCAACGTGCTTTGTACTTGCCCGAGAAGTCTTTCGTCACACATCTTCGTACGACGCTGTGATTGCAGGATACCTTGATCGCGCTCAAAAGAGCGATCGACAATTTCCCGATCTGTTGCATATTTCGCTCCGGCACGAGATGGATCTGAGGTATGGTGAGAATCCCCATCAACATGCCGCCCTTTTCGGCAACTTCAACTCGCTCTTTCAAACGCTGCACGGCAAGGAGCTTTCCTATAACAACATTGGAGACATTGCCGCTGCCGCCAAGCTCGTCACAGAGTTCGATGAGCCGACCGTGGCCATCATCAAGCATACAAATCCGTGCGGTGTTGGCTCGGGCGGGGACCTCAGGGAGGCGTATCTGAAAGCGCTGGCGACGGATTCCAAGTCGGCGTATGGTGGAATCGTCGCCCTGAACCGTCCTCTTGATCGGGACGCGGCAGAAAAAATCAATGAAATGTTCACCGAGGTGATTGTCGGTCCGGGGTTTCCTGAACCCGTCCTCGAATTGTTGAAGAAGAAGAAAGATCGCAGGCTCGTCCGGACAATCGCCGACCTGCGCTCGCTCGATGAGCTGGAAATCAAAAGCGTTCCCGGTGGCTTGCTCGTGCAGGAATCCGACAGAAGGCGAGTAACAAGGAATGATCTCACTGTTGTCACCAAACGCGCACCAACCGATGAGGAAACCCGGGCAATGCTCTATGCATGGCGGGTGGCAAAGCATGTGAAGTCCAACGCCATCGTTTACGCGCGTACGGACAGAACGATCGGCATAGGCGCCGGACAGATGTCGCGCGTCGACTCATCACGCATTGCGGCACAGAAAGCTGTGGAGGCCGGTCTCGACCTGAACGGGACGGCGGTCGGCTCGGATGCATTCTTCCCGTTCGCTGACGCGCTGCTGGAGGCTGTGAAAGCAGGCTCGACTGCGGTGATTCAACCCGGCGGCTCGATACGCGATGAAGAAGTCATCCGGGCGGCCGATGCACACAAGATTGCGATGGTCTTCACCGGCGTCAGACATTTCAAGCACTAACCATTGACAGATCAAATCCAACTTCTCTTTCCCCATGGGCCTTTTTAACTTCTTCTCCGCCGATCTTGCCATCGACCTCGGAACTGCCAACACTCTTATTTATATGAGGGGCAAGGGGATCGTGTTGAACGAACCGTCGATCGTCGCGTTCGACCGGAACACCAAGAAGATCGTCGCCATCGGCAAGGAAGCGCAGGAGATGCTCGGCCGCACTCACCGCGATATCCGCACCATCAGACCCATGAAAGACGGCGTGATTGCCGATTTCGAAATCGCCGAGGGCATGTTGCGCGAGTTCATCAAAAAGATCCATGCGAACTGGATGCCCAGCCGGCGCATTGTTGTCTGCGTGCCGAGCGGTGTCACGGAGGTGGAAAAGCGTGCAGTGCGCGACTCCGCCGAACATGCGGGCGCGAAGGAAGTCCATCTCATCGCCGAGCCGATGGCGGCGGCAATCGGCGTGGGGCTGGATGTGGAAGCACCGGTCGGCAACATGATTGTTGATATCGGCGGGGGAACGACGGAGATCGCTGTCATCGCCTTGTCGGGGATTGTCAATGAAGAGTCTGTACGCATTGCCGGTGACGAGTTGAACAACGCCATCCTGCAGTTCTTCAAGAAGAACCATAACATCCTCATCGGTGAGAGGACCGCCGAAGCAATCAAGTGCGAGGTGGGATCGGCAATGCCGCTCAAGGAAGAAATTAACATCCGCGTCAAGGGACGCGACCTTGTGAACGGGATCCCCAAAACCACGGAGGCAAGCTCCGTGGAAATTCGCGAGGCGCTCAGCGAGCCTGTCGCGGCAATCGTCGAGGCACTCAAGCTCACTCTCGAACGCACACCTCCCGAGCTTGCTGCGGATATCCTTGATCGCGGCGTAATGCTGAGCGGAGGTGGCGCATTGTTGAAAGGTCTTGATGAGCGCATCAGACTCGAGACGAGCCTTCCGGTACATGTCTCTGAAGATCCCTTGACTGCTGTTGTCCGCGGAACCGGCAAAGTGCTCGAGAACCTCAACCATTACTCCAAAGTTCTCATCAAGAGCAGGAGATACTAAATCGCCGACGTAGAGCGCGGGAACAGCCAATGAGGCGCCTGGTTGACATAGTTCTCCTCTTCAAAGAATATTTCCTTCTGATCCTCTACGTTCTAATCTCCATGCTGTTGCTAGCACTCGGTGATTCCCCGCAGGTGCGAATGATCCGCTCGCTTGCTGTTGCATCGATCGGTTTTGCAGAAGACGCGATCGGCTTCATCCCGAACTACTTCATTTTGAGGAGCGAGAACAAAATCCTCCGTGAACAGAACGTGACCTTGTCCGAGGAACTCATCCGCCTGCGTGAAGCGAAACTCGAGAACCTGCGACTGCACCAACTCCTTTCGCTCAAGGAACAGTCCCCGTTTACCTACATCAGTGCAAACGTTGTCGGACGGACCATGAACCTCCTCCAGAACACCGTCACCATCGATGTCGGCGAAAGTGACGGTGTAAAATCCAATATGCCCATCGTGACCGATGCCGGACTCGTGGGGAGGGTGACGTCTACGAGTTCCCGGTACGCGGTTGGTCAGATCCTCTGGGACAAGGACTTCCGGGCAAGCGCAAAGGTCGAACGCGGCCGGGTTGACGGCATTCTCGTATGGGAAGGCGGTGAACATCTTTCGCTGAAAAACGTCGCCAAAACACTTGACGTGCAGGTGGGGGACCTGGTGATCACCTCCGAGTACAGCAACCTGTTTCCTCCAGGAATCAAGATCGGCATTGTGAGCAAGACATCGCAGATTCCGGGAGCACTCTTCCAGACGATTCAGGTTACGCCCACAGTTGACCTTGCGCGGCTGGAACAGGTGTTTGTTATTGTACACACCCCCGATTCTGCCCGCGTTGCACTTGAACACAAATCCATCCAGTGAGCTGCGCGTGACCCGCCGCGTCCTTTTCTACGTTCTTTTTTCTCTCCTCCTGATCGTTCTCGATTCAACCCTGGTGAAGTTCCTGGCAATTTCAACCATCGTGCCTGATATTCTCCTCATCTGGATTGTGTATATCGCGATCCGTGAAGGGCAGATCGCCGCCACGACCACCGGTTTCCTGATCGGGCTTGCAGAGAATTTGATGGGAACCACGAATGGGGTACTGGGGCTTGCTGCTCTGGCGAAGACTTTTGCGGGATTTACAGCAGGATATTTCTTCAATGAAAACAAAGTCGAGACAACCCTTGGCGGCTATCAGTTCATCGTCATCGTCAGCGTTGCATCGGTCGTGCACAATATCATCTATTTCATTATCTTCCTTCAAGGCAGTGGCCTGAGCTGGATGCAATCGATGCTGTACTATGGCATCCCGACGACCGCCTACACTGCCGTGATTGCGCTGGTTCCAATGTTCGCATTTGGCCGGAAATATTTGTCCTGATCATGGCAATACAGGATGACATAAATATCTACGAAAAGCGACGGGTGATGTATGCGGTGCTCATCCTGTTGTTCCTGTTGTTCGTCGGCAGGCTGTTCCAATTGCAGATGATCTATGCAGATGAGTACGGGAAAAAATCCGAGGAGAACAGCATACGTACGATCCCGAAGGACCCCGTCCGCGGATACATCTATGACAGACAGGGGAGGATCGTTGTCGACAACCGCCCCGCATTTACTGTTACCATCATGCCCTTCGAGTTTGACAGACGGAACATTCCACTCCTTGCGTCCATTCTCGAGCTCGACTCCACGTTCGTACGCGATCGTCTAAAAAAGGGGGAGGCATATAATCGGTTCGTTCCGGTCAAGGTGAAACGTGATATCGATTTCAAGAGCCTTTCCGCGATTGAAGAATACCGCGATCGCTTGCCCGGCGTCGATTATCAGGTCGAATCAAAGCGTTTCTATACCACTCCGGCACGCGCAGCGCACATTCTTGGCTACACAAAGGAAATCTCAGAGAACCAGCTCAAATCCCTCGGGGAAAGCTATGTACAGGGAGACGTTGCCGGGGCGACGGGAATTGAAGCAGAATATGAGGGAGCGCTCCGCGGACAGAAAGGGGTTGAGCTGAGCACCGTGAATGTACGCGGTCAAGTTGTGGGACGCTTCGACGACGGTAAGCACGATGTCCCTTCGGTGGAGGGGGATGATCTCCTGCTGACGATGGACTTCTCTCTACAGGCATTTGCGGAATCACTCTTCGCGGACAGACGCGGCGCGCTCGTCGCAATTGACCCGCAGGACGGTGGCATCCTCGCCATGGTGAGCAAGCCGGACTATGACCTGTCTTTGTTCAGCGGTGTCACCCCGGCGGAGATCTGGCGGTCGTTGAACTCTGATGAATCACATCCGCTGTTTAATCGGGCCACGCTTACGCGGTATCCCCCCGGTTCGACATTCAAGATGGTTCTTGCCGCGGCTGCGCTCGAAAACAAGATCGTCTCTCCTTCGTGGACCATTACGTGCGGCGGATCATTCCGGATGGGAAACAAGGTATTCAAAGACGAACACGTTCACGGCGCCGTCAACATGCAGGAAGCCATTACGCGATCGTGCAACGTCTACTTCTATCAATTGATGCTCAAAGTCGGCCTTGACAAGTGGTCACAGTACGGGGGCGAGTTCGGGTTCGGCAAACCGACCGGCGTCGATATCTTCGAAGAAAACCCCGGCCTGCTGCCAACCACGGAATGGATGAACAAGCGGTACGGAGAAAATGGGTGGACCCGAGGGTTTCTTCCCAGTCTCGGGATTGGTCAGGGAGAACTTGGAGTGACACCCCTGCAAATGGCCGCGTATGCAATGGTGCTCGGCAACAAAGGACATTACTATCAACCACACGCTGTCCGGGGAATCGTCCACAAAACCACGCATGACACCGTCAATGTCAGCTTCGATGAGCAGGACATCCACTTCGGTGAGAACACATGGCGGGTGATCCGCGATGGTATGCGTGGTGTCGTCGAGGAGCCGGGGGGTACCGGTGCTCTGGCACGTGTCAAGGGAATTGAATCGGCCGGCAAGACAGGAACAGCACAGAATCCGCACGGCAAGAGCCACGCCTGGTACATCGGATTCGCACCGTTTGAGAATCCGAGGATCGCCGTCGCGGTGCTGATCGAGAATGTGGGTTACGGCGGATCCTACTCTGCACCCATCGCCGGAATGTGCATCGAACGGTACCTGTATGGGAGATTGATCCGCTTCGATAAGGACACTCCGGCACAGCAACCCATCGCCCGAACCTCCACAGGGAAGAAGCCGGTACCGTCAAGCGCATCGCTCAGCAGCGCGGAGCACCAGACCGGCACACACAACTTGCCATGACTTCGTATTTTAGAGAGCGCATTGATTTCGTAACAGCCTCCGTAGCACTTGCTCTCGTGGTCATCGGATTGATCTCCATCTACAGCGCAACGTATGATGCGCATGCTTCCGATGTTTCGTCCAAACAGATGTTCTTTGCCTGCGCCGGGCTTTTGTTGCTGGTTGTGCTGACGTTGCTCCCATTCAGGCTTCTCCAGTTCATTTCCTATCCGTCATATTTCCTTTCCATTCTGTTGCTCGTTTCCGTGCTCGTCCTTGGCAAGACTGTTTCGGGATCAACAAGCTGGTTTACACTTGGCGCATTCAGGTTGCAGCCGTCTGAGTTCACGAAAATCACAACCGCTCTTGCGCTCGCGACATATCTCTCACGCACGGACGTAAGTCTGCAACGGTTCAACAATCTTGCGGTCGCGACAGGCATTGTTCTGCTCCCCATCGCATTGATCATGTTGCAGCCTGATACCGGAACGGCGATGGTATACGCCGGAATGTTTGTGCCGGTGTTGTACTGGGGTGGTGCGACGAAGTTCACATTGATCTCCATTGTTGCGCCGGTAGCCGCCGCGATCGCTGCGTTGTTCGGCATAACACCGTTCTTTGTGACGGTTATTGTCGCGGGCGTGCTGCTCTACTTGACGAAGGAGAATCGCATCGTTGCCGCTGCTGTGTTTTCCGCAACGGTACTGGTTGGAATATCGGTACAATTCATCTATGAAGGACTCAGACCATATCAGCAGAAACGAATCGCCACATTCCTCGATCCCAATGCCGACCCGCTCGGTGCAGGATATAACATCCTCCAATCGAAAGTGGCGATCGGGTCGGGCGGCCTGCTGGGCAAGGGCTACCTGCACGGCTCACAAACCCAACTCAATTTTATCCCGGAACAATGGACGGATTTTATTTTCTGCGTTGTCGGTGAAGAGTTTGGCTTTATCGGTGCGCTATTCGTCATCGGCCTGTTTATCGTCCTACTCGCACGCGGTATCAATCTCGGGTCCGCCGTCAAGAACAGATACGGAAGTGTGCTTGCCGTCGCCATCACAGCAATTTTTGGAATACATGTGCTGATGAATGTCGGCATGTCCGTCGGCCTGCTGCCGGTTGTCGGCGTGCCCCTCCCGTTCCTTAGCTACGGAGGATCAGCCCTGCTCACCAACATGGCGATGGTCGGAATCCTGATGAACCTCTATTCGAACAGAAAGGAATATTGAACGTCCTGCGTTGCGCGCTAAGTCGGTAGGACGGCGTACGGTTTGCTTATCGTTGTCACAATCGTTACTCTTCACACCAGTATTGCCCGAATATTCACTTCTCATCACTCCCAATGGCAAAGACGAAAAGGAAATCCCGCCGGAATAAACGCACGCCACCCGGTCGCACACATCAAAACTCATATGAGGTACCGATCGATCAGCTCCGCTGGCGGTGTTCGCCGCACGACCTCGGCATCAGTTCCATCGACCAGGTGCAGCCCTCTCAAGAAATCATCGGGCAGGATCGTGCGCTGCGCGCGCTCCGCGTCGGGCTTGAAATGGTCGAATACGGATACAATGTTTTTGTCACCGGAAGTGCGGGAACCGGAAGGACGACGACAATCAAACGGCTGTTGCGTGAATACGAACAGCAAAAGACGGAGCTGACCGACAAGTGCTACGTCCACAATTTCCACGACACCGATTCACCCCTCATGATCATGCTGCCGGCGGGTCAGGGGGTCGCGTTCAGGGAAGATATGGAGATGCTTGTTTCCGAACTCTTGAAGGGAATCCCCGCCTTGTTTGAGAGCCGGCGATACCAGGAGCAACGCAAATCATTGCTTGAACATTTTCAGTCCCGGCAGCGAAGCATCCTGAAGGACTTCGAGAAACGCGTGAAGGAAAAGGGATTTGAGGTTGTCCAGATACAGTCGGGTCCGTCGACACGACCGGAAATCGCGCCTGTCATCGACGGGAATCCCACAAGCGTTGAGCAGCTTCAGGGCAAGGTTGATGCCGGAGAAATGCCTCAAACAGACCTCAACAATATCCTCGAGGTGCAGGCAGATCTCGAAGGACAAATGGATATTGTTATGCGCGAGATGCGCAACATCGAGCGGCGGGCCAAAAAGTCCCTCGACGAACTCACGCACAAGATTGTCGTCCCGTTTGTGGAGGAGCTGCTCGATGATTTGAAGTCGAAATATACGACCGGGAACGTTCATCGCTATCTCGATGATGTCAAGGCTGATGTGATCGAGAACGTACAGCGATTCAATCCCAAGGATGAGCAGCAAACATCGCTCCTCGGTATCCAGGTGCACAAGGATGAAGATACCTTCCTCGAATACCACGTGAATGTCATTGTCGATAACAGCGACGAGAAAGGTGTCCCGATCGTTATCGAGACAAACCCGCGCTACAAGAACCTGTTTGGTACCATTGAACGGATGATCGACCGGAACGGCATCTGGCGGACCGATTTCACACATATCAAGTCAGGGTCGCTCGTCAAGGCAGACGGAGGCTTTCTCGTCATCAACGCTGCCGACGCGCTGATCGAGCCGGGTGTCTGGCTGACGCTCAAGCGCGTGCTCCGCAATCGTCAGATTGAAATCCAGCCGCTCGAAACCAGCATCTTCGGGAGCAGCTCCGCTCTCAAGCCCGAACCGATAGACCTGAACGTCAAGGTGGTGATGATCGGCGATGCGTACATCTATCACCTCCTGTATGAGATGGATGATGACTTTAAGAAGATCTTCAAAATCAGGGCCGATTTTGATAACGAGATGCCGAATGACCAGAAATCTCTTACCAGCTACATGTCATTCATCAAATGGCTGTGCGATGAGGAAAAGCTCAGACCATTCGATCTGAGCGCCGTCACGGAATTTGTTGAGTACGGGGTGCGGTTGGCCGGTGACCAGAAGAAACTCTCGACACGCTTCAGCATGCTCGCCGATGTCATCCGTGAAGCCGACTACTGGGCAGGTAAGGGCAACGCTGCTCAGATCACGGGCTCGCATGTCCGCAAGGCACTCGACGAGCGCATCGAGCGAGTCAAGATGGTCGAGGAGAAGATCCAGGAGATGATCCTCGATGGCTCGATCATGATCGACACATCAGGTGCTGTGGTCGGGCAGGTGAACGGTCTCTCCGTGCTCGATGTGCACGACTATGCATTCGGGAAGCCTTCGCGCATCACAGCAAAGACTTCGATGGGCCGCGGCGGAATTATCAACATCGAGCGCGAGGCCGACATGAGCGGCCCCTCGCATAACAAGGGGGTGCTTATCCTGGGAGGTTACCTGAGACACAAGTATGCGCAGGACAAGCCTCTCATGTTGAGCGCGAGCATAGCATTCGAGCAATCCTATTCCGGCGTGGACGGCGACAGCGCCTCATCAACCGAAGTGTATGCAATGCTCTCGAGTCTGTCCGATGTCCCGATCCGGCAGGACCTTGCGGTCACCGGCTCGGTGAACCAGCACGGCCAAGTCCAAGTCATCGGCGGAGTGAATCTCAAGATTGAAGGCTTTTTCGACGTGTGCAGGGCTCGTGGCCTTTCCGGCACTCAGGGCGTACTTATTCCCCATGGGAATGTTCGCGATCTTATGTTACGACATGATGTTGTTGCTGCAGTGCAAGAGGGAAGATTCCACATCCATGCAGTGAAGACAATTGATGAGGGGATTGCGATCCTCACCGGAAAGTCCGCTGATGAAATCCACAAACTTGTCAATGCGCGGTTGCTGAAGTTCGTGAAACGAGGAAAGAAAATGGGTGGATGACCGAGTATCCCGTCACTCCGGCAATCCGTTTCCCCTGCGAGAGGAGCATGTCATTCACTCTGCATCTCCAAGCCACCGGGAGAGTACAGGGTGCGCATTTCAGGGGACTTAAGATTGTTGATACGACGATTTAAATTGGTGTAAGCAAACTCACGAGTTGAGGAGCAGAAATGGAGAAGGAGGTCGGCATTTCGCGCCGTTCGTTTGTCCGGTCTGTGCTGGGCAGCGCCGCACTCGCATCCTTCATGGGTCGCATCAAGCCATTCGAAGCGGTTGCACAGACGCTCGATCCGGGATCCCCACTGCCAAAACGGCCACTGGGACGAACCGGGTACAATGTCTGCCTGTTCAGCATCGGCGGACAGGCAACGCTCGAGGATGAGCGCAAGCATGACGAGTCCGTCGCAATCATCAACAAAGCAATCGACCTTGGCGTGAACTATATCGATACGGCGTCGCTGTATGGTGGTGGATGCAGTGAACGATTTATCGGCGAGGTTATGAAAACCCGACGCGGCGAGGTGTTCCTTGCTTCGAAAACTCATGACCGTACGTATGATGGATCGATGCGGCTGCTCGAAACATCCCTGGAACGATTGCAGACAGACCACCTCGATCTCTGGCAGCTCCACAACATCCAAACCGACACCGACGTTGATTTTGTTCTTTCACGTGAAGGAGCAGTAAAAGCATTGGAGAGCGCACGCCGACAGGGCATCGTCCGGTTCGCCGGCATCACCGGGCACAAGGATCCGTTTGTGTTGCGCAGAGCCATCGAGCAATATCCTTTCGACACAATCCTCATGGCGCTCAATGCCGCGGACAAACATAATGCATCATTCATCGACAACCTCCTTCCCATCGCCGTTGAGAAACAGATGGGAATTATGGCCATGAAGGTTCCATCTCGCGGTCGAATGTTTCGCAAGACAGGAGTGAAGAGCATGCAACAGGCCATGTCCTATGCACTTACTCTCCCTGTCAGCACAGCGGTCATTGGCATTTCCAACATTGGGGAGTTGGAGGAGAACATCCGGATCGTGCGCGAGTTCAAGCCGTACACCCACGAGGAAATGTCTGAACTTGAACATCTTACCCGGCCGTACTTTGCGGATGCTCTCTGGTACAGGGACCATATGTAGACAGCCACACGAAAGATCTCGCAGTGACACTCAAGTATCCGTTTGGCTGGTACCTGTACGCCGGAGTGGTCGCAGTTTCTTCGCTGCTGATCCTGTTCGGACTTCACCGCGAATTTTATGCACTCCTTCAGACGCTCTCGGCCCCCGATCTGGTGGTCAGTTGCCTGACCGGGCTGACCAATCTCGGATGGTACGAGATCGCGTATCTGGTTGGAGGTGGACTCAAGAAGGTCATTCTCTTTACGCTCATTCCCTTCGCCGGCAGCATCACAGGATTGATCAGCGCCTCTCTGTTGCTCACATCAGTGCGGATCCGGCGGCTTTCACTTCTCTTCCATATCGTCTTCAGCTTGTTCCTGGGGGGGCTGAGCCTGCTTGTGCTTCTCTGGCGCATGGTGCGGGACATGGACGATCCGTGGCGCTTTGCGGTGTCGATGACTTTCTTCCTGTTCTACTCCTACTGGTTCTTGTATTTTTACCGGACACGTCGCTTCTTCTCCGACATCGATGGACGATGACACCAATCCCAATAAGACGGCGGCATATGAAAAGACAAATGCTTGTTCTTCTTGTCGTAGCAAGCGCGATTTCATTCAGCGGTTGTTTCCCTGGCAGCGACTCCTACACCTCCCATGACCCCGCTGGATTCCTTTCCGGAATCTGGCATGGTTGGATTGCTCCTGTTTCTCTGATCGTCGGGTTGTTCAAGAGCGATGTACGAATCTACGAACCGGTGAACACCGGGTGGTGGTACGACTTCGGGTTTTACATTGCCGTGATTGCGGGGTTCGGCAGCATCGCCCTGACTCGCAGGAAGAAACCAAAAAACTCGTGAGTCCCGAACAAGGGATGACTGCCATGAACGACTTTGTTTCGGAATTCGTCGACCAATCGATTCGCCGCATCGAGGAGAACACTCCCCGCATCCTGAAGTGCCTGGACGAGCTCAGCGAGGAGGACATGTGGAAGCGCCCAAACAATTCCTCGAATAGCGTCGGGAATATCATCCTTCACATCTGCGGCAACGTCACACAATACATCATCGCCGCGCTGGGAGATACCGAGGACCGACGTGACCGGGACAACGAGTTCTCCGCAACCGGAGGAGCGACAAGGCAGGAATTGATTCTCAAGCTAACCGGTACTGTTTCGCATGCGGTCAACATCATCAAGCAGCAAACCGAAGAGAGCCTGTCAAAGAAGCGGATGGTGCAGGGTTACGATCTCACAGGCGTTGGTATCATTATCCACGTTCTGGAGCACTACTCTTATCACACAGGGCAAATCGTCTTCTGGACAAAACTCTTGAAGGACAAGGATCTCGTGTTTTACGGCACCAGGAACCTCAACATCAGAAATACCATTTGACAAGACCCGTTGCAATCACAGTGTTTGCATCTCACCTTCATTCTCCTAAATTTCAGCGGAAGCTTCCTCCAACGCCCCACAGTCCCAACTGGCCCTCATGATTCTCACCGACGTCAAGATTCTTGAAGAAATGAAGAAGGGGACGATTGTCATCTCACCGTTCGATGAAAAGTTCCTGGGCTCCAATTCCTACGATGTTCACCTTGCCAAACATCTTGCAACCTACAGGAGCGATATTCTCGACGCGAAGCTGCACAATGAAGTGGATCATTTCACAATCCCCGATGACGGCCTCATTCTCCTTCCTCACCGCCTCTATCTCGGCGTCACGGAGGAATATACCGAAACGCATGCGCACGTCCCTTTCCTCGAAGGCAAGAGCAGCATCGGCCGCCTCGGTATTGATATTCACGCCACCGCAGGCAAGGGGGACATCGGATTCTGCAACACATGGACGCTGGAGATTTCCGTAAAGCAGCCGGTGCGAGTGTATCACGGCATGCCGATCGGACAACTCATTTACTTTGAAGTATCGGGTGATATCGGGACATCCTACAAAACCAAAACGTCTGCCAAGTACACTACCCGCACCGACAAACCCGTCGAATCAATGATGTGGAAAAATTTCGTGCCGACCAACTCAAAGTAATTCAAGGTACTGCCATGACACCCCGTCGGATTTGTGCGCTGACTCTCCTGCTCCCCGCCTTATTAGGTACGTCCACCCATGCCCAGTTCAATCGTATTGGACGCCGCATGGTCTCCTGATGGCAAAGCCATCGCCTTCGAATCGAACAGTACGCTTCAATGTAAGGCCGCTTGAAACGGCCAATCGTGTTGGACGATATGTTTGTCATGAAGCGGGTCTCTGAGCCGGCCCTCTCGCCAGACGGCACGTGGATCGTCTTCACGCTGACGATTCCGGACACGGATTCAAATAAGAACCGATCCGATCTCTGGATCGTAAGATCCGAAGGCGGAGCAGCGCGTCACCTCACATCCGATCTTACGAATGAGAGGAGAGCAGCATGGTCTCCTGAGGGCAAAACCATGAGTTGAATCGACAGCACCGGCAACTACCAGATATGGTTGACCTTGATCGCTACTTTACCGGGCGTTCCTGATATTATTGTTAGCCTTGTTCGCGAGGTGCCCCCACAGAATCTCAAGCGTCGCCCCAGTCCCAACAAATGGTCCGCCCACGAACATGCCTGCCACATATCTACCGCGGATGCAGTTTACCTTTCACGCCTTGAGTTGATGCTGTCTGATCCAACGCCTTACATAAGGTCTATGGTGCCATCTCCAGAGGAAGAAGCTGGCTCACTACTAAACATTGATTTAGACGAAGCACTTGACCAGTGTGCGAGAACGAGCGCGCCTCATTAAGCGCTTGAAAGAGCATCTGTAGAAAATTGGCAACGGAGGGCGGAGCATGAAGAGTACAGTCATTACTCAGTAATGATAATGTTCAGGCAACTACTAATGCACGAGATGCTTCACGTATACAGAATAGAAGAGCTAATGCTGAAGAAAGACTGGGAGTAAACCTCCAGCTGAACAGGACGTCGCCTAACAATCACATCCCCGGAGCCGCCGGTCGAGTCTCTTATGATTCTGCCAGTGCTCGGCCAGCACGCTACATAAAATCCCATCTCTGTCCATTTGACTTTGACGACATACAATTCACCTCCATGTTCATATCCACACGGGTTGATTTCAAGAAGCCCGTGGTGCTATCTCTTCAAGGCTGGTGTTGAACCGGATCAACTTGACGCCACGTCGGTACGCACAGTCCTTCATTAGGTCTAAGGCTTCCTGTCTTATCTCTTCTTTTGCAACATATATTCCATCTACCTCCAACGTGCTAATTAGTCGGTCGAGTTGACCGGGCCCGCCAAGCACTCTGTACCCATATACCGTTTTACCTTCAAGCGTTGGATTGTCGTCGATGAACCCGATGGGAACTACTCTGCTTGTGGAGTCGCTATGAATGGTCTCGAGAGTGCCCTCGCTCTTATTCCTGTTCCATAGAGCAGGGCTCTTAGTGTTCCCATTCTTCTTGAACGAGATGTGCGAATCAATGCGCGGATCAAGTATCGTGATGCGCACAACAGAGTTAGGAGGACACAAAAATCTGTAAGCAGCAGAGACGAGTTGCTTCAAGCGTAGAAGGTCGCGCGATAGATGATAGAACCCACGTAGCCAAGACAGCAAAGGAGACGCGTTTGAGGATGAAATACACATTTTCTGCCAGGGGAAATGTGAACGAATGATCGTACAGGTCGGATACTCCGAGAACAGCGGTCTGAACAATCATCAAGATCACGCCGCTATACACGATCTCTTGAGATACCACGGGCACTTGGGTCCATCGTTGAATGGCATACGACAGCGTGAATGATGCAACGATGATTCCTACATCAAAAGCAGCTTGGTACTTGCTTCGATGCAAGATGTGATCAAATACCGTCAGAATGTATCCATTCTCAATGATGGCAAGATCCTTGTATCCGAGATGGCCAATGGCAGTGAATGCCCCAGCGAGGATGGCGATGAAAACAATCCACCCATATTCTGGATTCGTACGAGAAAGCATGATAGCACAAAGCCCCAGTCCACATGAAACTGCATAAAGCGAGAGGACAGCTTTGCGTTGCGATAAACCCATTGCGATCAACTTGTGGTGGATGTGATTCCTGTCTGGATAGAAAATGGGTTTGAGTCGTTCGACAAATCCCCCACCCCTGGGCTGCTCTGAACACAACGAACGCAGAAGCCGCCTGACGATAGCAAGTAGGGTATCGATCACGGGAAAACCGAGGACCAAGAAGGGGATGAAGGCAAAATACCCGTCACAGACAGGTGCGACGCATTTGATGGAGAGGATACCTAAGAGGAATCCAACAAGGAGACTTCCAGAATCGCCCAGGAAGATTTTGGCAGGGTTGAAATTATAGTAGAGAAATCCCAGCAACGATCCTGCGAGGACCAACGCAAGGAGTCCCATAACGGGATCATTATTCCATACCGCAAAGGGAAGCACGGTCAGGCAGGCAATAAGGCCGACTCCTGACGCCAATCCATCAAGACCATCAATAAGATTCATGGCATTTGTGGATCCAACGATCCACAAGACACTCAAGCCGCAATCGACTATTGCAAGGCCCGTTCCTAATCGATCTGGGCCGATCATACTAGCAAAGAATGATACCCCCGCCCAGTGAACGATGAGGCCAGCCAGACACTCGATAGCCAGTTTCTTCTTAGGTGATACACCGTGAAGGTCATCATATGCCCCGAGTAAGAACACAACGATGGCCCCAATGCAAAAGGCATACTCTCGAAGCGGCGAAAGTCCCGTTCTAGGAAAAGTATTTCCCGACAAAAGCCACAGAGTTGTCAACGCTAGAAAGAGACTTCCAATGATTGAGATGCCCCCAAAACGAGGCATTGGAGTAACATGAATCTTGCGGCTATCAGGATAGTCGACTGCGCCATGTCGAAAGGCAAGTGTTCTTGCTATTGGTGTGAACGCCAACGAATACAGCATTGCGATTGCAAACGCGAGAATATACCAGATGACCATTTTGATGGCTTATGTCACTGATTTGATATATAAGGTGTGCAGGTTGGATATCGCGCGCCGCCATTATTGGGATCCTCTGTTAAATCTAGGTGGGTCATGTCTGGCGACGCTTATCATTATTCAATGAAACATTTCTCAACGCATCAAGGAGAATTGGTCTTTTCACAGCCGTTCCCCACATGAATCCGTTCATTCCGAAGTGCGGTTCGGGACAGAGATATTCACCGCCACCACGTCTGGCTGTTTCCCTCAGAATCAGGTTGCTTGCATCTAGTGCCTTAACCTCGTGATCAACCTCAGTGAACCTGTTTCTCACAGAAATACCTCCAACTGTTTCCCTAAGTGCTATTTGATCGACGATGATAGCCGGTGCTACCGAATTCATTTCCTCACGATATTTTGTGAGTATACGTATACCTTACAGGTTGTGATTGCGTGGGGAGGGGATCGACTTCAAATGAAACCGGCTTCCCGCGGCCAATCAATCCCGCAACTGCACGCAGAATGAAATTAATGTCCGTGAGTTTGTCCAAGGCGCAATCGGCACCAAGAGTCAGAGCCTCGTGCTTCATGTGCGCATCCAAAGAGCCGGAAAGGACCATCACGCAGATGCGATGGTCTAATTTTCGTTTTTCTAAAAGCCTGAGAGTTTCGATGCCATTCATGCCAGGCATTTCCAAATCGAGAATTACGAGCCGTGGTTGGAGCTCTCCAATCAACATGAGGCCTTCTTGACCATTTCTGGCAACGCGTACTTCAACCCCGGGGAATTCGTCAGCAATCAGGTTACTGAGCATCGTCGAAAAAGTACGATTGTCATCAATAACAACAACGTTCATGCTTCTGACATCCAGCGGCACGAACGGGATATCCATTCCCGCAGCGTCTATGAACTCCTTGAGATTGGCGGGCCAGATGCGGTAGTGGCCTCCATACGTTGTGAAGGCCTTCATACCTCCGCTATAGATCCAGTTTAGTACCGTCTTTTTGCATACTCTGCATATGTGGGCTGCTTGGCCAACCGTGAGTGGTTCGCTGTACACCATTGTTGTCATCCTCCCTGCGATTGTTCTCGTTGCCTTCTTTGGTTCGTCACGGCAAGATGATACAAACGAGGGGTTGAAAGAACCATCGTTGCATTTCACGATTTTGCAAATTACCTATTTCTGACTAGACCGTCTCACACAACAACACTGAACGGGAAGCGTTATGAAGGGCTGGTTAGGCAGGTCTTGACAAGCCAAGAACCTATTGATCGGTGGGAATACTTATGAGGTTCGTCTGAATCGCATAGCGAACCAGTCTTGCCGTGTCATGAATGTTCAACTTCTTCATGATGTTTGTGCGGTGGCTGTTCACGGTACTGACACTCAGGTAGAGTTTCTTCGCAATCTGCGGGCTGCTCATTCCTTCTGCAACATGACGCAGAATCTCGACCTCTCTCTTGGTGAGATGACCGTCTCCATGAGTTTGCGGTTCGCCATTTTTTGCCCGCTTGATAAATCCTTCAATCAATACTTTTGACACACCTGGGCTAAAGAACGGTTCTCCACGAGAGACGGCGCGGACTGCGGCAAAGATATCCTTGCGCTCCGCATTCTTGAGGAGGTAGCCATTAGCGCCGGCCATGATCATCTCATAGATATATTCCTGGTTCTGGTGGACAGTGAGGATCAAAATCCTGGTTTCCGGTGCGAGCTCTCTGATTTTCTTCGCGGCTTCAATACCATTGAGGATCGGCATCGAGATATCAAGAATCGCCACGTCAGGTCGCCGGGAATTGGTCAAGCTCACTGCCTCCTCTCCATTGGTTGCCTCCCCGACAATTGTAAACGCCGTATCACTCTTGAACAGCATGCGAAGCCCATCGCGCACAATGGCATGGTCATCTGCGATCAGTAATCGGATTTTCTTCATCGTTGGGGAGGGATCGTTATGGTGACAGTCACCCCTCGCTGCGGGAACGACTGAACGGTACAAGTTCCCCCCAGGAGTTGCGCACGCTCTTGCATATCTCATCAGGCCCATTCCTTGTTGCATGATGATGTTCCTTTCTTTCATCTGAAATCCCCGTCCATTGTCGTTCACAACCAATTTCAAAGTCTGTGCTGTATTTGATAACATCATGCAGACCTGTGTTGCGGCAGAGTGTTTGGCAGCGTTCATCAGCGCCTCTTGCGCAATGCGATAGACTGCTATCTCGGTCTGCATCTCATGGCGGTCCTGGCCCTCAATGCTTGTTTCCAGTTGGACCTCTATCTTATGAGTGTTCTGAAATTCAACACATAACAGCCGTAGTGCAGTTACAAGTCCAAATTGGTCAAGCGCTGTCGGGCGCAAGTCCGTCGATATTCTCCTAACATCTTCGATAAGGTCATCGATCTGTTTTCGCAACCCAAGCCACCGCTTTCGTTCTGTTCGCTTGTTCTTAGGAATCGCATCCTCCAGAGCGCTCATATGCAGGCTCAGGGCACTCAAGTGCTGACATACATCGTCATGGAGTTCTCGCGCAATGCGTTGGCGTTCTTCTTCTTGGGCTTTTTGGATTGAACGCGCAAAATTCCGAAGATCTTCGGCCCTCTGACGTGCAGCATTGTCGAGGCGTTCCTGAAGTCTCGTTCGTTCGGTGATGTCCCGTGAATTTACCAAAATTCCTCTTACACTCTCGACTTCCAGCAGGTTCCTCCCGTTTCCTTCTAGCCTGTGCCAGTTTCCATTTTTGTGCCTGAACATGAACTCAAGAGAAGCGCTTTGAGAGTGATTTTGCTGGTGCAAGATATATCTGGTTGAATTAATAGTAGATTTAAGTTTTGACCGTGCTGTTGAGGTGAGAAAGCAAGTTTTAAGATAGTGGTTACAAAAAAAAAAAAAAAAAAAAAAAAAAAAAAAAAAAAAAAAAAAAAAAAAAAAAAAAAAATCCGGATCGCGCAATGATCTTCAATCGTTCCATTTCTCGGAGCTCATGTGCAAGGTTTCTGTCATGGTGGTGAGCCTTTCATTGTCAAAACTCCCACCATACATGACATTTCTGTTGGACGCAAACCTGACATTTCTACTGAGCTATTACAATGAAGTTCTACTTAAGACTGGAGTTCTGAGCTAAGCGCCTTGTCTTGAAATGAATCTCATTATTCGGTATCTTGAGATAGTCGTTTGAGAACAACGATTAGCTCGCCCCCCACAGCTTCTTCTATTTCCACGACACATAACATTTGAGGAACTCCGGTCATGCAGGACCATGATGACCAGTTAGACTATCTTGGGATGAGGAATCTTGGGACCATCCACTGGAATCTCTCGACTCCTGCATTGTATGAAGAGGTTGTGCGCAACCGTGAAGGCTGGATTTCTCATCTCGGGCCATTGGTCGCTCACACCGGTCATCACACAGGACGCTCTCCCAACGACAAATTCATCGTGAAGGAGCCGTCCAGCGAAAACAAGATCGCGTGGGGAAAAGTCAATCGCCCGATGGATCCCTCAAAGTTTGAGGCTCTGCATGCAAAGATGTGCGGGTATCTGCAAAACCGTGACATCTACGTGCAGGATCTGTTTGGTGGCGCTGATCCGCGCTACCGGTTGCCTGTACGATTCATCACGGCGTATGCCTGGCATAGCTTGTTCGTTCGCAACCTGCTCATCCAGCCTCATGGATCCATACGGCATTCGCCCGAAGAAGTTTTCACAATCATCGACGCACCTCGTTTCCATGCGTACCCCGGTACGGATGGGACAAACTCAGACGTCTTCATCGCAATCAATTTTGAACGCAAGCTTGTTCTGATCGGGGGGACCAGCTACGCCGGAGAAATGAAGAAGTCGGTGTTCACAATTCTGAACTTTCTTCTCCCGCAAAAGGGGGTCATGCCGATGCACTGCTCGGCAAACGTCGGCAAGGATGGCGACACCGCGCTGTTCTTTGGCTTGTCCGGCACGGGAAAGACCACCCTCTCTGCCGACCCGGAACGGTCGCTGATTGGCGACGATGAGCATGGCTGGTCGGATGAAGGCGTGTTTAACTTTGAGGGTGGCTGCTACGCAAAGGTAATCCGCCTTTCGAGGGAAGCGGAGCCGGATATCTATAAGACAACTCGCATGTTCGGAACGGTGCTGGAGAATGTCGTCATCAACTCACGGACGCGGGAAATCGATCTAGATGATGTCTCTCTTACGGAAAATACGCGTGCCGGATATCCCCTCTCGCACATTGAAAACATCGTCCCGTCCGGTATGGCCGGGCATCCGAAGAACATCATCATGCTTACCTGCGATGCATTTGGAGTAATGCCTCCGGTCTCAAAACTTACCCCCGCCCAGGCGATGTATCATTTCCTTTCCGGGTACACCGCCAAGGTCGCGGGGACTGAAAGGGGAGTGACCGAGCCGCAGACAACATTCAGCACCTGCTTTGGCGCCCCCTTCATGCCAATGGCTCCTGCTGTCTATGCGAATCTCCTTGGCAAGAAAATTGCCGAGCACAATGTTACTTCGTGGCTCGTTAATACCGGATGGAGTGGAGGGTCTTACGGGGCAGGGTCGCGTATGAAGATCGCATATACGCGCGCAATGGTGCGTGCAGCCCTTTCCGGATCGCTCTCAGGGGTTCCCACGGAACAAGATACCGTCTTCGGCCTTCATTCCCCGAAGTCGTGCCCCGATGTTCCAGCGGACGTACTCAACCCGCGAAATACCTGGAAAGACAAATCAGCCTATGATGCCAGGGCCAGGGAGCTTGCCGAGAAGTTCAAGAAGAATTTCGAACAGTTTGCATCCGGGGCAACCCCGGAGGTAAGGAACGCGGGCCCGAAATAATTGGTTTATAGAGTGTCGACGCACAAAGCCTCTGGGTCCCAACGGAGGCTTTTGTGTCTTCAAACAGTGTGTAACAATTCCATCAGAAGGGGTCGCTCAATGAAAGAAGGTGTTGCGATCGTGGTTCTTGCGTGTGCAGTGCTGGTAACGGCGCTTGCGATGAACGGTCACGAACAGAAGAGTATCGGTCAATCCAAACACAATTCGGAAGGTTCAAAGTCTATGGTGGGTACCAATCTGGATACAGCAACATTTGGGGAAGGGTGCTTCTGGTGCACCGAGGCAGTGTTTCAGCGGCTTGAGGGTGTTGTTTCAGTGGAGTCGGGGTATTCGGGCGGAACAGTTCCCCATCCCACGTATGAACAGGTCTGCACGGGGACAACAGGACATGCGGAAGTCACGCAGATTATGTATGATTCATCCAAAGTGTCGTACGACGAACTGTTGCAGGTGTTCTGGAAGACGCATGATCCAACAACGCTCAATCGGCAGGGAAACGACTCAGGCACACAATATCGTTCGGTCATCTTCTACCATAACGAGAAACAGAAGGAGCTGGCGGAAAAGTACAAGACGGAGCTTGATTCGTCCGGAGCATGGAAGGATCCAATCGTGACTGAAATCAGCCCATTCAAAGCGTTTTACAAAGCCGAGTCCTATCATCAGGATTACTACAATAACAACACCTACAAACCTTACTGTATGTTCGTGATCGGTCCAAAGCTTGAGAAGTTCGAGAAGGTGTTTAAAAACGAATTGAAGAAAGACGCGGTGAAGTAGCCGATGGCTATTCCCCCGACCGAATTGACAACGCCATCCTACAAAACCTGGGGCAGTGACATTGATGCTGAAGCAACGGCACAGATGGATGCTGCCATGGCGCTTCCAATTTCCGTGGCGGGGGCGCTTATGGCTGACGCTCACGTGGGATACGGACTTCCCATCGGGGGCGTATTGGCCACAGAGAATGCCGTGATTCCGTATGGTGTCGGCGTTGACATCGCATGCAGGATGATGATGACGGTGTTCGACGTCCCGCCAAAGGTGGTGAGGACGGAACATGATCTCTATAAATCCGCCATTGAGACAAATACCCGCTTCGGTGTCGGTGCTGAATGGAAGGAAAGAAAATCCCACATTGTCATGGATGATGATTGGAATATCTCTCCGGTGACACGCGAGTTCAAGGACAAGGCGCATCGGCAGCTTGGTACGTCCGGATCCGGTAATCATTTTGTTGAGTTCGTTGAGGTGGAATTTGCGCAAGATGCCATTGGTGTCCCGCGTGGTTCGTATCTCGCATTACTTTCGCACAGTGGAAGCAGAGGTACAGGGGCGGCAGTTGCAGAGTGCTACACGCGTGTTGCGAAGGCGCGTCATCCCGAACTTACCGGCCACGCGCGCAATCTTGCCTGGCTCGATGTTGATGATGAAGGTGCCGAATATTGGGCTGCGATGGAACTCATGGGAAAGTACGCGTCGGCAAATCACCATCTTATCCATGATGCCATTGTGAAATTCCTGCGCCATCCCATCCTCAAACAAATCGAGAACCACCACAATTTCGCGTGGAGGGAAAGACTCCGGGGCCGTGACGTCATAGTCCACCGCAAGGGTGCAACTCCTGCCGGGGCGGGGGTACTTGGTATCATTCCCGGCTCGATGGGAACACCCGGCTTTATCGTTGAAGGATTGGCTAACTCTTTCTCTCTTAACTCCACCTCGCATGGCGCAGGGCGCAGAATGTCGCGCAAGGCCGCACTGAAGACGTTTACCTGGAAAGAGACAAAGGAGTTTCTTCAGAAGCAGGGAGTGGAGCTTCTCTCTGCCGGGCTTGACGAGGTCCCGTGGGCATACAAGAATATCAACGATGTCATGAATGCACAGCTTGATCTTGCGCGTCCGGTTGCGAGGTTCATGCCGCGGCTTGTGAAGATGGCTCCTTCGGGTGAACGGCCGGAGGACTGATCTCTCGCCTGATTTCTTGCATCCACAGTCCGGATTCAGTACATTCTGACGTTACCTCTCTACAGCTACCACGAGCAGTATCAATAGCGCCAGCTTCCAGTCGATTTGCATGGCTGCATTGTTCCCGTTTGAATCATGGAACTTATAGTGGCTAAATCACGGCTTCTTTTGAAGCAGGGTGATATCACACTTGAAGATGTCGATGCGATTGTCAACGCGGCAAATTCAAGTCTGATGGGTGGCGGAGGCGTTGATGGGGCGATCCATCGTGCGGGAGGACCCCGGATTCTTGATGAGTGCAGACGAATTCGACAACAGCAGGGGGAACTCCCGACAGGCGAGGCGGTGATTACCACCGGCGGAAACCTCAAGGCCCGCTATGTCATCCATGCGGTTGGGCCTGTGTGGCGCGGCGGCTCTCATAACGAGGATAAGCTTCTCTTGAATGCGTACCACAACAGCCTGATGCTTGCAGTCCGCAACAATATCAAGAGCATCGCGTTCCCTTCAATCAGTACGGGGATATACGGTTTCCCGATCGGGCGGGCGTCGCGGATCGCATTCACGACAGTGTCTGAGTTCTTGAGTACACACACAGAAATCAATGAACTCCGATTCATCGTATTCAGCGAGAGTGATTTTGGAGTGTACTCGAGCCTGTTCGGGAAAGGTGGCGCTTGATTCGTCCTCAAGCGTAAAGGGATAGGGGGCATGTAACACTGAGATGAAAAGTATCGAGTCAACACTATATCATCGGGTTGTTCAGCCGCAAAAGCCTCATCCTTTTTCAAACCCCACTGTTATTCTCGTCCATGGCCGGGGAGCAGATGAAGAGGATTTGTTGGGGCTTGCATCATATCTTGATAAGCGTTTACTGATCCTCAGCGTTCGAGCCCCCCATCAATTTGAATTTGGGGGAGGGTACACCTGGTACGATGCCGGAGAAACGGGTACAACAGAACCGACGATGTTCAAGTCAAGTTATACTAAGCTCACCGCATTCATCGACGAAGCTCTCGTTCACTACCCGGTCGACAAGCGCCAGTTGTATCTTCTCGGCTTCAGTATGGGGACGGTGATGTCGTATGCATTGGCTCTGACTCGACCTGCAACGTTTCGGGGTGTTATTGCGAATAGTGGTTATGTCGCTGAGGATACACATCTGACATACCTCTGGAGCGGGATAGCCTCAACTGATTTCTTTGTCGCGCACGGGACCGAAGACCCCGTCATACCTGTTCAACGCGCGAGACGTGCAAGACAATTACTTGAGGGTGGTAATGCCCGTGTCGAATACAGGGAATACGCTATGGCACACCAGATCAGCGATGAAAGTCTGGCTGATTTCAGTCGCTGGTTGGAGCAACGGTTGGACAAACCTTAAGGGGCAGTGTGGTAACCAACGAGATACTCCACTTTGTATTGTTTACAGGGCTGATCATTATCCTTCTGGTTATCGACCTTGGCGTTTTTCAGAAGCGGGCGCATAGCGTCGGGGTGAAGGAAGCTGCAATCATGAGCACGTTGTGGGTGGCCGTTGCTCTGGCGTTCAACCTGTTCATCTACTTCATGTATGAAAACAATTGGCTCGGTGCCGGCCTGGGAGTACACGACACCAGGGGGGGAGGCGAGGCGGCTTTGCAGTTCTTCACGGGGTATCTTGTTGAAGAATCGCTTTCCGTCGACAACATCTTTGTTTTCCTTGTGATCTTCTCGTACTTCGGCGTACCGGCGAAATATCAACACAAGATATTGTTCTGGGGGGTGCTCGGAGCAATCGTGATGCGGTTTCTGTTTATTGTCACCGGGTCGGTGCTGATTGCGCGATTCGAGTGGGTACTCTATATCTTTGGCATCATCCTGGTCGTCAGCGGGTGGAAAATGATGCGCCAGAAGGAGATGGAGGTCCATCCGGAGAAGAACAGGATCATACGATTGATCAAGAAGCTGTTTCCGGTGTCAGAAGGATTTGAACCGCCCCGATTCTTTTTCCGGAAGGATGGGCGGTTGTGGATTACACCGCTCCTGATCGTGCTGATTACCGTGGAAACAACCGATGTCGTGTTTGCAGTTGATTCGATTCCGGCGGTGTTCGGCATTACCAGGGACCCGTTTATCGTCTACTCCTCGAATATGTTTGCCATTCTTGGACTCCGGTCCATCTACTTCGTGCTTGCCGGGGCGATGAGATCATTCCATTATTTGAAGTACGGCCTCTCGATCATCCTCATGTTCATCGGCGTGAAGATGCTCATCGCTGACTTCGTTCATCTTCCAATTGCAGCGTCGTTGGCTGTGATCGGAGGAATTCTCACCATTACCGTGGTTATGTCTGTCGTCCGGAACAGACGACAGGCCAAAAGCTAGTTGCGAGGAGAGAGGACGGGCGGAGATGTTGTGATGGTCCCTTGCCTATGGCGTTGTGTGGAAGACAACATGCCGTTCGCCGGGCAGGGTCTCGCCCTCGTAGTCGGCAATGTTCCGGGGCAGGGTTAGCGTGTACGTGAGGAACGGCTGCAAATCCTCTATAAAGAAATGAACCGTCCTCTGGGGGCCATTCCTGCCTTCGATGATGATGGAAACACTGATGTGAACCGTAGCTGGAGGATCAATCGTAAGGACTGAGTCGCCGACATACAAATAGTCGCTAAACCTCAGCATTCCAAACAGATTGTGGAACGTACCGATGGAAACCGTGTCATTGGGCGCCGGTCGGGTTTCCACCAGGTCAAACGGAACAGTATCCCGGGCGGTCGCGAATCGATACGTGAAAGGTTGTCCAAGGACGTTGCCCTCCGAATCCGTGATCTCCTTCGGAATTGTCACCTCGACGGTCCGTCCCGGTTTCCAAATAAACGGACCCACACATAAGAGAGCCGTTATCGGTGGAGTCAATCCGCATCCCGGGTAGCTGTCCACATGACTCGTGTCGTCGACATACGAATCGAATCTTTGCCGCCTCGCTCCAGTCAACGCCTCTGTCAAACCGTACGTATACCACCGATGCTTTGTCAACACCTGTTGCGTCCGGCGCAGGTTGAAATTCGACGGCTCCACATGATTGACGACGTCACCCTGGTCTTTACAGGATAGTCCCGCGGCAAGGACTGCCATGATGCAGACACGTTGGATTGACGTTTTCATCTCGAATGATCCACCATTCTGCAACGAGGTACGCCCCGAGACAGCCAAAGTCAACAGCCGTGCGAACACTCGCGGGTTGCTTACGCG
>CAVTJO010000005.1:0-714209 GCA_963734955.1 uncultured Bacteroidota bacterium
TCTTCTTGTAACAACAAATGGCCCCGACTCAAGTCGATAGAAGTACACACCTGTCGTGAGACCTCTCACTTCAAACTTGAGCGAATACGTTCCCGCCTCCTTCATCCCGTCGCTTAACAGCGAGACCCGCCGGCCAAGCACGTCATATACTCCCAGGTTGACGTTACCGCTCCTCGGGAGAGTGTATTGAATCGTCGTCGAAGGGTTGAATGGGTTGGGATAGTTCTGATACAACGTCGGCATGGCGCCAACCCACTCATCGTTCGGAGAAACAACAGCCGTTGCTCCGCTGCGAAACGCCCGAACATCTGTCCCGGTGCCACATACAACCAGGGTACCATCCGATCCAAGAGCCGGACCACCGATGTTCACGTTTGGGACAGCCACCGTCCAGCGGGTGGAGAGATTCGGATTGAAAGAGTACAGGCTTCCCTGACTGAACCCGCCGTTTGTCACATATACGATGCCGGCTGAATCGATTGCCATGCGCGGCTGGAAAAAGTCGGAGGCGAGAATCTCCGACGAATCAACAATTTCCCCCGTGGGGGGCTTGATCCTCACTACCCGCTTCTCTCGGGTGTAACTGTACACACTGCTGTCTGGTCCAACCCCAAAGGACGCAAACGGAACATACCCAAGCGGGACACGCCACTTCTCCACGAGTGCCGTTCCAATATCTGTGAACGCAACAAGGAAATCGGACACGACATTGTTCTGACTTCGTGGGGCATATATCGTTCCATCCAGACCTACAAAAAGTCCGAGTTGCTGGACAAACCCTCCACCGATGCCCGGGCTCGAATAGAGGTATCCACCTGTCGTCAGGCCGAACACGGAAACCTTTGGTCCCTGCGGCGACGCCTCCCAAACGTAGACTTGATTCCCGAACACGGCAGCCTCATTGCCATTAGAGGTCGGGCTCGTGCGGCTGGCCCGCCACACACGTGTGCCATTGGTTGCATTCATTCGTTCAATGTTTCTGAAACTCCCGATAATCAGATCGCCGTTCGGCGCAAAGGATGGACTTTCCGTTGAGCTCTCACCGATCGAATCCTGGGACCGCCAGAGTATCGCCCCTGTAGTTGCATCGAGGGCGTACAGGAACGAATAGTTGTCGTTGCCTGAACGGGTTGCATACACTCTGCCGTCCCGTATGGCAGATACCCGGTTGCGCCAATCTGTGGCAGGAAAATCTATAGGCAAATCCTTTGTCCAGAGAGTATCACCCGTGGTCAGGTTATGAACAACAATGAACGTTCCGTGAAGAACGTCGTTGATGTTTTGGATCCGGGACATTGCCAGTGTATTTCCCTCAATTACCGGAGGCTGTGCAACCACGGCAGGCAACCCTCCGTCCCAAAGAACTGTTGGTGTCAGAGGTCCATGCTCCGTTGAGAGACCGCTTCGTGATGGCTTCCCGCCTGTTCCCGAATTCCAATCATCCGCGGTCGCAACACCTGAGATCGTTAAGAAAAGTAGAAGAACTCCAGAGACCTGTCTACACATCTCGTCTCTCCTTCAATTAGGACGATTGTCATTCGCTAGAAGATACTCCGGTTTTGATCTGCTGTCAAGAAGCAGGTGTTGACCGTGCCGTCCCCGGGCGGTTCATCCGACTGTTGAATCTTGGCGTTTCAATTCAGACCTGCACTCACTTGCGGAATATCGAATCGAATCGTCCGTGGCGTACATACATAGACGAGCTAAAAGTGACCGCTGTGGGGTAATATGTACTCATTTGCTTTGGGGACAAGCAGGACAACACGTGCCAAATTGCAGAACAGGGGGTATGGCACGTGTTTCATGCTGGCATGACATTGGTATTGTGGGATGTATTATTGTCCCATAGAGGAATCCGCAACCGTATGGCCGGAGACGCAAGAATACTTCTGGTCGATGACGACGATGATCTCAGAGCCGTAATGCTGACAACGTTGGAGTTGGAGGGTTATGAGGTTGAGGAAGCATGGAACTGCGGCACTGCGCTGAGCCTGCTGGGAAGAAAGAGCCTACGACATCGTTCTTCTTGACATTACGCTACCAGACGATAGCGGTTTTCGAGTGCTGGAGTACATCAACGAGAGTCGCCGGCCGATCCCGGTTATCATGACCACGGGGACGTCAGGTCTGGACAACGCGCTCAAGAGCATCACCCTTGGTGCGCAGGATTACATCACGAAACCATACAATCCAAACTACCTTTTGAAAGCGATCGAACATGCCCTTTCAGGCAAAAGTACAAAAGCAAGTATACGGCATCCTGGATAGGTACGGCATCGTACTTGCCGGCGCGATCATCTTCGCATACTATCTCTGGAGTGCCCTCGATATGTTCTCAACTACCCACGCACGGTGGGGCTTTCAAGGGTATTTCTTTCAGTTCGATTCCCTCATTCTGCTCTGGCTTCTTCTCGTTGCAGGGATGAAGTTACACGACTACAGAAAGAAACAGGAAGCAGAACAGGAGAGCCACCGGAAGATCGCGCTTGAATACGAGCGGCAACGAATTCAGTTAGGTCTGCTTGATGACGTCACAACATTGCTGACGGATGCGATCAACAATCCCCTGGCGGTCATATCTCTGTCAGCCGGTTCGATTCGGGAGCGCTTTGCATCGGACGACGAGGTACTCACTTGCCTCGACCGCATCGATGGGGCGTTGCGAAGAATGCGTGAAGTCCTGACGGATTTCCACAACTACGAGGCAAAGAAGATCATGTATCCCCCCAGCAACGGGGTACCCCAGGTGGCCGGCTCCTGAACGCCGGGTGAACCCCTGGCAGCCTCTCATCCACACATGCACCTACTCATCCACCACAAGCCTGTAGCCAATACCTGATTCAGTCAACAGAAGTCGAGGATTTGCCGGATCGTCTTCAAGCTTCTTTCGGAGTTGCCCGATATAGACGCGCGAATACTGGCTCTCCTCTTCGAACGCCGGCCCCCACACTTCTTTGAGTATGTAGCGATGCGTGAGGACCTTCCCGGCGTTGCGAACAAAAAGGGAAAGGAGTGTATACTCTGTAGGGGTAAGCTTTACAGCCGTGCCGCTCTTCTTCACAACTCGGTTGGCAAGATCTACGGTGATGTCTCCACTCTGGAAAATGACTCCCTGCTCGGTTGATTGACGGTGGCGGAGTGCGGTGCGTACCCTGGCGAGCAATTCTCCGGTTCGGAATGGCTTCGTGAGATAATCGTCCGCCCCGGCATCAAGTGCCGCCACGATGTCACGTTCGCCTGACCGAACGGAGACTACCAGAATCGGAAGCGTGGACCACTCCCTTATTCTCTTCAATACATCAACACCATCAATGTCACCCAACCCGAGGTCCAGAATAATCAGTTCAGGCCGCGCCATTGTTGACTGCAGCACGCCTTCTTCTCCGGATGCAGCAGTAGCCACTTCGTATCCCGCTCCTTCAAGGGCAATCTGAAGCAGTCGTCGAATCTGAACTTCGTCATCAATAACCAGAATCCGAGATCCAGTGCTCATTCGGAGGAACGACCTGCTTCCTTGTTCTCATGTTGGAGTGGTAAACGAATGGTGAATCGAGCTCCTCCCTCCGGGTCATTGTGAACGACCATTGTTCCTTTGTGTGCCTCGACAAACCCACGGCCGATGGAAAGTCCCAGACCGGTGCCACCGGGTTTGGTCCCGGGAATGCGGTAGAATTTCTCGAACACCCTCTGCAGTGCCTCTGGCGGAAAACCGGGTCCATTGTCGGCAACGACAATAACGCAGTCATTGCCTTCCACTGATCCGCGCAGAAGGACACGTGAACCCGCGGGCGTGTACAGCGCCACGTTGTGCAGCAGGTTCACGATCACCTGTTCAATGAGACCAAAATCAATCACCACGAGCGGCATATTTTCAGGGACCTCGATGTTCACAACGTGATCCGAAAGATCATGATCAAGTCTCTTCACAGCGCTATTGAAAAGATCACGGATATCGACCCAATCAAGAACGGGGGCAATCCTGCCGGTTTCGAGCCTCGTCATGTCCAACAGATTCTCCACCAGCCGGTTGAGTCGTTCCGCTGCTGTGTGGATTTCGTTGCTCAGGTCACGTCGCACCATCTCCCGGCCGTTCTCTCCGGATTCCAGGAGTCCTTCTGACGCGCTCATGATGGCCGCTATGGGAGTTCGAAGTTCATGAGAAATCGAGTCAAACAGAGTCTTGTACAACCTATCCGATTCTGCGAGGGCAATTGACTTCTTCGTCATCTCGTTGAGTTGTTCGCGTTCAAGAGTTGAAGCAATCTGTCGGATGAAGTTCTCCAACAGAGCCTCCTGGTCAATTGCGAGTCGATCCCCTTCCATCAATCTCACCCCGATAACGCCGAGCGGATAGCGTGGGCCGGACATGGGATAATAGGTGGCAGTCGCAAACGGCAGGGTATCAGTCGATTTGCCCGCTTTTTTTTCATTCCAGTAGACCCACGCGGCAACGCCGAATTCCTTCTCATCCACAGAGAAGCTGCTCGCCTGGTGAGCCTTTGTGAATACATCGCCGTCCTGATCGCTGAGGAAGATCGCGACCTCAGCTTTGAAGAATTTCTTGATGTTTGTGACTGCGGCCTTTGCCACTTCATCCTGATTCGGTGCGCTGGACAGATCACGGGTAAGTGTATACAACGCTGTTGCGCGCTCCTCCCGGGATCGCACCGCCTTTTCCCGAGCCCGTATGCGTGCGGTCAGTGTTCCCGTTACTGTCGCAATGGCAAAGTACGTGAGAAGCATCAGAATATCCTGCGCCAGATTGACCGAGAGGGTGAACTGCGGAGGAATGAAAAAGTAATCCCAGAGAAGTGCGCTAAGCGCGGCCGCGAGCAGCACCGGACCGGATCCCAGCTTCAACGGGAGAAGGGCAATTGTCAGCAGGAAGATGAGGGAGATTGTCTGGTAGCCAATGACTGATCTCATCGGATAACACGCAAGCGCAACGAAACATACTACTGCCACGGCAGAAGCATACTGGGGTATCCCGGAATGCAGTGCCGGAAACCGGATGGTCCGCTTCGCAGAAGGCTGCTCCTCCCCACCAACGACATACACGTCAAGGTCTCCGCTCCGCTCGATGACCTGATCGAGTAGACTCTTCCTGAGTGATAGAAAGCGATGAGGTTTGCCAACGAGGAGCTGTGTCGCGTTCTGTTGTCTGGCAACGCGAACAAGCGCCACGGCGATATCTTCATCAGCAGTTGTGACGATCTCTGCACCGAGTTCCCGAGCCAGCTTGATGTTCTTCGCCAGCTGTGTCTTCGAGGCCTCAGACAGTGTCCTTGCCGTCTCCACATACACGGCGATCCACGTGGCATCCATTGTGTACGCCATGCGTCGTGCCCAACGGATAAGGGATACGCTGTTGGGGCTGGTACTGATGCCGACCAGAAGACGTACGCCGGACTTCCACGGGCCGGCAATCCGTTTCGTCTGCATGTAATCACGCAGTTGATGGTCAACCCGCTCCGCGGTCAACCGGAGCGACATCTCGCGCAGCGCTGTGAGGTTACCCTTCTGGAAGAAATTCTGAATCGCCTTTTGTGATCGCTCGGGCGTGTATACTTTCCCTTCCGACAGTCTCTTCAACAGCTCGTCAGGAGGGATATCGATCAGCTCCACTTCATCTGCCTGCTCGAGGATGGAGTCGGGAACCGTTTCCCGGATCGTTGCACCGGTAATCTGCGCTACCGTGTCGGCCCGGCTTTCAAGATGCTGCACGTTAAGCGTCGTGTAAACATCGATGCCGTTATCGATCAGCTCCAGAACGTCCTGGTAGCGCTTTGTGTGCCTGCTGCCCGGGGCATTCGTGTGGGCAAGCTCATCCACGAGCACGAGCCGGGGTTTGCGCGCAATGATGGCGTCGAGGTCCATCTCCTCGACGGTTGTTCCTTTGTACTCAACTTTCTTGCGCGGCACAATGGGAAGGCCGGAAAGCAGCGCCTCGGTCTCGGCCCGATTATGCGTCTCAACAATGCCAATAACAACGTCGGTCCCCTTGGCCTTCATCTCATGCGCTGACTTGAGCATGTCATAGGTCTTGCCCACACCTGCACACATCCCGAAGAAGATCTTTAGCTTCGGTTTTGCCGCCTGTTTCTCTTCGTCCTTCAAGGATTGAAGTAGTTGATCAGGGTCGGGACGGGTATTTTCCGTTGGTTCCATTCTCCGTTATGCGCCTCACAGTTCCCGAATAAGCAACAGCAACGCCGAAACACACACAGTGATACCGCCCGCCATTCGGACTACCCAAACAATGCGATACCTTTCCGCGAGCAACAGGCCTCCCATGATGCAAAGCAATGCTGCGGCGGACACCAACTCTATCGATCCGAAGAATGTTGCATGAAACATGTTTGCACTTTGACCATAGATGAATGTGTAGATTGCCGTCCCAGGGCAGCATCACGAATGTCCTGCGTCGTAAGCGCAAAGCCCCCGGTCAATTTGTCGACCGAGATCGCTTCAAACAGAATCTTCGCTCCCATGGACATGATGAAGCCAATTGCAACCCAGTGCGCAATACTTCCAAGCCACCTGTCCACGATCAATCCTACCATCCAGCCGAGGGCGAGGCCCTGAAGTTGAATGATGAAAACGAGCCCTGTAGTGCGCAGCCACTTCAATATCGCACGCGATCGAACGAAGCCACCTGCAGCGGAGGCCAGAAGAAGATTATCAGTTGCAACACCAATCCCCACGATCGCCAACCATATCGCCATCCTTCATCCCCGCTAATGCACTTCAGAAGTCAGATCCAATTCCTTCGCAACAGAACAGCCTTGACAACTTGTGTCAGAACTATATAGCACAGAAGCGTTAGCAATAGAATCGGCCAGTACAGAATCGGCAACTCGGCAAAGCCGAGTGATGATGCCAGTCCCGAATGAGGAAGCCACATGCCAACCATCATGATCATTGCCGAAGTGAGGACCAGCGGGACGCTGGGCTTGCTCTGAAGGAATGGGATCTTGTTTGTACGAATGATGTGAATAATGAGCGTTTGCGTCATCAGTGACTCAACAAACCAGCCTGTTTGAAACAACGAGGATCGAGACGGATCCCAGCAATTGAAGACGTACAGCATCACGAAGTACGTCGTGTAATCGAAGATCGAACTGATGGGACCGATGAAAAGAATGAACCGTGTGATTTCATTCATTGACCACGGGCGTGGCTTGACGACTTGTTCTGGATCGACATTATCGGTCGGGATCGGAACCTGAGAGAAATCATAGAGCAGGTTATTGGTAAGCACCTGGATTGGCAACATCGGCACAAAGGGAAGGAATGCGCTCGCGCCCAACACACTGAACATGTTGCCGAAGTTTGAGCTTGCTCCCATCCGGACATATTTGATGATGTTGGCAAACACTTTTCGCCCCTCAAGCACTCCTTCCTCCAGCACCATCAGGCTCTTCTCAAGAAGGATCACATCAGCAGATTCTTTCGCGATATCAACCGCAGTGTCAACTGAAATGCCAACATCAGCTGCGCGCAAAGCGGGAGCATCATTGATACCATCACCCATGAAACCAACCACGTGTCCATTCGCCCTCAGCACCTCGATGATACGTTTCTTGTGTGCAGGCGAGAGCCTGGCGAAGATCGTAGCTTTTCTGGCAGCAATCAGTAACTCTTCATCCGACATCTTCTCAATGTCGGCACCAAGCACGAGGTGCTCGGTTGGGAGCCCTACATCATGACAGACCTTCTTGCTCACGAGATCATTATCGCCTGTAAGGATCTTGACTGTTACTCCATGTTTCTGCAACGCCGCGATTGCCGGACCGGCACTTCCTTTCGGAGGATCCAGAAAGGCAACATATCCCCTGAGGACCAGGTCTTTCTCGTCGTCCTTTGAATAGGCAGCGCGGCGTTCGAGGTCTTTGTACGCCACGGCCAGAACGCGGAAGCCATCAGCACTCAGCCGCTCATATTCATCACGCAGATCTTGGATCAGGACCGGATCCATCGGAAGAATCTCATCCTCCAATTCAAACTGCGTGCAACGCCGAAAGACCTCCTCCGGCGCACCCTTTGTCAGGAGGCGATAAGCATTGTCAGGTCTTTCGACTACCACAGACATCATACGGCGGGAGAAATCAAAAGGGATTTCATCGACCTTCCTGTGCTGCTCAACGGCGTGCTGTTCGTGTATATCCTGGCGGTGGTCGAGTATCGCGCGGTCCAACACATTTTTCAGGCCGGTTTGGAAGTGGCTGATCAAGTATGCGTCTCTCAGCACCGCATCATCTTCCTTGCGCACGACATCGCAGTGACGCTCGAGAATAACATGGTCTATCGTCAGAGTGCCTGTCTTATCGGTACAGAGAACATCCATCGCGCCAAAGTTCTGAATGGAATTGAGTCTCTTCACGATGACCTTCTTGCGCGACATCAGGATTGCACCTCTCGAGAGGCTCACCGAAACAATCATCGGCAGCATCTCAGGCGTGAGGCCAACTGCCACGGCAAGGGCAAAGAAGAATGCCTCTCCCCAATTCCCCTTTGTGAAGCCGTTGATGAGAAAGACGAGCGGAACCATCACCATCATGAACCGGAGCATCAGCCATGTGAACCGCTTGATACCCTTGTCGAAACTCGTTTCGATTTGCTGACCGGTAATACTTCCGGCCATGCTGCCAAAGTACGTATTCTTCCCGGTTGCAACAGCAACTGCCATTGCCGTTCCACTTTCCACACTCGTGCCGAGGAAACAAATATTGGAGAATTCCAACGGCGAGATATTGTCACGAGCGTCCCGGGCATCAAACTTCTCGATGGGGAGTGATTCCCCCGTGAGGCTAGCCTGGATAACGAACAAATCCTTTGAGGAAATCACTCGGAGGTCCGCCGGAATCATATCGCCCGCGGAGAGCTTCACGACATCTCCCGGGACAAGATCTTTGAGAGGCACTTCTCCAGGTTGGCCGTCCCTGATAACAGTCGAAGTAACCTTGATCATCGCCTTCAATTGAGCGGCTGCCGCGTCTGCGCGGTTCTCTTGAATGAACTTGAGCAGCACTCCGAGCACCACCATCAGGCACATGACAGTCCCTGCCCTGACATCCCCGGTAGCAAAGGAGATCGCTGCAAGTGCTCCGAGTAGGATCACAAGAGGATTGCGGAGAGAAATCATGAGCCGCCAGAGCCAGCCGTGTCTGACCTCTTGAGCGACCTCATTCAGGCCATGAGTTTCCCTCAGTGACTCGATTTGAGTCTCCGACAAGCCCTGAGACGAACTGCCAAACTTGTTGAGGACGTCGGGGACCTCTGCGCGTGCAGCATCAACAATCTGCGGTGAGACCTGGATCGCGGTGGCAGGCTTCTTGAGAGGAACAGCAAGACGGGAAACGACCGTGGTCACTCCCTGCGTTGGCACAACTTACCTTCGTTGCTTCTTGAATGGATGCACACTCTGGTCTCTCCGTGTGAAGAACAATGCCGGGTGGTGTCACCATCGGAGCCAGAGAACGGCATAATATAGGAATTACTCTCTCAACTTCCAGCCTTTGCCATCATTTCAAAAAAATACCATTGAACGGCTCATTGATTGCTCGCCCCGGTCGCCAGAATCAGACTCAACTGTGGAACGTACGTAATCAGTAATAGGACGGCCAGAAGAATCACGAGAAAAGGCATGACAGCGCGGTAGACTTCAGGAGGGGTCTTATTGAACTTGAAGCCCGAGAGAAAGATGTTCAGAGCAAGGGGCGGAATCATATATCCGATCTCGAGGTTCAGCAGGAACATCACCCCAAGGTGAACCGGATCGATCCCATAGCCAAGGGTTACAGGAATGATGAGAGGAACGATCACAATGATCGCAGAGAATACCTCCAGCATGTTCACACCCAGCAGGACGATGTTGAGGATGAGCAAAAACACGTACTTGTTGTTAACGTACTCGCTCAAAACGTGGAACAATGCCCTTGGGACTTCCTGGTCGACAAGATAATTTGTAATCCCCATTGCTGAACCCAACATCACGAAGATTGCCCCTACAAGGACCATACTCTCACGAATAATCCTCGGCACGTCCCGCACCATGCGCACATCCTTACGAACAAAGACCTCAACCACCAGAACATAGACCGCCGTGACAACTGAAGCTTCCGTTGCCGTGAACACTCCGCCATAGATTCCGCCTACAATAAGGAACGGCAACGGAATTTCCCAAATCGACTCCTTCACAGTCCGCCAGACTCCACCCGGAGAAAATGGAATGCGATCAACCTTTGCAGCCGTCCCGACTTGAATGCTATATAACGCCAGGACGACAACGAGTAAGACGCCAGGCACCACGCCAGCCAGGAACAGTGTGTTCACACTGATTTTTGCAACAAGAGCATACAGTATGATGGGAAGAGATGGGGGGGGAAGAGAAGTCCCAGGCTGCCGGACGTCGTCATGAGGCCGAGTGAGAACTTCTCAGGGTATCCGTGTTTGAGAAGAGAGGGGTAGAGCAATCCTCCGAGTGCTATGATGGTCACTCCCGATGCCCCGGTGAATGCCGTGAACACCGCGGCAGTACAAAGCACAACAATCGCCAAACCCCCTCTCACCCACCCGAAGAGTGCTTGAACCAGATTGATCAATCGCTGTGGCGCACGGCTGTCCGACAGCACATGGCTTGCAAATGTGAAGAGGGGAACGGCGATAAGTGCCGGGAAATCGGCAAGACGGTGCAACTCGACCACGAACGCAGCCGCGTCAACACCTGCAAATTGAAACGCGAGAAGCCCGATGGCTGCTACGATCGCAAACAACGGAGTGCCGGAGAGCGAGAGGGTGATGAGGAGAATGCCACCGACGATGAGGTCCATGTCAATTCTCGCTGTGCACGTCTTCTTTGGGAGAACCTGCGACCGGAGTTCCGTCAACAGCGACAAACATGCGAAGTGCGAACTGAACCACCATCAGGTAGAACCCGGCAGGAATGATCACGTCAACAATCACCACCGGCAAATTGAAGGCACCTCTAGTACCGCTTTCGAAACCCAGAAATGAAATACTTGCATGAGCAAGAACGAGGCAAACAACAGCGGCAAACAGATTTGACAACCTTCGGAACCACTTCCGCCCAGCCGGGCGGAGAAAGCGCGTGAGTACGTCAATCTGAAAGTGCTTGTTGTCTCTCGTGGTCAGGACTGCGCCAAGGAATCCGACCCATAGGACAAGTGTGCGGGCCGCAGGATCTCCCCAGATGATCCCGTTGTCAAAGAAATAACGAAGAACCACCTGTGCCGCGGCAATCCCCAGCATTGCCAGGAAAAGAACCACGATTGCGGCGTTGACTGCCACCGCAATCAGGCGGTCAACGGATCGAAGAAAACCTTTCATTGACCCTCTATCCAGTGAAGCCAATGAAACCGCTGGCCTTTCTTGCCTTGTCCGGGAATGACATCATCTCCGCAATTGACCATAGATGAACCGGATGGCCATAGATATTCCAGCCACCACAATTAGCACCACCCATGCCCAGAAGAAAATATTGTTCACGCGACTGGAATTCTTCGTCGCATCCTGTACTTGTTCCATGATTCACCTCCCAGAAATTCATTCGAATTCGTGGCTCATTTGGGTGAGCCATTCAGGGTACCCATCGCGCAAGCATATATGTGTGCAATCTTTGCCCACACTGAGAGTGCCGGCGACGCAAAGGGATTGTCTGACTCGACTTGAATTACAGGTACGTGGAAGTGTTCTGGCTGTAGATAAGGCGTAATTGAAGCGGGCTGAAATTCAAAGGCTCCGACGACAGAGGCGGTGCTGTTCTGTCGACCGTCAGGGCTTTCAAGGATTCAGAGAAGGAAATGCAGGGGACCTGATGAGAGTACTGATTCGGATTCCTCTCCAGTCTGATGGAGAGTCCCGAAAGAGCGCTCGTTTGTTGTTCCAGGATGTGAAGTCGTGAATGCTGGTTGGGGTTATCCGGCAAGGTTGTCTGGTTGTACCCCACAAAGAGAATGAAGCAGGCGACAAGCAGGGCAACGCTTCCCCGCCTCGGGGAATCAAGAAGTCCCTGTAAAATCCCGATTCTCATAGTACATTGAACATAGCTTCGACGAAATCAATGTTCGACAAATTGGCGCGACAACATTGTTCAGTCGTTGCTCCGTTCACGTCTGAACGCCCTGGCAAGTCTCTCAGTCATTTCAGATTTCAAGCTGTCACCATCCTCGTACGTGATCATGCCGTCGAGTCCAGGCGTATTCCTCATGAACTGCATCCCTTGCTCTCTACCAAGCAGAAAGACGACCGTTGACAGTGCGTCTGCAACGAATGCATCCTGAGTTATCACGGTCACGGCAGCGACTCCCCGAAGGGGGAAACCAGTCGCAGGATCAAGCAGATGATGGTAGCGAATTCCGTTCTGAATGAGAACCGTTCATAGTCTCCGGATGTTGACACGGCCCCTGAACCCATCATGAAATGCCCAAGGTACGTGCCGGGTTTTCTCGGATGTCGAACCGAGACATCAGCCACTGCGGAATCAAGCAGGTGCATCCCCGGGAATTCCACCCTTGAGCTTTCCTCCGATGTCCACAATGAACTTCTTGAGCCCTGCGCGCCGCAACTTGTCGGCAGCCCGTTCTATCGCCCATCCTTTGCCGATGGAACCAAGGTCAAGACGCATTCCCTTCTGGGGAAGGAACAAATATCGTCCATTGATGTGAACGGACCGGTAGTTCACGAGAGGAAGAAGTGAATCCGCCTCCTGTCGCGTGAGAACCCGAGGATGCTCGGCAAACAAATTCCAGGCTTTCGCAAGCGGGCCCACGGTGATATCGAGTTTGCCACCGGATTGATCTCCATAACTCATTCCCGCTCTGACCAGGTCAATGAGCTCTTCGGAGACTTTCAACGAGCCTTTTCCGGCCGCGAGGTTGACTCTTCCCACATCGCTGCTGTCGCTGTAGTCTGTGGCGAAGCTCTCCACCCTCCGGATCTCGGCGAATGCGGTATCGATAAGTGCTTGCGCTCGAGAATTCTCAATGTCTTTTCATCGTAGATCATCACGGCGATATACGTGTTCATTGCCGTTGGATTGACGGGATACCGGCGCGTGGGAACCACCGCAACTGATAAATGCTACGCCTGTCAACAACGCTGTCAGGGCTGCTTGCATCATGGAGAGACTGAGAACGGGAATCGTATTACAGGAATATACGAAACCGGGATGTTAGATTCCCAGGGGATGACCTCAGCGGTCGAGAAACACTACTTGGGTTCAGGGAAGAAGAAAAACGAGGGAGCTTAAAGAGGCGTGGAAAAGCGCTTCGTCATTGTGAGACATGGACGACGTTGAATCCCGGAATTCCGTTGCCATTCACCGGCTAAGCCTCCTGAACTGAACGATGCACACGCCTATGTAGAGGGCGAGGACACTGAAGATGACGAACACTGTAACCGTCATGACGATCTCCTTGTATGGTAGCCACCATACAATCATCGTCAAGAAAGCACATTCTCACAATCAAAGGATGGTAAAGGTATCGGTAACATGCATAAAGAAATCATAAAGACTCGGCCCATTTCTGCGGAAACGATGATCCTGAGCCCTCTCAGCCCTTAGGCCATAATCCGAACGCGGATTCCCGTTCCGTTCATCATATTCACATATGCCACCGTATGTGCTATTGTCGATTGAATTTCTCGCAAGGGTGGCTTGGCCATGACTATCGTGACATAACACTCACGTTCTCCCTGATTCGCAATCGGCATTTCATCTACGATCATTCCCTCAAAGTCAGATATTCGAGAGAGTTGCTGCTCAAGCTGATCAAGGGCCTTTCCTTCCCTCACAGCCATGTTGACATGATCCATCGCTGCCGACCAATCATTGACAACATCACGGATGGTTCTGATGAAAGATCGCCCGAACATCATGTCTGCCGGCAATCGTGGAATATCAAACCCGGCCGTGTTTCCGAGCGCGCTGTTGAAATGGACCGACTTCATCCTACTACTCCCAAACATCACCGGCTAAAACCGGACGATGATTGAACCAATGATCCGGTTCTCCCTCTTCACAAGGTCTGCTACGAAGCCTGTCGGGTCACCAATCGGAGGATTCCAACCATTCGGCGACGTCAGTCCCCCCGGCCCCGCGAAATACGGAACCGAGGCTTCGCGATGCACAGCCTCAAGTCCCCACGTGACGTGCTCATTCGGCATGTATTGAAATCCCGTGGAGAAATCCCAGGAGTCAAACTTGTCACCCGGATTTTGGGTCAGCACTCCTGCCCCTGTTGGAAGAAGCGCCAGATACCTGCCAGGATTGTGCAGCATTCCTCCGCCAAGAGTCCAGGCGAAGTGCTCCTCTTGGCCGAGCCATAGTCTGTGATAAATCATCCAGCTGAGGAAGTTTTGCGCAGGTTTTGCCGAATCGCCGCCGAACGGAACTACGCCTCCCCCGTTCTCGAACCCGATGTCCCCCGTAATTGAAAACGCAGCCATCGGAATGGAACTTCCGGGCTCGTGGCGATAGCGAATTAGCAGGCTGTTGTCGCTGTGAAACCGAATACGACCTGGTGTATTCGGCGTGTCCCATCCAATGTATGCGCTCGCAAGGATGGATACTGACTCCTGCGGACGGTAAATGGTCTGAAACCCCAACCCGGGCTGCTCGTTGAACATTCCGTACGTCTGCCATCCGTTGATCAGCCAGTACTCGAATTTCAATCTGTCTGTTGGAAATGTCTGGACGCGAACACCCGTGAAGAACCAGGGAGTATTATCAGAAGTGTATGAGGGCTGATAGTTCCAGTTCTCAAAGTTATTGTATGATAGGAGTCCGACATACGACTTGAAGATTCCCACATCAATATTGACCCCGTGCATCGTATTGAGATGCATTCCCACATATCCCTCGGTGACAAAGCGGAGAGCCGTATACAGATCAAACTGACCGCGGAGCGGAGTGTTGTCATTGCGCGGGATTCCAGTGGCGCGAGTTCCAAACTGCAACATCAGTCTTCCACGTGCACCGCTTTCGGGATCATGAAAATCACCGCCGGCTTCGATGTATGAAACGTTGAATTCATCCGAACGAAAGGTGGCCGTCGAGCCGGAATTGGTATGGTCCAGCGGGTGGTTGAAATTGAAATTGTAGTTGACATCAACCGTCACATCACCGGTAAAGTATTTGGAATCAAGCACCTGGCTGTGAAGACGACTATTCCCCTGCAGCCAGGTGAAATCTCCCCAAGCGAATGGCACACTTGCGGTTTGATCTTCCGGAGCCGCCTTGGTTGAATCCTGTTGTGTAAAACAGAACGACGATGCAAAGACACAAAGCAAAACAAGAAGTCTTTTCATGGTTTCTATTCGTTGATGGTGGTCTGAAGAGTTTTGTTTGTTTTGATTGCCTGGACAAGTGCATCGGGCTCGTCCGTCCCGATTCGAAAGCGATTCCCGTTCTTCAGTACCAGCTCCACTGCTTGAAGGCCTGCAACATTCCACAAGACACACCTTCCGGGCATCCATCGTATTCCCCATCCCGCATACCATGGGTTGCGCACACTTTGCGCGTCTTCAATGTCAGAAAGAAGGAATCGTCTTCGAATGATCCCGGGACCGAACCGACAATTCAGGGTGCCGTCCTTTACCTCGACAGTCAGGGAATAGAATAGGCCCAAGATAGCAACAAGAAGAAGTGCTGCGATATTCTGGCCTTGTCCAGACGCTCCCACCCCGAGATTGGAGAAAGAGAGAACGATGATAACGACCAGACTTGCAGCGATGATAATCCAACCAAATTGCGTATGGCGATAGTCCATTTGTTTTGCCCTTCGTTGGTCGAGACTTAGATCCATCCGAGCGCAACAAGCGCCAAGTCGACAAGCTTGATCCCAATAAACGGAGCAATGATCCCACCGACACCGTAGATGAGCAGGTGGCTTCGCAACAAATGCACGGCGCTCACCGCACGGTACTTCACACCCTTGAGCGCAAGGGGAATCAGCGCAATGATGATAAGCGCGTTGAAGATGACAGCGGAGAGTATCGCACTCTCAGGAGTTGCCAGCTTCATGACGTTCAACGCATTCAAGGCTGGATAGGTTGTGGCAAACGCAGCGGGGATGATGGCGAAGTACTTCGCAACATCATTGGCAATACTGAATGTCGTGAGCGTACCGCGGGTCATGAGCAGTTGCTTGCCGATTTCGACAATTTCCATCAACTTCGTGGGATTGCTGTCAAGATCAATCATGTTGGCCGCCTCACGCGCAGACTGTGTCCCCGTGTTCATCGCGACTGCAACATCGGCCTGCGCGAGCGCCGGAGCGTCGTTCGTGCCATCGCCCGTCATCGCAACGAGGCGTCCACCTTTTTGATACTCACGAATCAATTTGAGCTTGTCTTCCGGCTTTGCTTCCGCAAGAAAATCATCGACTCCGGCTTCAGCAGCGATGGCCGTCGCAGTCAGAGGATTGTCGCCGGTGATCATCACCGTCTTGATCCCCATCTTGCGCAAATGTGCGAACCGCTCTTTGATTCCTCCCTTGACAATATCTTTAAGGTGAATGACGCCGAGGATTTCTTTATTCTCAACGACAATAAGCGGAGTGGCGCCTAGCCGACTGATCTCCTGTACCACCTGCTGAACTGCAGCGGGAAAGATGCCGCCCTGATGCTCTACATATGACTTGATTGCATCTGCAGCACCTTTACGGATAACCCTCCTACCATTCGTTCCTTCTGGCTGGATGTCTGCTCCACTCATTCGTGTCTGCGCACTGAATGGAACGAACTGAGCCGAGATCTCTTGAATATCCCGGCCGCGGAGACCATATTTTTCCTTTGCAAGAACCACAATCGATCGCCCTTCGGGTGTCTCATCAGCAAGTGATGCAAGTTGTGCTGCATCGGCCAAACGCTCCTTTGAGATTCCGGGAGCGGGAGTGAACTCCGTTGCCATGCGATTGCCGAGCGTGATTGTGCCCGTCTTGTCGAGGAGGAGAACGTCCACATCACCTGCCGCTTCAATTGCTCGGCCCGAGGTTGCAATCACATTGTGACGAATCATCCGGTCCATTCCGGCAATCCCAATTGCGGAAAGAAGCCCCCCAATGGTTGTGGGTATGAGACAGACAAGCAACGCAACGAGAACCGTTACAGTGATCGGCGTCCCCTGCCCCGCCGCTGCAACGCTGAACAGCGAAAACGGAAGCAGCGTCACGCACACAACGAGAAAGATAATCGTGAACGCCGCGAGAAGAATGTTGAGTGCGATTTCATTCGGCGTCTTTTGCCGTTTGGCCCCTTCAATCAAATGGATTATGCGATCGAGGAACCCGCTCCCCGGCTCGACAGAAACGCGAATCACCAGCCAATCGGAAAGTATGCGCGTACCTCCGGTCACTGCGCTTCGATCGCCGCCCGATTCCCGGATCACCGGCGCACTTTCGCCCGTGATAGCACTTTCATCCACCGAAGCAATTCCCTCGATGACCTCTCCGTCTGCTGCGATGATATCTCCCGCTTCAACAAGAAGCACATCTCCCTTCTTTAGCTCCGTCGATGAGACAATATCAACTGCCGACTCGCGCCGGGCATTGCGCAGGAGTTTCGCCTTTGTATCCTGTCGTGCGCGGCGCAATGCCTCAGCCTGCGCTTTGCCGCGTCCCTCTGCCAGCGCTTCGGACGCGTTTGCAAAGAGGACAGTGAACCAGAGCCAGAGAGAAACACCGCCAATGTACCACGCAGGCGCTTCACCCGTACCGAGCTGTGCCTGGATCCAGAGTGCCGTCGTCAGTACGCTTCCCACTTCAACCACGAACATCACAGGATTTCGGAGCATCAATCGTGGATTGAGTTTCGCAAATGAATCGAGCAAAGCCCTCCGGTACATCTCACCGGTCAGCCCAATAGGCTTCTTGAGTTGTTGTGAAGTCTGTGACGCCGTAGTCATGTGACTGTCCTTTGTCTCGATAAGCATATCATCCCACCATCATGAAGTGTTCGACAATCGGTCCCAATGCGAGGGCAGGTATGAAGTTCAGTGCGCCAACGATCAAGATGACAGCAATCAGCCAAAAGATGAAGAGCGGTGTGTGGGTTGGGAGCGTTCCATTTCCCGGAGGCACCAGTTTCTTCCGGACAAGAGAACCGGCAAGCGCAAGTGTAGGAACTGCCAGCCAGTAACGACCGATCAGCATGGCAATTCCACCGGTTATGTTGTAGAACGGGGTATTCACGCTTAGCCCGGCAAAAGCACTCCCGTTGTTGTTCCCCTGAGACGTGAATGCATAGAGGACTTCGCTGAAGCCATGAGGACCGGGATTTAGAATTCCGGCCTTCCCGTCTGTCGTCACCACGGAGAGTGCTGTCAAGGCCAAAACTGTAATAGGCATGATAAGAATGAGAAGTGACGCCATTTTCATTTCATACGCTTCGATCTTGTGCCCCATGTATTCGGGCGTACGGCCGACAAGCAAGCCGGCAACAAACACGGCCACTATCACAAATACCAACATACCGTAAAGTCCCGATCCCACCCCGCCGAAAACGACCTCCCCAAGATGCATCATCACCAGTGCGACGGTACCGCCGAGCGGCGTAAATGAGTCGTACATGGAATTGACCGAACCATTGGATGCCGCTGTTGTCGCAGTTGCCCATAATGCGGAGTTGGCAATGCCAAAGCGAACCTCCTTCCCCTCCATATTTCCGCCCGGATTCGTCGGGCTGGTTCGTTGGTCCAAGCCAATTGTAGCAAACCTGGGGTTGCCTGAAGATTCTGCCTGATACGCCATAAATGTCAATACAACAAAGATCAGCATCATCGCTGCGAGCAATGCCCAACCTTGACGCGTATCGTTGACCATCAGCCCGTACGTGTGGCATGACGCCGCGGCAATCAGGAGAATGGACAACATCTCTGCAAAATTCGACAGGGGCGTCGGGTTCTCAAACGGATGCGCTGAATTGACATTGAAGAAACCACCACCGTTTGTGCCAAGCTGTTTGATGGCGATTTGCGAGGCGGCAGGACCGACTGCGACGGTTTGCTCGATCACCCTCACACCGTTGACATCAGTTGCCTGTTCGAGAAGTGGGACGGAGACATCGGGGGAGAAAGTCTGTACCACACCTTGCGACACAAGCAGAATCGCAAGCAGTATGGACAAAGGCAGCAAGATGTACAGGGTACTGCGTGTCATGTCAACCCAAAAATTGCCAAGCGTCTTGGCCGAATGGCGAGCAATGCCACGAATAAACAGGGCAAGAACAGCCATGCCGGTTGCTGCAGAAAGGAAGTTCTGCACTGTCATGCCCAGCATCTGCGTCAGGTAGCTCATGGTTGTTTCACCGCTATAACCTTGCCAGTTCGTATTGGTGGCAAAGCTGACGGAGGTGTTGAATGAGGAGTCGGGGGTCACAGGGCCAAACCCCTGAGGATTGAATGGCAGGAACTGCTGGAACCGCTGCAATGCGTAGACAACCAACAGTCCAACAATATTAAACAGCAGCATCGCGACGGTATTTGCCTTCCAGTCCATTTCCTCATCCGGGTTGATTCTTGCCACCCGGTAGATGAACCGTTCGACAGGACCAAGAATCGGATCGAGAAATGTCCGCTCCCTCTGAAATACGCGAGCCATGAATGCCCCCAGCGGCCTGGCGAGAAGGACCAGCACCACCAGGTAAACGACGATCTGAAGAATACCATTGGTTGTCATTCGAATTTCTCCGGCCTGAGCAATGCGGCAAACAAATAGATCAAGAGACCGACAGCAATCAGTCCTGAAATAATATAGAGCCAGCTCATTGTCGTTCTCCGGATTTACTCTCTCCCAGACTCTCACACATTTTCATTAATCCCCACGTCATCACGAAGAATACAACAACGATCCCAATGTAGATGATGTCCATTGCTATCTTGCCTCCGATGATGGTTGACCTGAATCCAGTGCGAGATTCAATTTCAACACGTTCACGCGTGGTTCTCCCAGAAACCCGAGCTGTCTTCCCTCGGTGTACCGGTTCACTATCGCCCGGACCATCCCTTCGCTCATATCTCTCGTGCGGGCCACGCGGGGAACTTGATACATCGCTGCCGCAACACTGATATGCGGATCAAGTCCGCTCCCGGACGCAGTGACAAGGTCAACTGGAATCGGTCGGGTGTTTTGTGGATCGGCATCCTTCAGATCTTTGATCCTCTTTTGTACCGCATCCATCAGCGCTGGATTGAGTGGCCCATAGTTCGTCCCCGATGATGCGCCCGCATTGTATGCAAAGGGACCTGTCCCCGAAAGGCGGCTCCAGAAGTATTTCGGATCACTGAACGGTTGGCCAATCAACTCGGAGCCGACAGGCTTTCCATCCCTTATGATGAAGCTTCCGTTGGCTTTGTCGGGAACGATGAGTTGTGCAATCCCAGTCACTGCGAGCGGATACATCAATCCGGTCAGAATGCTCAACAGGATGACGGCAATGGCTGCCTGACGAAGTTGTTTGAGAACCATCGTTCTTCCTCGAAACGTGTTTGTGTCGTTCAACATTTTGGTCGACTCTACAAATATGATTCGTTCTCCCTTGTGAGACAATGAAAGCGACGTAAAGACCGAGGTCAGAGCCGTAAAGACTCCATAAAATCACTCTTGTCTGCACAAAATCGGCATGTGCACCTGCCCTCACGACTGTAAAATGTAGAAACGCCTGTGTAGTTCAGCCAACGTCGGCTGCTGAATCCGATCCTTGAGGGCAAGCCCATTTCCTGCGAACCTCGGAAACATCTCCAGCGAACGATTTAGGCGGATTCCCTCTGTCACCCAAGAGTGGTTCCGAACATCAGCGGCGATGGCATGTACCATGACCTATTAAGGGACGATCAACAACAAATAGTCGCCATGTACAAGATTCAACACACTCTACCGATACTCTGCCTCACACTTGCTGCAGCGAGTGGGCCCGCCCAATTCAGCCTGTCACAGAACTATCCAAACCCATTCAATCCGGCAACCGTGATACGATATCAAAACCCAAGATCCGGGCGTGTGATGTTGAGTGTGTTTAATGCGCAATGCGAAACAATCACCGCTCTTGTCGACGAAGTTCGGGCCCCGGGAACATATTCCATCGTGTTCTCGACTTCGGGACAGGCAAGGCAACTGGCAAACGGTGTATACTACTTCAGAATTGAAACCGATCACCAGTCACTGATGAAAAAGATGGTGTTGTTGCGATAGAATCATCGGGGCTCACGATCGGGAACAACGAGAGCCGCATATCATAACAGGGAGAATGGCAATGTTGAGAATAGAACAGGAATCAACGGAAATTGTGAACCAGTTCGAAGAACGGGGAAACAACGGGTCGCTGCATCCGCGCCTTGCGTGGATGATCTGTTACAACGAGACGCGTAGCGCACAGGAGGTTTGCAGGAGGTTTGGCGTCAGCAGGAAGACATTTTACAAATGGCTCAAGCGGTACAGGCAATCCGATGGTAACACCGGAAGCCTCCGGGATTTGTCGAGACGGCCTCACACGTTTCCCCGCGCCACTCCCGATTCAAGCGTCATGCTCCTCAAGCGCCTCAAGGAACAAACAGGGTTTGGTCAGCGTCGTTTGAAGGCACATCTCCAGGAGAAGTACAACATCAGTCTCTCGGAGCGAACAATTTGGAAACTGTTGAAACGTCTCGAAGAATCGGAAAGAGATCTCCGCCCCGCTCCCGACTTGACCGATGAGCGCGAAGTAATATTTTCAGGCGGAAGGTAAATGTAACATAACCACAATAATGCGGTCAGGTCGGACACCTATCTCATCTCATCGGTTTCAGTGTTGAGCACTCCAGCGCTCGCTGGCAATTCAATCTTTCCGACCCATTTCCGCTACTGATGTCCCTTCATGCTCACACACACATTCGTGTCTCATACTTGGCAAGTCATTTGCACCTATATGAGGAGGAAGCAAGTGTATTCATCGGAATCGAAACAGACACGACACCACCGGAGGCGCATCAAAAATGGAAGTTCGAAATAGTTTGCGGGAGTCCACTACTTTCTACAATTCGGCATTCTGGCGGTTAGCGACAGTAGCATGTCTCATCATCGGGACCCAGCCGCTCACTCATGCACAGGCGAATTTCGAAAGCAACGCAAGTGGAGCCTGGAACGTACCGGCGACCTGGAGAATTGTATCAGGAAGTGACGGCGACGCAATACCAGACACAAACGATAACGTGACGATAAAGAGCGGTCACACTGTGACAATAGGTAGTGGAACCGGAGATTGTGCCAATCTTACGGTCGAAGCAGGCGGTACGCTATCGGTGAATGCTGCAAATAACATTCGCATCAACGCGAACCCGGGATCTGCGACAGTGAGCGGGAACGTGATATTAAGCAGTACGGGATCTCTCCTTGAAAGCGGAACGGGGACGAGATCCTTCGTGATTGGAGCAGGAGGAAAACTTACGCTCAGCGGTACGGCAGCGTTTCCCGCGTTCGACACCTATTCGCTCGACCAGGCCAGTACGGTTGAGTTTACCGCGTTGGGGAACCAGAACGTTCACTCAGGCATTGCTTACGGAAACCTGATACTGGGAGGCAGCGGCATCAAGACAGTTGCACCCCTCCCTTCAGATACCGCCTTCACGAGCAACGGAAAGCTGACCATAGGGAGTGGAGTGACGTTCGATGTTTCAACAAATGTCCTTTACGTGCATCTCAACGGCGATGTCCAGATCGATGGGACGCTTGATGCCTCAGTCGGGGTGGTTGTGGTGGATATGCGAGGCGCATCGTGGACGAACAACGGCACCTATCTTCGAAGCTACACATCCGGTTTCGGATGGCAACCAACGATTACATTCCACAACACACAGATTGGTGGAAGTACAGCGATCCAGAAGTTCTATGATATGTGTTTCGAGGGCAACTGCTCGACAACGGCGAGCATTGATTCCGCTCGCAACATCGAGATCAGGCCTGGAGCAACATTCAACGGAGGCGGACCTACAACACACAGGTTCACAGGAAACTGGATCAACAATGGCACGTACACCTGTTCTGGCAGCACGGTAACGTTGATCGGCACATCGGTCCAAACGATCGCTGGTTCAACATTCTCGAATCTGGTCATCAACAACCCCGCCGGCGTTACTCTTACTGGAAACGTTACTATCGCCCCGGGTGGGAGCCTGACACTTTCGGCGGGGAACATCACCACGGGGAATAACATACTGAGCATTCAGAATCAGAATTCTACGGCTCTCAGTCTTGGATCGAACAACATTGCTGGCAATGTCACGCGGGCGATTGCGGCCGGCTCAACCGCAACCTATAGTTTCTTAAACTCAAACACGTTGATCACTCCCAACGGCGTAGGGAATCCGTCCACCATATCAATGACCGAGTTTCCCGGGACGTTTCCCGCGAACCTCGCCCCGAGCGCGGATACAAACAAGATTGCGAAACGATACTACAGTATCACGGAGAACGGGGCTGGAGGAGGGTTCGCTTTTGCGATGCGACTTCCCTATTTGCAGACCGAGGCGCGTGGAAACGAAGCTGCATACGAGTTGTACCACTACAACGGCACCGATTGGGCCGACATGGGCTCTTCGGGTGTCGATCCAACCAACAACTATGTGCAGCAAGTTGGACTGACTAATGTTGGCGAATGGGCAATTGCAGAAGGGAACATTGCGCTCCCCATTCAGCTTGCGCGCTTCACGGCAACTGCCAGCCAGAACACAAACAATGTGCATCTTGCCTGGACCACGGTAACAGAATGGAGCAACTACGGGTTCTTCATACAACGAAGCCTTGACAACCAGACCGGCTACGTGGATCTGCCAAACAGTTTTGTGGCTGGACATGGAACATCGACTGACCCCCATGAATACAGTTGGGACGATATCAATGTGCCGCGAGGAACGTATTACTACAGACTTCGGCAGATGGACTTTGACGGAACAAGCCATCTGTCTGAAGGGATTCAGGTACTGGTCTCCAGTCTTACTGGCGTGGCCGAGAGAGCTCCCCTGGTGTTTGATCTGGCGCAGAACTATCCGAATCCCTTCAACCCATCAACCACAATTGGATTTACGGTGGACGCCGGTGATTTCACGACGCTGATCGTGTACAATTCACTCGGGCAAACTATTGAGACTTTGTTTTCAGGCATCGCAGTTCCCGGACAACAGTACAATGTAAAATTTGATGCGACCAATCTTACCAACGGAATCTACTTTGCCAAACTCAATAATGGCAAGATGTCTGCAGTGCGAAAGATGATTCTCCTAAAGTAGCTGTCGTCTCCTCCTCTCCCATGGGCCCCGGCAGTTGTCGGGGCTTTTTTTATGAATCCGAATGCCTGTGCCATATCACAGAGACCATTCAATGGAGCTCATCTGAATGACATGACTTTGTTAGCTGAATCCACCCCCACCTAAAGGGGCTTTGGCTTCGACAGGCAAACCGAGCAACGCCGAGGTGCTACAACCATGAGGTGAAAGACCGGCAAACATGTAAATCGCAACCTTCGAAGAAAGCGTAGCAACATTGTCTCACGCTACACCTCGCTCTTCTCCCTCCGGATATATTGAAATGAGTTTTCATGCAGGAACTCGCCCTCTCCCCTTTCTTTCAAGTATAAGCTCAAAGTTTAAGCTGTTCCGGTAATTGTCATGCCATGAAGCTCCCTCAAAAGGATCTAACGAAATGAAAACATACTGTTTGCCTGTTGTCCTCCTTGGTCTCCTCTGCGCCGCAGTTTCATATTCATCCACGAACTACTACATCAACCCAGTCACCGGGAACGATAATTGGGACGGATTATCTCCAACACATACTTCTGGAACGAATGGGCCAAAAGCCTCCATGCAAGTCGCTATAGACTGCGCCTCCGCAAATGACATCCTGAACCTGGCAGATTGTGTCTACAATGAATCCATCACTCTGGGGAAAAGTCTGGCCCTGACGTGCAACTTCATGGTGACGATTCGCGACCTCACGGTCATGAATAACAGTACCCTTTCAATTGGCGGCCCGGTCGTAATCACTGGAACGCTCGTCCTGGATGACGGAACCATCGTCAACTCCGAACACGATGCCATTGTTGTGCTTAACCCATCAGCGGCTGCGGTTCGAATAGCGGCGGGCAGCATCAACGGGACGATCGTGCGGCTTGTTTCTCCCAATTCAACCGACAGGTATCTCTTCACTGATGCACACACGATGATTGTCCCTGACGGGAATCAGCATACGTGCGCGGTTCTTGTGTCCTCGTTTCCCGGACAACAACCTCCCGAGATGACCGGGCAGGCGATCAGTCGGTTTTACTCCGTGGAGAGCTTTGGCCAACTGAGAGGATCACTTTGTCTTTCCTATTCGGAGTCTGAGCTGAACGGGATCTCTGAGGACAATCTGATATCATTGCAGATGACTCGTGACAATCCACAGTGGGCCGAGACCGGAGGGGCGCTCGATGTGGACGAGAACTACATTGAAGTTCCGAACGTAAGTTTGAATTCCTGCTCCAAGTGGACACTCGGACAGGCAACACACGCTCTTCCCATTCAGCTCGCAAGTTTCTCCGCCGTTGTGTTCGAAGGCAATAGCGTCGAGGTTGCCTGGAGAACTCTGACGGAGACAAATAACTACGGCTTCTACATTCAGCGGCGAACTGCTGCCTCCACCGCCTTCGAGGATCTACCCAACAGCTTTGTCAGCGGACACGGGACAACAATGGAGGCCCACAACTATCGCTGGATTCATCAGGGAGTCACCCCAGGGCGGTACGCTTATAGACTGAAGCAGGTGGATCTTGATGGCGCCACTCATTACTCCGATGAACGACAGGTGGAGATTTCGTCCCTTGCCGGCATTGAGCAATCACTTGCTCCGGTGGAATTCAAGCTCGCCCAAAACTACCCAAACCCGTTTAACCCATCCACAAACATTCAGTTCACAGTTGATCAGGGCAGGATTCACGACACTCTGACTATTTTCGATGTCTTGGGAAAAGAGCTTGGTCGCTCTCTATTCGGGTCTTGCAGAACCGGGCAGAGTTTATTCAACCAACTTTGACGCGTCGACTCTCGCCAACGGAACATATTTCTACAAGCTGGTGAACGGAAGTAGGACGTCTATCAAGAAGATGCTGCTGGTGAAGTAGCGCCGCACGCACACTTGGGAAAACGATCTCAGACGGGGAGCAAGTAGATCTCAATCCACCAATTCAAAGAGGCAGGAAGTCATGCTTGAATACTTCAAAAACCTGAACACGGTCGATCCATTGTTCCATGCCCTTGTGCTTTCGAGAATCCGGACGATACAGGAGCGGGACGGAATCGACCTCGTGTCCATTGATCAGCTTACCGAAGAGGATGAGCTGGATATTCTGAGGGAGTATTGCATGACCCTGTACAAGGAATACCGTACCCTCCGGACAATTTTCCTCGAGAACATGCAGGTGAGTGGCCGCGCGGTCGGGTTCAAGCACAGCTCGAATTGACTCTCAAGGAAGTATTCGTACTTCTTCTCCTCACGCTGGTACCTGTTCTTGTTCCTTCCGCCCTGTTGACGACTTTCGTTCTGTCCACACGCATTGATCCGATACCCGGCATTTATGTAAGCATGCACGCGTGATGCATCCAGATTTGCCAGTGGCATGTACGTCTGCAAACTGGGAGTGGACAGAAATCAAGTCTTAGGAAAATGTTGCTGATGAAAATAACACCCCACCCTCCCGGCAACAGCAAACCCCGGCCGAATGGTCGGGGTTCATTCTTTTTACCCGGCGTATTCCCCGATCCTATCTTACTTTCGCTAGCTTCTCAATCGAAGTCTCCGTCTTCCCGTTGCCTTTCACCATCACCTGGTAGAAGTAGTATCCGTTTGCTAGCTCGTCGCCGTCGGCGTCCCTTCCATCCCAATGAATCTGGTTGAAGCCGATTTTCAACTGGTTCTGCGGAACCACAATCTCACGAATACGGCGCCCGGCGATTGTGAAAATGCGTATGCTGAGCTCATCGGGTGCTTTGCTTCCAGAGAGGACGAATGTGAAATAGGTATCTGCGGCAAATGGGTTGGGATAGTTGTAGAGCCTGCTGATTTCAAGTTGGTCCTTTACTTCGATAGATAGAGTTTGTTCGAGAGTATCCGGGAATCCAAGTGAGTTGATTTGAATAGCCTTGAAACCCAATTCGTGACGACCGTTGGCAAGCTCAGGCATGAACGTAAGGTCGTCATCGGCGGGAACATTCATGGATCGAGTGGCGACGGTACCGGGCAAACCGGTTACAAACGGTTTGTTGTCGATGAACAACTCGGCCTGTTTGTAGCCTTGCCCCCCTTCTTCGGGCTTCGGAAGACGCACAACAAGCTTCGGCTTGGCAGCAACAAAATCGCCATCCATCAGTTGCGTGCCGTCGGCAAAAAGACGGATACCCGACGAAGATGCTCCCACTACATTGAACGTGTAATAGGCGTTGTTATTGTCGGGGACGAGATCCTTGTATTTCTTTGATGGAGAGACATTGACCTGCAACGTCACTTGTCGGGAGAAGTTGTTGGTTGAAATCGGGATAACAGTGGACTTCATCCCGCCAACGGGAATTGTATCAAGCATTGCCGAAGCGATGGGTCTCGACTTGTTGAACTTATCAAAGACCGATACGACGACCCGTGCACTGTCTGCACCGCTGAACCCAATATTATACACCGTTACCGGCAGATTGAGCTGGGCGCCTTTTTGAAGCGTTACCTCCTGACCACCCACGGTACGCGAGCTGACGGCAAGGTCTGGCGGAGGCGTGAAATCGACCCACCAATCGCGCAGCAAGGGTGTGGATAGTGCATCACGCGAAGACAAGAATGCGGATGACCTGAAGGCGCTGTATGTTGGCCCGGAAGTCAGAGGGTTCAAGAACGAGAGGTTCACATCCGCACTATCACCGGGCAGCACCCTAAGCGTGTCGACATTGCCATTCGCTCTTATTCCGAGGAAGGCAAGTCTCACCGATGTTACAGGCGGGTTGCTGCTTTGACGCCAATGAAATGAGTCCCATGACGTGGGTATCGTGAGGCCGCTCGTTGTGATTGAGCCCGATCCAAAGGAATAGTAATTCGGAATCTGAATTGAAACAATCGCACTGTCATTGGTCAAACGTTCAAGTGCGGCAGATGGATAACCTTTTCGTCCAATCATCGCCCACGATTGTCCGTACGCTGCCTGTCGGATCAGCGTACTCCCCAGCGACTCAAGTGCCACAAAGAGACTCTCTGTAATGCCCCCGTGCGGGTCGAAGATAGACGCCATCACGAGGTAGTTCCCCGTAGGCGTAGTGTTGATGAAACGGGTCATGCTGTCTGCCTGGACAGCCTGATCGGCAGGGCTATAGTTGCGATATTCGTAGGAGCCGTTGAATTCGTTTACTCGTAGAATCATGAACCCGGAGCCTGTCACCCACCAATATCCAGTTACGGTCAATTGATTCAGTCTCAAGATCGTGTAGTACTCATTTGTCGATTGGACACGCAAGCCGAGCGAACGCGCATATAACTGAAGAGGCTGGTTCGGCGCAATTGTGACCCCGGAATCGGTTGCGGCGGTTTGAAGCTCCCGTTCTCGCTCGAATTGCCTCGGTGAGTTCTCCCGCCAGCGAACGAGTGGAGACGCGGGGAGCGCGGAGGCAGTGGTGAAGGATGAAACCACCCAGTTGCCAGTGATGCCGCTATCGATCGTTCTTGAACGCCAGAAATATACGCGTCCATCAGGCAGCAGCGGCGTGATCCATTCTCCCTTTACCGGACCTGGCGATACCGGTCCTGACTGTATAAGAAACGGGGAGTCAAATGTTGCGACAGTATCGAGTTCAAAGAAGTACTGAAACCCGATGGAGTCCAATCCCACCGGACTGGTCACAACGAGAGACACTGCCCCGGGCGGAACAACCATGTTGCTTAAGGGTTTGACGACAGCGAGGAGATTCGCATACACGTACTCGTCCGCGGAAGCCGTGTTATTGAGCTCGTTGACCTCTGGTATGACATTCAGTGGATCAAGCACTGCGAGCAGAGTGTGTCTCCCCACGGAATCCGTCGCATCCCAATGGATACCAAGCGAGTCGATGTTTGTTGTAGGTGCAATCTTAACATTATCCGCCACAAGCCTTGTTCGTCCATTGTAGGTATCACTCACGGTAACACCAACGCTATCCGACGGGACCAGGCCGTAGTTATGAACTCTGACTTGAACGGTAAGCGAGGAATCGTTGGGCGTCGGTGTGGGGATATTCGTTGAAACATCACTCGCTGTCAGCGCCAGATCTGGCTGCAGGGGAATTGCAAGTCTTGTCAGTGGGTCACCCAGCAAAGGGTTGCATTTTACGCTGGCAACATAGACATAGTAGTTGCCATACGTCTGCCAGAGCTGGATACGAGCCGAATTCGTCAGATCACCAAGTGCGCGAACCGAGTCCAGCCTCGCGCTATTCAAGAAAAAGTACACGAGGCTCGTTCCTGCACTTGCCCACCCTTCCGTGGACGAGGCCCAGGTTGCTATTGCACCTCGATTGTCTGCAAGCACAAAATCCTCGGCCAGCAATGGGTTCGAGGGCTCGGCATAAGCTCCAACATTGCAGCTGACGGAAACAACGAACGGCCATTTCCCATTCGTGTTCTGCATCGTGTTTGGATCGCCGATATCGACCTCCCACACTCTCCCGCCGGAATGCCCGAGAAAATTCACAAAGACAACCCCCTTTTGGATGTCGTCCCTCATTTCCTCCTTGTGCTCACCGTCGATTACCGATGGAGTCGTTTTGTAAATCCGGTAAGGTATCCCTCCCAAAGGGGGTGGAGTTACCTGCGAATTGATCGTCTGGTCCGAATTGAACCCCAGTCCCGCTATGAACATGTATTTCTTGTTCCAGTCACCCAGCGTGTAGTTGTCATAGGAAACAACCTTGTCGACAGACCGTTGCGCCTGGACAGAGTCACGAACCGGTATGCGACCGATGATCATTGAAGGAATAAAACTCGTATCCGTGCTGGAGCTAAAGCACGCAAACCAATTGTCGCCGGTGGGAATTCCATAGCCGGGAACGAAATTGGTTTGAGTCGAAGAGGGAAGGTACTTATGAAAATCCCACGATGCGTCTCCAAATAGCAGCAGGTACGATGGAGCTGGTGAAGGCCAGTGTGTATAGGCGTACTTGAGAAAGTCCCGGATCTTTGTTGCGTTCATTACACCGTAGTTGAACTCGTCATAGATATCTTGCACGTCAACGACCTTCGTTCTCACTCCGTTTGCCGTTTGACGGTGCGCAGCAAGACGCAAGGCCTGCGTGAGGAAGTTCCTGTGAGTAATGATGATGTAATCCGCCCCCTGGCCATTTACGCGGATGTCAGAAAACAGTTTTTGATGAAGCGGAAGAACAGGCAAAGCCCCACCGTCGGCCACCACCAGATAGCTCTTTGAAGATGCTGAGGTGTCATTGAACTGGATCGCGTATCCACTGATCGAATCCCCAGAGACATTCCCGCCGACAATCACCCGGCTACAGGTCAAATCAAATACATCTATTCGCGGATTTAAGAATCCAGTGACGATGAATTGCGATGGGTTCGGACCAGTCGGACCCGGAGAGGCGAAAAAGAGTTGGTTATTCCGTGCCCTAAGGAAACGTTTATAGTCAATCTCAAACCAATCAAGATAAAACTGATTAGGACTTGTTGGCGTGGGGATGGAAGTGATCCGCAGGCGGGAGGTATCAGCAAGCGAAGACATGCCACGCATGAGAAGCGACACGGGAAACACTGTGTCCAGCCTTCCTTCAGTTCTTGCATCGAACAAGATTTCGCCAACGAGAGTGTCGTTAATCCAGAATCGGGCATCATGATCGGGACCGGGAAGATTTACGCTGGTCGTTCCAAATGTTCTTACGCGAATCCTCGCGTTTGGTCCACCGGTGACATCAATTGTGTCCACTGCGAATGAAAAATCACGTGTCGTGTTTGGGAAGAACCACTGCGTAGGATCTCCCCATGCCCAACCTTCCCCAGCGACAACATCATTGTTGGACGACTCTGCGTCACTGGCTCCATAGTAGTATCCATTATTTTGTTCGAAGTGTCGGGTCACTTTTGTCGACACTATGGTCTCACCGATTGAGCCTCCGGGTTGAGGCCTTGATACAAAACGCCGTCCCGGCGCCCCACCCCATGTAAGGAAATAGGCACTCGTATCTGTGAATGTATCAACGTACGTCGAGTCACCATAATTATGAACAGCATAAAACTCAATTGTGGTGTCAGGGCGAACCACAAGCGGAACTTCGACCCCCCGTCCAAACACCTTAAGGGAAGGAACATCAACGAGAGACGTGTTGGCGCCCGCCGCCGCAAGATCAGCAGTGGTCACCTTGGTCCAACCATCGTTCGCAATGTTGATTCGATAGTACGTCCGCCCGGTTTCAAACCAGTCGCGAGTGGAATCCGATGGATTGTCCATGATTGCGGTACCGATGGGTTGCCGCCATTGTTTAGCCTGATCATAATTTCTGATCAGGGTCTTGTACTCCCTCTCGAAGAATCGATCACCGCCCCGAACATCTGTTGGAGAGATATCAACGTGCTTCCCATTTTGGGAAACGAGGTGGACGTGAATTGTTGCTTTCAGAAGGCGGCGAAGAACTTTGGTTACCGGATTGTATTGATATGGCATGATGCGGATGGTGCTCATACGCTGCTCCCTGACAACGTACGGCGGACTTACTGAAAGCTGTTGAGATGGAAAGAACCTATTCTGAGTGTAGATGGTCTGGTTCTTCCGATACACAATGACACGGTCGTTATTTTCATTGTAGACGTATTCTGCGGAAGGAGCGATTCGTTGATCCGGAATATCCTCGTAGCTCGGATCGCGCAGGTCCGCTGCCAATGAGGAGTTTGCGGGAATACCGAGACTGATTGCCTCAATGGGCAACTGGGGACTTCCTGGCTCCTCCATCTTCAGATCGGCCTTCAGGGAATTGCAGGTTTGGGACGCCGTCGATGTCCAGCACTGTTGATTGAAACGCAGCCGGTACGTACTCAATCGTCCAACTATCGGGCTGCTGCTGTACGATGCGGAACGAAGTGTTGCTCGACTGAGTCCCCGCAATGAGCATGAATGGCACCATCATCAGGGTGGATAACCCCAACATCCTTGGTCGATCCCATGGAATCATCGCGTGCGTCCCCTCGTCAAGAATTCACGGAGAATGTTGAACATGAATACCGGGTTGCCCAACAAATACCGTCGCCACAACCTGGCCGGGTCCTGGGCCAGGCGATGGAACCATTCCAAACCAAACACAGTCATCCAGCGCGGCGCGCTCGCAGAATCACCCGAAAGATAGTCAATCATCCCCCCACATGGAAGGACTGCATTCACATCAAGGTGACCGAGATTCTGACCGATCCAGAGTTCCTGTTCAGGCATTCCAAATCCGACGAATAGGACATTCGGCCTGGCGCGATTGATCAACGCAACCACATCATCGTTCTCGCGGCCCGACCTGTCAAAGTAGCCATGATGGTAGCCAACAAGTTTCAAGCCGGAATATCGTTCACGCCATCGGGTGGAGGCTGCAACCATGCTCCGGGGCCTCCCCCCGAGAAGGAAGGCGCTGATTCCTTGTTCTTGAAACAATGCACCGAGGTCCCATATCCACCGTGTAAGAACCGTCCGCGGCGGCAATGGCATACCAAGAATTCTTGCTCCCATCCTGATTCCCTCCCCATCACAATATACAATATCCGCTTCATTCAGAAATTCTCGAAACTTCTTATCCTTCCCTGCGATGTTCATTGCGTGGATATTTGCATACGCAAAGATCTCTCTCTTTCCTTTCCGAACACAGTTTACAATCGCACGCTCAAGCCCGGCTGTATCAATGTCATCGATACCCACACCGAGGATGTCAACTTTGGACATTGGACGCCAAGAGTTCTTTTGAAGACTGGCCTTCCAGCACACGTGCAACCTCTCGAAAAACCTGATCTGCCCCGTGAAGTCCCGTGCATGGATTCCCGGGCCTGATGCACGCCCGTTGATCACAAGGAGAGCACTCAACCTTGTGGTAGAGATACACTCCATGCGCATTTAACGGGGCTGTCAATGCAGGTGCAGCAGGACCGTACATTCCCAGGGTTGGAATACCCAAAGCGGCTGCAAGATGCAGGGGTCCGGAGTCATTACCAACAACGAGCGACGCATCTCTCATGAGTAGTGCAGCTTCAACCATGTCAGAGAATGCAATCACGGCAATGGGCGACAATGGTGGCAAAGCGGTTTTGATCCTCGACAGATGCTTGTCCTCACACGCGAGAATCACAGAGTGATTAAGATCAGAGATGATTCTGCCTGCCACCGAAATGAACTTATCAAGGCCCCATTCTCGATACTTCCATCCTGAGAACGGAAAGAGAAGTACAAATGGTTTCTCTCGAATAACTCCCTCCGCAGCCAATTGAGTCATTCCGGAACGGTACGCGTCAGGTCTGAATTCCACGTGCCAGTGCTCAGCGCCTGTTTCGACCTGAATCGCTTCAAGAATCCTTGTTGGCCTCACATAGATGTTTTCTCCTGTGTAGCTCGCCTTGGTGGGAAGTGAAAAGCCATACGCCTCGATTTCCGTCGTCAAGAGAAACGGCGTGAGTGAATCCACGTACGACAGGTAGCCGAGTTTGTAACGAGATCTCGACGCAAGAGTGGCGAGCGCATTTCGCCGTGGCGTACTCATGCTGATGGCAAGATCAACCGGAGTTCTTCTCAAGAAACTTAGCAGGTTTAAAAGTCCGAGGAAGGTGTCAGGGCGTTCGAACCCGATGAACTCAATTCCAGTTTCAAATGCATTCAGGAGGGCGGCGTAGCGTTGGTCAGCCAATACTCGAATGGTGGCGTGAGGAAATTCGTTCCGTAGTCGCGGCAGAGATGGCAACATCACCATCACGTCGCCCAATCTGCTAAGCTCAACAACAAGGATGGATGTAAGCTGATGGGGTTGAAACTCCTCGTTCTTTCCGAGGGAGGCAACAAAGCGGAGCGAACCGATAGAAATTTTCTCTAACAATGCCCGAATCATGTCACCCGTGATAGCGTTCACAAAGCTACACAAATCTGGGCCGGGATTCAATCCAAAGGTCGGTCAACCTTGCCGGTAGTTGAAGAAACTGAGGATGTTCTCCTTGAGGATTTGTACCCCAACGCCGACGTCGAAGAACTGCATGACCCGCTGTCTTCCTTTCCTGCCGAGGTCATCCCTCGTTGCACGACTTTCAATAAGGTTCGACAGAATCCCCGCCAATTCAAATGAACTTCCAGTCTTGAACAGAATCCCCGCATCTCCCACCACATCCGGAATGCCGCCTGAATTTGAAGCAACCACAGGAACGCCGCATGCCATGGCTTCAATAAGAACCCGGCCAAATTGCTCTTTCCAGTGCTTCGTTTCAACAGACGGGAGAACAAGAACGTCGAAGCTTCTCAGAACTTCCGGAATCTCAGAGTGAGGCACCGGTGGATGGATCCTGAACCGATCAACTACACCGAGGCGACGCGCAAGTTTCATGTATTCCTCTGCCTGTTCTCCAGATCCAACCAGAGTCAGATTGCAGGAGGCCGGCAACAGAGTGAAAGCCTGCATGAGCACCCCGATGCCTTTGCTGTCCACAATTCTGCCGATAAAGCCTATCGTTGAGGATTTGTTTGAAACGGCGTTTCCTTTCGACACTGGGGTAAACACCGAGCAGTCGACCGAGTGCGGTAAGTAACACACGCTGTCGAGCATATGCAGCCGCAAACTCTTGCGCGGCCTTTGCCCGGCAGTAAAGAATATCCACCCGTGAATGCCGAATCACATAATCGCAGAAGCGATGTGTAAACGAGAACTTATACGGGAAGCCGAGCTTGACATGGTCAATGTTCCGCGATGAAACCAATCCCAGAATGGCATGGGGAACCAAGGTCCTTCGCAATATCAGAGCTTCGAGGGCGGCATAGTTCTCGGGCTCTGCGTCCATGTACAGAAAATCCGGTTTGATTTCCCGCAACAACGATGGGAGACGAAGATAGAGTACCCGGTGGGTCTTGTATGAGAAAAAGGACAGAGGAGATATGCAATTGCAGATCGGGATTCTCCTCGGGTTCACACTGGATCGTTGTTCCCCCTTCGTTCCATGTTGGAGGCACAACGAGGTGCACTTCCCACTGCCTGTCTTCTGCCAGCAGCCTGTACGATCCGCGACGTGATGCCTCAACGGCCATGTGGTCGACAAACATCAAACGCAACGGGCCACTAATCATATCTCTTCCCATACTTCCCACGCATGGAATCGATAACTCCCTGCACAACTGCACTGACCCGGCGGGGCTGACCGGTAAGTGCAAACCAGACAATGCGAGCAAAGACCTCAACCACTCCAAAATGGCAGAAGAACATTAGCTGCCGGAGTCCGTGCGAATGGCGTCTGGCCAGCGCGATGGAATTGCGTGTGACATAATAATCCCGGAACCACTTCCCTCGATTCAGCTTCACCGACGAGGAAGAGTCGTGAATCACTAACGCTAGAGGATTGTGCAAGATTCTCCAACCTTCTTGCCTTGCATGAAAAGAAAAATCCGCATCCTCCGAATATGCAAAGTACGTCTCATCAAAACGGATGGATTTGAGAAGTTCAGGGTTTACAAGCATAGCACATCCTGAGGCAAAATCCTCCTCGAAGACGGCAGTGTCCGGTCGAGGCGACTTTCTAGAGTTGCGATGAACTGTTGCGCCCCACAAGTTCAATACTCCTCCATCAAACCAGACCGTTCCACTTGAACGATTCAGAATCCTTGGCGTTACTATTCCGACATTCTGCCCGGTGTTGAGCGTATGCAGGAGAACCTTGAGGCCATCCGCGTTTACAGTCGCATCTGTGTTTAGCAAAAAAACCGGATCGAATCCGATCTCCTTTGCCTTGGTAATGGCCTGATTCCATGCTGCAGCTACTCCAAGATTTCTTGCGTTCCTTATCACCAAGAGGTCATTGTACGCAGCGCTGAGCTTACCCGGAGAACCGTCTGTTGAGCCGTTGTCAACAACGATGACCGTGGGACATACGCCTTCTGATAAGTGAATCGAATTGATGCAGTTCAGGGCATCTCCTCCCCCGTTCCAATTCAACACGATACACGTTACCGGGGCATCCTTCATGAGTTCTTCAAGCTTGGTTTGCAGAGATGAGAACCTTGCAGCCGACCCGTTTTTATCAACGGTGGATCTCCGCCGGGGTTTTTGATCCCGGCCTGTTAGAATCCGCGTACCGCGGAATCGCTGCGAGCATTTCCGCACTGTAAGCGAACCGCGTTACTGTGCCAACTGTTTCAATGTGCTTAAGCTCGAGGTCGTTTGCCGAAAAGAGTCTGGAAAGCCAACTATGCCAATTTCCGAAGGCAATCTCATCGTCTTCCGGCTTGAAGGCTCGAGTCAACACAACATAGTTGATCTCCTTGACTCCCTCACTTGTCGAGATGGTATCGAAGGCTACCAGATCCCTGACCGCTATGTCGGGCCTCTGCGTGTACAACCCCCAATACAAGCACGGAGTCCCGAGGCTATAGACCGTTGAACCTAGGGGAAGGTGGCTCGACACGTCGGCGCAAAATCGGTCATAGTCAGTCTCTCTTACCAAGCTAAAGTAATGGACAATGTTCAGGTATCCGAACACCAGAACGGCATTCAATGCGATTCCGGATGCGAACGCGGCTGCAGAAGCATGTGCGATCCTGTTGTTGCCCTTCCAGACCCTGGCCAGAATCATTCCTGCAATCAATGCACTCAATGGGGCAAAGTATACATGATATGGAATCTCGAAGCTCACAATAGCAGCCACGAGAATGGCTGCCTGGAATATTGTCGTCAGGAGAAGATTACCGCGTTCTCGCAATGCACTTGGCGCAATGAGACCCAGTCCGATGAAAGGGATCCCAAGAGAAAGAGGGTAGGCCCGATAATGATTGAGCACGCTGGTAAACGTGGCAAGCAGAGGACGATGCTTTCTTGCAAGCTGAAACCCAAACTGATGGACAAAGCCGTTCGTGTCCTGAAGAATGTAGAGACCCCACAGGATCGCCCCGGCACACAAAGGTAATAGCATGAGAGCCATTCTTTTCATCCGCTCTCGCCAACCAAGCGATGTTTGTCCAACCATGGAAATGGCCGTGATCACCGGGGCAATCAAGCCCAAAGGATGCGTCAAAGATGCAAAGGCTGCGAAAACTCCAACCGTGAGAGCATTCGCTGAGACACTCTTGAACAAGGGCTTCACGAGCAGGGCAAGAACAACAAGCATGAACAATGTGCACATCCCGTCCATGCGGGCATACATTGCTGTGTTTACAAATTTCGGGTCGCAAACAAGAACGAGAGCGGCAACCTTCGCAGCCATCGGACTTGCCAGTCGGAGACCGAGAACAAACACCATGGCGACAATGGAACAGGCAACCAGAACTGAAAAGACCCTCAACGTCACAAGCGAATACCCACCGATTTTGATCACAGGAGCCAAGGCAAGAAAATACACTGGAGGTTGCCAGTAGACGTGTGAGTTCAACCCTCGCACAAGCGTTGTACCCAGGTACCCTTTTTCGAGCAATGTTTTTGCCGTGCTCCCGAAAGAACCTTCGTCGACCATTGGAGGCGGCCAAGCCGTGAGTAAGGGTAGGGCCAACAAAAAGTAGAGGCTCAGAACGAAGGATATGAACTGCCGGTGTGGGACGCTCTGGAACCAATGCAGCAACTTCATTGTGGTTTCTCCACCACGATAGGAAACCGCAAAACGAACCACCGCACAAGGGGAACGTGTCGCAACAGCGGAAGAAGGGGTTTGAGAACCGCCCTGATGGACTTGATCGTCCATCCGTTGTGAAGATATCTTCCCATCTCTGAAAAATCAGAAATATGCAGGATGTTCATACCATTCTGTCGGAACCAGCGAAACGTTTCTTGACAGAGCACGCAATGTACAGCGTCTGTGTCACCGGCGATGTACCGGCCCGGGTTTGTCAGGGCCGCGACATCAAGATTGATATAGGGATTGTATTGAAACGGGAGAAATTCGTTTTTGAACATCTTTAAGAAAATCTTCCACCGCACCCGACGGACATACTCGTGGTCTTTGTGTTCGAATTGCGGAAAATCCTTCCGGAAAATGTTGTCCCAGTTCGGCCCCCAGATGACTATCCGCCCTCCCGGCTTCACAACACGTATCATCTCCTTGAGCGCATCTCCCGGATTCGTCATGTGCTCAAGTGACCAACTGCACAACACAGTGGACGCAATATTATCTTTGAATGGCAGGAGTGTCGCATTGCCCTGCACGCATAACCCACGCCCCTTCGCCAGAGCCATGCCGAGGCCTTCAAACGAGAGGTCTGCGCAAACATACCGTGACGGGTGCAAGCCGAGTCCTTGAGCGTTTACACCCGAACCTCCCGCTACATCTATAATCAGTCCTTCCTCACGGACAAACCGCCGCAATAGCTCGGGTGGAACCATGGGCATTCCATCATTGCTGCGCTCGGCGAGCTCATGGTACCCCTTTACGTTCTGATAGTAACGTTCCAATTGCCTCTTGGATCTTACACTGGCATCAGGCATTCACAATTTTTTGATGGTTCGTACCCGATCGCATACAAACGAGGCTCACAGCGAAATCCAACTACACGTCAATCATTTCGATTTCACCACTCCGGCATAGACGTCGACCATTCGCCCGGAGATGTCATGCCATGAAAACTCCCTTGCCCTATTCGTCCCAGCCTTCATAAGGGTTGCTCGCAAATTGTCATCGCTCCTGAGCGTCCGGATTTGCTTGGATAGTTCCTCAGCAGAGCTCGGGTCATCCAACAGGAGAAGATCCTCGCGGTTGCGCATTGTCCCAACTGCCCCGCAATCCCGGGACGCAATAACGGGAACCCCTGCCGCCATCGCCTCCAGGATGACAATGCCGAAAGGTTCATAGAAGGACGGGAGGACAAAAACATCTGCAGCCTGGTAAATTGTTTCCGGACTGGGCACACTTCCAAGAAAGCTTACCTGTTGGCCAATACCAAGCTTTGCGGCAAGTGCGCTGTACGCTTTGATATCTCCCTCTCCCACGACGAGCAGATACATATCGGTATCGTTTATCGCGCGCAGGCTCTGCAATACAGTTCGAAGTCCCTTCCTTCCAAACTCATTCCCAACGAAGAGGAGGACAAACTTCCCATTTGGAATATGGAGGGTTGATCGTACTTGGGTCTTATCCACCTCCTTGCGCAATTTCTGAAACAAACCCGTATCCACCCCATTTGGAATGACCACAATGCGACTACCATCGACTTGATAGTACTCTTGAATCTGAGATTTCACAAGTTCCGAGACCGCTACAATCCAGCGGGTCGAATCCGCTGTGACGAGTCTTGCCTCGTCTGCAAGTGAGACCCTATCATACAAACCAAGGTTAAGGCGATCCTCCAGATGCTTGTTCCGCAACAAATCCACTCCAGCACGATGGCAACTTTGGGTGCTGACGATATCAGCCTTCCTGCCTACTCCGAATGTGTGGATGATATCCACCTCGGTGCTTGCATCAAACGGATCAAACAACCTCATAATGATCTTGTGCAGTGCCCTCGAAGATGTGGGTCGAGGGATTGCCCGTTTGATGATTCGTGTATCCTCCCCCTCAAAATTCTGAGATGAACAGACTACCTCATGTCCATCTTCCAAAAACTCTCCTGCCAGGGCATTGACTATCCGCCCGATGCCGGTTCTCCTATCGCACGATTGAGAGATGAGGCCAATCTTCATTCAATTGTGGTCCGTTTCATTCTCATAGCATCAAGCGAGAGGATCGGTTCATGCAAGCTTCGTATCTGTTCGAACGAAGTACAATAATGGGGCTGCCAGCTTGCTGTTGACTTTCGACAGCCAGATTCCATCCGTGGTTGTCAGGGGTTTGAGGAAGAACATCGCTCCAGGCAGAAGAATCACAAACAGCATAACCTGTGCTCCAATCAAGCCATAACTTGACGAGGGGATCAGCATGCTACATGTAAATGAAATCGTGCAAGCAACAAAGGAGATCTTCAGCCAGAACTGCCATTGGATTCTTGCGGAAGAGATCCTGCACACTGCCCAGGCACCAAGGGCATTTGCCGTACAGTTTCCGAGGCCACTCCCCACGACAGCTCCCAAAGCACCCAATTTTGGAATAAGCAGGATATCCAACCCGACGTTGATCATTGCTCCAACAAGACCAATTCCAACCAGTCTCGATACCATTGATCGGGAGAGAAGGAACTCGGCATTTTCCGGTCCGCCAAACAACCTGCTGACAATACGAAATGCTGCAATCCCCTGAATGATCCCTGCCCCGGCCAAGTACTTTGAAGAGTACATTACAGACAGGACGGACTTCGGGTTCAAAAGAACAAACGCGTAGAGGGGGATGGTAAGCAGAGATGTCACACGAATCATGAATCCGTAAAAAAGTTCCAGACGGCCGGAGCCTTCGAGCGCCAGCCGTGCAGACGTTGCGAGTGTAATGCCGCCGAGCCCTATTGTCAAGGACAACGAAGCGAGCTGGGCGACAGTAAACGATACATCGTACAGCGAGGCCTGGGTGGTATCCGGCAGCAACGCCGTCAGGAGCAGCACATCGCCTTGTCTGCCGAGGAAGTACTCAACCACATTGTTCGCCCAGTAGATACCTCCGAATATCATCACCGGCAAAATTGCCGTCTTTGCCACCTTGCCAAACACTTCGGCCTTCGCTACAATCATGTAAGCACACAACTGAAGCGTGGCTGTCATGAGAAGGATTGCGAGGACCGCAGAGGTAGTCAGCTCCCCCATCACCTGAGAACCGATCAACATCACTTCCAGAGCTCTGGTCAATACATTGATGAGTGACGACAAACGAGTCCTTAGCTCTGCTGTCAAAACCACGATAAAGAGGCTCACCACCGAACGAATAGTAGTATAGGCGAGCAGCAACCATATGAACTGGTTCAGCCCCAGCGGTACGAGGCCCGGAAATGATCGAAGGACTGCAAGCAAGCACAAGACGACAACGACAATAGAAAGAATCCGCGCAGCAAAAACTTGTCTAAGCACATAGCGAATGTGCTCACTCTTTCCGTTTCCGGTGATCTGCGGAATGTGCTTGTTGAGTGAAACTTCCAATCCAAAGGAAGTGAGCACAAGGAGAAGTTGTGATATGCTGAACAGTCCGACAAACGTGCCGTTCTCCTGAACCCCAAGACCCCTCGCAATGAGAACGGACGTGAGATACATCAGTACATATTCAAGAATCTTGCCCGCGTGGTTCCAGACTGCACTTCGGAAAGTTGTCCGAGCGTCAAACATTAGAGCGCAGTCCCATATAGGTTGTGGGAGGCCGCAGTAACATTATTGGAGGAGGGGATCCACCTTCGAGATGTGTCCAAGGAGAGAGATCTCACAATGAGAGAAAGTGGATACGTGGTAATGGCGCGTCAATTCAGGGAGAAATATACAACGATTCATCCGATTATCAAATTGCATTTCCTGGACGTTCTTCCTATATTTTCATCGTTCTCAGTGCCACGCGTCAGGAGAGGTGCAGGAGCGGTTGAACTGGCCACCCTGGAAAGGTGGTATACCGGCAACGGTATCGTGGGTTCGAATCCCACCCTCTCCGCCAACAAAGTCCCCATCATATCCTGTCTGAGTCTCACCACACAGGATCAGACCAGACGAAGAAAGACAATGCACCCAACCCCGTCAGTTCCATTTCGCACCTTGTTCCTTACGATCCTGCTCGGCACACAGGCCTTTTGCGGGACAGTCAACGTTATCACTATAGACGCCACCATCAATCCCGCTACCTCCGACTACATTCATCAGAGCATTGAGCAGGCGACCGAGGCGGGCGCCGAATGCCTGGTTATCAGGCTTAATACTCCCGGCGGATTGTTAAAGTCAACCCGCGTCATCGTCTCTGATCTACTCACTGCCAAAATTCCTGTGGTGGTATACGTTGCTCCGGCCGGGTCCCAATCAGCATCAGCAGGATCCTTTATCACACTCGCAGCGCACATTGCTGCAATGGCACCTGGCACGAATATCGGCGCGGCGCATCCCGTTGGACTGCAGGGCGGGGAGAAAGACTCGATCATGAACGAGAAGGCAACAAACGATGCTGCTGCGTTTATCCGTACGATTAGCGAGAAGAGACATCGGAATGTGAAATGGGCCGAAGATGCAGTGCGGAAGAGCATCTCCATTACTGAAACGGAAGCCCTCAAGGATAGCGTCATCGACCTCGTGGCATCGTCGGTCCGGGATCTCCTCGAGAAGATAGACGGTCGAAGTATCGACATGGATGGTTCTCGCGTAACCCTGCAAACAAAGGATGCCGAGATTGTCGATATCAAAATGGATTGGCAACACCAGGTACTGGATATTCTGAGTGACCCAAACATCGCGTATATCTTCATGATGCTCGGGACACTGGGACTCATGTTTGAGCTTTACAATCCGGGGTCAATCGCACCGGGAGTCATAGGTGTCATCTCACTCATTCTCGCATTCTATTCACTTCACACCCTGCCGGTAAATTACGCCGGTCTGGCCCTCATCATTGTGGGCATCATCCTGTTCATTCTGGAAATCAAGATCGCCAGCTATGGACTTCTGACAGTCGGTGGCGTTATTTCTTTGTTGCTGGGCTCGATCATGCTGATCCGGTCGGATTCTGCGCTCGAGTTCATTCATCTTTCATGGGGAGTCGTCATTCCGACTGTGTTATGCACCGCGGGGTTCTTCATTTTTGCGATCGGCATGGGAATCCGTGCACAACAAAAGAAGCCAACAACAGGTGTTGAGGGCATTGTAGGCGAGGAGGGCGAGGTCATCGCTGATCTCAATCCCGTCGGGCAGGTGCGCGTCCATGGCGAAATCTGGAAGGCAACAAGCAGCGAAGGAGGGCTGCCTGCGGGGACAAAGGTCAAAGTCGAACGGGTTGAGAGTCTTCTCCTAACCGTCCGGCGGACCGCTTAATTTACATCTCGAAAGGAAGAGAATCATGGAAGTCTTCAGTGCATTCATATTTGTCGTGGTGGTGTTCCTTATCATTATCATCTCGAATGCCATCAGGATCTTGCGTGAATACGAGCGTGGCGTTATTTTCCGCCTCGGCCGACTTATCGCCGTAAAGGGGCCGGGCATCATCCTCCTCATTCCTATTGTCGACAAGATGGTGAAAGTGAGTCTGCGAACGGTCGTGTTGGACGTTCCTCCTCAGGATGTTATCACAAAGGACAATGTATCCATAAAAGTGAATGCGGTTGTGTACTTTAGAGTCGTCCAGCCCGAGAAGTCGATTGTCGAAGTGGAAAACTTTCTCTTCGCCACCTCGCAACTCTCGCAAACGACCCTGCGCAGCATCCTCGGGCAATCCGAACTGGATGAATTGCTCTCCGAGCGAGATAGAATCAACGCCAAACTGCAGACCATCATTGACCAGCACACCGAACCATGGGGCATCAAGGTGTCCAATGTCGAGGTTAAACAGATTGATCTCCCGGTGGAAATGCAGCGGGCAATGGCAAAGCAGGCAGAAGCAGAGCGCGAACGACGGGCAAAGATCGTCCATGCCGAGGGAGAACTCCAGGCGTCGCAGAAGCTTGCCGATGCGGCCCAGATCATTCAAACACATCCAATGGCTCTTCAGCTCAGATATCTGCAGACGCTGACGGAGATTGCTTCTGAGAAGAACTCGACCACCATCTTCCCCATTCCCATCGACCTCATCTCGATGTTCCTCGATGCAATGAAGAAGAAATGAACGCCCTGTTGTACGGGCACAATACCGACGAGCGCATCGTCGCTGTCCAACAGCTTAATGACAGCACGATGCGTGTCTATTTTCAGGAGGGGTCATCGACCCGGTTCACTGACGATCGTTTCTATCCGTTCTTCTTCCTTTCGGAAACAACCTTCCTTGATGACTTCAACCAGAAGCATTGGCTGAAGAAACTGGACGGCGATGCGTTTTTCCAGTACCTGTGCGCATTCGAGGACTGGACGACAGTCTGGGATGCCATCCGATATATGATGGATCGGTACAACCAGAAAGCGGTTACCAAGGCCGAGACTTACAGTCAGCTCGACTTTGTTCACCTCTACACAGATCCGGTCACCCAATACTTGCTGCAGAGCGGGAAGACGCTGTTCAAGGGGATGCAGTTTGAAGATTTGAACAGGCTTCAGCTTGACATCGAAACGTATACGTCGCCGCGCTACAGATTCAGCAACGCCAGCCGGACTGAAGACAGGATCATCCTCATCGCTCTATCGGACAGCAAGGGATGGGAACACATCATCAACGGAAAGAAGATGTCCGAGGAGCAGATGCTCGATGAACTTGTCCACATAATTGGAGAGCGTGATCCTGATGTCATCGAAGGCCACAACATATTCAACTTTGATCTTCCCTACATTCTCAAGCGATGCGCGTTGCACAACGTCTCGTTCTCGGTGGGACGGGATGGTTCTGTTCCACGATCATTCGACAGCCGGATGTCGTTTGCCGAACGCTCTTCCGAGTATTCCATTACAGATATTGCCGGCAGACATGTTATCGATACCCGAATCCTCGTGCAGAGCTACGATGTATCCAAGCGGGATATGGAAAGCTACGGCCTCAAGTATGCGGCCAAGTACTTCGGCCTCACCTCAAGCGACCGTACGTACATCGCCGGAGAAAAGATCTCATGGCACTGGGACAATGACCCCCAGCCATTGATTGACTATGCGATGGATGACGTACGGGAGACCCGCAGGCTCAGTGAACATCTTTCGGGATCTTCATTCTACCTGACGCAGATGATTCCATATAACTACGGAGCCGTGAGCCGGCTCGGCTCCGCCGCAAAGATCGAGAGCCTGCTGGTGAGAGCCTACCTGCACGACAAGCATTCGATTCCGAAACCTTCCCAGGGTGTTCAAACGACCGGCGGATACACGGACATATTTCTCGTGGGGGTCGTCGGCCCGGTTCTTCACGTGGACGTCGAGTCGCTGTATCCCTCGATCATGATCACCAAAGAGATTGCGCCCATCTCCGATGTGAAGGGCGTCTTCCAGACGCTGCTGGGGAGCCTGACAACTCTCCGGCTGGACACCAAGCGCAAGATGAAGTCCGCCACCGCCCCCGAAGAGCGTCTGCGCCTCGATGCAACCCAATCGTCGTTGAAGATTCTGATCAATTCATTCTACGGATATCTCGGCTATGGCCGGGCATTGTTCAGCGACTTCACGCAAGCCGATGTCGTTACGAAAACGGGCCAGGAGATCCTTCGGCACATGATCACCTCAATACGATCATCCGGCGGCAAGGTGATTGAGGTCGACACCGACGGTGTGTTCTTCGTGCCACCCGAAGACGTCCGCGGAGAAGATGCGGACCGGCAATTTATTGAACAACTCGCGAAAGGAATGCCAAAAGGAATCATGATCGCCCTCGATGGCAGATACAAACAGATGTTGAGCTACAAGATGAAGAACTACGCGTTGCTGGGCTATGATGACCGGATCAAGGTGAAAGGCTCGTCACTCACATCGCGGGCAATGGAGCGGTTCGGTCGCAACTACGTGATGCAATGCATCAATTGTCTTCTGAATAACGACATCCAGGGTTTGCATACTCTTTACTGCAACCTGTATGGTTCGATCGTCGACCAGAAGCTCGACATTCGAGATTTTGTCAGAATCGAGGCACTGAAGGACACCATTGACCGCTACAGGCAGGATGTCGAATCGGGGCGACGGAACAAGAGCGCCGCATTCGAGGTGGCAATCGCCTCCGGAAGGAGGTACAGACCTGGAGACCGGATTGCATATTACATAACCGGCCGGGACGCGAATCCTCGGACTTTTGAGAACTGCAAGCCGGCAGACGAATGGGATCCAAACTTCCCCGACCAGAATGTCCTATACTATCTGAGACGACTTGACGAAATTTCCGAGAAATTCAAGCAGTTCTTTCTTCCCCAGGATTATCGGGCGATCTTCTCGAGGGATGACCTTTTTCCTTTCTCTCCTCGGGGCATCACCCCCCTTGTCATAAACTTGCCGGCGGGAATGGACGATTCGCAGAGCGGGAGACCAAATATCAACATCTGGCTCGATGAGCAAGAGCCGTAACTTGCGTTTTTCAAAAGCGTTTCTTAACATTCCCCCGTAATTACGAAACACCGTCTGGCTTCGGTTGTGCGTTCTCCCACTGGTCGACCAGTAGTGAAAGTGCAGCGAAACAGAGTGTCATCGCGTGTGCTTCCGTGTGAAGCGAGTGTTGCAGGAAGGTGTTCTCTTCGTTTCACATTTCTGGAAAGGTTGGCCGGTCATGGAAACTGGAAAAGTGAAGTGGTTCAATAACGCAAAGGGCTACGGTTTTATTACGCGTGAGGGAGGAGAAGACCTGTTCGTCCACTTCAAGTCAATTGTTGGTGACGGATACAAAACATTGAAGGAAGGCGAAACAGTGCAGTTTGAAGTTGAGCAGGGTGCAAAGGGACTGCAAGCCATCAACGTGTCACGCACAGAGCCTGCATAGGCTCGCGAGGCAGGACCGTTGCGAAGAAGGTAATGAACGGGAACTGTTAGTTCCTGTTTTCAGCGCTCCAGGCTTTTACGTATTGGACAATCACCTGAGTTGAAGCACCCGGAGTAAAAAGCTCACCCACGCCAAGCCGCTTCAAAGCATCCTTGTCCTTGTCAGGAATTATTCCCCCGCCAAACAGAAGAACATCCTCCAATCCTTTCTCCTTCATGAGATTGAGAATTCTTGGAAAGATGGTCATGTGCGCGCCGCTGAGGATGCTCACCCCTATCGCATCAACATCCTCTTGAATTGCCGCTTCAACGATCATGTCGGGAGTCTTTCTGAGTCCCGTATAAATCACTTCCATGCCGGCATCGCGAAGCGCGGCGGCAACAACCTTCGCCCCCCTGTCATGACCATCAAGACCAACTTTTGCAACGAGTACCCGGATCTTCTTCGCCATTGTGGAATTGTCATTCGCTCAGATTTGTGGAAAACTCTTGAAGCTTCATATACAACTTTGAGAGGGGAAGCCCGACGACATTGTAGTAGCATCCTTCAATGCGTGACACAAATACCGCACCGTAATCATCCTGGATTCCGTACGCGCCTGCTTTGTCCATTGGCGATCCCCCGGCAACGTAAGCCTCAATCTCAGGACGTGGAATCGGTCTGAATGTGACTCTTGTTTCCTCACAATCGGTTATTGATTGATTGCCGGGCCGACCGAGAATTGAGAAACCCGTCACAACAATATGTGTTCTCCCACTGAGTGATTCAAGCATCCGGATTGCGTCAAGTCGGTTGGAAGGCTTGCCAAGATATGTGCCATCGACCATAACAATGGTGTCAGCCCCAATGATCACTGCATCGTCGAGCCTGCCCCCGACATCAACAGCTTTCGCGAATGCAAGTCGCATCGCATTTTGCGACGGGGAAAGTGTCGCATCAAACGTCTCTTCAACCTGACTCGGGATCACCTCAGGAGAGAGCCCAATCTGTCGGAGCAATGCAATTCGGCGGGGCGATTGCGACGCAAGAACAAGGCGCATCATTGGCCAATCACATCTCTTGCCAATAAACAAAAAAAGCGACACACTCGTATCGCCTTTCACACACATGAACCCGGCTCACGCCATTACCTCACCGAAACATCGCCTTGATGCTGCCCCATGTTCTTCGAACACCATTAACGGTGTGCCTTACCGTAATCGGTCCGTAGTACACAGACGATCCATCTCCAAACAGTACCTTGATCCGATATTGGTAGATGCTCTCAGTCACCCTGAACGCTGAATTGTCCACGTACTCATACAATGAATTATTCCCCTTGAGCTGAACTTGATCAAGGAGCATAAATTGTCCGCTTTGGCTGGCGCCGGCTTTCCTCTCGAGCTCATAACGCAGAACTCCCGTCTCATCCTCGCTAACCCAGCGGATGGTGATATCGGTACCGTTGCTGTTTGCGGTCAGACTACCGTCTCTGATCACGCCGCCGAACGCGACCGTGAACATAAGCAACGTCAAAAATATTATCGGGAGCGAACGCTTGGTAGCGAACATTAGATAGAATCAGTGGAAATACGAATCCAATATAGGGCTGAAACCCAACAAAGTCAAGCGATTTCTTGATTGTCGGCCAGGAAGGAGAACTGATGGGTGAAAGGCGCTCGCCAAACCCGGAGGGCCCGACGCGGAACTGTCGAGCCCTCAACAGTGCGGAAGGCGGGACTTGAACCCGCATGCCTTTTGGGCGCCACCCCCTCAAGATGGTGCGTCTGCCAATTTCGCCACTTCCGCATTAGGTAAAGAACGGGCGAATCTTGTGAGCGTGGGTGGGCTCGAACCACCGACCCTCTGCTTAAAAGGCAGATGCTCTACCCCTGAGCTACACGCTCTCTGCGAATCCGATCTAATTCCCCCAACTCTTATCTGGATGCCCTCACTATTGCAGGCCGCTGTTAGGAGTCTGTCAGCAATTTCATTAGCAATTTATTAGCGGTCCAGATCGCCCTAACTGGCTAACAGCATTGCTCTTTCTTCCCATCCGGCCATTCGAGCAGCTTGCAAGGAAGAATGTGATTGGACAATTGTTGGCCATCTCGAATGATGAATGATTTGAATTGCACGGGTAAGATAACAAAAGCGTACTCCGAAGGCAAGTACATTGAGGATCACGGCTGTTAAACTGGGCTGTCAATCCCCGGGCCGGACATGGGATGTCTCCGGCAACAGCAACACTGGCTGTCAGCAAAAAACCTATCGTCAAAAGGAGAGACTTGTTCATGGTTCTCCCTTTAAGGTAAGGATAACAAGAGTTTGGGTTATCGGAAAGAGCGAAGTGGAAAGGATCTGGAATCTCGGCAACAGCCGTCGGATCATTCTATGAAGTAAGAAACGAGACAGGCAAGGAGTCAGTTGTCCGGCGGGTTCGGGTTTCACCCAAATATCAGAGGCGCTTGGCGCAATGTCAAGTGGGTTCGGCGCTGTCGAGCGTCATGGTCACGCACGAGCCAATCGATGCTACAATGGCTACGCCCGGGAAAACACGCGCGTACCCGTTGGTCGCGCAGACATGAAAGGACGGGGACCCGTCAGATAGGACGTTGGCGGCTCATCGCCTGTTGTTCAAGCGACAATGCCAAGGAAAGGCAATTGCTGGGATTCAGCAACTACACCCAAACACAACGCCCCAACCATTTCTGATCGGGGCCTTGATGGTCACGGTGACACAATGGCCTCAAACCACTTTTGGCTGACTCAATGTGCTTTTGAAATGGACGTAAGTTTCAATAGAATCGCTTTAACGCGATCAGATCGTAGAACGATGTGCCATCCCAACTCTCTCCAGATCCTCCATCAATCTTGACCCACAGGCTATCGCCTTGCTCGGCAGCCAGAGTGTCGTCCATCGCGTACGAGGTCCACGCAGTATCAATGACTGGTATTCCATGGGCGGCAATGATACCCTCTCCGCGTTTCAAACCCAATACAACGTACGGTGTTGCTTGGCCTGTCCGTCTCGCCCAGAATGACATCCGAACGAAGTTGGTTCCCCTCGTAGCAGGGATTGACTCAACGACCCAATTCGTTCGTCTGCGAAGTCCCACGATTTGAAGTGAGTACGATCCTCCATCGATTGGGACCTGCGTTGAAAAGCGAACCAGTAATGTGTCCGTTGGTATCCAGCCTTGCAATGAAGGAATACCGTTCGCTTCAAAAGAGGTCTGGAACACGACGACCGAATCATGAGATTGAATCGGGGTGGTAACGTCCGATGATTTGGAACATCCGGAGATTGCAGCAACGACAAACACGAAGAGACGCAATCGTTCAGTGAATTGTTGTCGCCTGAACTCTGGTTGTGGGTAAATGCACTGCGTATCGGAAAGCATTGGACGAATGAAGGAACACCGAGCGTGAATGGAACATTGTCTGCAACAGAATAGGAATCCGCTCAACGAATGTCAAGAGGAATCTTTCGAGATTATATCTTTGACAAGCGTGGCAGCATTAACATTTGCCATACTACTTCAACAGTAGCAGCTTCTTCACGCTCGTGAAGCTGCCGGCATTGTGGCGGTAGAAGTACACCCGCGTGCCAGACCATCGCCACGGAATACAGCTTCGTGATATGCAGCGTGTTGCTGTTCATTCACCAGCTGCGCCACCTGCTGGCCCAGTGTGCCAACTTCTTCATCGAAGTACCAGCCTGCCGTTCTGGGTCACATTCACCCAATAGCCCCTGCCCGGCTGAAGGGTGTCAGCAGGAGAATACCCCCCACTGTACCCAAAGTAACTCGATCCCACGATGCCGGATGGAAGTTGGAGAATGGAATCCTTCAAGGCCGGACTGCTGATGGAACCGATGAGATTCCACCCTGTGTTCACGTGCACGGTGTCTCGAACTCGAACTGTGCCGGTGATGCCGACATTCTGTGATGTGGGAAACTTCAGCCAGTAGCCGACCCCGTTTGATAGAGTATCGTGCACCACATAACCCAGATTCTGGCTGAACGCAAACGCGCTCGATGTTGCCGACGGGAATACGATTGTCCTTCGGTAATCCACCACGGTTAGCGGAACAGACACCATATTCCAGCCATTGGCGACGGCGTACATTGTAGGCTCTGGTATCACCGGAGTCACTATTGCATTCTGAATTTCCGCTGCACCCAAGGCAGGATTATCCTCATAGACAAACACATCCAGTTTGCAGTTTGCGGCCACCCATGCTGAGTTAAGTGTTGTTGAGAAGGTCTTTGTAACGGTCTGTCCTGCGGTCCATGTTCCCGTGTTGACATTCTCGCCTGTCGCACCGTTTACCATATTTCTCACAACCCAGTTGTGAATCCACGTCGAGCTTCCAGGGCACGTCCCGTTCCCGGTTTGAGTATACAACAGATTATCTTCCGTGATGACATAGCTCACTTTGTACTGGGCGGGCAGCGTGCAGTTTGTGGTCAATGCGAGCGTCACATTGAGCTGACGGGTTGCTGGATTGTACGTCTTGCTTTGGATGGTGATAGAGACCGGCGTGTATCCATTGCTGGTGTACCTGTTGGTGCAGTAGTCAGTCCAAGTTGTGAAGTCACCGGGCGTGTTCTGCCTGTCAAGATTGGCAGTCGGATATCCGGAGAATCCCATAAGGGAGAGAATGTTGTTGCCGTTGTACGTTGAGTACGGATCATTGGAGCTGCCAGCAGGGCCGTGATAGGCCAACACAACCAAATTCGGATGTGCACGTTGGAGTTGCGCGGCTGTACTGTCGCCGCAGGGGCACCATTGACACCATGCGCCTGTGCAGAACTCGAGCAACACAGACCTGGTGATATCTGAGATAATGTGGAAACCGGTCAGTGTATCATTTTGCCTGTTCTGATCTGATCCGAGCTGAGAGACTGCAGTCGACGCGTAGCTCCCAATGGTGGGCGACCAATCGGCAAACGTGAGTTGCTGAGTTGCACCCGGTGCCAGGTTCGTAACGTTTTGTGTTGAAGTATATCCTCCGGGTGTAATGGTGAACGTGGTGGCGAACGATTGTGGCAACGTGCCATAGTTCTTGACGGTAGCCTTTGGTTGGTATGTTCCCGGAGCATTGCTCGCATTCGGTGCATCAATCGAAGAAACACTTGCATCGTTCGGGTAGGGTGTGCCGACCTGAATATTGTCAACGTAGAGTTCGTTTCCGAATGCTGAAATGCCTGTAAACTTCACTCTGTTGGTTCCAACAGGGAGAGTGTATCGTTTCGTCGCCCATTGTGATGCTGTCGGAACAAACACAGATGCAGTTGGAGGAGCTGTTACGAGAGGGCCGCTCACTCCACCAGCGAGAGTAACTAAGATTGTCCAGCTTGTACCACCATTTGTCGATGTGGAAATCTGAAGCTGATCATTCTCTGTTGTATACGTGGCGTAAGCGTGGTCGAACTTCACTGAATCACCAGCAACGGCCGCAAGAAAGACCGCGGTAATCAAAGAGAACTGTGATCCTGAGGAGATGCTGTAGAAGTCGGCAAGCGAAGAGCCAATTCCCACGCCGTAGCCACTGGCGTCTGTCGACCTTGTCCAAAACGCCGAACCAGACCCCTCGTTCGTCCATCCTGCCGGTGGAAATGCCGATCCTTCAAAATCCTGACTGAGGAATGTCAGGGCGTTGTCATTACCTGGAGTTGTTATCGTAACTGGAACACTATTGTCTTTTGTAAACCTGGTACCTCGAAACGGTTCCGAAACTGGCCTCACCTTGTTATGCTGCCCCGGTGCCGAAAGTGGAAAGACGAGTAATAGGAGGAGAATTGTTTCCATAACATTTTTCATGGTATTCCCATGGCTAAGTTGGACGCGTCGCAAGACTCGTTGTAGTCCTTCGATGTCGTAACGTCTCAATATGGGGATATCTCGCTTCAGCCGTCTACCGATTGGGGGTAAGCCGCCTTGCACTGTCCCTGAAATGAGCAGGCAGTACGGGAGGCTACCGCATTGAAACTGTTGGTGTGATGGCATTTGGCAACATCGATTCACTTCAACAGCAACAGCTTCTTGCTCGCCACGAAATCGCCAGCCTGCAATCTGTAGAAATACACGCCGCTCGCCAGCCTATCACCACGGAAGACAGTCTCGTGATACCCAGCTTGCTGTTGTTCATTCACAAGTCGAGCCACTTGCTGGCCGAGGGTGTTGTATATTGTCAATGTTACAAATGATGCGTGCGGCAAGCCGTAGCGAATCGTGGTTGATGGATTAAACGGGCTCGGGTAGTTCTGAAAGAGCAAGAACGAGCGAGGAGCTTCAGCGAGCTCTTGATCCACCGAAGTCGTCGTGGGTTCCGAGCTTCGGAATACTCCACTCCCATTAGTTCCTGCAAAGAGATAGCCGTCCTCGTCAATCACAAGGGACCTGATTGACATATTCGTCAGCCCAGTAGTTGCCGGTGTCCATGTTTCTCCGCCGTCCAAAGAACGATACACACCGTTCCCATCGGTTCCAGCAAAGAGGTGGTTCCTCTGGTTAGCAACGATTGACCATACAGGGTAGTATGCCTGCAACGAAAGCATATCCCAATTATTTCCGCTGTCAGTTGACACATGGACTCTACCAAAGTAGTCTCCGGCAAAGACATCGCCGATTTGATTGCACACCAGCGATGTAACTGAAATCTCTGACCCCAGGGGTGACCAGGTTAGTCCCTGGTCTGTTGAGCGAAAGAGCGTGGGGGGGTTGTTTGTTCGAGTGCCCGGCATGTTGGCGAAGCCTCCCGTAAAGAAAACTCCACTTGAGTCGAACGCGTATCCAACAATTTCATAGCCCTCCATCCCAACGTCCTGCCACGAAACGCCGTGGTCCGTTGATCTGCGCAAGCCGGCAATCGCAACATCTGAAAACACGATGTTCTGTGGGCTCACAGCGCAAGAAACAGCGTAGTAGTAAACGGGCGAGGCTATCCAACTGCTTCCATGATCCGTCGAGCGATAAAAATAATTGAACCCGCCAGCGAATGCATGACCATCAGTGTCAACGGCAACACAGTAGAAGTCATCGTTTGATAGTGAGGTCTGTAGCCATGTTAATCCATTGTTGGTGCTGCGAAAGACACCGTTCGTATATGTAGCGGCGTACAACTCTCCGCTCTTTCCTGAGGCAACACTTGATACACCTGTGCATGATAACCCCTCATTCCTGCTCGACCATGTTGCACCGCCATCCGATGTCACAAAAACCCCACCGTTCTCAGTAGCCGCGTAGGTCTCGTTCTCAGTGGTTGTTATCAAAGCATATACAGATCGATTCGTGATAGTTGTCTGCGTCCATGTTTGTCCATCATTTGTGGAACGAACTATGCCGTTATATCGAAGTCCGGCGATGATGATCCCTGAATGATCAACTGTCAGCGCAATGGGGTCGGTGCGGTTGAGCCAACATCTCGCCCATGTTAGTCCGTCATCCGAGGAGCGATAGACGTCACCAAACGCACCGGCGTACAACTTGTAGTTGCCGAATGCACAATAGGTGGCCGCCAGTGTGTCCAGGTTCGTGTCGTGCCACGTGTCTCCGCCATCAGTCGACCGGACCACGCCATCGCGGTTCGAGGAAGTGAGGACTGAACCCAAGGGTGTGATTCCGACACCCACGTAGTAGCGAAAACCAACTGGCGGAAGAATCTGTTGCCACGATAGACCGTCATCGGTCGAACGAAACAATCCGCTGTCGATGGTTGCGACGAACACCCTTCCGTTGAAATGAGCCGCTATCGATGACGCTCGGGTTCCAATCAGGCCGGCATTCACCCATGTGTGGCCGAAGTCAGTAGACCGAAAAACGCCCCAACTTGATGAAGTTGCCAGAAGGGTGCCTGCCGGGGTGACCGCCAGATCGTAAGTGAATTGACTCAGTAGTCCTTCACTGGCCCTTTGCCACGAAGCACCCGCGTCTGTAGAACGGAAAACTCCGGACGTCGGAGTACACGCATACAATCTACCAACGGAATCCCTTGCCAAGCCGTACACGGTTCCACCATACGGGCCATTGGTCTGTGTCCAGAATTGTGTCTGGGTTCGTGCTGAACTGAGAAAAACGAACAGGAGTGATACCATGAACACTTCTTTCATATCGTACCTGCTTTCGATGCAAGTTGCCGATGCAGACTGGTGTTTGGTCTGTACTACCCCATCGTGCGCAACTCTTTCACGACCTACTGCATCTTTGGAGGAGAATTCGTATCAGCGAGCACATTGATCAGTTTTTCGCAACCGCCATTACCTATGAATTCCGTATGTTCGTCTATTGTCTTAAAACACTTTCCTGATATCTTACAGCATTCCATTTCATAGCCGGTCCCCTCATAGAATGCATCTATTATCTTCCCCGTATCTGGATCAGATAGAGTGTATTTATAATTCTGTTTTCTAACCTTCGCGAGAGTGTTCATCCATATCGCGGTACTCAGCGCCCCGCAAGCATTACCGCTCAAACCAAGACCTCCGGCAAATCCGGCGACCATGACCATTTCTTCATCGCTTCCTCCCATTTTTCTGACAACTTCAGAGGCGCAACTTATTGGCGTTTGTGGTCCGGTGGATGGTTCGCAGGATAATCCCCCCTGTGCTGATTCAATTGCCTCTGGAGCCCATTTGGCCGCGAGATGAAAACAGGTGATCGGTTTGCCGGTGAGCAGGTATTTCACCAACCCGGATTTGACGGTAAAGTCGCAGGTCGTGATGTCCGAACAGTCGGCGCTTTTTGCTCTCCTGATGAATGATTCCAGAATGTGTTGTGTCGCCGTTATCGCAATAGCGATGGCTCGACCCCTGTCACTGTGCCTGCGAAAGGACTCCGCTCCCACAGCCAATGCACACCCCCAGAGCATTCCGCATTGATATCCTTGTTGTGCTATTCCACCGGCAAGAGGATCCGATGCACACTCCTCATTTTCTTTGAGATGACCGAACGCGCGGTTCAAAATATAGAAGAATGTGTGAGAGCAAGCGCCTTTCTTCAAGAACACTCTCTTGGTGTCATTTTTACTAGTAATCATGGTCCTCTTGTTACGCGGATAGAATGATACAGCTCTCCCCACATCCTTGATCCCAAAATCCTGCCTGTTATGCTGCGTTCCACATGTTACGCCACAGCATGAGCGAAACTCGGCGAATGGGGGCGTGAGTCACTGCGCGGGAACGATGGGAACCGAAAGAACAAGCGGGTATTGAGAAATGTCTGCGGAAAGTTCGCGATTCGCAACGGGATTGTCAAGCGGCCTCGAGATCGAAAGTGTTGGGCGTTAACAATTGAAAGTGTTGGCGAGCCCCACGGGAGAACATTGACTCTAAACGTATCAGTCTGCGTGTAGCTCGTGAAAGGCCTGAAATCATTTGGTGTTCCCACTCCGCAGAAGTTGTATTCGGGGCCACTCCTTGGCTAAACGAAACACGCCTCAAGCCCAGCGGGGGGCCACGGCCCTCCTCAAATTCAACACGACCATTCATGCTATCTTGTAGGTCGATGCAGTAATGCGCTCCGGGAAAGAAACCCCAGCGCATTGTCCACGTGTCCACCCCATCGGTAATGGTCAACGGTATATCAAACCGTGGTTGGGCGGACACGTTCATCACAAAAATCACCGAAATCAACGCAAGAGACACCGTTATCTCAACGAGGCATTTCATATTTTCCTCCATGGTACACGGATGAGAGAACAATTACGCTGGAATTAGAAGGCGGGTCGACAGGTGGAACGTTGGCGGCTCATCGCTTCTTGTTTCAAACGATATTGCCAAAGGAAGGAATGAAAGACCAGCGCACAGTCACTTTTAGTTAGTATCACCTGATACCTGGAAGGAAGCAGGTGATACTATTTCAACAGCAGCAGCTTCCTACTCGCAACGAAGTCGCCTGCCTGGAGTCTGTAGAAGTAAACTCCGCTCGCCATGTTGCTCGCATTCCATTCGACTGATCGATACCCAGCCTTCTGATCTTCGCTCACAAGTGTGACAACTTCCTGACCGAGGATGTTGAAGACCTTCAAGGTCACCCGACTATCAACGGAGAGGTCGTACTTGATTGTGGTACTTGGGTTGAATGGATTAGGGTAGTTCTGCCGGAGAGCGAACTCTCTCGGCAAGTCCGTCTTCCCGACAACCCTGAGGGCGATTGATGCTTTCAGATCGGTGATTACAGTCGAGCCGTTACCGGTCATCTTGATTTCCCTCGCTCCGATAATCAGGGATGCCGTCACTGGCCGATCTTTCATCTCCCAACTGATCGTGAGAGGATACTGCGCGTAGGAGACCTGAATTGGTATCGTTTTCGATTCTCCCTCCTTCACTACCTCCAGCATTCGGTTCGTTGAGAATCGTGCATCAAACACCCCTTCTGGCGGCCGCGGGGGAAGTTCGAAATAATCCAAGTCCTTTTTCTCCAGCGGTTCAGATGTAAAGCAGAGGGTCTGGGTCGCAAGGCTAGAGTTCGATAACGTAATTGTAGCAGCTCGTGCAACAACACGTGAAGAAGGCGACACCACCTTCCCCAAACTCGAAACCGATGACAAAATCAGAAAACCCGGCGCAACCGCTTTGACCCAGTATCCTCTCGACGGCAACAAAACGGTGTCAGGCGAATACCCTTCATTGTACCCATAGAACTGCGACGAAATAATGGTCGGCGGAATCTGCTGAATTGTCCCGACTTGCACTGAATCAGAGATCGTTCCAATCATATTCCACCCGGCACTTACTGCAATGGTGTCCTGCATTCGCACCGTTCCTGTCATCCCCACATTCTGCGCTGATGGAAATTTCAGCCAGTACCCGATGCCGTTCTGGAGTGTGTCACGAACAATATAGCCGCTTGGAGTGTATGCAAAGGCATTGGACGTCGATCCCGGGAACAACCAATTCTTTCGTGCGTCTGGCGACTGTCAGCGGGAGTGACATTATATTCCACTCTTGTTGGAATGAACAATAGAAAGCAGACCCTCGGGAATGGATAATCTGGAATTGTACTATCCCTTCGTCACTGATCACGAGCGAATCCTGTTGTTTCATGTCTACCGAGAATAGGGTCCCAACGGGTGCATCACGTAACGTGAACGTCCCCGTCGATAACGCTGATCTGTTCCACATGAGGGTGAACGGATACCCTCCTCCTCCTGGCTGTAGTTTCCCCGTGTAGATCACCTGTTGTCGTGTACCACCAAGCGTGTCCCGTATGTCTCGCTTCGTCCCTTGTGTCCCGGGGATTATCCACCGTGTATCAAATACTCCCGTCGGCGGTGGCGGCGGTTGTTCGATCTCGCCGAATAGTGCATCAATTCCGTCTGTCGCGCCAGGTGCTGTACCGAACTCCAGGCTGTCTCTACCATCTCCGTTGTCCCTGATGAAGAATTTGTGAAGAGTCTGCAACTCATGGATTGCATACCCGTTAACACGGACATCATCAACATACCACCCGTCTGCAGTCACGCTGACATCGCTGCTTAGCCTGAATCTGATTTTGGTCTGTGTGGAACCGTTCGCATATGTTGAGATATCAAATGTCTGTTGAGTCCACGTCGAAAGTGTTCCATCATAACTTGCCACTCGTTGCCACGTCGTTCCATTATCACTCGAAACTTCTACGTTGCAGAAATCATATCCTGCTTCTGTTGCGTACTTATGATAGAAACTAAGGATGAGCGCCGGAGTTGAGTCTGCCCGTATTGGTGACACGAGAGTCATTGAGTTGTTCGCATTGTTTCCGTAATTCCCAGCCGGGCTGTCGGTAAACGAAGAAGGGGAAGAGTTGAATTGGCTGGTAGTAACACCCCACGTTCCATCTGTTGTCCAGTTTCCAAACGCACTGCCATTATCATTGAATACAATAGCTCCAGTCCCAACAAGGACGTATACGCTGGCATGGTATATTGTTGTCGTGTCCAGTCTTATTGTGAGCAACGTCGGGATCGCAGAGTTGTTCGGAACGGACGCTGAAATAGTGAAGTTGAACAATGAGCTGTCCGTGGCAAACGACGCCAACGACGGATAGGTAAACAGTGTCGTTGGAATCGTAATTCCGGAGTTTGTGGAAGTCCATGATACGCTGACGTTGCTTGCAGCCAATGCACCCTTGTTCCGGAAGACGACCTTGTATGTACCCGACTGTCCCTGCGTGTACGTCGGCTGATTGAAGGTCGTTGAGAGTGGATTCACAAACGGTCCGCCGATGAGGGACATGTACTGATTGTTGTAGAGCATTCCTTCAGCCAGCGGGACGATCTCCGGCTGAGACGGCCAGAAACCTGTCGAACCGGTTTCAGGCGTGATGGCAAAAATATGATGGCCTACATGTGCCGAGTCGTTGTAGTACCAATCATCTGCACCTCCCCTCACATAATAGCCCACAGTCTGAGATGGAGTACCCGTTGTGTACACGGGATTGGATGCCTTCATGTCGGACAGGTACTGATTGAATTTATAATCATCCGGCGTTGGTGAAGGGTCCGACCAGGCCCATGGTTTGATGAGGTAGTTTCCATAGGTGTGTGCGCCGAATGCCGCGTTGAAGTTCCTTGAATTCACGAAGTTCATGACCGCCTGTGTTTCGGGTTCTGAGAACGGACTCGTTCCTCGGTACGTACCTTGGCCGCCACTGCAGGGATCTGTGCTCGATCCACCATTCGATGAGTTCCAGAACTGATATATCCCGAAATTTCTGTTCAAGTCCACCGGACCGCATGAGCCTGAGGTTATGTGCCTGTTGCATCTCCACATCCCGCCGCCATTGGGATTGGTCGTCTGATTGTACACGTAGCCATCGGGGTTGAATATTGGGATCCAGTAAATCTCCCTGTTCTCCAGGATGTAAGTCGCAAGCGGATCAGTTCCGTAGTTCTCAAAGAGCCAGTAGAAATAGTACACCTGTGTTTCCATGCTCTCGGGCTCTCTGGCGTGGATGACCGCATGGTACAATACCTCCGGTCTTCCCGTTGGAGCATCGGGGTTCTTCGTTATTCTCACGCCCCAGATCGTCCTTCCCTCAATGGTTGTCCCGACCGAGAACTTTGTTGAAATGAGGCTGGGATATTCTGTCCTCATGGAATCAAGTTTGGAGACGACCTCTGCATATGTCAGGTTACCGCCCATCGAGCCATAGATGGAATGTGATACATTATACTCCTTGGCCGACTTCCGAATTGCCGCGTCTCGCTCTGCCTGCGTCATCTTGGGCAGGCTGTTGTAGTACGCATCCCAATCGTCGATCAATATTTCGTAGGGCACGCCGGATTTCCTGAGCATTCCTATTTCAGTCTCTGACAGCCACGCGTCCGAATAGTAACCCGGCTTTGTGACCGCATGATCGATCAACAATCCTGCATCGGTGATTCTTCTGAAGTCCGATTCACTACGGGCAAATATCCGTGCCTGACTGAACTTCTCTGCAGTCTGAGCTGGTGCAGAATGGAGCACAAGGAAGATGATCGCACAACTCAACAGGAGCTTCACGTGAATCAAATACTTCATTATACCTTCTTTGGTGAGTCCATCGAAAATAGAAAGGTGAGATACGCGTTTGCAATCGCTCATGTCGAATCACCTATCAAATATGGCCCCCCGAACAGGACAATAATAATGCAGAAGAGACTTCATCAGTGGTCTCAAGCGTTCCCGGGGAAAGCCTTTGATAAAGAACTCCGTCCGGATAGGAATAAGGGTGGACAGGAAAGAGATGTAAAATCCTACAAAAGGTCAGCCACAAAATCAACTTACGAAAAAGGTGTACCCATGGAGTCAAGAGGAATCAGTGTGATATTACTATCGACCCCTTGGTGGGAGAAAAAGATTCACTTTTTCGCGGCCAACAAAAATGAACTTGCCAGTACCGTTTGACTTCACCCAATACGCCATTCCAGAGCCCAGAAGAGTAACAGGAAGATATCCACTCAGGCTGTAACCGAACCAACTGCTGGCCCTGAGACCTGAAGGTACACTTATAATCGCGCTGGTGTCAACAGTGCTGGATATTGAGCCAACCATGTTCCAACCGGGAAGGACGCTGATCGAGTCGCGTGTGAGGGGCGTACCAGTGATCGTATCGGCCACTGCAGTTGGGAACTTGCCCCAGTAGCCCTTCCCGTTTTCCATTGTCTCGCGGGGTTGGTACCCTCCGTCAAACTCAAACGCACGGCTGATAATCGTCGGGAAGAGATGTTTGACTGAATCATCAGGCACGGGACTCGTCACCGGATTGGAAATCATGTTCCAGCCGCTTGAGATGGAAACCTGTAAAGAGACCGTCGGGTTTGTACCAATTCCCATCACCACAATCGTATCGGGTGACAACGCAGAGTTGCTGTAGAAGACCGTACCGCCACTATGCGCTCCCAACGATGTTGGACTGAAGGTCACTGCGAATTTGACGCTTGCCCCTGACTGGACATTTCTGCCCCCCGAAGGATTCACAGCAAATTCCCCTCCAAACGTTCTCACTGAATCTATCACAAGCGTGGCCGTTCCGCTATTAGTGACCGTGATCGAATCTATTGCATTTTCCCCCACCGTTACGCTACCAAAACTTAATGGATTCGGAAGCCCTGAGAATGAAGATTCAATCCCTGAGCCTGTTAGAAAAACGCTGTCAGGAGATGTCATTGCATCGCTAAAAACGACAAGGTGCGCGATCAGCGATCCGACAGATGTGGGACTGAACGAGACAATCACGAGCAAACTGTCACCAACAGGGAGCATCACCGAGGAGGTTGGCGTAGCGGCAAACTCGGTTCTGTATGTGCGGATCGAATCCACGTGAACGACGAGCCCTCCAACATTCCTCACCTTTACCGTGTCTCGGACTATCACATGCACCATCACACTGCCGAAGTTCAGGACAGAAGGTGCCAAATGCAGCATTGGCGAAACGCTTTCAAAGCATCCAAGATCTGGCGCGAAGCCGTTGTATGGCAATCCGACATAGGTTCCGGCATCAATAAGATCACTTCCTGGCGCAAGATGCATGAACGGAAGACTCGGCAGGCTGCCATCAGCGTTCCTCGGACCACGAATACCGGCGGTATCAATGCTCACAAAATCACTATTCGTTACACTAAATTGGGGCATCCAGCTATTGGTCAATTGAATGGCATACGAGCCAAGCGACCCATACGAGCCGAGTGCCACACAGTTCTTCACTGCGACTGACTCGCCCGCTGCAATTGCACCCGAGATGCTATAGTTCGTTCCGTTACGGTACCCCGTGCAGTTCAGTAGAACCATCGACCCCCTGTTGTTGTTCTGATCGTATCCCTTCACTCGGTTATCAAATGCGAGACAGTTCTTGAGCGTCATGTCATGTCTCAAGCTATCGGCATTGCCGTTGTCTCCGCCTCCCATTTTGAAGCCATTACCGTTGCCACTGCTCGGAAGTCCGGTCTTCAAATATCCATTCATGAAACACCAGCAGTTTTCAAGGGTGGTTCTGACATTGTTCGAAGGTCTTAGATATCCATCCCATCCATCGTCGGAGTTTTGCCATGCCCTGCATCCGTAGAAATAGTTGCCAGTCCCAACGTCAAGTTTTGGGGCAAAGCCATCAGCATTCCCCTGGCTCGTGTCAACATTGAAATACGAGTCGCAGTTGATTACTCGATTATTGGATGCGCCACCGCCAAGTTGGAGACCGGTATCACCATTTTCACTGAAGGAACAGAACTCGATGATATTATTCGACCCGCTGACATTCATGCCATTGTCACCAGCTTTCCAAATGTCAAATCCCCTGATGTGCCAATAACTTCCCGAAACTCTAATACCGCGAGTACCCGTTGGTGTAGAAGAAAAGTCGAGGAAGGGCCGCTCACCCGGATAAGCAAGGAGATTATACATGTTAACATTGTTCCCACTTCGAGAAAGCGTTATCGTTGCTGAGTATGCATATATGCCTCCCCGAACGTAGATCGTTGTCCCTGGGACCGTGGATACTGAAATCGCTTTGGGAATGGTTCTAAATGGATGGTCAAATGAACCATCACTGGAATCGCTTCCCGTTGTAGCAACATAGTATGTTTGGGCGACGAGCGGTGTATTAGCACACACAAGCGCGAGCATCGCATACAGGAGACAAAACCTCAACATGTTACATACCCTTCTTTACACCTTTGCCACGCTTTTAATGCAGAGCCACCTTGGTGATATTCTACCGAACGAACGCTCGAAAGTCAACTTCCGTTTGCACTGTTACGAACAAAGGAATCCTACATCACGTCAACTCGAAAGTGTCTTAAGCGGAGACTTGGCACGCCGATTGAGCCGATACCGTCAGAAAACATCCGTCGGAGCGATTGCCAGCCGACACCTGCTTTTGATCCGTGAGTGACAGCATGCGTTGACAAAAAAAGCCCCGACCATACGGTCGGGGCGCCTACTGATACCGGAGTATCTATGGGGTCACTTCAACAGCAACAGCTTCTTGCTCGCAACAAAACCTCCTGCCTGGATGCGATAGAGGTACACTCCACTAGCAAAGCTGTTTGCATTCCACTCGACGGACCTGTATCCCGCTTTCTGGTCCTCATTCACAAGCGATACAACTTCCTGGCCAAGGATATTGAAGAGTTTGAGGCTCACGTGTGAGTCTTTGGGAAGGTTGTACATGATAGTCGTCGTAGGATTAAACGGGTTGGGATAGTTCTGCGACAGGGCAAACTCTTTTGGCAACTGACCGTCACCGATCAACCTCACCGTAAACTTGCTGAGAACACTATTGCTGATCCTGAACGTACCTTCACCGCTCATCATCTTTGGTGCAAACACTTTGTCTCCAAGATCATCCGTCAGTTCATAGGATGCCGTACCACTATTGACCTTCCAAGTGATTGTCAGTGGGTATGCATCAGATTGAATTGTCACAGGAAATTGCACAGCCTTGGAGACTTTGCTCCGCATGGGTCTGTACCATTGATCCACCATCTGATGTCTCAAATCGTGCATCAAACGCTCCATCAGGCGGTGTCGGAGGTAAGGCGTACAGCGCAAGAGGTATGGCTTACTCGCATCTGCACCGAAGTACAGTGTCTGCGACCTACCCTTGCTGTCGGTGATTGTCAGACTGTTGAGTACAGCTTCCACGGCCTCACTCGATGCTTCCACGTTCATTACCTTGGACACCGGTGGATTGGCAAGAATGAATTGACCTGCACTGTTCGCCTTCACCCAGTACGCCTGTCCTGGAATCAGCTGAGGCGCTACGAAGTATGCACCGTTATATCCATACCAGAGAGATCCTCTCAGACCTAGGTGGAATGCTGACGATGGTACTCGTGTCAACAGGATTGGAGATCGTGCCAACCATGTTCCACCCCGAAATGACCGTCAAGCGTATCACGCGGAATTGGCCAGACCAGTCACATTCTGCGTTAGCGCCGATGGGAACTTCTCCCAGTAACCTGTCCCGTTTTCCATCGTGTAGTCCTGCATATATCCGCCACTGAACGCGTAGGCAAAAGGGTTCACGGAACGTCGGGTACAGCACTTGCACCGAGTCGTTGGCCACCGTCAGTGGATTGGAGATCATATTCCACCCTGAATTAAGTGGCACACCCAGGACAATCGGCACTGCTCCACATCCAGCACCGCCCGCGTCGGTACATGTGGTATGCGTAAAGGTGAGCTGGAGACCTGACGAGAGACCGCCTGCATTGCATTCGTACTCAGAAAAAGCAGCTCCGGTGCCTTGTTGACATCCAACCGTTGCGCTTGCGCCAGCCTGGTCCATCGTCCCGTAGATGATATCGAATTTCTGCTGGCCTTCGTACAACCGGACTTCGAAATTGGCGTTCTGAGCTGTGTTACTGAAGTACACCGTGCGCCACTCAATGTTGAAAATTCGATTAGGTGCAATGCCGCTCGTAGAGGTGAATATTCCCTTTCCTGAATATGTGAGATCCGTCCTTTGATCGTCCCAATGTGGATAAATTACATCGGTCATCGCAGAGTTCGGGAGACACACGTTATCCCAGGCATTGCTTGAACTCGTGAACTGAAGGTGACCGTTTGAACAGACGTTCGCAGTTGTGAAGTTGGCTCCATAGAACTGATACGTGAACGGCAATGCAATCGCAGTAACCGCATCATCACCATGGTTCCCAATGTCAACTGTTCCAGGGACTATTGAGGCGGTAGTCGTAGTGGTAATTGCGTAACCTGCTCCCACACTAGGAAGTGGTGTCGGAATGACCACATCCGAGCCGCCGGTATACGTGAGCGTCAGCGTCAATGCTACTGGCGTTCCGCAGACATAGCTTGGCGAAGTCTGAATCTGAAAGGGGTTCGTGTTGGTGATCGTTGCACCGGGTGTGATGTTTGCATACGCAGAGATCGAAGTTATTACCGTAACTCCAGCGGTGATGGTCGTCAGTGTGCCGGTGACTCCTGTCGCTGTGGCAGAACCATTGTTCTTGACCGCAATGTTAAAGCCGTTGCATTCATTTGGGTCAACAGAGCCATTGCCATTCCCGGTTCCAAGTATCATGGCGTCCGAATCAAAACTGAGGAGGGGTGCTGGAGGTACCCCTGCCTTTGGTATCCGCGCAAATCGAACATTCGCATTCTTTCTTGCCGGCACGGCGATGCTCTGGTCTCGATTGTCACCCCAGGTGGTGTAGAAAAAGCTGTTATCCGCCGTCATCTGATCATAATCCCCCATGTACACCGAATTGACGACAGGGTCGACGCCATAGACAGGAGGGAATTGGTCGCTGATCGGGAAGTTGCTGCCAAACGTGACCGCCGAACCGGATATGGTCCCCACAACTCCCCATCGCGCAATCAGCGTGTTCGCCCCATCACTCCGACGATCATACCATGCGGTGCAGAGGGCTGTTCCATCAGGCGTTACGGCAAGCGCAGGTTCCCAGTTGTCGTTTGTGCCGACGTCATCGTTCACGCGTACCGCTGTGCTCCACGTCGATCCACCATTAGTGGACTGGCGGAAATACACATCGGCACGATCGGTGCCAGCCGCTTTGTCATCATACACAAGATAAATATTGCCGTTGACCGGGTTCACGGCTGCATGAGGGAATGTGTTTGACCGGAAACCCAGCCCAAGGTCACCATTTACACCCGTGGACGCAAGAGAAGCGACAGTCGTTGCAGCAGCAAATGACGCTCCGAGGTCAGTGGATTTTCTGAGAGAGATGCTTGTCCCATTCAGCCAGAAGCAATACACGGAATGATCAGGCCCGACCACTACATACGCACCCTGACCACTCGCCGAGGCAAGGAGGAGACCGCCACTCGGTGTCCATGTAACTCCATCATCTGTTGAACGGGTGAATGTCATTCCACTTGGCGTGCCAAAGTTTCGCCAGAACTGATAGACGTTCCCGAACCCCGTGCCTGCGAAATTGTCAACGGCAATCCATTCCTTGTCTTGGCTGCCACTGCTCAACCCCGGGGCGCTGTTCACCGGAGCAAGCCACGTCGAACCGTTATTTGTTGAACGGAACAATTCAAGGTTACCGGCGCTGTTGAACGCAAGAGTCGCGAGGAACACTGTTCCCGTTAGTGCGCTTCGTGCGAGAACCGGATCTCCTGCATCTCCATCAACACTGGTTGGCAATGACCCTCCATCGATCCAAGCTCGCTCCCGCGTCTGTTGATGTTGACCAACCGGTAAAATGACTGGCACCCCCCAAGTACGATCCTGAATCATTGAAGCCTGCGATGACATTGGAGCCGGATCCAAGAACAAGCGCCGTCTCACTTTGTGTATCTTGGGCAGTGGCGTCGGCAGCAGGGTTATTGACAAGCGTTTGGACGAGCGAAGACAAATGCTCGCCGCCGGAAACGATTGGCGAAACTCGTCCACCGTCGGAAGGCTGCGATTCCTTTCCGGCCAGTGAATGTCTCCTCCCGAATTTCAACTCAAGGAGCGTCTGCTTGGCGCTTGAAAGTTGATTGAAGAGCTCCTCGTTGTCATACAACTCCCTCTCACGAGACGCTGACTGTGAATGCAGCGGTGCGGCCATCACGAAAAGGGATGCCAACGCGAGGCACTCCACACGAATCAAATGGTTGGATATATAGTTCATGTAGCCCTTTCTAATAAAAGGTTGTCGGACCTGAGTTATTCGATATGTGGGGGCGGATCTGTAACACCACGAATGTCGCGCAGAAGTTTGTCGACAATAGGATGAATCGATGAGCAGACTTCTTGAAGTTTCGCGAAGGCAGGATACTAACGAGGGACTTTCCCGGCATATGAGTGTTCATACCTGGGTTTCTAACAAAAGACCGGGGATTTGCTATGGATAAGAACAGATTGACCTTTACATTATAGCAGATTAGGTGATCTTGTCAAGTCAATCTGCGTATCGCCATCAGGCAATAGTGGAAAGGGAGGGTTAGCCAACCTGCAACAGGCCGCATCTGTGTCAACCATGTCACCGTACCTCATACAAATACGAGTGACAAGCAAACAGCCGGCAATGTGCCGCTGGTTTGTTCCAAAGGACAGATCCCGAGATAGGAGGCCAACTGTAATGAACGGACGACGTGGTGCAACGGGCAAGATGCCGTTGTCGTCACCTCAACAATATAAGTTGTCTAATTTCAGAAAATGATTCAGCCTGCAGCCGGTAGAAGTAAACTCCGCTCGCCATGTTGCTCGCATTCCATTCGACTGATCGATACCCAGCCTTCTGATCTTCGCTCACAAGTGTGACAACTTCCTGACCGAGGATGTTGAAGACCTTCAAGGTCACCCGACTATCAACGGAGAGGTCGTACTTGATTGTGGTACTTGGGTTGAATGGATTAGGGTAGTTCTGCCGGAGAGCGAACTCTCTCGGCAAGTCCGTCTTCCCGACAACCCTGAGGGCGATTGATGCTTTCAGATCGGTGATTACAGTCGAGCCGTTACCGGTCATCTTGATTTCCCTCGCTCCGATCATCAGGGATGCCGTCACTGGCCGGTCTTTCATCTCCCAACTGATCGTGAGTGGATACTGCGCGTATGAGACCTGAATTGGTATCGTTTTCGATTCTCCCTCCTTCACTACCTCCAGCATTCGATTTGTTGAGAATCGTGCATCAAATACCCCTTCTGGCGGCCGTGGGGGAAGTTCGAAATAATCCAGTTCCTTTTTCTCCAGCGGTTCAGATGTAAAGCAGAAGGGTCTGGGTTGCAACCGAGCTAGAATCCGATATCGTAATTGTAGCAGCTTTGTCAACAGCCGTCGAAGAAGGAGACACCATCTCTCCAGAACTCGAAACCGATGGACAAAATCGAGAAAACCCGGCGCAACCGTTTTGACCCAGTATCCTCTCGACGGCAACAAAACGGTGTCAGGCGAATACCCTTCATTGTACCCATAGAACTGCGACGAAATAATGGTCGGCGGAATCTGCTGAATTGTCCCGACTTGCACTGAGTCAGAGATCGTTCCAATCATATTCCACCCGTCACTTACTGCAATGGTGTCCTGCATTCGCACGCGTTCCTGTAATCCCCACACTCTGTGCTGATGGAAATTTCAGCCAGTACCCGGTACCATTCTGGAGTGTATCACGAACAATATAACCGCTTGGAGTGTATGCAAAGGCATTGGACGTTGCCGTAGGGAACAAAACAGTCTTCCTTGCATCGGCGACATTCAGCGGAACCGAGACGAGGTTCCACGCATCTGTGTATGTATAGTAGTTGGTGGCAGGAGAGAGAGTTCTAAATCCCCATACAGCGGAAAATGGACTTGATCCAGCCGAGTTCTTCGCGCCGACTCTCCAGAAATATTGTGTGAGCCCTGAGAGTGGACCAACCTGCCATGAAGTATCACTGAGCGTTGAATCATCGAGTACGATGGTCGTGAACGCATTGTCAGTGGCAAGCTGGAGACGGTACGTTGCCGCCGAAGTCGTCTGATTCCAAATCAACGACAACGTCAGGGGTTGGTTCAGAGTATCCGGAGGTGGAGAGACAAGCGTCGGCGCAGATAAGGTTGAGCCAACAATCGTGTTTCCCTGCTTGATCACGATGTCGTTGTTCGGATCAAATACAAGCGTTGTGGGTTGACGTCCGAACCGGACCGCAAACACCTGGTTGTTGACGCTGTTCATTACGCGGAACGTGGTATCGGGTCCGGCGGTAAATGAGATCCTCAGCGTGAGGGGCATGGGGAAGAAACCTGCGCTCGTTTGGCGCGCCTTGAATCCTACCATCCACTGTCCTCCGCCAAGCGATGTGATGTTATAGGTATTCGCGTAGACAGGGTGGTTTGCCTGATACACCCAGGCGAAGAACCAGCTCATGTCCTGTCCGGCAACCTCGCTGACTTTCGTAACAAAATCCGCCGTTACAACGTTGCCGTACTTGAAGTTGACAGCATCCGTCGCATACGACTTCAGAACGGCGAAGAACAATGAGTCGCCGAGTGTGTAGCGCAGCATGTGAAGGACACACGCACCTTTGTTGTACGTGATTGCCGTGTTGAACAATGTACCGGTCGGGGGAGTGGTAACTGCCCAGGACGGGTTATACATCGGCCAACCCGGGTTCGCACTAAGGTAATAACTGGCGTCGCTATTGATATCATTCTTGTAACTGGCATAGCCTCCCGTGTATTCGTACCACAACGCCTCGCAATATGTGGCAAAGCCTTCATTCTGCCAGATGTCCGCCCACGTTCCGCAGGTGATCATATCGCCGAACCACTGATGGGCGAACTCATGCGACATCAGGTTATCGTCCCAGCACCCTGGACAGAAGCTCGTAAGCGTCTGGTTCTCCATCCCTCCCCACGCGAATCCCGCTCCCGATGCGATGGTCGCGAAGCCGTTCTTTTCAAACGGGTGCTCTCCGAAGAGGTCGGAATAGTGAGTCATCATGGAGATGATGGTTTGCTTTGAATGTGCGACACTCTCTCCAGAGTTCCAGTAGAACCGGATCGGAATGCTATCAGCAGGATGGGTCGGCGGATGCCAGAACACAATGTCAAGGTTGTAATTCACTTTCCCCGTCATCACAACAAGGTAAGATGAGATGGGGTCACGGCTCACCCAATGGAACCACGTCGTATCACCAACTGTCGTCGAATCCGCCAGGCGTCCATTGGACCCGAGCTTCACAGATGCGGGAGTTTTGGCCGTGAGGTCAAGTGTGGCTTTGTCCGACGGTTTGTCCCAGCACGGAAACCACCTCCTTGCACCTTCAGGCTCACAATCCGTGAACACCATGCCGTTGGATGCGTAGAAGGCAGCATCAGACACATTGCTGTGCCGATAATAGATCCTCACCAACACCGTCTCCCCAACTGCATACGACCTGCCCAGATTGATTGTGAGGATGTCCGATGCGTGAGTGAACGACGTGCCGGCCAGCCTCACCGAATCAATCGTAAGAGAGGTGTTCACCGCATTCAGAGCAATGCTACTCAGTGCTGTATCAACTCGGAACGTCATCTCGTTCGTGGCGCTGTACGACTTTGGGTAGGGTGCAATGAAGCAGTTCCTGATATCCAGATTGAGTCTGTAGTTGAGAACATTGAATGAGTGTCTGGGAGCATTCGGAGAGTCGTTGAGAGAGGGTGTGTAGCTCGCTGAAGACTTCTTCAACGAACACTGCGTGGAACCCTTGAGGCCATTATTCTGTGACAGACTTTTTCCCGGAATCAACAGAGATACCACAAAAGAGAATAGTAGGGTGTGCTTCAACATCACTCTCCTTCAATTTGTTTGGTCGGCACAGTAAGGAAAGGCGGACGTCAGTTCAGCAGGGACAACAGAATAGTATGCAACGTTAAGCGCAATATCAAGAAGTCAGAAGCACTGACACCCTCGGGTTCAGGAAACAATGAAATCTTCAACCTTGAACCAGCTCTGTAGAGCCATTTCAAAAACCCTCTCATTCGTTGTGACAGCAGGCAAGTTCCTGCTCGCAACCTGAACCAAAAGCCAAGCTATGGGAGCCTCATCATTTTTTCAGGACATCTGCCTTCCGAGCAGACGGCCTATCCGTCAGACATTCAGATTTGACGAGCACAAACACCATTGCGAACGAAACTGCTAAATCCGCATAAGCCTCCCGAATGAGTCTCTGCATTGTTTACAAAACCGATACAAGAAAGGAGCACGATTATGAAAACCAAAGTGATCAGCTATTGGGTCACCACCCTCCTGATCGTGTTCAGGGTTTCGTCCGGTGGTGTTGCGGAGTTGGTGCGTCAGTTGTAGAACATCAAGGGCATAGTGCGCTTTGGCTACCCCTTGTACTTCGTCACGATCATCGGGGTTCTGGAAGGTACTTGGAGGAATAGCCTGCTCCTTCCTCGTTTTCCGCGGCTCAAGGAAGGGGCCTGTGCCGGCATCTTCTTCAATATGACAGGCGCGGCTGCATCCCACGCCATGTGCTGCGACCAATGTGGCACGTCATCGTGACCCTCCTCTTCGCCGTCCTCGCTACAGCGTCCTGGGCCCTTCGACCGGAAAGCCGAACATTCGGTAGCCTCTTCCCTGCCAGGGTGCGTGCGTAGATCCGCCAGGAGTCATCAAGCCTTCCACTAAAATGAAATCGCAAGGAATAGCGGGTCAGGACCTGTCGGATGATGGTAGTTGAACACGTAGCTCACCCAGAAATCGGGCTCGCCTTCATCCCAAACGCATTCTGTTCCTAGGTGTTCCTGGACGGGTCCTCTCCGGAACAAATCCCTAATGGAAATCTGTTAGGAGTTTGTCGGGGATGCTCACTCTTCCATGCAAATGGCGTTGCCGCGTCTTTTCTTCATGTGACCATGGAGGTATCAAAACTCAGACCTTTCACGCGCCGATGTGTGGCTACGGACACAGCAGCTTTCATCAGAGGATATGTATATTTGTTCAACCTCCCACCTGGCTACGTCATCCTATCCATGACAATCCAACAACGCCAACGTGAAAAGGACGAACCTTAAGCTCATAGCGGGAAAGGAATACCTCTTCACGCACAAACGCAAGCGGACGTTCCGGGCTGTCTTCAAACGGATCGTTCGAGCTCCGTCAACAGATGCAACGGATGAGTTTTACTATGAGTGTGAAGTCGACTCGAATCTCTCCGGGAATCCCTGGTCCCGTATGGAGGACAGAGTATTGATACTGCTTCGACCTTCGCTTATCACGGTTATTCAGAATGTACCGACAGATACTCACCTCATACATCACTATATGCCCCTTGGTGAAGGCAAAAAGCTCATTCAGACCACAGACGATTGGGCGGATGAGTTCGCTCGGCGCATCCGCTGCGTCTTCTGGGATCTTAGACGAATATGGTCGAAGTATCAACGACACTTCCTTGGTCTTCCACCATTCAAACGCAAGGAACTTCTGGTGAAGGAACGCATGGCGAAATCGCTGTTCCGTGAGAGGTAAGCAGGAAAGGTTATGGTTCCGTCCATTGGTAGGCCGCTAACTCAGAAGCCCGAGGCATGCTCGGGCTTCTTTGACTTTATCACCGGGGCTCGACGGCTTGTCTGCTCACCGGCTTTCCTCGAGTAGAGATTCTTCCTCCGGATTGCCTTGAGTTGAAAGTACTCCAGCCTTCCCCGCAATGGCGTTCAATGCCTGATCCAGATCATCCCGAAGGTCCTCGTAGTCTTCGCAACCGACGGAGATTCTCACCAACTCATCGGAAATGCCGGCCTGCTGGCGCTCATGCGCTGACACCGAAGCATGTGTCATTGACGCAGGATGTTCAATCAACGATTCCACCCCACCGAGTGAGACAGCCAGTGTGAAGAGATGAACGTTGTTCATCACTATCCTCCCTCCCTGCAGTCCGCCCTTCACTCCAATTGCTATCATGCTTCCGAAACCGTCCATCTGGCTTTTTGCAAGCTCATGCTGTGGATGGTCGGGCAAGCCGGGATAGAGAACCCACTCAACCATGGGATGTCGGCGCAAGAAGACGGCGAGTTTCTGAGCGTTCTCTTGTCCTCGTTCAACTCGGAGATGCAGCGTTCGTACACCCCGCAGGATCAGCCACGCCTGATGAGGATCCATGGTGCCGCCAAACTGGTTCAGCACGGGCTTGATTTGTTTGTAAAGAGATTCATCGCGGGTGACGATCATACCACCGACGACGTCACTGTGCCCATTGATAAACTTGGTCAAGCTGTGAACGACAACATCCACCCCACGCTCGATTGGCCGCTGCAAAAAGGGGCTTGCAAACGTGTTGTCCACGACCAGAATGGCTCCATGTCTGCGTGCAATTTTGACTGCGCCTTCAATATCGGAGATCTTCATTGTCGGGTTTGCCGGCGTTTCAAGAAAGATGATCCGGGTATTGGGTCGCACGGCGGTCCTGACCTGTTCGAGATCAGAGGTGTCCACGAATGTTGATTCTATGCCGAATTTTGACAACGTCGATTCCAGAACCACTCGCGTTGGTCCATAGACACAGTCCCCGCTGACAACATGAGCGCCTTTCGACAGAAGGGACAGAAATACTGTGGTTATTGCTGCCATCCCCGTAGCGGTTGCCATCCCCTTGAATCCGTTCTCGAGGGCGGCAACGTTTTCCTCGAGGGCGTTGATTGTCGGGTTGCCCATCCGAGTGTAGATATAGCCGGACTGGCTGCCCGAGAACCGTGCTGCACCATCTTCAGCACAAGGAAAGGAAAATGTTGAGCTCTGGAAAATCGGTACCGAAACCTCCCCGTACTGGGAATGGTGTGGTGTTCCGGCATGAATTGCTTTCGTGGATTTCTTCATGAGATTAATCTGATTTAGTTTGTGCTTATTGACCACCGCTACCACACGCAGAGAAAGATCTTGCCGCACAACCCTGAAACGAACGCGATCTTGCCTGCAGGTTATTTCCTACAATTGTCGGGTATCTCTGATGAAACAATGGATGTGAAAAGCCGGGGGATGAGATACAAAGAACGGATGCGATGCAGAACCGTTGGAATGAACTGATGTAAAGTAATCGTTTTGCCCCTTCTTAGCAAGGGGGCACGGTCACATTTCGTCCGCTAGTACAAATGGCAGCCGCAACAGGATCGACCGCAAAAGTACGCGGGCACCGATTCAATAATGAAATCCTGATCCCAGGCGCTCCGTTCAGCCCTTCGATTGTGTTGGCTCTGCTGCGATGCGCCTGCAACAGTGAGAGCGATCGCCTGGAAACCAGAGCGAGCCCAACGGGACGGTCATGAAGAAGCCCCCTCGGTCTTCTTGTCGCTGCGGGGCCATCCTGCCAAGCCCCCAATAAGCGCACCGTACACCGTGCTGATATACGGATTGGAGCTAATCGGACACGTGCCACTCGCGCAGCCAATGAAGTAATAGTAGGCGAACCCTCCGCCTGTGCCCAGTATGACAAACAATGCGCGTTTCAACCATCTCGATTTCACAGTTCCTCCGGTGAAAGCGTGTGATTCATTTCCTCGACCAGTTGGGCGATAGCCCTGTCATCCCATCCCTTCTCACGAGCAAGTTCCTCCAGTGTTCCCCAACTCGGTTCGCCACACACAAGGCATGGAAGGCCCCTTTCGATCAAGAACCTTACAGACCCCGGGAAACGATCAAGCAAAGCCTCAATCGAAATACCCGGGACGATATGATTCTCCATTTGTTCTCCATCGCTTCTGAATGCAATGCTCAACAAACGCACGAGTTGCATTCACGACCAACTCGCTACCGCACTCTACTGCCAGCTTCCTGCAAATCTGTTCGCCAAGTTGTCTTGCCTCGTCCATGCTTGCCGCAGATTCGATCGCCGCCTCTGCGTCACTACAGTGTTTCCTCACCAGCTCACCTTGCGAATCAAGCCCCCGGTATACATCAACCGGCACCATATCGCCTCCCGATTGCATGATGGATGAACCTTGTAATAACCTGTATATATGATGCACGATTTCGGGAAAAGGTTCTGAAACGGGCCGCTAAAAAGACGATATCGGCGTCATCTGAGGAATAAAAAGGAGCACAGTGACGAAGCAATCCCGGGTTTTCGTTCCAGATCCAGGATCGAGACTGCTTCGACTCAACGAATGACTCTTGTATTGAATTTTGCAGGAACGTCATAGTGGCCCTGGTGGTGTCTCACTTTGAACCCTCCTATGCACATCAGTCACCTTGAGCGGAGTCGAAAGGTGACGTATGCCTCCGTATGACCGGCTTCGACCTCGCTCAGCCTGACGTGGATTCGCAGACTGAGACACCACCGGGCCCTGACATGACTTGCAATCGGTGAACCAAGGAAGTATCTTACGGATGATGCCGCTAGCGCCAATTCACTGCAGCAACCTTTTCACGGCTCTTTCACATCTCAAGATTCAACCGCGAATCATTCGATCTGTTAACTCGTGTCGTTGCCAATGGGCGAGCCATGGCGCGACGAAACGTCCTATGTCTATGGAAGGAGTGCCCACAATGGATCCACAATCCAACCCACAACCGACTGGCAGTGCATTACCTCGACTTGGCCAGCATGCCCCCGCATTCGAAGCAGTGACCACGCATGGAGTTCTGAGGCTCGAGGATTTCAAAGGAAGTTGGCTGATTCTCTTTTCCCATCCAGCCGATTTCACCCCGGTGTGTACCACGGAGTTCCTTGGCTTTGCAAAGCTGCACCCGGAGTTCAAGAAACGAAATGTCGAGCTGCTCGGACTCAGCATCGACAGCACCTATTCCCACATCGCCTGGGTACGCAACATCGAGGAGAAGTTCGGCGTGAAGATACCATTCCCCGTAATTGCGGACTTGAATAAGGAGGTGGCAATGGCCTACGGAATGATCATGCCCGGCGAGAGCAAGACTGAAACGTCGCGTTGCGTATTTGTCATCGATCCGGAAGGTGTGGTACGTGCGATGATCTACTATCCGCTCTCCACCGGTCGCAATATGGATGAGATAATGCGGCTTGTTGACGCGCTTCAGACAGCCGACAAGCACAAAGTGGCAACTCCGGCAAACTGGCACCCGGGCGACAAGGTCATCATGCCGCCGCCGAATACACAGGAGATGGCTGAGGAAAGAGTGGCGAAGAAGGGTGCCTATGAGCTGGTCGATTGGTACTTCAGCAAGAAATCGCTCAACTAAATGAAGTTGGACAGGGCTGATTCCGAGGCATCAGCATCAGTGTGTGAAGTCGACCCTGGCGGAAATCTGTTTGAGCCACATTTCAATTTGCGGTGGCGGCAAGAAAGAATGCCGCCACTGCTTTCATCAACACTCAGATGGGGAGATAAGACGATGGGTTGCGTAAATCCGGACGGTACAATCACAGCATCTGCAGCCTCCATGCTCGACGCCATGAAATCAGCAAGTACACCCGAACAGATTGCTCAAATGACGGGGCTTCCATTGTTTCGAATACGCAGTGGCCTACGGGAGTTGGTTGAAGCAAAGATGGTTACTGAGCGGGAGGGCTACTATCAACTGCTCACGAAATCGAGCAAGGTCTGAAGTCGAGATGAGGTGACGGCGGTGAGAAGACACTTCCGATTCCTCATTTTCGTTCAGTATCGTCAATTCGCTTTTTGCGCTGGAATGGCGGCAGGGTGACGACGGATTTCTTCTTCGTTTCTCTTCCAGGTTTTCACCAACCACACAATCACCACAACATTCACAACCCACAAGAACCCCTCCAGCCACAGCCGTTCGCCGATCCGCCACCAGCGATGCCCCGGACCATGCATCAGGGAATCAAGGTAAAGGTGTAACCAGTACATCGGAAGATACTGGAGCGCCTGCTTGATCGGACCAAAATGAGCGCTGCGATACAGCGTCCAATGGTCGTGATAGACGATGTTGCCGTAGGCCCCAATGAGATCCGGCACCATCCCAAGGAATCCTCCCAAACCGACAAGAAGCCAGAGCCATACCCTCCTTCTGATCCATGAACGCAAGAGCACGAGGATCATGAGTCCGCCTTCTGTTCCGTGACATACGATATCTGCCATTGAGCAATCCCCTTGTTCCCATGGTACCAACTTGTTGCATCACAATAAAGGCCAGCTGAAAACGCAAATCATTTGAGAATTCCTTATCTTGGTCCGCCCGAGAAGTGGAATTCAAAAGAATGCTGACCGGCTCTTTCCCAACAGCTCACGACCCGTACGCAGCCCTACGGTACCCCGAATATCGAAATTTCATTTTCGGCTCCTTTCTCTTCACAATCGCTCTCCTCATCCAGGAAATCGCCCTCGGATACGAGCTCTACACCATCACACATGATCCACTTGCGCTGGGATTGACAGGCCTTGCAGGGGCAGTGCCGTTCATCGGTCTTTCGCTATTTGGCGGACACCTTGCAGACAGGAAAAGCAAGCGGCGGATCATTCTTTGGAGTGTCGGAGCAATCACAGCAGGCTCGTTGTTTCTTCATGTGTTTGCCCGTGCAAGTGCTTCGGCGACGGTTTCCACACCAGTTCTAATCGGGGTCATCTACAGCACCGTATTCCTGATCGGTGTTTGCCGTGCTTTTCAATCGCCCGCCGCCTCATCGCTGCGCGCATTTCTTGTACCAATCACCGTCTACGAGAATGCAGCTACATGGAGCAGTTCGTCGTGGCAGGCCGGATCGATCGTAGGGCCGACAATCGGCGGATTCCTTTTCGCCTGGCTTGGATTCGCTGATACATTGCTTGCAGTTGTTGCCTTGATGGTGCTTTCGGCATTCCTCTTCCACCGTATCAACGAGCGGGCGCGGGAAGAGAAGTCGATCAGAAGTGATCTGTTTTCAAGCGTGAAGGAGGGCGTGAGGTTTGTCTGGCACACGAAACCAATCCTCTATGCAATCTCCCTCGATTTGTTCTCCGTCTTGTTCGGCGGCGTCGTTGCATTGCTCCCGATCTACGCCCAGGACATACTTACTGTGGGAGCGGAAGGGCTGGGAATTCTCCGGGCTGCGCCCTCGGTCGGTGCAGTTCTAACGCTCATCATCCTGTCACGCGTATCTCCCTTGCGACATGCGTGGAGAAACCTCCTGATCGCGGTGGCAGGATTTGGCGTGTCGATCCTCGGATTTGCCGTCTCCACGTGGATGTGGCTTTCCGTTGTAACCCTGTTCATGAGCGGCGCGTTCGACAGCATTAGTGTCGTTATTCGACAAACCCTGCTGCAACTCCGGACTCCTGACCAGATGCGGGGGAGGGTAATGGCTGTCAACGGGATATTCGTGTCGTCGTCCAACGAACTCGGCGCGTTCGAATCAGGTTCGGCAGCCCGGCTGATGGGCGTCGTCCCATCGGCGATCTTTGGCGGTGTGATGACGCTGGTGATTGTTGGCTGGGTCTTCGTGAAGACCCAGGATCTTATGAGGACCAAATTCGACGAGGGCGACTGAGCGCTTTCCGCTCATCACGACCGACCGATGATCTCCGTCCGGTAATCTTCAGGAGTATCAATATTGATGACGATACCTCGTTCCTCAGTTTCGACCTCATGAACATCTTTCGCATGAACCCGCACAACTTGCCTCGCCCCTACCGAGAGATCTGCCTTCCTTAATTCTCCGAACAAGCCGGACGAGAATAGCACGGGATGTCCGCGTCGCCCGTGGAATACCGGCAGGATAATTCCCTTTTTCAATTCGCGAAATGCCGAGAGCAAGCTGACGACAAGTTGGTTTGAGATAAGAGGATGGTCAACGGGACATATCAACGCGGCCTCAACGTCATGGTTCGAGAATGCGTCAATTCCCGAATTGATCGATGTTAGCTGCCCCATCTCCCAATCCTTATTCACAATGACTTCGCCGTCAAACCAGGGTATGGCAGCCTTGATGGTCGCTGCTTCCGAGCCGAGGACGACCACAATTTCGCCAACGCCCGCCGATCGAAGAACATCGACAACGTGCTGCAGGAACGTCTTATCCTCAATTTTCAAGAGTGCTTTGGGGCTTCCCATGCGATACGAAGCCCCCGCAGCAATAACAACCGCACCGATCATAGGTCCGCGTCTTACATCGTCAATGCCATTACCGATTTGCATGTATGCAACCGATTCTCCGCTTCAGGGAATACACGGGAATGTGGCCCATCGATTACCGCATCAGTTACTTCAAATCCCCGATCGGCAGGCAAGCAGTGCATGTAAATTGAGTCCTTCTTCGTCAGTGCCATTTTCTTCTCGTCACAGATCCAATGCTTGTATCTCTTGGAAATTTCAAGCGCCTCCTGGGGATTGTGGAAGAGTGACTCGATCCCCCACGACTTCGGGTAAACGATGTCGGCATCCTTGAATGCATCATCCATATTGTCAACGATTTCGAACGTTGTTCCATTCTCTTTCGCTGCCTTCCGAGCGTACTCTACTTCGGTTTTCATCAGTGTGTACTCGGGAGGATGAGCCAGAACGACATCCAGCCCAAAGCGAGGCATCAGTGTGATGAGTCCTTGCGGCACCGACATTGGTTTCGCATAGCTCGGCGCGTAAGCCCAAGACACGGCGATCTTCTTTCCCTTGAGATTCTTGCCGAATTCCTCCCGGATCGTCATCAGGTCGGCAAGCGTCTGGAATGGATGGTCGATATCGCATTGCATGTTCAAGACAGGGACCCTCGCCGGACCGGCAACGGCGCGCATGTACGTGTTCCCTTCACCCGGCACAAGATCATGCCGGATGGCAATCGCATGTCCGAAGCTTGAAAGAATGATCCCCATATCCCGGGGTGATTCCCCGTGCGCAACCTGGGAGGTTTCCGCCGAGATGAAGTGCGCGTGTGCCCCCAATTGGGTTGCGCCCGCCTCAAACGAGTTCCTCGTTCGGGTCGACTTGTCGAAGAAAAACAGAAAAATGGACTTGTCGGGGAGATACCGATGAGGCTTTTCCAGATCGGAAGAGTTTTTTCAGATCGCCGGCTGTCTTCAGCGCGAGATCGATTTCTTTCACGGACCAGTCTTTGGTCTCGATGTAGTCCTTGCCGCGAACGGTATTGGGAAGCTTCGGTAGTTTGGATGGCATACTGTGTCTTGTCCTATGAGTTGATTCATGAACGCTGACGGTTCTCGTTGACAAACAGCGACCGTCAATGACCTACGTACAACGATGGAAATGCCGCGTACCAGGCACTCGCTTTCACCAGATGTTCAATCGGGATTTGCTCGGTCGCCATGTGTGCATAGATTTCATTTCCCGGGCCGAACCCGATACAAGGGATGTTGTGCATTCCCATGACGGCGACACCGTTTGTGCTGAACACCCATCGCCCTACGTGCGGCCTCTCCCCGAACAGATTCTCGAAGGTCTTCACGCCGCTTCTCAAGAGAGGATGCTCTTCCGGTAATAACCACGTCGGATAGTACTTCTTGGTGGGATACCTCAACCCTCTCCAACTCGGAACTGCATAGTCAAGAACCGCGACTTCTGCCTCAGCCCGCTTCACGCTCGGAAGGTCCTGTATCTCGCGCACAGCAGATTCAAGCGTATCCGTTGCGGCGAGACGCCGGTCAAGGTGAATCGTCGAGGAGTCGGCGACGGCGCAAAGCGAAGGTGATGTGGAACGAATCTCCGCAATTGTCACGGTGCCTTTGCCGAGGAACGGTTCGCCTGTGAGCCGCTCGTTCAGTTTCTCGATATCCTGAACAATGGGCGCCATCTTGTAGACTGCATTTACCCCCCGCTCCGGCGCCGAACCATGACACGATACACCCTTGGTCCGTACCTCAATCTCCATCCTTCCACGATGCCCGCGGTAGACAGACAGATTGGTCGGTTCGGTAATCACGACGACCTCAGGACGAAGCTTATCCTCGTTGATAATATACTGCCAACAGAGGCCGTCGCAATCCTCTTCCTGGACGCTGCCAACAACATAGAGTGTGTAGTCATCTTCAAGACCAAGGTCTTTGATGAGCTTCCCTCCATGAACGATTGATGCAAGGGCACCCTTCATGTCGCATGCTCCCCGCCCACAGATGATGCCATCCTTCACGGCACCCTTGAACGGATCAACTGCCCAGTTGACGGGATTCCCCACGTCAACGGTGTCCACATGCGCGTCGAATGCAATGACATGTTTTCCTTTCCCGATTCGCCCGAGTATGTTTCCCATCGGGTCAACCGTGACCTCGTCGAACTTGCACCGCTCCATTTCCTCCTTGACACGGTGGATGACTTGCTCTTCCTGTGAACTGAGCGACTTGATCGCAATCAGGTCCCGGAGGAACCCCGCAACCCGGGATTCATTCTTCTTTGCAGCCGTGAGAATTTCCTTGAATGGCACGTTCATGTCTGATATTGTTCTCCTTGTTATGGACGGGTGACTTGCAGGTTAAACTCTTCTATCATTGCGTCAAACTTGTTAGCCTCATCTTCGAAGCGGGTTGTCCAGTAATCAGGGTTCCACTGTGCATCCAATTCCGCCGAAGTCTTCCCCTGCTGTTCAACCCATGTGTAATACTTGAGGTTGTGGATTGCTTTCTTCTCGTGGTATGAAAGCTCCTTGAAATAATCAATCCCCTGGTGTGCAAGTGGGCCTGCACAGTCTCTGGAAGCCTGAATGACGGTGTAATCTCCCTGCTCATCACGCAACTCAGCAAGACGGGACTTGTAGAGATCGGTTGAATCAGTGAAGATGGTGAAGATCACGTCGTTCTCATCCATCTCGAAGTACTTTGCCGTTTTGATCGATGCGAGAAGATTGCCGATGCTCGAGATTCCCAGCAACGGAAGGTTCTGGATATCGTCGCGGCTCACGGCACAGAGCGAAAGGTAATCCTTGCCGGCGGGCTCATTGAACAATCGCAGCAACCTCATACAATCTTCATCATCGATCGCAGCAACAGCATCGGTGTTGCGAACATTGTGCACCCACGGGATGTGCTTGTCGCCGATGCCTTCGATCCGATGTCCGCCAAAGCCATTCATCAGCAACGTTGGACATTGCAGCGCCTCGCTCGCTACAACTTTGAGACCCGGGAATTGCTTCTTCAAATAGTCGCCTGCGGCAATCGTGCCGGCTGACCCGGTAGCTGAGATGAATGCTGCAGCCTTCGCGTTCTTCAATTCCAATCCGTTAAACACCTCTTCGATAGCCGGACCGGTGACGTTGTAGTGCCAGATCGGGTTGCCAAATTCCTCAAATTGATTGAAGATAATATTGTTCCTGTCTTCCTTCAGCTCCCAGCACTTGTCATAGATTTCTTTGACATTCGATTCACACCCCGGTGTCGCAATCACTTCCGCACCGATTTCTTTGAGCCATGTAAACCGCTCCTTCGACATTTCCTCGGGAAGAATTGCCACGGCGGTACAGTCCAGAAGAGCGCAATCAAAAGCTCCCCCGCGACAAAAATTGCCCGTTGAAGGCCAGACCGCCTTGTGTTGTTCAGGATCGAACTCGCCGCTCACGAGTCTCGGCACAAGACAGCCAAACGCAGCTCCCACTTTGTGCGCCCCCGTCGGAAAGTACTTGCCCACAAGTCCAATGATGCGGGCTTTGACACCTGTAAGTGAGCGCGGGATTTCAAAGTAATTGACTTTTCCATAGAGACCGCTCTTCACGTCGTTCTTCCATGTAATTCGGAAGAGATTGAGCGGATTGATGTCCCACAGGCCAATCTTCGGGAGTCTCACCTTGACTGATTGCGGAATGAGGTCTGGCGTTCGCAACTGGGCAAATGTCGGAATGATGATGCCCCGCTCGCGGCAACGTGCAGCGGTTTTCTTGATAATCTCAGGATGCGTCTTTTGCATGATCATGGATAAGGTTGGTATGTTCTTCTGATAGTAGTTTAGCGCGAACGTGCGCGATACCGTCTCGGTTCGTACTGCATGGCTCCGCTGTGTTCTTCGTGATCAGTTCCGCACGCGCATCTCGATACAGCTTTCCACCGGACACACGTATTCACACAATCCGCAACCCACGCACCGATCCCAGTCGACCCTGGGAATTCGGTTCTTACCTCGATCGATTGCCATGTGGCCTCCATCCCTGCAGGCAACATAACATGCTTCACATTTGACACACATGCGTTCATTGATGTGGCTTCGCACTTCCCGCCGCGGAAGCTCATCATGAGTGGCAATGTGTGGTAATGCCCTTCTCCAAATATCCTGAACCGACGCAAATCTCATCTGATCGAGATAGTGCGACATTCCGCTCTTCAAGTCATCGATGATACGGAACCCGTGATGCATTACCGCCGTACAGAATTGCACTACGCCCGCCCCCACGGCCATAAATTCTACTGCATCGCTCCACGTTGAGGCACCGCCTGTGCCGAGGATCGGGATATCAACGTTGCGGGCAATCTCTGCAATCGTTCGCAGCGTAATCGGCTTGATTGCGGGACCTGTGAGGCCACTGTATGTTGATCGACCACCGAGCTGAGGGAACGGAACAAACGTATGAATGTCAACTCCCATCAAGGCCTGGATGGAATTGGACGCTGTGATGGCATCCGCCCCGCTGCGTTTGACCGCCCGGGCGATCTCCACAATATCAGTCACGTGTGGGGTGATCTTTATGGAAACAGGTACACGGGTAGCCGCGTCTTTCACCCATCGAGCCGTCAACTCAGTCGCATTCACACTCTGGGCCAGCATTTTGCCGGGGTCCTCACCAATATTGCCCTGTGGACAGGAGAAGCTGCACTCGATGAAATCGACGCCTGCTTTCTCAAGACGCAGGACGAGCGCCTGCCAGTCTTCCTTCCTTCCAGCCATAATGCTCGCAGCGACAATCTTCTGTGGAAATTCCTTCTTCAGCTTCCTGACATTATACTCTACCTTGTCAATATGGAATTCGGAGATAAGGTCGATGTTTCCCATGCCGAAGAGGTTCTTGCCGTCATGCTTGAAGGAACTCATCATCGGATATGCAAGATCAACCGTAGTCCCTTCGATCGATGTCGTCTTCAGGATGGCACCGGACCACCCCATTGTGAAGGCACGACGGACCATGTCAAGATTGTCGGTGGAAGGAGACGCGGCAAGGATAAATGGATTCTCGAAGTGGAGGCCAAGGAAATCACACGAAAGGTCCCGATGTGCATACATTTCGATCTCAACAGTCTTCATGGAGTCGCTCTTTTCATGCGCTGTTGGAGATACGCATCCATCGCCATTGCCGCCTGCCTCCCGTGAGCCACCGATTGAACGATTGTGCCCTCGCCCGATATTGCATCGCCTCCAGCAAATACTCCTGAAACAGATGTCCTGAATTTCTTGTCGACTGCAATGAGCCCCCTCCTGTTCAGTCTGAACATCTTCACAAGATCAGAACCGATAACCTGCCCGATCGCAACGATCACAGTGTCGACATCAATCACGAACTCTGAATCCTTGACTTCAACAGGAATCGCTCGACCGGAGGCATCTTTCGTTCTTGAGAGCTTGGTCCGAGCACAGCGAACTCCGCTCACCCGTCCCTTCCCGATAATCTCAATTGGCGTTGTCAGAAATCGGATCTCGACTCCTCGTTTGCGGGCCTCATCGAGCTCGGTCCTCCATACCTTCATTTCGTTTTCACTTCGCCTGTAAATCAGAATCACCTCTCTTGCACCGAGCCGTTTTGCCGTCGCCGCTGCATCCAGCGACACATTCCCTCCACCAATCACAACAACGCGTTTACCAACTGAAGCCCTTCCGCGCTTCGCAGTTTCTAGGAATCTGATTACTGGTACAACCCCCTTACGATCGTCTCCTTTCAGGCCGAGCGATCGGTCCTGTCCCAATCCGACAGCAATAAAGACTGCACCGAATTTCTTCTTCAGTTGATGGAAATTGGCCGCGGTGACATTCGCTCTCTCCCAACGAAAATGACTCGACAGGAAATCCATATCATCCATCAGATCATCATGCGACAGTCGAAATGCAGGGATGCTGTTCTTCGGGACTCCGCCGGGACGGCTGCGGTCAAAAAGTGTGACCGCATGACCCCGTCTTGCCAATTCGAACGTGCACCCTAATCCTGCCGGTCCGCCACCGACCACTGCAACCTTCAGTCCTGATTTCTGAGAGCTCGAGATCGTCCGATAACCAGACCGAGCCTCGTGCCGGGTGGCAAACAGGTGGAGTTCACGGATGAGAATCGGCCCTTCCAGTGAAGAACGGTTGCAGACCGATTGGCAGTATATTTCCTCCGGACACACTTTGCCACACACATTTGCCAGAGCGTTTGAGGTTTTCACGATTTCTGAAGCGCCGAGGAGATTTCCGGATTTTATCATCGAAATGAACGTCGGCACGTCGATGTGCGCAGGACACGCCTTTGTGCAGGGCGCATCAAAGCAATAGAGACAGCGTTCGGCTTCCTCCCTCGCTTGCTGAAAAGTAGGAAATGTGTGACTATTTGCTGACATGGCCCGGCGAGACATTCTTGACGGCATCGACAATCTGAACATACCCGGTACAACGGCAAAGGTTCCCCGAAATACCAACTCGGACCGCATGCTCGTCCGGATGCGGGTTTTCATTGAGAAGTGCCTTTGCACTCATCAGCACTCCCGGAGTACAGAAGCCACAGTGGACTGCGTCATGGTCCATAAACGATTCTTGAAGTGGATCGAGTTTTCCATTCCTCGTCAACCCTTCCACCGTAAGAACTTCCTTGCCATCAACCTGTGGCGCGAGAACAAGACAGGAATTCACCGCATCTCCATCAAGGAGAACTGTGCATGCCCCGCACTCTCCGATCTCACATCCGCATTTCGTTCCGGTCAGACCAAGCCCGTCGCGCAACAACTCAAGCAATGTCTGGTTCGGCGGAATGTCGAGAGTGTAGTCGCGATTGTTGATCCTGGTATGCAGATGAATTGTCTTCATTTAGTTGCAGGCCTCAAGTGCACGCCTCACAAGCACGGCGATGACCGGTTCTTTGTACTCGGTTGACCATCGCCTCCCGGTTTCTGCAATCATCATCTCCGAGACCTTCCGTCCCGCAGCATCAAACATTTCTCCCGATGGCTTTTCACCAACAAGAATCTGTTCCGCTTCGGAGACGCGTCTCCATGTCGGAAATGCGGCCCCGGGGGCAATTCGAGCATCCGTGATTCTGCCCTCTGAATCCTTCGTGATAATGGCAGCGACGCTCAAGCGTGCGATGGACAGAGCATTCCGCCGACCGAGTTTACAAAAAGCGGTCTGAGTCCTTGCGGGCAATTGGGGAAATTGAATCGACGTAAGTACTTCGTCTGTCCGTGCATTGGTTTGATAGGGCTTCACAAATAAGTCAACAAGGCCAATTTGCCGTGAACCAGACTGTGACCGCAAAGTTATTGTTGCCCCAAGTGCGATCAGGGGTGGAATAGTATCGGCACATGTTGCGGCATTCATGATATTGCCGCCGACAGTACCTCGATTTCGGATTTGAGGGGATCCCACGGATGCCGAGGCAGTCGATAGCAGCGGAGCAAATTCCCGAACAACAGACGAGGTCGATATCTCCTTGTGCGTCGCAAGTGGACCAATGGTTACAATCCGATCGTTGGAGGATATTCCCTTCAGTTCTTCAAGGGTCGAAATGTCAACGACAACCCTGGGTACTTTGTTGGACGGCCTCCGCCATTCGATCAACAAGTCGGTTCCCCCGGCAAGAATGCTTGCCTCTGATCCATACTCAGAAACGCGGTCAGCCGCTTGTTCCACCGAGCAAACGGATATGTATTCGAAGGGTTTCATTGCGTGATGGGCCTGACTTTACACGACTCGTCGGCAAGTGCCACGTCGACACCTTTCTCCAGTGAGCCTCTCTGTCCATCTCGACTGAGCTTGCGTCCAAGAAGAACTCTTTCCAGCGATGCTGGAATCTCGGTGATGCGTTTTCCCGTTGCATTGAAGATTGCATTCATAATTGCCGGGGCTGCGAGCTCATTGGTGGGCTCACCAACGGATTTCGCGCCAAAGGGACCCATCACGTCCTCGTTTTCGATGATGATCGGTGTGATCGGCGGAACGTCCATGGAGGTGGGAATAAGGTACTCGTCAAAGTTCAACTGTTTCGGCACCCCCTCATCAATATCGAAGTCCTCAAGCAATCCGTACCCGAGGCCCATTGCGACGCCACCATAGAATTGTCCGAGGACGGTGGAACGGTTGACTGCTTTGCCCACATCATGAGCTGAGATAAAATTCACAACATCGACTTTCCCGGTTTCAGTATCGACCTCAACCTCTGCCATGTTTGCACCGTAAACGAATGTGAAGTACGCTTCGCCCTGCCCACGATCCTCATCCCACGAGGTATGAGGTGACTTGAACCATCCAAAACCATACATTGGCCGTCCCTGCTTGAAGCATTCTGCGGCAAGTTCCTCAAATGCGGCGAGCCTGTTTCCTGTTCTCAGGTCAATCAGGTAATTCCCGTCAAGGTCGAGATCCTGCACACCACGACGCGTCATCCCCGCCGCAACGTCAAGGAGTGTGCCTCGTACGATCTCGGCGGCCTTCTTCGCTGCAGAACCTCCCATGATCGTACCACGGGACGCAACTGTGGGCCCTGAGTCTGGAACGCGGTTCGTGTTCGTGTTGAGAAACTGAATCCGGTCCATGGTAATGCCCAATACCTCAGCGGCAATCTGCGACATCTGCGTTTGCGCACCCTGACCCATGTCCGTTACTCCTGACGACACTATCACACTGCCGTCGGTTTGCACAGAAACGATTGTTCCTGCTGCATCCGTCCCTTCGGCACCCAACGAAACCCCGCGATAGCTGCACGCGAGACCAATACCTCTCCTTGTCGCAGTGTGTGGCGCAGACCGGTAGCGTGTCCATTTCTCGCTGAAACCAATCGTGTCCGCCGCCTTCTGGAGTACCTCCTTCAGGCTCACGTTATGGTCGAGGCGCTGGCCCGTCGCTGTGACTGCGCCCCGCTCGAAGACATTCTGGAGGCGAATCTCGAGCGGATTCTTCCCCACTTGCTCCGCCAATTCGTCCATCATCGACTCAATCGCAAAGTTCACCTGTGGGGATCCAAATCCCCGCATCGCTCCAGTGTAGTTATTGTTGGTGTAGACCGCATACACATCTGTCTGCACGTTATCACAGCAATACGGGCCGGTCGCCTGCACCACCGACCTCCAGGTGACGAATGGACTCATCGATGCGTAGGCACCACCATCTGCAACACACCTGATCTCCATGGCAGTGATAGAGCCATTGTTCTTTGCTCCCCACTTGTAGTGAAGAACATACGGATGGCGCTTGTAGCTCTCGAGCATCGACTCTTCCCGTGAGTTTACCATCTTCACCGGCTTGCCTGTCTTGAGGCAAAGAAGCGCTGCCCGGCAACACATGGAGGTCATCACTTCATCTTTCCCGCCGAACGAGCCTCCCAGCGTCGCCTGAATTAACTGAACCTTGTTGAGATCAAGATTGAGCGCCGCAGCGACGGAGCGCCGGCTCGAGAAGAGATTCTGCACGGATCCGGTAATGCGGACACCTCCCTGCTCGCCAGGCTCGGCTAACACAGCTTCGGGTTCGAGGTAAGAATGCTCGATGAACTGGGTCTTGAACGTCCGTTCGATGACAAAATCGGCTTCGGCAAAACCCTTTTGAATATCGCCCTTTCGGACTTTGTGATGAACAAAGGTATTGTCGTCGGCGTGGATCTTTGGTGAATCTGCCTGCATTGCCGTTTCGGGGTCAGTGACAACGGGAAGGGGATCGTATTCAACATCAATCAGCGATAAAGCTTCTTCAGCAACGTCATTGGTGGTTGCAGCAACCAGTGCAACACCGTCACCGAGATAACGCACTTTGTCGAAGGCCAGGATGGCCTGATTTTTTGTGACGATGCCGAACACCTTCTCGCCGGGAATGTCCTTCGCAGTCAGAATCGCCTCAACTCCTTCGAGATGTTCAGCCTTCGAGGTGTCAATCCGGAGAATTTGCGCGTGAGGGTACTTCGAGCGAAGCACTTTGCCGTACAACTGAAATCCGACATTGTAATCGGCTGCGAATTTTGCTGTGCCGCTGACTTTCCCAGGGGCATCGACCCGGCGTTCACCTCTGCCGACGATCTTGTGGCTCATCGCTTCTTCTCCATCCTCCCCCACAACCTCCTGGCAACTTTCTCCGCCTCGGCGAAGATTGTCTGTTCATCAATTCCGACCAATTCCCTGTTCCACAATCTCCATTCACCACCTATCATTGTGTGCATGACCATTCCCGAGTTCATCCCGAACAAGAAATGGCCGGGGAGATTCTCCGAATTGAAGGGAGTTGGTGGGTGGTAGTCTAACACAATCGCATCGGCTGATGATCCGGGTTTGAACGAACCAAAGTCCCTTCCAAAGAAATTTGAGACAAGCTTTTGTCCGCCGTGGAGCATCTCGGGCAGGCGTGTGAATGCGACCTTGTGGCGGGATTCCTGGTTTCGGAAGAAGCCGAGTTTGCATTCCTCAAACATGTCAGACGGAAACCCGTCTGTTCCAAGAGCCGCTCCCCGACCAAACCACTGCAACGGAGCGTATCCCACAGCATTGTTCATGTTCGAGCGAGGATTGTGAGCCAACCATGCGCCGGATTCCATGACAGCGCCAAGCTGACTTTTCGAGAGGTGAACGCAGTGGGCGAGTATCGATTTTCGAGAGAGAATTCCGTATTTCCTCAAACGACCGGTCAGGCTCATCCCGCGGTTCTTTCTTGCGTCAACAACATCAGCATTGTCCTCGGCAACATGGACGTGTACTCCACAATCGTACTTTTGAGAGAGATTTCCAATTGTACGGAGCGTGTCATCATTGAGCGTGAACGAAGCATGTGCACCAATCGAGCCTCTGAAATCGGGATCACTGGCAGACGCCGATACGAATCTCTCGTTCTCTTCGAGACCAGCGTTACGACGACCTTTGCCACCCCGTTCAGTGGTTTCGTAGCAGAGGATTCCGCGCAAACCTGCAATCCTCATCGCTTTTTTGATGAGATCGAGCGACCCCCTGATACACCCCGGCGATGAGTGGTGGTCTACGAGAGTTGTCGTCCCGAACCTGACGGCGTCAATACTTCCTACAAGAGCGCTGTAGTAAATGGCCTCATCGTCAAGGGCTTCGTCCAGTTTCCACCAGACCCTTTTCAGCATTTCAACAAAACTCCTCGGTGGTATTCGAGGTGCAGCCATCCCACGTGCAAGCGAAGAATACAAATGCGTGTGGGCGTTCACCATCCCGGGCAGGATATACTTGCCGGAAAGATCGATTGTTTCTTCGCCAACATCCGGATGGAGCCTCGCCGCACACTCGACGATTGCTCCGTCCACTATTCGCAGATCGCTCCTCTCAACATGCGGCGGCGAGAGTATTACCAACGTTCCATTCGTTATCAGCATGGGGCAATCGTACTCTCAGATACACGCTGTTCGCATCCCTGTTATCCTCACGGGCGAAGGACTCGTTCAAGCGCCTCAATGTCGGGCTCGACCATTATGACGTCTCCCGATGCTCTTCTCGCCGACTGAATGTCTTTCAGGCCGTTTCCCGTAATAACAACGAGTGCGGTCTCATTCGACCCCACAACACCCATCTGCACAGCTTTTCTCAATCCCGCTACCCCTGCAACACCAGCAGGCTCACCAAAAACGCCACCGAGTCGAGCTGTCATTCGCATTGCTGCGAGAATCTCGTCATCCTCAACGGCAATCATCTGTCCCTGAGACATTTTGATCTGGTGGATTGCCCGGCGCCAGTTGCGCGGCGTCCCGACTGCAATGCTGTCTGCAATGGTGTGCGTTTCAACCGGAACAAGATCTTTGCCGGAGGCGAAGGCATCGAGAATCGGCTTTGCTCCCACAGCTTGAACTCCCAACAAATGAGGAACACGATCAATGAATCCGAGCTTGTGCATTTCCTGCAACCCCTTGCCAATCCCACCAATGGTACATCCGTCGCCAACCGACACCACCACCCAGTCGGTGAGATTTTCCCGAAGCTGGTCGGCGATTTCCAGACCAGCCGTCTTCTTCCCTTCTACAAGGTATGGGTTTGTTCCGCTGTTTCTGTTGTACCAGCCAAATAATTCACATGCCTGCTTGCAGAGATCGAACGCCTGTTCGTATGTACCGTGGACCTTCAATACAGTCGCACCGAAGATGCAGAGTTGTGTAATCTTGGGTTCCGGGGCACGCTCGGGAACGAAGATAAAACTTTTCAGCCCTGTCGCGGCAGCGAGTCCTGCAAGTGATGAGGCGGCATTTCCGGTCGACGCGCAGGCAATGGTATCGAATCCGAACTCAATGGCCTTCAGAACACCAATCGAGCTGGCCCTGTCCTTGAACGAGTTCGTCGGATTGCGGCCATCATCCTTCAGAAGCACCTTCCTGATGCCAACCGCTTGAGCCATTCGTGGAGGATCGTAGATCGGTGTCCCGCCGATATGCAGGTACGGTAGTGGACGGTTCGACGCGATGGGAAGCAATTCCCGGTACCGCCAGTGATCGAATGGGCGACTGGCAAGGCGGGAGGTGAGCTCCGTGCCTGCAGAATCATAATCGTACTGGACATCGAGGATGCCCGATGATCCACAGCGAGAACACGTGAAGAGATTGCCGCAGGAATATGTTGTCCCGCAGACCAAGCACTTCAAGCCGGTTACAAACGATTGATGGGAATCCCGCTCAGGTATCTTCACTCTTCGATCCTGCAAAGTGTCTTTCTCAGTCCCGACCTCCAGCGATAAAAAACCCACGAGCGCTGACTTGAAATCAGATACCGTGGGTTTTAAATGAACCTTTCGTGTGAGCAAACCCGAGAGCAGGGGCTTTCTCTGTTGCTAAATTCACCAGTAAGAGTTACGAAAAAAACCGGTCAGTGGCAAGAGAAAGATTCGATGACTTGGGAAGAGAAACAGGCAAGGCACGACTCCGCATGTGAGTTTTGGTCAAAGCAACAAGCGAAGGGTTGGTTGGAAGGTGCCCGGACATTGGAATGCGGGAAATAAAAAACCCCTTGCAATCACAAGGGGTCTTGATGCTCCGCGAGCAGGACTCGAACCTGCAACCCTGCGGTTAACAGCCGCATGCTCTACCATTGAGCTATCGCGGAATCAACAACACGTGACGAATATATCAAAAACACCGCTGAATGTCAATGAAAGGTCTCCATCGCTTTTGTATTCACTTCTCCTTGCTCGTTGCAGCAGTTCTTCGTATTTTGAACCCGACTTGACCATCCATAAGTGACACAACGTAGGAATTGCCATGAGTACGTCCGTTTTTCATCAGCTCACTCGAGGCTTGCTCGTTCTTGCATTCACGGTTGTCGTTTCGTCCTGCTCCTCGTTGTCTCTGCAGTGGGTCGACTATTCATGGCCGGTGGAGAGCGTGCTCAAGGTCGACCAGCACAACACCATCGAAGAACGCAGGTATGCAATTTCCATGCGTGTGACCGACCTGGCGCTTGAAGAACTTCAGGACTCATCGGCATTGGTCGGAACATCCCTCCGGGTTATTCGGAACGAAGATGGATACTACTTCATAACCGGACCCAGGTTCAAGAACGTCTACGTCTTTACGCCGGGCGCCCGTGAATTGAACCTGAAGTCAAGAATCCAGCTTTCAGAGAACGGCATGAAGTCTCCTGCCTTCAACCTCCGTTCACCGTACATCGAGGTTGTTGATGGAAAGAACTGGAAGAGGCTCATCACAAGCGACGATATCGTCGAGGAGAAACAACAATGAGATCACTCACACGGATATTGGTTGCGGGCTTCTTTATCGGATTCGTTCAGCAACGCATGATCGCTCAGAATTCCGACTACGACGTGAAGGTAAATTTCGAGACAGCCTGCAACCAAATCAAGGAAGCATTTGACGGAGCCAAAACAACAGCCACGCTTGACTCCCTCAAGCTGGTCCTCGATTCCATCGAGGTACAGTATATGCCGAGACAGAAATTCCTCGACCGGGCCTTGTACCCGGGAACATTTGGCGAGACAATTACAGACCTGAGAAATCTCTTTCGACTTACGTATGATCGGGTCTATCTGATCCAGAACCAGGGCATTAAAATCGAAGAGCTGGAAGGGAGAATTCTCCTCCTGAGCGCACGTATCGACTCGCTTTCGACAGAACGCACCAGACTTTTCGCAGAGCTTCAGGAGAGCAAGACCTCCATGTCGAGGATGCGTGAGACCATCCGGAGACTCACGGCAACAATGCAGGCAAAGGACCGGCTGATCTTCGCATTGATCGATTCCATTTTCCTCCCGTACGATAAAAATCTTAATCAGATTGGCGACGTCCAGAAAGAAGCGATCGCCGCAAAGCTCATGAAGGCGAACGTGGCAGCGCGGGTGTACGATATAGCGGCCGACAACCTGCAGTTCCTTCAGACCACCGAGCTGCAGCCGAAGGATTACGCAAACATGATCGATCAGCACGAGCAGTTTTCCGGCAAGTGGAACGGCCTGCGGGAGAAGATCAACGCTGTATCGTACGCGTCGGAAGCTGAGAAGACCGGAAAGCAGGGCAAGGGGAAGAGTGCCGCAAGAGAACCTGTGATCCAGCAAACTCATGTGGATTCTGTTCTGATGGATTGGGATGCCAGGCTGGCCTCCGTGTTCTGGGGTTCCGTGTTTAAGGAATTCACAAGCAAGGGCGTCAAGGTTCTGCCGTTTACTGATGGCAGGAGTTTCGCGGCAAGTATTCGTACCTATGTCGATTCAGCCAAGGCAAAAGGCGAGGACACAAAGGTCTTTGTTGAGGACGTGTGGAAGAACCGGATCGACAAGGAATGGCGGGATGCATTGTCCAAAGAGAGTATGCTGGGCAAGACGCAGTATGCTGCGTTGGATGCATATGTCAGCTCGCTCGGCGAAGAGAGAGTGGATTTAAGATTCGTGCTGTATCTCGGCATCATCCTGGTTCTTGTGGCTGGGGCATGGTGGCTCTTCGGAAGAAAACCGAAAAGTCAACCACCACCTGATGCAGGTGAAAGCACAACACAGGTGTAGGACATTCACGCAATCCGCGGGGGGTGGGTCTTCGTCAAACCGATCCCCCGCTTTGTTCCAAGCTGCTAAGGTTTCTTCGCTGAGTGGTATACTCCTGGGGTAGAGAGTGCAGTTTTTTTGTCTCCGTGCCCATCCTGCCCGTCGACCATTTCCTTTCTCCAATCTTCTTGAACCATTTCTTGTGTGGCATCAGAGCGCCAGTCAGTTGGTAGCCCTCCTCGTTTGTTCGAGAACTTGTAAGCCCGAGATTCCTTCGCCACTTCGTTAAACCAAGGGGCATTCCCGGAATCTAACTCTCGTGCTCAGATGAGCCCTGATCGAAACGCATTCCCGGAGTGTGCCATTGACATTATGGAATCATCCTTCGCATCTCTAGTTCCCTGACCAACAAACCACCTTGAGGAACCTCTCATGCACCGATTTGCTTCAATCGTCGCAACGATATCCATGGCCTTTTGCTTCTCCCCCGCAAACGCAGGAAACTTCCAGTATATATCCCCCCGACCCGGGTCATCGCGGCTCTCGCGGAGGACGAACATCATTCTCCGACCGGGGTTGTTGATTGACCGCTCGACAGTCCACCGGAACACACAATTCATTGTCAATGGCTCGATCAGCGGACGCCACGCCGGCACTCTGCTGCTTTCAGACGACTCGAAAACTTTGGTGTTCAACCCGGACCAGCCGTTCACCAGCGGTGAGTCGGTAACGGTTACACTGAATGGGGGAATACGGACTGTGTCCGGCTCCGAAGTTGAACCCACTGAGTTTTCATTCACAATCACAACCTCGGATCCGGCACTTGCGGATCGATTCCACGACATGAATGAATTCGACCCGGGGCACAGAACCGTGACCAATGGAACACCCAACACGGGACGATCAATCCATACGTTGTCCGTACTTGATTCGTTACCTCCCGATTTCCCCGTCATCACATTGTTGGATTCACAGAATCCGACCCCCGGTGGGATCTTCTTATCAAGCATCGTCTTCGACACATCGATCCACATAACGAATTACCTGATGATCCTCAACAACGACGGGTACCCGCTCAGCTACCACGCCCTGAACACACCTTCCCACGATTTCATACTGCAACCCAACGGGATGTTCACGTACTATCTCACGAACAACCGCCTCTTTGTCGAGGCAGACACAACATACGCAACGGCGGGAGTGTTCACTGCGGGGAACGGCTACAGAACAGACCCTCATGAGCTCCGCCTCCTTCCGAATGGTCACGCCATTCTGATCGGGCTTGACTACCAGGCCGTGCGCATGGACACGATTGTTCCCGGGGGAGACAGCGCAGCAATCGTCATCGGCAACACCATTCAGGAACTTGACCGGGCGCAGAATGTTGTGTTCCAATGGAGGAGCTGGGACAATTTCAACATCACTGACGCCGTCCACGAGAACCTCACTGCCCATTCCATCGACTACGTCCACATGAACGCAATCGACATCGACACGGATGGGAACTTGCTGCTCTCTTCACGGCACCAGGATGAAATCACCAAGATTGATCGGCAGACCGGCAACATTATCTGGCGGCTCGGAGGAAGGCACAACCAATTCACCTTTACCAACGACACTCTCGGATTCTCGTATCAACATGCAGTCCGTCGGATCCCGAACGGGCACATCACAATGTTCGATAACGGCAACTATCACACACCTCCCTTCTCGCGTGCCGTGGAATACGAACTGGACGAGACGAACAGAACGGCAACACTTGTGTGGCAGTATCGCAACTCGCCTGATCTGTTCGGCGCGGCAATGGGTTACGTTCAGAGACTGGATAACGGAAACACACTCATCGGTTGGGGGGCGACAAACCCTTCAGTAACCGAAGTCCGGCCTGACGGATCAAAAGCTCTCGAATTGACTCTTCCGACCGGAGTCTTCAGCTACCGCGCAATCCGGTTTCCGTGGCCGAACGGAACCCAAACCGGCGTTACGACCCAACCTTTACCTGTTGCGTATTCACTCGCCCAGAACTATCCCAACCCGTTCAATCCAACCACCACCATACACTTTTCTCTTGGCGGTTCCGGCCACGTGTCTCTGATCGTCTACGATCTGCTTGGAAGGCCGGTGGCAACGTTGGTTGATGGAAATCTTCCGGCGGGAGATCACGTGAAGCAATGGAACGCCAATGGGCTTGCAAGCGGCATGTACATTTACAGGCTGGATGCCGGAGGCATAGTGCAGACGAGGAAATTGATGCTCCTCAGGTGAGTATTCGAAAATCTGAGAACAGAGACATTGCCTCTGCTCTCAGGTTCTCTTGTGCAGAACTCTACTTCGTATAGTAGTCGATAACCCGTTTGATCGCCGCACCGCACACCGGGTCAAAGTCCACGAGGCTCAGCGAAAACATACGGCAATCCAGCGATGGTCTGTACAATCCTTTTGAAGCATATCCTGCCCCTTCAAACGCTCCGACCTTCCCCGCATATTTCGACGTCGTTCTGATTTCAACAAGGGCCTTGAAGTATGGCTCACGCTTCTGATAATAGTCCGGGGCGAGGCGATCCAACCTTGACTGCAGCGCGGTGATGCTGTCATATTGAGCTTTTTCCCAAGGGGTCGGGATTTCGATCCCCGGAGTCAGAAACTCGCTCCATTTTACATTCTTCTTCTCCACCAACGCAGTGATATTTGGCTCCCACGGCTCAACACCGGGGGAGTAGAAATCGTTGTAGCCTGTTTGGGCGGCGTAGTACTCGTCCCCCAATCCCGCAAACGAATGCCCGAATTCGTGCACGTACACATAATCCATCTGCCACTTCTGGTCCGGGATTTCTTCACGCGTGTAGGTTGTGGCGTACAGATTATAGATCCCGCCACCGCCATAGCGGGTATCGTTCACCAGGATACAGATTGCATCGTACGGTGCAGCTCCCGCGGCATCGCGCACAGCCTTGTTGTTCTGCGTGAGGACATACCGCGGCGTGTTGAATGTATTGTATTGACACCCCAGGGCATTTCCCTTCCACACATTCTTGTCCGGGACGTTGATCCCCGATTCTCTCGATTGCACCTCCACAAGCCAGACGTTGAAATCCTTTTTCCGGCTCTTGAATGGTTCAGTCCCGAACATCACTTCATTGAAATGTTTCGCATCCGCTCTAAGTTTATCGATATCCGCTCTTGCATAGCCATCTCCGAGAATAACAATGTCAACTTTTGTCGACGGGTTGCCATTTTCCATGATCGGGGTGACCTTGAACGAGGTTGACAGTTGCTCCTTGCTCACCTCTGTGGATTTGTTCGGATCGATAAAGGTCGTAAACACCTCATGATACAACATCTGCTTGTCCCTGCGGACAATCGAGAACTGCACTGCTTCCTTTGGATACGGAAAACGCACAGTCTCTGAGAAAGTTCTGTACACCCCGGCAAGAGCCTCATCCGTTGTTTGCCATTCGTTATAGATCGAAGAGAACCCCTGCGAAAAGATCAGCAGGTTTGTCGCACGATCGTATACCCTGAAGCCATACTCCCCGAGGTTCAACTCATCGACAAGGTTTGTTCGCGTGCCAGGCCACGCCCCCTCCAGGTACACCTGATCCATCGTCACACGGTCCTCACCTTTTGTGCCCGTATGAAAATAGTCCACACGCATGGTTTTGTCTGTGAAGAATCGATCATAGTTGCCACTTGCCAGCGAAATCGCCAGTGACAAACAAACGAGAAGAGCAACCGAAACGGCTCGACGCACTGTGACCTCCGATTGTGTGAGAAGAAACGAGAATTGTCTTTGGAGCGGAGTTAATTGAAATAGTACCTTGCCCCAATTCCTCCATTCCCGCTCAGCTCGGTCGCCGGGGCGAGATCAAGGATTGGAGCAATCTCAAGAAAAAATTCGATCGGTGCGGACGACAGCCAATACGCAATCCCAAAGGGAATCCGGATTCCAAAAACCCCGCTCCCGCTGCCCACAGCAAGCCGGCCTCCAATTCCGGTGTACAACGGAATTCTCTCCGGGGACTGGATTACATTAGGAAAGTGCCAGAGATAGTCGGCGTGGAGATGAAAATATCCCTTTCCGCGGAAGGAATATGCGAGCCCGAAATCCACTGCGTTCTGGTGGGAAACCCAGGCTTTGGCACTCAGACCTGTGGGTTCGCCGAGAATGATGCCTGCGCCGAATCCTCTGTCCTGAGATAACGATGATGCGGCCATCGTTGCAGTCAACACAAAGAGCAGTACGAAACCTTTCACCTTGCCTCCCGTCAAGAGTTCTACTTTACGCTCAGCAGCTCAACCTCAAACACCAGGTCAGCGTTCGGGGGTATCACATTGCCGGCACCCTGGGTGCCATAGCCAAGGGTGGGCGGGATGATGAGCTTGCGCTTCCCTCCCACCTTCATCGATGACACACCTTCATCCCAGCCTTTGATCACCTGCCCGACGCCCATGGTGAACGAGAACGGCCGGTTGCGGTCTACTGAACTGTCAAACTTTTTGCCGTCCACAAGGTATCCGGTGTAGTGAACCGTCACCCCGCCACCTTTCCTCGGCGAATCCCCCTGTCCAACAACCATATCAATATATTTCAATCCGCTGCCGGTTGTCACTTCCTTCATTTCGGTTTCGGTCCTTGAATGGGTTGTCTTATGCTTGCGTGAGATAAAAGGGTCCGACTCAGCACGACAATGAACTCGAGCTGCATCATGGATTCACATTGTACTGAGACTCCCTCCGTGACGGCCTTAAGATAGGGGTTTCGGAATTCAAATCAAAAAATAGATTTGAATCTCACCCGTGGAGCGGCTATCTTGAAAACACAACTGATTCAGACATAAGGTACGGTGCGACGTAATGATCGAGAGACTACTTGCGGTGTTGCTCGTTACCGGCGTGAATCCGGCCGCTGCTCAGAACGACAGCCTCGTTTCACCCGAGGTCCAGAGCTATTCGTTTTCGCGACCGGATGAAGCAATTGTAAAGCACCTGGAGCTTAACCTGAGAGTGGATTTTGAGAGAGAGATTCTCTCCGGTACTGCAAGTGTTTTCTTTCAGAACAAATCGCAGACCGACAAACTCTACCTTGATACCCGCGGGCTTGTGATCAAACGGGTAACACTTGGACCACATAACCAGAGGACAGTCTTCAGGGTTGGCGATCCGGTCACGAGTCTCGGTCGGCCGCTCGTCATCGACATCCAGCCGGACACAAAGATCGTGAACATCTGGTACGAGACCTCCTCCGGATCAGATGCATTGCAGTGGCTGCATCCTTCCCAGACGGCCGGAAGAAAAAGGCCTTTCCTCTACACACAGTCAGAGCCAATCCATGCAAGAGACTGGGTGCCTTGTCAAGACGACCCGAGAATACGGATCACATACCGAGCAAAGATCAAGGTCCCTCCCGGGATGCTTGCCCTCATGAGCGCCGAGAACCCCAGGAAGAATTCACCCAGCGGCCTGTATGACTTCTACATGCCACAGCCGATTCCCTCCTATCTCCTCGCCCTCGCGGTCGGTGACCTCGAGTTCAAACAGATCGGCGAACGGTGTGGTGTCTATGCCGATCCTACCATCGTGGATACGGCGGCATGGGAATTTGCTGACATTGACTCAATGCTCACGACCGCGGAGCATCTTTACGGTCCCTACCGTTGGCAGCGCTACGATGTGCTCGTCCTTCCACCGGCTTTTCCACTTGGAGGAATGGAGAATCCGCGACTCACGTTTGCCACTCCCACGTTGCTTGCCGGAGACCGTTCACTTGTGTCGGTGATTGCCCACGAACTCGGCCATTCATGGGCGGGGAACCTGGTTACCAACGCGACCTGGAATGATATCTGGTTGAATGAAGGAATAGCAACCTATCTCGAGCGACGCATTGTCGAAGCAGTGTATGGACACGACCAGAGCGAAATGGAAGCTCTTCTGGGAATCCAGGATTTGAGAAAGGACATTGCAGAGGCGGCCTCAAAAAACACGGACACGCGCTTGCGTCCGGACTACGACGGCAGTGACCTCGATGATCAGACGAGCGACATCCCCTATGAAAAGGGCTATCTCTTTCTTCGTACACTGGAAGAATCCGTTGGAAGGGAGCGATGGGACGCGTTCCTTCGCGGCTATTTTGACGCTTTTGCATTTCAATCAATAACCACGGCCAGGTTCCTGTCCTACCTCAACCAACGACTCTTCAGTGGTGACACCACCTTTGATTCAAGACTTCACATCAACGAATGGGTATACGGTTCCGGCCTTCCCACATCAATCCCCACAATCTCATCTGATGCTTTCGTTAGAGCGGAGAACCTCGCGAAGGCGTTCACTGGCGGCACATGGCCAGTCCGGCCCACGCCATTCAAATGGTCAACACAGGAGGTTCAGCACTTCCTCCGCAGTCTGCCCAAAGAACTGACTCACCAACAGATGAGTGTGCTTGACAAAGAGTTCGCCTTTTCTGCAACCTCAAACGGTGAAATTCTTCAGGATTGGTTCCCGCACGTGATCGCATCGGGATATTTAGAAGCCTACCCTTCGATTGAGAAATTTCTTATGCGCGTGGGCAGACTCAAGTACCTGCAATTGATCTACGGTGAGCTCGCCAAGACACCCGAAGGACTGGAATTCGCAAAGCGAGTTTACGTGAAGGCCAGGCTTGGGTACCACCCAATCGCGATTCATGCGATCGACCAGATTTTGAAGTTGAAGGAGTGAAAAGCCCCAACGTCGTCATACTTGGGGCGGGGGCTGCCGGCTTGATGTGTGCGATCCAGGCGGGCAAACGGGGCAGGTCGGTCATTGTCCTTGAACGGAATCCGAAAGTCGGGGAGAAAATCAGGATTTCCGGAGGCGGCAGGTGCAACTTCACCAACACCATTGTAGACCGCGACCGCTACTCTTCCCGAAATCCCGACTTCTGCAGATCAGCCCTGGCCCAGTATACACCGGCCGATTTCATCGCACTCGTCGAAAAATATGGAATCCCGTATCACGAAAAGATCCACGGCCAATTGTTCTGCGACGGGAGTTCCCGTGAGATTATTGCCATGTTGGAAGAGGAATGCGAGAAGACAGGTTGCGAAGTGGTTCTTGAATGTGAAACTTCACGTGTCACCAAGGAGAAGAGGTTTCTGGTCACAACAACCAAGGGGCTATTCGAGTCTGATTCGTTGGTCGTTGCCACGGGTGGACTGTCCATCCCAAAACTCGGTGCAACGGATCTCGGCTACAGGGTTGCAAAGGACTTCGGTCTTGGAATCACGTCAACGAAGCCGGGTCTTGTTCCCCTCGTCTTCGGTAAGGAGGAAATTCCGTTCTTCTCTGATCTCAGCGGAGTGTCGTTGAATGCAATCGTATCCTGCAGCGGTACAAGTTTCAGGGAAAACATTCTCTTCACACACCGCGGCCTCAGCGGACCTGCGATTCTTCAGATTTCGTCATATTGGAATCCCGGCGAAACCATTTCCATAAATCTATCGCCCGATGTTGATATCCAGGAATTTCTTGAAACGAAACATCACTTGACCATCAAGCTGCCGTCGGTCCTATCGGACATTCTCCCGAAGAGGCTTGCGCAAAAGTGGTGCGAACATTATGCCTCGGCAATGCCTATCAATCGCTACTCAGTCAAAAGCCTGTCGGCCATTGCCAGGCAACTCCAAGAGTGGAGGCTTATGCCTGCAGGCACCGAAGGATATGCGAAGGCAGAAGTCACATGCGGGGGAATTGATACCAATGAGCTCTCATCCAAGACAATGGAGTCAAAAAAGGTCCCGGGGCTCTTCTTTGTTGGTGAAGTCGTTGACGTTACCGGACACCTGGGTGGATACAATTTTCAGTGGGCTTGGTCTTCCGGATTTGCTGCGGGACAAAATGTGTGAGAGAATCGTGGCAGTGATGTCATTGAGAAGGATGACGCATAGCATCGAGGGTTGACTCCGTCGACGGAGATTCGTCCTTGATATTCGGTTCCGGATTCGTTATCTTTGCAGGCGAAATCATCCGGGGTGGTAGCTCAGTTTGGTTAGAGCGCCTGCCTGTCACGCAGGAGGCCGCGGGTTCGAGTCCCGTCCGCCCCGCACGAAGCCCGACGAGTAGCTCGGGCTTCATTCGTTATCGGTACACGCTGCACATCCTCCACACGCGCTGAATGATTCGTTGTGTCTCGGCCACACCCCAGATGTGAACCTCGCGACAACATGTAGACAACCACCAGGTCGCTTCACCTTTATTCATGCCGTTCACCCCTCTTTGAAATCAATCTGAAACCACGAATCTCTTCAGCCGCGCCGCGCAATGGAGCCGGCCATCGCCCGGGACAAACTTGAAATCAAGAACTGCAGAATCCTGTTCCTCAAGTTCTACCGTAAACTGAGGCCCAATCGGGCCCACACACATGTTGTCCAATGGAAACCAAGCCTGCCAAACTCGGACATCGGCATCCCACAACGCAGTGAGTACAGATTCGGGATTTGTGCATTGTAAAGTATAATGATAGGTCCTTGTACTATCGAACTCTGCCGGGAGATCATGGGAAGTCACAACCGATGCACGGATGGTTGGCTTTTCATCCCTGCCGGGCGCCTGAAACGTCGTAGCGACAGCAACCAGTACTCCCATGGTACACCCAAGGTATCGAATCGGCCATTCTTTCAGTCCGAACTGTTTCATACTGCACCTCTCAATCCTGACTCTATTTTCGTATTGGCTGTCTCGCAATTTGAATCAACGTGTTCCATCCTTGATCAGACTGTCCGCAAATCCTGCCCCACAAGCATCGCTCACTTTCACCACAGGTTGAACTGCGCAAACTCTCAACCGATGCAAGTGACAGACATTTCCACCACTCAGGTAACAAGTACTCAGCCATTGAAGGCGATTGCCCATAATTCACTCGGAATCGACCCTGGGGACTTGGCGTAAGAATTGCACCTTCTCCTTACGTAGCTCCGTTCTTCTTTACTTCCATTCTTTCCGTCGGGTTGAGACTATTAACACACATCGTGCACACATTCATATGAAGACTTACTCTTATTTTCTACCACTAGCGTTGCTTATTTTTGCGGGATGTTCAAAAGATGATGCCCCGAACAATTCCGGAGACGGCAATCCTCCCGGAGCGGACGGTCAGACGATTGACATTGTCAACGCCGCGAACGGAGATATTTCGGCGGCTCTGGACCGCAACGACAAACTCCACATATGCTACGAATCATTCAACACCGGTTTGAAGTACGCGACAAACAAAACCGGGGCGTGGGCCACAACAATGATTTTCTCCGAGAATGCAAGCACCACAAACAGCGGCTTTAGCGACATTGCTGTGGATTCCAGCGGATTTGCTCATATTGCCTACACGACGTTCGCCATGTCGACGGGGGATACGGCCAGCATCATTTATGCGACAAACAAGTCAGGATCATGGGTAAGCGCCCGAATCGCATTTACCTCTGTGGGACAACTTAGTGGAGTAGGTATTGCGGTTACTCCAGGCGGAAAAGCACATGTAGTGTACGGCGATCAAACCATGCACGTGTCATACAAGAATAATCTTTCCGGGTCGTGGACGAGTGCCGGCGTTTTGGGGTCATACTGGACATCTGTCCGCCCCCGGCTCGCTCTCGATGCAAGCAACAATGTATACGTTGCATATGAACACGGCGGAGAGGGAACTCTGCACTTGCAGGTCATAAACTCGGCGGGAGCTCCTGTAAGCAATTCGATACTTGATGGTGTGGTTGGGTCAGGCACGTCAGTCGGTTGGAGTCCGCATATCGCCATCAACAAAACCAACGGGGCTGTCTTGGTTTCATATTGGAACTACGATAGCCATTTGCTGAGACTCTCCAGCGGGGGGACGATTACCACGCTGGACACTCTGACCAACTGGACTGCGTCAGCAATCGTGACGGACAACGGTGGAAAGACTCACATCTGTTACACTGACTTGGCAGCCAATCAGTTGCGTTACGCGAGCAACAAGACCGGTACTATGGTCAACGAGATTCTTCCAGTTTCCGCCATTTCGATGAACTCGGATCTCGCGGTCGAATCAACGGGAAGAGTCGATTTCATATACTGCGTCAGGGGTGCAAATGCCTTGAAGATCTTTTCGAGGTAGGGTGTGAGATGTCGGGTTGCCGGTCTATCGTATCGCTCACCGGTTGGGCTTTGTTGCTTCCGTCTTCTTCTCTTTCGAGAGGAACGTGTACATTGCCGGAATCACGAACAGTGTGAGCACAAGCGAGAACATGAGCCCACCGATCACAACAATTCCCATCGACACGCGGCTCTTTGCGCTGCCGCCGAGGGCAAGGGCGATCGGCAATGCACCGAGCATGGTGGCGAGACTTGTCATAAGAATCGGACGGAAACGCGCCGCTGCGGCAGCCTGGGCAGCATCGAGAAGTCTCATACCCTTCTCCTTATGCTGGTTGGCAAACTCAACAATCAGGATGCCGTTCTTCGTCACCAGTCCAATAAGCATGATGATGCCGATTTCGCTGAAGATATTCAGAGTTTGACCGAACACCCAGACCGAGAGCATTGCACCTGCAAGAGCCAGCGGAACCGTCAGCATGATCGTGAATGGATCACGGAAGCTTTCAAACTGTGCGGCGAGGACAAGATAGATCAACACCAGCGCCAGTATAAATGCAAACATGACGTTGGAGGAACTCTCCGCATAGTCGCGCGCCGGGCCACTGAGGGCTGTGGTGAACGACTCATCCAACACCTTCTTTGCAATACGATCCATTTCCGCAATGCCATCACCGATGGTTCTTCCCGGCGCCAATCCGGCGCTTACCGTTGCCGCCTTGAACCTGTTGAAATGGTATAACTGGGGTGGAGCGCTCTCCTCCTTCAGAACAACGAGATTGTCCAGCTGGACCAACCGGCTCTGATTGTTCCTGACGTAGAGAGACGTGAGGTCAAGCGGTTCATCACGATCCTCCCGATTCACCTGTCCAATCACCTGGTACTGAAATCCGTTCATTTCGAAATACGAGAACCGTTGCCCGCTGAATGCAAGCTGAAGCGTTTGCGCAATATCGATTACGGAGACGCCCAGGAGACGAGCCTTGTCCCGATCAATACTCAGATCAATTTGCGGCTTGTTGAATTTCAGATTCACATCAGAAGTCTGGAACACATCGCTTTGGCCAACCTCGTCGAGAAATACCGGGAGAGACTGGCGGATCTTTTCAAAGTCCTGGTTCTGCAGAACATACTGCACCGGTAGCCCGCCGCGTGTGCCGCCGCCGCTCGCAGAAATAGTTTGTTCCTGGCTGACAAATACTCTCGCTTCTGTCATCCGGCGTGTTTTCATCGCAAGATAGTCTGCGATTTCCTGCTGGGATCGCTCTCGTTCAGAGACGTCCGTGAGCATCAAACGGACGCTCCCCGTATTCACTGATCCCCCACCATATCCCGGAGCCGTAACACCGAGGCACACACGCTTTTCCGGAATTGAATCCCCGACAAACGTAACCACCTTGGTCATGAAGGCATCGGTGTACTCGAACGATGCGCCCTCCGGCGCGGTGATGTTCACACGCAAATAGCTTCTGTCATCGAGTGGTGCCAGCTCGGACTGAAGGGTCTTGCCAAACAGGGCGATGAGCAACAACGAGAACCCGATGATCACACCTGCCCACCATCGCTTTTTCATGAACTGTGAGAGGAGCGTTTCGTAGACCGCATTGAGCCTCTGAAAGTAGGGCTCGGTCATCTCGTAGAACCGTGTGTGGCGGCGATTTTTTCGAATCATCCGCGCGTTAAGCATGGGGGTGAGCGAAAGCGATACAAATGCAGAAATGAGCACCGCTCCCGCGATGATAACGCCAAATTCGCGGAACAAACGCCCGACAAATCCCTCAAGAAAAATGATCGGAAGAAACACAGCTGCAAGCGTAATCGATGTTGAGATGACGGCGAAGAAGATCTCCCTGGATCCGGCAAATGCCGCCTCCGTGGGAGACATCCCTGCCTCTACCTTCTTGAAGATGTTTTCAGTCACCACAATGCCGTCGTCCACCACCAGCCCGGTCGCAAGGACAATGGCCAGGAGCGTCAGAATGTTGATGGAAAATCCAAGCAGATACATGATGAAGAAGGCCCCGATCAGCGACACCGGAATATCGATCAGGGGGCGGAATGCAATGATCCAATCACGGAAGAAAACATAGATGATAAGAATGACAAGTAGAACTGCGATGAAAATTGTTTCCTGTACCTCCTTCACCGACTGCCTGATGAATCGAGTATTGTCGATGGCTACGTTGACCTTGATATCGGCCGGGAGGTCCTTCCTGATTTGATCGAGCCTCTTGTAGAACTCGTCGGCGATATCGATGTAGTTGCTTCCGGGTTGCGATACTATCCAAACGCCCACCATTGGTGTTCCGGATTGCCTCAGGATGGTCTCTTCATTTTCCGGACCGAGATTTGCAAACCCGATATCCCGGACCCGGACGGTGTTCCTTCCGTCAGCCTTGAGAATGAGGTCGTTGAATTCTTCCGGCGTTCTCAAACGTCCTTTTGTATTGACGATGAGTTCGGTCTGATTTCCGGCAATCTTGCCTGATGGGAGATCAACATTCTCCCTGTTCAATGCGTCCTTCACGTCAAGAGGTGTCAGCCCGTATGCGGCGAGCCTTGCAGGATCCATCCACAGACGCATGGCATACCGTTTCTGCCCCATGATTTGCGTGGCACTCACGCCGGGAATGGTTTGCAGGTTCTGAGCAATCACGTTTTCGGCAAAGTCGCTCAACTCCATCGAGTTTCTCGTGTCGCTTTGCACAGTCAGAGAGATGATCGCATCGGAACCCGCATCGGATTTTGTGACCACGGGAGGAGCGTCAACATCCTGCGGAAGCGACCTGGCTGCGCCGGAGACTTTGTCGCGCACATCATTTGCCGCTGCTTCCAGATCGGCGTCAAGGTTGAATTCGACCGTGATGTTGCTCGCGCCCTGACTGCTGCTCGACGATATGATGCGGACTCCCGGAATACCGTTCAGCGCTTTCTCAAGCGGCTCCGTGATCTGCGATTCGATGACACTCGCGTTCGCGCCGGCATAGTTCGTGCGCACACTTATAATCGGCGGGTCAATCGCCGGATACTCGCGCACACTGAGCAGCCTGAAGCTGATGACACCGAAGAGCACGATGACCAGCGACATGACAATTGCCAGGACAGGCCGCTTTATGCTGACGGATGCTAAACTCATCTCGAGGATTTGTTTTTCTTTAGGTCACTTGGGAAGGCTACCGGAGTGTTACTTTGACCGGCATCCCCCGTCGCAACTGCATGATTCCAGTGGTGATGATCGTGTCGCCCGCAACAAGCCCGTCGAGTATCTGCACACTCGTTGCCGTTCGGATTCCCGTCCGTACCGGAACCGAAGCGACGACACCGTTCCTTTGCACAAGAACCGTTTGCCCCTTGAGCACGGGGATCACGGCCTGAGTTGGAACCATCAAGGCATCCGTGATTTCCTTGAGCCGCAGTTCAATCTGGACATACGCACCTGGAAATATTTTTCTGGATTTGTTGTCGCAGAGCGCGCGAAGTTGGATTGTCCCCATTGTGGGATCAATTTTCGGTTCGATCGCGTAGATCCTGCCTGAAAATTGCAGCTTCGTTTCATCGTTGTTAAACAAGGCAATATCACCGACTGCAACTTTACCGGCATATTTCTCAGGTATCGCGAAATCCACCTTGACGGGATTCGTCTTTTGTATCGAGGCAATCCGGGTTGTTTGCGAGACGTATCCGCCCTCGCTCACATAACGCAGACCGATAAATCCATCGAACGGCGCTCGCACTTCTCTTTTGCGGATGGACGCGATGAGATTGTCGCGTTCAGCTTTGAGCGTGTTTACCTGGTTCAGCGCAATATCGTACTGCTCTTTGCTGATATTGCCTGATTTGAACATCTGTCCCTGTCGCTTCTCCTGATCCGACGCAAGCTGAATCTGGAATTCATTTTTCTTTAACTGGGCCTGCAGGTCGTCATCGTTGATCTTCACCAACAGGTCATTCTTGTGAACGTATGCACCCTCTTTGAACAAGATTGCTTCAATCCGTCCATCGGCCTCGGCTGCCAAGTCAACCGATTCCGAAGCAATGACTCTGCCTGAAGATCGAACAACATTGTCCAGGACTTGTGGTCTCACTATGATTCCATCCACCACAATCGACGAGTTTGATAACCCGGCCTTCGGCGCAGGATCGTTACTTTTGGAACCGCAGGAGATGAGGAGTGAACAACAGACAACCGTCAGGCAGATTGAGATGCGGATTGTGGCTACCATGGCAACAGGTTTATTCTTAATTTAATATAGTGAAAGCGACCTCAAGTCTGAGAATTAACACCGGATCAAAATTCGAACGCAAGCTTGATTCGAGTGACCCGGTCGGAATTCACGGACCTTCTCGAATTGGACGATCTGACCGCCATTGTCGTCCGTTCCACTGGAGTCTCAACCACCTGATGTGTCTAAACGCGAACACTGTCCGGAGTGAACCACCTAGCGATACACTCGGAGAAGATTTTCTTTCGGACTACGTTCCTACTTCCAAAGAGTGGTTGACAGGTAAGGGTGGTAAGAACAGGGTGGGAAATCAGAAATGACCACGAATAACTTAGGAATTCTCCGAACGAGAATCAAGACCCGGATGTCTTGCATTTGCATGTCATTGCCGTTCCAAGCATCTTGGAAGAAAAAAGAGGTCTGCAGATGAGCCGAGCATTCGTAAAGGAAAGTGATGACCAATGGTTGCATGACGTTGCGCCGACCGTCAGCGCATTGCTCATATACCTTACGAGGGAAAACAACGGAATCAGGGTCTATGAACAAAGACGGCGCATCGATTCTAACGGCCGGGAAGTATATGTCATGAGCAATGGCCTTTCCTACGCAAAGGACAAGGACAACAAGTGGCAGGTGGTGGAAGATGCGGTCGACTAGATGGTTACCACGCCGTTTGTTGTCTGATGCCAGGTGGCTGGCGATCCCGGGCGTGATGCGGAATGAACTTAGCTCTCCACACTCTGCCCGGACGATTGTCAGGCTGACTGAATATTGCCTTTGGGGTCAACCGCGAGAGTCTTCTCGGGGGGAGCAGGCGTCTGACGAGAAGGTACATCACCTATAGCCTTGACAATCTTTGTCGTTTGGTGTGCTTTGAAATTCGCCAGCACTTCGCGCACCCTTGCCAAAGCCCCGTCAATCCTGTCCAGATATGCAAGTATCTCGCCATCAGGTTCAAATCGTGAGCGAATTGTAGACGCCGACAGTGAGATGACCGCAAGGGGGTTGTTGACCGTATCATTCAACAGCAACGACACCTCATCCAATACTTCCAATTGCATCTTTCGACGCTCATATTCCTGAGCGATGGCCCGGTTCCGTTCCTGCTCCTCCTTCTGCTTCTTCTTGTAGTCGAACACTTTCGCGCCCAGAAAAACAATTCCCCAGAGCATCACAACGGACCCAAATTGGAAAAAGTATCCTGTGAAATCTCTACGGGCATTGGGATTCATGAAAAGGTCGATTGCGGCCCAAAGGTAGTACGCCAGGATCAAAATTCCTGCCAGCAATGCGCCGTATCGCTCATTAAGGCCTTGAGCCTTGGTTCGAAACTTCGATGGAGAGAGCATGTTCTATGGACTTCAACAGATATTGTGGCTTAAACGGTTTTGTGATGTAATCCCGAACGCCAAGTTCCGCACCTCTCGTCGCATTTTCAAGTCCATCTGTTCCCGTCACCACGATCACCTTGCCGGGGAGTTTGTTCTCCCGGAGAAACTCCGCAACCCTAAAACCGCTTCCATCCGGCAGAGTAAGATCCAACAACACCAGATCGAAGTTTTGGGCGCGAAGAAGATCCATGGCAAGATTGCCAGTGCGTGCTTCAGTAACAGAGTAACCCTGGAGTCCCAAGAGTGTATGCAGCAGATCTCTCAGGTCGTCGTCGTCATCCACCAGTAGTATTCTTGGACTCATTTCGATAGGGGCTCCAGCGTTGCATAAAACCCACCGATCTTGTCGCGAACAACGTGCCAGCGCTCATCAAAGCGTTACTGAGGCCAGAACACGGCGAAATGCTGGCTTTTCAGACGAGTGCAAGCGATGATGGATGTACAAACTACCTATACGAGGTAGTTTCATCCTGTGCGCGGCGCTTGAACAAATGAACGCTGCAGTCCACGCAGAGATCACCAGCTTCGTCAAAGATTACGTTCATCTCGCACATTCTTGGAACTGACAGAGAGTAAATTGACTTTCTGATTTCCATGGGCACAACGTAGGATGAAAAGCGAACACGCCATGGGCCGACGGACCCGGATTATTATCTACCGGCCGATCGTAAATAGCATCACACTTCCCGGTTCAATCGAAGGCCTTGGACGTGGCCGATCCGCAGTCGGCGCCGGTGGAGGGCCGAATTTTGCTGTAACGGTATAGATGCGATGAGTTTTCTCGTCAAGGACAAGCGTGCGAGCGCCACGCCGGGTGGCTACGTTCTCAACGACAGAATACTTGTCGTGCAATCCCGTCTGAACGACCGATAGACTCCCTTCGCCATTTGAACTGAAGGCAAGATTGGAAACGGGATCAAACGCCGCGCCGTCAACACCTCCGCCGATCGGCACTTTAGCCACCACAGAACAAGAATCTGCATCCGAAACAACCATGAGTTGATTGCCACATGCGGAGAACAGCTTGCGATGCGTTCTGTCAATTGCAAGTCCGCTCGGTTCCTCGCCCGGAGCGAGTGACCATCTCTTCAACACCTTCAATCCCACAGGATCAAGCATCGCCAGCTCGCTCTTGTCTTCGATGTTGACGAAGATGTGCCCCCGACCGTCAGAGACAGCGAATTCGGGTTTACCATCCAGAGGAATGGTCCCGACAACAGTGTTGGTCCCGACATCGATCGCAGTCGCGTCTTTACTTCCGCCGTTGAACGTGAACACCCGGTGGGAGAATGGCTCGAACAGAATGGCATCGGGGTTACGGGCGTTAATCTTAATCACGGATATGGTCTTCAGAGTCTTCAAATCAATTACCGTTACGGATGAGTCTCGTCCGTTGCTGGTGTATCCCCTGCCGGAAGAAGTGACAAGAGCGATTCCATGGACTCCAATAGTGTTTGGAATCTCTCCGACTATGCTGTGGGTTGACAGATCGATGACCTGCACACGAATTCCACGAGAGACATAGAGCCGTTCCGCCGAGGTATCCACCGTCAGGTAATCCCACCCTCCCTCTCCACCCAGCTGCAGACTGTCGATGATGTGGTAGCCGGATCCGGATGGCTGGGATTCAGCCGTCGCAAATGCAAACAGCGCACACCCGAACAATCCAACTATGACGCCGAATAGTTTCATACAACCCTCCTGAATGTTGTTGTAGATATGAACCCGTGTCGTATTTCGAGCCTCGCCGCTATTTATATTGCATGAGCCGATACACCATTGGCAGCCCGAAAAACAACAACAGGCTGGACATTGAAAATCCACCGATCACCGCGATGGCAAGTGGTTGCTGCATCTGCGAGCCAGCGCCGATGCCGAGCGCAAGAGGAAGCAGAGCGAAGACCGCGGCAAACGTCGTCATAAGGATCGGACGGATACGGATGACACTTGCCCGCACGAGAGCGTCATCGAGTGAATCACCCTGTGACCGGTAGGTCTTCACCATGTGCATCACAAAGATTGCATTCTCCGCAACAATTCCGATAATCATGATGATACCGACGAAGCTTGAGATGTTAAATGTCACTCCCGTGATCCACAAAGCACCAAAGACTCCCGCAAGCGAAGCAAGGTTGATAACAAAGATGGAAAGCGGAACGGAGAACTCGCCGAACTCGAAGAGCAGCACAATGAATACGAGTATGAAGGCGGCGATTGCAACGTAGGTGAGCCCACCGAACGATTCCTGCTGCGTTTGATAGACACCTCCGTACTCCAGGGTCATACCGGTGGGCAGGGTCAGGCGTCCATTGAGTTTCTTCTGGATGTCTGCAATCGTGCTGCCCAGATCCCGGCCGGAAATGCGTGCGGTAACCCCGATGAACTGGCGCAATCGCTCACGGTCAATCTCGGCCTGTCCCGGGGTTTTCTCAATCGTTGCCATGTTGCGTAGCGGCACGATAACTCCACTGTTGCTCACCAGCCGGATCTGCTCGATTTTCTGGACGTCCGTGCGGTACGCATCGGGATAGCGGACATGAATGCCGATCAGTTTCTCGCCTTTCTGGATTGTGGTCTCCACTGTTCCCAACATCATGTTCCTTATTTCGGTTTCAACATCGGCAGCGCTGAATCCGGCGAGCGACGCCTTAAGAGGATCCACATGGATGATGAATGATGGCCCCGAGATGACAATACCATCAAACGCATCCACTACGCCGGGGACTGTCTCGATCAGACCCTTCACTTCTTGAGCTTTTTCCTGTAAGCAGCCGGACGTCATCGCCAAAAAGCTTGATATCGATCGGGGACGGGTTGTTCGTCAGGTCGCCGATGACATCCATCATGAGTTGCCCGAAGTCAATTCGCAATCCCGGCTCCGCAGTTTCCACACGCTCGCGGACATCCGCGATCACTTCATTGATGTCCCGTTTCCGGTTCCCTTTCAACTTCACTGCAAAGTCTCCGCTGTTCGGCTCGGTGATAAAGAAGCCAAGCTCGGTTCCCGTCCGACGTGAGTACGACTCCACCTCCGGCGTGGCCAGAAGGATTTGCTCGACGTGCATCAGCATACGGTTGGTTTCGGTGAGCGATGTGCCCGGCGGTGAGTTGTAATCGAGCACGAACGCTCCTTCATCCATCTCGGGCATGAAGCTTGTCCCGATGTTTTGATAGAGCAGATACGCCAATCCGATTGTCATCAGACCCGCCGGGATCGCCGCAAGGCGGTACTTCAGCAGACTCCTCAGCGTTCGTTCATACCACCGTACCAGTCCCGAGGAATGGTGCTCGCGCTCCACTTCCGTCTTGATGTCCTTCTCTCTCAATACCAATGATGCAAGAAGAGGCGCGAGCGAAATCGACAGGATGAACGAGATTGACATGGCAAATACCATGGTGACGGAAAGTGAAGCAAAGAACGCCCCGGTCACTCCACCCAAAAAGGCAAGTGGAATATGGATGACAATCGTGCTTGCGGTGGAACCGATGATTGCAGGCATAAGATCCTGCAGCGATGTTGAAGCAGCCTTAAGAAACCTCCCCCTGCCGTAGTCTTCATTCTTGTGTTCAGCAAACTGACTGAAGATATACTCGATGACAACAATGGAATCGTCAATAATAAGTCCGACGGCGGCAGCAACACCGCCAAGAGTCATGATGTTGATCGACTTCCCGACCGCGTTAAGGAAGACAAATGTCGACGCGATGGTTGCCGGCACGACCAACATGATCACAATGGTCAGTCGCCAGCTCCTGAGAAAGAGCACCAGCACAACCATTGCCAGCGCAATACCAATCAGGATGCTGTCGCGGGTCCCCTTGATTGAACCGGCGATAAAATCCCCCTGGTCGTAGAAGTTCTCGAAGTGCACTCCTGCAGGAAGCTTGAGCGCATCAATCTCCTTTGTGACATCGTTCCGAATCTGCACCGTGCTTCCGGTGGGTTGTTTGAGGATGTTGATCAGAACGGCATCCCGACCATGTGCAGTGGTGCGGATGTACTTGTCGGCCACCGAGGGTGCAACTTCTGCCAGGTCGCTCACACGGATCGGAACATGATTTTGTACGGCAACGATGACAGACGAGACGTCGCTTGTCGTCTTCAACAATCCAGACACAAGGGAAAGGTAAAGCTGATAGTTGTTGTTGATGAGTCCGGTCGATTCGACGAAGTTCGTGTTCTTGATGGCGTCGGAAACCTGCTGGATGCCGAGATGATACGCCAGCAGCTTCTCCGGGGAGACCATGACGAGAAACTCGCGTGTTTCCCCGCCGGCGACTTCCACCTTTGCCACACCATTGACGCGCATGAGCGCCGGACGCATTTGATACAAGGCGATGTCACGCAATTCAACGAGACTGAGAGAATCCGACGTAAGGCTGTATCCGGCGATGGGAAACACCGCAACTGTCATTTGTTCTGCCTGGATTGAAGCAGTGGCAGGCAACTCATTGCGGATATTGGAGATGCGCCCTTGAAGAAATTGAAGCGTCTGCTGAATGTTGCTTCCCCAGTCAAGCCCAACGGAGATTTCGGACGAGCCGCGGCTCGTCTTGGAACGTACATATTTCACCCCCGGAATCGAGCTGACCACTTCTTCAAGCGGCTTCGTCACTTCAACCATCATCCGCTCGGCGGGCTGTTCTCCATTGTCTGCAAGGATGACGATGCGGGGGAACGTGACGTCGGGAAAGAGAGAGACCGGCATGTTAAAGAGCACCGCAACACCGGAAAGGGCCAGGATGGCAACGGTGAAAAGAATCGCCCGCGTGTGTTTGTGGAAGTACTCGAACAACGTCATGGGTGTTCCACGCTTACCTTCGTGGAATCGGGTAAAGCGTAATTGCCCGTGGTTATCACGGGCATCCCCTCATGTAAAGCGTCGCCCCGAACCTCCGCAGTGGAATCCGTCATCTCGCCTGCAGCCACCTGAATGGACTTTGAGAGAGAGTCCGGTGTAATAGTGACAATCGAATAGGTGTCCGTTTCATCGTTGCGAAGGAGTGCGCTCTTCGGAACCATGAAAGCGTTGCGATGAATGCCAATCACGATACGGGCAACGCCGGCCATGTCCGACCGGAACGGTGCGTTCTGGAGTGACGAATTGTTGAGAAAGCGGAGCCGCACCTTGATTGTCTGACTCTGTTCATCGGTTTGAGGATAGATTGCGCTCACCTGTGCGGCGAACGTGTGACCCGGGAGGGATGGGAATTCAATCGTGGCAGGCTGCCCGCTACGTATCGATGGAAGGTCCCGGAGCAGGAGATCTGCAACGAACTCGATGGTGCCGAGGTCGACCAGAGTCAGGAGTTCAGAATTTTCAGCAACGAACTCCCCCTCATTGCCACTGCGTGTGCTCACAACACCGCCGGCTCGTGCCCGTATGCTCACGGAGTTCTGGGTCGATTTTGCCAGGTTGAGTGCCCGCTCCGCCTCACCTTTCTCCGCGGGCGTGCGAGCCGATTGAAGCAGTGCCTCCGCGCCAGAGATGGCCGCATGCGATTCTTTCGATTGGATGACCGCCAAGACGTCCCCTATCTTCACCGGCATCCCTTCCATGACATTCAATGATTGGATCCTGCCGGCAATGGGGGAAAGCACCTTCACTTTCCTCAAGGCATCCGTTTTGCCGGTCGCTGTGACCACCACGTCCACATTCCCTTTTGTGACTGGAGCAATCTTCACAGCAACGACCGCTGCAACTGACGACCCGGCTTCTTCATCTTCAGCATGCTTTTGTGTGCAGCCCGCGAGCATCGACAGGACCAAGGCAACCAGAATCCGGCAATATCTTCGAGAGTTCATATTATTGACTGGTGAGTTGTTCAAGCCTGGCTGAGAGAACCTGGATTGCGGCGAGCGTCTCGAGCTCTGAGAGCTTCGTCTCGGTAAGGAGCCCCTGGGCGGCAAGAACCTCAAGCGATGACATTGCGCCTCCGGCATACTGTGAGCGCGTGAGAAGAAAATTGTCTTCCGCCTTGACGAAGTTCCGTCGAACTGTCTGCAAGCGGCTCCTGGCGTTGACAAGGCCCAGCCTTGTTTTCTGCAGTTCAGAGGTAAGTGAGCGGTGAAGCAACTCCACCTGTTGCCGCTGCGCGTCCAGTTCAATCTCCTTCTGTTCAATCCGAAGGCCCGTTGCCCCCCAGTTGAAGATGGGAACGTCAATTCCCACGCCGATGCTGTAGCCGAGTGCACTGACGTGGTCCGAGGAGGGCAGCCGCAGGTTCTCGATCGAGCCGAGATAGCCCGCATCACCTATGAATGAAATTTCAGGAAATCTCTCGCGCTTCGTGAGCTCAACCTCCAGCACGCTGCGCTCGGTGCCAAGTCCTGCGATGCTCAGATCAAGATTATTCGACACGTTGGCTTCAGGCAGGACTGAGACACTATCCGGCAGACTCTCTAATGAACCGGTCACGCTGACTGATGAATCCACTTCAATTCCAATCACCTCGGAGAGCGAATAACGAGCAGCCTGCAGAGATTCACCGGCCTTTTGCAACGAAAGAGCAGCATTCGATAACTGAACCTCGGTTTTCAAAACGTCGGTGTAACCTGCGCTCCCTCCTTTGAAGAGTCGTTGCACAAGGTCGATGTACGCCGTCAATTGGCCGACACTTTCCTGCTGCAGCTCCGTTTCGCGCTCGGCCCGTAAGACCTCTATGAACGCTTGTTTCACCGCAAATGTCAGGTCCCGCTCAACTCGTCTGCGTTCCCTGGCAAGCCGCTCTGCATCGATTTGCAGCTGATCGGATTTGATGCCCCTTATTCCGCCATCATACAATGACTGTTGCAGGATGATCTGTCCCGCTATTTGTCCACCGTTGGAAATGATTGGATCATATCCAAATGACGGAGGGACGGGCGCGTAACTGCCGCCCAAACCAACCTTGAGTTGTGGCAATGCTGTTGTCGACAACTCCGATTGGGAAAGCTCGGATGTCCGGGTAGCGTCATCGGCTGCACGAAGAGCTGGACTGTTTGAGCGTGCGAGCTGCAAGCATTGCTCAAGAGTCAAGCTTGTTTGCGATGTAGCTGTTGTGATCATTCCGACACTAAGAAATGCAGCCGTAGTCAGCCGACGCATGTTCATCGATGAGTAAACGAGATTTGTTGTCCTTACGCGTGTTTGAAAGGGTCAGTTGTTCGAATCGTCTTCCTTTTCCTCGTCAGCTTCTTTCGTCTCATGCTTCACAACATTGCCAGCCGGATTAACAACGATCTCGTGTTTCGCCTTTCCCACCGAAATGTGAAGCTCATATTCCACAACGGATTCGCGAATGACTTTTTCAGCTTTGACAATCTTCCCCTTGGGGTACTCTTTGCTGCACAGTTGCTTTCACAGCAGCAGGCAGTTGCTTTACCGCAATTGCTTCCTCGATCTCGGCCGGCTTGCCATCGGATGTATACAGAATGTCACGAGACGTCTTGCCGTCAAGACTCTCAATCTCATAGAATACGCTTCCACCCTCCTCTTCCCTCGACAGTCCTTTGATATCAGCCTTGGGGTATGCTTTCTCGAATGCAGAGAGCACTGCACGTGGAAGATCCTTCTTCGTGATTTTCTCTTCTCCGGCATGTGTGGCTACAGCGGAGAGTACAATGGCACAAATGACAATGCTCACGGGTGTCGCACGGTGGTTGGATGGCATGTGCAGTTCTCCTTCAGGATTGGAAATGTGTACACAGGTCCATCAGAAAGATATGAATCAAAGATGAAATGGAGATGAAAACAGAGGACGAAGTCAGGAATGGATTATGTAACCGGCTGGATGGGTAATTCAATTGTGAAGGTTGACCCTTTCCCCGATTCGCTTTGCACACCGATGCCTCCGCCATGCATTTTCACGACCTGTTCGACGATGGCAAGACCGAGTCCACTGCCGGAACTATCTGCTCTCGACGCGGCAGCCCGATAGAATCGTTTGAAGATATGGGGAAGATCGTCCGGCGCAATGCCCGGACCGTTGTCTTCGATCCTGATGCGGACAACCCGCGGCTCTGTCTCATCCACCAGTAACGATACACCAACCGTCCCGCAGGGTCGGGAGTACTTGATTGCGTTGTCCAGCAGATTGAGAATGGCACTCTTCAGTTTATCACGATCGCCGCTGATCTCCACCGCTTCATCAAGATGCAGGTTGAGTTGAACCTGTTTCTGAGCGAAAAGAGCTCTCAACAATTGGACGGATTCCACGAGAAGCTCATCGAGGCGTATTCTATCGGAGCCAAGGCTGAGTCGTGAGAGATCCATCCTGGTGAGCATCAGCATTCCCTCTGTCATTTTGGCGAGCCTGTCAATCTCCGCCAATGCAATCCCGATGCTTTCCCGTGCCTGACCATCGGATGTATGTTTCTGGACAAACTCCAGCTCGCTGCAGATGACTGTCAGAGGTGTGCGAAGTTCATGCGATGCATCGGCGATGAATTGACGCTGCAGGTTGAACGCATTGCTGATCCGCCCCATCATGGTGTTCAACGTTTCTCCAAGCTGGCGAATCTCATCGTTCACCTTCGGCAATTGCAGACGCGAGTCGAGGTTTTCTGCCGAAATCCTCCGGGCAGTCTCAATCATCGAGGTTACGGGACGGAATGCGCTTCGGGTAATGAGATACGCCGCTGCCGAGGCCAGCAGCAATATGGCCGGAATGCTGAACAGGAAGAGCAGACGGAGATGCCTCAGGCTCGCATCAACATCCGCTGTGGATGCGGCAAGCTGAAGCACATAGACATTGCTGCCATTCACCTCCACGGGTACGAGAAGGGTGCGGTAGCTCCTCCCGTCGATGGTAATATCATCCGCTTTCGCTGATCGATGCAGGATCTGCGAAACCATGCCGGCCGGGGGCAAGGGCAACACGTTGTCGTTCAGCACGACACCTCCACCTGAATCAAGAATCCGGACATGGAAATCAGCGAGCCCCTCAGTTCTGACGCTCATGATATCTCCGGCGACCGGGAATACTCCTTCATCGTGCTGCTCTTCAATTTCCGATTGCAGTCTCTCGGCTTCAGCCTCGAGATGCGCGTCAAGCTTGGCAGTCTCCGCCTCTCGCGAGCTTTGATAGACGAGAAACGAAAAGCCAACGAGCATCATCCCGAAGACCGTCGTGTAGGCAAGTATCAGCTTTGCCTTGATGGTAAGCATCCCGTGCTTATGGCTCCGAGTCGGAGAAAATGTAGCCCGCACCGCGGACTGTGTGAATAAGGGGCTTGTCGAACCCCCTGTCGATCTTTTGCCTCAGGAATTTGATGAACGATTCCACGACGTTACTCTTCGGGTCGAAGTTCATATCCCAGAGATGCTCGGAGATGACATCTCTGCCCAGGATTTTGCCGGGATTCAACATGAACAACTCCAGCAGCGCGAATTCCTTTGCAGTCAGCAACACCTCTTTGCCCTCTCGTGAAGCCTTGTGGGTGTTGAGATCGAGACGAAGGCCGTGTTTATCCAGGACGGTCGTTCGCACTTCGCTTCGGCGACGAATGAGCGAGCGCATTCGGGCAAGAAGCTCTCCCGTGTGAAAGGGTTTGGATAGATAGTCATCTGCACCTTGATCCAGCCCTTTGATTTTGTCCGCTACGTCATCGAGCGCTGTGAGCATAAGGATGGGAGTTCTTATGTCCGCCTTGCGGAGGTGAGTGCAGGTTTGCCAACCGTCCTGCTTGGGAAGGATGAATGTCGAGGATGATCAGATCGTACTCATTCACACGCGGCAAGCTCTTCACCCGCCACACCGTCATTCGCTATATCTACGGCGTAGCTCTCAGCCCGGAGAGTCCTGGCCAGCGATGCTGCGATCTTGGGATCGTCTTCAACGACAAGTACCCGCATGACCTCAAATATACAGATTGAAGATGAAAAAGGGATGAAAATGGGTAATGCTTATCGTGCTCGCGTGGGACAGCCAAGAACGGTTGTATTTCTGATCCAACAGGCGATTTCATCTTCATTTCATCTTCAGTCTGGTAAATTGCTACATATGTGAATTGTTAACTATCTGGCTATGAACCATATGCGCTTGCCCTTATTCCTTCTTTTCTTCGGTCTCTTGTTCATCACCCTTCATTGATTCTTGCTCAGAACATCAATGGAGTAGTCATCAACGAATCCACCCGTAAAGCCGTACAATTCGTTTCTGTCCGACTCCAGAGGGTAGCCGATAGCTCTCTGGTTGCCGGTGTATTCACGGACAAGAATGGGAAGTTCCAATTCGAGAATGTCGCTGCGGGAAAATTCTATGTCCAGTCTGAACCTGATCGGCTACGAAGAGAAGAGGCTTCCGTCTCTTTCTATCAGTGTACAGCATCCGACAGTCTTCCTGGGGAACATTCTTCTTGTCGAAAAGCCGGTCAGTCTTGACGAAATACTAGTAACATCTCAAAAGGTATTGATCAATAGCGAAATTGACCGAAAGGTTTACAATGTTAATCAGGATATCATGGCGAAAACCGGGTCGGCCAGCGATCTGCTGCAAAACGTCCCCTCGGTTCAAGTCGATATCGACGGAACAGTGAGCTTACGCGGGTCAACCAACGTCCTGATCCTCATCAATGGGAAAACGTCGCCACTGATGGGGAAAAGTCGGGCCGAAGTCCTGCAGCAGATGCCTGCCAACACCATCGACAAGATTGAAATTATCACGAACCCATCTGCCAAGTACAAACCTGACGGCACGTCTGGAATTATCAATATAATATTGAAGAAGAATACCGTCCTGGGTTTGAATGGGTCGATTGGTGCCAACGCAGGCCTCAAGGATCGCTACAATGGCAATAGCCGCTTGAACTACAATTCCGGCGATATCAACATTTACGGGAATTTCAGCGTACGGCAGGACACGCGCAATCGAACGAACACCGATACTCGGACACAAATCGATCCGCTTTCGACAACCAGCTACTACCGACAAAACCTGGTATCAAACGCCCGGCCGTTTGCAACCATTGGCGGGCTCGGTTTTGACCATGCACTCGATCCCTTTAACACCTTCGGCATTGCAGGCAGTTATTTCCATAATGGCTTCACTCGAAACGATGTGGCGTCAACTGCCCTCCACGACGTGAACGGCATGGTGACAAGCAACTATGACCGCGACCGGTATGACCCTGAGTATGAAGAAGAGTATGGATTTACGTCGTTCTATCAGCACAACCTCTCCGGCGAAGACCACACGCTGCGTCTTGAAGTGAAATCCTCCAACGCTCCGGAACAGGAGGATAATCATTATACTACGATCTACCACACACCGCCAGCCACAAATGAATACGATAACACTCTTCTGAAACAGGGAGAAAAAAAGACGGAAGTGTCGATGGATTATTCGAATCCTATTGCGGAACATTCCACGTTTGAAGCAGGCTACGCCGGTGAATTTAATTCGTATACGTTCGACCTTCACGCAGAGTACTTCGACCCTCTCCAACAACAGTTTGTCGCCGATGGGCCGAAATCTAACAAGTTCGTGTTCGATGAGAACATCCAGGCCCTGTATGCTACGTACAAGAACCGGATCGGGTCATTCTCTTTCCTGGGAGGAATACGCGCCGAAGCGACGGGGACCAAATCGAAATTGGTTGCTCAGGACTCGGTCATTGCGGGTAATTACCTTGCACTTTATCCGACACTTCACCTCTCCTGCGAACTGAGCGAGACTTCTGAATTGCAGCTCAATTACAGCAAACGCACGCGACGGCCAGAGACTGACGATATGAATCCATTCCCGGAATATCAGGACCCGAGGACGATTTCGGCCGGCAATCCACATTTGCTGCCAGAACACATTCAGTCCGTTGAATTTGGCCTCAAGGTGCAGAACGACTACATCTTGATGCTGCCGAGCATCTATTACCGTTACACTTACAACCAGTTCACGACCGTCATTCAGGCGCTCAACGACTCCACGGTGTTGAGAACCCATACGAATCTTTCGAGCGGCCAGGCATTCGGTGCGGAAGTGATTCTCTCCGGATCGGTGAACGGATTCCTGACATCGAACCTGAGCGTAAATGTGTTCCGCAATCAAATCGACGCATCGAATCTCGGGTACAGCAGCAACAAATCCGTGGTGTCGTGGAGCGGGGTCTTCACGTGCAGCGTGAATATCACCAAAGGAACGATGACGCAGGTGAACGCAATATATAACTCTGCACGTTTAACGCCGCAGGGGGAGTATGCGCCGAGCTATGTTGTAAACCTCGGAATGAGGCAGGAGCTGATGGCAAACAAGCTCTCCGTCGTACTTACGGCGGCAGATGTGTTCAAGACATTGAAACGGGAGGTCACCGTAAGTATCCCAACGTTGGCACAAACGGTCGTGAATACGCGTGATGCGCAGGTTCTGTATGTGGGACTAACTTATAATTTTGGAACGCCGCCAAAAAAGGAGATAGAGGGAACGCTGAAATACGATAATGGCCTGTAGAATGAGGCAAACGGATGTTAAGAGATTACATTCACCCGGAGGAATTCAAGATTGCGGGGGAAATTCCTCTCTTGATGAAGCTCCGGCTGAAACAACTTTTCGCGAACGAAAACTGCAGGCGGGGGCAGAGTCCTCGTCATAGACACATGTATCATCGGGGATTTCATCGCCACACTTCCGGCTCTTCGACTATTCATCCAAAGCACCAACCAAGATGTTGATTTGGTCGTGTCCCCGCCACTAAAATCGATCGCTGAATCGATCAAAGGAGTGCGCACTGTTTTTACGGCGAAATCGATCTATAACAGGAGTATCGAGAAGCAGGACGAGCAGACACCCTTGCCGCATGAGTACGACCGTGTCCTCGTTTTGAGAATCAGCCCAGACGCGGCAAACTTGCTGAACCACGTTCAATATTCCAATATCATCACGTATGACATTCCATTACTAAAGTATTCTGCCCACATCGTGTGGAATGTTGCTCTTAAGAAGGAGGTTCGTCAATGGCGAGAAATCAATTTTGAGATTGTTGGCATCAAGGAGCCCAAGAAGAACATGGAATTCGACGACATCTTCAGTGTGAGTGAAGTCGAGTACGGCCGGGTCAGAGCCCTTCCAGAAATGAGCGGGAATAGAAAACGCATCATCATTCATACCGGGTCCGGCTGGCGTGTGAAACTATGGGACAACGAGAAGTGGATTGAGGCGATCAGGAAGATCAACAGGCTCGGGGAATTCGACTTTATTTTTGTCGGAGGAGGCAACCTGGAAGTGAAGTCGTTTGAGTACATTCAGCAACAGCTAGATTTCAGACTGCATTCGGTCATCAACAGAGTAGACTTGAAAACGACTCTTTTGATGATGCGGCTCAGCGACTATTTCATCGGCATTGACAGCGGTCCGAGACAGATGGCGCACCTCGCCGACCTCAGAAGCATAACTCTGCTTGGCCCGGCGCCGAAAAACTTCATGCCGTTGAACAAATCGGATGTCGTCATCGATAAATTCACATGCCGGTGCAAGAGTCTCTTCTATTTTCACAAGGTCAGTGCAATTCAAAACATTTCCTCGGACGAGGTCCTGGACGGTTTCAAAAGACTTTTCCTGTCACCGGCTCACTTGGCGGACTCTCTCTAGTTGCAACTGACAATCATAAATTCCACATAGTGCTACTTCCTCTTCCCGGAGCCCCGGTATTCTTGGGACTGCACTTTTTCTACTCGATCCCCCATTCGTATTATTGGCAGCTTCCTCAAGGATCTTGGGATTCCGTCTTGACAGAATATGCCTTCCCTTCCATCTCAGCTTTTGTATTTAGGAGACTTTCAAGAACTTCTCAAGTATGCCTCACACAGAAACAAATTGTGCCAATGCCTTCAATTAAAAGGGACGTTATGAGAAGAATGCTCGTCTTGTTTCTTGCGATTGGCGGAATCCATTGTTCAACTGCTGCACAGGAAGCCACGGCTAACCAGGATAGCTCTTCATCAACTACCCCCCCACCTTTTAATCCGGTTGACCGCCTTGGCAAGGATTTATGGATTCAAGCATCGTCACCCTTTCATATGGATAAAACAAATGCATACTGGGTTAGTGCCGGACTCGTTACTACCGCCGTGTTGTTAATCACCGATCAAGGAACATACAATACGGTGAAGGATGCAGAGTTTGACGCGACCTGGGTCAGTAAGGCAAGCCCGGTGATCACCAAGTTTGGTTCAGCGTACGGTCTCGGGATCGTGGGGGCTTTTGCAGGCTATGGCTTCATTGCGGGAGATTCCAAGGCAAAGGAAACGGCATACCTGGCCACGGAATCATTCCTCACGTCCGGACTGTGGGGGTGGGCAATCAAAATCCTCACCGGACGTGAACGACCGAGTGTGGAAAGCGAGGGGGGCGGCGAGTGGGGAGGTCCATTGGCATACTTTCGGAAACACAACAATCGCTCCATTTCCGCATTCGATGCGTTTCCTTCAGGACATACGTTGACAGCGTTTTCCATCGCAACGGTGTTTTCGGAACAGTATTCAGACAACATTGTCATCCCAATTGTGTGCTATACTGCCGCATCACTTGTTGGAGTGTCCCGCATTACAGAGGATGCACATTGGATGTCCGATGTCTTTGTTGGCGCCATACTCGGACACCTCACAGCTCAGGAAGTACTGGCAAACAATCCATCCGAGGTCTCGCGCCGAGGTGATACATCGCAACGAGTATCTTTTGGTTGGTCGTTTGGAATGTTGGAAGGCAGACCCCAAGTTCGAGTCCACATCGGGTTCTAAGATCACTACTTCATCGACAAGAGCCTGTTGAACTTGGAGTATTTCAAGTTGCCCAGTACATTGTGACATTGAATCGTGCGAAATTGACTCCGCTTGCTTGGTCGGATGCATCCCATATGGCTGAGTAATAGCCTGCTGTGATATTTTCGTTGACGATCACTGCCACCACTCGACCAAGGACATCAAAGATCCTCAGGATTACAAAGAAGCTGCAATCCCAATTGTTCCTGCCGCGGCCAGCTCTTCAACTCCTTCTCTCCGTCCCCTGCCTTCATGAACAGAGGGTAAGACCTCGTAGTACACCGGGTCTTTGAGAGTGTCCCGGGCCGAGAACGAGCTCTTCCCCCGCCGATGCTCCAATAGCCTACGGCGAAGATCGGACGCCCTGCCCATCGTGGTACAAGGCCTCTATTGGTGCAAGATCAAGCATCGAGAATCTTGCACGAACCTTTGTCTTTGTAATGCATCACCGAGCGACCACTTCCGATGGATCGTCTTCCGAGGAACTTCACACAACGCCTGACGGTTAAACAGATGGATGCTGGACCCATACTAACGTTACCCCCACAAACCACAAAGGCCACCCATGCAACGGACAATTGTCTCCCTCGTCGCACTCCTGAGTTCCCTCGTTGGTTCGATTTCGGTCGCCGCAGTCATTTCAGGCACGGATGCCGGAAGTGTCTATGATTTCACCATGAAGACCATCGACGGCAAAGAGGTCCCGCTTTCTCACTACAGGGGGAAAGTCGTTCTCATTGTCAATGTCGCCTCTCAATGCGGTTACACACCACAGTACAAGGGGCTCGAGGCTTTGTATCGCAAGTACAAGGATCAGGGCTTCACGATACTCGGGTTTCCTGCAAACAACTTTGGCCAGCAGGAGCCGGGCACAGACGCCGAGATCAAGACGTTCTGCACGACAAACTACGATGTCACGTTTGACATGTTCTCCAAAATCTCCGTGAAGGGGAATGATCAGCATCCGCTGTACCGTTTCCTTACATCTGCCGGGACAGATCCAAAATTTTCAGGTGATGTGAAATGGAATTTCCAAAAATACCTGATCGACCGAAACGGGAACATCGTCGGCAAGTTTCTTTCGGCAGTGGAACCCCTATCCGCTGACATCACCTCTGCCGTCGAGCATGAGCTGAACATGAAGTAACGCTCCTGACAAGTTTCAAAGAATCCGTGCCTCGTCATTGCGAATGTCTTTTGTGAAACAGTCTCTCCTTCCTCAACGGCGAGATTGCTTCGTCGCTGAGAAACGCTCCTCGCAAAGACAATAGACCGGTTAATGCACCAGTCGACTACGGCACCGCCAAACTCCTCTTCACAGGTCAGCATTCTTAAGAAAGAGTTTTTCCACTTTCTTCCTCGCCCACGGCGTCTTGCGGAGGAACTTCAAGCTGGACGATATGCTGGGGTCATGGGTGAAGCACCGGATGGCAATCCTGCGTCCCATCTCCTCCCAGCCGTAGCGATTCACAAGATGTTTCAGGATCATCTCCAGTGTCTTCCCGTGTAATGGATTATTCGGCTGGTCCAAGCTACCTCAATCCGCGCTTCTTCTTTTCGATCAGGACTTGTGCATCGAGCGGTGCCGCGCAGATGGAACACACGTAGCGCCGGGTCGTTTCGTTGTAGTCCGGCTCCCTTACCTGTTTACAGTTCGGGCATCGGACAACGAGCGGTTTGTCATCTCCCGGCTTGGGCATTTCGTTTCATGTCTCTATTCGCTTGAACTTCTCTCACCAACTCAGGCTGTGCACGAAAGGTGGAGTGATCCAGTACCGATTCACTTCTTCGCCGTAGCAAAGTCTCTTCGATTTTCGTCACCACGCGTTCAGGGTTTGTATACACGTCGTCGTTGGAGAGTCAAATGGTCCAGATCCATGACTGCCACCAGAGCTTTGTCCATTTCAGCGAGGAAGGATCATTGGTTGGCGCCATCGAGGTGTGCGACCACCATCGGCTGCAACAAGGCTGGGAAAATGTAGAGTAAAAACGAGAGATTTGCAATGAAGGTAAATGCGATTACTACTGTCGGGCAATGGTGTGCGGTGCCTAGTCCCTGTGAAGCAAGGTGGTCAGCCGCACCATCAAAAGGGACTTCCCGCCGTCCATGTCTGTTTATGCGGGATGCAGCATTACTTCCACTACGCGGGATGCCCATCGTGCTCAACGTTGTGAGGTCATTCCTCCTCAACGTCGGGTCATAATACCCAATATCATACGAGCCGTCCCAACCGTATGCAACAAGCCAGAGATGTGAACCGCGTGCTATTCCATAGTAGGTGATAGGGTGCGATACCGACTCGATAAAGGAGAACGTTGTTCCGGATCCAACAGAGACTCCAAGAGTGGTGGCAAAATGCTGAGAACTGCATCCGCTTTGTGTATCACGGCATTCAGGATCGTCTCTCAGCGAGGTTCCACGAGATCAGACCGAGTCGGAGATGAGTTGAGAACAACCACTCATATGCGTTTCCGAAGTTATCGCCGTAAACGTATCTTCCTCACTGTAGTTTGCTACTCAGGGTCTCAACAAGTATATTTTTGAAGGTGCGTGACAAGACCACACCTCTGAGAATCAGGCGGTTAACAATCAAGAGGAGTTCATCATACCATGAAGACTCACTTGTGTGCAACCTGTTTGTCTGCAGCCGTGGTAGGGGTCAGCATTTCCGCTCAGATGGCTTATTCCCAGAATGTTTTGATCGATCGTTCAAACGGGGCGGCGACCGTTGTCCTCCGGAATGGGAACACCATCGACAGGGCAGATTCCGGTAACGCGAGAGTTGCCGCAGCCAACATCGGCCGGGAGGATTGAAGACCTGCAGATCGGCGGAGTGGATGGCTTCAACTGGAATCTCAAATTCTCAGTCACGGGAAAGGTCTTTAAGGATGTAAGCTTTGCAACTCCGGAGGTTGGCTATGTCGTGACGGAACTTGGAGCGGTCTACAGAACAACAGATGGCGGAGAGAGTTGGCAAAACAAGCTCAACCTCGGTTTTCCCTACTATTGGTATGGAGTCGACGCTCTCACTCAGGATACCGTTGTCATCTCAGGGTTCAATAACCAGGGAAATATTCATAGCGGAGTCGTCCGGTGGAGCTATAACGGTGGTTCAACGTGGAGCCAGGACATCGTACTGTCGATTCCCGCGGGTGTTGGGTGGCTTGACCGGGTTCACTTTTTCAATCCCGACACGGGGATTGTTATGGCAAGCACGAGCGGAGGTGTCCACTACACCCTGAACGGAGGCAAGGACAGCTCGTCATGGACGTATGTTCAGATCAATCAGGACCTCTCCTGGTTTGCCGGCAACATCGATCCTGAACCTTCGGGTGATGTCTTCGCTGCCGGACTCCACATCGGGCATACGACTGACTTCGGCACAACGTGGAGCACCGCCCCACCCGCCGACTTCACCTTCGATGGCGGCGTGGATTTTCTGGATGCCAACCACTCGTTCGGATGGACGGGAGGCGGGCAAATCAGCGCCCCCGTGCAAGGCTGGGTTCACCGGACGACAGACGGAGGGCAAACATGGAGCGGCCGCCTGAATATATTTTCGTATCCGATCCGGGCTGTCGCCTTCTTCAGCGAGACCCTTGGACTTGCCGTGGGAGGTAATGTCTATGGCGAGGTGGGGGGAATCAACAGCACAACCGACGGCGGCCTTACATGGAACCTTGATGTGGCAACAAATGCGGAGATGTTCGCAATTGAAACTATTCGTGTCTCGAACGATTCTGTTGACATCTGGTGCGCCGGATCCACGGGCGGGTCGACGGGATTTGTGGGGAAGCTTTACAAGGCAAGAGTGTACATGCCTGGTGGCGCCACAAGCGTAAGGGGATTGGAAGAACATGCGTGCGAGTGGATTCAAGCTGTACGATTGTTATCCCAACCCATTTAATCCGGCGACAACAATCCGGTATCAACTCCCGTCACGAAGCGCGGTTTCCCTGAAGGTATTCAATGTTGCCGGCCAATGCGTAGCTACTCTCGCGCAGAAAGTGGAAGGCCCCGGTTCAATGTCCATCCGGTTTGACGCGACGTCTCTCGCAAGCGGGATCTATCTCTGCCGGCTGGAGGCGGGCAACCTTGTCCAGACAACGAAGATGATTCTCTTGAAGTAGCAGACTGAAATTCACCACCGCTAATACACGCCACACACCCTGACGATCATGTCAGAGCATGTGGCGATAGAGAACACTTTTCCTGCACAACTGAACGACTATTTGAGGCTCCGGAACCCCATTTCCAGAACTACTGGTTCATTGTTCTGTACCTGGAAATAGGCGGCCTTGATCGTCGCATCCTTGTTGGCAACCTCAATCGTGTCTCCCAGTTTGAAGACGAGATGATTCGGGAATGCCTGCTGAACGGTTTGAACGGCTTCTTCCGAGTTTCTGAAGAACACGGCCTCCAGACTTTTCCGGGCTTGCTCGGACAAGATGCCTTCTGATTGTACCTTGATTATTCTCATTCGTTCTCCTGAATGCGTTCTGATCGTGATTCTATCCCTGCGCAACACTCGACGAAGTACTGATGACGCGACAACGTCCGGGGAGAATACGAGTTGTTGCGACATGAAACTACATCTCCCACAATACTATAACCGTGTCGAGAGGCACACATCATGTGAGAACTGCAGGAGGTCAAACGCGTGGGAGGCAAACTTGTCTGAGGAGGCGGTCAATAATTCATCCGATTGTCATTCTTATCCCGCTGAGCGTTGTGGAGAAATAGCCTGATCGCAATGTATCAAAGCACTCGTGAATACTTGCGGACGGTTGGCCGCTCAACGCCAGCATCATCAGCTTACGCGTTTCAATGATCCTATTCAATCGAAGCTGGCAAAAATACACTTCGCCCGAAAGCCCACAGCCGGGAGAAAATCGCACCGACTTCAATCCCGCCTCTTCAATAGCATCAACGAGCGTCGCTATTTCTTCTACCGTGAACATCGAACACTTTGAGCGTGACGCGACTCTGAGTCACGAGTTCGTAGTTGATTGTTGTCCCGGGATCAAAAGGGTCTCGGGGCGCTCTTCAAGTACGACCCTGCCTAAAAGAATTGTTTATAAAACATCACCGCCGAAATAACGAGTCCGATAGCCGTGATGAGTTTCCGCACACGGGCTTGAGGAATCCGCTGCGCGAAGTGCGCACCCGAGTATCCACCCACAATCGTCCCCGCTGCCATGATACCTGCAGTTGACCAGTGAATCAGTCCACTTGCAATGAAGTAAAGCGCCGCAACGATGTTGATGAGAAAACCGAGAATGACCTTCAGTGTATTCATCTCATGCACGTTCTCGAATCCGAGCATCCCCAGCGAGGCGAGCATCAGGATGCCTATCCCCGCCCCGAAATAGCCGCCATACACCGCCACGGCAAACTGAAAAACGACTGCTCCAAAGATCCACTGTCGGGAGGGGCCTTTCCCCGACATCGTCGCTGCCCGGGTTCCAAGGAAATGTGCAAACGAACTCTGCACCATGAAGAGCACCGTCGCAAAGAGGATAAGAAATGGAACCAGCCAGTCGAAGACGCGGGATGGCGTATCTACCAGGAGTATTCCACCGAGAAGCCCGCCCACCAGGCTTACGGGGGCAAAGAGTTTGAGCCAGCGTATGACCGGCCCAATGTTGTTCCTGTAACCGGCGGCGCTTCCCATCGTCCCCGGGAGAAGTGCAACCGTACTCGTCGCATTGGCTGCAATGGATGGCAACCCGATGAATATAAGCGACGGGAACGTCACGAGCGTTCCGCCGCCAGCAATCGAATTCATGAGACCGGCAACACACCCGGCAGCGACAATGATGACGACCTGCAACAGACTGACTGCTTCCATGTTCAATGTTTGCGAGTTGGTTGATCACCAAACAAAAAAGGCTCGACAGATGTGCCGGGCCTTTCGAGTCAGAACAATTGGATGCTCAGGCCTCCAGCTTCTCGCCACAGGTGCCGCAGAACTTTGTGCCGAGCGGATTCACCGTTTTGCACTTCGGACATGTGGGAGATTCGAGTGATTTGCCACACGAGGGGCAGAACTTCGCTCCCTGGATGATTTCAGATTTGCAGTAATAGCACGTTGGCTTGGGTGCAGTGGCGTCGTCAGACGCTGTCACCGCCTTGGTTACATCATTCTCAATTTCACGGGTTGCCTTCTTGAACTCTCTGATACCCTTCCCCAAACCCTGCGCCATCTCCGGAATCTTTTTTGCTCCGAAGAACACCAGCAACAATAAGAGAATAATCAGTAGCTCAGGTACTCCAAGATTTCCCATCGCGTAGTCTCCAATTCGTTCAACAGACGCACGACCGATATTGCGTTTGCATCCGCACTGCCTTCAATATACTCTAAAAACCCCTCTCCTGCAATCCCACAATTGCCGGCTGTTGCTGTGTCATGCAATGCAGCGTTCCCAGTCCCCAAACCAGGTCGGCCGAATGAACCCCAATAACCGGGCGGTCCCTGATAAGTTCTGAGAGAATCCCGAGTGCCACACGGTCATTCGGGTCGTTAAACGTTGGAACGAGCACCGCGGCGTTCGCAAAATAGAAGTTCGCGTAGCTTGCCGGAAGCCGCACACCATCAAAGACAAGAGGTGCAGGCAATGGAAGCGATACGACCTCGGGTTTGGAGCCGTCTTCAAGCCTCATCCCTTCCAATCGTTCACAATTCTCCTTCATCGATGAGAAGTTGGTATCGCCGGGATCCTCTTCATGACACATAACGATCGTGTTACGATTCACAAAACGGGCAAGATCGTCGACGTGGCCGTGTGTGTCATCCCCTGCAATTCCCTTTCCCAGCCAGAGGATATTCCTGACGCCAAGTGAACTCCGGAGAACGCTTTCGATGTCCTCCCTCTTCACGCCCGGGTTGCGAACCTGTGTGGTCTGGTCAAGCAGACACTCTTCCGTTGTAAGCAACGATCCATTTCCATTCACGTCAATGGCGCCGCCTTCGAGAACAAATGGCACCCCGTTGACCGAAGGTTGAAAGTGAGGAAGGCCGAGTGCCCTTGCCGAACGCAGGTGGATTCTCGCATCCTTCTTCCAGTCATCATATTTCGCCCACCCTGTAAAACGAAAATTGTTGATCGCTACAGCCGGCTGACCTTTGTCGCGCAGGACAAACATTGGTCCGATGTCGCGTGTCCAACCTCTATCGGTCGGAAACTTGAAGAACTCCACGCACGACACATCGACACCAACCTTCGTGAGGACACGCCGGGCCGAACGCTCGTGGGCTGCCGACTCAACGATAATGCGCACGGTTTCACCCGGCGCAATCTTGCGGACTATTTCCCCATAGACCCAGGGAATAAGTGTGAACTTCCCCGGCCAATCGCTCTTGTTGTGCGGCCATGCAAGCCAGGTAGCCTCATGTTTTTCCCACTCGGCGGGCATGTGGAAACCGAGCGAGGCAGGAGTGTCGTTCGCGCTCACTTCGATGTGGTACTCCCGGGCTCTTCGTCGAGGAAGCGGGATGTAATGCCCCCGTACGCGTCAATTCGCCGGTCGCGGAAGAATGGCCAATTGCGGCGCACATCTTCAATTCGCGCGGTGTCGACTTCGGCAAGCAGGATTTCCTCTTTATCCGCGGATGCATCGGCAATCACCACACCCTGAGGATCAGCGATGAATGAAGATCCCCAGAATTCAAGTCCCGCCCCGCCATCGCGTGGAACCTCGTGGCCTATGCGATTCACCGAGGCGATGTAGACTCCGTTGGCAACGGCGTGACTGCGCTGGATGGTTCTCCATGAATCACGCTGGGCTGCGCCGTGCTGTGCCTTCTCGCGCGGGTGCCAGCCGATGGCTGTTGGATAAAAAATCACCTCCGCTCCGCGCATTGCGGTGAGCCGCGCACCTTCGGGATACCATTGGTCCCAGCAAATCAGGGTACCGATTCTTCCGACGGATGTGTGAAACGACTGAAACCCCAGATCGCCCGGGGCAAAGTAGAACTTCTCATAGTATGACGGATCATCCGGGATGTGCATCTTGCGATAGAGTCCTGCAATGGTCGCATCCTTTTCGATCACCGCCGCACTATTGTAATACACTCCGGCGGCACGTTTCTCGAAGACAGGTGCAATGATGACAACCCCCAGCGTCTTCGCCACTTCGCCGAGTGCTTGCGTTGTCGGACCGGGGACAGGCTCGGCAAGATCGAAGAATGCGACCTCCTCTCGCTGGCAGAAGTATTGCGAGCGAAAGAGTTCCGGAAGGCAAACAACCTTCGCACCCTTTGCCGCAGCTTCCTTCACCTTCGCAACCGCATGACGCAGGTTGTCGTCGGGATTGGAACCTACGGCCATTTGAATCAGTCCGATGGTGTACCGATGATTGCTATTTGCAGTTGGCACAGAGATATCAACGATAGGTTATTGAAAAAACGGAATCCAATATAGCCACCGCGATTCAGAGAATCAAGAAGTCGTCGGGTGCTGCCGTAAAGCTTCCGACACTGCCTCGAATCGAACGTCCCTCCTACTTCCAGGTCTTCCGGATCGGATGGGCTTCAGTATTGAAAATGACTTCACCGAACGGCAACGTCTTGTCAGGCGCAAACAAGAGGTATAGATACTTCAATGTCTCCGCAAAAAAGAAACTTTCCATCCTGTCCGACTTCTCCTTCGTCGCAACATCGTTTAACATCGCGTATGCCTCGTTTGTCCTGCAGTATTTCACTATGCTGTTGAAGAATGTCTGCCCCATCTGCAGGTACTTCGTGTCGTTCGTGAAATGATGGAGATAGTAGGCGGATTCCACAATCTCCGGCCTGAGGTAATATCGCTTCGAAGTTGCGTTCATCGTTGAGTAATCGATCTCTTCCGGCTCGATCCCATTGATGTTCCACATCTTGTAGCACGATTCTTCCAGCTTTTCGGCCCGTTCAGTGTCTCCACCGAGACACAGCACTGCCGGGAAGAATGCTTCGAGAGAGCCAAATGTTGTCCCAATTCTTTTGCCTGTTTCCATATCAACCTGCCCGTACCACAGCCCGTCGTAGGTTGTATCGGCAACGTACCGGTTGATTGCCTTGATACTTTCATCCCACATGCTCTTGCAGTCCCTGTCACCAAAGAGCAGCCACCCTTTGATGAGATACTCGTAGTACGAATCGATGGCACCGCCAATGTGACTGGTTCTGTCGGTCCACACACCCGTTTCAACATTGATCCAGGTACCGACCAGTCCAATACTGGAACGCCGTTTGTACAACTGCACGAGAGCATTCTTCGCCTTGTCATAATAGATCGGATCGCCGGTGAGTTTGCTCAGTGTCCCGAATTCAAGAAGTGCCGTCCCAATCTCGGCCGGATTGTTCAATGAGTCCCGAACCTTGCCAGTCTGAAGATGAACGTAACGATATGGCATTCCGGTCGGAGTATTGTAAATGGGAAGAAGACGCCTGCCCAGGTCTTCCGCCAGTGCAAGAAAACGTTTGTCTCCATCGAGCTGATATGCAGAGAGAAGACCTCCGAGCAGGCGAATCGTGATCTCGAATGCCTGGACTTCGATATTCCTGTCAAACGACAAGCTGTCGAGAATCAGCCGCTTTGCCTTCGCGGCTTCGCTCCTCAATCCCATCAGCACCATTGTGTCATATGCATCGACCGGGGTCATGTACAATGATAACCCGTACCAATCATGCGGCAGCTTGCTCAGCGGGTTGAGTGCATCGTGTCCCCAGGCGTACTGCTTGTATCCGTTCCACGCATGAAGGAACTCCGCCCTGACCATTTCAGACGTAACCGGATGGTCTTGCGCGTGTGCCTGAAACATCAGGAGGATGATAGAAAAAATGATCGGGCAAACGGGATGCGATCTGACCATCAGGATCCCTCCTCACTTATTTGCGAGATGCATCATTCTTCACGACCCGAATCTTCTCATCTTCATTTTCCATTTCATTCCGGATTATGGATATGGATCGAACAGCAAATGTGGTTCTTCCGGAGTTCTCTATAAATGAAGTTCAGCTTTTGCTGCCCGCGCAAGGTTGAGCAACTCCCAGTACGGCGGAACGTAGCCCCGTTCACGTCGGAATTCCTGAGCTCGATTCAGGACTTCAGACTTGATCAGAGCATGCCGTGCCGTGAACCTGCGGTTGCGCAATGCCGCCGCCGGGCTCATTCCTTCCGGTACGGGTCCGACCATCCCGAAGAGATTGAGAAGAACACTATATGCCTTGAGGATGCGCGCCATGGGCAGCAAGTACCAATCATACCCCAGTCTCTCTCCCCGTTCCGCCCCTTCAAGCATAACATCAATGATGGCATTGTCGACGTGATCCCTAAAGAGAACATCTGGATCCCGCCATTCCGCTACGACACGTAACTGGGGATCGTATTCCAGGTCGGATGGTTCGAGCGTCTCGAAGTGCTCCACTCCGAACGCCGCAAGCCATGACGAAACCCCCGGAGTGGAAACACTTGAGAGCACCTTCCATAGTTCGACGCCGGCACTTCGATACGCGTGCGAAACGACTTCGGAACAAAAGAACCGGGTGCTATCGTTGAAATCCATTGCGAAGTCATACGCGATATGTCTCGACTGTGCTATGCGCAGGGCAAAGGTTGCAACCTTTCCAGGAAGGATTGGGTCCGCGGCAAGTGCAGGAAGATCAGCCCGCATGCGAAGGACCATGACACGAAGCTTCGTATCCTGAAGATACTCATCGATGCTCGCGACGGCAACCCCCTTCTCTATGTGCGACTCAATAATCGACACACCCCCCGCAGAATCGATATGCACGAGGGCGATATGCGAGAAGTTCCCGGGATAATCATTGCCGCGTGCAATAAGAGCGGATGTTGCGGCGCCGCCACGGGAAACAAGGATGTCACCACTGTGGACTTCGACGCCGAGAATGGTCGCAGACGGAGTCCGGGAGATTTCCTCCCTGCAATGAATGGCTGGCGGCACAAGGGATGAAGGAACCTGGAGCATCACCTCTTCCAGGGCAGCGCGGCACCCATAGAGAAGACGATAGAGACGGTCACGGACGGCGGGGGCACTCATATCCCAATGCAGAGACTGGTCCTTGACCGCCGAGCGGATGGCAACAACAACGTCAATATAGTCAGGGAGATACTGTGGACAAGCCGCAATCATAGGTGCAAGAGAAAAGACATTTCGTTCAAGGGCGTAGAACTCCTCGTCCTCCGGAGACCGCTTCCGACGCCCCATGTCACCGGTGAGCAGCTTGCTTTGTGAAAGTCGCGCCTGGATTGACTGCCTCAATGCTTCACACCCCTTTCCACGCGCAGCAACGAAACTCGATTCGAGCGATGCCCAATACTGATCCTTATCCCACACGAACGGTTTTCTGGAGGTCGGAGTTGACGGACCGGGGTTTGAGGTCGGAATGAGGAGAAGAAGATACAACATGGCCAATGATGTCACCGGCCAGAACAAACGCCGTGAAAGAGCAGATCGGAACAATGGATGCGCGGAGAATCGCTTCTCAAGCTTTCTTCGCAATTCAAACAGATTCATTGATGAAAAGATAGGAATCTTTTGAATCGTATGGAAGTGAAGGAACCGTCAGGACGGAATGGCCATTGATTCTTATCTCAGAAACAGCACTGCCACGCCGGCAACGGCGACGAAGGCCCCGGTAATTGCCCTCCATGTCAGCCTTTCCCTGTAGACAAACCTGGCCAACGGCAGCATGAGAATGGGAACGATTGCCATGATCGTCGCTGCAATTCCCACCTTGGTGTGCTCGACAGCGATCAGGCTGAACGAGATACCCAGGAATGGACCGAGGATCGATCCGAGCGCGATGAGCCGGAACGACTGCACATCCTCGCGGAACATCCGAATCGGATTGCTGAAGCGTTTCGTCATCACGGCCACGGGAAGCAACACTACCAGCGATGCTACAATGCGAACCGCCGCCGCGACAAAGCCATTGAGTTCACCCTCTCTGAACGCCATCTTTGCCAGAACGAGTCCGACCCCCTGACCCATCGCGGCGAGGATTGCAAAGACAACCCCCGACGTCGTCAGGGAGATTCTGCCTGATCCGGCCGATCCACGATCAAGCACAACTGCAATGATCCCCGCGACAGTGATGGCAATCCCGACAACGCCGGCGGTGGAAAGGGTTTCATCCAGAACGAAATACGCAACGATGGCTGCTATTGCCGGAGCCAACGACATGATCAGCATCGTAATCCTCGCCCCGATCTCACGGAAAGCCTTGAACAAAAAGGTGTCACCAAGTGACAGTCCCACAACACCACTGAGGCTCAGATTAAGAAGTTGACCGGGCGAGAGGTTTGTGTCAAGCCGCAATAGGACCGTTAGAAGCGAGAGATAGACAGTGGCAAGGATGAGTCGTGTGATGTTGACTTGAAATGAACCCACCCTGCTCGTCGCGGACGCAAATACCATCGCGCTTCCGCTCCAGAGGCAGGCGGTGAGTAAGGCGCTAAGTTCTCCAACAAGAGGCATACTGATGGCGAGAGCGAATCCAAAACGTGACCCGGACGGTCTAAAGATAGGAATCTTTTCGATGGCAATGAAATGCAGTCGAAGATACCCGGCCGATTAGCGATGGGCAAATTGAAAAATTCGCCTGGCATCCACTTCAGGATGAGGAACGTATCCAGGCATGGCAGGGAATTGTGAAGGCATGATTACGAGGAGCAGTTCCCCTCAACGATTCATTGTATGTCTGTCCCACCCGTGCTCTATCGGTCACACGGCTTCGGCTGCAACTGAAACGATACGCTGAGTATCTGCTCGACTATTGGATTACAGACCAGACCGTTACACTCCGTCCTCGGGTAGTGGTTGGATCGGGTTGCTGCTGAAAATGTTGATCCATTGTGATCCGACAAGCAACTGCCCGTTCAGTCCAACACTCAAACACCTGACTGCATTATCCGGTTCACTTTCCACAAAACTTGACCACGACTCCCCAGTATCACTTGAGACAAAAACCCCCTCGGGTGTCCCGACAAAGAGCTTCCCTGTTGCGCAAACGGCAATCGACCCTGTGTTCTTGCTGGCAAGCCCCGCATTGACTTGAATCCAACTCCTGCCACCATCCAATGAACGAAACACGCCCCCCCCGTTTGTTGCAGCAAACGCACGACCATGCTGATCGATGACGAGTGACCACACGTCTTTACATGACAGACCGCTGCTTTCATTGGTCCATGTCGTACCTCCATCACCCGTTCGATAGATCCCATGAGAAGTTCCCGCAAGAATATTCCCAGCCCCATCGACAGCGACTGTATTGACAAATTCATGAAGATCACCCACTGCACTCCAGGATCCTCCGTTGTCAACAGAGCGGTACACTCCGCCCGTCGATGTTCCTGCATAAACGCCCCCGTTTTGGTCGACCTCCAGGCATGTAACCTCGGTAGAGCCCAATCCTGAATTGACTTGCACCCACCGGGAGCCGTTGTCACCATTGCTTCGATACACGCCTCCACCGAATGTGCCAACGAAGATTGTACCCCGGGGTTTCACAGACACGGCAAGCACATTCTGGTTTGAAAGGTCGGAGTTCTCTGCAGCCCATGTCTTGCCTCCATCAGAGGAAGCAAAGATGCCACGGCCAAATGTCCCGGCATAGATCTGATTGTGCGGGCTAATGGCAACGGCCTGAATGGGAGTAACAGAAAAGTCGGGAGAACGTGGTGCAGGTGATGAAGCGCTGCTCGCCTGGTACAGGATACACAGGAGAACGGCCGGAAATACAAGAAGAACGGTTGTGCATCGGTTCATGTCCCACCTCCAGATAGTGTGTTATCCATCGGTTGACCAAACCGGACCGCTGCACCCAACCCCTCATTAACTCAGAAAGAACCTATAACATCAAGACGGAAAACCTCGGGGAAAGTTTCATCCCTTCACGCCACGTTCCATATCCTTTAGACATCGCTGGACCGCAATTGGTTGCAGGGGAATACCGACACAAGTCCTCAACAGGACGAGAGGCGCAACTTTCCCCATGGCAAACGTATCTACAAGTTGGCCACCTCCACAAACCATCGACACTACTTATAAACCAGAAGGAGCGATAATGAAAGCACATTCCGCGACGGTCTTGCTGCTGATATGTTCTGGGATAATCTGGACCTCATGTCGATCGGAAAAGGCACTATGGATCGAGATAAGAGAAAATGGCTCACGAACAATAATAGCAATGACCGAAGGAATCGCCAGGCAACTACTTGACATGAAAGAGATGGACGTCAACTTCTCCGAAGGTAAAAAATCTCAGCTTGTTACAAGAGACATGCTTCAGGCGGTTTTGGATGGACGCCAGTCATCGATGACTTCACGGAATGAAGATGGTGACGAGGCAATTGTTTCGTTGGAATCACTGAGCGTTCCCGGAACGAGAGGCGGCAATGACCGCCTTGTGCTGGAAACCTATAAATCCGGCAAACAGACGTTTCGGATCGCTCTTCCTGAACTCGAGATGGAACAGGCGGATGAAAAGGGTGACGAGTCGGTAAAGGTCAATTTTGGGTGGAAGGCATTGCTTCCTTTCCTGGCCAAGGTTGGTGGAGCCGTATACATCAGCGATCAGACGGATGACACTGAGGTGTGGGTGTATATAGAATGAGAAATCCCAAGGGCGGGCGGAGATGCCCGATATGCGCGACGAGTTGATCTCGGAGCCACGGAATCCTGCCGTTTTTTTTGCAGGAAACGCCATTAGGGGATCGTATTGGGGAAAAGGGGCCAAGGGGAAGAACTTTAGATGATTCCTGATTGTTATGATGTTAGATGAGTGTGGATCGTTCTTTAGGGAAGGAGTTGGGGGAAGATGCGCCTTCACGAACAGATGGGAGAGACTGCAACCCACTATACGAGCACCACTCCCTTTTCTGAGCCTTCCTCGCTGGAAGAACCCCGGGATGTCAGCCCTTCCATTTTGCCAACCGTTGTTGTTGCCCTCGATGTAAAAACAAACGAGATGCTCACCAGCTCAATCGAGACAAATTCCCGCCAACTTCACAAACGACGACGGGGGGGATCTTCGTCCGAGGACTTGATTCCCTTGGATCGATTCAAAATCCAGCGTCTCGTCCAGCGAACAATCAGAACCGGCCTGGTCCAAAAGGAGGAGTTCCGTATCACGGTGGGAAATGGACCGCCAAGAATTGTCGAATCGGAAACCGGTATCCTCGTAAACGAACGGAACGAGATATCCAAGGTTTTTGTCACCACTCGTGACGTGACCGCGCAGAAGCATCTCCGGCAGGCACTGGAGAAAAGTGAGAAGCGCTTTCGTTCAATGATCCAGAACGGTGCGGACGTTATCGCACTAGTTGACAGACAAGCGAGGGTGCTTTCCGTTGGTCCGTCAATCAGAAGTGTCCTTGGGTATGCTGAGGAGGAGTTCGTTGGGGAAAACGTCCATAGTTTCATTCACCCGGGCGACCGCAAGTCTGCGAGAAAATCATTCCTTGACTTGGCGGCAAGGCCGGGGGGCACGCTCCGGACGGAGCATCGCATCAAGCACAGCGATGGTTCCTGGAGATCGATGGAAGGGGTCGCCACGAACCTGCTTCGGGACGCATCTGTCCATGCGATTGTTCTCAACTATCGTGACGTGACGGAGCGAAAGAATGCTGAGACGGCGAGCCTTCACCTTGCGGCAATCGTGCAGTCAACGGACGACGCCGTCATCGGGACGACACTTGATGGATTGATCGTTAGTTGGAACAAGGGAGCAGAGCAGCTCTTTGGATATGCCGCCGGAGAGATGGTAGGTCGCTCAATGTCGCTCCTTCTACCGCCCGCGAGATTTCACGAGGTTCCAACAATTCTTGCCGGGATCAAGGCGGGCAAAACCGTTGAAGTGTATGAATCGGAGCGCCTCACCAAAAACGGAAAACGAATCGACGTGTCAGTAAGAGTGTCGCCGGTTCACTTACCGTCGGGAGAGTTGATCGGAGCGTCAGCAATTACGCGCGATATTACTGCACACAAGCATGCAGAAACCGAGCGCGAGCTCCTCGTCTCGGAGCTCCAGCATGCTCTTGCTGAAGTCAAGACCTTGCGCGGAATGCTGCCGATCTGCGCATGGTGCAAGAAGGTCCGCGACGATGAAGGATACTGGAATCGCATTGAATCATATCTCGAGTCACACTCGGAGATGCAGTTCACGCATGGGATCTGCCCGGAGTGCATTGCCAAGTATCACCAACACGCCGCCCGGGAGCAATAAGACCGCCCGAAATTCCTCGCTTCACACCATTCCATGAAATGGAATGGGGCCTTTGAGTTTGTCCGCAGGGATTCCCCGTGTCAAAATACTCCACCGGGAAACCATACGATCCACTCAGGCCCCACACTCGCACAGCTCTAATCAACACCTATCGATGGCGACCACCAGTTCGTGTTCCGCCATATCCGCGACCTCCGCCTCCTCCATAAAACCCATGACCCCCCGAGTAGCCATATCGACCAAATGAGCTATAGCGAGGGACGTAATTCCGGTGAAGGTAGAACGGATGATGGTACCGATAGGAGAACCCCAGAAAGAAGGACGGATACCAGGGATACGAAAATGGGTAACCGGCATACCACCACGAGTACGGCGGGTAGTAGTATTCACCGGACCCCGTACTGTATCGAGTCGGTTCGTCTGTCTTGATCATTGCACTGATCACCCGGTCGCTCACACCGGCGTTGGCCAGATCAACGATGTCCTGTGTGCTCAACTGAAAATATGAACCCGTGACCTTGATCTGATCGATGATCACATCATCGCTGACTTTTGCCTTCGATAATGCAATGACGTCGTCCTTCGTCATCAGATCCAATGTGTCCGTTGTTGCATAGCGCCCTCTGTGATACTGCCCATATCGTTCAGTGGCGCATCCGGCTCCCGCCAGCGAAAATGCCAGAACCAGTGCGGCGATTGCCATGTGCTTCATAAGTCTGCTCTCCTTTCACCTGTTGTTGAAATATCGTGGACTGAATTCCACTGTTGATTGTGTCCGCGATGGTGTAGAAGGCGAAGGTTGTTCACGAGAGAGAGTGTTCTGTCGCGTTTGGGGGCAACAGTGGTCCGGGATGGCTTGGTGAGAATACGCGCTTCGAAGCAGGTGACGCTATTTCCGTGTAACGTGTTCATGAGGAAACCTCAACGCCTCGTCCCCAATCTAATAACAATCAAAGAAACGAGCAAGTGCCCGGTTCTTGCCTCTGATACCACTGAATGATTCAACTTCGCTGTCAGTGGCTGGAGTTGGTTCCTGGTGCCGGGCCAGCAAGATGTACGCTTACCGAGACATCCAGAGGCTCCGGCCTGGTTCCCCGGGTCGGGCGGCCTTCTCCTCGTTCTCCTCCCCCCTGCATCCCGTCTCCTGGCATACCTTCACCCGGCATGCCTTCACCGCCCCGGGGCCTCCTGCCACCACCGCGCATACCCTCACCCATCCCGCCTTGTCGTGAGCCCGCATCGAGCTTTCCCGTTTCGATCTCGATATTCACCATCGATCCTGGATCTGCGCCGACTGGCATACGGGTGTTCACTTGACCTCTTCAACGGCACTTTAAGCTCATACACGGTCTGCCCTTGCTTCCCACCTACTTTCATACTGATGCCGGGCGACTGCACAACCGAAAAGAGATTGCGATCGTCCTTTCCGGGGCCGAGAATTTCAAAATCTTGAAGGGCCTGCTCGACAATACGCTCGCGGTTTTCAGGATCCTCGGTTTCTCCAGACTCAAATGTCGGCCGACCCCCTTGTTTCATCATCCCGATCGGGTAGAGGACACCGAGTTTGTTGCCTCCTTTTGATTCAAACCACACGGTCAATCCGAGACCGATCATTTGACGCCGGAATTGCTGGTCTTGAGAGTTGAGGCAAAGGTAGAGATAGTCGCCGTCATTTCGTACGCCGAGGAACACTTTGGTGTCTTTCAGATTGGTCATACCGGAACCCCATTCGGAAGCATTGCCATCGACCGTGACCGTTCCGTTGTCCCATGAACTCGGAAGATCCTGCGTACTGCCACAGCCCGTCATCCCAAGAACACCAACGAACGTGAGAAGAATTGCCAACACCACAGCGGTCGTGGACCGGTCGCCGGTTCGTGCAGAATTCCCCCAGGATATACATTGAACCATATCTCGTCCTTTCACCCGGATGTCTCGAATCCATTGCTTTCGGGAGACAGGTTCAAGTCTCGAAAGAATGGTAGTTTACGTATTTGATGCCCCGTAGACTGATTGGTTTAACGTTCAACGCAAATTTCAAGCCAAAAGCAAGAAGGAGTCTCGCAGCCGCAAACAATGCCGGGATTTTGATTCCCTTGAAATAATTCACCAACTTTCCGGCCCGTTGTGTGTCTTCATAGAAAGGGCAGTACTTGACTGTCGTCTTGTTTATGGCATGCCGCCTGTCGAGGAGTTGGAAAGTCCGACTGTTCGAACCTCGAAGGCCGCAAACAAACACCATAACCCTTCACCAATCGAAAAGGGGCATCCAAAATGAAGACAAGATTCGCTCTCCTCGGAACAGTGCTGGCGTTTGTTGCGTGCGTCGGTTGCACCGACCAGAGAACGCCTGGACCAAAACAAGAACAGGTAACATCCCCGTCCTTAAGCGAGGCCGGGCCGGGAATCAACGAGGTCATCAACGTGAACGAATTCCCCACCATCGTAACAAGAGTGAATCCGGTATATCCTGAAGACGCCAAGAGGAAAGGAATTGAAGGGACCGTGCTGATCAAGGTGTTGGTCAGCAAGGACGGAACGGTGAAGCAAGCGGTCGCCACCGAAGGCAAGGACAGGAATGAATCCCTTGAGCAGGCGGCGATTGACGCTGTCAAGCAGTTCACGTTCACCCCTGCGCTGATCAAGAAGCAACCGGTTGAAATCTGGGTCTCGATACCATTCAAATTCAAGCTCGCGGAAAAAAAGTAGACACGCCCCCCGACATCCAAGCGGTGTCAGGCTGCAACCCTGACAACTGCTTCAACTCTTGGCCCCTCCGGATTCCTTCCGACACATTGCGGAACAAAAGAATGATTTTCGTATCTTGGTGGCATCACGTTCACCCACTCTCAAAGAAATCCCATGCAAATCGGTATCGTCGGACTCCCCTTCTCAGGGAAATCAACGTTGTTCCAGACAATCACGAAAACCCATATTGATCCGGCCGCTCTTGCCAAAACGGAAGCGCACCATGCAATCATCAAGGTCCCGGACATTCGGCTCGACAAGTGCTCGACAATATTTTCTCCAAAGAACACGGTTCACGCAACAATTGAATTTGTGGATGTTGTGGGACTGAAGAAAGGAGAATCGGGGTCGACACAGTTTACCACGAATTTCCTTGCAAACGTCAAGACCAACGACGCGCTTGTCCAGGTTGTCCGGTTATTTGCCAATGATGCCGTTCCTCACCCCGACGGGAGCATCGATGCCATCCGGGACGTTACCACGTTCGAGACGGAGTTCATTCTCTCCGATCTTGCGGTTGTGGAAACGCGGATCGACCGCATCAAGAAACAGGTCCAGAAAACCGGGGACGAACTGAGCAAACGAGAGCTCCCGGTTCTTGAAAAATGTCACAAGGCTCTTGAATCGGAAACCCCCTTGCGTGAAGTCGCCTTCGTGAAGGAGGAATTGCACCTGCTCAAAACCTATCAGCTTCTGTCCATCAAGCCGATGCTCATTGCGGTGAACATGGATGAGTCTCAGAAAGAAGATGCCGACGGAGTTGTGAAGCGTGTCGCCGCAGCAAAAGAGGGCAGGAATACAAGAGTCATGTCATTTTTCGGGAAGATAGAAATGGAAATGTCGGAGCTGGCGGAAGATGAGGCGAAACTGTTCATGCAGGAATATGGGATCAAGGAATCGGCACTCAACACCCTGATCCGCGAGGCGTACGCACTTCTGGGACTGCAGTCATTCTTCACCGTCGGCGAAGACGAATGCCGCGCATGGACAATCCGAAAGGAAACAAATGCGCAGGAAGCCGCCGGTGTGATTCACTCCGATTTCTTCAACAGGTTCATTAGGGCAGAGGTTGTACACTACAACGACTTCATCTCCCACGAAGGATCGTTCGCGAAGGCAAAGGACGCCGGTGTGTGGAGACTGGAGGGCAAGGAGTATATTGTGAAAGATGGGGACATTATATCCATACGGCATAGCTGAGAGCCACAGGGATCATTCGCCCTTATCTTCCTAAAGAAGAAACCCCACGTAACGAGTGCGTGGGGTTCTTCATTTCATCGGTGACTTCCAGCGCTGTTCGCTGACGTCACTATTTCAACAGTAACAGCTTCTTCGTTGCCACGAAGTCACCCGCCTCGATGCGATAGAAGTACACTCCGCTTGCCAGGCTCCTTGCGTCAAACTCCACCTGATGGTACCCGGCTTGCTTTACCTCATCAGCGAGTGAGGCAACAACCTGTCCGAGGATGTTGTACACCGAGAGAGTGACAGGCGCCGCTTTCGGCAACGCAAACTTTATCACTGTCACGGGATTGAACGGATTGGGATAGTTTTGGTCAAGGGCGAACGTCGCCGGGATACCTTTCACTTCATCGACGCCGACGGGCCCCGTTGCGTGCAAGGTTACCGGAACATAGAGAATGTTCGGAATGTTGCCCGTGATCTTCACGCGTGCACGATAGTCACCAGCCGCAAGTGGTCCTGGATGAATGCGCAGTTCAACATCCTGACTGTCATGCGGAGCTATGATTCCGGTTGTCAGGGTTGTGGACATCCATTGCACCGCATCCCGGGTCAATCGAATGGCCAGGTTGTTGTGAACGTAGCCCGCGTTGTAGACGGTCTGCAGGGCAATCGTTCCGGTTGCGTTTTCAATTCCAATCGTCGCTGAGTTCAATGTTTGCTGCATATCCAGGTATTGATACACAATGTCGCCACTCGCATTGAGAATCATCTGGAATGTGTAGTTCCCAGGTTCGCTGGTTCCATAATGGGGCGCCGCGGTATACTGCACAACAAAGCGACCATTGGCGGCGTCATTGTAGTAATGAACAGTACCAGCGGACGTCAGATTCAGATCATCCCACCAGCCATAGATACCATTATTCGGTTCGGCGGTGGTTGGTATCGCCGAGTTGGAATACTCATGATTTGTCGACGCCACATCGAAACTCAGGAACCCGTTTGTCACTACTTTGACCGAGTTGTATTGCGCGCCGTAGAAGGAGAACGCAAATGGAAGTGGAACTATTGCTTGTCCATCATCGGCGGTTCCCGTCCAGGCTGTAATCTGGGTGCCGACTGAACGGATATCGGTCCAGGAGAACTGTGGTCCTCCCGGCTCATCGCTATCAATCCACATGTAGCCGAATGCGTCCGGACCACCGCGTCCCAGTGTATTGCGATCAGGCTGAGGCGAATCTGCGACACCCTTGGGCAATCGGATCGAAGGTTGCTGCTCAGTACTTCGACTGACCGATGCAGTCAGAGAAACAAGGAGTTCCTCAACGGCATAGGAGAGAGTATCAGTGCCGGCATTCCTGATCCACAGCTGTGATCGTGTCGTATCGTCTGTGGAGGGCAGCGAGAAATAGAACGAGTCGGGCGTGACCGAAACAAGCGGTAAACCTCCGCGACCGGATACTGGAACCGGCGCTGGATTCGATGCATTGGAAACAAACCGAAGCGTGTCCGCAAGATTCCCGACCACGGTCGGCTTGAACTTGACGTTCACTCTGATTGTTTCTTGCGATGCAAGAGCAAAAGCGGTTGGAGTCACTGTCAGCCGCGGGCTCGCGTTTGTAATATTGGTGACGTTGAGAGTGCCTGTGCCGAGGTTCTTGATACGAACCGGCAGCGTCACCGAGTCGCCAAGCTGGACAGGTCCGAAGTTCAGCGACGATGGTGTTGCACCGATGTAGGCTCCTCCCGGAGGTGTCATAAGAAACTCTGCCGTATTCTCGATCAACTTCTGGGCAAGCAGTGTATCGGTGATGGCACCAAAAGAGAAGAGGTCGAACACGATTTGACCAACTGTCGGATCTGGAAGAGGGTTGTACACAATGATTCCCGCGGTGTCCGGACCCTGAACCGGGTAGCTTGACCAGCCAGCAAGCTTGGTCGTGTGTATGTCACCGGGAATCAGACCCACTGCATCTCGTTGCCCGTAACCACCGCTCGAGGGAAATGGAACCGGGCCGGTGACAATGTAGGGCGTGGTAAACATTGGATGTGATGGAGCGGTCACGACAAGGTTTGCGGTGGTGACATCGCTGAGCCAGACACTATCGTGCAGGACGACGCGGCGGAACATTGGATCCGCATCAGTGCTTGTTCCACTCTTCCGGTAGGCATATCCAACTTCACCACCTTCAACCCAGATCTTCCCTCCCGCAAGGCTGCGACTGACAAGTGCCGCCCGCTTGTTCGCATCGCTAAACATTGTCCCCGTCTTGCTGCCAGCCGACCAGACAACAATGTCGTAGCCTGAGTACGAGGCAGTGTCATGCGTGGCAAAGTTCGCAGTGTCAACAACAAAACCCACCTGGTTGAGCGTCCGGGCAATCAGACGCGATGAGAGGCCGTATATCGATGAGGGACGTGCGTCAGGCCCCTTCGGTGAAATGGTCGGCGCATCGGTCGTCGCATCATCATCCACGACCAGCACAACCCCACGGGCGGAGATGATCGCAAACCTGTGGAACCCTACTGATGGTGACACTGTGATATTCCCGGATGTTGATGCGTCACGAGCGATGACTTTGTAGAAGATGGAATCCCCAACCTGCAATTGGTTTGCAGGGATCGAGAAATCACCTTCGTAAGTGTTATTGGAAGTCAGCGTGAGGAAGAAGGACCCCGTGAATGACCCTCGCTGACGAACAAAATCCACCCATACTGAATCCACGCCGAGGTTGTCCGTTACCGTGGCCCGGAGATGGGCCGGCCACCTGATAAGAGCCTGATCACGCAACGCGGTGTGAACAACAACTGGGGGCGTTATGTCAAGCCCGGCGTGGAAACTGTAGAACGAGGTTGGGGCGTTGGCCGGACTGGTGACGAACGCGCCCGAGCTGTCCTTGGCAAAAATATAGTATCGATAGTCAGCGGTGATTCCATTTCCGGGAATAGGAGCTGAGTACTCGTTTGCAGTTCCCGTAGGCGTCAAGAGGAGGCTATCCGTAAATGCCCCTGTTCGCCCCCAATATACCTTCAGATTTGTCGGATCAAGTCCGGCTGCGCCCGGGAGTATACGGGTTACCACAGTGTAGGGACCGGTCAGGTTCTCTGTATCAGTCAACGGTGAATGAAGAACCTGAGGGACATAGTCGACAGGATTAACGAAATTCCGAGCCCCAAACCTGTTGACCATTGCTGCCACATGCGCGCCGCCATAGAGAGAGCGGTCAGCCTGAATGACTGCTGCCGCATTGTCGCGCATTGTCGGCGTGCTTCCTACAAGGAAATGACTTTGAAGAACACACTTATCGATTGGCTCTTTCCCAATGTCGCTCCATATTTCCATCAGAACTGTCGCCCAGAGCTGGCCTGCGTCGTGGATCTCCATTCCCCCAACACCTCCGGGCGGATACGGGCGAGGATCATCGCAGCGGCGTCCATCCCAGAATGTCCCTGTACCATTGGCCGTTATGCCTGCGTCCCACTTAAAGACTTTCTGCCATCCAAATGAAGAGAGAGACCTTCCATAGCTTCTTGCCCAGTAATCGCCGAAGCCTTCACCAAGTGCTCCACCTTCTCCTCCACCCCAACCAGGGTGCGAGCCTTCCTGAATTGCATGTCCGTACTCGTGAACCACTACGTCCGCATCCTCTGCATCGTCAACACCACCTTCCCCATACGCAATCTGGTTGGTCGATGGGACATAGTGAGAATTGTCAGAGCAACTGAACCCGTGCGGATCGATCCCCATGGGGGTATTCTGGATATTTGTGAATCCGAGACTCTGGATGTAGCGCTGAGTATTATCAATCCAAAAATATACCAGCACATCCTCGAAGCCGGACTGTTCCCGATTGAACCTGAACGAATCCGGTTGTGCAGCAGTGACCGGGGGAACCGTCGGTGATTCCCAGTCCGTCAAACGAACATACGGTCCTTCCAGCTTATACACGCCACCTGTGAAAGTAATGTCTCGAAGCGGAAGAACAATTCGCTGGGCATCCAACTGTGGTGTCGTTGGGTCGGTTACGCAGCCTCCTCCCGGGTCTGTAAAACCGAGAGTACCATACCATACCTGTGCCTGCGTCAGCGGGTCAGGGGTCCATCCATAGCCGGAACCATCGAGGAGTCGCGCAGGCTCATCTCCTCCTGCCGGGGAATAATACTTCGCCCGATCAAGTACCGAGAACACATCACCCGTGCTGGCATCCACAAATACTTCCCAGTCGCCATTGGGATCGTTCGCAGGGAACGTCACTCGATAACTCAGCCGTGGCTGGTCACCCTCTGCATTAATCATCAGACTGGTGGTTGCATATTTCTCTCTGATTCCTGTCGCGTTCAAATGCGAAACCGCAATGTCATATGCGCGCTCTGCCCCGAACGCAGCAGATGTTTGCGCAACGCGAACGGATTGCTTGTAGTCGCTCACGTAGAACACAACCTTGTTTGTTCCCTTCTCTATCGTGACGACAGTATTCGACCTGAACACGGTGATGTTCTGATACTGCTCGGCAAACTCCACATGGTATCCCATTGGAGATTCGGTTACACCAACGAGCTTTAGATCAGACAGACCGGACTTGAGTTGCAGGGACGCGCTGTTATTGGTCAGATACGTCCTGGCCATTTGTTCCGGAGTACCGGTCAACGGTCCATAGTCGATAAAGTAGAGAGCCCGGGGCGCCCCGGTCTTTGCATCAACGCGACCATTGGGAATCTCGCGCCAATTCCCTTGCGGTACGATATCCTGCGCACGAACACGCATTTTTGTGGGAATCTGGCCCGGCATCGTTCCGACCCCAACAAGAAGCACGAGACAGACAAACAGAAGACGACGTAGCATGGTAGAATCTCCCTGACTGATTGGAAGCATCGTTGTTTAAGGAAGCACTATGGAGCAACTCCCCTGCACGTACTCATCGAAGGATCATCAATTTTTTGGATTCGACGAAACCTACCCACCGCAAGCCGATAGAGATAAACTCCACTCGCCAATCCAGTCGCGTCAAAAGTTACCCGATACCGACCCGGTGACATTACTTCATTCTTCAACTTCGCGACTTCCCTTCCCAAAACATCGTAGATTGACAGGTTCACAAGTCCGCCACTGGAGAGATCAAATCTGATCGCCGTTGTCGGATTGAACGGATTCGGGAAGTTTTGAAGAAGACTGGTTTCAATCGGCAACACGCCACCTCTCTGGACGACGCTTGTGGTGATGCTGTCGAGATAGTCAATTCGCACATCGTCCACATACCACCCACGCTGTGCGGTGAGTAAATCACTGGCGAACGTCATACGAATTCGGACGCGGTGGTTACTCATTCCGGAGATTTCGAAGCGGGCGTCCTTCCAAACAAAGGAATTCCCGGAATAGCCGGGTCCTCCAAGTGAAGGAATGAAATTCGAGGGGTATCCTCCCTGGGGATTTACTATCTGGAATGCACCGCTGTCCACGGAGATGGCCACATTTCCGCCATCATTCTGCGGTTCTACCTTGTGGAAGTGCTTGAATGTAAGAACGGCATTCGTTTTGTCCGTGAGGTCGACTATTGGTGACACCAATTCCGAGACGGTATTATTCGAATAATTGCCGGAGAGGTTCGTCCCCCATACTCTCTGACCATGCGGTGGAGCAGGCACGTCCGGCGTCGCGATCACCCCCCACTGCCAATCGGATGTTGGCTCAAACCCGCCGTTGGATGTTTCGAAGTCGTACGCAAGAGAGTTGAGAATTCGCAAGCTGAATCTGCCGGAAGGAGGCAGTACAGCCATGTTTCTGGAGAATGAGCGGTCCCTGGCCTCGATTTTGTATTCAATAAGGTCTGCCGGCAGAAAATTTCCCACTATCGAACCGCTCCAGTGATCCGCCGAGAGTTGGACCATGCTCACGGTCGTGTCTGTGCCTCCATTGATTCGATAGGTCACCGATGCCTCCGAAATGCCATTGGTATCGCTGAGCAAGGCAACCACGTCATACGGGGAGTCAAGATAGGATCGATTCGGAAGCGGGTCATGAACAATCCGCGGCGGGATTGAGTCGGGAATAACCGAAAAGACAATGGGTGTCAGTGTGTCGGCAGGAAACGTTGCCGTGAGACTGTCGGCACTGTTCATACAGAAGAAATATGACACCACCGTTCCATATTGCTGCTTCGGAATCCATCCTCGAAACGCGACCGTGTCCCCGTGCGACGAGACCGGCACCAATGTAGAATCGGCGTACTCCGTCATCCAGTTTGTCCGATACGCAAGCTTCGCCAGGTTCACAGGTGAGCTCGTTGTTGCGATTGCTTCAAGCTGAACGCTACGCGAGGTGTCTTGAGTATCCCCTTGCGGTGTATGATAGACGCTGAGGTACTTCCTTTGTATTCCCCCGAAGTACGCCACCCCCGACAAGGCCGCCTTCGTAACCTCATACAGATAAGCCGGATCCATGTTCACGAGGTTGTCTGTACTGTGGTGATAGTGGGGAGACTCCTGACCCTCATAGAATCCGGTGATCACATACCCCCGGTTTTCAAACGAAACGTAATCACTACCGTATGCCTCGGTGATTGTTGTGGTCAGAGACGAATACGTTCGGGTAAGAGCCGCGAGGGTGTCAGTGAATGCCGCGGACGCCTCGTTATTTTCCGGCGGAGTATTGTCCTGGTCGCTCTCGACCTTCACCATCGTATTTGTATAGCCGCTGTAGCCGCCAATCTCGTCCACGTTAATGACCAGCTTGATGTCATGGTTTTCAGGAACCACCACAGTGTTTACGTACGCGTTGCTGCCAACGAGACCCTGTTCTTCTGCAGAGAAACAAATGAACCGGACGGAATAGTCGAGTTGCTTGGTTGCAAGGATCCTGGCAACTTCAAGGATCAAGGCAATACCGGATCCATTGTCGTTGATACCGGGAGCAAGTGTCGTCGGGAGCTCGCTGATGGAGTCGTAATGTCCAATGAGCAGAACAAGCTTGTTTGGGAATCTCCTTCCCTGTTTCGTTACAACCACGTTGTGCAACGTGCGACCACTCCAGGTAAATGCATGGAGAGTCACGTCGGCATATCCGTACTCGTGGAACTTCGACACGAGCCAGTCCCGTGCGGGTGCAATTGAGTCCGAGCTCGAATGTCGCGTCCGGAATGCCTCCAGACGGGTGAGCGATGCGATGATGCGACTTGAATCCACCTTCTGCACAAGCTCTTGCAAGACCGGATCACTATCAAGGAGAACGTTTGGCCCCGGAGCCGTGACCGGAGTTCCGCGCTGGGAATAGGACGAAAAGGGGAAGAGAACGAGAAGCAGACTAATCCATCGATATCGATTCATACTCATGTTGGATGAAGGGGATCATACGAAAGAAGCCGAGCTTATCTGGGTTCTACCAGCAATAAACTCGGCTTCGATGCAAGTAACAGAAATGAGACTCACATAACCTAATGAAGATTAGGTTATGATTCAATAGTTATCACGTATCGGGATGAAATTCCTCCTTATGGTGAAACATCCGTCACTTCCGGCCCGCGTCCACCTCTTGCGTTCGTCCTTCGTTCTTCTTCTCATGGGCCGCTTTCGCTGGGGTCTCACCGTTTTTCGTTTGTTTCACCTTCTTTTCTTTCTCAACTTTGAGCTGGGGTTTCCTTGTCTGTTCATGATTCTTCGCTGGTTCGGGCCTCCTCGACCGCACAACATCCCTTCTTCCAGGATTGACCGGTGGAACAGGCTTCGACGGACGAGCCACATCCGGGAGCCGTTGGGGAGGTGGAACAGATGGAGCGGCAGGCGGATGAGAAGGATTCGTGCCTGAAGTCACCGGGGGTGGAATTGCCCCGGTGCTACTCTCCGGAATCCGCATCCGTATCAATTGTCTGTCGCCGGCGTTTACATGTTCCGTTTCCAATTGCACCTTGTCCACTTTGGCGTTGGTCGCGCGTTCGACAAGATCCACGTCCGGCTGTCGACTCCCGTGTTCCTCTCGCGGAGCGATGTCAGCATGGGGGAGCGAACTTCTGTAACGGCCTACATTTCTCTCTGTGAATTGCCGAGGAGTCACCACAACCCAACTTCGGGCTTCAACTGCCACCGGGAGCTGTCTTCCCGGAGGAGGCATCGGCGCCCAGCCAATCATGTCATCCCTCACCACCCAACGAACTCTGGCCGGCGACCAATCATTTCCGGGAACCCATAGCCATCCCGCTGCTCCTTCCTGCACCCAATAACCATAGTGATACACGACCCAGCCAAAAGGTTCTTCTGAATGCCAGAGCCATCCCCGGTCCGTCCATACCCACCGACCTTCAACAAACGGCTGCCAGTCATATCCTACCCGCGGCTGCCAAACCTCACCATACTCCGGGAACTCAATCCATTGGCCGTAGGCGTCAAGAACGGAGAATGGGTTGTTCACCGGAGGTGGTGTTGATGTAGTTCGAGGTGACTCTCCGCAACCCGATACAACGGCAAGCAATGCAACAAGTGAAACACACCAGACCTTCTTCATGATATCCCCTAGCTATTAGTCTTCAACTCGTTCCTCCACACCACAATGTAGGGCTTTCAGCCCGTCGAATCAAAATCATTAATGAAACTTCATTCTCAATTCATGTGTTACTAAGTCAGCGGAAGTTGCCGCTCGGATTGCCCTCCGGGCCATTCTGAGGAACGCTGACATAACTGCTCATTCTCAACAATCTCAAACACATTATCATGGAGGTCCTTATGCGTCTCACGCTGCTTGCACTAATCCTTTCGGGAGTGGTAGTGTCCCGCGCTGCGGTCGTCGGCAAACCGGTAGAGTATTTCGCTGGTGCGGACACGCTTAAAGGCTACATTGCCTACGATGACAAGGTCACCGACAAGCGCCCCGGCGTACTGGTGGTCCACGAGTGGTGGGGACTGAATGATTACGCCCGCAAGCGGGCAGATATGCTCGCCAAGTTGGGGTATGTCGCACTTGCGGTTGATATGTACGGTGATGGCAGGGTCGCCACTCACCCCGATGATGCCGGCAAGTTCGCAAGTGAAACGATGAAAAACATGCCTGCAATGAAGGCACGCTTTATGGCCGCGTTGGACCTTCTTAGGAAAGACGAACATGTCGACCCAACACGAATCGGTGCCATCGGCTACTGCTTTGGAGGCGGAGTAGTTTTGAATATGGCGAGGGCAGGGGCGGACCTAAACGGAGTGGTAAGCTTCCACGGAAGTCTTGCCGCTCAGTCACCCGCCGAAAAAGGAAAAGTGAAGTCCATGATTCTCGTGTGCAACGGTGCCGCTGACAAGTTCACAACTGAGGAGACCATCAAGAGCTTCAAAGCAGAAATGAAAGCAGCGGATGTGAACCTCAGGTTCGTCAACTATCCTGGAGCGATGCACGGCTTCACCAATCCCGACGCTACCGAGCTCGGAAAGAAATTCAACATGCCCATCGCGTATAACGAAAAGGCAGATAAGAAATCGTGGTCGGCCATGCAGGAGTTTTTCAAGAAGGTATTCAAGCAGTGACGCTGTAGCGTCGAACCACGTGGCAGGATTCTGTACTCTCTGCCGAAAAAGGAGCCTCTAGGCGATAAGAACAGCGAAGCCCGGACATGCCGGGCTTCGATTGTGCGATGACAATCCTCCAAGGCTACTGCTGCTCATGAGGAACAGTCCTCACCCAACTGCCGAATTGCTTCAGCTCTTCCATTCTGCACGACCAGACAAGTTCACCGTTGTACAACGTCATGTCCGGACAACCGTCACACATATTCTGTAATCCATTCTCCAAAAAATCGACAGGCTGGATTATCATGATTGACTGATAGTGCAAGCCTTTGAACAAATGCAGCGGATTTCTGATCAATGCCGACATATACTCCCCCGCCGCCTTTCGCACACCTTTGTCGAAGGGTGACAACAACATCATGGAACGTCCGAGACCGGCTGTCTTCGGCTCGGCATAGGCAAGATATCGCCCTGTCCTCATGTGATACGCAGTCTGAATCAGCTCCATGAATTTTGCACCCACATATCCGTAGATCTTCTCCTTTGTACCGACCCGACCTGTGAGGAGCCACTTGAAAGAATTAGGTTTCTCAGTTCCATTCAAATACGCGCACGGAGTGAAGTCGGGGAATCTCTTCCGGATCTCCTTCACCACGTCAGGGGACTGCATGTCAATCTTCCGTTCTTTCGACTCGGAATAGAGCAACAAATCCTTGTTGATCTTCTTTCCACCGGCGTACCAGTCAAAGGGCAACTGGGGTGCTGCCGCACGGTAGAGAATGAAGACCATGACGTTGACGATATCGATATGTTTGTGGGCCCAGTCCACCATCTCCGGAACATACTGCAATGTGTCCTCATACACCGTCGAGTTGAACGAACATGAAATGCCGCCTACTTCCGCGAGCATTTCGGCATATTGCAGTCGCAGTTCATTCAGGTCAAGCTCGTTCTTGTCTTTCCATTTTGGCCGCCCCTGTTTGCTGTCGATATGGAACGTGAACCCAAACACTCCCGCTTTTTTCAACGCGCGCAATAAGTCGATGGTGAGCTTGCCGCCATTCGTATTGAGGATGGGTTTGATCCCTTTTTGTGCAACCATCCGGACGATTTCGACAATTTCAGGATGCATCAGCGGATCGCCGCCGGCTACCGAAATCCCGTCGCAGTTGCGCAATTCAACGAACCGATCGATCTCCTCTCGAACCACATCAAGCGGCTTATGACTGCTTGAGACATTCTCGCGGTAGCATCCATCGCAAGCCAGATTGCATGCCGACGTGGGCTCGAGCCACGAGATCGCGTTATCAGGGAGAGACCAGGGAAGTCGATACAAGTCCCTGTGGTTGATGACGCCGTTGGTGTCCATAGCTGCTGTTCCTCATCTAATGAGTGGATAAAAAAAGGTTCGATCAAGACTTCCGGCTTTCATTCAGGCGCACTTCCGCTCCGGCTACACAGAGGAAGTTTCACAAACAAAAAGGTGGGATCGCATTCCCGGGTTCAGGAACACAACACCACCTATATTGATGAACAGGACTTCGGGTCAATAATAACAATTTCCACAGAAGAAAGAAACACCCGGGGTGGGTAGTGTCTCAATTTGTGAATCCAAGTCAGGCTGAGCGAAGTCGAAGCCTGCCATATGCAGCGTTTTCCTCCAACCGGACATTGCTCCTCCACACAAATTGCTTCTTGGCTATTCATTCCCGATATTGACATCGATATTAAGGCCGCAAATGTTTGAGTTCCCTTCTGCCTCAATTACCAGCGAAAGGTTAAACCCATGAAATTTCTGCCAACGGTACTGTGCGTGTTCGCTTGTCTGACACTGTTCTCGTGTGCACCGCCGCCAACAGAGGATCAGAAATTCGAATCACTTGCCAGGAATTATATCGAGAGGCTTCTCCAGATGAAGCCGGAACTGGCAACGAGCCTTGGCGATCATCGCTTTGATGGCAAGCTCAGCGACTATAGCATGGCGGGGGTCGACGCTGACCGCGTATTCAATAAGGTATATCTGGATTCCTTGTCGGGAGTCGATCTGACCAAACTGAACCCGACAAACAGGATCGATTTCAAGATCATGAAAACGAACCTGGAATCGTCGTTATTCCAGATCGACACGTTGAGAGAGTATGAATGGAACCCTCTCGCCTACAACGTTGGCGGTGCAATTTACGGACTCATCGCCCGTAACTTCGCGCCGATTAAGAACAGGCTGGCCAGCGTTGAGGAACGGCTCAAGGGAATCCCGGCAGTCCTTGCAGCAGCAAAAGCCAATCTCAAGAATCCTCCGCGTATCCATACCGAGACCGCAATCCGTCAGAATCCTGGTACTATTTCGATGGTCAGAGACGAGCTGAAAACATACCTCGACCAGGTACCGGAGCTCACAGCCGAGTTTGCACCCGTTCAAGCTGAGGCCGTCAAGGCACTCGAGGACTATGGACAATGGCTCGAAAAGGATCTCCTGCCAAGTGCGCACGGCGACTTCCGTCTTGGGGACGAGAAATTCAAGAGAAAGTTGTACTACTCGCTTGAGTCAGACCTGACCAAGGAGGATATTCTCAAATCCGCCGAAGAAGATCTCCAGACAACCCGGGCGGCAATGTATGAGACCGGCTTGCCACTCTTCAGGAAATTCTTCCCGAAGATCACAGATCCGAAAAAACTCCGGGACACAAACGCAGTGATCAAGGCTGTGCTCGACAAACTTGCCGACACACATCCGACAAACGCTTCCATTGTGGACCTGGCGAAGGAGGATTTGAGCTCAACCACGGAGTTCGTCCGCTCTGGCAATCTCGTCACAGTTCCGCAGGAGCCGGTGAAGGTGATCGTCATGCCGGAATTCCAGCGAGGCGTCGCTGTCGCATACTGCGACGCGCCCGGTCCGCTGGAGAAGAACGGAGAAACTTTCTTCTCAATCTCCCCCACTCCGTCCGACTGGACGAAGCAGCGCGTGGAGTCTTTCTTCCGTGAGTACAACAACTATATGCTGCAGGATCTCACCATTCACGAAGCGATGCCCGGGCATTATCTCCAGCTTGCCCATTCAAATACATTCAAAGCTCCGACCATGATCAGGGCGATCTTCGGAAGCGGAACATTCGTTGAGGGGTGGGCAACGTATGCAGAGCAGTTCATGGTGGAGAAAGGGTACGGGGGTCCGGAGGTGAAGATGCAACAACTGAAAATGCGACTGCGCCTCATCATCAACTCCATCATCGACCAGAAGATCCATACGGCCGGCATGACGGAAAAAGAGGCAATGGACATGATGATGAACCAGGGATTCCAGGAGGATGGAGAAGCTGCAGGCAAGTGGCGACGCGCATGTCTCACCTCAACTCAATTGTCGACGTACTATGTGGGGAACATCGAATTGAACAGGTTGCGCCAGGCATACGAGGCAAAACACGGCGGTGTCGACATGAAGACCATGCACGATGCCATCCTCTCGTTCGGCTCACCAGCCCCGAGGTACATACGAGAAGCTCTGGGACTTTGAAGGCTTCCGCATTCGGAAAGGAGGCGGCCCACATCTTCGCGGACCGTCTCTGCATGATTCGAACCCTTGTAGAGACATGAACCAATTCCCGGACAACTTGCTTTCCGCAACGAGAGAGATACCGTTGAATGAACTCACCGGCGAAAGGGATCTCACGTGAATGTCGCCGTCTCAAGGGCATTGCTCTTCTGGGGCGCCATGGCTGCAGCATCGGGAGTTGTTCTTGGCGCATTCGGAGCACATTCCTTGAGAGGAATACTGTCCCCCGAAGTGCTGGGCACGTTTGAAACCGCAGTGCGCTACCAGATGTACCATTCCTTCGGACTTGTAGCAGCGGGACTCGCATGCCGCATGTATCCTCCCGGTTCGTTGAAAATATTCAGACTGGTCGGATTCCTTTTCGGCAGTGGCGTGCTTCTCTTTAGTGGAAGTCTCTATCTCCTTGTCCTGACGAACACTCCCTGGCTTGGGGCTGTTACACCGCTGGGAGGACTGTCATTTATTGCAGGCTGGTTGATGCTGGCGCTGGCGTTCTGGAAAGGTCGATAACCATTCGCCTCACGAAACTGCTTGTCTTTCACATTGCTTCTCGTATATTGCCTGTGGTTTTGAACCCATACTTTCCGCACATGAATCAACTCACACATTCACAAACAGGAGGAATCATGAAACGCACTGCATTGGTCGTTGTTTCACTGCTCATGCTCTCTGCGGTCACCATCGCACAGACAATGCAAAAAGGCGACTTCAAAGCAAGAACCGGAGACGAGGGTTGGACACTCGCGTCCGGAAGCGGAGAACGCGTGTTCATCCAGTTTGTCGCGTTTGACAAGGCATTTGATGCTGCCCCTGCAGTCCTTGTATCAATGACTGGCTACGATGCAAAGGCTGGCACCGACGGGACCATCAAGATCAATCTTGTCGTCGACAAGATCACGAAGTCCGGCTGTGTCATCAAAGTCGTGACGTGGGGAGATTGCCAGGTAAGCGGCGTATTCGGCAGCTGGCTTGCAATGGCAAAGTAGTTCTTTTCTTGGTATGCGGGCTGTTCCTTCGGAATGGCCCGCCTCCGTTTCTTGTCTCCTCTTCTGCCTCAACCTCTTCCGGATTCACTTCCCGAGAGTATTCGCCATGTTCGAGCATGACGTCAAAGCGTACCTGGATGCATCCGGCGAACCTTTTGCGGATTACACGGCAAGTCACACCTCTCCCGATTTCCATCTGACCGGGCGCAATATTTATGTTGACGTAAAGGAGAAATGTCAGAAGTTCTCCATGCGCAACTGGAAGGAGGCACCGATGCCTCAGGAACATCTCTTCATCATCGACGACCTCGCAGTGCGAAAGCTTCTTCTCCATGCCCCGGGCAGTTTCACCATCATCAGGGACTCATCGCTTTCTCCACCGATGTACTATGTCTACTCAATCGTCGATTTCCTGTGCATGCCAAAGAGAAGGTGCCGCAGAACGATCACCAGATCCGTCACGACGGTGAAAGGAAAGTGGCTTGTCGATCTCCGGGATGCGGCAATCTTCGAATCGCTCAGCGACGCGATGACATACATCCTGCACTATCCGGACAAACACACAGCGATCTTTGAGACACATCTCGATTGCTGGGGAAACTACAGGTCCGAGCGAATTCGTAAAGGCGGAGTGACACGCACGACAAAGTACTGGGACGAAGATGCAAAAGTCCATGGATAACCTGTCGCACTTCGCACCTCTCTCGTGATCTGGACGTGGGCGCAACATTCTTTGTGGGCTTGACCTTCCAACATAAATTCTCGACATTTGTCCACCCTACCTGACGTCATTTGAGGCACTTACATGATCAAGAAGCTTTTCTATCTCATCCTGATTGCTGCAACCGGAGTGCTATTATGGTTTGCATTTGCAGTTTGGATAGGCCTGTACTCCATCTACTCGTTCCCCCCGACAAAGGATCACCCTAAAGGCTCCACCCTTATCATCCACCGGAGCGAATGGGAGCCCATGTTCAACTCACCACAGTACGTGGCGCCGCCACGAACTGAGCAAAAGCAAGGAATGGGTTGGTCGCCTTCATCGAATCGGCCCAAGGCACCGCTCAACATGCGTACAATTGTTGAGTTGCCATACATCGATTGGGCATACAAGAAATCCCTGGAGCCGCAGAAAATCGAGTAGCATCTTCTCCGCGCCTCTTCCCAATTTGTCTGAGTCGCGATATCTGCAACGATGATCCGCCCATTGATGGATCTTCCGGACGGTTGATACGTTGCATGGTGTTTCCTAATTGATCCCGAATGGACTTGAGAGAAGGGCGGAAATTCTGTATCTTGTGATGTTTTTCCATCCATCATGTGACGTTCTTACTGGCGAATGAGTACATCATCAGAAACGGCAGATCTTTCCGGACTCCGGATCAACCGGGAAAAGAACGACCCGGACAACGCGGGTCGACCTAAACGGAGGATCATTATCGCGGGAGCCGTCGTCCTCGCTCTTGGCACCGGTTATGTACTCTTACGCGGAAGCCTCACCCCGGCACCAGAGATCGAAGTCGCGACAGCGTCACTCACATTCCCATCACAGGCAAATGCCGTTCTCACCGCAAGCGGGTACGTTGTGGCCCAGCGAAAAGCCGCTGTGGCATCGAAGGGAACAGGCCGGCTCCTCCACCTTGGTGTGGTCGAGGGAGATCATGTGAAGAAGGGGGAAATCATCGGCAAGCTGGAGGACCAGGACGTGATGGCAGCGCTCATCAAGGCCAGGGCTGATCTCGAGGTCGCCCGCGCTGACTCGGAAGATGCACTGAGAACACTTCAACGTCAGCAAAAGCTATTTTCATCAAACCTCACTTCAAAAGCGGAAGTTGACGCCGCTGAAGCACAGTTCAAGAGGGTCATCGCTTCCATCAACTCGGCGGCCGCAGGAGTAGTGGCTGCGGAGGTTTCGGTGGAGAACACGCGCATCAGGGCGCCGTTCGACGGGACAGTGCTCACCAAGGACGCTGATGTAGGCGAGGTTGTAGCGCCATTTGGAGCTGCATCAAATTCCCGCGGAGCTGTCGTCACCATGGCGGATATGACATCGCTCGAGGTTGAAGCCGACGTCTCGGAGGCAAACATCACCCGTGTTACAATCGGTCAACCAACGGAAATCACCCTGGACGCGTATCCGGATATCCGTTACCAGGGCTACGTGAGCAAGATCGTTCCCACCGCAGATCGTGCGAAGGCCACGGTCATGACAAAAGTGAAGTTCAGGAAGTTGGATGAGAAAGTGTTGCCGGAAATGAGTGCGAAAGTATTGTTCCTCTCCAAGGAAGCCGATTCAAGCGAGGCCCGGCAGAAGCCTCTCCTCGCTGTTCCGCTCTCCGCAGTCGTCTCACGAAACGGTCATGAAGTTGTGCTGTTATTGCGGGACGATACCATTGCAGAAGTGCCGGTGAAAACAGGAATGAGGCTTGGAGATCGGATTGAAATACAGGAAGGGCTGATGGACCGCGACCGCATTGTCCTCCGTCCGACGCCGGACCTCACTTCCGGCATGAAGGTGAAACCAAAAAGTTGATCCTCCATACTCAATAGCCACAATCCACGTTCCGAATCATCACGGAGTATCGCATGTCTGCCAACGGAAAACCGCTGATCGCAATTCAACATGTCTCAAAGGAATACCGGCGGGACAGCCTCAAAATCCCGGTCCTCAATGATATTTCCTTTCAGGTTCCGGAGGGTGAGTTTCTTGCGTTGATGGGTCCATCAGGATCGGGGAAGACCACACTGTTGAATTTGATCGCAGGGATCGACCGGCCGACCAACGGCACCGTCGAGGTTGGCGGAGTTGATATTGGAAAGCTGAATGAATCTGAGCTCGCGAAGTGGCGCTCCCATCATGTCGGATTCGTATTCCAATTCTACAACCTCCTTCCGGTGCTCACTGCCTACGAAAACGTCGAGCTCCCCCTCCTTCTTACGAAACTCTCCAGGAAAGAGAAGAAGGAACATGTGGAAACCGCCTTAAAGCTTGTCAGCCTCGAGGACCGTATGGGTCACTATCCAAAGCAGCTTTCGGGTGGCCAGGAGCAACGCGTGGCAATCGCGCGTGCCCTCGTCACCGACCCGACGCTGCTTGTGGCCGACGAACCAACAGGTGATCTCGACAAGCAATCTGCAACGGAGATCATGCAATTGTTGGACCGTCTCAATAAGGAATTCAAGAAAACCATTGTCATGGTAACCCACGACCCCCGTGCGGCCGAGAAAGCGCACACCGTGAGACACCTGGAGAAAGGAGAGCTGACGTAGGATGTTCATACTGCGCATTGTTTTCAAAAACGCCCTGCGCCACAAGCTGCGGTTCCTGCTCACCGTGTTGGGCATCGCCATCGCTGTGATTGCATTCTGCCTCCTGCGGACAGTTGTGACGGTGTGGTACGCTGGGGTCGAGGCTTCGGCTGCGGACCGGTTGATCACGCGCCAGGCGGTATCGTTCATCTATCCGCTCCCCTACGCATACCGTGATCGGATCAGCAGTGTGAAGGGAGTGCAGGAGGTCTCCTTTGCCAATTGGTTCGGCGGGACGTACATCGAGAAGAAGAACTTCTTTGCCCGCTTTGCCGTTGACCCCGAGAAGTTTCTTGACATCTATCCCGAATTCCTCATATCCCCCGAGGAACTCAAGGCGTTCCAGAGCGAACGCAACGCATGCATTGTGGGCACCGACCTTGTTAAACGTTTCGGATTCAAGATCGGGGATATTGTACAGATCGAGGGAGATATCTTCCCCGGACAATGGCAGTTCGTTGTTCGAGGTATCTATCGGCCCCGTGACCAGGCGACTGATCCGTCAAACATGATCTTCCGATGGGATTATCTTGATGAGCAGCTTCGAAAGACGACGCCGGTCCGGGCGGGGTACGTCGGGTGGTACATCGTCAAGGTGAAGAGCGGCACCAATACGGCTGAAGTCTCGCAAGAGATTGACAATCTCTTTGCCAACTCACGCGCAGAAACCAAGACCGAAACTGAGCGGCAGTTCCAACAGGGATTCGTGGGCGCCTTCAATTCCGTGATCCAGGCGATGAATTTTATCTCGTTCGTCATCATCGGCATCATCATGCTCGTTCTTGGCAACACGATGATCATGTCGTCCCGTGAGCGGATCCGTGAATTTGCAGTCCTCAAGACCCTCGGCTTTTCCGGTGGCCAGCTTGTCGGCCTGATTGGCGGCGAATCGTTATTGATTGCGGCGCTCGGCGGCGGCATCGGACTGCTGGTGACATTCCCGGCAATCAGTGCATTCCAGCAGGTGATGCCCAAAGGGTTCTTCCCTGTCTTTTTCATCGAACCCATCACCATCATTCTGGCAATTGCGGCGTCAGTTATTGTCGGTGTTGCCGCTGCCGTCTTCCCGATCCAGCGAACGCTTAAAACACACATTGTCGACGGACTACGGTTTGTGGGTTAGCATCTTGAAGAGGACTCCATGAAAATACCGCTGAAATATTCGTTTCGAAATCTCCAGAGCCGCAAGCTCACGACGGCGCTGACAGCATCGGGGCTCGCACTCGTTGTGTTTGTGTTCGCCGCGGTGCTCATGATGGCGTACGGAGTGGAAAAGACCCTCATCAAGACAGGCTCGGAGGATAATGTCCTGATCAGTCGCAAGGCGTCCAATGGGGAAATCTCCAGCATCCTCGATGGCGAAACGATCAACATCATTCTTTCATTGGACCAGGTTGCAAGGGCGTCGGACGGAACACCACTCGCAACGAAAGACGTTGCAACAGTGATCAACCTGCCGAAGACCGGAAACGAGACCGCGCTGACAAATATCACTGTCCGGGGCGTGTCGCCCCCGGCGTTCACGCTTCGTCCGATGGTGAAGATCGTCGAGGGACGAATGTTCCAATGGGGGGCACGGGAAATCATCGTGGGCAGCGGGATTGCCCGGCGCATCAAGGGCGCAAGCATCGGCAGCCCCGTGAAATTCGGTGGCGATACATGGACCGTCGTCGGACGGTTTGATGCGGGTGGATGCGGGTTCGATTCCGAAATCTGGGGCGACGGATTACAGTTGACGGCCGTGCTTGATCGACCCAATGTCTATTCCACTCTCACGGTACGCCTGAAATCACCCGACCAACTGGATTCCTTCAAGAAGGCATTTGCAGCGGATGCACGCCTTCAGCAGTTTGAGCCAAAGACGGAGCGACAGTTCTTTGAAGAACAATCGGAGACCATGGCAACATTCATCCGAGTCCTCGGCATCTTTATTACGGTCATATTCAGTTTTGGGGCTGCGATCGGGGCCATGATCACAATGTACTCATCGGTGGCCAACAGGACGGTTGAGATTGGCACGCTGCGGGCCCTGGGCTTCAGAAGAAGGAGTGTGCTCGGCGCCTATCTCATCGAATCTCTTCTGCTTTCCCTGATCGGCGGACTTGTGGGGATTGCGCTCGCATCATTCCTGCAGTTCTTCAGCATCTCCACGATCAACTTCGATTCGTTTGCGGAGATCGAGTTCGGCTTTGCGCTCTCGCCGAACATCGTCGCGTATTCCCTGATCTTTGCACTCGCAATGGGTCTCATCGGCGGATTCCTGCCTGCAGTCCGGGCAGCGCGGTTGAATATCCTGAGCGCATTGCGCGCATCATAACGTACATGTTCCGGTCACACTGAGTGGCGTCCCGTCCACATCTCAAGTCGGGACGAAGTCGAGGGGAACACTGGCCGCCCGACAAAACTCTGCCGAACGACGGATTCTCTCCAAATGGTCGCGGTTACCTCCTCCGAACCCCGACTTGACAATCCATACTTTCTCCACTACATTCCTCAAGTTCTTTTCGCACCTCCTCACCCACCGGACTTCCAGTGATCCAACTGTAACACTCGTGTTGACAACGGTGGTCGGTGTGACCAAAAACGACATAAGCGCAGACATGCGATTAGCCATCACCCGTATGTTTCAATAACGCATGTATGCGATGATGCCCGTAGTCAAGCGTCATTGCGGTGGTTTCGACTTTACCTAAAGGGGTATGATAATGCTTAAAAAGTCATTCGTGTGTTTACTCGCTTTGTTTGCCGGATTTCAACCGAGCCTCTCTTCTCCTCCAGAGAGGGGCATCCTTGTCAGTCCCATCAAGACAAACGGCGGCTATGTTGGCGAAGCTGGGCAAATCGTAAACTACTCCTACGTTGATTCCAGAAAGCTGGATATCTGGGTCACGTTGAATGATACGATGCGCTTCAACGTTTTCGAGGATTATGTTATCCCCTATGATTCGATTTTCTCACCATCAAGAAGCTACTTGCTTCTATTGGAAGACCCATTCCAAGTCATTGGAACTCAGGATATAATGCAACAAGCAAGGTTTCGCTACACGCTGACAAAGAATGCTTGCCAGCAGTTCCCTTCCAATCCGTTGCATGAGTACTTTTGTGCTCAGTTAGTGCGATATGCCACGGAGTATTTCAATGAGGAGAAAGGCAAACCCATACAGGCCATTGCTGCTGCAAAAACGTACTTGCAGGAATTCCCCCATGGAAAGTTTACAGATGAAGTGGAGTGGCGACTAATTCAACTAGAAAACCAAGTTTACGAGTACGAAGGATTTGCGGCTGAGCCATTGGCACAGATGAGAGTCTACGAAGACTACCTCGGTAGAAATCCCAAGTCACAAGTGGCAGATCAGATCAAACTCCATTTAGCCTATCTTTGCAGAGTTGTAACCGAATCCCTTGACGACGATCTCGAAAAGAATGCTCCCGATGGCTTCGTCAAAGAGGACATTCAAAAATATCGCACCAAGGCATTGATGATTTACAACCAGCTCCTCGGCTCCGATGACCAAACTGTCAGAGAGACTGCACGAGTTGCCATATACAATATCGAGCATGGCAGAACAGCATATGTTGGTGCAACCGATTGGTAATCCAAACCCCATTGCGAACAGTGCGATATGCGCACCGCAACGAACGCATAACAACGGTAACAAGGTGGCTCACTCCTTGGGTGATACTCTCGATGTTCATTGTCTTGCTCCATGAAATTGTGTTCGCTTCATGGCGCTGTCAGTTGATAGAGGTCGGTCTACACCATGAACTTTGTTACCGCAGACGCCTGCGAAATGCCACAGCCAGGGGGTTTGCTGGTCCAAGGGAGTATATGGAATAAGAACGGTTCAGGTTTCTTATCTGCAAAACACAATATCAAAAGCTACGCCGCACAAGTTCGGGTGCCGGAATGGAAGGAAGCGATTTATGAGACACATGCGCGCAATCGTCACCCACTACGGTGGGCCCGATGCACTTCGGGTGGTTGAAGAAAACTGCCCCGAGCCCAGGGTTGGTGAAGCTCGTGTGAGAGTGCAGGCTGCAGGCGTTTCCTTGCCCGATATACTGGCGCGCGAAGGAATTCACCCGGAAACCCCCAAAGTACCCTTCACGCCCGGCTGGGATTTGATTGGCGTAGTGGATCAGCTGGGTGATGGCGTTTCCGGGGTCGAAGCAGGACAGAATAGTGGCCGCGATGCCGATCCACGGTGCGTACGCGGAGTTCATCTGTCTACCGCAGCGTGAGCTGGTTCCGGTGCCATCCGGGTTGGACGCCGCCGAGGCTGTCAGCCTTGTGCTGAACTACATTACGGCATACCAGATGATGCATCGTTCTGCCAAAGTCACGTCCGGACAGCGCGTGTTGATTCACGGCGCTGCTGGAGGAGTCGGTACGGCACTATTGCAGCTTGGGCGCCTGGCTAAGTTGGAGATGTACGGAACCTGTTCATCGCGAGGGGCGCAAACCGTCTCCGCCCTGGGCGGCATACCCATCGATTACCAACATCAGGATTTCGTGACAGAAATTCACCGCCTCACGAACGACGGCGTGGACGTCGTCTTTGATCCCATCGGCGGCGCCCACCTCTGGCAGTCCCGCAAGGCTCTCCGCACCGGCGGCACAGTGGTCGGCTATGGCCTTATCTCCTCGATACGCGGGGAGGGGTTGGCTTCGGGTCGTCCCGGTCGTCGTCAACGCTTTCGCGGAACCGCCGTCTTCGGGTTGTATATCGCGGGCGGCTGGCTTCTACCAAGCAAAAAACGGGTGGCCCCGTACAGCATCCAGACACTCAAACGGCTGAAACCTGACTGGTTTCGACAGGACTTGATCTCCCTGTTCGAACTCCTTCAACAGCAAAAGGTCAAGCCAATCATCGCCCAGCGATTTCCTCTTGCCGAGGCAAGGCAAGCGCAGGAGTTGCTTGGGAAGGCGGAGTCACAGGCAAGATTGTTCTCGTGACCGATCAGTCATCGCTTAAGTCAGGAGTGGCGTAGCAGATGTAATGAGAGTGCGGGACGCTTCGTAATATAGGAGCGACAAACTATTGCACACAGAGTAGATCATACAATCGGAAGGAGCAAGAGCAACATGGTGAAGAAATCCCATCCCCCGAAGATTTCAATGAAATCTCAAAGCTCAAAAAAGGAGTTGTCATCAAAACAGCGTGAAGAACTACTCGGAGCATTGAAAACCCGTTTTGAGAAAAACATGACCCGCCATAAGGGTCTTGAATGGTCTAAGGTACAAGCAAAGCTGGAAGCGAATACTGAAAAACTGTGGTCGCTCAATGAAATGGAAAGAACCGGCGGCGAGCCGGATGTTGTTGGTCATGATAAGAAGACGGACGAATACATTTTTTATGATTGTTCAGCGGAAAGTCCTGCAAGCCGCAGAAGCGTCTGTTACGACCGAAAAGCGCTCGAGTCAAGGAAAGAATACAAACCAAAGAATAACGCTCTTGACATGGCTGCTGCCATGGGCATTGAACTTCTATCGGAAGAGCAATACAGGGAGCTGCAGAAACTTGAACATTTCGATACGAAAACATCGAGCTGGTTGACAACACCTCCTGAGATTAGAAAACTCGGCGGCGCCATCTTTGCTGATTACCGCTACGGCAATGTCTTCGTGTATCACAACGGTGCAGAATCTTACTATGCTGCCAGGGGGTTCCGTGGCTCGCTAAGGGTATAGGCGAGCCTGTCGTAAGGACTTGCCCGCATGTTGGTGAACGAAACGACGCGGACGGGGGACCGGAGTGAATCAATTCAGAAGCTGGTTCTTGAATTCCTTCGGACTCATGCCCACTTCTTTTTTGAAGAGCCGGGAAAAATACGGTGGGTTTTCAAAGCCAAGCTGGTAGGCAATTTCAGAAAAGCTCCGGTTACCGCCAACAATCATGTTTTTGGCTTCGGAGATCAGTTCTGGTGAAGTAATCCGCTGGTGCTCTTTCCCCCTTCGGAAAGATTGCTTCGTGATGTTCCAATGCACTCATATCTCTACAGTCCTGTCCTTCGTTCCAATTCTTCCGGATAGCGGTCGCCCACGACGTTGATTGTTTCAAGTGCCGATGCAATGTCGTTCAGTTCTTCTGAAGTCAATGGCAGTTCCGTTGCACCGGTGTTCTCCTGCAAACGATTCAATTTGGTTGTTCCCGGGATTGGAACTATCCACGGCTTTTGGGCGAGCAGCCATGCGAGAGCAATCTGCGCAGGCGTCGCATTCTTCCGCTTTCCAATCCTGGCAAGCACATCAACCAGGGCCTGATTCGCTTTGCGATTCTCAGGTGTAAAGCGGGGGACAACGTTGCGGAAGTCAGATTTGTCAAACGTCGTGTTCTCGTCGATCGTTCCCGTGAGGAAACCCTTCCCGAGCGGGCTGAAGGGAACGAATCCGATGCCAAGTTCTTCAAGTGTCGGGATCACCTCCGCTTCAGGCCTTCTCCACCAGAGCGAGTATTCGCTCTGAAGTGCAGTGACCGGCTGGACCGCATGAGCGCGACGGATCGTTTGCACGCCTGCTTCAGAAAGGCCGAAGTGCTTCACCTTCCCCTCCTGAATCAGCTCCTTCACCGTTCCTGCGACGTCTTCGATTGGCACGTTCGTGTCCACGCGATGCTGATAGAACAGATCAATGGCATCGACCTTGAGTCGTTTCAGCGAAGCGTCCGCGACTTCCTTGATGTGTTCCGGTCGACTATCCTGGCCGGATTGCTTCCCCCCGGGACCAAACTTGAAACCGAATTTGGTGGCGATCACTACTTGCCCGCGGAAGGGAGCAAGCGCCTCTCCCACAAGTTCCTCGTTTATGAACGGGCCGTACGCTTCAGCTGTGTCGAAGAATGTGACCCCGCGTTCGACCGCGGTCCGAACGAGAGAGATCATTTCCTGCTTGTCTGGAGCCGGGCCGTAACCATAGCTCATTCCCATGCAGCCGAGCCCGACGGCCGAGACCTCCAGATTGCTTTTTCCAAGTTTACGCTTCTGCACTGTGTATCCTTTCTCCGCTGGATTGATCGTAAAGATCTGTCAGAATTCACGATACCAATATACGGAGGCATCGCTGGTAGGACGTATACAAAAGGCGGAATTACGGATACTCTTTTACGTTTGCACACTAATAACAAGCTTTGTGTAATCCAGAGGTGCAGTCGAAATCCACAAGCGAAAGTGTCGCACCTCGTCACCTTACCGGGTTCGTGCATTGCAGCAAATAGCACAAGCCACAATCGATAGTACAGGCAAACAGTCGCGGTTCAGGAAAACTCGTGAACGAGAACCGACTGAGGAAGATCTACTGCGGAGCCACAACAAGAGCGGTCCCGGCAGGAAATAGTCATCACGAGTAAGATGCGGTCCTATGCAAACGCGGCCTTCAATGCCTCCTTGTTCGCGGCAATGGTCCTGTCAACATCCTCCGTTGTGTGGGCGATGGAGAGAAAACCTGCCTCGAACTGTGAGGGCGCCAGGTAAATCCCGAGGTCAAGCATTGAACGGAAGTAGGCTCCAAAGCGTTTGGTGTCGGCGGTGAGCGCCGTTTGATAATCGACGACCGTCTTGCCGGTGAAGAAGAGGGTCGACATTGAGCCAACGCGATTCTGCGTGAGAGGCAGACCGAGTTCCCTGATGTTCCTTCCGATTCCATCCGCGAGGCGGGCACTGAGTTGTTCAAGCTTCAGGTAGAAGGCTGGATCGTCTTTCAGCACAGAGAGCGTTTCGTATCCGGCAGTCATTGCCAGCGGATTGCCGGAGAGCGTCCCTGCCTGGTACATTGGGCCACTCGGCGCGACGAGCTCCATGATTTCCTTCTTCCCGCCATACGCACCAACCGGGAGTCCGCCGCCGATGATCTTCCCGAGAGTGGTGAGATCGGGCTTGATGCCATACAGTTGCTGTGCCCCGCCGAGCGCCAGGCGGAATCCGGTCATCACTTCATCGAAGATCAAGACAATATCGTTCTTCGAGCAGACCTGCCTGAGACCTTCGAGGAAACCCTTCGCAGGCGGAACACAACCCATGTTTCCGACAACGGGTTCGACAATCACGGCTGCAATCTGCCCGGGGTTCTGAGCAATCAGTCGTTCGAGAGACTGAACATTGTTGTATTGAGCATTCAGTGTGCCGGAAGCGACTCCGGAGGGAACGCCGGGGCTGTCAGGAACACTCAGCGTCATCGCCCCCGACCCGGCCTTGATAAGAAACGAATCTCCATGCCCGTGATAACACCCCTCGAACTTGATGATCTTCTCTCTCTTTGTGTATGCCCGGGCGAGACGAATCGCGCTCATAGTGGCTTCTGTCCCCGAATTCACCATTCGCACCATTTCAATCGATGGCACGATTGAACAAATGAGTTCGGCCATCTTCACTTCAAGCTCTGTCGGTGCCCCGAAGCTGGTACCGCGTTCCACCACACGGCGGACCGCCTCAATCACGCGTGGATGAGCATGGCCGAGGATCATTGGTCCCCATGACCCGACGTAGTCGATGTACTCATTTCCATCCACATCCCAGATCTTTGCCCCTGATGCCCTGCTGACGAACAAGGGATTGCGTCCAACAGACTTGAATGCCCGGACAGGCGAGTTAACACCGCCGGGGATGAGTTCTTTCGCGCTGGTAAACAGACTATCGGAGGTTTGCGTTTTCATTTTTTCAGGCAATCAAGAATGCCGCCGTGGTGGAGATAATGCGACCGATTGCGGGGCACACGTTAACTCAGGTTGCGATCCACAGCGGTCATCAACGTTGTCGATCCAGGTATTCGGCGGCCTCTTTCGCGAAGTATGTGAGGATCATGTCCGCTCCGGCACGCCTGATCCCCGTGAGCATTTCAATCATCACCCGCTCTCCGTCGATCCAGCCAAGTTTGCTCGCTGCCTTTACCATCGAATACTCTCCGCTCACGTTGTATGCCGCAGTCGGAAGGCCGAATTGTTGCTTGACGCGATGGACGATATCAAGGTATGGCATCGCAGGTTTCACCATCACGATGTCCGCCCCTTCTTCGATATCCTGTGCAACCTCACGCAACGCTTCGTTCGAGTTCGCCGGATCCATCTGATGTGAACGGCGATCGCCAAACTTCGGCGTGCTCTCGGCAGCCTCGCGGAATGGACCATAGAATCCCGATGCATACTTTGCCGCATAGGACATGATGGGTATGTTGAGGAAACCGTTCTCGTCAAGGATTGACCGGATTGCCTTCACCCTCCCGTCGAACATATCGGATGGAGCAATCACGTCGGCGCCAGCCTGCGCATGCGTGAGTGCTTCGCGGGCAAGCAGCTCGATCGATTCGTCATTCACAATCTCATTTCCCCTGACGATGCCGCAGTGTCCATGCGACGTGTACTCGCACAAGCACACATCGGTAATCACCACCAGCTCAGGAACTTCCTTCTTGATCGCACGCGCAGCCTGTTGTACAACGCCAAGCTCATCGTACGCCCCCGATCCTACCTCATCCTTTTCATCCGGAATTCCAAACAAGATCACGGCGGGAATCCCCAGCGCCTTCACGGAAACGCACTCACGGACGATTTCATCCACGGACATCTGGTAGACGCCAGGCATGGAGGAGACTTCCTTTTTCACTTTTGTTCCGGTGACCACGAACAGGGGATAGATAAAGTCGTTTTTGGAAAGCTCCGTCTCCCTCACCATTGAGCGGAGGGGTGCCGTCATCCGCGTACGGCGGAGTCTTGTGATCGGAAATGTCGCAACCTCCGTGCTTATCATGATTGCACCTCTGACTTTGTGGGTTGATATTGTGAATTCTTCAGATACGTTAGAACCGCCCGGGCAGTCCGGTCGGCGCTCATGATACAATCTCCCACCGCGATGCCGCCCCGGTAGTTACTGCAAACAAAGAGGCCGGGATTCTCCTTCTCACATTCATCTATTGATTGTATGATGCCGGCATAGCCGAGGTTGTATTGTGGAATTGCTTTTGTCCAGCGGTTGATTCGTGAATATACAGGAGCACCGCTAAGCCTCATGATGGACGACAATTCCGACTGAACGAGCGAGAGAACATCTGCATCCTCAAGCCTAGCAAGTTCCGGTTGACGCGCACCGCCGAGAAATGTCGTGAGTGCCGAGTGGCCTTCGGGAGCCCTGCCCTCAAACAGAACCGAAGACCATATCGTGCCAAGAATCTTCCGCTTTTCAACGGCAGGGATGAGATAGCCAAAACCGTCCAGAGGAATTCCGACCTGCTCGTTCTTGTAGCCGAGGAAAACCTCGACAACAGGCGGATAGTAGATCTTCGTCAGTGCATTGGACAGACTCAGAGAAACGGACTTTGCAATTCCGCTCGCGCCATGCGCAGGAGTCGAGAGAATAACGGCGTCGCAGGCGATCGATTGCGAGCCCTGGTTCGACGTGTAGGCCACTACGAATCCTCCCTGATCGCCGTTGCCGACAGCCTCCCTCTCCACCGATGAAACCGAACAATTGTATTGTACAGACCTCCCGAGTTTACGCGCTATCGTGTCCGGAAGTGTGTACATCCCTTCGACAAATGAGAACATCGTTGCCCGATCCTTGGCCTGTTCCGCCCGCTCCTTTCGTTCCCTCCTCCCTTTGATCATCCCCTTGATGAGGCCGCCATACTTTTCCTCAAGAGCAAATAATTTGGGGAATGCCGCCCGGACACTCAGTTCCTCCGGATTGCCTGCATAGACTCCCGCAACGAATGGATTGATGGCGTAATCGAGGAACTCTTTTCCCAATCTTCGCTCTACAAACTCAGCGATGCTTTCCTCTCGTGCAGCTCTCCCGACGAAGGGTTCCTTCAGTAAACGCAACTTCGCTCCAACACTCCAAAGGGAGGTCGTGAGAAACGGTCCCGGAGTCATTGGAAGTGGATGCAACCTGCCACCCCGAAGAATATATCTCTTGTCAGCCGCACGATTTGCGTAGCGAAGCTGGTCGAGGATATCAAGCTCCTCGAAGAGCTGTTGAAAGAGGGGTGTTGTTTCAAGAGCGCTGTTCGGTCCGCTTTCAATCAGCCAGTCACCGTCGATCAGCGTGTGGATCGTGCCTCCAGGCCTGGCTTCCTTTTCCAGCACAGTGACATTCACACCAGCCTTGCGAAGCCACCAGGCAAGCGTCAGCCCTGAGATGCCGGCACCGATGACGACTACATTGCCCACTGTTGTACCCTCTTCTGCACAATATCTGCCAGAGCCTCGATAAAGTAGGGGTTCGTGTTCAACCCGGGGCTCATATCAAAATGCCGGATACCGAGACGCTTCGCTTCTTCTCGTGCCTCGATGTTGATCTCCCACAATGTCTCGCTGTGGTCGGATACAAACGCGATGGGAATAACGATCACGTGCGTCACCTGTTGATTTGCCAGGCGTTGAATTGTATCATCGAGCGATGGTTCAAGCCATTTCTCCGGCCCCACCTTGCTCTGGTAACACAAATGATGAGGAAGACCGAAATTCCCTTCCTTCACCACTGCATTGTATGTCCTGACAATTTGCGATTGATATGGATCGCCGGCTTTCACAAGCTTGATGGGTGTGCCGTGCGCGCTGAACACAAGGTGAACCCGTGACCGGTCCTCGTTTTTCACCCTCCGCAGCGCGATGGTGATATTCCGGACCAGGGCCTTGATGTACAGCGGGTGCTCACAATACTCCTCCACAACATCGGTCGCGAAACCGTTCCCTCCCTGCTGGTTGAGAACTCGCTTCCACTCGTTCACGCTCGAGCCAGTTGTCGTCTTTGAGAAGTGAGGATAAAGGGGCAACAGCACTACCCTCTCCACCTTGTCCCGACGCAACTGCTCAATCGCCTTTTCGGTCATCGGATGCCAGTATCGCATGGCAATTGTCGTCTTGCAGTTGAGCTTCCCGTGAAGCGCTTTTTCCAATGCCTTTGCCTGTCGGATGGTGAGTTTGAGAATGGGAGATCTCTTCCCGATTCTTTTGTAATACTCCTGAACTTTGGGTGCGCGCCGGCTGGAGATGAATTTGGCCAGCGGCTTCCGGAAGAGGAACGCAAGCGGCAGGTCAATGATGTCCGGATCGCAGAAGAGATTATAGAGGAAGGGCTGCACACTGTCCAGCGAATCGGGGCCTCCGAGCTGGAGCAGCACGATACCAATCGGTCTCTCGTTCACCGCACTACCCAAGCCAGTCCCTCGGATTCTCAAGCACGTCAATCAGTTCGGCCTCGGGTGTTCCGGGCTGTGGCCGTACATCGTAGCGCCAGTCAGCATGAGGGGGGAGCGACATCAGAATCGATTCAATGCGGCCGTGTGTCTCAAGTCCAAACGTCGTCCCGCGATCATACACCAGGTTGAACTCCACGTACCTCCCGCGACGCATCAACTGCCAGTTGCGCTCATGTTCACCCCACGGGTCATTCATCCTTCTGCAAACAATGGGCACATACGATTTGAGGAATGCCTCTCCTGCCGCACGGGAAAGTGCAAAGTGTTTTTCGGGATCATCCCTCATGTAGTCAAAAAATATCCCGCCAACCCCACGTGCTTCCCGTCGATGTTTGATGTAGAAGTACTCGTCGCACCACTTCTTCAGTCGAGGATAGTATGAAGGATCGACGGAATCGCATGCTTCTTTCAATGTGGTATGAAAGTGAACAACGTCATCAGCAAACAAATAGTATGGGGTCAAGTCGGAGCCTCCCCCGAACCACGAATCGTTATCGCTGTGCTCGAAGTAGCGATAGTTCATGTGGACAGTGGGTATCATCGGGCTTCGCGGATGGATAACGAGGGAAATTCCTGTGGCAAAGAACCGTGCAGGCTCCACGTTCATCCTCCGGGCTATTGGCTCGGACATCATGCCCGACACGGTGGAGACACTTACTCCGGCTTTTTCGAAGACTGCGCCCTCCTCCATCACACGAGTCACTCCACCGCCACCTTCGGCCCGCTGCCAGGAGTCACTGCCGAACTTGGCCGTACCATCAAGCTCCTCAAGCGCTCCGCAAATTCGATCCTGCAGACTCTCAAAATACTCCTTTGCACGCCGGGAGATTTCTGCGGACGCCTTCTCCTCTTGCTCGGGTGTTGCTCTTCCCATGTCAGGAATGGAACACCACACTTTCCTCCCGCACAGCGTTCACGAAAGCCCTTGCATGCTCGACAGGAACATCGGGAAAGATGCCGTGGCCAAGATTGAACACATGACCGGAACCCTTCCCGTACTTCCGCAGAATGGACTTCACTTCGCGCCGGATGCTCTCCGGAGACGCATACAATGCCGAGGGGTCGAGATTGCCCTGAATCCCGACCCGATCTCCGATTTGAGCGCGCACGTCTGCCATATCCACAGTCCAATCCACGCCAACGACATCGGCACCGATGTCGGCAATGTCTTTGAGTGAGTGATTGGCGCCCTTCGAAAACACGATGACCGGTGATCCGTTGCGGTGCATTGTTGACACGATCCTGAAGATGTATTCAAGCGAGAAACGCTTATAGTGATCGGGGCCAAGAGTGCCGCCCCAGGTATCGAAAATCTGGACAGCATCCGCACCCGCCGCAAGCTGCGCCTCGAGATAGTGACGAACGGTGATTGCCAGTTTTGCGAGCAATTCCGAGAGCAACTCAGGATCATCCAGCATGAGCTGTTTTGTATATTTGAACTCCCTGCTCCCGCCACCTTCAATCATGTACGTTGCGAGAGTCCATGGGGACCCTGCAAACCCGATGAGCGGCACCCGTCCACCAAGTGCACGCTTCGTGGTTTCGAGCGCCTCCATTACGAAACGGAGACCCTTCTGAGGGTCAACGACTTTGAGCGCATCGATATCATCACGAGTCCGGATGGGCTGTTCAAACCGCGGCCCTTTCGACTCAACCAGCTCCAGCTTCATTCCCATCGCTTCGGGCACCACAAGGATATCGGAGAAGATGATTGCCGCGTCAACCCCGACAATATCCACGGGTTGGATGGTCACCTCTGCCGCCAGCTCGGGGGTTTTGCACATTGTCAGGAAGTCTGTTTTGGCCCGCACCGCGCGATACTCCGGCAGATACCTCCCTGCCTGTCGCATCATCCACACGGGAGTCCGTTCGACGCGTTGCTTCTTGCATGCACGGAGAAAAAGATCGTTCATCATGCGGTATAGTATTCTCCGATTGCATCCAGTAGCCCGTCGATCGTTGCCGTGCGCGCCACAATATCCACCTTCACTCGCAACGATTTCATACATTGCTCGGTTGTCGGGCCGATGACAGCGATTCGTGTCCTCTGATGCATCAGAGCCATCTTCTCGATCGGGAACAGTTTGACAAAATTCGTGGCCGCCGAAGGACTTGCAAATGTGATCACGTCGATGTCACCATCAACCAGACGGCGATACACAAACTCGGCATCAATCTCGTCGGGACCGGAGCTTACATAAACCACAACAGGGTCCACCGATGCTCCCTGCCGGATGAGACTCTTTATCAAGTCAGCCTTTCCAAGATCTCCGCGAGGGTAGAGAAAGCGCTTTCCTCCTAGGTTGACGGTCCGGAAATACTCGGCAAGCCCCTCCGACGAGTACCTCTCGGGAATCGCTTTTACGGCAAGACCTCTCTCCTCCACAGCACGTCTGGTTCTCTCTCCCACGGCGTACACCTCACGCCCACGAAGTGTGGCAGGCTCCACCGATCTCAGCACACAGCGTTGAAAAAACTTGTCGACCGCATTCGTGCTTGTAAAGACAAGCGAATCGTAATTCTTGATCTGTTGCAGTGCCCGATCACATTCCTCCCACGAGTTCGGATCCTGAACATTGATCATCGGGAGAAGAATGGCCTTCCCACCGCGGCGTTCAAGCTCAGCAATAAATTCGACAGCCTGCTCACGTCGACGGGTGATCAAAACTGTCTTGTCCTCGAGTCCTGTCACAGTTGCCACGAAATTGGTGGGTTATACATCAATGACTGCCTTCCCGTCGTCAGCGGATACCCGCCTGATCTCGGAGAGTATTTCGTCGGCGCCCGTTGCGAGAAGCTGTTCAGCAAGTTTCTCGCCCAGTGACTCAGCTTCAGCAGAAGGGCCGTGGATTTTGCCACGCACCACCTTCCGTCCGTCAACTGAACCTACGATCGCATCGAGCATCAAAACCCCATCGCCGGCAAACCTCCCGAACGTTCCGATTGGAACCTGGCATCCACCTTCGAGGCGACGGAGAAGCGAACGCTCTGCAAGTGCAGCCTGCGCAGACCGGGAATGATGCAATGCCGAAACATAGTCCGCCACCCGTGAGTCTCCTTTGCGAATCTCGATGCCAAGGGCCCCTTGGCCAACCGCGGGCAGCATCGTCGTTGCGTCGAGTACATCGCCGACAAGATGGCTCCATCCAAGGCGCAGAACTCCGGCGCGTGCCAGCAACGTCCCCGCCCAATCGGATTGTTCGAGTTTGTTCAGACGGGTGTTCAGATTGCCACGGATATCGACGATCTCAAAGTCCGGGCGCATGTTTAGCAATTGACTCTTCCGTCGGAGACTGCCAGTTGCAACTCTGGAGCCAACTGGTTGATCGAGCAATTTCTTGACAGGGTTTTTGGGGTGAGGAATGAAAACATCCCGTACATCCTCCCGTTCACAGATTGCCCCGATCATCAGACCAGCAGGAAGTTCAGTCGGCAGGTCTTTCAAGCTGTGCACCGCGATATCAATCTCGTTCTTGAGGAGCGTATTCTCAATCTCTCGGGTGAAAAGCCCCTTGTCGCCGACCTTTGAGAGGGCTGAATCAAGAATCTTATCGCCCTTTGTCTTGATCACCGTGATCTCGACGGACAGTCCTTTGAACTTCGCCTCGAGGGCCCGCTGCACCCATCCCGCCTGCCACAACGCCAGTTCGCTGCCGCGACTCCCAATTTTCAGAATCTCATTCGTCATCGTCGAGCTTCTGTTCTTTTGAAATCCCGAACAATTCACGCAGCGTCTTCAGTCTCCAAAGCGTCTCGGTGCCTGCGCTTCCATTTTCGGCACCATGTTTCAGGGTTGTCATCGGCTGATGGAGAATCTTGTTCACGATGCGTCTCGTAACAAGCTCCACGAGCTCCCGATCTTCCGGTTTGAACCGGTTGATATTCTTCCCGACCTCCTGCTGCCTGATTACTTCGAGTGCTTCCCGCAGCTCCTGGATCGTGGGATTCACCTGGAGTGAATTGTGCCAATGGAGAAATGCGGCAACTTCCTCCTCGATGATCGTACTGACGGCGGGCAGCTCAGCCTTCCTGCTCTCGACATTCTTACCGACAATGGAGTTGAGGGAATCGAGATCATAGAGAAACACATTATCGACCTTGTTTGCTCCCGGGTGAACGTTCCGGGGGACGCCGATATCGATGATGAACAGTGGATTGTTCGAACGCTGTTTCATCACCGTGTGGACGTCTTGCGGACTCACGACATACGAAGGACTGTTCACGGAGGTGATCACGATGTCGACCGTCCGGAGCGCATCGACAATGTTCTCATAGTTTACGACCGAGCCCTTCACCTGGAGGTCAGCGAGAAGGGCTTCTGCCCTGGACCTGGTACGGTTGGCAATCTTCACTTCAGCAATCGACTTTCCCACAAGATGCTTCAGCGTCAGCTCACCGGTCTCCCCTGCGCCTATGAGGAGAACCGACTTCCTCGACAGGTCTTCAAAGATTTTCGACGCAAGCTCGACGGCTGCATAACTCACCGATACCGCGCCTTCACAAATCGATGTCTCGGTCCGCACACGCTTTCCAACATGCAGGGTGGCCTGCATGAGACGGTTCATCACGGGACCCAACGCGCTCAGCTCCATCGAAATCTGGAATGCATCCTTTACCTGTCCGAGAATCTGGATATCTCCAATCACCATGGAGTCCACACCGGCGGCAACACGGAACAAATGCCTGATCGCTTCTTCGGAGATCGCCGTGATGAAGTGTTCCTGCGCCACCACTCCTCCCGCCTTCTTCGTCTCGATCAGGAACTCCTTGAGATCACGCTCCGACAGAGTGCCGTTCTTTCCGATTCCATACAGCTCGGTTCGATTGCAGGTGGATACCAGCATGCACTCATCGAAATACCGTTCCATCATGCTCTTCACCGCATTCCGTGTCTCGTCTGCGGACATCCACATTTTCTCGCGGACGTCGAGCGACGCCGTATGATGGCTGATTCCTATGGCAAGAAGATTGAGCACGATACGAACGCTAGTGGAACGAGTGGAACCCACTCAGGTACAGGTTGACAACCGTCATCGAGAGAAAGACAAACCCAAAGGCAATCACCGACAGGATTACTGTCTTCTTTCCCTGCCACCCAAGCCGCCGCTTTGCGCCAAGCGCGATTGCATACAAGGCCCAGATAATCAACGTGCCGACAAGCTTTGGGTCCCAGTATGAGAAGTTCTCAAATGCCCTCGGGAGCCAGAACAAGCCAACAGAAATCGCAATGGACAGCATGATGAAGCCGAACACCTCAGACTTGTGACTCATTTTCTCGAGCATTTCCAGGTTCGGCAGACGGTTATAAATCAATCCGAAGCGAGAGGATTTGATTTCATGATAGAGCATGAGGTAGAGAATACCGTAGACCGCCGAGAGGGAGATCGCCGTGTACCCGAGCAGGGCTGAGGAAACGTGGAACCCGAGCAACCTGCTCCTCAAGATCGGGGCAATATTCCCGATGTCCTTGATGAAGATCGAGGACACTGTTTGGAAAACAAGCGCAAGCAGCAGGATGAAGAAACCCGTGTTGCTGGTTTTTGTCTTCAGCTCGATGTACGTATATGCGATGGCGATACAGAATGCCAACGTGGTCATGATCTCGAAGACTGTCGTGACGGGCGGGTGGTCAAACGCGGCAGTGCGGAGAAGAATATACAGCAGGTGAAACGAAACAGCTCCAATGAGTGCAGAAGTCTTGAACCTGTTCGCTCCGAGATGGCCCTTGAAAAAAGAGATGCCATACAAGGTCACCAACCCGGCATACATCAAAGGCATTGAGACAGAAAGAACGTTAACCAACATTAATGTCAAAGGTGTCATCATCCTGCCAATGAATATAGCAAAAAGCGGGCAAAACTGAAAACAGCCAAACAAAGGGGTGCAATCCAACACCCGGCGGGCGAAATCTCAGTGATGAAATAAGGAAGTGTCAGGTGTGATATTGGCGATAGAGATGGGTACGCAATAGGATACTGTTGTTTTCTCCCGGGCCGCAACAGCGGCGTGTCCGAGAGCTCGAACGGAGATCCTCCTTCTCGATCCTGAAAAGGAGACTACGGATTGGTTCGTTCGGACATTCTGTACGCATAGATTTTGTCCCCACCGCCCTCAGCTGCGGTCGCGGCACCTTCCGCACCTAGAATTTTAACGAAGTAATATTCAAGCTCTTTTGCAATCGCGGGAGATGGCGCCGTTCTGAACACCCACTTGTCCAGCTTTGGATCAACTTTGTGCACGGTCGACAATCTGTTTGCTGCATCATTACAGACCCCCACGAACCACGCCTTGAAATCCCCGCCATTCGCCGTGATGTAGGTTTTAAGGTCCGCAATGATTTCCGGTTTTGTCTTGGCCATGATGTAACTCCATAATGGAAGATAATCTGAAACCTCCGCCTCTGAAATCCGTTCAGGCCCACACATCCCTGAACGAAGGAACTCCCGCCAACGCTTCCTCGGAAATCAAACGGGGAATACCAAAAACATCCTCGATACAAACCGTAAGCTCCTCGCGCGTGGAACATTCATGCGTGGTCGATTGGGTATCGTGAGACTCCGTGAGCGTCAGGTTATGAATTGCGTACGACCGACCCGGTGCAAATCGAATGAGCACGATTGCATTCATGAACGTCGCAGTCTCATCAAAGGAATGTTTGATGACGTCATTGAATTCTGTGATCTGTCTCGGGGCGGGCTTCGCGAGATACCCGTGCTTCAGGTCTCCATCCACATACATCTGAAGTCGGGAGCAACCATGATGATCTCTCGGCTTGAGGACATAGCGTTCGTTTCCAAGAGAAATAACAACATCGTCTGACGCGTCACGGGGAAGCGGTTCGAGAAACGGCGCGCCGTACCCTGCATCCACTATGAACTCCCGGCCTTCCATCGTGATCATGCTTACGACATGAACGTCAGGGTTTGTCATGTCTGCCCCGCAGAGTCTGGCGTCGTAACCGAGATAATCCAGAAGACAATACAGGTAGTAGTTTGTCGCGTAACAGGTGCCGCCAAACTTGAAGCGCTCGATGCCGTCAAGATAGTCTTTGAAGTCGATGAGACCGCACAAACCCTTGCGACGTTTGTAGTACAGCTTCGACACGTTCTCAAATGGTACGTTCGTCAACTGTGCCTTCACAATCTCACTCAACGCTTCCAGGCCGGGTTCCCTTGCGGGAATTCCGAGCAGGTCAAGATAGCGAGAATAAAGCTGCGGATGAAATAGCATCAGGCTTTTGGGAAATTGTTTTTACTCGCTCAAAGGACTTTCTCAACCTTTGAAGCTGACACTGTAGAGCAGCAGTGACAACACCATCAACGTCATGACAACATACTTCCAATCCCTGAGTTTCGCAAATGCATACACAGAGAAAACAACGCGTGCAATCGGAATCGCAATGAGAAGGAGGAGTCCGAACTGGATGACACCCCGGCTGCTCAGCCGGAATGCATCCATAATAATCAGCCCGACCGACCTGAGTTCAACCGGCTCACTCCGGAAGCGTGTGTATGTTGCAACCTTCCCACCCTCACCAAACAGAAACATCAATCCTCCGACCAAGACGACCACGCCGGCGGTTATCACTCCGATCCGGAGCAAGGTGCCGATTGTTCTTTCGGTGCGATGAGTTATGTTTGTTTCGGAATTCTCCATCCTGTCTATATCCTTCCTGTCAATCCGTTATAGATCATCTCGAGGGCCATGATCAAGACAATAATGCTGAACACTCGTCGGAGAATTTTTGTGTGCACTGCAACAAGAACGCGGGCACCGAGCATCGAACCGGGAAGCACTCCGAGAACTACCGGCATTGCCACCGCCGGGTCAATGTATCCTCGAGACAGATAGACCCCTGCACTGGCAGCAGCAGTTACTCCAATCATGAAATTGCTCGTCGTTGTTGAGACCTTGAACGGAATATGCATTGCATGGTCCATTGCAAGTACCTTGACTATGCCTGAGCCGATGCCGAGTAATCCTGAGAGCACGCCGGCAACCGACATCAGTCCAAAACCGGCGGGAATGTTTCGTACCTGGTACTCCTGCACTCCGGTGGGTGTCGGGAAACTGCCATTCAGCCGCAGGCGAGCAGCCCAGGGATCAGGAGGCTCAAATGTAACCGTGTCATCCTGTTTTCGGTTGGACACATAGGCGGAGTAAATCAACACGAGACCGAACACCACGGCAATCACTGAAGGTGAGAGTATCGCCGCAAGAGTCGCACCGAAGAGCGCACCGACGGTTGTGGCAATCTCAAGGAACATCCCGATGCGGATGTTTGTATATCCTTCCCGGACATACGCCGATGCCGCGCCGGACGATGTGGCAATCACTGAGATCAACGATGCACCTATTGCGTACCGGATATCGACGCCGCAGAGCAGCGCAAGGAACGGCACAATGACAACTCCTCCGCCAAGTCCGGTCAATGATCCGAGGAAGCCTGCCAGAAACGAACCGCCCCAAAGTAAGCCGGAGAATTCAAGATTGGTCATGGAGTTCCTTGGTCAAACAATATCCTGCACAAATTGCATCTCAATTTCCGGATCAATCAAATGGATTCGGATAAGTAGCGATGTTTTGGTCGTCCATGTGTCGCTGCCCTGGTGTCGTCGATATTGACCGTTCAAAACTTGAGCAAACCCAGCCCCGCCCGTTGGAGCTGTCGATTGAGACCCGGCAGATTCTCACTTCCAAGGAGCATCCACTTCTCACACGTGCGTTCAAATGCCTTCTGCGTTTCAATGACCGCCGAGACTGTTTGCGTAGTCGGAGGCATATCCGCCCCCTGCAATATTCTGAAGAGGACGGAAAATGAATTCTCAAGTAACCCGAAGCCCGGATTCTTGTTTATCTGGGCTCTGTTTTCCAGTTCAAACATCTCTCGATCGAGATTGGCCAGTCGGGTGACAAGTTCGGGTGTGGCCTTCGGCAGCAGGTCCCTGATCTGCCTCCGGAGTTCATCGACTTCATTCATCGCTTTCCTCGCCTGGATGCGGCCATCATAGCACATGAATGAAAGATCATGCTGTGCCTCCAGACTTTCCATGGTTATTTTCACTCGCGGGTCCATCTTCACAACCATGGGTTGGGCATACACCTTGCCTTCGACCACAAGGTTGACGGTATACCTCCCTGGCAGCACCCATGGCGACGTTTGTCTGGGGGAAGTGTTCGCGTAGATCGCCGACATTGGAAACGAAACAGGAACATCCACGGGAGTGTAGTGCAAATCCCATGAGAGCCGATGGGAACCTGAATCGGTGGACAACACCTGTTGCGGCCGAACCCAGTACAGCGGAATGTTCACCGGTGGGATCAGATAAGGCTTGTCGGAACTGCAATACCTTCTCACAAGCGCGCCCGTGGAATCGTAGATCTCAAGATACGCATCACCTTGAGCCTTGTGCTTCAGATAGTAGTCGATGATGGCGCCATCCGGCGGATTCTGTCCTGCGGGTTCCTCCTGTGGCAATGGCGTATCCGTGTTCAAGTCCCACCGTACGCGATAGGCAGTCTGGGGCTGATACAGGATTACCTCCCGCGACTCCGGCCTGGCCGGCATTTGTCGAAGTGGTGTAATATCATCAAGAATCCAAAAGGAGCGTCCGTGTGTCCCCACAACGAGATCATCATCCTTGATCACAAGATCGCGAATCGACGTCGCAGGCATATTCAATCTGAGACTTTGCCAGTGGTCGCCATCGTCGAAGGACACGAACACAGCGCGCTCCGAACCTGCAAAGAGCAGGCCTCTGCGAATCGGATCTTCGCGGATGACATTGATGGGATCATCGGGCAGTCCATTCACTATCTCCTTCCAACTCTTACCTCCATCGCGAGTACGGTAGATGTGCGGGCGCATATCATCAAGCCGGATACGGTTGACCGCAGCATACACGGCATTCGCATCCGTATGGCTCGCATCCATCAATGACACTTTGCTCCATGAAGAGAGCTCGGGGGGAGTCACATTGGTCCACGTCTTGCCGCCATCACGAGTCACCTGAATCAAACCATCGTCAGTTCCTGTCCAGATTGTATTGACGTCGATGGGTGAAGGGGCGACGGTGTAGATCACTCCCCGCCGTGACATTTCCTTCATCTCTTCAGTTCGATAAATACCGATGGTTGAAGGCACATCACATGAATCCCTCGTGAGGTCCGGGCTTATCACCTCCCAGGAGTTGCCTCCATCCCGGGTCTTGAACAAGACATTGCCGGCAAAAAAGAGGGTCTTTGGATCATTTGGTGAGAAAAGAACCGGGGCAGTTCGTATGAATCTGTATTTCCCGCTCCTCACGGCCTCTGGAGAAATGTTCTGAACCTGTCCGGTTCGTTTGTCGTACCTGGTGATCTTGCCGCCGTAGATAATATTTGGATCGAGAGGATCTGCGGCCACGTAACCATACTCTTCGGCACCAACGGAATGCCACTCACGGAACGTGATCTCTCCATCATTCCCACGGCTCGCGATCCCGATTGAGCCGCTTTCCTGCTGTCCGCCGTAGACATTGTACGGCCACGCGTTGTCAGCGCTGACGTGGAAGAATTGCGCGGTTGGCTGGTTGTACCACGAGCTGAATGTTTGACCGCCGTTCACAGTGATGATTGCCCCCTGGTCCCCTGCTATAAGGATGATGTCGGGATTATCGGGGTTGATCCAGATCCGGTGATAGTCATCGCCGCCGGGTGCACCCCGGAATCCAGTCCATGTTTTTCCTCCATCCACAGACTTCCACGTCACCACATTTGCGTCGTAAACGATGTCGGGATTTGTCGGGTCGACTTTGATCTCGGCGAAGTCGCTTCCACGATCCCACAGCCGCGCATCGGAATTGATTCGAGACCATGATTCGCCGGCATCGTCGCTGCGATAGATGCCGCCAAGGTGCGGTGCATCGACTGTCGCGTACATTCGTCGGGGCTCACTCGGGGCGATGCAGAACCCGATGCGACCGACTGTGTCCTTTGCAGTGGGAAGACCGTTGGTCAGTTTCCGCCACGTTGTTCCACCGTCCGTCGATTTGAACAAGCCACTTTCCGGCCCCTGCCATTCACCATTCTCCCACGGGCCCTGCCTCCCTGCCCAGAGATCTGCATACACGATGTCCTGATTCTTTGGGTCAATGGTGACTTGAATTGCACCGGTGTTCTCATCCTTGTACAGAACCTTTTCCCATGACCTGCCGCCATCCGTTGTGCGATACACACCGCGTTCCAGTATTTGGACCATAGGGATGTCCCAGAACGGCAACGAACACGCGATTCTCATTGCGAGGATCAACGGCGAGCCCGCCGATTTGTTGTCCGTCTTTCAAACCAACGTGCGTCCACGTTCTCCCCGCATCCGTGGATTTGTAGACTCCATCACCGACAGATAGATCCGGACGCTGCAAGCCTTCGCCGGTTCCCACATAAATAACATCTGGGATTGGAGGGTGCTACGGCGACATCGCCGATCGATCCGGTCGGTTGAGTGTCAAAGATGGGCTCCCACGTTCTTCCGTAGTCGTTAGACTTCCACACACCGCCGTTGTTTACGCCGATATAGAATGTGTTCGGCTGTTGAGGGACGCCAACGGCACCTACTGTCCTTCCTCCCCGGTGCGGGCCTATCATTCTCCACTTCATGCAGTTGAATAACGCCGGATCAATGGGTTGGGCATAGACTTGAGTCCACTGCAATATCCCGCAGGGAATGAGGATCAGAAAAAGCCAATTTCGAACAGCTGTATTCATGATCATTCAGAATTCGGGCTCACACCCAAGTGCACATATCGTGGTCGAGCAAAAATGGCATCCCACGCTTCGAGCGCGGGCTTGGGATTCAGATTGATGTCCACAAGACCCAGAAGCCGTTCTTTTTCATTCCTCAAGCGTTGTGAGATTTCCAGGATCCACACCAAGCGCCTTTGCCTTCAACACACGCCGCATGATTTTCCCGCTGCGTGTCTTCGGCAACGAGTCAACCAACGTGATCTGCTCCGGTTTGGCAATTGGACCGAGCTCGTGAGCAACGTGGGCGCGAAGCTCCTCGATAAGGTGGTCGTCTTTGGAGACACCAGCCTTGAGGATCACATACGCGTGGATTGCATTTCCCTTCACCTCATGCGGCAGGCCGATCGCCGCCGCTTCGGCAACCGCATGGTGGCTTACGAGTGCGCTCTCGATCTCTGCCGTCCCCAACCTGTATCCTGACACCTTGATCACATCGTCAACGCGACCGATCACCCAGTAATAGCCATCTTCATCGCGGCGCGCCGAGTCGCCGGTGGTATATACTCCGGGATACCGACTCCAGTATTGCTGAACATAACGGTCGGGATCATTGTAGACCGTCCTCAGCATTGCGGGCCACGGAGTTTTGATGACGAGAAAACCCTCTTCATTTGGTGCGGCAGATTTCCCATCTTCGGTGAGGATATCCATCTGCACACCCGGAAATGGCCTCGTTCCTGAACCGGGCTTGAGTGGAACAGAAGGCATCGGGGTAATCATGAACATCCCCGTTTCAGTTTGCCACCAGGTATCCATGATCGGACATTTTCCCTTGCCGATCACGCGGTGGTACCACTTCCAGGCCTCCGGATTGATCGGTTCGCCCACTGAGCCAAGTAACCGCAACGATGAAAGGTCATGGCGATTGGGCCATGCCTCCCCGAAACGCATCAGTCCTCGAATTGCAGTCGGCGCAGTGTACAGGATGTTGATGCCGTACTTCTCGATCATCTGCCACCAACGGTTGGGGTAGGGAAATGTAGGCGCACCTTCATACATGAACGATGTCGTACCGTTGAGGAGCGGTCCGTAAACAATGTAGCTGTGCCCCGTCACCCATCCCGGATCTGCAGCACACCAGAAGCGATCCTCTTCGTGAATGTCGAACACATACTTCAACGTCGCGTAGGTGCCGACCATGTATCCGCCATGGGTGTGGAGAATGGCCTTGGGCTTTCCCGTTGTACCTGAAGTGTAGAGAATATAGAGTGGATCCTCGGCATCCATGACCTCGATCTGGCAGGCACCGTTGGCAATGGGCAGGTTCATGAACTCGTGCAACCACATGTCCCGCCCCTGCTCCATGTTCACAGGCTCGCCGGTACGCTTCACGACCAGCACACTCTCCACTGTTGCAGCCCGCTGAAGGGCTTCGTCGGCAATCTGTTTGAGCGGGACGATCTTGCCCCGCTGGAACGCGCCATCACACGTGATCAGAACTTTGGACTGGCTGTCTTCGATTCGCTCGGCCAGAGCTTCAACGGTGAATCCACCGTACACCACAGAATGGATGGCACCGATACGTGCACACGCAAGCATTGCCATCGGCAGCTCGGGGACCCTGCCCATATAAATCGTGACCCGATCGCCTTTTTGCACACCAAGGCTTTTAAGGACATTGGCAAAACGACATACCTCACGTCGCAACGCAAAGTACGAGAACGATTTGAATTCCCCTTTCTCGCCCTCCCAAAGAAGCGCAAGCTTGTTTCTCCGAGCAGTCGTGCAATGACGGTCAAGGCAATTGTATACGATATTGACCTTCCCTCCCACGAACCACTTGTAGAATGGCTTACCGGAGTCGTCCAACACTTTGTCCCAGTGCTCAAACCAGTGCAGCTCGTTTGCTTCCCTGGCCCAAAAACCTGCAAGGTCCTTGCCGGCACCAACGGCCATTTCATCCCAATTCTTGACGTGTGCGTGGCGGAGGACGTCGTCGGACGGATAAAACACTTCACCGGACAATTGCGTTGTGCTCATGGCCTGGTTCCCTGATTGAGAATTGGATGATGAATGTGGTCGTCGAAGGTTGACCGGACGTGAGTTGTGCGGATAATATTGGAAGCGATAGACAGAAAATCAAGAGAGAAACCATATTGCAGCGACACCTGCATTCATGCCGGAAATCCTACGATGATCGCGCTTGCAACAGAGCCGGTGCGTCCCTATCTTTCGCCCATGGAAATCGAGGCAACATTCATATGTGTATACTGCCTCCAGGTAAACGAGGTGGTGGTGGATGCCAGCGGAGGGCTGAACCAGGAGTACGTGGAGGATTGCCAGGTATGCTGCCGTCCGAACAGTCTGGTCATAACGATTGACGAGGAAATGCAGGAAGCCTCGATCGAGGCAGCGCAATCCTAGGGAATCACTTCCTGCGAAGTGTGAAGGACTCCTTGTCGCCCGCAAGGGCAAGCATGAGGTCGAACTGCAGATGGTGGTACTGCAGGTCCGTCACGGTCCGGTTGAACTTGCCGATATTCCGTTTGGGCACGTCGTACGAGCCTTTGAGAATCACCTTCCAGTCTTCCGACGACCCGCTTCCCAGCCCGATCATCGTGTCAACGTCGGATCGATCTGCAACGGCGGAGAGCGCTTCGTGAATCGACTCAGCGAGTTTCTTCTCCCGCTGTAATATCCGCTCCAGCACTTTGATGTCAAATTTCTTCCCTTGCGGCGAAGATGTGTAGCTCGCCCTGTCCCGCGTCCGATCGCGGCCGATGGATTGAACCTCCGTTCCGACGATCCGCGCGATGGTCGAATCGAGGACCGATGCCGTCACAGTCCACCATGTCGTCTTTTCCACCTCGTCGAGCGCATCCTGGAGGTCATCAAGGTTCTTGTCAAGAAGGCCGACAAAATAGTCCTTGCCGCGCGCAACCGTGCCGAAATCAAAAGGCAACAACACGCCGTGGCCCCGGAGATCGTTGAGGATGCTCTCGTGCACTCCCTGCACCTGTATTGACTCCTGTTTGTTGAGGAGCAATACCATCGCTTTGCTCACACTCATCTCCTCGGGATTGATCTTGCTGAGATAGAACCGCATCCCGGTGTAGTCAAAGGCGAATGCAAACTCATGTCCGTCAATGCCTTTTTCTTCGAGCATGAATGGATCAGCAACGGAATTCTCACCGTCCGGAATTCTACCGACGGCATGAACATAGACATAATCATCATCGGAGAAATTATACCGGGCCCGGGTCGTTTGCTTAGCGGGGCCGCCGGTTTCGGTGCCGACAATCTCTTCATCGTCCTCACTTACAGAAATGGCTGTCTCTTCCACCTTCGGCGCAACCCGATCGCCCGCGTCGCCCGCAGGCTCTTCACCGGGGAGAACTGCAAGCTGTTGTTGCTTCTTCCGCGATGCGTATTCGGCTTCAATCTTCCTGGCAAGCTCCTCAAGTCTGCGCAGTTCTTCTTCCCCTCCAGCCGGAGGTTGTCCTGCATGCGGGGTGTCCTTTCTTTCTTCGAGCGGCAGGGTCTCTTGTGCCACAGGCGGAGGTGGCGGGGATATGGTCGCTGGCGACTTATCGGCGGCCTTCAAGCGGATCTTCGGAAACTCAAGCTTGATGGGATCGAGCTTCACCGATGGCATTGACTGCGCTTTCTTACGGGCATCATCATCTTTCGCCTGAGGAACATCTGCATGTCTTGCAGGCTCGAGTTTTTCCGGCTCCGCTTTCACCTGCTCCTGCCCTGACACTGGTTTCTTCATTGACTCAGGTTTTGGCTGCTCCACGGCAGCAGGTTCCGACGGTACCGGCTCAGGATTCAGTTCTACTGCCCGTGGGGTCTCAGTCGAAGGTGCTGCTGATGCTGTTGAAATGGAGACGGACTGAGCTTCGGCCTCAACAGTATTTTCCTGAACAGCCCCTGAGATCTCGGCTGTTGTTTCTTCCCGCGTTTGTTTCGGCCGTTTCTCGGCGGGCTGCTTTGGTGCAGACACATGTTTCTGGCGGTACTCCTCCACCACGCGCTCGAAGTCGTTCAGCAGATGCTCAACGACATCGTCGATCGGCAAGGAGGTCATCTCGCCAAGAACTTTGCGGAGAGATTCCCGGGCAGAGAGTCGCTCGAGAAGCTCATCCATCAGGAGCGTGGCCAACCGTTCTTTGGAGCTTTCCTTCATGTACACCACCCGAATTTCACATCGACATTTACCCGGTGGAAGATACGGAGAGGTCAACACAACTTCAATCATTTCGGAGCAATCTCTTCTCCCAATGGCCAGCCTGTTGCTGAAGAAGGTAACTTTTTGTACGTTCAATCCGGCGTACAGGAAAGGATTACACGGACTTTGCAGCGATCATGACCCATTTCCCGGGTTTACCGCATCTCACCTTGTGAAGGCAGGCATCAAAACAGACGAGCAGCTGATTCGCGCCGCAAGCGATGGTGACAAGGCCGCTTTCTCCGCCCTGGTCAGACGGTACGAAGAAACAGTCTTCAAGTTCTCGTACAAGGTCTGCCGGGACAAGGAGAAAGCAGCCGAGGCATTGCAGGACACGTTCATCAACGTTTATCGCAAGCTCGATTCCTTTGACGGGAAATCCAAGTTCTCGACGTGGCTTTACAGCATCGTCACGAACAACTGCTTGATGAGCCGGCGCAAACGGAAGATGGACGAACTGCTGGAATCGCTGGATGATCCACCGACAAACGATGATGGCGCATTCCTGGAGCATGTAGCCCGGTGGGACGAGACCCCGGCCGACGTGCTCATGAAGAAGGAGTTGCGGGGTCAACTGGACAAGGCCATACTAAAATTGCCCGTGGATTACAGAGTGGTGTTCGTGTTGAGAGACCTTGAAGGAAAATCGAACGAAGAAACGGCAACCATCCTCGGTCTGTCGGAAGAAGCAACCAAGTCGCGCTTGCGCAGGGCAAGGGCGTTTCTCCGAACTCAGCTTGGGCCGTACTTAAACTCCCCGGACGGGGCACACTGATGAAATGCAAGGAAGCATATCTGCATATCTGTGACAACCTCGACGCCGATCTGGACTCGGACAAATGCAGAAAGGTCCGGAAGCATCTCGCATCATGTCCGGATTGCACCGCGTTGCTCGATTCGGTAAAGAAGACGGTTTCCCTTTACAAGAACGCACCAAACCCCGGCGTCCCTTCGGCAGCACACAAGCGCCTCTTCAAGACCATCGAAATTGCGTGGCGATCCCAGCCCAGGCAGCGGCGCAGGGCATCCCGCTAGCACCTCATCCCGATCGAATCTATCTGTGACCCCTTCCCCTAGTTGGCTGCATCCCATCGGTAGACAATAGTCAACCGTTCGCAATTCAACAGTAGGGAACAACCATGAAGAAGAACCTTGGATCAGCAGATCGTTCGATCAGGATCGTCGCTGCGCTCGTATTTGCCATCCTTCTGCTTACCGGACAGGTCGGTGGAATTGCTGCCGCCGTCCTTGGTGTCCTGGCAGTCGTATTTCTGGCCACAAGCATTGTCAGTTTCTGCCCGTTGTACGTGCCGCTCAGGATATCGACAAAGAAAGACGTCGCAACTCAGGCCCGGTAGGTCTCAATCGTTCGAGTACAGACAGAAAAGGTTCATGCCATTCCTGACATGAACCTTTTGCTCATCAACAACCTTCCGAACTACCTCAGGAGCAGGAACTTCTTCGATGCTCTGAACTGTCCTGCTTGAATCGTGTAGAGGTACACTCCGCTAGACACATCCGCGTTATCGAACACCGCCTGGTGGTAGCCCGCCTCCTGCCTCGCATTCACGAGCACAGCCACACGCTGACCAAGCATGTTGAACACTTCGAGCTTCACGTTGCTCGCGGTGGGCAGTCCGTACTTGATGACTGTTGAAGGGTTGAATGGGTTGGGATAGTTCTGGCTCAGCGAGAACTTCTGCGGGCACCTCTGGAACCGTTGCACTAGTGGTCACACTTACAACGATCGGATCTGAATGAAGCTGAGACTACCATCAAGGTGGAGTCTGCTTCAGTTTGTAGTAGACGGTTGTCGCTCCTGGGGATTCATCAACGTACGTATAATGGTGCATTTCATTTGTCGTTCCGTGTCCCGCTGTGAAACTGCGTGGATGGTAACATAGCTCGACGGCAACTCCGTTGACCTTTGGATTTCGAAACCGAAGTTGTTGATTTCACTCATTGTTGTCCAATTCAGGCGCACACTATTTCCATTGACAAATGAACCCTCGAAGGACGCAAGTTGAATTGGCAAAGGGACATCAACTGTCAGGATCGCCGGAGCTGGAGAACTTGTTGTTGCTTGACCATCGGGATTTGTTATTGTGACGGTTCTGGCACCCGTTGGAGCAGACCCCGAGACAGTGAGGTTAAGCGTAACATGTGCGGGATCAGTATACGTGATGCTATTGATTGCTACCCCGGTTCCACTTACCGATCCACTGATACGATTGGTGAAGCCCACTCCGGGATCAAAGAACCCTGACCCTGAAACCGATGTCCCCGTAATGACAACATTCACGCCCACATCACCTTGCCGGATTATGCTTGGTGAAGCAGCGCTGGGCGTTGCAGGAGGTGGCGCAATGAGTTGTGCTGCGCGGACACCATATGTGTTCGTGCCGTTGCAGTACTCTTGAATCGTCCACATGGTCATATCATCATTCGGATCAACACTCACGAACGAGTAGTCCCCCCAACGTCGTCCGCCAGTTCCTCCCGGATCACCCGCAGGGTTGTAAGCAAATGTGGTAGCAGTATACCCTGGGAGAGTGCTTCCACCCGGACCGTCTCGAAGTGTTCCAAGTGCATCACTGGAAAGTCTACCCGAAGTGAATGCGTTGATTCGCTCATTCGTTCCTGCAATAGAGCACCCAAGTGCAGCATGTCCCTGTCCGGAAACCGTTATCGAAGGGATCCAATAGTTCCGTTGGTTCACATCATTTGTGGCATTGTTATCATACAGAGTTCCTGCCTGACGAACAGTAGGCGTAGTCGTCAAGTTCTGAATTTCATACCATCGGGCTGCATTCCGGTTTGCTCCCGTTGCAACACCAGTGTTGTTGACACCAATGTTATGGGCAGTCCAGAGCCTTCCGTTGCGCAGGTGCGCAGCATAGAGCCGATCGTCCAACGCATCAAGTCTGCCGTTGGTACCGCCCGTGTTACCCAAATGCGGAACTTTCACCGGGGTGGTAGTTGAGATGGTTGTCGGGATAGACATATTAGCAGAAATGGTCGGTGTTCCGCCTGGATTCGATTACGCGTCGCAACATCAAAGTACCGAATGTTGCGCCGTCAACTCCAATAAAATATCCGACTGCGCTCGGGCCGGTATTCGTTGGATCATAATTATCAACTCCTCGCGGTGCGAAAGGACCGGCAAAACTCCCATCTAACAACCCGGTAAACACTGTGACAACGATTGGGCTGCCGGTCAGTAACGGTGCCTTTCGAAGAACGTAGCCGTTTGTGTTGGAAAAGAGTGGGCTTGGGGCCACCGTAAATTGATCTGTACCGATATACAGCGCATCTGCGTCGATGCCCAGCGACGGGTAGTCAGCAAAAAGGGTTGCACTATTCTGAAACTGATAGAGTGTCCAGACAGTACCCCCTGAAATCGTGCTTCCATTGCTTACAGCTATTAAGATCCGATTCGCCCTCGTTATAGCATTGCCTGCCCCAAGTGTAACATCGATAATAGTGAGAAACCATCTACCCGAGAGTCGATCATAACGCACATTCGGATCGGACGTGAATGATATTTCTCCTGTGCCTGGTGGGGTTATCACCGAAGCAAAAAAAACGTCTGGGGAGACATTGAGAACCCCATCGGCAACCCCCGTTGACTTGACGAATGACCGTATCCTCCCATTGATAAACACCACGAACTGGGTCGGACCCACAGCACCCATGCAATCAGGAGGAAATTCGCCTCCTGTCTCCGTCGGGCCTGTCGCACCATCAAAGGTTACACCAATCGTTTGAGGTGATAACGGGTTCGCGCTTGGTTGTCGGGAAGACCGATCCATGAGTGGCCACTGCGGCGATTCAATCGCACCGGATGCCTGAGGAAGGTTCTCTCGATCGGGTTGTTCCAATTCCCAATTAAGCCTCAGCGATTCAAAATTTGCGGGACGATGCAAGGGCGGTTGCGCCATGATCTCGGCAGTCGTTTTCTTGATCCCGGGATCTCCAACCCAAGGAGTCCCAACTGTCTCACCCGATCGTGCTGCTGGTGAAGAAGCAACCGATGTTTCGCCGCTAGCCAGTTCAGCGGCAGCTGGCAACTCTTCAGAGCCCAACAGAACAAGCAACATCACTGCAAAGAGCGGCACAGCCACAAAACGCGCCCATTGGCGCAAAGTCGATTTGACGTTTCTCTTTCTCATAGAGAAACCTCCTCGGATAGTTGGTGACTAAGTACTGCTACGAATTCCATTGATGTTTGAACGCTGTAGACCATTTCATCCAATTTCGTGGAGTATACCCGTCGCATGTTGGAGGCCCCAACAAGCGAATCGCATACCATAATAGACTGGGTCGTTGATAAGTTGTTCTGGTTTGTTCGGAAGGAGGGAAAAACGCAGCCGCTTTGAGCAACAGTGCTTGCCGAGTTGTCATCTAACGTCGCCAAGGGTTTGCGTCTTGTCTTGGGAAAAGAAAGGAACGATTTGACAGTGATAGTTTACAAAGAGTTTCACAGAGAAACAACGACTGGATTGGGTAGGCGCGACTGATAATGATACTTCAGATGTCGTCACATCGAGAGCTGCCGAAAAGAGAAGGCCCCAAACGCGGGGTCCAGGTCGGTCGGACAGGTTGACAAAACCAACAGACCCGCAGCCCATGCTACCGATCAGTTGAGACCCCCAACATATCATGAGACAGTGGCGCAAAATGCTTAATGTGGGGCACTTCGTACAATCTCCCTTGCCGCCCCAAACTCCAACGCTGGCACTGGCTTCAGCGTAACGGATGGCTTCGCAGCCTTCACTCTCCGCCCCCTCAGCCATGCGATGATCCTCGTGAAGAACGCCGGCACCGACTCACGCCACTGGTCGACCTTTACATACATCACTGGCACCAGAACCAGTGTCAGCAAGAGCGAACTGATCAACCCTCCGATCAAAGCCGAGGCAAGGCCGGATTTCCACTCCGAGCCTGCCGACGTGCTGAGTGCAATCGGCGCCATCCCGAACACCATGGTCATCGTGGTCATGAGGATTGGACGCAGTCTGGTCTCTGCCGCCTCGAACAACGCCTCGGTGACAGACAAGCCCTTTTCCTCTCGCATCTGATTTGTGCGGTCGACCAGCAGGATGGCGTTCTTCCCCACCAGTCCGACGAGCATGATAAAACCGAGCAGCGAGAAAATTGACAGCGTCTTCATCGTCAGGGCAAGCGCAAGAAGCGCACCGATGATGGCAACCGGAATGGAAAAGAGTACCACGAACGGATACACCCACGAGTTGTACAACGCTACCATGATCAGATAGACAAAGAGGATTGCCGCACCGAATGCCATGCCGAGACTTGAAAAGCCTTCGGCCTGGTTCTGCAGATCCCCCCGATACGTGATCTGTACACCCGGAGGAAGCGGATTCTTCGAAATCCAGTTCTTGATGTCGCCGCCAATGTCGCCACTCGCTCTGCCAACCGCCTGTGAAAACACGGTCACCGCATAGTTCCGGTTTTCCCGTCCGAGTTTGGTGGGACCGTTCGCCTGGGCCACGGTGGCAAATTGCTTCAACTCAATCATCTCGCCCTTCCGATTCACGAACGTAACGCCTCCAACGTCGGACACATTGGAGCGGTCGAACTTGTCGTACTGGATACGCAGGGTGTACTCATCGGATCCCTGCCTGAACTTCGAGTCATCATCACCGTTGAGGGCCACACGGAGTGTTGATCCAACGTCCGCGACGGTCAATCCGAGCTCGGCCATTTTCTGGCGATCGATTTCCACCCGCATCTCGGGCTTCCCTTCTTCGGATGAAAGCCGCACGTCAGCGGAGCCGGGGATCCTGCGCACCATGGTCGCCACTTTCTCCGCATTGATTCTGGCTTCATCGTACGTGGGCGCACTGATTACAAGCTGGATTGGAGTCTGGTTCGCTGTCCCGAAAATGCCGATGGGGTTGACCCGCACCTTCGCCCCGGGAATCTGCCCAATCTGTCTCTTGATATCTGTCCCGACATCATCGGTGGACCGGCGGCGCTCATTTTTCGGATACAATGTAACGTTCAATTCCGCAATGTTGTTCGACGATTGCCCGACGAACCCTTCACTGGACGAGCCGACGTTCACGAACATTTTCTTCACTTCCGGCATGCTGGAGATGATCTCTTCCGCGCGCCGGGTGGCGTAATTCGTGTTGTCCAGCGTGGATCCGGGCGGCATCTCCACCGTCACGGTAAACTCTCCCCTGTCAGTCTGCGTCATGAACTCCGCTCCGATGAATCCGAACGGAACCAGCGACAATGAGGCAACCAGAAGGGCAACCGCGATAATGAGCACTTTTGCGCGATGATTCAATCCCCATCGTAACACATCCTGATAGAGGGCGCTGAATCGATTGAAGATTCCCTCAAACCCGACGGCAAACCGGCCCAGCAGCGAGTCCCGCGTAAGCCGCTCGTGTTTTCCGAACCGCGACGCAAGCATTGGCGTGATCGTAAATGAGACGAACAGACTCATCAAGGTTGAGAACACAACCACGAGGGCGAACTCACGCATGATGTTTCCCACAAGCCCTGACACAAGCGCCAGCGGGACAAACACGACAACGTCGACCATGGTAATGGAGAGCGCAGCAAAGCCGATTTCGTTTCGCCCTTTTACCGCAGCAACCTTGCGGTCATCCCCCTTTTCCAGGTGACGGTAGATATTCTCCAGTACGACGATAGAGTCGTCGACCAGAATACCGACCACGAGTGAGAGCCCCAACAATGTCATGAGGTTCAGCGACAAGCCGAACACATACATTGCAATGAACGTGGAGACCATTGAGGCCGGGATCGCAATCATGACGATGACAGAATTCCGGATGCTGTGGAGGAACGCCAGCATGACGATTGCCACGAGCAGCACGGCAAGCGCAAGATCCTCCTTCACTGCATTTGCCGCATCGAGTGTGAAGGTCGATCCGTCCTGTGCGATGTCGAACTTCAAGCCGACGTGCGCATAGTCCTTCTCGATCTTGGGGATCTCCTTCCTGACCACTTCGCTCACGTCAACCGAATTCGCATCCGATTGTTTTTGGACGAGAACGCCGATCGAAGTCCGGCCGTTGATCCTGCTGATGGTACTGTATTCCTTGTGCCCATCCTCCACCTCTGCAATGTCCCGCAACCGGATGTCGCTTCCCTGCCTCGATTGTGCGATCACGAGGTTCCGCAGTCCATCAACTGAGTTGAACTTGCCGGCCACGCGTATGACGTACTGGTTCCCATCCTGTTTGATGTTGCCCGTGGGAAAATCCAGGTTGGACGCCTTGATCGCCTGCGTCACTTGCAGCGCGGAGAGTTTATATGACCTCAGTTTTTGTGCATCAATATTGACCCTGATTTCCCTCTCATCCCCACCCACCAGGGTAATCTGTCCGACGCCGCTCAACTTTGCGAGACGGGGTTGAATCCTGTCTTTTACAAGTTGATAGAATTCGGTCGACGGGAGAGTGCCGGTCACGCCCATACGAAGCACCGGAAGCTCATCCAGGGCGAACTTGGAAATACGCGGCGCTTTCACGCCATCCGGAAGCAATGGTGTTACTTCATTCACTTTTCGTTGCACATCCTGAAGTGCGGTGTTGATCTCGGCGGTCAGGTTGAATTCGACCGACACAATCGAGACTCCCTCCATCGACGTGCCATAGACGGTATTGATCTTGTCCACACCGGAGACACCATCCTCCAGCACCTTCGTCACGGACGTCTCGACCTCCTGCGGAGACGCACCGGGATAAACCGTGACGACCGTTACCCAGGGAATGGACATCTTGGGCAGAAGCTCATACTTCAGCTGCTGGAAGCTGAAAACTCCGAGCACTCCAAGGACGGCAAAGATGACAACGATGAGCGTCGGTCTCTTGATTGAAAGTTCAGTGATAGTCATCGATACATTCTCCTCAATCCGCGTTCTTACTTGATCACTTCAACTGCAGTGTTATCCTTCAGATTATTCTGACCGTTGATGACGACGATCTCGCCGTTCTGCAGACCGCTTGTCACCCCGAGATCAGTCCCCGTCTCTCCGCTGACCACAATGGACCGGAGCCGGGCAACATTGCCGTCAACGACATAGACCTGGGCATCCTTCACGCTTCCCACCAATGCCTGCCGGGGGATGCTAATGACCTCCGCGTGAGGGATGGATGTGAACATCACGCGACCGAACATACCTGCCTTCAGCGGACATTGCCTGTTATTGTTTGCGATGACGATCTCCACGGGATAGCTATGAGCATCATCGGCTTTCGCACTTATGGTCGATATCTTGCCGGGAAACTTCACGCCCGGATACACATCAGTGGTGATCTCAACTGCATCTCCCGCCTTCAACTTGAACGCATCCTTCTCAGCGACATTGAGCTTCACCTTGAGCCGTGAGATATCCACGACATTTGCGACAACCGCGTTGTTCTGCACCATCGTCCCCACATCAACAGGGCGGGATGTGACAACTCCGGAAATGGGTGTCGTGATCTTGGTATCCTTCAACTGTCGGCGGGCAACAATGTACTGTGCCTCGGCGATCTTGAAATTCTGCCATGCGGATTCCTTCTGTACTTTCGAGACCGCATTGTCTTCCTCGAGAGACTGGTACCGCTCCATGTCCCGTTTTGCGCGCTGGTAGTTCACCTCTGCCGTTGCAAATGCAGCAGATTTGAGCTCGTCGTCCACCTGGATCAGAGCAGAACCCGCGGGCTTGTATTCCCCCACTTTCGCAAGTACGGCCGTGACGCGGCCCGATGTCTCCGAGACAATCGCAACATCATTGTAACCCGCAATTGTACCCACCAGCGACAGGTTTTCCGCAAGTTGCTGTTTTGTCACTGTCACGACCGATACCGGGACGGTATTCAACACGTCGGACTGGGCCTTTGCCTGAATCTGATGGCGGTTGTAAAATAGTATGGAGACGATCACGACAAACGCTGCAGCGGCGATGATGACTGCCTTTCTCTTCTTCATTTCAATCCTCATTCAGAATGTAGACTGGAATACGATATTCGTTATTCACCAATGGACTTTTCAATCCGCGCCTGTGCCAGTGCGTAATCCACGAGGGAATTGGTTTGGTTTGTCTTGGCCTGGAGGAGCGCAACCTCCGCATCGAGCAGGTCGGAAGTGGAGGCGAGCCCCGCCGCGAACCTTTTGCTGGTGACGCGGTGATTCTCTTCGGCCTGCTTCACTCCCTGTTCGGCCACATCGATCCGCTCTTTTGCCTGTTGGAGATTAAGATACGCCTGTGTAAGGTCGAGCGTTATCCCATCCTGAATCTGGCCGAGTGCATCACGGGCTTGCGCAAGCTGCGCCTGGGCCTGATCTGTCTGATGGAGTGTTTGGCCCCAATTCCAGATATCAAGCGACACGCCAACGGAAACATCCCACGTGTCCTTGAAGAGGTCCTGGGTCGGGAAGATCCTCTGGTTGGGCCGTGAGTAATAGTAATTGCCCGAAAGATAAATCTGCGGGAACCAGCCCGATCTCGCGGCGGTAACGCCTGCCTCGCCGGCCTTCACACGTGAATCCATCGCTTTCAATTCAGGACGCTTGTCCATCGCCTGCTCCAGAAGCTCATTGAGGTCGTAGTCCTTCGGGGTGTGGACAATCTCCGAGTTCAACTCGATCTCGGTCGAGAGCGGAATGCCGATCGTGTTGTCCAATCCAATCATCGCCAGTCGGACCGCGTTCTTTGCATCGATCTGCTTCAACTGTACATCGGACAGCTGCACCTCGACTTTCAGCACATCGTTGTTCGTGGTCAACCCTTGCTCCATCATATTCTGGACATCCTTGAGGTGTGCCTTCACCTGCCCGACGTTCTCGTCCACAACATTCTTGATCTGAATCGCCTTGTACAGGGACCAGTACGCGACCTTGGTGTTGTAGACCAGGTCGGACTTATCTTTTGCGTAGTCGAAGTTCTGGGCCTCGGCAGTGTAATCGGCAGCACTTGACAAGGCATCCATCCGGAATCCTGTGAACAGCGGCTGCTGAACCGTTGCCCGCAGCGTATAGTTGTCCAGGATCGTCTGGGTAAGGGGAACACTCAATGTCTGAGGTGGCAGCCCCTGGCCGAACGAATTTGCCGGAATGACTGCCGCGCCGGGCGGAATATCGCTCAGCCTTGTATATCCCCCGCTAAACTTTAAGGACGGAAGCCGCGAGGCATTTATTTCACCGGACTTCGCATCGGCATACTCCACCTTCATCAACGATGAATGCAGCGTCTTGCTGTTTTCAATCCCCAGCTCCACAGCCTTCTCAACGGTGAGAGGCAGCCTGGGCTGTGCCAGAGCAGATCCGGCAATGAACAGTCCAACAATGGTCACCTTCTTCATTTCTCTACTCCCTCGAAATTGTTGCGTGTGTGGTTCAGAACTCAGACAACGTGTTCAGGATATTTCTCTTTCGCTTCGTCCGTCATGATCGCTTCGAGCAGAAGCGAGTAGGTGAGCCGGAGTGTCGCCTCGAGATCGACACCCATGCGCTCGCTCCAGTAGCCATCCTCCCGGTCCATCTGTCTCATCAGGCTGTTGGCGTTCGACCAGAGCATCACCGCGATCTGCGTCGGGTTGATGTTGCGTTGAATGACCCCTTCATCCATCCCTTTCCGGATGAGATCGACGATCAGCTTCCAGATCCTTCCGTTGTTCTCGGAGCACATTCCCATCATCTCCTCCGACACCTGACGATGCATCTGGGGATTTTCAAAGAAGTAGAACATCCTGAAGTAGTTCCGGTATTGTTTGAAGAAATCGTAGTAGGCTTCCCCGAGTCCTGCCACCTGCTTGATCGTGGGTTCACCGGAGGTAACGACCTTCTGGAATATCTGGTACAGAATGTCGGACCCCCTCATCAGTACGGCGAGGTACAAATCCTCTTTGCTCTTGTAATAGAGATAGAGTGTGCTCTTTCCCAGTTCAGCTTCCTCAGCTATCTCATCCATTGTGGCGATCTGAAGGCCTTTCTCAAAGAACACCTTTTCTGCCGCATTGATGATCTCTTCCCGCCGATGCTCCTTTTCACGCTCTTTTCGCTCTTCTATTCCCATTTATGACTCCTGTTCAATAGATGACTTATGGTCATTAGATGGGTGACAATATAGTCGAACTGAAGGTCGTTGTCAAGGCTTTTCTTTAGAAAATGTATATGGGTTACTTGCCGACTCATGGTCGGTGAATACGTTCACGCCACCGGAAAGTTTCGTTATTTTGGAAATCTCTTGGCAGAGAGAAGGCTGCCAACTCTTCTCATTCCAGTCGTCTCGCCCGGCAGGCAGGTTGGCGCTACCTGCGATGACGCACTGGTGTGTCAAGCATTCTGCTTGCCAACACTGACCCGTTGCCGACAGGAATCTCGGCGCTACCTGTGGTGGGGGACGTCAGATTCTTCACCTCGTTCAGAATGACGCTTGCTCGTGTCCGCGCATGTCACGCTCGACTTCCCGCCTGCCTTCAGGAAACGAATTCGGCGGGCAGGCGCTCGGCGTGACGGATGTCGAATCACCACTGGTGGGGCAAGCATCACCTTCGCGTACCACCGCGCCACCATCCCTTCCATTTCCATCCCCTTTGTGTTCTCTGCTGGCACATCGATGCGGATCAGCAACTTTGACAATCGTCTCCATGGATTCGTCTCCTCATCGTATGTGATGCTCAATCAAATGGCGAATCCAATATACAACGGCGCTGCTGGTTGATCATGAGTTTTTAGGTGAGTGGAGGAAGAGAACCGGCGAGTTGCTGACGATTGAAGGATCTGAACGACGAGACGGATGCAGAATCTTCGACACTGAGGATCGTGTCTCAGAATGGCGGCCGCAACAAAAGGCCAACGTCATTCTGAACGAGCAGCTTCTCAGGCGGGTGAATGCGAATGTATCTCCCAAAGGGATCACTTCGTGACCTTCGGGAGAATCTGAACACTGCGCGATGCATCAGATTCTTCATCCTTGGGAGGCAGGATTCAGAATGACTTTTGACGTGGAATGACTCAGATAATATCATTCTGAACAGACCAAACAAAAAGACCTCCTCCGAAATCCGGAGGAGGCCTTGAATCCATATATCCATATATCCAAATATCCATTTATCCTATTTATCTTCTTCTTTTCGCCTTGGCCTTACCGCTCTTTTTCGGCGCCGGTCTCTTCTTTGCAGTCGCCTTCCTCTTCCTTGCTGCTTTCGGTGGTGCAGGCATCGCCTTGGTGATGCCGACCCGGTTTCCATCGGGGTCGGTGAAAAGGGCATACGTAACCATGCCCGGAACTTCAGTAACAGGAAGCACCACAGATCCTCCCATACCAACAGCCATGTCGAGCGTTGCCTGGGGGTCGGCGACTTCCGCGTAGAATGTTACGTGAGTCATGCCATCCGGGCCCGGATTGGAGATGCCGCCTCCAATGCCGCGGCCGGCTTTCTCGACAAGCCCGTATTTCATTGGATTGTCGGCGTTGATCTTCCAGTCGAACAGTTTGGCGTAGAACTCCTGCAGCCGCTCGCCGTTGCGGGAAATGATCTCAAAATGTGTTACCGGTGCGCCCATACGAGTCTCCTTGTGTTGTTGGTGTGTGAATGAAATGGAAACGCGACGAGTGTATCTACTGGATCCGAAGAATTGTTTGCGTGAAGAACAATGTCACTACTGTTGACTCTGGAAACGATTGGGAGAAGATAAGGAATTTTGGTTTATCTCCAAACATGAAAAGGGGGTAGTTTGTGCGGGAAAACAGCTAAAAAGGGGCACTCCGGAACCATCACACGTCTAACGACCACTGGTGGGGCAAGCATTCCTGCTTGCCTACCCTTGACTGATGTGCCGACAGGAATGTCGGCACTACCAGTTATTTCCATCTGGCGGAACAAACATTCTTCTTTGCCCACAACGATTCATCACTGGTGGGGCAAGCATTCCTGCTTGCCTTCCCTTGACTGCATGTGCCGACAGGAATGTCGGCACTACCAGCCATTTCCATCTGGTGCAGCATCATTCTTGTGTGGCACTACGATCCATCATCGGTGGGGCAAGCATTCCTGCTTGCCTAACTTTGACTGTGTGTGCCGACAGGAATGTCTGCCTGCCATTCCAGAAACATGTCCGGCAGACAGGTCGGCACTACCAGATATTTCCATTTGGTGCAGCAACATTCTTTTTTTGCCCACTACGGTCCAACAACTGGTGGGGCAAGCATTCCTGCTTGCCTAACTTTGACTGTGTGTGCCGACAGGAATGTCGGCACTACCAGATATGCTTCTGCGGCGCCGGCGCGAACGAGGCTATCTACGGAAGTACTCCTCATTACAATACCACCCGGTGTAACCCCATGGGTCTTCCACCAGCCTAGCCTTCAAAGAATTGTTCAACATATATCTCAGCTTTGCATACAGCTCTTTCTGACTTCTGATAATTCTGTCGAACGATTCGTGTTGCCAGACTTCCCCTTCTGTCCCCCTCGTCTCATTCACTTTGTACGCCGAAACTCCTTTCATCCCTCTCATGATTTGCTCAAGCGAATACGAACGGTCAGCGCTGAAAATGACGTGGATATGATTCGGCATGACAACACAGGCGACAAGCGTATAAAATTGATTTGCCCCTTGCTTCACATGATTGAGAACCAAAGTCCTTTCCGTCTCACTCAGCACACCCCTCTGAGTGCGAAACGTCACGAAATACGTCGCTCCGCGTACGGACCAATGAGGCAATCGGCGGCGCGTAATCTTCAATTCTCCGGAGACCATATTACTCGATCGATTGATGTCTATCCATAACTGGTGGGGCAAGCATTCCTGATTGCCTACCCTTGACTGTATGTGCCGACAGGAATGTCGGCACTACCGATCCATCTGGCAAACATTCTTTCCCATCTGGCGGGAAGCACACCACATTGCCTTCTTTGCCCCACAACGATTCACCACTGGTGGGGCAAGCATTCCTGATTGCCTACCCTTGACTGCATGTGCCGACAGGAATGTCGGCACTACCAGCCATTTCCATCTGGCGGAACAAACATTCTTCTTTACCCACAACGATTCATCACTGGTGGGGCAAGCATTCCTGCTTGCCTACCCTTGACTGTATGTGCCGACAGGAATGTCGGCACTACCAGCCATTTCCATCTGGCGGAGCAAACATTCTTCTTTACCCACAACGATTCATCACTGGTGGGGCAAGCATTCCTGCTTGCCTACCCTTGACTGTATGTGCCGACAGGAATGTCGGCACTACCTGTTGTTCATCAACATCTTTTCCAGGCGCGCCTTTCGCTTCCGGCCACTCGGAATCGATGATGCTGTAGTACACCGAATCACGAACCCGCCCGGTTGCCGTGATCTGGTGCTTCCTGAGGATTCCTTCCTCCTTCGCTCCAATCCGACTGAGGGCGTTGCGGGACTTCTCGTTGATGACATCCGTTTTGAATTCAACCCGATAGCATCCCCACACTTCAAACGCATGTCTAAGCATTAAATACTTTGCCCCGGTATTCACATGTGTCCGTTGGAATTCCTTGCCGAGCCATGTCCACCCGATCTCCACGCGCTTGTTCACGGTATCGATGTTCCCGAATCGGGTGCTCCCTGTAACCCTTCCGCTCTTTTTGTCGATGGTTGCAAAGGGAAGTGCAGTCCGTGCCTCCTGCAAGGACAATGCCGTTTGAACGTACCGCTTCATCTCATCCTCGTTGCGGATCAACGTCATGGTGATGGTCCAGAGATCGGGATCGAGACCCACGCGGCATAACGCGGGTATGTGTGCAAGGGACAGCGGCACAAGCCAGACGCCGTTGCTTTCGAGTACTACTGGTTCAATCTTCATGAATGATTCATCATGACTTCATTGCCCAACGTCATTCTGAACGAAGTGAAGAATCTGAACCCACCCACATGAATCAGATTCTTTCAGCGTTGGGAAGCGCGCCTCAGATCGACCTCTTAGACCACTGCTTATGTCCAAACATGAAGACAGAGCGCTGATCTCCCGAATCGATAGCGGCGTGCGTGGGCTAAGGAACAGGTTTGCGGTTTCAGCGCTTACTGCTTCCTGGTACTGTGCTGAAACCGCATGAACCATTGGACGGACCAACCTCAGGTTGTGCGTTTCGATTCGGGCGTCCTTTTCTTTTCATCCATTTTCTTTTGGACGAGCAAAAGAAAATGGATCCCTAGGAGGTTTCCTGTGGGGACAATGAACCGAACTGTTCTCACATCACCCCATTCACTCTCAACTTGCTTCTCTTGTAGCTATACAGGAAGTAGATCACCAATCCAACAATAAGCCACAGAACAAACCGTCCCCACGTTACTTCCGGAAGACCGTCCATCAGATACACACACGAAAAGATTCCTGCAAGTGCGACGTCGGTTTTAAGCCAGTCGGTGATCGCTTTGCCTCTCAGTTTCTGACTGAGCGCCACGATATTTGCCAACAGTCCGAGCAGGCTGATCACCATCAGCACGACACGCGTAAGATCGTGCATCCCGTCGACCATCCAGACGGCATACGGTGCAATCAACCAGACGGGCGTAAGCGGAACCCATGAAACTTTGAATGTCCGCTGACGAAGGGGGTCGCGTTTGCGCAGGATGATGATACCTGCACACACGAGCACAAACGCGAACAGCGTCCCGATATTTGTCAGGTCCACCATCTCATCGATGCTGGTGAACATCGCGCACACGCCAACCGCGACGCCGGTGAAAATCGTCGTCACGTGCGGCGTCTTGTATTTTGGATGGACGTGCGAGAAACTTGGCGGGAGGAGTCCATCACGGGACATGGAGAAAAAGATACGCGGCTGGCCAAGCTGGAACACGAGCAGCACCGCGGTGTGAGCGATCACCGATCCGAACGCCACGAGTCCGACGAAGAAATTTCCCCACTTCTCGATGTGAGCGTATTGGAGGGCGAGCGTGAGAGGTTCCGCCTGTGATGTGGCGAGCGTTTTCACCAGGTCATGATACGGAATGATGCCTGTGAAAACGGCGGCAACAATAATATAGACGATGGTACAGACAATCAATGAGCCGATAATGCCGATGGGAAGGTCGCGCTTCGGGTTCTTCACTTCTTCCGCAACCGTGGAGACTGCGTCAAATCCGATATACGCGAAGAAGACGATTGCGGCGCCTGCCTGGATGCCTGCCCAACCGTTGGGAGCGAACGGAGTCCAGTTGGCGGGCTTCACATAATTGAACCCGACGGCAACGAACACCGCAAGCACGATGAGCTTGATGATGACCATGACCGTGGTCATCCGGGCGCTCTCGCGGATACCGAGCACGAGCACGATGGTGATGAGTGCCACGATGGAAATGGCGGGAAGGTTGAACACGATCGGGATCCCGAACAGATGCGGTGCGGTCTCGAAGAGACCGGGAATTTTTGCAGCGGTCCTGAAATCCGTTGAGATCCAATCGGGGATGACGATGCCGAATCCCGCCACGAACGTCTTGAAGTAATTCGCCCAGCTGATGGCGACCGCGACGTTGCCCACTGCATACTCGATGATCAGGTCCCACCCGATGATCCAGGCAACCAGCTCGCCGAGTGTTGCATACGAATAGGTGTAGGCGCTTCCGGAGATGGGGACCATGGCGGCGAACTCTGCATAGCACAGTGCAGCGAACCCGCAGGCGATGGCGGTAATGACGAACGAGAGAATCAGGGCGGGTCCGGCGCCAGGGCGTGCCATATCGCCCGCCGCTGCCGTGCCGATGGTGGCGAAGATTCCGGCTCCGATGATTGCCCCGATCCCCAGCATCACAACATCGAATGACCCGAGTACTCGCTTGAGTTGATGTTGCGGCACCTCGCCTTCATGGATGAGCGTATCGAGGCTCTTGGTTTTGAACAGGCCTTTGAGCATGCACCTCCGGGGAATGGGGACGTGTGACAGGATTGGGAATTGCAAATGAGGATACACAAAGACAAATGGAAAGGCAAGGAAAAATGCAGACGGAGAATGCGTACCGGGGGACAGTCAGGCTGCTGCCGGCCTCGATCACACCGGGGTCGCGACGATATAGCTTGACTCCCAGGCGAGGGCTTCCTTCACTGCCTGATCGGGACCAACCTCCCGCAGGAGGCGCGGTTGTTGTTTGGAAAATGCCGACACGCGATCCAGAGGGCTGATGACGGTCTTTCCCGGCATGTCCACCACGTGGGTATAGATCATCGTGGTTCTGAGATCCTTATGGCCCAGCAATTCCTGCACCGTGCGAATATCGCAGCCCTGTTCGATGAGGTGTGTGGCGAACGAGTGGCGGAGCGAATGGCATGTTGCGGCCTTCTGGATCCCTGCAGTCAGAAGCGCAATCTTGACCGCGCGTTGTACCGCGCTCGGATCGAGGTGGTGTCGCCGGACGATGTTTGACTGCGGCTCACGTGACATGGCTTGTGCCGGGAACACATACTGCCAGATCCAGCTTTGGGATGCGTCAGGATATTTTGAAGCAAGTGCGTACGGGAGCCAGACAGTGCCGAAGCCTTTTGCCAGGTCTTGTGCATGGATTTCGCGGACCGAATGAAGGTGGTTCTGCAGCGCCGGGATGATCGATCCGGGCAATATGGTCATGCGATCCTTCTCTCCTTTTCCATCGCGCACCAGTATCTTGACACGGGCGAAGTCGATATCTTTCACACGCAGGCGGATGCACTCGATGAGGCGGAGTCCGCCGCCATAGAGTAGCGATGCCATGAGTCGGTAGGGTTCTCTCAACCGGGCAAGCATTTGTGTCACTTCATCGGGGGCAAGGACCGTGGGGAGTCGTTTGGGCAGATGTGCGCGAAAAACATTTCCGAACGGGCCGAGGTCTTTCTTCAGGACATGCCGGTAGAGGAACACGAGTGCGTTGAGGGCCTGGTTTTGGGTGGAGGCGGAGACCTTGTTATGGGTTGCCAGAGAGGACAAGAAAGTCCGAATCTCCGATTCCCCCATCTCTGCCGGATGTCGCTTGTCATGAAAGAAGATATAGCGACGGACCCAGTAGACGTATGCCTCAAGGGTATTGTTGCTGACGTGTCGGAGCTGCAGGACGATGCGCAGCTGGTCAAGGAGTTTTTCGGGAGGCATAAGGATTCTTGTTTTTGGTTTGTCCGTTTTGTATGTTCCGATTGGCTCTCTACTATAGTAAACGAAATGAGGTAACAGTGGGGGGCCTGATTTTTTTTGCAGGGTATATGGGCAAGAAAGCATCCAAGAACGTTCTTGCCGGGAATGTTGGTAGTGTTTTTGCATCTGATGTTGGCAGTATAAGCAAAGGTTATGTAGCGGCTGTTTGGAAGTAATGTGGTAAGTCGGGTTTTTCAGAACAAGAAGCTGTCAACAGTTCGGACGAGGTTGGTTCAAAGTTCTTGGTGTCAGTGCAGATTGTCAACAGGCTCGTGATGGCGGTATCGTAACGACTGTTGCAGTCGTACCGCTCATTGGTCATCAGTGCTGGACAAACGGAAAGCATGAGAGTCGTCAGGGACAGTACTTCCCTACTCTCAGTTGTGGCCCAAGCAATGGGCGGTACGAATCAAGAACCGATTCTGTTTTCAAGTTATTTGTAGTCAGTGACATCAACAAGCGGTGGTGATTTCTGCCGCTACATAACCAGCAACTAAAGCTGACGGTGGGAGCGTTGTGCGGTACTGGCTGGTTTGATTCAGGTGAAAGATGTACGTCATTCATAAATGTTGGCTCGGCTCAGTACCGACAGTACAAACTCCAAACGGTTACGTTGCCGCAGCTTAGTTGCCAGACGTTAGGTGCAATTGCCTCAGCAGACGTAACGAAAGGAGTAAGGTTTATGAAACGAATCATACGACTTCTCCTCTTGGTGCTGCTCATCATCAGCGGCATCTCTCCATCCATTGCTCAATGGATCCAAACCAATGGCCCCTATGGCGGGAATTTTGTTAGCCTTGCCGTCTCCGGCTCTAATGTATTTGCCGGGACTACACAGGGCGCCTTCCTTTCCACCGATAACGGTATGAGCTGGACTCCAATCTTGATGCACAATTCTGTCTATGCTTTTGCTTTCACTCCCGACTCATCGGGGAATATCTTTGCCGGAACTTACGGTAATGGAGTTTTTCTTTCCACTGATAATGGCACAAGCTGGATTGCGGCCAATAACGGAATGACGCACACTTCAATTCGTGCTTTGGCTTTCTGGGGCACTACTCTTTTTGCCGCAACAAATATCTACGGTGTCTTCCGTTCCACTGATTATGGCACGAGCTGGACTACAGTCAATAGTGGTTTAGTGCCGGGTACTGAGGTAAACGCTTTCGTTGTCTATCCCGACTCATCAGGAAATATCTTTGCCGGTACCCTTAACGGGGTTTTTCTTTATACAGGCGGAGGCTGGACAGCCGCAGGCTTGACAAATACGGATATCCAAGGTCTCGCCGTCTCAGGCACTAATTTATATGCTGGGTCTTACGGGGGCGGAGTTTTCCTTTCTACCGATGGTGCAAGCTGGACTGCAATCGATAGCGGACTAACAATTACTCATATCAATTGTCTTGCCGCCTCCGGTATGAACTTATTTGTTGGAACTTATGGTAGCGGAGTTTTTCTTTCCTCCAACAACGGCACAAGTTGGACAACTGTTAATGTCGGTTTGACAAACAGAGAAGTTGGGTGTCTTGCCATCTCTCCCAATTCGCCGAGAACCATCTTTGCAGGGACTTATGGCGGCGTCCATCGTTCCACAGATAGTGGTACAAGCTGGACAATAGTCAGTACGGGGACGAGTCCTTATTTCGAGGCTCTTGCCACCTTCCCTGACTCCTCTGGAAATCTCTTCGCCGGTACTGCTGGCTATGGAGTTTTTCTTTCCTCTGACAACGGCATAAGCTGGAGAGCGGTCAATAGCGGATTAACGAACACCGGCATCTTTGGTTTTGCTGTTTCCGGTATGAATCTCTTTGTTGGCACTGATGGAGGCGTCTTTCGTTCCACTAACTATGGCACAAGTTGGACCGAGGTCAATGCGGGCCTGACAAATACTCATATCAGATGTGTCGCGGTTTGTAATATGAACCTTTTTGTTGGGACTGGTGAGGGAGTTTTTCTTTCCACCGATAACGGCACGAATTGGACGGCAGTCAATACAGGCTTGGAGAGCATTCCTGTTTTTGCTCTTGGCATTTCCGGCACCAATATCTTTGCTGCGAATTATGGCGGCATCTTTCGTTCCACCGATAGCGGCACAAACTGGACATCGATGAATACAGGCTTGACCGGTGTTTGTGCTTTTGCTGTCTCAGGCACGAATCTCTTTGCTGCGAGTGCAAATGGCGGCGTCGATCTTTCCACTGATGGTGGCACAAGCTGGACAGGGGTGAGCATCGTACCGAGTCATTCTATTTCTGCCTTCACTGTCTGCGGAACAAATCTTTTTGTTGGCACCAATGGCGGTGGTGTCTTTCGTTCCACCGATAACGGTACAAGCTGGATTGCAGTCAATACCGGCTTGAGGAATACTTCTATCCGTTCTCTCACTGTCTCCGCTACGAATCTCTTTGCTGGAACCGGTGGCGGTGGTGTGTGGCGCCGACCGCTTTCAGAGATAGTAACGGGTCTTAATGATGAATACGGACAGAAATCGATTTGTTTTATTCTTGAGCAGAATCATCCGAATCCATGTAATCCATCCACAACAATCTCGTTCGTTCTTCCAAGGGCATCTTACATAAGCGTGAAAGTGTTTGATTTACTTGGACGAGAAGTAACAACTATTGTCTCGGAAATATTGACGGCAGGTCGTCACACGCGACAATGGAATGCGGCGAGCATTCCGAGCGGTGTTTATTTTTATCGATTGCAGTCAGACAAATATTCAGAGACTAAAAAACTCATGTTGCTAAAATAGTATCCAATGCAATTGCACCTAACCAGCGGTTCAAGCTGACGGAAGGAGCGTCGTGCGGTACTGGCAGGTTTGATTCAAGGTGAAAGATGTTCGTCAATCATAGATGTTGGCTCGGCACAGTACCGACAGTACAATCCCAACGGGTACGTTGCCGCAGCTTAACCGCCAGACGTTAGGTTGCAGCTTTGAGATGGATGAAGAGACGAACTTCAGTCTGAATTGACAGTGCAATCCTGAACCAGTGAGAGTTTCAAAGCGGTCAGTGCTGTTCTTGAAAGTAAGTTCTTTGCGCACGGGCGGTGTGGAAGGTCGTCAGCAGCCAGCGGAGAGTGTACGTGACCGTACCATTCTACCGCTCATGGTGCTGTAGTACAGGACAAATTATACAACGTCGAGGGCACCACTTCCCTACCACCATTGCTGAACCATTGCGTGGACAGTGCAGATCAAGTTCGTTTTTTTGTGGTAGGTGAATCAACTCACGGGCATCGACATCAATCAGCGGTAGTGTTCCGCCCGTGCGCCACGCTGCAACCTAACCAGCAACTCAAGCTGACGGTGGGAGCGTCGTGCGGTACTGGCAGGTTTGATTCAAGGCGAAAGATGTACGTCATTCATAGAATGTTGGCTCGGCACAGTACCGACAGTACACTCCCAACGGGTACGTTGCCGCAGCTTAGTTGCCAGACGTTAGGCGGCGCATCGAGGATCAGACATGGAGAAATCATGAATATGAACGTCATCAGTCGTACTGATCTCGATGTTGCTATCTCTCAAGCATCGTGCCACAGTTGATGAAGCGATACTCATCGATCGACTGTTGAACTGAAACGTCGCACTGCGACAGCTCGAGTATTCACGATCGTAGGCATCGACAATTCCGTCTATGCGAACACCGAGTCATGTTCAGGTCGTACGGACATCATTCCTGAAGTCTGTTCGCATACGACCCGATGGCAGATTCACTTAGTTGACGTTGAGTTCACAGATGCATCGATCACCGTGACCGTTCTACAAGCGTGGTCGACAACGAGACAGAAGGTTCAAGCATTCTGGTCGAGATTCGAGCAGAGTGATGCTTAGCATTCGATCACGGAGTTGACGTTGATCTCAGATGTCATGGAACGTTCACAGTGCGATTGGAATGTTTGACTCGATTGACGCAGAGCATTCAAGTGAGCGTGCCGCCTAACCAGCGGTTCAAGCTGACGGAAGGAGCGTCGTGCGGTACTGGCAGGTTTGATTCAAGGTGAAAGATGTTCGTCAATCATAAATGTTGGCTCGGCACAGTACCGACAGTACACTCCCAACGGTTCCGTTGCCGCAGCTTAACCGCCAGACGTTAGGCTGCAGTTGCCCTCTGAAAGGGATCATCTTATGTTCAGATGCTTTGCATTGCTTCTGGTACTTTCCACAAATTCGATAGGTTCTCAGACCTTACCTTCCGAAGTGCGCAAAGTCTTGGACCATTCTTTCACGGATTGGCAGGTAAAGAGTGATTCATCTCTGGACCAAGATGAACAAATGAATGAGGTCTGGATTCACTTCCAATGTTTCTATAAGTGTAACCTTAACAACGACACGATGCCTGATTACGCGCTTGTTGTCCAATCAACAGAGGATTCAGAAAAGGTGGAATCCTATCTCGCGTCATTGCTGAAGGGACAAGCTATCGCCTTTACAGGCTCTGGTCTACCAAGGCACCGACGAGTTATGACACCGGATTTGATTTTGCCATTGAAGCGAGGGGAGATACTATTGTGAATTTTGGCTTTGATGATGAGCAGAGAGTGCCACCTTCTCTACTTGCTTCATATGATAAGTTTGATGTGGATTGTGTTACTGTTGCCGCAAGAGCTAAGAACATTTGTAGATCATATGTATTCTACAAAGACAAATTCTGGTCGTTCTCCTCTTGCGACTGAGGGCAACTGCGCCTAACCAGCGGTTCAAGCTGACGGTGGGAGCGTCGTGCAGTACTGGCAGGTGTGAATCAAGGTGAAAGATGTTCGTCAATCATAAATGTTGGCTCGGCACAGTACCGGCAGTACAATCCGCAACGGGTACGTTGCCGCAGCTTAACCGCCAGTCGTTAGGCAGCCGCCCGATTGTCATCGTTCATGAACATTGCCCTAATCCAAAAGTAGAGGCAATCTAAGCAGGATCATGTAGTGATTCTCATTCAGCAGTCCAACATATTGATCGCGACTCTTCTCGTCATGTTCATTGAGATCCAAGCGTCAGCGCAATCCCTGATGTCTCAAGACTCCATCCCGTGCATTGAGACAATCTCATGGTTGTCGACCAATTGTGATACCTGCCGACACGATTGGAATGCGGGTGAGGAGGGAACCTGTATCCCACAACAATTCGGTCGCTTTGGTGAAGTCGAGAAGAAATCCTATTTCTATGGCATCTACAAGACCTATTTTGCCTACAACGATACATCGTCCGATAGTCTTGCCCTCCTCTCATTCCGAATATTTGAACAATTCGGCGACACCAATTCCGTAAAGCCAATCCTTTCCCAAGTCGGAGCTGATTTCGTTGATCGAATCGAACCCCCTGAACTGATCTTGTCCAGCCACGGCACATTCATACACGTCTTCATGTCGGGAGGAGTCGGAGGATTTGACTTCGGAGTGTTTTTCATTCGTGATCAGAACAAATGGTACAAACTAAACATCCCAGAATGGCCTGCAGTGTTCCAGAACCAAATTCCCAAGGGAGACTTCTTCTGCAAGGGCGGGTTTGTCGATCTCAACGAAATGAAGGTCGGGTTTCCAGTGTTCAAGTCCGACGATTCATGCTGTTGCCCAAACGGCGGGTGGATAACTGCGAGGTTAACCATCAAGCGTCATGACCTGCTGATGGACAATGTTCAGTACTGGCCGGGGCAAAACAGTGACATTGCGGCTGCCTAACCAGCGGTTCAAGCTGACGGAAGGAGCGTCGTGCGGTACTGGCAGGTTTGATTCAAGGTGAAAGATGTTCGTCAATCATAGATGTTGGCTCGGCGCGGTACCGACAGTACAGTCCCAACGGTTCATCGTTGCCGCAGCTTAACCGCCAGTCGTTAGGCGGTTGCATCGAGGACACAGGAGAAATCATGAACCTAAACAAGATCATCATCGTGATTGTTTCGTTAACCATTCTCCCAAGCTGTGCTACAGTGATAAAGGGATATTACAACACGGTTGAACTCAAACATGCTCCCGATACCCTCCGTGTATTCACCATCGAAGGAGTCGAGATTCCCGTTACGAGAACAACAGTCCGCACTCAAGTATATCAAGATACTCCCAAGTGGGTCGATCGACCCGTGAGCCTCATTGAGTTGCGTTCAAAATACGACCAGACCCTGGTTCTCAAGTGTGGTGGGCAGGAGAAGAAGGTTCAAGCCTTTGGCGAGATTGGCGGAGGATGGTTACTTCTTAGTACAGCGTGCGGCTTCTTCCCTGCTGTGGTGGATGCGCTCACAGGGAATTGGAATTCGTTTGACCCGATTGACGCAAGCTTCAAGTGATGCAACCGCCTAACCAGCGGTTCAAGCTGACGGTGGGAGCGTCGTGCGGTACTGACAGGTTTGATTCAAGGTGAAAGATGTTCGTCATTCATAAATGTTGGCTCGGCACAGTACCGACAGTACACTCCCAACGGTGTACGTTGCCGCAGCTTAACCGCCAGTCGTTAGGCGGGCGGCTGGAGACGACAGCTTCAAGACCGCATGGTTATCAACAATTCATTCTTCATGAAAGGAGAGATACCATGAATCGACGATCATATATTCTTCTCCTGTTCATACTACTCTCACTCTGTCCCTTCACAACTCACGGCCAATGGATACAGACGATTAGAGATACGAGTGTATCGGCTCTGGTGGTCACCGGTACGGATATTCTTGCCGGGACATGCCTTGAACCGATCCGTGTTTCTGGTTGCGATGTGTATCTCTCCTCAAACAACGGCTCGTCTTGGACACTCGTGAACATAAGCTTAGGCGGAATTAACGTCAATGCGTTTGCTATCAGCGGCACTCATCTGTATGCTGGTACTCAAGGCCATACCTTCAATGGCGATGTTCTCCTCTCCACCAACAACGGTACTAGCTGGGCCCCCACTTTCCTCAGTAGGGATGTCTATGCTCTGGCAGTAAGCGGTACAAATCTGTTTGCTGGAACTCACGCTGGCGACGGTGGTGTTTTTCTCTCAACGAACGCCGGAACAAGTTGGACAGTTGCGAACAATGGGCTGAGCAACACTGGTGTCTATGCATTTGCGATCAACGGGACGAACGTGTTTGCTGGCACGGGGGGCGGTGGCATCTACCTCTCCACCAACAGTGGCACAAGTTGGGCTCCTGTGAACAGCGGGCTTACAAACACTTCGATTGTAGCTCTTGCAGCCAGTGGCAACAATCTATTTGCTGGCACTTGGGGTGGCGGCGTCTTCATCTCCACAAACAGCGGTACGACTTGGAATCCTGTAAACAACGGACTGACGAACACGAACGTCTTCGCGCTTGCCGTACGCGCGGGAAATGTGTTCGCAGGTACTCTATGGTGGCGGTGTCTTTCTCTCAACCAACAGCGGCGGAAATTGGAGCGCCGTGAACACTGGCTTCACCAATGCAAATGTGTTAACCCTTGCCGTCAGCAGTACCTATCTGTTCGCGGGCACCTATGGTGGTGGGGTCTGGCGAAGGTTACTGTCGGAGTTGGTCTCTGTGGATGAAGAGCCAGGGTTACCACCGACACGTTTTTCCCTTGAGCAGAACTATCCGAACCCCTTCAACCCAGCGACAACAATAAACTATCATATCGCTACCAAGAGCCATGTCAGGCTTACGGTGTTCGACGTATTGGGTAGAGAAGTTACAAGCCTCGTGAATGAGACTCAGGAACCAGGGTACAAGTCGGTTCGGTGGGACGCAAACAATGTCACAAGCAGTATGTATTTCTATCAGCTGAGGGCCGGAGCGTTTGTTGAAACGAGGAAGATGTTGCTCATGAAATAACGCCGCCCGCCTAACCTCTTTAGAAAGGAAAAAGTCAAGAGGACAGGAATCTCCCGAGGCGAAGCGCAGGAGAGCGTCGCCGGCCATGTTCTTTGAATTTGTTCTCCCGATCTACGCGGCGCCGATTTTTCTATCAGAGTTGTCCGACACAACCTGTGGCAGACCAAACCTCTTTACGGACTGATGGTGTTCGATGGCGATGGATTGCCCACCACTGTTCATCACGTTGGCATGAACGGTTCCAGATAGTACTCCGGCACAGCGCCTGGCTTCCCAATCCAGCGGGTGATGTTCGAGGCATCAGTGAGGCGTAGGGGCTTGCCAGGCGCGGCCACTGTAGAGCTTTGACACGAGAGATGGGCTGACCTTTGAATCCTCGATAGGTGTTCTTGGAACGCAAGATGTGGTAGACAACACGAGCCAGTTCTTTAGCAACGACAGCCCGGGCAACACGCTCGTTGCTGCGATGCACCATACGCTTGTAGAAGGCAGTGATCTCCGGGTAGTACTGGATGGCCCGGATGGCAGTGTCGGCGAAAGCGATCTTGAGATATTTGTTGCCATCCTTGCTTGCTGATTTCTGCCGGAATGTTTTGTTGGAGTTGTGTGCACCGGGGACTAACCGACAATAGCTCACGAAGTGTTTATCGGAAGCAAAACGCTCAATGCCGTCGATCTCCAGGTAGATGGTAAACGCTGTGGTTTTGCCGATGCCTGGGACCCAGAGCAGTCGCTGGATGTCCTCGTTGGGAATCAGGAGAGCATGGAGAGACTTCTCCAGGGTGAGGATGTGCTCGTGGAAGAGAGCAATTTGCTGGTAGAGTAATTGCATCTGGAGTTTGTAGGGTTCGGGGAGGATCCCGGGTATTGTTCGCTGTTCGATGGCAATCTCATCGTCACAGTTGAACTTGTGCCCAATGGTGTGGACACTGATAATACACCGGGTGCGTCGCTGCACGAAGCGGAGACGGGCACGCATCACGTCACGGACATCCCGGAGTTCACGGCTGATTTTGTGTGCCGCGGGAATGAGCTTCATGCGCAAGAGTGTGGCCAAGGTAAGGGAGTCAACTTTGTCGGTCTTCACCTTGGCGTAGCTGATGGCTTTGACGTACTTGGAATGCGCAAGTACCAATCTGATGCCGTGATCCTCCAGGAGGTCGTTCAGCCAATACCATCCGGTCGTGGATTCGACAACGGCCTGGTGCTCGCCACCAAGACGGGAGAAGTAGGCCAGCAGTGCCTCAGGCACATTCGCCACCCGCTCTTGCTGCACGAGTTCTCCATCATCGTTGATTGTCGTGATGAAACAGTTATCTTTGTGCAAATCGACACCTGAGTAGAACATGGGAACCTCCCTGGTAAGTTGTGGTTGATGGTTTGCCGATTGTCAACATACGACATTGGGAGGTTTCCTTTTTGGTAATATCCAGCGGTTCAAGCTGACGGTGGGAGCGTTGGTGAATTACTGGCAAGTGTGAATCGAGGTGAAAGATGTACGTCAATCATAAATGTTGGCTCGGCTCAGTACCGACAGTACACTCCCAACGGTTCCGTTGCCGCAGCTTAACCGCCAGACGTTAGGTTGCGGCTCCAGAGATTGTCATGAGCAAAGTAGTCAACATAGCATCGGCAGCTTCCTGTTAGTAGCGCTTGGTGCGTATTTTGGTGTGAACTACGCCACTGAGCATATTCTCCCCTATTCACCAATTCGCCCCAGCCGATGTACGAATGCTGATATTCAGAAATACCATGGCGGCATTCTGACGCCATCGGCAGCTGACTTAACGTGGAGGACGTTTGACATCACGGTTGAGGACACCATCCGACTCCGAGGATGGTTTGTTGATTCGAAATTGAAACCAGCACAAGGGACGATATTCCTACTGCACGGTATTGCCAGTTGCAAAGGAACAATGATACCCACTGCAGGCATATTGGCGTCATCGGGCTTTAATTGTGTTCTTTATGATTCCCGCGCCAACGGCGAAAGTGGAGGTCTCAATTGTACGTTCGGCTATTTTGAGAAGAAGGATCTATCGGCATATGTCGATTCTGCAATGAGCCGCTATCCTGACTCGGGACCATATGGAGTTTTTGGCAATTCCCTTGGAGCAGCAGTGGCCATCCAGACAATGGCGGCAGACAAACGATTGGTTTGTGGTATCGTTGAAAGCCCGTTCGCCAACCTACGGGACGTCATTCATGACTATTTCGCTCGGATGTTCATCGTGCACATCAACTCAATTCCCGATCGTGCTCTTTCGTTCACCGAAAAGATTGCACACTTTCCAATCGACAGTGTTCAGCCAGCTCTCTTGGCCAAGCGAATTACCCAGCCGGTAATGGTGATCCATGGACTTGAGGACAAGCATATCAAGTCATCCTATGGCAAGATTGTGTTTGACAATTTGAGTTCACGCGAGAAGCAGTGGCTGCCGATTCCCAATGGAGATCACTACAATCTCAGGAAAGTTGGCGGTGCAGAATACCAACGCCAGATTGTCGAGTTCTTCAAACATCATATGCACGCCGCAACCTAACCAGCGGCTTAAGCTGACGGAAGTACCGGCCGTGAATTGGGGCTGGCTTGAATCATGTCAGCGATTGATGCAATAGGTTCTTACCTGTGGGTTGTGACAGATTCAACCGTTGCCAAACGAACGGTCACAGACACAACAATCATTGCCTCATTCAACTATCGCCCCTTCATTGGTCCTGATTACTATCCAACTGGCTTCGCCGTCGATACCGGCTATTGTCTACTCATGACAGTCAGTCCCATCAACTATCGGGGGAAGCTGTTACGCTTCTCTCTTGATGGATCATTGCTCGGCAGCGTTGAAACAAGCGGCGTTCTGAAGGACCTCAGCCTGGTCAACGGGCGGCTGTTTTGCGTTGGGGGTGATGAGACTTTTTATGAACTGAATACCGCTACCGGGCGGGTTACAACGAACTATAATCTCTTGGGCAGACCGTTCGGCAACAACATCGGTGGGATTGCGTTCACCGGGAAGACAATTCAATTGGCGAGTGCCGATCCGGTCGCCCGTTTTTCTACAGTCAATATTCCAAGAGCAGGCGCGTCGTGCCTGCTAACCAGCAACTAAAGCTGACGGTGGGAGCGTCGTGCAGTACTGGCAGATTTGATTCAAGGCGAAAGATGTTCGTCATTCATAGATGTTGGCTCGGCACAGTCCCGTCAGTGAAGTGCTCAAGTGCACAGTGCCCCAGCTTAGTTGCCAGACGTTAGCTGGCACCTACAATCAACACTCAACGAATCATTGTGAAGCAGATGAAACTTCTCTCAGTGTTCTGGATTCTGCTGCTTTCCAGCCCCACAATGCTGCTTGGACAAGAAAGAAAATTCGAACCGCATATCTCTTTGATTGGTCATGTTGGCGGAGGGTGGGCCGGAGCAGGTAAGTGGGCGTTTGCCATCACCGATGAGACTGCCCCAAATCGGCCAGGAGCTAGTTTCGGACTTGGATTGGAATACGGACCGATCGCGAGAATTCAAGGAACCCTCTTGCTATCATCCATGACAAGTGTGAATCGAATGAAAGAAGGTGGTCGTTAAATGAAATGGTTCGGGTAGGCAGCTTAACCGCAATCCGTTTGGCTGTTAAACAATGCATGGTATGAAACGAATTCAGTTTCTTGTCAAGAGTTTTGCAGGAGTACTTTTCTTCGTCCTCGTTCTGTTCATCAGTGCGGGTCGAATAGATTATTTTCAAGGCTGGATTTATTCAGCATTGAGCCTTCTGGGATTGTTGATGAATTTCGTTCTAACAAGCGAGAACCCTGAACTTCTGAATGAGCGGTCAAGGCCTCCCAAGGACGCCAAGGAATGGGATAGAAACATTTTGAAACTGTCCGCTCTTACTACCATAATCGTGTATGTCGTGGCTGGATTGGATTCGGGCCGTTATCAATGGTCTCCGCAATTCGCATGGGCCATCTGCCTCTTGGGAATCGTTCTTATGTTCATCGGACAGCTTATCTTTCTCATAGCCAAGAGGACGAACGTGTTCTTCTCAAGTGTAGTACGAATTCAAAATGATAGAGGGCAAACCGTTTGTGAGACCGGGCCGTATAGATTCGTACGTCATCCGGGGTATTTAGGAATGATAATCTCATGGTTGGGATTTCCACTGCTCATTGGGTCCATTTGGAGTACGATGCCAGTAGTTGTTGCCATTATCCTGCTATTGATAAGAACACGTCTCGAAGACAGAACGCTCATTGAGGAATTGGCAGGATACAGCCAGTATGTTCAAAAGACGCGCTACAAATTAGTTCCGAGAATATGGTAATACTCGCAATGGAAGTTGGCACTTGTCATGCTGGTCATTATTCAACAATTTGGAACATGTCGAACCAGCCAAGGCAGCGGATCCTTCGATTGAAATGGTGAATGACTTCGATTGGCAGCCTACACCCATTTCCCCGCAAAGTCGCCAAACAGCAGCCGATCCACAGACTTGATAATCACTTCGAGCCGCGTCGTCTTTTCAAAGAAGAAATCAAGTTCGGGGTCAAGCCCGGGGATGTTTGCGAACAGCTCCCTGTATCCCGAAAGAAACACAAATTTTTTTCTTCTGTAGGTGTCTAATTCCCGTGCAAACGCATGTAACTTGATGCCATCGAGCCTTGGCATCCGGATATCGGAAGTAATCAAGTCGATATCCAACGACGACAGTTTTTCACAACCCTCTATGCCGTCTTCGGCAGTATGAACATCGTAGCCTGCCAATGTAAGGGCCTCCTTCAAGAACCTGAGATAGTCCGCATTATCATCGACAACAAGAATTTCCATCATTGCAGGGTCGGAGTTGTTTTTCCCATAATTTTTTTCTACCAAATGTCTGCCAGAAAGCAATACGCGTAAACTGATGAGAAAGGCCGACTTCAGAAACACTGGTTTGAAGTAATTACAGAGATAGGTAGAAAACCACTAATCCAAAGCGCATGAAAAAGATCGCATCAACCAGGCCCGCTCTCACAAAAGCCATCCTCTGGTTACTCGCCGTGGTCATCACGGGCGCCTGTTTCACGTACCAAGACAAGACCGGACCTACGTATCCTCTTGAGGGCAGCCTGCAGACTCCCAGAGGAATTGTACACTTCAAGTTCCTCCGAAGTGAGACCATCGGAACAAATCTTAAGATCATGCTTGTCGATCCCATCCCGCCGGGAATCACCGGTTCTGTAAAGTTCAGGAGGTACAAGTCAAATGACGCATGGTCCGCACTGCCTTTTCGTTCCGGGGAGTTTGAGTATGAGCGACGAGGTCGAAGAGAGTCTGTCAAAGGGGCGGGCATAGAGCTGCCAAGCCTGAACGAGCGGGCGGGGAAATACGAGTACTACGTTTACATCAATGAGGAAGTCGGCGAGCCCGTGTCGGTGACGGGCGACGAACCCGTGTACGCCCGGTACAAGGCGGATGTCCCAACCGGAGTTCTTGTCGTCCACATTCTCGTGATTTTTGCCTCTATGATGTTTGCAGTCCGGACGGGATTTGAGGCATTGATGGATGGCAACTACAGATGGATGTTGTGGGCAACCACTATCTCCCTGCTTCTCGGCGCGTTCGTTCTTGGACCTCTTGTGCAGTGGTACGCCTTTGGTGTATGGTGGTCGGGAATTCCGTTCGGATATGATTGGACCGACAACAAGGTCCTTGTGGAACTCGCTGCATGGGTGTGGGTGCTGTTCATGAACCGCGGAGACCGTCGCAATCGCCAGTCAGTATATGCGGCGGCCATCATAACTCTTGCCGTCTACTTCATCCCGCATAGCATCTTCGGGTCAGAATACAATTACACGACCGGGACAGGACATGGTACGGCGGGATAGGTGGAGAACCAGGATGTAATTGAGGTGGATCTTCAACTGCAGACCGATGGCAAAAGGAAAAGGAATTCGGGGACGGACACAATATCACCGGAACCATGAAGACTCGCCGACGAAGCAATTTCAATATGAGATGCGTGTAACCTCGATCAACTCCGCTTTGCGGTCGTGCTTCCTGAGGAATTCGACGAAAGCCGCATTATAATATTCCTGGTGCACTTTCTCGTACTTCTTCAGCATCCCCCTGATTTTCTTCTCCTGGAATGTGCTTCTGATGTAGTTGAATTGTTCCTTGTCATCGTAGATTCGATAGTAGTAATAGGGCGTCTTCCTGGGCATGGTCCGTGCTCCGTTTGTGTCTGTTCAAATCATTGAAGAATCTTGTCGGCGTGAAGCAGATCGCCAAACAACTCGCTTCGAATGGCCTCGGCGTTTTTCCTCGCATTTGCGAGTGAAGTGACAATGTACCTGTTTGCAATGAATATCTTCCGCGGCTCCATTTCCGCCTCGTCAAGCAGCAGATAGCCCACATGGAGATAGCTGTACATCTCGACCAGATCCTTGGCCGCGACATCCTGAAAGCTGCTTTCCTTTTTCTCGACGACATATCTCAGACCCGCAAGGAACATCTGCCGAATTTCCTTCAGGTGGTTGGCGAGCTTCGTGAGGCCTCCCCTGTACTCCTTCTTCTCCTTCTCCAGGAAGACATCACCCAGAACATCGTTGATCACTCCCCCGGACGCTGCGACGATTTGCAGCTGTGAAGTACCCTCATAGATATTGGTGATGCGGGCATCACGGGCGAGTTGCTCCACATGGAATTCACGCATGTACCCCGTCCCGCCGTGTATCTGGAGTGCGTCGTAGGTGATCTTGTTCGCACTTTCCGTCAGGACATACTTCGTCATTGGTGTCAGCAGGTTCGCAATCCTGGTGATCTGTTTCAGCCTGATGTTCTCTTCCGCAACCGACTTCCCGCCCGCCTTCAACTTCTCGATCAGGTCTTCCAGCTTCTCCTTCTCATCCACACATTTCGCAGCGTTATAGAACAGTGAGCGGTTGCTCTCCAACATCACCCGCATATCAATGAGCATGTTGGATACCATCGGAATCTCATAGATGGCCTTCCCGAACTGCCGCCGCTCATGGGCGTATTTGAGCGCCTCCTGGTACGCGGCCTGCGATATCCCCAACGCCTGCGCCGAGACACCCATGCGGGCACGGTACATGAGATCCAATACATATTTGATGAGACCGAATCGTCTCGTGCCAACGAGCTGCGCCGGCGTGTCGTTGAATTGCAGCTCGCACGTCGGCGAGCCATGGATGCCCAGCTTATTCTCGATACGCCGGACTTTGATCGCGCCATCCCCCCTGCAGGCAAAGAGGCTGAGACCGCGTCCATCTTTCGTTCCCGGCTCCGACCGCGCGAGCACGAGAAGAACCTGCGCATTGCCGTTGGTGATGAACCTCTTGACGCCGCGGAGGAACCATTTTCCCTGCTCATCCTGATACGCTTGAAGTTTTACCGCCTGCAAATCAGACCCCGCATCCGGCTCGGTCAACGCCATGGCACCGGTATGTTCCCCCGTACTGATCTTCGGAAGGAATTCCTGACGTTGATCCTCATTCCCGAATTTCCGGATGGTGTCACCGATATCCTGCAGCCCGAAGATGTTCATCAGCGATGCGTCGGCGCGGGCGAGTATTTCGGTGATCATCATGTAGATGGTGAAGGGGAAATTCAATCCGCCGTACTTGCGGGGAAGAATCGTCCCCATCAAATCCGCCTGGGAAAGTTCCTGGATATTCTTGCGGGTGCCCTCGGCGTACGTCACTGTTCCGTTGCTCAACGTTGCGCCATCGTGGTCGACACCGGCAGCGCGGGGAGCAATGTAGTTCCCGGCCAGATCACCGGCAACTTCAAGCACCTTGCGATAGCCCTCCATCGCATCTTCATAATTGACCGGAGCGTAGGTGAATTCCTTTGCCTGCGCATAGTTGTCTTCCGCAAGCGCCACAACCTCGCTCAGATCGAGCTTCTTGAAATGAAACAGTACGTCGGGATTATCAAGAAAGAAATTCGGCATTCGTTCACTCACTTCAACTTGCTTTTGTACGCTTCAATGAATTTCGGGATCACCTCCACGGCATCGCCCACAATACCATAGTGTGAGACGTCGAAGATGGGGGCATCGGGGTCGGTATTGATGGCGATGATCTTTTTCGCCTCCTGCATGCCTGCACGGTGCTGGATTGCACCTGAAATGCCCACCGCAAAATAGAGTTTCGGACGCACAGTCACACCCGTCTGACCAACCTGCCGTTCATGGGGAATGAAGCCCGCGTCCACCGCAGCTCTGCTTCCTGCCACCTCTCCCCCGATCGTGTGCGCAAGCTCGTAAATCAATCTGAAGTTCTCTTTCGTCCCCAATCCATATCCGCCCGAGACAATGATCGGAGCACCCTTGAGATTGACCTTGCTTTCCTCCCTGTGTTGCTCGATGATCGAGACAAGCTGATCAACGCCATTTGACACAAAAGGGATTTCCGTGATCTTCACGTCGTGAGGTTCCGGGAGGTGGTGCATTTCCATCACCCCTCTCGTACTGTCGCCATCTGGGTCGGCGTGTCAGGTGCGATGATGGTAGCAATGATGTTGCCGCCAAACGCCGGCCGGATCTGAAGCAACAGATCCTTGTATTCCTTCCCGAGATACGAAACATCGGAAATCTTCAGGTCTGTGCAGTCCGCCGTTAGACCGCTCCGTGTATGGGACGCAACCCGCGGCGCAAGGTCCCTCCCGATGATCGTCGCTCCGAAAAGAACAACACGCGGCTTGTATCGGTCGACCATATCGATCAAGAGCCTGCTGTAGGGCATCGTCCTGTAGTGTCTCAGCTCCGGATGGTCGACAACATACGACTCATCAACACCAAAGCGAAACGTTTCGACAGCAATCGGTTGAACTGAATCCCCGACAACAATCGATTTCAACGCTCCCTTCATACTGTCAGCGAGCTTTCGGCCTTTGCTCAACAATTCGAAGCTGACATCGGATGGTTTCCCATCCCGCTGCTCAACAAACACCCAGACATCATTCGACAGGTTGTTCATGTGCGTCATCCTAAGATCCGATCTTCCAACAGTGCATCGATCAATGCATTCATCCCCGTTCTGGAGTTCTCAATTCTCACGGGATCGCTTCCCGAGAGCACGACTGATTCGACTGCAAAGACCTTCGTCGGGGAACCCTTGATGCCGCAGCGACCAACGTCAATCTGAAGATCTTCGACGGTCAGCGTGGGAATGTAGAGCGACCGGCTCGTGTACTCATAGACGAGCTTATCGATGTACAATAATGAATTTCCTTCCGCCAACTTCTCGAGCTCCAATAATGATTTTGCTCCCTTGCAGGCCATCACGCGCTTGGCACTGAACGGCCGCGGCTCGGCTGCATCCTTGAGAACAGTCATCAGTACAGGAAGCTTGCTCTCCAGAATTTCATAACCGCCGTCGATCTTCCTTCGAACACGAACGCAGTCATCCTTGACGTCCAGGATTTCCTCGGCGTAGGTGATCTGCGGGATGCCCAGTTTCTCGGCAGTCTGAGGTCCGACTTGCGCAGTATCGCCGTCGATTGCCTGGCGGCCGGCAAACACAAAATCAAAGTTGCCGATCTTTTTGATGGCCTCACTGAGGACATACGATGTTGCCAGTGTGTCTGCACCGGCGAATTTCCTGTCGGTGATGAGGTACGCCTCGTCAGCTCCCATATACAGACACTCGCGCAACACATCGGACGCGCGTGGAGGCCCCATGGTTACTGCCGTAACTTTGCCGCCGCACATGTCCTTGATCTGGAGTGCGAATTCGAGCGCCACCTTGTCTTCAAAATTGAATATTGCAGGAAGCTTGGACCGGTTCACAGTCCCGTCCTCCTTCATGACCTGCCCCGAAATGTTCGTAGTGTCGGGGACCTGTTTCACCAGGACAATCGAATTGTGCATGGTAATCCTGAGTTGCCTTAAATACTCCGCGGTATCAACTGACGCCAATAAAAAACCCACAGCATCCGCCGAGCGACGAAATCTGTGGGTTGCAATGAACGTGGTATCCAACGCCAGGGAAGAGCTACGTCCCTGTTGCATTACTCATCACAGGATACGAAAAACCAATCATAGTGGCAAGCAAAACCTGAGGATTTCTCGGACGAGGCTGGGGAAAGAACCGGCGATGGTCGCTCGGGGGGAAATCTCAAAAAGCAGATCTTCGCTGAGGAGATTCTTCTTGCCAGCATCACATTTTTGGGATATATTCGCATGGAGAGAATCATATTCCACCGGGAAACTCGTGTCAAAGAATGACCTTATCGAATATTACGGCAGAAGAGCCCATGAATACGAAGCGATCTATACGAGAGCCAGAGCGCCAAAAGAGCCTTTCCCGGGTTCGCACCTGGCTCTGCGAGCAACTTCGACGGACATGATATTCTCGAAGATCGCATGTGGAACAGGATACTGGACCGAGCGAATTGCACCAGCAGCTCGTTCAATTACGGCAATTGACGCAAGCGCTGAGGTTCTTGATATCACCCGACGGAAGCCGCTGCCACAGAACAGAGTACGTTTCCAGCAAGCTGACGCATTCAACCTCCGTCAGGTCAGATGGCAACTTTCACTGCGGCATTCCTTGGATTCTGGTGGTCGCATGTCTCAAGAAATGAACAAACCACATTCCTCAACGGTTTGCACCAACGGATGGGTGTTGGAGCGAAAGTCGTCATGATCGACAATCTCTACGTCGAGGGAAGCAGCACGCCGATCTCCCGGTACGATATATTCGGAAACAGCTATCAATTGCGACGGCTGGCGGACGGCAGTGAGCATGAAGTCCTCAAGAATTTTCCAGGCCCGGAAGAATTCGATCGCCTCCTGGCTTCAATGGCAACTGGAATCACCTTGAGAACTTTCGAGTACTTCTGGGGAGTAAGCTACGTGCTTGACAGAATCCCGCAATGAGCACTGCAAGAATCGTAAGAGCGTCGCCTGATCAGACAGACCTTGTACTTCGTCTTGTCAAGGAACTGCTTCTGGAGCTTGAAGACCAACCGGACGAGTTGCGTGGTTTTGATGAAAGGAAGGTCGTTGGAGATATGAACGACCAGGGCGAACGATACACAGCATTCCTCGCGCAAGACCCGGACGGCAAGTGGATCGGCGTCGTGACGGTCATGGAGGCATTCGCCATCTACGCAAACGGAAAGTACGGCATCATCGACGAGATGTATGTTGCTCCTCCCCATCGTTCGACAAGGTGTAGGGAAACAGCTTATCGACGCGGTGAAACAACTCGGGAGGCAACGCGGTTGGCTGCGCATCGAAGTGACAGCCCCACCGGAGGAGAAGTGGCAACGCTCAGTCCGATTCTATGAGTCGCAAGGGTTTCTGTTCACTGGTCCCAAGCTCAGGTTCATGTTCATATAATCCTCCCGCCGGACGCCACACAATGACATTGGGCATTTTTTCTGGGCCCACGGGTGATGGCTCTGGCGCCAAGCTGGAAGAACTCCTGGTTGCTCCGGCGATAGGTCTTTCCAGAGTCTGTCGCATTTCTGTCTCTCTGCCTATTTCATCTCGGGGTCGTCGGCTTTTTCTGCGGCCGGAGCGAGTAGCGCTCAGGCTTCGAATTGTTGGCGTGTCAGCTGGAAGCTATCACACTATTGTATGTCGGCTTTGGCAAGCTTCCTCGCCCACCTCCAGTGCGTTAAGAACAGCACGATGCATAACACGATGAGAATGGTGGATATGGTGATTGAGCGATTCGCTTCGTGCCGCACATTCTGAATCTTATCGTCCTTTGCGGCCTCGTACATTGCGCGCAACGTCTGCTCGTCAAGAGCGTATCCTGACTTTGCCGCCTCACCTTCCTTGGGAGCTGACTTCAGAATGTCCGCTCTATAATTCTCATAGGAAGCCAGACTTGGCGTTCCAGGTGGTGTCCACCCGGCATGTAATGGGTCGCCAAGGTCGAGTATGGCGGAAACCAGTGAAGACACGCAAATGAGGACCGTGATAATGGCGACGACACATACGACATAGGAGTAGAATTGCGCTATTCTGTGAGGTTTTTCCATAATGATTCCCTTTCTGGTAGTTGTGGTTTCAGCTAAACGGCCTGTGCCTTCTCAGGCGGGATAGGCGTAACTTTGTCCAGGAGCTCGCACAATGCAAAGAGTAATGGAGTCAGTATCAACATGATCAATAAGGTCTTCATGGGATCACCTCCAGGTTGGAGTGTGGATCGCTCATGGTAGTGTGTGTGTAGCTGGTTCCGGCGGTGCATCTTCGTTACCCTTCTCGTGGGCAAAAAGGGAGATCCCCGCGAGGGTCAGCGGCACACAAACCACCAAAGCAGTTGTGAGCTGGCCGATCGTGAACCCTTTGTTCAGGATAACAAACAGGAGAGCGGCCGTCACCACGAATATGAGTGATCCGATCGTCCTGGGAAACCTTCGGGAGAGCCAGCCGATCAGAACGATGACCAGAAATGGAGCACCTTCAACAAGAGCACCGACCGACACCCCATTCTCTGCAGCTACAAAGAGTGTGGCCAGCAACCCGACAGCCATAATGATCCGCGAACCCGCTTCGCGGTAGTTCTTCGTCAGGAGCAGATTGAACAGGGCCTTTGATGCCAGGCCGAGGACGATGACGATATTGAAGAGATCCCAGTTCGGATCTCCATGAGTTCGTTGGTAGATTGCCAGGATGATTGCCGCCGTGAGCATTACGGCGAACGCGATGTTGCCGGACCGGTACTGAAGGCTCATCTGGCGCTCGTCTACAAGTCGCCGGGCGACACCGAGCGACGCCAGAGTCGGACGAAGAAGGTATGAAGCAACCAGGAGAAAGAGCCAAAGGTCGTTCTGCGTGACAGCGGCAAGAGCAAGTCCAGCCACGAATATGCCCGAGGCCCACCAAAAGATTGCATCTTTCTTAGGCACGGTCGGAGTCCTCCAGTGTGAATAAGTCTTCAACTTTGGTGGCCAACTTCTCAGCCAGCAACAACGCCAGCTTGACAGATGGTGCGTAGTCGCCGCGCTCGATGGAGACAATGGTCTGGCGGGAAACACCTGCCATGTCAGCTAACTGTTGCTGGCTTAGCTCTCCGCGATCAAACCGATACTTTCGTAAGTTGGTTTTCATGGCTTCTGCGCAGTTTGTTTGTCGCCCTGCCCCTCGCTTAAGATAAACATTCTTTACATAATGTCAAGTCTTATTTACATTTTGACAAATTTTCTTTTCACGAATTGTCGGAGAGAAGACCCACTCCGTGACTTGGCCAGATCCCATCGAAGCTGTATAGGGAAGCACGGATCAACTCCGCCAATCGGCCTAGCCGATCAGCATGCGAGTTGGTCGCCCTAAACCCGGGATCCGGCGAGCCCCTGCTTTTCCATTTCCGCCTCGCTATTTTGATTAAATTTCCACACTCTCGTACCCAGATGAACGACTTCAATAGATCGAACAGCAAAGTTCGGAGCAAATTGCCATGTCAGCCTATGTTATAGTCGATATCAAGGTCAACGATCCAACGGCATACGAAGAATATACCAGGCTTGCTGCACCAACGGTTACAGGCCGGGGAGGAAACTACATCGCCCGGGGTGGCACACCGAGGTTCTCGAAGGGAGTGGAAACCAAGCAGATTGGTAATTCTCGAGTTCGAATCATTAGACAAGGCAAAGCAATGGCTGACCTCACCGGAGTACGAAGGTCCACGAAAACTCCGGCACAGGACTGCCAAACCAATATGGTCGTAGTAGACGGAGTTTGACTATGCCGACAAAATCACCACACCACCACACCGCGGGTTCTTTTCGTACCGCCGCATCTGGGGGCATAGCCGATGAATGACAAGCCGCGCACATTGATCGACCTCAGCCACACCATCGAGCACGGGATGATCACATACAAGGGATTGCCGGCGCCGCTCATCTGCGATTTCCTGAGTCGTGAGGAATCGAGAAGTCGATACGCCGACGGAACGGAATTTCACATCGGCAAAATCGAGATGGTGGCCAACACCGGGACATATCTGGACAGTCCGTTTCACCGGTATGCAAACGGGAAAGACATGTCGGAGCTGGAGCTGACCTCCCTTGCTGACCTGGAAGGGGTAATCGTGAGAGCGATGGGGAGGACGACCCGGGCGATTAATCGAGACCAATTTCGTGGATTTAATCTCAAGCACAAGGCAGTGCTGGTTCACACAGGATGGGATGTACATTGGAGGACAGGGCGGTATTTTGAAGGGCACCCATTCCTCACCGAGGACGCGGCACACTACCTTGCAGATTCAGGTGCGGCTTTAGTGGGCATCGACTCGTTAAACATCGATGATATCGACGACGGACGAAGACCGGTCCATTCGATTTTGTTGGGTTCCGGGATTCCCATTGTCGAACATTTGTGCGGGCTTTCCCGCGTTCCCGATAGCGGGTTCACGTTCAACGCTGTGCCGGTGAAGGTGAAGGGTATGGGAACATTTCCCGTCAGGGCGTTCGCCGTCGTGTGATGTCCAGGCTGGAAAGAAGCAGCGAGATTGGGCCTGATCGCTGACTCAGAACCTGGAAACAGCTGAGTTGGGCAATGATAACCACCGCGTTCGTGCTCTGTTTCTCACTCAACATCATTCACCTTCCGACAGACTCCGCGGATTCAAGTGAAGCCGGCGCTCAACGCACAAGCCTTATCCTGAAGTCCGACTCCACTGCATCGTTAACTCCTCCTGAGGAGAACCCGAAGAACCTCATCATGCAGGAAAAAGGTACATCACAAGAGACTCCGGTTCCTGGAACCCAACACCTTCCTCAGTTTGGCTCCTCGTCCCGACCCTCCGCCGCCGCTGTCGAATCTTTGATGGTCGCACATCCAAGCATGAGGCGGACAATCCTCAAAGAACTGCTCACGCCGACCGGTCCACCACCCTACCTCGCATCAACCGTACGTCGAGCGCGATCTCCTCCATCAAATCGACTCTCTTGCGAGAATGACCCCGTTTCAGGAAATGGGATTGACTGCAAAGCGTTATCTGGAGTACTACGACAATCCAATCGAGAAGAAGATGAAACTGCCGCAGGCGGATATCTTCGGGATCATCAGATGGTTGGCCCAACTGTTCAAATGATTCAGGTACTGATCATCGGAACACGTTGATGTCCAAATGGATTGGGGCCTTAGTGATACTGCACATCACCGGGCTGGGGGATAGATTGCAGCGCCCAAGGATGTGTCCCACCAGGCCCCAGATTCAGGTATAACTTCTCATCTCAATCATGCCAGCAGCGATGCGACCCGATCATCTCAACACAATACGTTTTGTGTCAATGGCGTACACGGCAAAGTACCCCAGCGATCCGTTATCCAGATTTGTGTTGGGATTGGCAGGAGACAGGGAAGTCGGACTTCTGTCAGACGTCAGTATGTCGTTAAGTGTATTGAAGTAGTCATAGGTTGCTTTATCGATGGAGAGCAGGTCAATGGTTACGGTGTCTCCGGCAGTTATGGCTCTTCTGATCCGGACTCTGAAGGAAGCCTCATTTCCGTTCGTCAATTTATCGCTATACAGCCGATATCTCCTTCCGTCGATCGAATCTGAGGGGATCAACGGATTACTTACATGAGCGTTTATCCGGTAGTAATTTCCAGGCTCCGGCGGATCTCTGAACAGCACGTAAAGATCATAGCCTCTGTCTCCGTCCGACTCCACCCGCCGGACAGCGTACATCGAATCGATCGCCACCCTTTGCGGCATCGAGGAGACTGCGCTGTAAACCTTCCCCTCCGCAGCCACCAGGAGAGAGTACGTTCTTCCGGATGTTCCGTGGAGTGTGGACGATTTGTATGTGCCAGCCGTCGTTTCAGTCAGCGTGTCCCTGTTACCCAATTCATCCGAGATTATCACCAATGCGTGAGAGACCGGAGGAAAGTACAGTGAAGGCTCGAAGTAGTTGCCTGACTTACTCAGCATCACTGAATCCGGGCCGGCTTCGTCCGTGACTACCCCTTCAATAACCATCTGCGGTTGAGCTTGATTGAGATCGATCGTTACTACTTTTTCACACGAACAAAGCGCCAACGCCGAGAATGAAAGCAACGTGACGATTGTACTCCTTTTCACACTCTCCCTCTTGTCCATGTTGCGCCCGCGACTAAAATTTGAAGTTGTATGTGACTGATGGAATGATCGGGAAAAGGGTAACCTGTACCGCTTCAGTTTTGCTCGGGTCGGTCCTGTTCTGCCGGAAGTAAATCGCATACGCATTCATCCGGTCATAGGCATTGTACACAGAAAAATCCAGGCTCGACCGCGGACCGAGTGTCCATGTTGCAGAAAGATCCAGCCGGTGATACGCGGGCATCCGGTATCCATTTCGCTGTGTGTAATACGGAACCAGCCGCCCGTCGACCCAGTAGTTTCCATTCGGGAAGGTGACGGCATTCCCCGTATTGTACACCCATACCGCCGAGAAAGCCCACGTGTTGCTGAAGTCGTACATGGCCACGATTGAAATGTCGTGAGTGCGGTCCTGCCGTGCCGGGAACGGGTTGCCACCGTTGATCTGAGGAAATTGCTCCTGAGTCTTCGACCATGTATAGGCCAGCCAGCCGCTCAACGGCCCCGATCGTTTTCTCACGAGAAACTCGGCTCCGTAACTCCACCCCCTGCCATAGAGCAACAGTGATTCAACTGTCGGGTTCAGTTGCAGGTCTGCTCCGTTCCTGTAGTCAATCTGATTCTGCATGTTCTTGTAGTAGACCTCAAGGGAGCTTTCATATTGATTTTCGTTGAAGTTCCTGAAATATCCCAACGTAACCTGATCCGCATATTGAGGCTTCACGTTGTTTGTGCTCGGCACCCACAGGTCACTCGGATTTGTTGTCGTTGAGTTTGAGAGCAAATGAAGATATTGCGCTGTTCGGGTGTACGATGCCTTCACCGAACTTGCCTCATCAATACTGAGATTTGCGGCGAACCTTGGCTCAAGGCTCGCATACGTTTTGATAAAGTCCCCGGAGCGGTATGAAGCGGAATCCTGAATGTCACCATATTCATCGTAAGTGAACAAGGTGGCCGGACCCAGAAGGCTGAACGTGGAAACGCGAAGACCGTAGTCGATTGTAAAGCCGGAGAGAACTTCGAGTTCATGAGAGATATATGCAGCATTTTCCAGGGCGCGCTTATGTTCGATACTTGTGTTGTTCGCCGAACTTGTCGGACCCGAAGTGACGGAACCCGGAAGAAATGTGTGATAGATGGAGTTGACGCCGAACTTCAGCATCGTGTGGGAACCCATGAAATATTGAAAATCCATTTTCCCGTTGATGTCTTTGATGCCGGAGGTAATTTCATACTGACTCGTCCCCGCACCCACCGAGTTGGTGTACTCATAGTCGCTGAACGTCAATGACGTATTGGAGAAAAACTGGTCGCCAAAGATGTGGTTCCACCGTGCCGTTCCCGTCGCGTTTCCCCAGTTGAAGCCTACAACATCGGGGTAATTGAAATTGTCTCTCCCGAAGTAGCCGGAGAGAAAGATATGGTCCTTTTCTCCCAGGTTGTAGTTTGCCTTTGCATTCAGGTCGTAGAAGTAGAGGCTGGTCCGATTGATGGTGGTATCACGGGACAACTTGAGAAAGACGTCGGCATAGGTCCTTCGTGCCGAGACGATGAACGACCCTTCATCCTTGACAATGGGCCCCTGCAACGTCAGCCGCGCTGCGATCAGACCGATGCCTCCCGATGCTTCATCTTCCTTCATATTTCCATCGTTTGTTCTGATATCCAACACGGAGGACAGACGTCCTCCATATTCTGCCGGAATCCCTCCCGTCATCAGTTTCACATCCTTGATCGCGTCGGAATTGAATACGGACAAATACCCGAGCGCGTGGGAGGGGTTATACACCGGGGCTTCATCGAGAAGAATCAGATTCTGGTCGATCCCTCCGCCCCGCGCGTAGAAGCCCGTGTTTCCTTCTCCTGCAGACTTGACCCCCGGAAGAAGTTGAATCGTTTTGAGAATATCCTTCTCACCGAGCAGCGCCGGAATCGACTTCACTTCACTCATCTCGAGCTTATTGGAGCTCATTTCCGTCGAGGTGACGTTCCTGTCCGACCGTTCTGCCGAAACCACAACTTCACCAATCCGTATCGGCTCAGGAGTGAGATCGAAATTCCGAGTCCCGCTGCGATCAAGTGAGATGGTATCCCTCAACGGTCTGAAACCCAGATATTCTACCAGGAGCGTGTATGTGCCTTCAGGGATGGTCAACGAATAGAACCCATAGGCATTTGACGTTGCACCGACTCCCTTGAGATCCTTCACGACGATGTATGCCCCGATGAGAACTTCGCCGTTCTCGGCATTCTTGATTGTTCCGCTCAGGGTGTACTTTTCTTGTGACCTGGCTCTTGGAGGCACGAGGATCGGTAAAAAGCAGATAGTGAGAATGGGAAGGAAGTACTTCATACGAACAGCCCTGCAAGTGAACCAATCATTTCAACCCGGCTGCCGTTGAATTCGTTCCTCGACGCTCGTCTTACCATCGTGAAGAATATGTTGCCGGCATATCTATCTTACTCACGTGTTATGCGAGCCAGGAGCGGTTTCTCTTCCGTACAGCTTTCTCGCACATTCAGGGCATGTCCCTGCATCGAACCTCGTTGATAGATGATGTTCCACATACGCCTCAACTTGATCCCAGTATCCCTCATCATCGCGCACCCTCCTACACAATGAGCACATTGGGAGAAGCTTCTTCAGAATATGCACATCGGCGCGGGCGCTCTCAAGCTCCGGTATGAGAAGCGCCTTCTCCGCCTCTGCTGCTTGCCGATGACGGATTTCCTCGGTCAACTCCCTGTGCCTGCGCCAGGCATACACAGTAAATGCAAACACCAGGAAGACCGACACTGTGAAGAGTTCATCAAGCTGCCAGGTCTCATGGCGATAGACCCATGAAATGACCTTGTCAAACACATCAAAGGCGGCAGAGAGCGCAAAAACGACGATCGATACCAATGCAATAACCACAATGTCTCTGACGGATGACGACTTCGTCTGGGCATGCTTGATCACCCTGCCGATAAGAGTTGGCTTGTTTGCATGATCGTCAGCCATAATTCAAACGTTCCACTCGTCCGATCTCCTGCTTCTCTCATGAGCAAATGAGATCAGCGTAATGCAAATGCCGCTGTGATCGTGAAGCTCAGTTTGTCCTCGACCGGGATCATCAGCAGCGACGGCCGGTCAATCTTGAAGGCCTCCAGGCTAACATCAAAACCACCGTTCATCATCAACTTGTCCGTCGACCAGTTCAGCGTTCCCGCAATCGTGACGTCCTTCGTGATACCATGAAACGTCAGTCTGCCCGTTACACGAATGCTGTCACCAGTTTGCACGATCGACGTGCTTGTGAACCGGACATCGGGATAGGTGATCGCGTCAATCACTTCCATGGCGTGGGAATCCCGGTTTGAGTTGCCGCTGCTGAATGTGGTCACGTCCACTTGTGCTGCGACCCGTTTTATTTCCTTTGCCGCCACATCAACTTCAAGAAGATACTGTACTTCCTTGCTGGTTGCCTCAATTTCGTGAAGGGGATGCACCAGTCTGTACGTAACGGATGATTCCGTCGGTATCAGTACAAGGCGAGTGGATTGCGCAATAGCTGCACAACCGAAAACAGAAAGCCACGTCAACAGGAGAGATGCGCGTAGTGTGGTCATTTGCTTTCCTTCAGAATGTCACGACGATCAATGAAGCGGCAAACACTGCCGTTGTAATGTAGGCCGAAATCTGGTGAAAGCGGGCCTGATTGAGGTCTGCATACCTCCCAACAGGGCCACGCTTGAGAACAGCATTGCCAAGAAGCGGAGTCACAATCATGCCGGCGACATGGATCCAGGCGAGCGTCTTGTGGATAGTAGTCGTGCTCGTTTCATCCCTGCGAATTAGGGGTGGAGGTGATAAGATTGCAAGCAAGCCGGTTGCGGCATAGAGTCCAATGGTGGTCTTGACAAAGGTCTGGTGCGAGCTCCGATAGGGATCGTGACTCTGGCCGGTATATGGGCTGCTCAGAGATTTCTGCCCGAAGTACACTGCTGTGATCATCGACCCCAGCGTGAGGAAGCCGCCGATCTGATGCATCGTGAGCATGGTACGCCTTACAGCAAGCTCATGCTTCCGGACCTCCGGAGTCAGCGGCGATGCAATGCCAATCCCCCGGAGTATCCCGCTTTCTCCCCACAAGCCCCGCTCCATGAGACTCATATCATCGGGCAGGAGTTTTGGTTTGACCAGTGGAGGAAACGAGTCCACTTCCGTTGAATCAAGCTCGATCGATGAATCCATATCGTCATCCGCGCGTAACATTAGACTTCGTGGCTGGGAAGTCGGGAGCTTCTCAGACATTGCGGATGCGATCCCTGAATTCGAGAACGACAATGATTGAGTTTGCAGACCGAGCGGAGCGCCGGAGTCCGCATTTCTGATCTGTATCGGGATTGTGTTATGAGAAGGGGAATTCATCGCCGAGTCAACGGCAACGGACTTTTGACCGATCGACTGAGATGAATCCGGACGATCTTGACAATGCAACAGCCTCACTCCGAACAACAAAACAACTGCAATCCACAGGATGCTCTTCATGATCTATCGTTGTATGGTGGTTGATGGTCTGGCATGAAAAGGCTCATGGATAAGCTCATGAACCGGACTCAGGAGTACACGTGCAATGAATTTCCTGTGAGAGTGGTTTTGTATGCCATCAATGGACTTCCGGCAGGCCCCCTCAACTACCGAACCGCTGGTCGCAAACTGAGATCCATGAGACGGACAATAAAAAGAGTCGCTCCCGGGATCATAAACAACAGTTGCCCCTTGATGCGTGCACGCTTGACTCAGCGCGACAAAATTTCCACTCACGGTACGAGCTACAATGACGCCGGCATTGTAAATATACCCCCCGTTGGCCCTCAAAGCAGAAAACGAGGGATTGGTCAGGTCGATTGTGAAGTCGACATTGGTTGGAGCGCTGATCGGATCCGGCGTTTTGCATCCGCCAAGACAGTAGCTGCATGCCACAGCGACTGTTCCCATCCCCACAACCGAAAGAAACTCTCTTCGTTCCATTTTGATCTTTCCAGAGAATGAATATGTTTGGACTTCATTTTCTCTTGAGTTGGGCGCATGCTGCAGGAGAAGTCAAGGCAGTTCTCCCGGCTCTGCCGCTGCGAGACTGTGATGTTCTGCGTAGATCATCCGGTTGGTGATTTCAAGCTAAGAACGGGCCGATCGCACACTTCCTACCGTATCAATTCGAAATGCGGATCTCCTTCCGTAGGTCGGGCATAAGAGAGGGTGAGGATTCGGACATGCTCTTCAGGCTGGTGGGGAGAAGAGCGGCGGAACTGGTATTGACCTCAATTTCCATGGCGCGGCAGCCCCGGAAACCGAAGAGAATGATACGCACAAGAACTCGTTGTAGTGTGACAAGAGACCTTGCATCAATTCAGAATAACAGCATCACTCCTTCTGTGATGGAGAGAACCACGGTTTGGGTACACAAATCAGGTTTGTGCTTGGACCGTCATCTGCCCCCCAGGTTTAATCATTGAACGACCAATTCCGTAAAAGAGTTCCATTTTCTGCTGGAACCATGTCGTAACAAGACAGCGTATTCAAATGGGCACCAAGAAACAATGCCATATTCATGGTATATACGACCGGTTTCAGGCTGGCGACTATCCCAAACCACAAATTCCCGTTGTTCAGTCATCGGACAAAGAACATCGCATTTGTAGTACCCTGCCTGGTTTAGCGACCAGGCAGGGCCCTCTACAAAAACTTCCAATGATGTCGACTGAAACGTCACTGCGCGAGGGCAGCCTGCTGCTTCACCACTTCCACTTCGGCCCCCAGTTTCCCGGCAAAGTAGGCGTCGTACGCACTCATATCAAAATGTCCGTGACCGCTCAAATTGAAAAGAATCACTTTTCGACTTCCCTCCTCCCTGGCAAGTTGTGCTTCAGCGATCACGGCTTTGATCGCGTGTGAAGATTCGGGGGCAGGGATGATTCCCTCCGAACGGGCGAACTTTACCGCTGCTTCGAAAACATCTTCCTGCGAATATGCCTGCGCTTCGATTAACCCATCAAGGTACATGCGACTGATGATCGGCGCCATGCCATGGTAGCGCAGCCCTCCCGCGTGGATTGATGGAGGAACAAAGTCGTGTCCCAGAGTATACATCGGAAGAAGCGGCGTCATTCCTGCAGTGTCTCCGAAGTCGTAACGGTACTCTCCTTTGGTAAGGGAGGGGCATGATGAAGGCTCAACGGCAATCGCCCGCAACTTCTTCCCCTCGAGTTTGTCCTTGATGAATGGGAGCACAAGCCCGCCAAAATTCGATCCTCCGCCCACACAGCCGATGACGACATCCGGATACACACCTGCCTTTTCAATCTGCTTCTTCGCTTCAAGCCCTATGATGGTCTGATGCAAGAGCACATGGTTCAACACACTGCCGAGCGAGTAATTTGTATCGTCGTGCGTTGCGGCGTCCTCAACAGCTTCGCTGAAACGCGATTCGATGTACTTCTTTACCAGATCCTTGATGTTCTTCACGAACATTCTCACCTCCATAACCCCTGTTGTTCACTCAATTTCCCTTGACACGCAGTACGACAAACGTGACATCATCCTGCTGCGGCATGCCGTTAGCCCACTCCTCGCCAGCTTTCGACAGGTGGTCTCTCAACACGTCCCGTGGTTGCAGTGTTCATGTCCCTGAGAATGATCTCGAAGCCGGCATACAGATTCAACCGCTCGAACCTTCCCCAGGAATAGTCTGCAAATGTGAAATTGGAATATCGTACAGCGAGCAGATGGCGGCGTGTTGGAGTGAACGAAATGACGAGTGGATTGCGGTTTTCGAATTCCACCTCGCTTTGCTTCGAATTTCCGACGGTGCCAAACTTGTACAACAGCTTCCCATCAAGATAGACTTCGGAGGCACCAATTTGATAGAGGTTCATCGTCAGGGGGATGTTCCATAGCCAGGAGTCGACTTCGAGACTCAAGCGGCGGCAAGATTCACAAGGAGGATGATCGCTCCTGCGATGGTCAATTCTTTGAGCCGTTTGTGGCTTGTCATCATCATGTACATCGGGGCCAATGAGAATGTCGAACGCAACTGCAGACCTGCTTGCATCATCATGATAGAGAAATTTCCGACGCAAAGCGCCCGAGGGTTTGCTCGATGAATTCATTCCATGAGCTGCCAAGCATTCCCTCATACACATATTTTTTTGATGGCATCAACAATGCAATCAGCGAATTGGTACGCCAACCGGGGGGGCCTGACTAAACTGTGTGGGGTGGGGATTCTCAACTCGGGCGGTAATTCAATGTGAAGCGATCGCCATCTGTCCGTTGTTATTGTTGCGGAGTTCTCCGCTCTGAAATGAATACGCTCAAACTCTCCACTAACAGGAATGCTCTTCAGATCGTCGAACCGGTGCGTTTCGTCAAGTAATGCCCTGGCAAAGTCCATCGACAGGGTCCGCTCGTTCCTGCCCGAAGAAATCTCGACTCCTTCGGCCGATCTGTTTCCGTGTCCATGAATCTCGATCAGGTAACGCGGTTTCAGATCCAGAATAATCCTTGAATAGTCGGTCGCAAGGGACTTGTTGACGTCGATTGGATAATTACAGGCAATCACGGAGGCAACCCCCAGAGCCTCCGCAATATGCCTTCCGATGAAACCGGCATTCTCGTCGGATCTTCTGTGGGCAACGCGAGGCAGCTTTTCGCGACCAGCCGGTGCGTGATGGGGAACTCCAATGACGATTCCTTGATGCCTGCGTCGCTCCACAACGAGCAATGAATCCTGCGCGTTCAGGAGGAAGCTGTCATCCATCATCTGCCGTGACCCCTCCAAGGAAAACGATACAAAGTCTCAATGATCGCAGACGACGTCTGACAGCACATCATGCTTGCAGTGTCGTGCCCGACCTCACTCTCGCAGGCCTACGGAGTAATTCCGAGGGAAAGATATATCCCCGGTGAATTTCCGTCGCTGTTGTTTTCGCCAGTGATAATAATGTAGCGCCCATCCAGCCCAATCGTGGCCCGCTCACTGACAATCACATTCAACATAATTCCAGGCGACACGAAGAAATATCCTTTAGAATCGCTTGCACTACTACCACTTCCCTCAACAGATGCCATGAGGCTCAAGTATCCAAAGCTGCAATACGGTCGCACGGTGAAATCTTCTGATGCCCGCGCGTCATAGCCAATTTCGGGGCCAAGATACAATGTATTGTACTTGACGCTGAAACTATACGACACCCCATAGCCAAAATTGTACGAAAGATCCTGTGACTTGCCCACGTGGTACACGAAAATGCCTCCAAAGTATGTTCCCGTTTCAAATGTTGCGCCGACTCTCAATCCAAAGCCAAGGCTAAACCAATCCTTTGTCCCGTAGCCTATGAGTGGAGCGATTTGTGTGCGAGCATGCCGGCCGGTTTGTGTTTTCGCGGGCAATGTGTCCTGGAATACCGTTGCGACCTCTTCCTTTGTCATCTTCTCGACTTCTTTCATCGGATACACGAACACGCTTCCGTCGGCTGTCTGGATGCGAATGGTGCTGTCAGGAATCATCTCGACGACCTTCCCCCGTATGATGCTGCCGTTCTTCAGATAGACGACGTCACGCATATCCCCCACCGCTTCGAGAGAGCTCGTGTCCTTCAGAAGAATTGTCGCTTCTCCTGCGCCCCTCATTAGCGAGGGAAGAAGTAACAGCAGGATGATGCTTGCGCTGGTGATGGTTTTGATTGTCATAGCGTGTTCCGTTCGTTGTTAGTGTGACTTCATGGGATGCTGCAGAATAAGTGTAACTCTCATTTCGATTCTGTGGAACCGGTAATTCCAAACAAATCATAAGGTTTCCTGCTGAAGCTGTCATTGAACATGATGACCGCGAGGAAAATGTATGCAACAAATCCGAGGGCGACCAGGATCTGTCGTCCGGATGTCTTTTGAATTTTCTGTCTTGATTTTGTGTCACAAACCTCGCCGGGGCAATATTGAGGTTTTTCCTTGTGGAAGAGTGAATAGAATTTGCATCCCAAACAAATGCCAAACGCCGATTCAAAGAACAGGAACACCAAACAGATAAGACAGATAATGCCTGTTATCGGACTGAATGAATTCATCACCACGAGAAAAATGAACATGAGGGTTGCCAGCACCACGCCAATGATCCAGGCAAACTTTTTTTGTTGAGCTCCAACATACTCGGGGTTTTGATTCCTGACAATCAAACGCCCGAGTATTAACGTTGGAGCAAATCTTGGATTAACAAAAACACGTATGATGAAATCTGTCAGGAACATGATTATGACATACTTGATGAGTAGAAAATCTTGCTTGAACAAAATCAGCATCAACGAGGTGAACATGATGAGAAAAAGTATCCCTGCCGACGCCCGTATTTCCCGTTCGTTGAGGACAGGAATGTTATATCCTTCAACGTCTTCTCCGAATTTCATTATCCGATCCATTGTACGTTCCTTTTTCGTGTTCTTATGTATTCAGCATTGTCAGCATATTCGTTACGCAGTTGTCCTTATCTGAGCAATACCAGCGTCCTGGTTTCAACAAAATTGTCAGCCTGCAAGCGATAATAATATACACCGCTCACCAGATTGTTCGCATTGAAATTCACCGACTTGTACCCCGGCTGCTCAACACCATGTACCAGCGTTGCGACTTCCCGACCAAGTACGTCAAAGATTTTGAGCGTGACGTTGCATTGCGTCGGAAGTTGATAGCCGATTGTGGTGGTCGGGTTGAATGGATTGGGATAGTTCTGGCTCTAACGTGAACGCCTCCGGAAGTTCTCCTCTTGATCCAACGCTAACGCTCAAGGGAGTCACCCGCATGTTATCGGCCATGAAGACCGGGCCCCAGTCCTGGCAGGTGGGCGGGTGGCTGTCAAAGTGAACCACGACGCTGTCGAAGCCCTGCGGGAAGGTGCATCTCAGCGTATCGACCGGCCACGTGCCCGGAACACTCGCGACTTTTGTGTTGGTTCCAACGAAGCTGCCGTTCATAAAGGCGGTTACCCTCATCGTGGCCGAGGTGTCGCAGGCGAGTTCCTCGACCGAATACATGATCGAGAAATCGGTGAGTGCATGGTCGAAGCGGATGAGAAGATCTGCAAGGTTGATGCTGTTGGGATAGATAATGCGACCGGCAAATCCCGGCGGCGTGAAGCCAAGCACGTTGGCGTTCTGGATGGAATACCCCTGACCCGTCGCCGATAAGTGGGCGGTAATCCCGCTCACGGTTTGGTCAATCGGGAGAGACGCGTAAAGCGGGGCATTGTCGAAGTCAAACAGCACGTCCTGGGCGGAGGCCGGGGAAACCCGTGCAATTAGAAGGATCAAGAACCAGGTAACGGAGGTCGCCCGAATTGAGTTGCATATCCCAAGTACCGATTCCTTTGCTCTTTCTGACAATGCAATTACGGAATGACTACGCATGGCATTAACTCCTTTCATGAAAAGGGGCACTTGCACATAACGTTTAGACGAACAACGTAATACTTGTGTGAACCTATCAATCTCATTCTCGTGAACAAAAGTTTTGAGCTACCATGCTCAAACTCCATGCGTCGTTGTTTGCGAGCTGCGACCTGCAAACTACCAGATAAAAGGAAGCAACCGGAATCGCACTCGTTGGGTGTATTCTGCATAACCCGTTAAACCAGTCAGTAACACTTTCTCTTCGTTCGATATCCGATAAGCAAGTAGCATCGGTAGTAGAATCGTTGGGATTAGTGCAACGCACGATCCGAGGACGAATGGACTTGCCGTGTACATGATTAACGCACCCATATACATCGGATGACGGACGACCGAATAGAGACCGGTATCAATCACGCGTTGGTTATTCTGGATTTCAATGACTCTGGATGCAAAACTGTTTTGTACCATCGCGACGGCGAGGAGCGTGTAACCACCAATCATCACCAACATCGAAACAGCAACCAGCCACACAGGAACATCAGACCATCCAAATCGAAAGTCGAACCCCGGAATGGCAATCGAAACCAGGAACCACAGCAGCGACAGTTTAACGTATGCCTTTTGTTCCTTCTCCTTCTCACGGACTTTTAGCCGCTTCTCAAGCAGTGCACTATCCCTTCTGTAAAGATAGATGGAGGTAACCGTGATGGGAATGAAGAGCGACGCCATGAAGAGCCAGCCATTCCAATATTGGAAGCTGCCTGCGGCGCTGAAGAGGATCGTCCCAAGTATGATCACAACCAAAACAAGACGAATGGACATTGTCCAAAAGAGTTTTCTTCCTGCTCCGGAATCCAATTCAGTCATCAGGATGTGACCTCAACAAAGGTTCCCACTTTCGTGGCGGCGCAAGTGCTCACATGAGCCGGGCTGATAAGCACCTCGGGTCTTCGAGCATCCGACGGACCCGAAAGAAATCAAACTCCATGAAACCCTTCACTCTTTTGCCGGGCGGTGCGACAGCCCCTGCCTGACTTTCAGTATCGGTTCTGTTATGCGCCGTTTACCCAAAGGCATTGACATTCATTTCCGCATAAAGAGACTCAATGAATCCGGCATTTTGAAAGTTGCGTGTCCCTTCTCATCATAGAAGGTCAGGCTCGGGGTGCCTAACGAATCTACAGCCAGACGAAGACGTGTTGTTTCGTTGCGATCAAAAAAGCTAATCACCGACGATTTATCCGAATGCTTGCCGACAAACATGCGCCAGGTTTCAAACGCGCCTTGAGCTCGAAGCTTGTCCAACGTTTCCCATTTCTCTGGACTATTTGGCATCTTCCACATTGAACGGATGCGTTCTCGCAATTCATCAGTCATTGGTGTCTCTGGTCTGTCAAGAACCACCATGCCGGCATAACGCTTTCCGTTTTCATCAACGTACTGCATTGATAGAGTCTCATCATTTTCGAACTGGTTCGATTGAAGCGAGCCCCGCGCCTGCAAAGCCGAGAATAACTCCGAAAACACCAGCGACAATGCAGAATACCAGCATCTCACCGAATCTTTGGCCGCCCCCTTGCAGCCAGACGATCACCTCCTCAGCGGCCCCTCCCCTCATCACCAAAAACATAAGCTCAGTGCCAAGTAATCCGACCAGCATGCCACCCGAACGAGCCGTGCGCCCGGGCGCCGAAGAACGCCACAATCCCACAAGGATACCGGCGATCAGAGGCACAGTGAAAATGAGCAGTACCACCCGGGAAGGGATGCCATGGTCCCATGTAATGAAATTTACCACCAATGTCGCAAGCCAGTAGACGAGAAACCAAAGCGCCGCCTGTTTATGGGTTTGAATATCCTGCCAGAGTTTTCTCATTTCAAGAATCTCCTTTCCGAACTTGATGTGTGTATGATCAAAGTTCCTTTCTTGATAGGAGTTCGACGTCTCAAGGAATCAGGTGTCGACGTTTGTCAGGCGCTGGCGGCGCAGGTCTCAGCGAACGTCATCACGCGATCCGAAGGCTCGTCGTGCCGCCTCGAATCGCTCCCGATACCCGCAATACGGCCGGGCGTACTTCTCAAAGTCAGATGCGGACAGCATTGCACTGATTTCAGGAACGGTATCCCAATTCGACTGCGCTTTCGCCAGGAACTCACACGATTCTTCCGGACACTCCGCACAGCTGCTGAGACCTTTTCCCAGACAGCAACGGCGCGCAGCGCACCTGACACTCGAGTGAAACACCTGTTCGTCCGAGCTGAGGCAACCGCCGCATGACATTTGCTCCGGCTCAACCTGAAATCCGTAAATCCTGCTCCATCCCCCGGCAGCCTCTTTCTGGTACGCTGGTCCTCTTGAGGCGGCAAGGTATGCGGCACACTCCGAGCAGAGAACACCGCACGCCGACATTACGTTATCCATTGCGTCCTCCTTTGATCAACTCCAATGCGAGCACCGCCAAGCGCATATTCCAATTGATTCTTTGCTTGAGCCTGACAGTGGCCACGTTTGTTGGCGAAACCTCCCCTTGGCATTCAATTATGTCTTTCGTCGATATCATAAGTAAGCGGCGGCCCAACAACCTTAAAGCCATGCTCCTGTCTGAAGGTGTCTATCTCTTCGGGTGACATCTTTGAAAGAACTCCGTGAGCTTGAGCCTGAAAATACGCTTCCATTTTCCCTGCCGGTTGGAACGCGATCAACAACCTCGCACGACCCTGGCTCGTCCTGGCAAACGCGTGCGGCACCATGCGCGGTCCAAAAAGAGAATCGCCCGCTTTGGCTTCATAGTTTTTGCCTGCAACTTGAAACAGGAATTCTCCCTCCAGGATATACCACCATTCATCCTGGTCGAAGTGGTAGTGAAGAGGCGGCCCACCCTTCTCGTCCCTTGTAGATTCAAAAGCATACATGTCGCCATCCGTATCCTTCGTAGATACCTTGCAGTAGAATGTGTCCCCGCCGTGGAGCTTGATGCTCTCACCAAGACGGTCCCCCCCTGCCTCAACTTTAAAGGGCGTGTTGGGTCTGTTCTTGCGTTGAGCAAGGGCCGCCATGTTCAGCGGACCACTCACGAGAGAGCCAATCGCAAGGCATGTCTTCAAGAACCTGCTCCTCTTCATAACCCGATCACCTGATGTGTTTGATGCACGGAGGTCGGATTGGACGGGATGCGGATCCTGACCCAGATCAGAAATTGGTTTCACGATCGATCACTCCCTATTTGAGAAATTGACTGCCATGAATGGAGCAAGGTTCAATAACGTCTCGCCGCAGCACGCAACGGCGAGTGCGATTTCTGCATCTCGACGTTCTCAAGTCGGACCGGTGTGACTGGCGTTTCCATGTTCGGGTTGGCGAATCACCGGGGACTGGGCCCATTGCGGGTTCCACAGTGAGCGCACCGCAAGGATGACGGAGAAGGCCGAGATCGTGCACATCGCCATGTTCCCCCAAGCCCAGAAGAAGGCTCCGCTGGAGTCGGCGGCGACCTTGCCTCCGACAAGCCCCGCTCCCGACATGTGCAGTATGGGGATCCCCGTCCCAATGATCGCGACGAGGAGCATGATGATATACCCCGACCGCCGTCCGGCGAGCACCAGCGTTCCGTACAGCCCGAGAGCCATGACAAGCACCGGAATGACCATATTGAGCCCGCCATCCTCCATTCCGCGGGCGATCTCGTCCGAGAAATGAAAAGTAAGGAAGAGGATCGAGAGCAGAGACGCGATGGTTAGCATAGTGCTGTTTTTCACTTGATACTCTCCTTGTCAGATTTGTGTATGTCTTTCAGTGAGGCACATGATTGGTTGACAGTATGCGGGCCGGAATTCTTCATATGGTTTCCAAATAAAACCGCTCTCTTTGTTGGCTAATTGTGCGCAAAACGCCTTATCAAAGGTATCCTTGCTTGCGTATAACGTTTAGCAAGCACGCAACTGCCCGCTCTATGCGGGAGGGGCACAGTGGGGCTTGGTATAAAACAAGCGGGCAATGGACCGAACACTATTTGATGGAGCAAGAACATGAATCTCAAATGCCTTTTCAGATAAGTGAGTGACGTGCTTGCGGTTGTTATGCGTTCGTGGCAGGCCGCGTTCGCTGATGATGCCCGGACGTATGACTTCTCTAAATGCTACGGGGGATAAGTCTCTGGAACAGATCACTCAATTGTGACGGCACAATATTATGGGCCGAAGCGATGTAGATAAACTGATCCGCTGACCCGAGCTAGAATCATTTGGCAGGGCCCCATGTTGCCTTCGTACACAACCGCCTGACCAAGCCCTGCAAAATGTGATTTGCCGAATATTCCAAGCCCAAGCAAGTTGCCGTTCTGCTCCATTGATCTCGAACCGTCGGGAGCGTACCATTGTGTCATTATCTTCCATTCGGGTTGCGAAGCGATATACGCAAGTGTTCGCATCGCGTCCGTCGCGGTCCCAATGAATCCACCAGCATAACCGGGGCCACTCCAGTGGTAGGGCCACGGCTGTAGATACCCGCGCGGGTAGCTTCCCTTCCCGTCATCAAGCCGAAGGGAAGGCGCGTACAGTCCGAAATACTTACGCATCAGTTGTACAACGGTCTTGCCCGTGTGTCGTTCGAGGATGAGACCAACGATGTTGAAGTTCGTATTGGAATACTCGAAACCTGTGCCAGGCTCAAAGAGCAATGGTTGGTGACGGTACGCTCGATCGATGGAGTTCCCGGGAGTAATCACTGAATCTGGATGCATAGGTACGAGTTGTGCATAATCTCGTATGCCGCTGGAGTTGAGCAACAAGTGCTTGATTGTGATGGAACGCGATTTCGTAAACCCACTGTCTTCGGGAAACCACTTGTCAATCGTTAAGCCGAGGTCGATCCTCTCTTTCAAAACGATGTATGCGAGACACGGTTTCGCGGTCGGACAACCAAGTCGAAGATCATTTTCTTTGTTGATTGCACCTTCTGTCCAGATCAGGGGCATAGAAGCGCTACTATCCAGCTTGCGCAAAGAGAATTCCCGAGTGATTGTCCGTATCCGTTTGGAGATAACGGCGAAGCTCCGTTGATACATCTGTGCCGGCACCTCTGGCGATGGAGAAACAAACCAACACAAGTGCCGATGACTTAGCGAGTCTATTGTTCATTTGAATTCCCTTTCGAGATTCTCTGCAGCGGCCAGCCATGACGCATAACGTTTTAGGCACAAAGTAGTGCCGTGCACAATGCTGTTTGATGATAGATTCGTAGGACGCTTCATGACGGCAATGAACTTCAAAATCCATTTGGCATAAATGTGCACGGCATTGAGCGAACTCAACTTCATTGAGCCAACGTCTGCTTCACCCCGGCCTTACCAGATAACGTGAGCGTCTTTGTGCCGTTTGTTATATGCCGTTGCCGTGCCGTCCAGTTGACACTGTCTACTATTTGTGATACTTTGATACGTGGACATCATTTGGGACGACGACAAGAACAAAACCCTGCAAAAGGCACGTGCCATCTCCCTCGAAGAGATCGCACAGATCATTTTGCAGAAAAAGTATCTGGCAGTATTGGAGAACCCGTCTCGACCAGGCCAGATGATTTTCATTCTTGAGTACAAAGATTACACTCATGTCGTTCCGTTCGTGGTAGACAGCAACAACAATATCGTTTTGAAGACAGCATTTCCAAGTCGGAAGTTTCACAGACTTTTCGGAAGAGGGCCCAATGAAAACAAGACTTGACTCCTTTGAGCGAGAAATTGAAAAGAACGCATCCTCATTTCGTCCTGTTACTAAGAGGCGACTTCGCAAAGTTGAGTCAATCATCGAACGTGTGAGAAAGACCCGGAATGTCAACATCCGCCTTTCGGAAAACGTACTTGAACAACTCAAGCGACGATCTCAGCACGAGGGCCTTCCATACCAAACGCTGATAGCAAGCATCTTGCACAAGTATGTGACCGACAAGCTCATTGACGAAGATGCCATCCGAAAGTCTGTGAAGCTGCTTCAAGCCTCCCGTTAAGTTCTCCCTTCAAATACTGCTACACGGCAATTGCACATAACATCTGGCTAAACGTATCCAAGTGCGTTTAGCCGCGTACTGGCGTTGGGTATCCGCACCACGGTACGCCTATTTCCATCCTGAATTCAACATGCGCATTCATTCCTCACCCCCCATGCGCTTCCCCTGCGATCTTTCTCACGGATGTCCACGTGTCTTCATCCGTTACCGGCCTCGGGGTCCAGGTTTCCTTCTTCCGCAGCTTCAGGATCTCGGCGGACCTGTCCTGTGAGTTGGGGTGCGTGCTGAGCCACTCGAAGTGCTTGGGGATGTTGTTCTTCTCCTGCGAAAGGCGGAAGAGGAAATTTGCCAGGTTGTCCGGATCGATGTCTGCTTTGGCCATCATGTGAACGGCTGCAATATCAGCTTCGCTTTCCTGTTCCCTGTCGAAGGCCGTCGAGGAAAGCAGCTTCACCAATTCCCGTCCGATCTCTCCGCTTGATTCTCCACCTGCGACCGTCGCCAGCATGGAAAGCCCGACCTCCTTCACAAGTTTCTTCATCACGTGCCTGCCTTCCATGTGGGCAATCTCGTGAGCAAGCACGCCGCTCAGCTCTTCGGGAGATTTGCAGTAGTGAATCAGTCCGGTGTACACCACAAGATGGCGGTCGGGCAGAGCAAAGGCATTGACGTCATCCTTCACGAGAATGTGGATCGTGATCGATGAATCCTCGATGCCGTTTGCAACGCACAGTCTCTTCTTCATGCTATCGAGACACGCCTGTACTGTCTCGGAATCGAGCTCCTCGTTTCCCCGCCGCACGGCGCTGAGGATGAACTCCCCGATCCTGTGTTCGTTCTCCTTCGTGAGCTGCTCAACGTGGAAGATCTCCACAAAATTGACGTGACCGAGGAGAAACCACGTCCCGAAGAAGGCAACGGCGAGTATACTGAAGTGAATGAATGCTTTTGACATCAGTGAGTCCGGAAAAGTCCTTGTCAAAGATTTAACCGCAGAGACCGCAGAGAACGCGGAGAAAGGAGTTGGAGCAACGGAGACTCCCCGGTGACTCCAAATTTACACGCTGACAACCCGATGTTTCCCCATCGCGTCTCTGCGACCTCTGCGCTCTCTGCGGTTATCATCTATCCTAGCGTTCCGCCTTTACCAGCGCATCCGTCATTGGACCGAAGAGCCACCACACAACATGCTTTCCCTTGCGCGTGCGGATGGCGGCATAGATGGTCGCGACGAACTCCACAAGATTGAACACCACGATCGTGATGATATAGGCGATGTAATTGTTGGTGACCACATGGTCGCCGAACACGACCGACAGTGTCCAGTACACGCCGGCAGCGTTCATCACCAGCGTGATGGCCTGGGCAAGAAGCGCCTGCGTGCAATGCCACCGCACGAAATGCGCCGACCTCCTGTTGCTGAAAAAGAAAATCGCCGATGCAATCAGGTTCACGATCGGCAGGGGAAGTCCCGCCATGATTGCGATCAGCGACATCAGGTAACTGTTGGACGCTTTCTCGGCTTCGTATTCGTCGGGTGTGTAGGGAAATTCGGAGGGTGGTGACATTCACAATCCCTTTGCGATGTTCCAGACCCAGTTGATTATGACAAGTGCAATGGCAGGAACAGATATCCATTTGTTCCGCGAGAGCAGACGCTCTCCTCCCACATACCACCGGAAGAGGCTGTCACTCTTTCGAAGCGTGTCGATAAGGATCCACAACGGGACAACTACCAGCGCGAGTGCAAGAAGAACTCCAAGAGGATTCTCGAGAACCGATCTTCCGATTTCCCCCTGCATCAACAACACGAGAGCGCGGGTGGTACCGCAGGACGGACACGGAAGATGCGTGACCGATTTAAACAAGCACACCGTTGGCGTTGCCGATGTCCCCACGCCTTCAGCGAGGTTCCATCCCAGCCATGCATAGCCAGCCAGCGATAACCCAAGAAGCAATTTGTACAGTTTTCCTCTACTCATCACGTTTCCTCACCGGGACCTTTTTCCCATATACCGGAGCACCTGAACAACGACCTAGATGCACGGTTCTCTCTTATCAGACTTCGACTCGCTGTTGAGAATCGACAGCTTGCTCAGTCTGACGACGATGCAGCCACCAAGCCATCGAACCTTCCAACGATCCAACATCCGGTATGTTCAATCGTCAGTGCGAGGCCTCTTCTGCCGAAGCAATCTCGTCCTTCTTTCGGCTTTGGAGTTCAGATTGCTTCGCCTCAAAGGGCGAGGCTCGCAATGACCTCTCCCCTTGCTACTTCATGATGCCTTAATACATCGCCTGTTGAATGCGCTGCATGTTGACTTCACGTGTTCTTCCCATGATCAGGAACCAGTCCACGATCGTCCAGACTCCGAGCCCACCACAGGTCAGGAGCTTTGCAACCCCCAGGCCCACCTCTCCGAGGAGAAACCGGTCGATGCCGAAGTGTCCGCCGAGAAGCGACACGATGAGCATGATGGTCGGATCCTTCAGATTGGCAGCCTGAAGCTGAATCATCTTTGAATCATCCAGTTTCAACAGCCGGTCCCTGATCGCCATGACCTGGAATCCTTCGAAGTACTTGCTGTACGTCGTCAGGAACATATCAACTTTCTGCTGATCCATAGGAGTTTCCTCTGTTGTGGGTTATTGTTGGATAAGAACGGGTGAAGGTGGAGCAAGGAGAGAAGAATCCGGGAGCGAGCCGCTCGCGTAGACGCATTCTGGAGAAAAATGTAGAGGAATCAAGCAAGAAAGTCAAGGATCGGGTGGTTTCTCACTTTGAACCTCCAATGCACATCAGCCGCCTTGAGCGCCTGCCCGCCAAAGTAGAATCGAAGAGGCAGGCGGGGAGTCGAAAGGTGGACACATGCCTCCGTATGACAGGCTTCTGCCGAGGGCATCCCTTCGGGAGACTTCGCTCAGCCTGACGTGGATTCGCAAACTGAGACACACCGAGCTAGTGAGGGCAAACAGGAATGTTTCCCCACCTGTGTTCAACCTCAGGACCTGACCTCAGGCCAACACCTCCACTGGTAGTGCCGACATTCCTGTCGGCACGCCGAGCTAGTGAGGGCAAACAGGAATGTTTACCCCACCAGTGTTCAACCCTCCAGAACCTGACCTCACAGGCGAATCACCAACACCTCACCGGTAGTGCCGACATTCCTGTCGGCACGCCGAGCCAATGAGGGCAAACAGGAATGTTTACCCCACCAGTGTTCAACCCTCCAGAACCTGACCTCAGGCGAATCCATCTCCACCTGTAGTGCCGACATTCCTGTCGGCACGCCGAGCCAATGAGGGCAAACAGGAATGTTTACCCCACCAGTGTTCAACCCTCCAGAACCTGACCTCACAGGCCAATCACCAACACCTCACCAGTAGTGCCGACATTCCTGTCGGCACGCCGAGATAGTGAGGGCAAACAGGAATGTTCGCCCCACCAGTGTTTCGTGTTCGGTCGTCTTCTAACGAGACTACGGAATGACCTTCCCGTATGCCGCTACCTGCTTCTCGATCTGCTTCTTGTCTCCCGCGATCACGATCCTCATCTGATCGGCTTTCAGATACGTGGCGCAGAGTTGCTGGACCTGCGCAGGCGTCACCGCGTAAATATTCTTGACTGCATCTGTGAGATAGCTGTCGGGAAGTCCGTGAAGATCGAGAAACGACAGTTGGTTGATGATCCCGTTGGGGCTGGAGTTTTGCAGCACAAACACACCTGCCGCATAGTTCTGGATACCCTTCAGCTCGTCCGCCGAAGGAGGTTCCTTTTGCAGACGATTGATCTCATAGAAGATCTCCTTGAGGGCAGGACCCGTCACATTCGTTGTTACACTTGCAACCTGCACCCAGTATGCCGATCGGAAACGAGAAGAGATAAAACTGAATGGCGAATAGGTATACCCCTTGTCCTCCCGGATATTTGCCGTGATACGTGAGCCAAACGAGCCGCCGAGCAGCTGGTTCGTGAGTGAGAGCGCCCTGAAGTCCTTTTGCGATGGATCAATGACCGGAAGTCCGAGCATCACGGTCGACTGCGGCACGCCCGGACGGTCGATCATGCGGACCTCCCGCTTCGAAACGGGGATCGGAATATTCTCAACCACATCAGACCCTGTGGCCCAGTCCTTGAACGCCTCGCGGATTGCCTGTTCCATCGCCTTTGCATCGAACTTCCCGGCAACGTAGATGTGCGCCCGTCTGGCTCCATAATTCTCCGCGTAGAAACTCTTTACCTGGTCGATGGTGTAGTCGCGCAGCATCTTCTCGGTCGGATAGACCCGTCCGTACGGATGGTTGGGATAAAGGAGTCTCCGGAACAACTCGGTTGCCATCGATGTGGGGTCGGCCTTGTCAAGGCTGAGCTGCCGGATGCGGTCATTTTTGAGCCGCGCCAGCTCCGACTCCGGGAATTTCGGGTTGCGCATTACATCGGCGAGGAGCTTCACGAAATCACCGCCGAATTCCGAAAGCACTTCACCGGCGATCTGTGTTTGATCGTCGCCTACATTCACACTGATGCCGCCACCCATGCGCGCAGCCTCCCTCGCCATCTCCTCGGAAGATCTGGTTGTTGTCCCCTCTTTCATCAAGTCGCCGGTAAGGTCGGACAGCCATACTTCGTTCTCCCCTTCATTGATATTGCCGGAGCGGACCACAGCCCTGATCGTCACTTTCGGAATGATCCCGAATTCCACGAGGGTGGCTTTCAGTCCATTATCGAGTGTGAATGTCGTCTTGGGTGGAAGTGTGAAGTCTCTTGGTTGCCCTCCTTCTGGAGGAGTTTCCTTTTGTGCACTCGCTATTGTGCACAGTCCAAGAAGTGAGAAGAACAGAACCTCGCGTATGTTAGTTCTCATGTTCATGGTCCTCCTTGCTGAGCATCCTTGTCGGCTTGACAGTCAGTATGGTCTGATTCGTCGGCCGCAAGTACTCTTGTGCAGTCTTCTGGAGCAGTTCCGGCGTGACCTTCCTGATGTCCGATTCAATGGTGTTGATGCGAGTCGGATCATCATCGAACAGTGCGAAGCACGCAAGCATGTCAGCACGGCCGAATCCGTACTGCTCGTTCACCATGTCGTAGAACGCAGAGCGGAATTTCACGACCGCCCGATCGAGCGTTGCCTTGTCCACCGGCTTCGACCGTCACCTGTTCAACGACGGAGTCCACGACCGCTTTGACGGCATCGTCGCTCACCTGGCTGTCATGAAAGAGGTAGCCCGTCCACAACATCGGACCGCTGTAGTCGAACATATTTCCTAACAGGTTGATGCCTCCGGAGACAGAGCTTGTCATGCCGGTGTTCTTCACAAGCGCTTCGTGGAGCATGCAATCATCGCCTTGAAGAAGTATCTGATCGAGGAGGGCCATCGCATAATACTCGGGCGTATTCCGGTCGGGCATATGGTACGCAAACGCAAGTGCTGGACGCGTCGCAAGGGAATCGGGTTGGCTGGCCCGCTTCGCTGCCTCCTGCCGCGGTTCGCTGATGTCCGGTTTCCTGGGCTGCTCAACTGACGGGATGCCTGAGAAGTACTTCCGGATCAACTCTTTTGCCGTTGACGGATCGAAATCTCCGACAACCACAAGTGCGGCGTTGTTCGGCGCATAGTACGTCTTGAAGAATGTCTTTACATCGGATAGTGTCGCAGCATCGAGGTCGCCCAACTCGCCATAGAAGTTGTGGGCATTGAACCAGTTGCTGTTCGCATGCTGGGGCATATCGAGCCATGGAAACCCGCCATACGGCTGGTTCAATACGTTGACCTTCACCTCGTTCTTCACCACATCCTGCTGGTTTTTTAGATTCGCATCGGTGATGTCGAGTCCTTTCATGCGATCCGCCTCAGCCCAGAGGATTGTCTCCAACTTGTGGGCCGGGACAGTTTGATAGAAGTTCGTGAAATCGAACCGTGTCGATCCATTGAGGATGCCGCCATTCCTCTGTACGAGTTTGATGAACTCCATCTTGCCGAGGTTCTGCGACCCCTGGAACATCATGTGCTCGAACAGGTGGGCAAACCCTGTCCGGTTGCGCGGCTCGATCCGCAAGCCGATGTTGTAATATACCGTCACTGTCACGAGTGGAGACGTTGCGTCGCGGGAGAGGACCACCTTCAGCCCATTATCCAGCTTATAGTACTCCACGGGTACACTGAAACCGCTCGTGTCGTCGTGCCCCTGACATGACAGGAACGCAATGGTGAGAAGCAAGCAAAGCAAGACCTTCGTCATGAGACCTCCGGAAATTGGATTATTGTGGTCGAGAAGCGAAGAGGAACTGTCAGCGGAGCAGTACGAACTTCCTTGCATCGACGAACTGACCGGCGTCGAGTCGATACACGTACATACCGCTCGCAAGATGTTGTACGTCGAATTTGACGGAATGTTGCCCGGCTGACAGTCGCTGGTTGATAAGAACAGCGACCTCCCTCCCAAGCGCGTCAAACACTGTAAGGCGAACGGGCTGTTCGGTGGGGATGGAGAATCGTATCGTGGTGGACGGGTTAAACGGATTCGGATAATTCTGTTCGAGGAGGTATGAATGAGGAACGGTACTTCGTTCACCTACCCCAACGGGTATTGACGGAAAAAACATCTCAAGGGCATTGTCAATATGCGCCCGCCAGTTTCCCCAGCTATGGCCTTCATGATACTCGTGATAGTCGTACGTATATCCTCTGGATTGAAGGATGGGAATGAAGTTTCTCACCAGTGGAATGAGCTGCGCGATGTCGTAGGTTCCGAGATCCAGATAGAGCCGAAGGGCGAGTTGTGGCCCATTCTGAAAACCTGTTGAAATCGAGCTGACGATGTTACTGGACTGTGCCGCCACATTGCCGAACACGTTGGAGTAGTTGAGCCCCAGCCAGAGCGTGATGTTGCCTCCGTCCGACGCACCAAGCACGGCGCGAGAAGCCGGCGTTCGCCGTGTACGGAATCTGGCGTCGACGTATGGAATGATCTCGTTGACAATGAATGACGAGAATTGGTTGATCTGGGTTGTCCGGTACTCTGCAGTACGATTCACCGGAGGGATAAAGATTGCGATGATGGGTCTGATGCGGTTCTGTGAAATCAGGTAATCGATGACGTTGTTCGCCTGGGCAAGCGTGACATATTCGAGTCCGTCATGAAAGAGAATAACACCGAAGCTGTCCGTTGAGCTTTGGTAGCCCGGTGGAGTATAGATCCTGATTGTCCGTGAGTTTCCGAGATTCACGCTGTAATAGGTTGTATCGTACACGGTGCCGTGCGCTATCTCGGGGTGGTACTGGATCTCCGGCGCCGGTACGTACTCCGGCATGCGCAACTCGGAGTTAGGTCCGAGACCTCCGGTACACGTGTATGGATTGCGCGGATCGAGGATCCACGTAGAACCGTTCAGGACAAACTTGTAGTCGAGCCTTGCATCTGACTCGAAGATCATTGTGAGGTACCAGAGATTGGTCGTCGAAAGTCGTCCCATCGGCGTTGCAGTCGTTGACCATCCGTTTGCATCGCCGGCCACGCTGGCGCTGGAGGCGCTTCCGCGGTAGATGAAATGGCACACGGAATCCTGCTCCCTGAGAGGCAGGTTGCCCACCGCATTCATGAAACTGTCAACGATTGCCGTGCTGAGAGAATCGGGGGCCGCGTTAACACGATTCAGGAAATCCTGGAACGTTTGGGCGTTTGCAGCATGCAACGCCAACGCAAGGGGGATAAGTGAAAGTGATCGTAAGAGTCGCATGAGAAGTCCTTGTCATCATCGGTCGGGGGGGTTGGGGGTCAGGCCTAAACTACCCAACTCTGAAGGAAGAAGCAAGGAGCGACGGCGATGAATCTGTTCTCGCCGCACACGTCAATCCAGGCAAGCCAATGTTCAGGCAAGTAAGGAATCTGAACATCGGTGCGAATCACGTCCTTCGTATTCCCAGGTCATCCTTCGACTCTCTCCGCGTGTACAAGAGCGACTGAGTCGCTCAGATGACTGTGAACACCGGTCAGGCGACCTCTCTGATACGGTTCAAGCGCTCCCCCGGTCCTTCCCGACGTCCGTCCGAGACTCAACCGCAAACTCCTGGTCAATCTCCTTGTGCAGTTTCCCCCGCGGCTGCAACAGCTTGGCAACCAGTCCGGTCCATCCTGTCTGGTGAGATGCTCCGAGTCCCCACCCTTTCTCCCCGTGAAAGTACTCATGGAACAGGACATAATCCCGGAAGTGCCGATCGGTTTGTATTTTCTGATTGTACCCAAGAACAGGTCGTCTGTCATTTTCATCCTTCAGGAAAATCCCGGTCAGGCGCTCGGCAAGCTTGTCGGCCACATCATTGATCGTGATGTATGCACCCGAACCGGTCGGGTACTCGATCTTGAAGTCATCGCCGTAGTAGTGGTGGAATTTCTGCAGCGACTCGATGATCAGGAAATTTGCCGGGAACCACACCGGACCACGCCAGTTCGAGTTACCACCGAAGAGACCCGAGTCCGACTCTGCAGGTTGGTACGCCACGGTGAACTCTTCCCCATCAGCGTGAAACACATACGGATGATCCTTGTGGTAGCGCGAGAGAGCCCGCACCCCGTAGTCTGAGAGGAACTCGCTCTCATCAAGCATTCGTTTGAGGAGGCATTTCATCCGATGTCCCCGCAGAAGCGAGAGCAGCTTCCGCTCGCCCATACCGACGTCACGCCAGCGCGAGATCAGGTTCGCAAGGTCCGGCCGGTAATTCAGAAACCACTCCATGCGGCGGGTGAAGTCAGGAACCTTTTCCAGCACGTCCGGGTCGAGCACTTCTACCGCAAACAGAGGAATCAATCCGACCATCGAGCGGACTTTGAGCGGTACATGCGCCCCCGTGGGTCCGCGCAAAACATCATAAAAGAACTCGTCTTCCCGGTCCCAGAGGTCGATTCCTTCGCCTGCAATGTCGGCCATTGCCCCTGCGATGTACAGGAAGTGCTCCAGAAATTTTGTGGCAGTATCCTGATAGACCGGGTTCGTTGTTGCAAGCTCGAGCGCGATGCGCATCATGTTCAATGAGTACATCGCCATCCAGCTCGTTCCATCGGCCTGCTCAATGTGTCCGCCGGCGGGCAGCGCGGTATTCCTGTCGAAGACACCGATGTTATCGAGGCCGAGGAATCCTCCCTGGAAAATGTTATGGCCCTCGATGTCCTTTCTGTTCACCCACCAGGTGAAGTTCAACAGAAGTTTGTGGAAGATGCGCTCAAGGAACGCGTAGTCGCCTTTGCCTCCATTCATCTTCTCATCGATCTTGAACACGCGCCAGGCAGCCCATGCGTGCACCGGCGGGTTCGCATCACCGAACGCCCATTCATACGCCGGAAGCTGACCATTGGGATGCATGTACCATTCCCGGGTAAGAAGAACGAGCTGATGTTTGGCAAATTCAGGATCGACCATGGCAAGCGGCAGACAGTGGAACGCGAGGTCCCACGCTGCGTACCACGGGTATTCCCACGTATCCGGCATGGAAATGATGTCCGCGTTGTTGAGGTGCACCCAGTCACTGTTGCGGCCATGCTTTCTGTTTTCCGGAGGAACGGGCTGTCCGGGATCTCCCTTCAACCATTGTCCGACATCATAATGATAGAACTGCTTCGCCCAGAGCATCCCGGCAAGAGCCTGCCGCTGGACATTGCGGGCGTCGGGGTCGGAAATTCCGGATTGCAGTTCCGTGTAGAATTCGTCCGCCTCTCTGATGCGATTCGCAAACACGGCATCAAACTCCTGAAACGGAGTGTCGGTGAACTTGTCATTCAGTCTCAGGCGCAGTGAGACTGATCCACCAGCCGGAATCATCTTCTTGAAATTTGCAGCGGCCTTCGTTCCTTCCCTCTTTAGGTTAACGGAACCCTTCACGTGATGCACGATGTAATCATTGATCCCGTCCTTGAAGAACCCCGGAGGTCCGTTGGCCCCAAACAGTTTCTGAGCATTCGTCTCATTGTCGCAGAACAATAACTCGGGGTCATCATCGAAGTACAACCATCTCCTCCGTGCAAGTCCGTGGTGCTCAACCTGTACGACGTTGTCGCTGATGGCGAACAGCCTCGGCTTGTGCGTGTCACGCCCCCACGACCATGTGTTCCTGAACCAGGCATGCGGAAGAACATTGATCGACGACGGCGCGGGCCCCCGATTGTGGACCGTTATGCGTGCGAGGATATCCTCCGGTCCGGACTTCGCGTATTCAACGAACACATCGAAGTACCTGTCCTCATCAAACACACCGGTATCAATCAGCTCAAACTCAGGCTCGTTCCTGGTTCGGCGGTGATTCACCTCCACCAATTGCCGGTAGGGAAATTCCAGCTGCGGATATTTGTAGAGCATCTTCATGTAGGAGTGGGTCGGCGTATTGTCCAGGTAGTAGTAACACTCCTTCACATCCTCACCATGGTTGCCCTGGAATCCGTCCAGTCCGAAGAGTCGCTCCTTGAGAACCGGGTCTTTGTCATTCCACAGAGCAACCGAAATGCACAGCTGCTGATCCTCGTCGCAAATTCCGCCGATCCCATCCTCGCCCCATCGATACGCACGGCTCAATGCCATCGCATGCGAGAAATATTCCCACGCATCACCATTCGCGCTGTAGTCCTCACGCACGGTCCCCCATTGTCGTTCAGAGAGATACGGCCCCCATTTCCTCCAGGGGATCCGCCCCTCCTTGACTTCACTCAGTCGTTTCTTTTCGTCATTCATGCATCTTCTTGGCTGACATGGGTACTGCCTTCCAACTTATCAAGATATTTCGCCTTTGGCAACCCCCCGGGAAATTCACATTCATGCAGGAAAGTCGAACACAGAAAACACAGACTGTACAGATTATCACTGATTTGATAGCAGGAAGATGAAGCGAAGACCTCTGTAATCAAAAACTCTTGTTCTACGCCTTCTTCGTCTTGTGATAATCCATAGTTTCAGTGTTATCCGTGGCCGTTTCTGCCGAGCTTACATCGAATCTTCATTTGCCATTTCACTCTCCATCTCCTATATTGAATCCACTCAGTACGCCTTTCAACCAACCATCGGGAGTCCCCATGATCAGCAAGACAATCCAGGACGCGTTCAACGACCAAATCGCCAAAGAATTCTATTCGGCCTATCTCTACCTCTCCATGTCTGCATATTTCCAATCCCAGAACCTTCCGGGCTGCGCTCACTGGATGCGGATTCAATACCAGGAAGAGATGACCCACGGGTTGAAGTTGTTCGATTACCTGCACGAGCGCGAAGGCCGGACCGTGCTGGAGGCTTTGAAGCAGCCTGCAAGCGAGTTCAAATCCCCACTCGACGTCTTCGAGCAGTCACTTCAGCACGAGCGCGAAGTGACGAGCGCGATCAACCGCTTGTACGCAATGACGCAAAAGGAAAACGACTACCCTTCGCAGATCGAACTGCAATGGTTTATCACCGAGCAGGTTGAAGAAGAGAAGAACGCATCCAACATCGTCGACCAATTGAAGATGGTGGGGGATAATAAGATGGCGTTGTTCATGCTGGATCGACAGCTTGGTGCGAGAGCCGCAGGTAAGTAATTGACGAAACTTAGATTCGCTTCCGCGTATATGTCACTCTGAACGAAGCCGTTTCTCAGGCGAGTGAAGAACCTGAATCATGTCCCGGGTAGGCAGATTCTTCGACGCTGGGAATCGCGCCTCAGAATGACAGGGGCCGCGAATGGCATCGGCCGCTTTGAACCAGCGTGTTCTTTTGTTCTTTAGCATTTCATGAGCATCTCCGCGAATACCAAAGGACGTGCCGCGTCCTTCAATCCTCCGAACCGGTTCGAGAAGCATCACCTTGAGCCGATTGAGATCGACATCCCGTACGAGGAAGTCCCTCCAGTTCCAACCACATTCTACAACGACACATCCAGGACAATCCTGGCAAGGAATGACAGCCCTGACCTGCCGTTCACGTACAGCATCAATCCATATCGCGGGTGCGAACACGGATGCATCTATTGCTATGCACGGCCATCGCACGAGTATCTCGGGTTTTCCGCGGGCCTCGACTTCGAGACGAAGATCATGGTGAAGATGGACGCGCCGCAACTTCTCGAGGAAACACTGCAGAAGAAGTCATGGCAACCGCAGATCGTGGTGTTCTCCGGGAACACGGATTGCTACCAGCCCGTGGACCGGAAGCTGCAACTCACACGCAAATGTCTCGAAGTGTTCCTGAAGTATCGCAATCCGGTCGGACTCATCACGAAGAACGCTCTTGTGCTGAGAGATGCCGACGTCCTTCAAGAAATGTCACATCTCAAACTTGTGCACGTGATGCTCTCGATTACCACGCTCGACGCCGACCTCGCCCGGATTATGGAACCACGGACGTCCAGTCCGACGAACCGGCTGAAGACTGTCGAGGAGCTCTCGAAGCAAGGCATCACAGTGGGCGTGAACGTCGCACCGATTATTCCGGGACTGACAGACGAGGAGATTCCTGCAATCCTCAAAGCCGCAGTTGACCATGGAGCGAGCAGCGCATACTACATGCTGGTAAGGCTGCCCGGTGCGGTGGAGCCTCTGTTTCTCGACTGGCTGCAGCGCAACTTCCCTGATCGGGCCGGCAAGATCATCAATCGCATCAAAGACACGAGGCAAGGGAGAATGAGTGATAGTCGGTTTGGTTCGCGAATGAAAGGCGAAGGAGAGATTGCAGACGCCATTGTATCGCTGTTCAAACTCAACGCCAACAAACTCAACCTCCAGAGACGATGGGAGGACTTATCAGTTGAGCATTTCCGTCACCCCACCTCGCCCCAAATGAGCCTTTTCAACTCCTGAAAGGAGTTGAGCCGGTTCTTCCAGACCAATCTTTGGAAATTACACCGCAAGGTTCTCATCACTGTTGAATCCCGCCTTGCATTCCTCCTAAAAAAACTGTAGGATTCAGCAGGAACTTCCACACGCCACTGAACGGAGGTGGATCATGAAAGCGTTGACTTGTCAGCGCGTCACGAGCAGTTCCGTTCTTCTGATTCCGCAACGTCCATTCCTCCCTGCTGTTTCGGCATTAGCATTTCCTTATGCAAATGGGCCACACGCGGGGTCTTGCATATCCCGAGCATCGTTTTCCACCCCACGAACGATCTCAAGACATCAATGGAGGTGGTCATGCGAGCACTAACATTGCTTTCATTGATTCTGGTGCCCAAGTGAGCTCGCAGCCCGGATGGTCGGACCCGGTTCCAATCACGACCGGAACGAACAGCCATGTCCACCCGACAATCGCCAATGGGGAATATTGGATGCACTCTCAGGAGGAGATGCTTGCGTTCAGCCGGAATGGAAAGGACGTCGGTGTTCTTCGGACAACAGGCAATGGAGCCGCCTGGTCCGACTCGGCAACATGGATTACTGCTGATTCCGCGGACAATGACTTTCCTTCGCTGGTTCATTCGAACACAAACCAACCTGCAAATGAGACCGCCATGCTCGTCTGGCAGTCGAGACGCAACGGAAACCTCGATATTTGTTACAGCACCTATGCGCAGATGACGTGGAGCAGTCCGCAACCCATCGACACAAGTCTCGAGGACGACATCGTCCCGAACGTTGTGCAGCTACCGTACACGTACACGTGCGTGTGGGAGCGGCGGGGATCAATTCTCTATTCCCAATATGACAGTACAGGATGGTCAACACCTTTCCTCTTGTCTTTGCCGGGTGATACACTTAACCGTCTCCCGCAAGTCGGGTTGACTCCCTTTGGATATCAGCCTCTCGTGGTGTGGGAACAAAAGAAATCGAGGGATACAACCCGCTCGGTCATGTACACATTTCGAAACGGCACAACGTGGACAACTCCCGATACCCTTGTCGACGCAGGTGACAACCGTAGACCCCGCTTCTTCAAGTACGGCTACATGTCTGTGGTGTTCTGGGAACAACGGACCCGAAGCGCATCGTTTTGCCGTTCCGGCATCGCAAACATCAGCAACGGAAGGTGTGAGCTTCAAGACATTTCCCCGCTCACATACTATCCGGACGAACAACAAAATGGATCGGTCAACGGGTACATGATCATCACCGCGAATGAGTCCCGACTCTTTTCCTGGTACGCAGTGGCAGCATGGGAGGCCGTTGCTACCGATCCTGAGAGTATCGGTGTATCAATCGGCCCATTCTCGTTACCCATCGAGCGACTTTCAGGCACAGGTGCCAGAACGAATCGCAACCCGGATGTTTCGCAAGGAACCCTTATCGGGAATGGTGTTCGGTTCTGGGTGCTATGGGAAGCGCGTGTCGGGGGCGCGTGGCAGTTGTATGGATCGAACACAATCGTCATCATTGATGATGTTGAGGAGCCCGGCCGCCCTTCAGAAGAGTTTGCACTCGAGCAGAACTACCCCAACCCGTTTAATCCAACAACAACAATTTCGTTCACCATTCCTCATTCATCGTTCACCGTCCTGAGGGTGTATGATGTACTTGGGCGAGAAGTTGCAGCACTGGTGAACGAAGAAATGAGTCCTGGAAGATATGAACGAATTCTCGACGCGAGAAACCTAGCCAGTGGCGTTTATCTCTATCGGCTACGGGCTGGACCGTCTACGCAAACCAGAAAACTCGTCGTTATGAAATGAGCACCCTCTTGAGAATGGTACGATGAAGAAGAGTCCACGACCGAGAACAATGCTATTCCTCGGATTAGCTTGCGCGATGATCCCCGGCATAACTCACGCACAGCACTCCCAGATCATGCAGAACTTCCGCCAGCTCGAACAGGAGAACTGGCGCGAATACATCCAGGCCGTCAAATCTCTGCCAGTGCAAAGCAACTTCGATGTGAAGTTCTATCACCTCCAGATAGATCTGAGCATCGCGTCACCGTACTTGCAGGGAAATGTCATCTGTCGCTTCACCGCAACGGAGAACAACACCACATCAATCAAGCTAAGCCTCAGACGTGAGTTCACGATTGATAGCATCCGCGGCGACGCGACCAGCTTCTCATTCGCCGGTGATTCGATCACAGTGTCCCTTGACCATGTGTTTCAAAGCGGTGAATCAGGATCGGTGCAAGTGTTCTATCGAGGCATCCCTCCTGTTGCCAACAGCACCAAGGGACTCCGGTATGTCACGCATGCAACCAACCAGCGTGTCATCGCCTCGCTCTCGACGCCGTTCCTCTCGTACTACTGGTGGCCGTGCAAGGACGGTCCCGGCGACAAGCCCGACTCGGTGTATGTCGATATCACCATTCCTGATACATCCATCGCCGAAATCCCCGTCGTGGCCATTTCAAATGGCGTGCTGACGAACGTCGTGACGGCGAACGGGAAGAAGACATTCCAGTGGCGTGAGCACTATCCCATCATTCCCTATTACGTAATGGCTGCTGTTTCAAACTACCGCGACTTCCACCAGACTTTCGTTGGCACGCATGGAGAGCAATTCCCCCTGGACTATTACGTGTTCGACGAGCATCTGACCGCAGCGCAACAAGGCGTCGTGGACCTTCCACAGGCGATGCAATTGTTCTCGGACAAGTTCGGAGTCTATCCCTTCGCATCGGAAAAATATGGCATGACCCAGCTCGGGTTCTATGGTGCAATCGAAAACCAGACCAACACCATCATCAACAACATGGGCTTGTCGTATTTCGGCGTGAGTGTGCACGAGATGTCCCACATGTGGTTCGGAGACATGATCACGTGCAGGGACTGGCATCATGGCTGGCTGAACGAAGGCTTTGCAAGCTACTGCGAAGCACTCTGGGCGGAACATACCGGCGGCTTCACCGCCTACAAGAACTACATGCAGAACTTCCAGTTCATGAGCGGCGGAACAGTGTATCTTCAAGACATCTCCAATCCATTCAACATTTTCATTCCCATAATCTATGACAAGGGTGCATACGTTCTTCACATGCTGCGCGGTGTGCTTGGTGACTCCGTGTTTTTCGCGTGCCTGTCCACGTACGCTGCAGATTCCACCTTCCGGTATGGTCACGCAACAACCGAGGATTTTCAGAGCGTGTGTGAATCAGTGAGTCAACGGGACTTGGGGTTCTTCTTCCAGCAATGGGTGTATGATCAATATTATCCGATGTACGGATACAGCTACAGGCAAAACACGAACACTTGGGAAACCAGCGTCATGATTAGGCAGACTCAGGGAAGCCTCGGGCGAAGAGCGGTGTTCATCATGCCCGTTCAGATGAAGTTTCTCCTACAGGGCGGTGCAGATACGACAGTGACGATCTGGAACGATCAGGAGGTGCAATCATACCAGCTCACCATCCCACATCTGATTTCGTCGCTCCAATTTGATCCTGATGTGTGGATACTCAAGACTGCGCAGCTCGTTGCGGTAAACGAGGGACAACCTCTCGGTGAGCCTTACCGATTCGCATTAGAACAGAACTATCCCAATCCGTTTAACCCGAACACGACAATCGGATTTTCCGTCCCTCCGGGACGAGACCTCGCCTCGGGCGGGCAGATTTCGGATTTCGGGTTGGTGACTCTGAGAATATTCGACGTGCTCGGCCGTGAAGTAGCGACCCTCGTGAACGAGGTGAAGCAACCCGGCGCGTACACGGTGCAATGGGAGGCCGACAATCTTGCAAGCGGCATCTATGTCTGTCGACTCGAATCGGGAGGACTTGTACAAAGCAGGAAGTTGTTATTGCTGAGGTGATGTATCGGAGATCGTTGAACGATCTTCTTCATACATCTAATTGACTTACTGAGGCATACCATGAAAGCCAAAATTTTCTTGAGCGCTTTTTTGTTATTCTCCTGGTTGGAGTCCGGCAACGCCGGAGGATGGATTTCGTTGGGTCCGGATACATCGAACGGGACCAACATAAAACAGATTGTCTTCACTCCTTCGGGCGATCTTCTGGCGGTTTCAGAGCGTGGCATTATCCGGCATTCGCATGATACGCTCTGGGACTTCACTCTCCACAACTATTTTCCTCCCGTCCCTTCCCTGCAAGATCCGAGCAGAGACGCAGACCAAATTCAAATCATATCTCCAAATGAGATGCTCGTCGGCTGGAATGGGATGTTCGTGAATGTTGGAGAACCTGCAGCCGGACTTGGACGCACACAGATCGACGGTGCACGGTGGGGACTGGACGTGTGGGCTGGCGGAGGATTTCCCACGTCGTTTAACATGGTCAGCGAGCATCCTCCGGGAACAAGACTCTTTTCTGATCTCTATGGCCTAAAAGTCAGTAACGATTCCGGGGCAACCTGGAACCAATATCCAAGCTCACCACCCTTCTGGAACACAAGATTCCTCTCCGTGGATCGGAGCAACAGGTATCTCTACGGCACCAATGCCGCAGGACTAATCTCGTTTGATCTGACTTCGGATAGAATCGATACTCTGCGTCCAACAAGGATTTCTATCTTACGACGACAGACATTCTCGTTGAGGGAGACACACTTCTTCTGGCAATCGGCAATAGTCCTCTAATTGACCGAGGCATTCACCGAAGCACCGACCGTGGTATTAGCTGGGTACATGTACTCGATTCGATGAACGTCTTTACCTTCGGCAACACGGGAAGCGATGCTACAATCTACGCCGGAGGGGATGGTGTCATATTCAAGTCAATCAATGCAGGATCAACATGGTTTATCTATAACAGCTCACTTCCAGAATTCCCTGTGTCCCGGATCGTCAAAGATCCCAATTCCGACACACTGTATGTTGCAACCGAAGGAGCGGGTATCCTGAAGGTATTTGCTTCATTCATCGTGGGGGTGAAGGAGACGAAGAGCGATCAGCCTGTAGTAGCGAAGTTGGAGCAGAATTATCCCAATCCGTTTAACCCGAACACGAACATCGGATTTTCCGTCCCTCCGGGACGAGACCTCGCCTCGGGCGGGCAGATTTCGGATTTCGGATTGGTGACGCTCAATGTGTTTGACGTGCTGGGTCGGGAAGTCGCAACCCTTCTGAGCGAAGTGAAGCAGCCGGGTGCGTACAACGTGCAATGGGATGCAGGCAACCTTGCGAGCGGCGTATACGTCTTTCGTCTTGAGGTGGGAGGATTCGTTCAAAGTAGAAAGCTCCTGATACTCAAGTAGCATTTAGTACATGTGTCTTCCCTGGTTGTTCACAAGAAAGGCGGGCCCCTGAAAACGTCAACCGTCTATTTGTCTCTTCTTGCCGTCGCACTCGCGTCATGTCAGACATTTTCATTTCCATCGACTCCCCTGGAGATGTCTTGCTTGGGGGATTCATCTGACAGCCGCAGTTCCGATTATCTCGATTCGACGGAGATTGCCGGAACGCCAAACAGCATCTACCGTCTTACCCGCAGTGAGATTTTGTCTCTCCCATTCCGTGGAACTGAGAATTATCTCCCCCTTTTTCCCGGAGTAGTGAAACAGGACGGCGAATTACATGTTCGTGGCGGAAGGGCTGGCGAAATCGGATATCAGGTTGAGGGCATGAGTGTCACTAACCGGTTCACCAATGAAGATGCCGTACCCATCATACCCGAAGCAATGGAGGAGCTTGCGGTATCCACCGGAGGATACTCTGCCGAGTTCGGCGGATGGAATTCCGGGATGGTGTTCACGCAACTCCAAACTGGCGGTGACCACTGGACCCTCTCGGGCAACCTCCGGACTGATGACTTTGCTCGGCCGGGCAACAAGTTTGTGGGAACCTCATCGTTTGGATACAGGGATGCCGTACTTACCGCAGGGGGCCCATTCCCCGGTCTCGACAATCTCAAGATCTTCATCGCCGCCGAATACAACCTCATGCGCGATCGGCAGGTCATGTTCCTTTCTCCGTTCGAGTTCGATCCGGCAACCGACATGTACGATCCTTATCCTGGCCAGCGCCTTCCTTGGCCGATTTTCTTCAAGGAAAATTCGATTCCCAACAACCGATCAGAGGCAACCACTGTTCAGGGGAGAGTGTCGTTCGATCTTGACCGTGTGACGTTGAGACTCGTCGGCAGCATTGATGCACACAAGCAACCCGACGGCTCGGAATGGCCTGACGCCCTGGTACGCTTCTTCAACCAGAACCGGACACCTGACACAAAAGTGAATTCTGAATTCCTCAGCCTGCGTATGACGCACTCGCCAAATACCGCCACTTCGTTCGAGGTCGCTGCAGCTTACTACAACCGATTCTCAAATACGCTCGACCCCGACTTCGGCGACAATTGGCGGAGCTACTCGGATAGTCTCGCAAATGCTGCCAGGGGTTATGGGGGGTTTCTCGATCGCTGGTATGGTCCATGGCCGTACAGCATCGTTGGCGGGTTCTACCTTAACAATGAAAACACCCCAAACACCACGTACAACAAGAGTAAACAACAAAGCTGGTCGTTCAGTGGAACGTTCAAGGCTCATGTGAATGAACACTGGGAAATGAAGCTCGGTGGTAATGTGGAAACCTGGACGATGCGTTTATTTGATGTGGGCTACATCCCGGGGGTGATGGCCATCCAATACGGCCTGCACGGCGAGAATCAACAGGTCTTTCCTGATCCCATAACCCGACGAATCTACCTGACGAAAGCCGGCCTCATCAACAATTTTGGATACGATGTCGACGGGAACCAGGTGAACAATGGGCCCGATGCACCGCGCACGCCTCTCTTTGCTTCGGCATACGTTCAGAATGACGTTGCGCTGGATAACTTCACTCTCGGCCTTGGACTCCGATACGAACTGTATGACTTGAAGGATATGGTGTTTACGGGAATGGCCAGCTACAGTAATTCTCTGGACGCAATCGATGACACAAAACTCGCCGACCGAGAACCATCGTCCCTCTTCCTTCCACGTATTGCGTTGTCATACACGGCCGATAGCAAAACGGTTCTAAGTGTACAGTTCGGAGCATACGCGCAGATGCCCGCGCTGAATCAAATTTTCAACGGCAACATTTTCTTGAGTCGCACCGTCATCGGAGATCGCTTGTATGCGACTCCTGCGGGCTACTATGCCAAGCCGGAAAGAACCAAATTGCTCCAAATTGGTCTTGCTCGTCAACTGAATCGGTTCCTTGTGTTTTCAGCAACGTACTACTCCAAACAAATGAACAACCTGCTTTCTCTCCGGAAAGCTTATTTGCCCGATTGGTACGGAGGATTTAACGCGTTTCTGAATGATGACCATTCCCGGGCCAAGGGTCTGGAACTTGCACTCGAGTTGATGCGATCGCAAGGGGTCGCTGCCCGCCTCTTCTACACTCTCTCCGAGGTTCGTGGCACAAACTCAACACCGCTCTCACCTCGTGGCACCATCGAGTTGTATCAACCACTGGTTCTAAACGATGACCCGTTGGACTTCAACCAAACGCACGATGTCACATTCACAGTAGATTATTTAAACCCGGATACCGCAAGTGGCACAATCTTCTCGGGGTTCGGCGTCAATACGGTGCTGACATTCAACAGCGGCCACAACTATACCAGGATGAAGCCAGTGATGTCCATCGGTTTGGTGGACCCGTGGAGCGCCGGCGTCACTCAACTTCTCGATCCGCGTTACGCCTATCCTGCCGAACCCAGGAACAACTCAGTAACACCCGTGTACTTCAATGTTGATCTGACCGTCAGCAAGCGATTCTCTCTGGGGAGCGTCTCACTAAAGGCATACGTGAATGTCCTCAACCTCTTCGACGCGAAACAGGTTCTCAATGTCTATCCGGTTACGGGGAGTACCGACAACGATGGTTGGTTGGAAAATCCACTTTCAGGAAGGTTTCTGAACACTCCAACCGCTGTTGACTTTTACAAGACAGTCAATCTGCAAAACCGTTGGGCATACATGCAGGCGACGGGGAACGATATCTACGGCTCACCACGACAGATCAGGGTTGGTGTTAGTGCGGAGTTCTAGAATTATTCGGGCTGAGCGGACTATGCATTCGATTCGCACTTGGTAAGAAACCGGAAGCTGTTCGATGCCCACTCAACATACAACGGAATGGATTGGTGCCGAAGCCTGACGTCAACGCCATGGAGCCTACTAACCTCTCCAGCGGCATGTACTTCTGCCGCCTCACAACTTCCACCTCCACTCTGACAAAGAAGATGCTCTTGGTGCGGTAGTTGTTGTCCGTTCGATCCGGCGAAGTGATGGAAGAGTTCTTGCTTCTTGCCATCACCCGTTAGTATATTTGTTCGAAGGTAGTCCTGCCTGTATCCCTTCAAACGCGGAAGAGTCTGAGAATCACAAACATACTTCAACAAACCTCAAGGAGATCGTCATGAAGAGCGTTACTGTGCTGTTGGTCGGTCTGGGTGTGCTATGCTCATCGATAGCCATTGCGGGATCCCAAAACAAATCCGTTGGCACAAAGACAGTCACCTCAATCGTTAACGGGAAGGTGGTATTCAAAACCGAGACCATTGCGGAACGAAATCCGCTCCCCGCGGAGCAGAGCGCGCTCGAGCAGGAGAGGAGCAGGCCCATTCCCCGTACGCAGCAGATCAACACGGCCATTCGCTGGACGAGTACGGACGGCGCCGCCATTGGGCAGGATGTTGCGGTGAACCCGAATGGAACGAACACCTTCATCGGATGGAATTTGAACAACCTGCGCGTATCGTTCCACGATAACAACTCCGGCACACCGCTCTGGGAATTCCCCTCCGATCCGTCGACGTACAGAAACTTCGTCGCCCTCTCTGCGGATGCCAATATTGTTGCTGCAGGATCGTACCACAACATCTACCTGTTCGACAAGACTTCGGGGACCATCACATTCAATTTCTCCATCCCTGACGGCCGCACCGCGGGACCGATCGCCGTCTCTCGTGATGGACAGCTGCTCGTATGCGCAACTGTGTCTCCCCTCGCGGGCGGGACGCACAGGGTCTACGCGTTCAATCCCCCATCAACAACGCCCATCTGGACATTTGATTTCAGCGACAACCAGAGCTCGGGTGTTTATGGAATTAACATCAACGCCAACAAAACTGTGGTAGCGGTGAACGGGAAGTTTTATGGCTGGATCCTGAATGTAAACAACGGTACCATGCGGACACAGTTCGAGATCGCAAACACCGAATCGCGGATTGCACTAAGTGCAGATGCTTCGGTAATGGGAATTGCTGAACTAAGCGGGTTCATCAAAGCTTACACATGGAACGGATCTCAGACCAGATATGATCTTCTGTGGTTGTACAGAATCCCGCCCGGTTTGTATACGAACTGGGCTTCTGCTGTGGATGTTTCAGGAGATGGTTTGACGCTCATGGCGGGAAGCCTCATCTTCGTTGATGGGAGTACATACGATGGGAACGTGTACATGTTCGACACCTTCGGCGATGGAACTCCTCTCTGGATTCGCACGGGTCTTGGCGATGAAGTGGGTGGTGTTGCCCTCTCGGACGACGGATCTATCGGAGCAGCAATCACATGGGGCGACATCAGCAACCCATCCAAGCCGACCACGCTCATCTTTGAGCGCGCATCAAATCAGCCTGTATACGGAGTTGTGTCTCCCGGATCGATGTTTGCCCTCTCGATGTCCGCCGATGGCAAGACTGTTGTCGCTGGTGGAAAGCACGTCCACGCCCGCATGTTCGGCAATGGCGGTGACGTCTATAACGTTGGTGTCGACCTTGGCGGTGGAGCAATTGCGGGAACAGTACTGCTCGGTGGTGTCCCACCGAATCAAAGCGGAACGGTTGTCCAGGTGGTTGGAACAAACAGGCAGGCCATAACCAGCCCAACTGGCGCCTATCTTGTCGCGAATGTTCAACCGGGCACCTACTCGGTTCGCATTTCACACCTCGGGTACGTAGGAACGACACTCACCAATGTGACCGTCGCCGGAACGGATACCACGCGCAGTGTCAATGCGTCGCTTCCTCAGGCTGGTGCCGCGCCGACGAACCTCGTCGCATCTCACGGACAAAACTCGCGCATCCAGTTGAACTGGACGAGTCCGCCACTTTCGGACGATATGACTTTTGACAGACTTCTGGCAACAGATCCTTATGTCACAACTCCATCTGTCCCGGCACGGAGAACCAATGGCAGCCTGCGCAGGCTCGATCCGCCACTTGCGCCCGCTTCGAACCCGCTTGTCGCGGACAGCATCAAGATTTACCGCGGGGTCCGCACCGGTGGTCCGTATTTCCTGAAGTGGGTTGTTCCGGGATCCAACAACACGTTCATCGACTCCACGGCCATCCCGCTGAAGGACTACTATTATCGAGCGACTGCGGTATACGGCAGCGGCGAGAGTGTCTACTCGAACGAGGCGTTCGGGACCGTCGATAGTTCGTTCCTGCAATTCGCCATTACCACTCCTGAATTAACTCAGCCCGTCACGGTCGATGGCACGATCAACACGAGCGAATGGAATGATGCGCTGAAGGTCGACATCTCTGATGTGTTCGGCTATGGCGGCGGAATACCTCTTCGACGCGGCAGCGTGTTCATGTGGTTTAAGGTGGATACGATCGCGAAACGCTTGTATATCGCCGGCGAAGATTTCCTCAATAACGACGGGATCGCCGACAATGAAGGCTTCGGTTTGTACTTCGACGACAACCATAACCGACAGTTCGAGCCGATTGGAACGGACTCGCTCTTGCGTGAAGGAAATTATTGGGGATACTTTTTCGGCACGGGCGCAAACGTCCGGTTCCGTGAGATCTATACCGGCGGTGGTGTCAACGCCACAGTCGATCTTGTTACTGATGCGCAGATAGCGTTCTCAAATTCAACCGGCCATCTCACCGGCGAGCTTAGTCTTCCCATCAGCTTTTTCAACAAGAATCACCTTCGCGTGTTCGGACCCAATCTGACGGTCGGCGCGGGACTGTTCATGATCGGACGCAACACGAGTAACGGAGCGCTCTTCCACGGCTGGTGGCCACAGACAATGATCAGTGTGTTCACCCCATCCGGGTTCGGCGATATTCACATCCCGATCAGACTGCTGGCCCCGCCGAAGCCTCCATCCAGTGTAGCGGTTGCTAAACAGGGATCGTTCCTGCATGTGACATGGACAGACCCGACGCAGGGAATTAACAATGAGCCCCTTACTGTTCCGGCCACGTTGTATATCTACCGGAATGGCTCACCATGGCGACAGTTCCCGCTTGGCGTTCAATCATGGACCGATTCGAACGTTGTCGCCCAGGGTTGGTATGAATACAAGATCCGGGGATCCATCGATGTCTCCGCATCAGACAACCCCAATCTCACAACATATTATGGCCCGTTCTCTCAGACCGTCGGAACGTTTGCGGTGAGCGATCCGCAGTTGACTGAAGTGTTGTATGATGATGGAGTTCCTGACGTGTTCTTCTTCGTTGCGTATCCATACGATGGCAACCAATTCGCGGTCAAGTTCACACCACAGCAGTACCCGGCAAAGGTCTACCGCGCAAAGGCATTCACAAACAATGGCAATTCGCCAATCCTTGTCGAGGTGCATGCGGACAGTTCCGGATTGCCCGGCCCGATGCTGGCAGGGCCCTACACCGGAGTTACATATCAAACAGCCGGCGTCGACAGTTTCCTTGTCACGCTTCCCGCTCTCGATCCACCAACCGTCGCAAGCGGTAGCTTCTGGGTTGTGTTGAATTATCTGCCGACCAGTCCTTTGGCACCCGGCATCGGCGGAGACTATACACAACCGATCGCTGGACGAAGTTTCTATTTCACAACCACAAGCAGCTGGGTGCAAATTCCGAACGCGAATCTTATTGTACGGGCATTCATCACAGGCCAAACCTCCGACGTTCCGAATCAGGGTGAGCTGCCGAAGGTGTTTGCTCTCAACCAGAATTATCCAAACCCGTTCAACCCATCAACTTCAATATCGTACGAGCTGCCGGGTCGCAGCTTCGTTTCCCTGAAGATGTTTGATGTGTTGGGACGCGAGGTTGCAACGCTTGTGAGCGAAGAGAAAACTGCCGGGAAGTATTCCGTCGCCTGGAATGCACGGGATGTTTCGAGCGGGATATACTTCTACCGATTGCAGGCAGGATCATTTACCGATACGAAGAAGTTGGTATTGATGAAGTAACGTCTGCAGCAAGAAATGAAGGAGGCGCATTTGTTTGGCGCCTCCTTTTTTTGTTTTCTCCTTCGCATCAAAACCCATGCGGTAGTCGCAGACTTTCTGTCCGCCGTCTTCGCGGCGGAAGTCTGCGAATGTTGGCCGGAATCGCAATCTATCCGAAGGATCCCTTCGGGAAAGATTGCGACTACACCCTGTTCCGAGGCAATTACAAGTGAGTCCACAACGTTGCCTCCGCAAGTCAGTATCGAGACACACCCCATGTTGACTATGGCCTGACATCTTCGCATATTTCCTCACCAACCTTCGCAAGTCTCTTTCTTCCGAGAAAGGAGAATGGCCATGAAGAATCATGCCGCGTTCCTTTCCACTGTTCTTCTTCTCCCCTGTCTCAACGTACCGGCCAACTCACAGGAGAAACATGTCTCACCTGCGGTTGCTGAGACCAGCTGGACAACGCAGTCGAGCGGGACAAGTGCAGCATTGCATTCAGTTCATGCTGTGAGCCGGGGTGTTTCATGGGCGGGTGGCGCAGGTGGTATCGCATTACGGACAGTGATGTTACTCTGGTGACATTCCGACTGCGTGACAGGGTTGATGAAAAATGTTCTTTACGGTCATTGCGAATCCCGGACGTTATTAGTCCGGACGAAGCAATCTCCCCTTTTCATCCAGATCTGAGAATTCAGATTGCTTCGCTTGCCCCATTGGGGCTTCGCTCGCAATGACAAGCTGACGGCGTCTTACAGCAACCCGAAAGAGAAAACAAAGCAGAAAGAAGAACCATGAAGAATACAATAATTCATCCTGGAAGATTCATCTCCGTAGTGATTTTGGCCGCCGCATCCACATTGAATGTGAATGCACAATCTTGGTCGAGAAACGACAGTGTCTTCAATCCGTCGGGAGTGTTTGTGCAGAACTTCTCCGCTCCGCAGTTTGCCGACCTGAATGGCGATGGTTTTGTCGATCTGCTCCTTGGGAACGGCTCTTCAAACCCGGTTGATTACTTCAGAAATCATGGAAGCATGCTGCCGCCAAACTTCTCCCGCGATACATCGGTTCTCGCCTCCATTTATGCCGGAGGGATGGCGGGAACAAATTCCGATTACCCCGTCGTCTGCGATCTGAATGGGGACAGAATATATGATCTCGTGATTGGCGGGTTCAATGGCTTGCTCTTATACATGAACATCGGTGATTCGAGCGCTCCCCAATGGCACCGGGTTGATTCCGTCTTTGCTCAGGTGAACACGCTCATCGGCACTGACGCAAAGCCCGCGTTCGCCGACCTCGATGGCGATGGTGACCTCGACATGCTTGTGGGCATCGGTGAGTCGTTGTTTGGCGGACCAACGCCGGGGATCACCTTGGGATTCCGTAACATCGGGTCTCCCTCCTCTCCGCAATTCGTTCAGGATAGCACACTCGTGATTGGCATTCCCGACATCGGGTTGAATTCCTATCCAACTCTCAAAGACCTTGACGGCGACGGCGATTTCGATTTGCTCCTCGGACGTGATCTCGCGACTCTTATGTACTTCAGGAACACGGGAACACCAACCGTTCCCGCATGGACTCAAAACTCAACCACCTTCTCCGGCGTTGAAGCCACTACATACTGGAAGGACCCAACATTCTCCGACCTCGACAGAGATGGAGATTTAGATTTGGTCTACGGTACATCCGACGGCACTCTGTTCGTCTACGAAAACACCGGTTCGCCAACGTCGCCGCAGTTCGTGTACAATCCGGCTTATTTTGGGCTCGTGAGAATCTCGGGAAATGCTTCAACGGTCTCGCTCGGAGATTTTGACAATGACGGCGACATGGACATGATCAGCGGGGACTGGTTGGGAAGATTTCAGTACTTCAGAAATGATGGATCGCCGCTGCGTCCGAGTTTTACCAAAGCAACTGCGCCGTTTTCCACCCTCGATGCGGGATCATACAGCTCACCTGTCTTCGTGGATATTGATGGAGACGGTGATCTGGACATCGTCTCGGGCGCACTTGATGGCATGGTGTATTGCTATATCGACACCGGATCAGGCTTCATGCAGAATACAGCAATCTTCAGCGGTATTGATGTCGGATGGAGGAGCGCACCGGCCTTCGCGGACATTGACAACGACGGAGATCTCGATATGCTCGTTGGTGCCGAGACCGGTTCATCGATGCAGTTCTATGAAAACACAGGATCAAACACATTCGTGCTCAACAATTCGTACATCGCCGGAGTGACTTCGCCGAGCGATGGCCACCCGACGTTCATCGATCTTGACAGGGATGGAGACTTCGACCTTGTTATTGGTGGAATAAGCGGCGCACTTCGCTACTACGAAAATACCGGATCACCTTCATCGCCGGTCTGGAATCGCAATGACGCTGTACTGGCAGAGCTGCTCGTCGACCAGGATGCCGCTGCCGGTTTCGCCGACATGGATGGCGACGGAAAACGCGACGTCATTATCGGCGAGTACAATGGTAATTTCAGCTACTACAAGAATCAGATTCCGACCTCCGTTGAGAACAGTAGCCCCATGCCCACGACGTTCGAGCTCGAGCAGAACTATCCCAATCCGTTCAACCCGGTGACCACTATACAATTCACAATTGTCAATTCACAATTGACAATTGTGAAGGTGTACGATGTGCTGGGTCGTGAGGTCGCCACGCTAGTGAACGAAGTAAAGCTGCCGGGTCGGTACCAAGTCACCTGGGACGCGAAGAACATGGCAAGCGGGGTGTACTTCTACAAACTGACTGCTGGAGAGTTTGTTCAAACAAAGAGACTGCTCTTGTTGCGATAAGCAAGAGCCTCAAACAGGAAGCAATTGTATAGGCAAAATTATGAGAACAGAACATTTCGCGTTCGTTCTACTCACGTTGGCCTTGCTCGGCCAAGGCGCCCCAGGGCAATGGCTTCCCCAACAAGTTCCGAGCGACATCACGATGATACTCTCCCTGGACTTTGCTGACTTTGACGCCGGCATGGCATCTGGCTATACAACAGCCGGATCCGATTTCTGGGGACGGGCCCTTTATACACAAGACGCCGGACTAGACTGGAATTTGGCCCAAGTCCCGGATTCCGCACGATCGCTTGTGACGGTGATGCGGGTGAATGACTCAGTTGCGTATATCGCCGGGGCACACAATATTCCCGGCAGAGCGAAGCCTTCCCATGTCGAGGCAAGCACATGGCTTCGGCCCAATCTTCTGGACGCTCGCTCCATTTCACGATTCTCACCCGCGAAGATTGGGCTCACTCAAGATCTACAGACATACAAGGGATACTTCTTAAAATCCACGAACCGGGGTCAAACGTGGTTCCCGCATGGGACGCTCCCAGATTCAATATCGTACCTTACAGGCTCGTTCTTCCTAAACCCACAGGTTGGATTTGCCTCGGCATCAATTCAGTATAGGCCTATTGCAGTCATCCTCAGAACAACGAACGGTGGAATGAGTTGGGCAACGTTCAACCCTTCTGTGCCGATCTACTCGCTGAGAGAAATCCAATTTGCCGATTCATTGCACGGAATAGTCGTGGGAAGCCGGGATTCAGGCATGACTTCCATCGGGGTGACTCTGTCAACCCATGATGGCGGTGCAACATGGGTGACACAGGATTTTCCGTCGGTCGCCGGCTTCGAAAGCGTGTGCTATCCAAGCGTGTCCACCTCTTACCTCGTCGGAACAAACTCAGATCGGCATCCCGTCCTCATCAGCACGAGCAATGGAGGCATCACCTGGACACCAACGATCTTCAGTGACACTGCCCTTGCCTTCTCCGTCACGTTTGCACGAGGGAGTAATACAGGCATCGTTTGCGGAGACCGGCTTGAATATGACACGCTGGGCTTCTATCGGACTGGAGGGGTATACATCATGAGGACAACAAATGGCGGAGTCACATGGTCTCGCCAGACGAATGCCGGTGAACCGATTTCAGGTGTCACAGTCGCCGCAGAACTTCTCTCCCCTCTCAACGGATACGTTGCTGGCGGTACAATCTCCACGGCGGCATATGTTTTCCACACAACAAACGGCGGAATTACACCATCCATCACTATCATCAGTCCGAACGGTGGAGAAATCTGGTACGGTGGCGAAACACACTATCTCATATGGAGAGATGTTGGAGTCGATACCGTGCGCATAGATTTCTCGTGGATGGGCAGTCACGGACCGTACACATTGCTTCAAGCAGGATACGCTGGACCGGATACGATCCAGTTTGTCGGTGGACCTGGAGCAGGAAACAATTGTTTCTTCCGCGTGTCGTCGAAATCCAATCCCGCGGTGTCCGACACGAACGACGCACCATTCACCATCACCGCCGGAACAACTCATTGGCATTCCCAGACCAGCGGAACGACGGCTAATCTCTACGCGGTCAAGGCGGTTAGTCCACAAGTTGCCTGGACCGGCGGCTCGGGGGGCATTGTCCGCAGAACGATTGACGGTGGAAACACATGGACAAGCGCGGGAACAGTTGGCTCGGATATCTACGCACTCACAGCTCTCGATGAGAACACTGCCCTCGTTGCTGCCGACGGCGTGACGACTGCCAGGATATTCAAGACAACGAATGCCGGATTGACATGGATGGCAAGAGATAGCGTCGCTGGATGTTTCTACAACGCCATCGAGATGAGCACTCCGACAAACGGGACTGCACTTGGTGATCCAATCGCCGGCAATTGGCTGGTGCGACGAACCACCAATGGAGGAAACACCTGGTTCAACGGCGCGGTCATACCCTGGAATCCGTCAGAGACAATGTGGTCGAATTGCATGATGTGGTACGACAGCCTGCACGGTTGGTTCTACACAACGCCCAGCTCAATCTACCGAACCACGGACGGTGGCAGCGGGTGGTCCCGTATTACTCCGCCTACAACACCGGGGCCGATATGGTTCAATCAACTCTCGTCCGGACTTTCCGGGCCACGACTGCGGTCCTCAGATGCGGGCGGAACCTGGGGCCTGACATCCGGGACAATCCCGGGAACAGTCACAGCACTGTCTGGCTCCATCGGCTTGCAGATGTTCTGGGCTTCCGCTGGGAGCGATGTGTACTATTCATCGAACGAAGGAGACTCGTGGAGCACCGCAGCTCCGTTTGGTTACACAGGAAGCACTGCGCTCAACCATATCTCAATGACGCACATCGGCAGCATTACAGCGGGCTGGGCGGTTGGCATGGGCGGGACGATTGTTCGTTTCATTGTGGGAGAGGATGACGTGGAAGAAAATCCCGAACAGAGTCCCACGGAATTCTCACTCGCGCAAAACTACCCGAACCCGTTCAATCCAACGACCACAATTCAATTCACAATTCCTGCAGGGACGCACGGCCGTACGTCCTTACGGGTGTACGATGTGCTCGGCCGTGAGGTCACAACCCTGGTGAATGACGTGAGACAAGCGGGCCGGTACCAAGTTCCTTGGGACGCAAGCACTGTGGCGAGCGGGGTGTATTTCTATCGGCTGGAAGCAGGAGGATTTGTTCAGCAACGCAAGATGCTGTTCATAAAGTGACATCTTTGCACATGAACAGGCTTCTCGCGCTCGGAGTACCAGGAATTGTCGGCACCCTCCGAAACCCTGGAATGAGGAACAGTGCGCTCGGGCAGGTTTACCTCTTCCTGAAGAGCATCCATTCATCATCACGCCGCAGAAGTGCATATCCTTTGCTCGCAACGGTATCACCCAGTGCGACTGAACCGTGACACAAGATCAGATCCACATTCCTGTACTTATTCACAAGCCATCCTGCACGCGATACGGATTCCCATTCGTGGTAGTCAGGCACAACCTCCGGATTCCGTCGCCCGAACAGGTGAAAGCGGTATTCAAGAAATCTTGCGGGAACCACTCCCCCATTCCAAACAAGCTGATAGTTCTGGTAATGGATGAACGCGGAAGTCCCCCGAAAGTCCTGGTCAGCGATAACGGCTGAAAGCGAACGACCGAGGGCATCAGGGTTCCTATAGAGAACCGTCCGAAAGGGCTTTGCCACTTCCTTGAATTCAGTAAAGTACCGATACCACACAACTGAATGGACCACCACGAGGATGACAACGCATACACGGGCAAGGGGCAACACCCTTCGTGGGAGTACGAAACTCAGCACCCAAATGGTACCGAGAAAAAAGATGACCGAGAAACGCTCGTAGAAATACGACCACTCCGGCAATCTGTTCGGCGCGAACAGATAGCACAGGATGGCGACGATCAAAAACAGCTCTGCTGATTGTCGCGCCTTATTCACCTCCCGTTCTCCGGACGCATCACTCTTGTGCATGACCAGACCTGCAATCAGACCAAGAAATACGGGGACTGACATTGCCATGGAAAAGAGCTCACCCGCATTCCCCGCAGCAACCGGGTTGTCGATGCTGAAAATCCTGGAAAGACGGAACGCCAATGTCTCAAGGTATTCCTCGCGATAGTAGTACAGCAGGAAGTCAAATGTGGAGTACTGGAATGAAGAAGAGCTGCTGATCCACACAAACGTAATAACCAGTCCAGGAACGAGAGCCATAATGCCGAGGAGGTGTTTGCGCGTGAAGTCCTTCTGGAAAACGATGATTGTGGCAAATACAATCAGGGCGAAAAAGAAGACGAGAATATGACAGTAGTACAGGAGTAACACCAAACCACTCAAGACCAGCGACCGGGTCAACGTCGGCTTCGCGTTGAACTTCAGAAGGGCCATGACTGCAACGAGCAACAAACTCAACGCCATTGTGTAGGCGCAGAATCCAAACATCGTGCTGAAGTTGTAGAAGAGGAGCGTGGAAAGGAGTGCAATCCAGAGGTCGCTTTTTACGTGGCGAACCAGCAGCACCATTCCGAGCAGTAGAACAATCATGTATATGCTGTAAAACACTCTACTTCCCAATTCAACATCATGGAATTGCGCGCAGAAAACTGTTTGGAGTGTGCCAGGGGTGAAGATTGTTACTTCGTTCGTATAAAACTTCTGCAGCGGGTCATTGGGATTGGAAAGAACTCGAAAGAGATATGCCTCTGACAGATGGTTGGGAAGATCGGTGAACGGATATGTTTGGAGTCTCCATATATTCGACAGGTGGGCAAGCATGATCCCGCAGGCAAGGAATCCGAATGCTATTTTTGCTATCTTGCTCATCAACCCATCGGACTCGTTGAGGTGACACACACAGGCGAGGTCGATTTGCAGAAACTCTTCACGCAGTCGACCCTGTAAAAAAGAACCCGGGGAAACTACTCAATCCGAACGAGATTAGCAATTGTTCCAGAAACGTCTCCTTGCTGTAACGAACTGAAAGGAGAACCCACCGATGATCCGGAGATCCTTTATTCTCGCGCTAATTGTTCCATCCTGTTGCGTTACTGTACTCACGCAGACTCAATTCTCAACGTACACAGGCATCAGCGGATACTGGGACTATCAGGTGAGCTACCGTACTCCCCAGTACATCCGGGCCTGCCCCGGCTCATCGATGATCCACGCCATCATGATGGTGGCGGACGACTCACTCAACACAAGTGCAAGCCGGCGAACTGCATACGCGTTCAGCTCGGATGCCGGAACCACGTGGACCACGTTCAATCAGGTTCGGGTCCCTGATCGGAAGTCCGGCTACCCGTCACTCGATATCGGCCAGGCTTCGCTCGGTTGTGATCCGATTATCTCAAACCATGGTATTGTCGGAACCACACTCCAATCGTCGATCTATGTTGGTGACCCTCCCGGGACCGGTGTCTTCACTGAGATCGATGCCTCTCTCGCGTTTGGAGGAAGTGACGAGCCTGTCTTCGCGGAAGTTGCGGGTTCAGCCAATGGTTCCGTGGTGCTTCTCGGCAGCAGATTGGCAGCGGGCACATCTCACTACACTCAAACACCCGATTTCATTTCGTGGCTGCCGTGGGGTGTGTTGACACCTGATTTGGTAAGCGATGGTTTCGTCGCAGAGGCAAACTCAAAGGGCGGGCAAGAGTTGGAGTCTGTAGGAAGTCCGTTCGGTGCCCTCTTTCATGGTTCGAATCGACGAACAATGGATCGACATGGCCACCGTCCCCAATGGAGATCGTGCCCGCAGAAATACCCGTGGGCACCGACACGTTCGTTGTCCTTCAAGGACTCGATCTTGCGTACCCAGCCAGCGACACGATCATCGCCTTCGGAACCACCAAGCTCATTGAAGGCAACCCGACATCTCGCAACGACGGCATCGGATTCTGGAGTGAGTCAACGGGGTTCGTCCTCGCTGTGCCGCACGATTCAGTTCCGGGTGTTGTGGATACCCTGCTCAAGCATCAGGTAAATCAGAACACGGTCACATGTCCGGGTATTGGATTTTCAGGATCCACGATTGTCCTTGTATTTCAGGCGTTCATGCCCGAAACATCCGCATCGGGGTTCAACTACAGCGACATCTTCTATACCTATTCCACAAATCGAGGAAGGGACTGGTCTCATCCCCAAAACATCACCAACACGCCGCTTCTTGATGAGCGATATCCGAGCATCTCAAAATGGAACAACCCGGGAGATGCGAATATCGTGTTTCAGGAGGATCCGCAGCCGGGCTCGGCAGTCTTCGGCGGACGACCACTCGCCTCTTGCCACGGGTCAGACAGAAATTTGTCCGGATCGGAGGACTGCCCACCGGGGTCGATGAACCACGGGAGAGTATCCCGACTGAGTTTTCATTGGAACAAAACTATCCGAATCCGTTCAACCCAACCACAACCTTAAAGTTCAATATTCCCCATTCGGCATTCGTTGCTCTCAAAGTATACGATGCTCTTGGCCGGGAAGTCTCAACACTCGTAAACGAAGTGAAGCCACCCGGCACATACGAAGTGAAATGGGATGCGAAGGGGTTCGCAAGCGGTATGTATATCTATCGCTTCCAGGCTGGAGACTTCGTGGCCACGAGGAAGATATTGCTCTTGAGGTGAGACTTCAGGGGGAACAGGTGTGTGAGTCTTCAACTGAACGAATGAAGTTGAAGGCGACACTCGGCGGGGGCGCTGTTAAAGGACCAGACTCTCACAAACATTCGCCGGTGGGCACCATCGATCACTCACCGATAGAAACCCTCCAGGTTTCTCTTATGACAGCAGCGTCCCCAGCGGGACAGCCCAGATTCTGCCACCGATCTTCCCTGCCTGGTTTCCGCTATAAGCAAGAATTCCCGCGACGCACGACGGGGTCTGACTAAGGAATGTCCGCAAGGAAGAAAAATCGCTTTCGGACCAGCGCTGTCCAGCTTTCACCTCAATGGCGATTGTCTTTCGCTTGTGTTCAAGAACGAAATCCACCTCGTGCCGTCCCTGCACATGCCAGTATGATATATGGGCATCAGGCAAGTTCGCATCCAGCATTGCCGAGATGTTTTGAAGGGCATAGGTTTCGAACAACGCTCCACGAAACGGTTCATCTCTCCCCTTGTCCAGATCTTCAATGCCAGCCAAATGGCCTGCCAATCCTGAGTCTGCAAGGTACAACTTGGGGGATTTGATGAGTCGGCTTGAGCGATTGCGAAGGAATGGTGCAAGCCGCCTGAACAGAAACGACGTCTCGGCCAGCTGCAAGTAGCGCGTCGTGGTCGCAAGAGAAAGTCGGGCGTCACGGGCAAGTTGACTGAGATTGAGAAGCTGGCCTGATCGCAAGGCAGCAAGTCGAACAAGATTGCGGAATCCAAGGAGGTCATCGACCCGTGCGATATCACGAATATCCCTCTCAATGTAGGTCTGTTCGAATCCGCGAAACCAAACCGCCCGGGCATCAGTGTTCAACCCATGTACAGGCGGCATTCCTCCCTGAAGAATCTCAGAGACCCGAACAGGGGCCCCCTTGCCGAGCAGCGGTGTGTCTCCCCCCTTCAACATACGCACCAGAAGTGGTGGCTCATCTGTTTTCTGAAGCAACTCCCGTCGTGAAAACGGCTGAAGGGTCAGATAGATCGCCCGACCGGCAAGACTCTCCGAAAGTTGCCTGAGCAACGCAAAATTCGCAGATCCGGATAGGACAAATCTCCCCGGTTTGCGGGACCTGTCAACTTCCCGTTTGACCGCGAGGATCAGCTCCGGAGCCTTTTGAGCCTCGTCGATGCAAATTCGGTCGCCCATCGAGCTCATTGAGTCGGGATCAGACCGGGCAGTGCTCAGCGTGGCGAAATCGTCGAGCGTGTAATAACCATAGCCCTTCAGAAGAGGGGAATTCTGGAGGAACGTTGTTTTTCCGGTTTGCCGCATGCCAGTAATGACGACAACCGGCATAGTTCGCAGGGCTGTGGCTACCATAGCCTGCAATTCTCTGTGAATATATCCGCTTGTCATTATTATATATGATGTAGTGGCAATATGACAATAGAATATAAGCAATCATGACACCCAAAAGCAAGTGTGCCGATTGGCAGGCTACAACCCTTGAAAGCGGCCATGCTGACGAGCAGCGGGAGTCAGCGATAGTGAACGGTGCGTGACATTTGTTGCAGGTGAGTGCCTGTCATGCTTAGACTCCGTCCCAGCCTTGGGAAGCGAGAGGCTGCACTCAACATGACTGTGGTGGTATGGTTCATTACCAGTGAAAGTTGCAGGTCCTCGGGCGTCTCTTGAATTTTCAAATCTTTCGGCTATATTGGGGGGAACACGAATACATCCGAAGTCCAATGAACCGGGAAACCATCGATCGCATCATTAACGAAATCCTTCAAGAGAAGCTGAAGGCAAAGGACAGCCACGCCTGCTGCAAGGATGGCATCTGCTCCGACAATCTCTGTGTTGTCCACAATAAGGAGGGCGTCCGGAACATTGTTGGCAACGGAGCGTCGCGCATCACGGCGAGCGTGGGTGTCGAAGCAGCCGGGGGCAGTTGAATCCGACCTTGCCGGAATGATCGATCATACCCTGCTCAAGCCCGATGCGACGACTTCGGACATCGAGAAGCTCTGTGGCGAGGCAAAGAAGTACGGCTTTGCAAGCGTGTGCATCAATCCAAGCTATGTTCCGCTGTGCGCCAAGCTTCTCAAGGGAAGCGATGTCAAGGTCTGCACGGTGATCGGTTTCCCTCTCGGCGCGACGTCAACTGCTTCCAAAGCATTCGAGACTGAGCAGGCAATCCGGGAGGGCGCGCAGGAAGTTGACATGGTGATGAATGTTGGAATGCTGAAGTCGGGCGACTATGAGTATGTGGAGAACGATATCTTTGCAGTTGTGAGCACCGCAAAGAGATACAGGATGCTGAGCAAGGTGATTCTGGAAACTGGATTCCTGACGGATGAGGAAAAGATCAAGGCCTGCGTCCTTGCCAGGCGAGCAGGCGCGGATTTCGTGAAAACATCCACCGGCTTCGGCAAAGGCGGAGCGACAGTCGGCGATATTGCCCTGATGCGCAGGGTGGTCGGAAGTGCGATGGGCGTGAAGGCATCCGGTGGCGTGCGGAGTCGTGAGGATGCCCTCGCCATGGTGGCTCACGGCGCTGACAGGATCGGTGCGAGTGCAAGCGTGAAGATTGTCAGTGGCGAACCTGCAGAAGCTGCAAAAGGTTACTGATGATGCTCACCCGGTCATCGGCGTGCCTCATCCCGCTCATATTGTTGATGGGGTGCGGAAGTTCGACAGAGACCGGAGACACCCAACTTCCTCCCACCCAACCTCCCCCGACGAAACACACGTCTCCCCGAATGCAGTTTGAAACCAAAACCGATACGGTGGCAATGGAAAAGGCTCTGCGCAAGTCCGGGTCACCCCGCGGAAGCCGGGAGCCTCAGATCAGATACATGGTGCAGATTGGAGCATTCAAGGATCCACAGTATGCAAGCTTCGTTCAGACCACGGCGCGGTCACGCTATCATCTTCCCGTCCTCAACGACTACAATACCGCCCATGCGCTGTATCAAATCCGCATCGGGTTCTTTGAGAAACGGGACGATGCGTACAAATTCAGACAACGGATGCAACACGAACATCCCTCCGACTACAAAGACGCATGGGTTGTCCAACTGAAACGATAGGAATACGAACACTCTTTGTTCTCGCAGGGCTCGTGCTCCTCGCCGGTTGCGGGGTGTTCAAGGAAACGGGAGAAGAGACTTCGGCGGCCGCCAGACTCAAGGAGTACGAGGCATCATTCCGACCATCCGACTACGATCAACCACTGAAGGATTTCTTTCCGGAGACGAATGCTCGTGCAGTGAGTGATTCCGCCGGAACTCCAATCGTTGCACCCCAACAGGTGAAGGAACTGATCCAGGGGTACAGAGTTCAGATACTGGCCACTACCGGCTACGACGACGTGACCGCGATGAAAACTGCAATTGAAGCAGAAATCCCCGATGAGTGGTTCTACGTGGTCTACGATGCTCCCACGTACAAGCTTCGCGGAGGAAACTTTATCGAGCGCTACGAGGCTGACCGATTCGTAAAGCTGCTCGCGGACAAAGGATACAAAGATGCCTGGGTGGTACCTGAGCGAGTCTACAAGAATCCAGGACCCAGACCAGCACCCACTGCACCGCAGGAAACGGGGAAATAACTCCGGTTCAGACTCACCTGAATTTCAACACAACTCCTTCCACACCCCACCTGGCCCGCACTTTTATCGTATCAGACAGTACGGTAAATCGCTCTGAAGGAACGAAGGGAAAAGGCCGTCCAAATGAATAGGTACCCGAGCTATCGGCGTCTCTGAAACCTTGGAATGTGTACTTTCCCTCAGGCAGCTGATCAAAGGTAAATTTCCCGGGCTGTGGAAGTTGTACCGTCTTTTCCCGAGGAGGAGTGAGGTCAACGGAAGACGCAGTAACATAGACCGGGCCTCGACCTTTTTCCATCTCAGCGTCAAGAACGACCCCTTCTACCGTTCCCGTCGTTCGCAGGTCAAGGGTTTGAAATCGAACCGTCAGCACGCTATCCTTCGATCTGTTCCCGGCATAATCACGCACCGAGTCCATTGCCACCACGATCCGATACCACTCCCCGCTCTTCAACGCGACCGTGGGGGTGAGTTGCACATCCGAAGCATCCCGCCAACGAAGCGTGGAAGCCACGTTTGACTTCGAGCTGTCTTCCAGAACAATCGCAGAATCAAGTGGAGAGTGGTAAACCGGCTCCGAGAAATCGACATTAAAGACCTGTTCCAGCGGAATTCCCCTGGCACTATCGCCTATCCCTTCGACAAACACTCCGGGGCGTATTGTGTCCGGATTTGCAGTGCCTTCAAAGACAAGCGAAGAGTTCGCAGTATCAATGGGGTTTCCTGCACGATCGAATATTCCTCTGGCGGTGCAACGATATGCGATCCCACTGTCAAGGGTTGCCCCGGTTATCAGATCAACCAATGACGGCGCTCTACTGCTCAGACTGGAGAGGACAAGGGGAACCGGCTTCATGGTCAAGGTGTCGACCACCAAAAAGACAGCCTTGCCGAACGAAATGCTATCCAACGGCTCGCTGAACCTCATCATGAGATGTCGGTTGTTCGCCGGCTTCGCATTCGTCAGGAAGGGTTTCGTGGTATCTTCCTGGGAAAGCCGGAACCAAAGGTCGGTCACGCGTGGCTGGGCAAACGTTACTACAGTATCGCCGACCGTCACTCCGTATTGATCCACCTGCTTATCATACAGGAGATTTTTGTACTGATCGCGAACGGCAATCACCCTGTAGCGTCCGTAGGCAATATTCGAAAGGTTGAACAATCCATTCTTTCCCGTCTGCATGATATAATCCGGTTTCACTCTTGTCGGATCAAGCGTATCCGGGTCATAGTTTGCCAGCACATACGCAAAGATCATCACCCCTTCCGGCTTCTCATCAAACACTCTTCCGCCGATGAATCCGTGGTCGATCGAATCGCCCGTCGAGAATGCAAGCGTATAGCCAATCGCCATGCGGTTACGGGCACGGAGGTCAACGACGTCGGTTCCAATGTTCACGACGTACGTCGTGTTCTTCTTCAATTGCTGGGAAAACTGCACGGAAACCGCTGTTCCACTCCAATCAAACTCAAGTTCCCCCACGTAAGGGGAAATGAATATTGATTCTTCGACGGTCCGCCGATCAACATACTCACTGAATTCAAGCTCAATGCTGTTCTCTTGCACCCGGACCGCGTTGGTATCCGGCACAGTCCTGATGATTGTGGGAGGAGTCGTATCAGGGGGACCGCCGCTTGGTGCCACCTGCCCGGCGCAACCCCCCGCCATCATTGCAGCAAACAGAATGAAAGCATTGCATAGGTTTTTTTTTGAACTCATCGGAACCTTTTGTGATGGCGCGTGGTTTAACAAGTGAAGGCGCTGCAATATACTGAAAAAGGACCCTGGACTGAAAGATGGGCTCTCTGGAATCTGTGAAGTTGGTCGTTTGTCTCCAGTGATGATGGTGGGTGGTTGTGCTGAAGGAGATTCCGGAGCAGCCCTTTCTGTAATATTGTTGTAACCGGAGTGCATCATCTGCGGGCTCCTGTCCCCGAAGCCTCACTCATCGAATGAATTAACCGTTCCCTTCTTTCTCTCCTGTACATTCGTACGTTTCGGGTATGCTCTGCGAAAGTCGAGCTGAACCAATGCCCTCCCTTCCCATTCGCCACGAAAAAGAGATAGCTGTGCTTTGCGGGAAAAAGCGCTGCCAGAATCGAAGCTCTTCCCGGATTGTTGATGGGCCCCGGCGGTAAACCTCTGTTGCGGTAGGTGTTGTACGGATTGTCCACCTGCAGGTCCGAGTATAGTATCCTTCTCGGGCCGTCTTCCAGCGTAAAACGAATCGTGGGATCCGCCTCGAGTTTCATTCCCCTCCTGAGTCGGTTGTAATAGACGCCCGAAATCACCGGACGTTCCGCGGGGAGAATCGCTTCACCCTCAACGATCGACGCCATCGTCATCACTTGATTTGTGGTCCAGCCAATCTCCTCTGCCCGATCCTGAAGAGAGTCGGAGTAGAACGCCTGGAAGTGTTTGACAAGATGAGTGATGACGTCCTGTTCGTCGGCCTGCCAGCGGAAATCGTACGTTTCTGGAAACAGGTATCCTTCGAGCGAAGGAGATGTGATCCCAAAGGAATGAACGAAGGAATCATTGTGAACGAGGGCGATGAACCTGGCAGAATCAATTCCGATAGTCCGGACAAAAAGGTGCGCTTGCTGTCGGGAAGTCAAGCCTTCGGGAAGAGTGACAGGAATAAGCGTGGCATCTTTTCCCTCCACCAATGCCGTAAGCAATTCGAAGTTTGAAATTCCACTCGTGAACCTGTACTTGCCTACCTTCATCTTCGTCATCCCACCGTGGACCTTCGCCACAAAGACAAACAACTGCCGATTGCGTATGATCCCATCAGCCTCGAGGGAATCAACTACCGACGCAAAAGTTTGTCCCTTGGAAACATAGAAGGTCTTCTCGTCCGCCCCGGCAAAGACATTAGATCCGAAGAAGACCACGTAAAGCGCTACACCGACCGCGCCAAATCCAACAGCAGTGGCGCCCGCAACCCATCGAAGTCGCTTAGTCAAGTGGTGTCCTCTTTCTCGAAGATGCTGCCAATAATCCGCCTACGATGAGGAGTGAAAGGGCACTGATGCCAAACCCCGCTTTTATGGTACCGGAATCAAACGTGAATCGGACAACATGCTCACCGGAGGGAACCTCCACAGCTCGCTGGCAGACATTCGCCTGAAGGATTGTCTTCTTCTGACCATCAACGTACACGTCCCAACCCGGATAATACGTATCCGACAGAACCAGGAGCCCATCATGATCTGACTTCGTCTGAATGGTTACTTCATTTGCCGCATATTCCACAATGGAGGCAGTCGATGCACCAATGTCACCACTCAGTCTCACAACCGGGGGATTATAGAGAATCGCTTCGCGGGCGGGATTGAACTCGTCCGAGAGCAGCACCGCCTTGGCCCCTTCGGGACTTTGCACAAGACGGTATGCTGGAACCATGAACGCCCTCGGCATCACCGAGGGGTTGCGATACATGAATACTCCGGGGGGACCATTCAGATGTTCCAGGGAATCGGAGATCACGGGCCATGGTGTGAGAAGATATTTGATATTGAACATCGAGACGATCTTGAGAAACGACGGGCGCACGACGAAGGCTCCATTCCGAACCCTTGCTGTCTCATAGATCCATCCTCCCCTATTCTGATCTCCCCAAACGTCGACAACGTAATTCGGCGTGAGCTGGGCGTATCCGTCCGCGGTTGAAAGTCCGAAGAGCACGTTCAAGCTCGGCTGGATGAACTTGCGCTGGTCGATATACGGTTGCAGGTCGTCCTGCCATCCGCCCGCAACATGGAACGCCTGCTTATGTGCCTCGCTTGCTCCGGGCGAGTAAATCCTGAAGAGACCCGGGTCTTCCTTGATGATCTGCACGGTTTCCGGCGGTGTGCGCCACGCGTCGGCATCAACAATCGCGTTCTGACGCATCTGAAAATACAGAAGATCGAGCACAACCACGGCGACAAGAAGGATTCCCGCCGGGCTCAGACCTGCTGCATCAACATTTCTGCGTTTCAGCAAGCGCGAGAGAAGATGTGTAGCCCCGAGGGCCCCCAGAACCGCCAGCGACGCGTCAACTACAAGCAGAAACCTCGTCGGGAAACGGAAGAACTGCATACCCGGCACAATATAGAACGCCGCTTTATACACCGGAGTGTTTGGCCCGAGCACAAGGAAATATGCGACGACGGCACCAATGACAAAGAATTTCACGTGTGGTCGCTTCCACAGCGCAATCGCCGCATAGATGGCGAGCAGGATCGTCAGCAAGCCAACGTACCCGTAGTCTTCCCAGAATATGCTTTTCAAATGGTACGTTGCATTCCCGATGTCACCGTTCGCATACGGCGAAAAGAAGGTCGTGATGTTGGCTGGATCGTAAGCATAGTTGGAAGCATATTCGAATGTCACCCCTCCGGAGCGCTGGGAAAGTGTAACAAGCTCGTATGTCGGCACAAGCTGAACCGCGCTGATGCCAGCTGCCAGTACCACCACCGCTGCAAACCACATGGTGTGAGGATTGCGAAGAATGGCGGTCGTCAGGGCCGGTGTCTGCTCCGCACGTTTTTTCTTTCCCGTTTCGGCTTTCTTCCGACCCGCGAAGAACCTGAAGAGGAAGTATGCCACGTAGAGCAATTCACAGTAGTAGGCCGTCTGGGTATGACCCGCGAGATTCTGAACACCAATGACCAGGGTCAGGTACATGAACGGCTTCGACTTTTGGAGAATGGTCGTCGATGGGTCTTGTTTCAATGCCCGTTCAATGAAGTACAAGCCCAGTGGAAGCCAGCATGCGGCATTCACGGTGCTCAGATGTTTCAAATGTGCGACCATGAATCCGGAGTAGGCAAAACTCACAGCGGCAATCAACCCGCCAGCAACGTCGGCATCAAGCTCTCTCGCATACAGATACATCCCCACCGCAGCCGTGATGAGTGTCAGGAGGATGACGACGTTGAGCGCCGTGTACGGAGAAAGCAGTCCGAACAACAGGAGGTTGAATGGATATGCGATCCCGGCTTCGGCGCGTGCGAGCAGCGGGAAGCCACCATAGACCGGCGGATACCATAACGGAAGCTGACCACTCTTCAACAGCTCACTAAGATAGAATCGATACGGGAATGCATCGTTCATGATGTCGCTCGTGAAGATGTCATCCGTGATGAGAAGTCCTCTCATCGTTGTCAGTTTCCAATAGGACACGAGAATGATGAGAACCAGAACGAGGATCGGAAGAAGAGACGGGTGTTTCCTTAGAAAGGAGCCAGACATCTTAGGGGCAATTCTGTTGGAAGAAAAAGATGAAACTGAATCCGTTGTTTGCTATCCGCATATCGTTGGAACATACTGGTTGAAGAGCCAACTTCTACATCAATTCAAGGTTTGCCACTGCCGATAACTCCATTGACGAAGTAAGGCCACATTGGAGTTTCATCCATCCGACATATGCAATCATCGCTCCGTTATCCATGCAATACTCCATCGGTGGATAGTAGAGTCTGAACCCATCGCGGATACATGCTTCGCTCATCATGGATCGCAGTTGCGAATTCGCCGAGACTCCTCCCGCAATTGTCACATCCTTCACGCCAAACTGTTTGGCTGCAGCGATGGTCTTTGTCACCAGAACTTCGACCACGGATATCTGGAAGCTCGCACAGATATCCGCCACTGATTCACCGGATAATTTCCCGGGTTCCCTTATTCCGTTGTTCCGGAGATGATACAGGACAGCCGTCTTGATGCCGCTGAAGCTGAAGTCATAACTGTTCGCTTCAAGATATGTCCGCGGGAATCGTATCGCGTTCGAATTTCCCCTGGCCGCGAGTCTGTCTATGATCGGTCCGCCGGGGTAGCCAAGCCCGAGCATTTTCGCAACCTTGTCAAACGCTTCACCGGCGGCGTCATCCCGGGTCTGTCCGAGCAGCCGGTGTTCGAACTGACCGGTTACGAGCACGAGCATCGAATGACCACCTGACACGATCAGAGAAATAAACGGGTAGGATGGCTTTTCAGGCACGAGCAGATTGGAATAGAGGTGCCCTTCCATGTGGTTTACCCCGATAAACGGAACGCCCAGGCCGTATGCAAGCGCCTTTCCGAAGTTCAATCCCACAAGCAAAGCTCCGACAAGTCCAGGCCCTTGTGTTGCGGCCACACCTTGAACCTGGTGTTTCGCCACACCGGCTTTTGCGAGGGCCTCTTCAACCACTTCAATGATCAGCCGTTGGTGGGCCCGAGAAGCAAGTTCGGGAACAACACCTCCGTACTTCGCATGAACCAGTTGCGATGAAATGACATTGGATCGTACCGTGCCATCATCCACCACCGCCGCCGATGTTTCATCGCATGATGTTTCGATCCCGAGAACAAGCATAAGAATGTTGGCTTTGCACTGAACCCTGTTGAACGAACTACGGTAAGTAAATGAAGAATGAATTTCAATCAAACCGGCTTTGACCAATATCCTCCTGATGATGCGATTCGATATGGTTCCGGGGAAAGTGAAATTTCGATTGCACCGGAACGGGAAATTCTCTATATTTATCCACCTAATGTCCAATCCAAGGAAGTACAATGGCAAGAGTATGTGATATTTGCGGGAAGAGACCGGTCAGCGGGAACAATATCAGCCATGCGCATAACCTGACACGCAGGCGATGGCTTCCCAATTTGCAGGAAGTTCGTGCCCAGGTGAACGGCCGTACCAAACGCCTTACTGTTTGTACCGCGTGCATTAAATCGAACAAGGTACTGAAGGCTGCATAGCCGTTTCCCCGGGTCTGATTTTGCAAGCCATCACGCGTTGGTGATGGCTTTTTTGTTAACGAGATATGCCCTTGAACCGCGCCAACCTGTCCGAGCGACAAAGCCCAATCCCCGGAGGCATCATTGCAGAAGGTTGAGCTACAATTAACACTTCCCAACCAGCTTACGTTACTACGGATACTGCTGGCACCGCTGTTTGCGTATCTCCTTTTGTCGGAATCGTCGCTCAACAGGCAAATCTCACTCCTTGTCTTCATTGTTGCGGCACTCACCGACTGGTACGACGGCTGGATCGCGAGGAAAATGGGGTACATCTCCCGATGGGGAAAATTCCTTGACCCGCTCGCAGACAAGATTCTCTCCTCCGTTGCCCTTCTTGCCTATGTCGGGCTGGGTCTGGTTGACGCGTGGATGGTGTGGATTGTTATCATACGGGACTTCGCCATCACCGGATTGCGCACGTATGCGGAGTATCGGGATCAGCCGATTGTGACATCAAAGGGAGCCCAGGCAAAGACCTTTGGGCAGTTTGTTGTGATATATTATATTCTCATTCTGTATGTTGCGCGAAGCATTCCGCTCATTTATTCTCTCTATGGAAATCTCATCGATGCCCTGATGCATCCCCAGGTGCTTTTTGGCATGATGCTCGTCGTGACGCTGTCGACAGTCGGAACGGGCATCGCATACCTGTTTGATAACCGAACATTCCTCCGAGAGCTCTATGCCGGCATTAGATCAGGAAGACCGCGAGAGTAACAGGCAGGTTCCTTTCTTCACAAAACTCATCGCAACCGGATTGTTCGCGGGATATATTCCGTGGGCATCCGGAACTTTTGGAACGCTGGTAGGCGTGATCATCTTTCTCCTTCCCGGTACAGATCACCCGACAATTTTACTTTCGATGATTGTGGTGGGATTCTTTGCGGGCGTTGTGACGTCAGCACGCGTCGCCGGGATCGTCGGTCATAAACTCACGAAATCAGCGGAGCTGGCAAAGTCGACGTTTCAACCCGGCGGTCACGACGCGGCCGACCCTTCGATTGTTGTGATTGATGAGATTGTGGGAGTGTGGATTACGTTCCTTTTTCTTCCAAAGGCTGTCTTCGTCATCGTTGCCGCGTTCTTCGCCTTCAGGTTCTTCGACATCATCAAACCGCCTCCTGCCAGACAATTTGAACGCCTGCCCAACGGCTGGGGTATTATGCTGGACGATGTCGTTGCCGGAGTTTATGCAAACCTTGCCGTTCAGGTGTTGTATCTCGCCGCAAAAACATATTTCCCCACCCTTCTGTCCTTCTGATGAAAGCTGAAATCATAACCATTGGCGATGAACTCCTCATTGGCCAGGTGATCAACACGAATCAAGCCTATATTGCCGAAAAGCTAAATGGAGTCGGCGTAGATATTGTCCGCATGACGACTGTTGGTGATGACGAAGAGGCAATTCTCAGCGCATTCAACGATGCCTGGCAGCGACATCGGGTTGTGATCGTGACCGGTGGTCTTGGACCTACTCACGATGACATCACGAAGAAGGCAGTGTGCGAGTTTTTCGATTCCGACCTTGTAGCAAACGATGATGTTCGCAGGCAGGTGCAATTTCTCCTTCAGAAGCGGAACATCAAATGGACACCCGGACATGAAGAACAGACACTCGTGCCCCGAAAATCAAAAGTGATCCCCAACCCCGTTGGTACCGCGCCGGGCATGCTATTCGAGCAGAATGACAAATATTTTATCGTGCTCCCCGGAGTTCCCTATGAAATGAAAGAGATAATCGATCAATCCGTAGTCCCGTTTCTTTCGACAAGAGTCACTGGATCGGTGATACGTCATCTTACCCTTAGGACAAGCGGAATCGCTGAGAGCGCTTTGGCAAGGCAGCTCGGCGACATCGACGCGTTGCTAGGGGGCGCGAAGCTTGCGTTTCTGCCTTCCCCCACCGGTGTGAGAATGCGGATCAGCGTCCACGGACAGGATGTTCCATCTGTTGAACGCAAGGTGAAGGAAGTCGAGGAGAGAATCAGGGACAAAGTCCAGAAATATATCTACGGAATTGGAGAAGAAGAATTGGAGGATGCATTGGGTCGGCTTCTGACGGACCACAACCTTACAATTGCCGTGGCAGAATCGTGCACTGGCGGCCTCATCGCGGACAAGATCACGAACGTCAGTGGCAGTTCAAGCTACTTTGAGCGGGGAGCAGTGGTGTACAGCAACCAGTCGAAGATTGAGTTTCTCGGCGTGTCTGAAGAATTGATCAAGGCGCACGGTGCCGTGAGCAAAGAAGTTGCCGAGGCAATGGCAGCGGGCATCCGCCGGGTGGCTCATACCGATATCGGACTCTCAACTACTGGCATCGCAGGCCCAACAGGTGGAACTCCGGAGAAACCGGTTGGACTTGTGTGGATCGGTTATGCCGACAAGGACGTTGCACTTGCATTGAAATTCAACTTCGGGGATAACAGGATGCGAACAAAAGAGCGCGCGGCGCAGGCCGCTCTGGAGTTGGTGAGGCGAAGAATCTTGAGAATTGAATAGTGTCGGATACTTGAGACTCGGTGCGGGGAATCCTCATAATGCGACCTTTATCCCCCTTCACCATCGCGGTCAAAACGCCTTCCGACATCAGGCCACAAATTACAGCAGCGCTGGGGGACTGTTACCTCAAATCGTTTATTGTGATGAAGGGGGTCTGATTCGTCGGGGGAGGTCACCTCGCCCGACAGAGATGAATATGCATTACGATCCGCAAATCCATCACCGCAGGTCGATTCGCCTCAAGGAGTACGATTATTCGTGGCGGGGTGGTATTATGTGACCGCTTGCACCGAAGATCGGGAATGTATTCTTGGGAAAACCCAGGACGACATCATGCTCGAACGCGACTTTGGCAGAATTGTTCGAGATGAGTGGTTGCGGACGCCGGCGACCCGTTCGAATGTGGAATTGGATGAATTTGTTATCATGCCAAACCATCTGCACGGGATTGTCATTATCAATGACACATCCGCAGGGGCGATTCATGAATCGCCGTTACAGCAAAACGATCTCAAATCCCAACGCCGACAAATGTTGTTTTCCAAGATACTTGGCCGCTTCAAAATGAATTCGGCCAAACGGATCAACATCGCCCGTGGCACACCCGGCCTTCCAGTCTGGCAACGTGGTGTTTACGACCACATCATCCGCAACGAAGCCGACCTGCACCGGATCCAGGCCTACATACGGAACAATCCCCCCCGATGGGTTCTGGATGAAGAACACGCGGAATATCAGGCTTAAACCATGCCTTTTCTCCGCCTCTTCGTCGCCCTTGAGACTCCCCCCGCCATTATCCCGCAAATTGTCGCAATTCGTGACAGGCTAAGGGGCTCCAACGCTGATGTGAAATGGGAGACTGACGAGAAACTACACGCCACGGTCAAATTCCTCGGGAAGACTGATGAGGATCTGTTACCTGAAATCGTTTCTTATATTAGGGGGGTGTGTGAGACGAAGTCTCCCCTCCTTATCAAGTACAACGGGGTTGGATGTTTTCCAAATCGGCGGGCACCACGCGTTGTCTGGGTTGGAATGGATGACACAAGTAGGATGATCGTTTCAATCAAAGAGGAGATTGAGTCCTTGCTTGCTCCATTGGGGTTCGAAAAAGAGGACAGAGAATTTCATCCGCATGTTACACTTGGTAGAGTGAAGAGTGAAAGAGGGGTCAGAAGCTTGCTTCGCATGATGGAATCGGTTACCTTTGAGAGCCAGCCGGCAGAAATTCGTGAAATTGCTCTTATCAAAAGCGATCTGAAGCCCGACGGCTCGGTCTACACCACTCTCAACAGAATTCCACTTGGCAAATAGCCCGGACGCGACGTCGCAAGCCGGCCGATGCAACCTTCAAATGAGCATAATCGACAAAGCAGAATAATTCAACGAGGAGCGTATCATGGCAGACGAGAAAGAATCCAAAGTACAGGCACTGAAAATCGCAATCGACCAGATTGAAAAACAACATGGCAAGGGCGCATTGATGCGATTAGGAGAGGGCCCGATACAACAGGTCGAGACGATCTCCACGAGCTCGATCTCGCTTGACGCAGCCCTCGGCATTGGTGGCATACCACGCGGAAGAGTTATCGAGATATTCGGCCCCGAATCCTCCGGAAAGACAACGATCTGCTTGCACATCATCGCTGAAGCCCAGAGGAACGGGGGCATTTGCGCTTTCATCGATGCAGAGAATGCACTCGATATCAACTATGCGAAGAAGCTCGGTGTTGATGTGAATAATCTCCTCTTGTCGCAGCCGGAGTTTGGTGAGCAGGCATTGGAGATTGTTGAGACCCTTGTCCGCAGCAATGCGATTGACGTTGTCGTGATTGACTCGGTCGCGGCTCTCACTCCCCGCGCAGAGATCGAGGGCGAAATGGGTGACCCAAGCATGGGGGTTCAGGCCAGGTTGATGTCGCAGGCTCTCCGTAAGCTGACCTCAGCAATCAGCAAATCCAAGACGTCTGTGATCTTCACGAATCAATTGCGAATGAAGATCGGGGTCATGTTTGGGAATCCGGAAACAACCACCGGCGGCAACGCCCTGAAGTTCTATGCCTCTGTTCGCCTGGATGTCAGACGCATCGAGGCCATCAAAGATGGTACCAACGTCATTGGCAACAGAACACGCGTGAAGGTCGTGAAGAACAAGGTGGCTCCACCCTTCCGGGAGGCACAGTTCGACATCCTGTACAACGAAGGCGTTTCCAGGCTTGGAGACCTCGTGGATACAGCGGTTGAACACAATATCATCGCAAAGTCGGGTTCTTGGTTCTCGTACAAGGAAGATCGAATTGGCCAGGGTCGTGATGCTGTGAAGAAGTATCTGCAGGAGAATGAAAAGATCTCCAAGGAAATCGAACACGAAACCAGAAAGAAGCTTGGCCTTGTACCCACCAATGGAGCTGCCAAAGCCGAGGTGAAGTCCGGAGTTCCACCGGCCTCCGTTGCAAAGCCCACGGTGCAGCCAGTGACCGTTGGCAAGCCGGACCTCGTCAAGAAGAAGTAGGACTGCGTTCACCAGGGCACGGTGCGAGCCGCGCCCCGTCATTTCTTCGATCGCTGCATCATTTTCAACCGCATGAACAACCATGCGCATCACCAAAATCGAACCCCAGAAGAAGAACCCGGCGCGCAAGAACATCTATGCGGACGGGGAATATGTTGTCGGCGTAAGTGACGAGACACTGCTGAGGGCTGCACTCCGCACAGGCGATGAGATCACCGTTGAGCGGCTCAAAGGATTGGTACGGGAGGAGGAAACCTCCAGTGCAAAACGGGCGGCCCTTCGTTTTCTTGCACATCGACCCAGAACGTGCAAGGAGGTCAGGGATAAACTCCGGGAAAAGGAGTTTGGCGACGACGACATCAATGCCACGCTTGAAAACCTGCAACGAGCGGGGCTTGTCAATGATCCCGAATTTGCCAGGATGTACATCCGGGATGCACTTGCGACACGGGCATCGGGAAGAGCATTGTTGAAACGAAAACTCCTCCTGCTTGGAATCGACAAGGTTACCGTGGACGAAGCGTTGCAGGAAGCGTTCGCCGGCGTTGATGAACACGCGAGCGCTCTGGAGGCCGGGCGCAAGTTTCTCCGAAAGTCGGTGGCGGCACACGACGCAAAGGAAATGGCAAAACTCCGGAATCGCCTGGCAGGGTTTCTCGGCCGACGGGGATTCCAATGGAACACCATCGAACCGGTGGTCAAGCAACTTCTCAAGGAACAAGATTAGATGAATAAGATTGTATTCGACATTGAGACGCTCGGGTTCCCCCTGGACTCATTTGATGAGATTCAACAAGAATACCTGATGAAATTTGCCACCACGGACGAGGAGAAGACAGAGACAATTCAGAAACTCAACCTCTCGGCCCTGACAGCAAAGATCATCGCGATCGGAATGTTGAACCCGGATTCGAACCAGGGAAAGGTCCTGTACGAGGCACCCAGGGAAGAACCGTGGTCATCCGATGATGGCATGATTCAATTCATTGCATGCGACGAGCATGAAATGCTGGAGGAGTTCTGGAAGACCATCACACACTACGGACAGTTTATCACGTTCAACGGTCGATCGTTCGACTGCCCGTTCATCATGTTACGCTCAGCCCTTCTGTCCGTCAAGGCCACACGCAACCTGGTGCCGTACCGTTATGCCACGAACGAGCATTGTGATCTGATGGAGCAGTTCACGTTCTATGGCGCTGTCCGCAAATTCAATCTGGACTTCTACTGCAAGGCCTTCAATATCAAGAGCCCGAAAGGTTCAGGTATCACGGGTCTCGATCTTGCCCCCCTCTACAACGAGCGACGCTACAGGGAGATAGCCGAGTACTGCATCGGAGATGTCAAAGCCACCTCGGAATTGTATCAGCGCTGGCAGAGCTATCTGGCGGTAGAAAAATAGCGCCCCCCTCCTTGGAATCCTTTCATAGTTTTTCTTCTTGCGGCTGAAACCTTTTTGAACTATATTCGTCTAAGCAAATATAGTTCTGCACGGAGGTGTCGGGATGAAAGAACTCGCAACGGTCTTCAAAGCCCTCAGCGATGAAGCAAGACTCAGGATACTCAATCTGTTGTTCAGGACCGGCGAACTGTGTGTATGCGACATAGAAGCCACCACCGGCTTCACGCAGACGAAAGTGTCCCGTCATCTCTCCTACCTCAAGAACGCAGGATTGCTCGATTCACGCCAGCAAGGGTTATGGATGCTGTACAAGATCGCCACCCCACGGGACGAGGACCAAAGGCAACTGTTGTCTTGCTTAAGGATCATTCTGCAGTCGAATCCGGTTGCGCAACGTGATGCAAAGGATCTGGCCAAAAGTATCAAGAAAGGATGCTGCACAACCTTTACAACCATCAAACCAAATCAAATTCCGGCTATGCTGGAGCTTCACTGAGAAAGGACTCATGTCATGGCAATAGACGAAGTCAAAGACGCGATACGAGAGCACTACGGAAGAATTGCAGCCACAAACAGCTCATGCTGTGGCCCAAACTGCGGTTGCGCATCGGACAGTGATGAGCAGCTCCTCTCCGTCATGATGGGCGATGAATACACAAACGTGGATGAGCAGATTGTCGCTGCGGCAGACCTCGGATTGGGATGCGGTACACCCACTGCATTTACCGATCTGAAACCGGGAATGACGGTTCTTGATTTGGGCTCCGGGGCAGGCATCGACGTGTTTATTGCGGCAAAGGCGGTCGCGCCCACTGGAAAAGCAATTGGGCTGGACATGACGGATGAGATGCTCAAACGAGCGCGGGAGAACAAGCTGAAACTGGGCATCACCAACGCGGAATTCTGGAAGGGCGAGATCGAGAATATGCCTGTCGAGTCGGGGACCATCGACCGAATCATCAGCAATTGTGTGATCAATCTGGCGCCGGACAAGCGCAAGGTCCTGTCCGAAATGTATCGTGTGCTGAAACCTGGCGGGAAGTTCACCGTGTCTGACATAGTTTCGATCGGTGATATCCCCGATGACATACGCAGAAACATGGAATTATGGGCAGGGTGCATTGCCGGAGCCCTCGATAAGGAAGAATTCCTGCAAATCACCCGGGATGCCGGATTCACAAACCTGATCATCTCCGCCGAAAAGCCATACAACCTCGAAGGCAATGCATCATTCGGCCTTGCCAGTATAACACTCACTGCAACCAAATGAATCATGCAACTGTCCGCCAGGCATCATCCGATGACCTGGACAGCATAAGCCAACTCCTGGAGTCGGCGTCGCTGCCGACTCTGGGAGTCAAAGAACATCTTCAGCATTTTCTTGTGGCCGAGGAACAAGGAATTATAGTCGGCGCCATCGGGTTGGAAGTGTACGGTGAAACAGCCCTACTGCGCTCTGCCGTTGTTGCATCAGGCAGACAGAACGAAGGAATCGGCACTCAACTCTACAACAGAAATATCGAGGAGGCCCGACGCCTTGGAGTGCGTCGATTGCTTCTGCTAACGAACACGGCGGAAGAGTACTTTGCACGGAAGGGATTCCAGAAGATTGAACAGAAGAGTGTGACCGGCCCTGTCACCACTTCATTTGAATTCAGCGGAGCCTGCCCTGCTCACGCTGCGTGCATGGAGTTGATGCTGAGCCCTTCGACGAGTATCCTCGTTCTCTGCACCGGCAACTCATGCCGCAGCCAGATGGCGGAAGGATTTCTCAAATCTTTTGTGGTCATCTTTGATACAGCCCCCACAGGACACACCATTCGCCTGCTTGAACTGCCGGTCGATTGGAGCAAACACATCGAAGAGAGTGCCAAAGGCGGCGGCAACACCTGTATCGGCCCTGTGGCATCGATTCAGGAGAACAAGAAGAAGTACGATGAAGCGACCCGCCTCCTCGGCGATCCGCAGCGTACCACATTCATCTTTGTCCTCCAACCCGAAGCAACGTCTCTCTTTGAAACAAGACGTTCCTCGGAGGAATTGACGACCATCGGCGTAAAGAAGATAGAATTGATCGTGAACGGCATTCTTCCGAAGGAGGTCTGTGAACACCCGTTCTTCACCAAGCGGTACGAGATGCAGCAGAAGCATCTTGCAGAAATCACCACGCTCTTTCCAGTAGAGCAGCGCCGCATGCTGCAGCGGGATGGAGAGATCAAGGGATTCGGTGCGATCCGCAATATTGCCCGCGATCTGTTTACTCCAAAGGCCCGGGATGGTTCATATCGACTGCAAGGTTCTGACAGAGCTGCGACCGCGGATCAAGCGCCTCTTGTTGCCGACAACATTCTTGATGTCATGCGACCCGACGGACAAACAAAAGCGATATTCTTCACCGGAAAAGGCGGCGTGGGCAAGACGACGGTATCGTGTGCCGCGGCGTTTCAACTTGCCTCGGAAGGGTACAGGACCCTCTTGTTGACAACGGATCCTGCCTCTCATATTGGCGAAGTGCTTTCGCAACATGTCGGTGATACCATCCAGCCGGTGAATGGCGTCAAGAACCTTGTTGCGACAATCATCGATCAGCGGAAGGCGACCGAAGAGTACAAGGAACGCATTCTCAAAGATGCAAAGGCCAAGTATTCTGCCGACATGCTTATTGCCATCAAGGAGGAACTCGAGTCACCCTGCACCGAGGAGATGGCAGCATTCGACAAGTTCATGCACTACGTTGAAAGTGATGAGTTCGATGTTGTCGTGTTCGATACAGCGCCAACCGGACACACTCGACCCTTGAGGTTTACTCAGCGGGAACAGTCCCCGCACCCAGCGTTCATCCCAAGGCCATCCAGGTGATGAACGAAGTGGGAATTGACTTGAGCAGGGCGTTCCCGAAAGAGGTCGATCAGTTTCTCAATCGGTCATTCGACTACGTTATCACTGTCTGCAGTCACGCAAGAGAAACATGCCCGGTCTTCACCGGAAAAGTGAAGCATCGCTTTCATATCGGGTTCGACGATCCGGCTGAAGCAACGGGAACCGAGGAAGAAATTCTCGCAACATTCAGACGTGTTCGGGATGAAATTCGGGAGCAGTTTCACCTGTTCTTTGTTGAGCATGTCAAAGCAGCCGTACAATAACAGTAGAATGAATCATGCCTTCGACTCTCAAGAAGCTTTCCATCCTGAATCGATACCTGACCCTGTGGATATTCCTCGCAATGGCCGTTGGTGTTTTCTGGGGGTACACCTTTTCCGGCATTGTCCATTTTTGGAATTCGTTCCAATCAGGAACGACCAATATTCCAATCGCAATTGGGCTGATCCTGATGATGTACCCTCCTCTTGCCAAGGTGAAATACGAGGAGCTCGGGGATGTATTCAAGAATGTTCGTGTTCTCGCTCTCTCGCTTGTTCAGAACTGGATCATTGGACCGGCATTGATGTTCATACTTGCCGTCGTCTTCCTGCGGGACTACCCCGAGTACATGGCTGGACTGATCATGATCGGACTCGCTCGTTGTATCGCGATGGTAATCGTGTGGAACGAGCTGGCGAAAGGCGATACCGAGTATGCAGCCGGACTTGTTGCCTTCAATTCGATCTTCCAGGTGCTGTTCTTCTCCCTTTATGCATATGTCTTCCTCACGATTATCCCGCGCTGGCTCGGGCTGAAGACATTTGCGGTTGACATCACAATCGGTCAAATTGCTGAAAGCGTGTTTATTTATCTCGGCATTCCTTTTCTGGCGGGGCTTCTCACTCGGTTCATTTTGCTGAAGATCAAGGGAAAGCAATGGTATGAAACACGTTTCATCCCGAGAATAAGCCCGGTTACACTGGTTGCCCTGCTCTTTACCATCGTCGTGATGTTCTCGCTGAAAGGTGAGTTCATCGTCAGGATTCCTCTCGACGTTGTCCGGATCGCTCTTCCCCTTGTACTCTACTTTGTAATCATGTTCCTCGTTTCGTTCTATCTTGGCAAAAAACTCGGCGCGGACTATTCCAAAACGGCCACACTTTCGTTTACCGCGGCGAGCAACAACTTTGAGCTGGCAATTGCTGTAGCCGTGGCAGTGTTCGGGATTAACTCAGGAGAGGCCTTCGCAGCCGTGATCGGGCCGTTGGTGGAAGTTCCGGTTCTTGTAAGTCTTGTTGGTGTCGCCTTGTGGTTTCAGAGGAAGTACTTCGGGAAGCCTGAAAGGGACACCATCGTTGCGTCCGATGCGAGCGTATGACTACCGGGTCAGCATCCAGTTTGTTGCATGAGCGGCAAACCACAATTCTCTGGTTGTTCTAAAGCAGAGAAGACAGCCATCCGAGGATTGCTGAACCAAGCACGATCCATGCTGCATTGATGTTTGAAACGAAGACAGCGAGTGCGGAGGCCAACAGGATAATCCATGAGGTGACCCCGGAAACCGTCGCATTCCAAGCTTCATGGTAACGGCGATCATCAACCCAAGGGACGCTGCATTGACGCCGTTGAGGAACCCGCGCAGGTTGATTACAGTCAAAGTCTTAGATCGCCTCTACACTGCTTACCTTGAACCAAAATCGAGCGTCGAACGAAGACGGTAACACCCAATGCACCCGTGGTCATCGTTCGCAGATACAGTCTCGCTTCATACGTTCCGCAGAGTCAAACGGTGAGCTGATAGCCAATATAACCGATGGTAGCCATTGCCGATGAAACAATTCGTCCAAAAGAAAAAAGAATATGATTGCGTTGATTAAGGTTGATGTAGCCACCCAAATTGAGTCCACCGCTCTGCTCCGCATCCTCATTGTCAGGCGTTTGATAATAGAGTTCTGCACCGAGGGTGATCACTTGGGAAAAGTCATATTGGACCTCCCAGCCAGCAAAGCCCCAGTTCCTTCTTCCGACACCAGGATTGTACCAAACGCCTCCACCTGCGTACGTTGTCAGTCCTCCCCAGCTCTTCTGAGCCCACAAAGGAATGTAGGCTTGCACCTTGCCCGATCCCAGTAGTTTGTCCTCGTTCCCGGTCGGGATCTCGATCAAGGGAAAGGTTCCAATTTGAGGAACATCCGCCGTCTCATCAATAAATCGGTATTTGACACCAAGTTCCGTATCGCCGTAACCATAGCGAGTTCCATCGACCGTGTGTACGTATCCAAACGGAGCAACAAGATGTAGCTGCACGTTCGGAACGACACCGTAGTTTACCTCAAAGTGCGGCAAGGTGGCATCAGTCTCTTGCCTTTCGAACTGCTGCATGGATGCGACATAGAATTCCCAATGGAGATAGTCAACAGGTTGCGGGTCATCGGTCTTGAAGGGAGGGCCTGCAAGGGATTCCGCTGCATTGAACAACGACAGCTCTGCAATGAGGAGATATATCGGACACCGAGTCAACATTTTACCTCATCCCTCGTCTATTTCGTTGAGCAACTCCCGCACCTTTTCCTTTGCCTCCAGCAAGGTTTTCTTGCCTTTTGCAGTCGTCCTGTAGTACCTCCTCACCTTTCCATCCACAACTCGTCCTTCGGATTTCAGCAATCCATCCTCTTCCAGGGAATGAAAAATGGGATACAACGTGCCCGGACTGATGTCGTACCCATGTCGCCCGAGTTCTTCAATCAGCCACAGACCGTAGACCGGCTCTTTTGCTGCGTGATGCAGGATGTGAATCTTGATAAAACCGAGAAAGAAGCTCCGTATCATTGAGCCCATGGTCAGCTCGACGTATTATCGATTACCGTTATCGAAAGTCAATATAACGAACGCGACGGCATGGAGTCAACCCACACCATCTGGGCATCTCCCCTTGAAGTTGTCATCGTTCTGGTCTTTCTACCGCCACGAATTCTATCACTCCCGCAACTTGTGCTGTCATGGATGAGAAATCCTTTTCCCCTCATTCATTAAATCTGTCAATTTCCTCAATATCTCGGTGGCACACTATATGAGCAATCACTCATACGCTCAAACATGGCAATAATGGAGTGGACGACATGCAGCGAACCTCAACTGAACTCAAGGCCGAAATACTCAATGCTCTCGCACACCCAAATCGCATACGGATTTTGGAATACTTGCGCAAAGACATTCGATGCAACTGCGAATTGGCCCCAGCATTGGAGCTTGAACAATCAAACCTCTCACGTCATTTGAAGATTCTTGTTCAAGCAGGCGTCCTTGTATCGTGGAAGGATGGACTCCGGGTCAACTTCAAGGTGGCTGATGAGCGGATCTTCAAGATCATTGATATTGCCACCGCCATTGCGAAGCGTGGCGCTGAACAAAAGGCAGAGGCATTACAGGAAGCATAATGAAAGGAAGTAATATGACTATCAAAGTACTGGGACCCGGATGCATGAACTGCAAAACTCTGGAACGACGAACACGAGAGGCTGTTGAACAACTGAGCCTCGAAGCAATCATACAGAAGGTGGAAGACTATCAAGGAATCTCCTCGTACGGCATCATGTCAACGCCCGGACTTGTGGTAGATGAGAAGGTGGTCAGTCAGGGTCGTGTGCCCACGGTGGAAGCAATTAAGGAGCTGATCCAACAGTCGCGTCAATGAACACACGAGCATGGTCGCTTACACCTGTCTCTGAGAAGAGAATCTACGCTCTCCCCCTCCTTTTGCTCCCGGTCTGGGTTGTCACCTATATCTTTCTGAAGCCGGCTGTTGATGCTGTGGTACATTCCCTGTTTGGCATGACGCCCGGTTCGATGTTGACCGAAGCGGTGCGGTTTTTCCTGTATGAAGTCCCGAAGGTTCTGCTGCTGCTAACGCTGATCGTGTTCCTCGTCGGGATCATTCGGAGCTATTTCTCGCCGGAGAGGACCAGAAGAATTCTTGGAAAGCGTTCGACCTTCACGGGAAACATGCTGGCCGGCCTTCTCGGTGTCGTTACACCGTTTTGTTCCTGTTCGGCAGTCCCACTCTTCATTGGCTTTGTTGAAGCCGGTGTTCCGCTTGGCGTGACATTCTCGTTCCTGATTGCTGCGCCGATGATCAACGAAGTTGCACTCGTCCTTCTGTTCGGACTCTTCGGGTGGGAAACAGCAGTGCTGTACGCTGGTACCGGACTCCTTATTGCAATCACGGCCGGATACGTGATTGGAAGACTCAAAGTTGAGCGGTTTGTTGAAGACTGGGTCTACTCAATCAAATCCGGACCGGGCACGGTTCCAGATGAAGCAATGACATTCGCTCAGAGAATTGAGCGCGGCTTCGAATCAGTCCGCGAAATTGTAGGGAAGGTTTGGCTCTACGTCGTTGCCGGAATTGCAGTCGGGGCGGGAATCCACGGGTTTGTTCCTGAGAACTTCATGGCAGGCATTATGGGTAAGTCCGCCTGGTGGTCGGTCCCCATTTCGGTTCTCATCGGCGTTCCGCTGTACTCAAATGCAGCAGGCATTATTCCCATTGTGCAGGCATTGTTGGAGAAAGGTGCATCACTGGGAACGGTTCTGGCCTTCATGATGTCCGTGATCGGGTTGTCACTTCCGGAAACAATTATACTTAAGAAAGTCTTGAAGCTCCCGCTCATCTTCATCTTTGTCGGGGTGGTGGCAGCTGGCATTCTGATAGTCGGATACGTTTTCAACCTCATTTATTGACATCAACCGGGGGAGTCTATGGGGACAACTAAAATACAGGTGCTTGGTGTGGGTTGCTCGAAATGCAAAACACTCGAAGAGAAGGTTCGACAACTCATCGCGACACATCAACTCGATGTCGACCTTGAGAAGGTTTCCGATCTGCAGGAGATCATGAGGTACGGGATCATGACTACACCTGGGCTGGTTATCAACGGCACATTGAAAAGTGTCGGGATCGTGCCAAAAGATGCACAACTCTTACAATGGATCAAGGAACAGAATAATGAATAAGAACAGAGTCGTCCTTGTTGCCCTCATATCACTCGGCATTATCACAGCGAATGTCGTCGGACAACCGAAGACAGGCAAATCGACGATACCATCTACGGCGAAGATCGACAAACAGCTCGTAACGTTTGTTGAATTGGGTTCGGTAAAGTGCATACCCTGTCGTCAGATGCAGCCCGTGATGAAGGCCATCGAGCGGAAGTATGGTGACCAGGTCAAAGTAGTGTTTCATGACGTGTGGACGGACGGGGGCCGCTCGTCTGCAGAAAAGTATGACATCAGGTTAATTCCCACACAGGTATTTCTCGATGCAAACGGGAAGGAGTTCTTCAGGCATGAAGGGTTTTATCCCGAAGAAGAAATTCACAAGCTCCTCCAGAAGCGCGGTTTGAAAATCGTGAGTGCGATGAACTGATCATGCTCGACGAGCTTTTCACAACACTGACGCTGGCGATGACGGACAGATTCGGGATTGCACTTGGCGCATCCTTCGCGTGGGGCATTGCGAGCATTCTGCTAAGCCCTTGCCATCTCACGAGCATTCCACTTATCATCGGGTTTCTGACGGCGGGGGATGAGAAAAAAGGGGCGAGGGGGCTCACACTCTCGTTCGTGTTCTCGGTTGGCATTCTCATCGCCATTGCTGTGATCGGAGCGATTACGGCTGCCTTGGGGCGAATGCTGGGAGACATTGGTCCCTACGGCAATTACCTTGTAGCTGCCATCTTTCTGATCATGGGCCTCTTCCTCATGGACCTCATCCGCTTGCCAGATTGGGGCATCGCACTTCGTCCTTTGGGGGCACACCCGCCACTTCTCTCAGCGCTGACCTTGGGTCTGGTATTCGGTATCGCTCTTGGACCGTGCACTTTTGCTTTTATGGCACCGGTGCTTGGCGTCGTGTTCCAGATGGCGGGCACGAACATGACTGAAGCAGGGATACTGCTGCTTTCGTTTGGCCTGGGTCATACCGCAGTCATCACGGCAACTGGTGGAGTTGCATCCCGTGTGCAAGCGTATCTCAATTGGACGAATCGATCAAATGTTGTACTGTGGGCAAAACGCACCGCCGGCCTTCTTGTTGTCTTTGGAGGCTTCTATGCAATCTATGTATCGTGAAATGTGTTGGCTCCAATCGCGATAAACCCGAAAAGGAGAGGAGCAATTGAGCAATTCTTGCTGTCAGAAGCTGCAAGCGACAATCATCAAGGTCGCAGATTTCGAGGCAGGTATCGTTGGTCTGGAGAATGTGTTTCGTAACGTCGACCGGTCTGGGATAGAGAAGGAAGAGGAGGTGGCAAATGAACTCATCAAATGGGTCGTGGAATTCGGCAACTATGTTGCACCCGCTCGAAGAAACGAATACAAGCATGCTTTGTTGTACGAGTATCGGAAATTCCTCGCAAAGAGGAAATGCCCACCACAGCAATAGAACAATCACATGACCGTCCCAGCTTGACAAATTGATGCAATTGCCGTTATTTGTTCCCACCATTCACGCACGATAGTCTGGGACGATCAGATCAGCGAATCATGACGCATTCACTCGCAACAACGGCTTCGGATGACCGGTTGGAAACGAAGCTTCTCATCACGATGGTGTTGAACTTCCTCATCACTGCGGTGGAAGTTGTCGGGGGAGTTCTCTCCGGAAGTCTCTCCCTTCTCTCGGACGCGATCCACAATTTCAGTGATGGGGTAGCCATTGTTATCAGCTACGCCGCAATGCGGTTGAGCAAGAGGCCTCGCACGCTGCGTCATACATTTGGCCTGAAGCGAACGGAGCTTCTCGCTGCTATCGTCAATGCAAGCACACTCATCATTATCAGTTTTTTCCTGATCCGGGAAGCAATAGGACGACTCGCTCATCCCGTACCGATCGCCGGAAATCTGATGCTGTTGGTTGCCTCTGTGGGTCTTGTGGCGAATATTGTGGGAACGCTGTTGCTCAGAAAGGGGGCAAATGGCAGCATCAATATTCGCGCTGCGTATTTGCACCTTATGAGTGATGCCATTTCTAGTTTAGGAGTGATCCTCGGTGCTTTGTTCATTATAGTGTTCGACATCGTTTGGATCGATCCGGCTTTGACGATTCTCATTTCGATCTACATCCTGAAGGAAACGTATGACATCGTCAGAGAGTCGGTTGACGTTATCATGATGTCCACCCCCGAGGAAATCAACGTGAATCAGATCCAGAATGCGGTGGAAGCCATTCCCGGAGTACGCAACATCCATCATTTGCACGTCTGGAGATTGAACGACGCTGACATTCACTTCGAGGCACATGTGGAAGTGGACGATATCCCTGTCAGCCGGACCGGTGAGATACAGACAAGGATTCAGGATTTTCTGCGCGACAAGTTCAACGTTGCCCACACGACATTGCAGTTTGAATGCGATTCGTGCCGGAAGAAAGAGTTGGTATGAACAAACTCATGCGAAAGGCGGAACCCGCCAGCCCACCATTTGCTTCCAACCAGGATTTTGTGAACCTGTCGGTCTACGATGTCCACGGCGCGGTTAAGGTCTTCAACGACCAGACGCATTGATCCGGGAGTCAGCGTTGGGTTGGATGGGACAAACAACTATGGCCTGACGGCTGCAACCGGGGTCTGCTTCTCGAAGATGCAGTCAGGAGAGTTCACATCTTCGATGAATATGTCCCTGTTGAAGTAAACGCCACTCGGCTTCACACAAACAACAGAGGCGACCAGCAGGGAACACTGGCCGCCTCTTATGGCAAAAAAAACGTGGGTTACACGGTAACTCCCCCCGCCATCTCCTCAACGCCGTATTCATAGCCCTTCTCGAATGCCTTCGTGTTGAGTTCCTCTGTCCCCTTCGGCACCGAAGCCAACACTGCCTGCTCCATCGCCTTCCTACTGACAACGTGTGTTACCGCAGTCAGAAATCCCATCATTACAATATTCACCACCAGCTTCTTTCCGAGTTCCTCGGCGATACGTGTCGCGGGAATTGAGAAGTGCTTGATGTCTTTCCGCAGGTTGTGAGGCTGTACGAGCTCTTCTTCCGTGATCAATACGCCCCCCGGAGCAAGTTCCGGAGTGAACTTCGTGTATGCTTCCTGCGACATGACGATCATGATTTCAGGCGAAACAATGTATGGATACGCAATCGGCTCGCCCGAGACAATTACCTGAGCGCTGCATGAACTCCCGCGTGCCTCCGGTCCGAATGCCTGGATCATCGTTGCATGCTTGTTGTCGTAGATCGACGCGGCCCTTCCGATGATATAGCCGCTCAGAATGACTCCCTGCCCTCCAAAGCCGCCGACCTTTATCTCAGTTCTTGCCATTTCCTAACCTTTGTATGGTACGTAGTTATCACCAAGCTTCTGTTGATAGAACTCGTTCATTGCATCGAGATATGTCGGACGCTCTTTGTCAACGAACTTCCCGACGACGATCTTTCCCTGGAAGTCCAACGGGATGGTTTTCGTGTCTGCCCCGTTTCTGATTTCACTGTTGTCCTTGTAATAGACCATCTGATCAAGCCCGTCGCCAAGCTTGTTCCTTCTGCTGTACAGTGTCGGGCAAGGGGCAAGCACTTCGATGAACGTGAATCCCTTCTTTCCGAGAGCCTCTTTGATGGATTTGGTTAAATGACGGACGTGGAATGCGGTCCAGCGTGCCACGTACACTGCTCCACATGACTCGGCAAGATACGGAAGATTGAACGACTGCTCGTAATTGCCGTACGGTGTAGTGGAAGCCGTCGCAGAAAGTGGCGTCGTGGGAGCAACCTGCCCGCCGGTCATGCCATAGATGAAGTTGTTGACAAGGATGACCGTCATGTCCACGTTGCGACGTGCAGCGTGGATAAAATGGTTACCTCCGATTGCAGTGAGATCCCCATCACCACTGTAGACGACAACCTTCAGTTCAGGATTGGCGAGCTTGAGGCCCGTCGCAAACGGAATTGCCCGTCCATGAGTTGTGTGGAATGAATCGAGATTGATGTATCCTGCCACGCGCCCTGTACAGCCAATGCCGGAAACCACCGCAACCTTCTGAAGGTCAAGGCCGCTCGTCTCAAGTGCATGGGCAAAGCAGTTTACCGTGGTTCCAATGCCGCATCCCGGACACCAGATGTGAGGCATGCGCTCCATACGCAGGAACGATTCCACCGTATTGACCGGAACACTTTCCTCGATCTCAAATAGCTCTTCTGCCATGATTGATTATCCCTTTGCACATTCCTTGATGACCGTGTAAATATCCTTTGGATTGTGAACAGTTCCGCCTGCGTGACCGACCAGTTCAACGCGAGCCTTGCCGCTTGCGCATCGTTCGACTTCATACACAATCTGCCCGAGGTTCAACTCCGGGACAACGAACGCCTTCGCCTTGTGGGCAAGCTCTCTGATTCTCTCTTCCGGGAACGGCCACACCACAACAAGTCGAAGATGTCCGACTTTGATGCCTTCTTTCCTCGCTTGCTCAATTGCCGGGATCGATGTACGCGATGTGATGCCGTAGGTTACCACAACGACTTCCGCACCTTCCACCCCATCTTCAACGTACTCGACAATCTTTCCGGAATTATGCTTGATCTTGTTGACAAGTCGCGGGATGAGTTTTTCTTGTGTCGGCACCGTCATGCTCGGATAGCCTCGCTCATCGTGAGTTAGTCCCGTCACATGGATGTTATAGCCATCACCTGCCTTCACCATCATCGGGACAAGATCGCCGTTCGATTTATACGGCAGATAATCACTCTTGGGACCTTCATAGACCCTGCGGGGAGTTATTTCAATTTGATCAAACGGAGGAATCACCACACGCTCCGTCATATGTCCAACACATTCATCCATCATGAAGAGGACTGGAACCCGGTACTGTTCCGAAAGATTGAATGCCTTGATAGTCAGGTCAAAACACTCCTGAGGAGAATTCGGTGAGAGAGCGATGATGCCGTAATCGCCGTGCGAGCCCCAACGCGCCTGCATCATGTCTCCCTGGGCCGGCTGTGTAGGCAGTCCGGTCGAAGGGCCTGCACGTTGCACATCAACAAACACGCACGGAGTCTCGGTCATCGCCGCCAAGCCAATGTGCTCCATCATGAGTGAGAAGCCGGGGCCCGACGTCACCGTCATCGCCTTCTTTCCGCCCCACACCGCGCCCTGAATCGCAATCGATGACGCGATTTCATCCTCCATCTGTATGAACATTCCGCCGACGTACGGGAAGCGGGACGCAATGCGCTCGACAACTTCTGTGGAAGGAGTGATCGGGTAGCCTGCAACAAATCTGCAACCGGCAGCAAGGGCACCTTCCGAACAGGCATGGTCACCATCCAGAAAATGGAAACCAGTCAACACACCTTTGGGATCTGCTTTCACGTGGCACTCCTCTTGCTTTTCTTCTTGTTGATGAACCCATAGATCGCAAAATCCGGACACAGCAAACCGCAGATGTTACACCCATTGCAAAGCTCCTGCGAAATGAGAACCGGAGGATGGTATCCTTTTGCGTTGTACTGTTCGGAGAATTTCAGCGCTTTGGTCGGACAAAATTCGATGCAGAATCCACATCCCTTGCATCGCTCAACGGTCACGACCAATGAGCCAATCCCTTTACTTTGTCTCTGCTCTGTTGCCGCCAGTGCTGCCATGCGTCGTCCTTGAAGTGAGAAAACGGGCAATTGCCCCTATTCCATCACATCTCACGCCAAGAATTGGCTGTCAATTCCGTGGAAATTCTACAGTTATGCCTGTCAGGTCTTTCCAAAAATGAAAAACGTTTCTGTCAATTTCTTGAATCTGAAAAAGGGGAACGTGAAAATTGCCGAAAAAAGAAAGGCGGATTGGAGAGTTGGCAGAAGCGCCGGGCCAACAACTCCCGGCGCTTGTCAGACAGTGACCAACGTATCTGCTACTGTGGCAGTTTCGCCCATCGCTTCGCAAGCTCGTGATAGGTCATTGCCGCTGCGGCTAACTTGAGTACATCCCACCACGAGAAGATGAGGAATCCGCCAACAAACGCGTCGCTCCAATTCTTCAGCGCAACGGCATAAAGTTGGATCGTACCACAGATGAATATCATGACGAGACCAACCCCCATGGCAAAGAAGGACCATCCGAGCGTCCGTCGCCGCTGCAAAAGGTACCCGACGGTCCCCGCTGCAGCCGGAAACGCCAGCAGGTATCCCCCCGTCGGTCCGAGTAGCGCCGCAACCCCAAACCCTCCCAGTGAGAAGACCGGCGCCCCCAGCGCGCCTGAGGCAAGATAAAGAATCTGACTGAGTGCACCATTGCGTGATCCGAGAAACGCTCCCGACAGCAACACGATCATGGTCTGAAGTGTGTACGGCACGGGTTGGTGCGGGATTTCCACCCTGGCCCCGGCCGCCGTGGCAATAGCAAAGAATGCGATCCAGAGCATCTGGCTCAAGACTCCCTCTTCCGATCGAACTACCGCTCTCGCTGAAGCATTTCCCGTCGTGTTCATTACTATTCTCCTGGATCTAGATGTGAAGGTGAAACCAATTTGCAGTGACTTCGGTAATATGTTCAACCATTGGAGTTGACTTCGTCGATCCCGACCTTACTCCAAACATGTGTCCGGTATGTGGAAGAAGAAGCATCTCGGTTTTCGATTTGTCCGATGCCTCAAAGAGCAATTCGGCCTCGGCGGGTTTGACCGAGACATCGGCCTCGCCATGGACCAACAACAAGGGAATCCCAAGCCCTCGGACGGCATTGAGCAGATCGTACCGGTCTTTGTTAGCTTCAAGATCCTGCAACACCTCGATGCCATAGCGTAGCTTCGTCTTCATCGACCTGATGGTTACCGGCAGAAATCCATCCTTCTCCCACATCTCTTTCTGATGTTGTGTGTAGCGAAAGAAGGTGGCGACGGTTGACCAAGCGGCTACGGCCTTCACGCGACTATCACGGCTCGCACACAAGATCGATACCCCACCGCCCCTCGAATGTCCGACCAGACCTACGCGATTCCTATCGGCAACTCCGCCCGCCAGAATTCCCCCCTCAATTGCATCAACCAGCCCGTGAACATCTTCAAGTTCCTTCCCGATCGTGTTTCGGGAGAACTTCGCGAACTCCGTGAACTTCCTGGAGTTGTCGCCAATACCATTATGGGAGAAGTTGAAAACGACGGTCGCAAAACCCAATTCCGCAAATCGTCTCCCGAAGAATGGGAACGGTCCCCAATCTTTGTGGGCGGTGAACCCATGACATATGACAAGGAGCGGCTTGGGGTTGTCGTCATTAACATAACGCAGATCACCGGTAATATCGTCACCCGACGCGTTGCGTACACGGAACGGTTGTTCAACCATCGCTGACATCGAGTGGGGTCAATCGCCTTGCTGGTGGCAAGAACATACTCAAAGGGCCCTTGAAAATCAACACGTTCTCGTGGAGAACATCTCATGCCGGTGACGTGGGATCACATGCGGGAGTCGCCATGAGATTTTAGTTGAGATTGCGGTTCCGTTTGTTTATCATAGTACAAATTTGTTCCCCCTTGTTCTCACCCTTTGGAACCCCGACATGAAAACACTGGTAGCAGTTTTGTTGTGCGTCTTCCTTGTTGACGCAGCCACTTCGTCCAATCTGGAGAAATTCAGCCAGGTACGGATATTTGCCCGTAGTGAATCGGACTTCAGAAGAATCACCGATGCAGGATTGTTGATCGATCATGCGGTCACAAAGCCGGGTTACTATTCGGACGCGTGGCTGTCCGAGACTGAAATAGGAATGCTCAGGAAATCCGGCGTGCCCTACGAAATATTGATCGACGATTGGGATGCGTACTACAACAGCCTGCCCAAGATGACGCAGGCAGAGCGAGACGCGGCAATTCGGAAGTCGGCCAAGGAGTATAATGTATCACATTCCATCTACGGCTCGATGGGGGGTAACCTGACATATGCAGAGGTCGTCTCCAAACTTGATTCCATGAGGACAGAATATCCCAGCCTCATTTCAACAAAGTTCTCGGTCGGGACAACCATTGAGGGAAGGACGATCTGGGGCGTGAGAATAACGAAGAACCCCGATGCTCCAACGGGAAGACCGGAGGTATTGTACCATGCGGTCATCCACGCCAGAGAGCCCGAGAGCATGGAAACACAGGTGTACTATTTCTACTGGCTCTTTGAGAACTACGGAACTGATCCGCTTGCGACTTACATCCTGGAGAACAGGGAGATTTACTGGATCCCAATATTCAACCCTGATGGCTACGTGTACAATCAAACCACCAATCCCAATGGCGGCGGGATGTGGAGATGCAACAGGCACATAACCTCAGGCTCATGCGGTCCGGTGGACTTGAACAGAAATTTCGGGATATATCAATTCTGGAACTCATCGAATGGTGGATCGAGCACAGATCCCTGCAGTGGCGGCCAAGGTACGTACCGAGGAACGAGTCCGTTCTCAGAACCCGAAACACAGGCGGTCATGAACTTCGTGAATTCAAGGAACTTCAACGCGGCATTCGGCGCACATACCTATGGAAACTATCTCATCAAACCATGGGCCTGGTCGGACCCTTCACCAACGCCGGATGATTATAAATTCAATCAGTACCTGTCCGACATGAAGGCATCCAATCCCGTGTACACAACGGGTACTCCATCTCAGACTGTGGGCTATTATGTGAGGGGAGGTGCAGATGATTGGTACTACAACGACTCGGCACATGTAGGCCATCATATTTTTGCCATCACACCTGAAACCGGTTCGACAGGTTTCTGGCCGTCTCAGCCGGAGATCGTCCCGCTGGCCGAAGGAATGCTCTACAACAATCAATACATGTCCCTCATCGGCGGGCCATTTGTCAATCCACTCTCAACGACCTTCAATCAGCCGACGTACACGCAGGGACAGTCGGGTACATACAAGGTCGTCTTCCGGAACAAGGGTGCATTGGCTGCAAGCAATGTCAGTGTATCATGGACTTCGACAAATCCGAGCATAACGATTCCGGTAACCCTGTTCACCTATCCGTCACTGGCGTCGTTTGCAGCTGACAGCTCCCTGTTCAATTTCACCATTTCGCCGTTCGTTCAAAACAACTCCGCCATTCCAACACAACTGACGGTGAAAATCGACACGACCACAATCTACTCGGCGGTTGCGCTAGTTCTTGTCGGCTCACCGACGACCATCGTGTTGAATGATTCCGCGGCTTCATTTTCCAATTGGACCAGATCCCCGGGAGGTACATGGAACACCACTACTTCTCAATTTCATACACCGCCTTCATCATTCACCGATAGTCCGGGGGGCAATTACTCGGACAACACAGATAACTCTATGATTCTGGCATCGCCGATTGATGCTTCAACAACGCCGGCATTGATACTGAGTTTCTTTCACAAATACACCACCGAGGCAGGGTATGACTACTGCAGCGTTGAGGTGTCAAGCGATAACGGGACAACGTGGCAACTTGTCGAAACTATAATGGAACTCTCTCAACCTGGACACAGCAGAGCTTTGACATTAGCAGACTACGCAAATCTCTCCCCACAGGTCAAGATACGGTTCAGATTGACAAGTGATTCAAATGTCAACTTCGATGGATGGTATGTCGATGATATCCTCATCCGTGGATACCCCATTGCACAGACGCCCGGACACCGGGATCATTACTCGTCCCAACTCCTTCACGTTCGCCGGGGTTACCGGACGGGTGTTCCGCGATTCCATCAGGATCGCCAACAACACACCCGCACCCGTTCAAATTGCTGTCGCGGAATCGACAACCACCATTGCTGCAGACTTTGGAGCGAAACAGACTCCAGCACCCATCGATTTCCAGGCGCTCATCAGGAGATTGCGTCCCGCCTTCGAAAAGGCACATTTGACTCGTAACTCGTTCCAGAAACCACCGACAGATGTATCAGGTGACAGTCCTGATACGTACACAACTATTATCACTGACCAACGGGCCGAAAACGGCTTTGGGGCTGCCGACATCTACAGAGTGGACCACCAGGTGCGATCGTTCCTCGGCAATATCTACCATGACTTCAGGATTGTACTCGGCACCCTCCCCGATACAAACGTCGTCGGCTTCATTTCGATCGACACCGATCAGGATTTTGGCACCGGGGCATTCCCGACTCCGTTCGGAGTCGGCTTGACATCGAGAGACCTCGGGTCCGAACGGGAGATCCTCTTCGATGCAAGCGGGATACTGATCGACTCCCTCACACACATCGGCCGCATTCCCGCCGGTGTTGTCATCAATTCAGCTACTGACAGTCTGATCGGAATCCCGTTCCTGCTTTCGGTTACACGGGATTCAGTTCTCACGATCTCCACGACAAACGCCTTTGGACTTGGCATTCGCGAGGATTGGCTTGGCGACACCGACGGCAACTACAATGTGGGAGTGACCGCCTCCCGCCTGAAACAGGGATCCAACCCCGTCCCCGACTTTGCGCCTGAGATCGGCCATGGCATTATTGGTTCGGAGACTGGCACCTCATGGATTTCCGAAAACGTAGGGGCATTGACCATTCAGGCCGGCGATTCAGCAGTAGTTCGCGTCACGGGTGTTGCAGCGAGAGTGCCGGGAATCTACAACACGTTCCTCAAGCTCGCCTCGGCCGGCAGACCTGATGTCAATATTCCCGTTCAGCTCAATGTCACGGCGCTGTCACAGCCGCACATTGTTCTCAACGCAACGGGTTACTTTGATACCTTGCGCGTTGGTGACAGTACAATGCATACACTTTCGATATCGAACACAGGCAACGCCGATCTTATCTGGGGCCTCGCGGATACAAGCAATGCCGCGTGGTTGTCCGCTTCACCGTCATTCGGAACGACGGTCGTCGGTCAACCTTCATCCTCAATAATCAAACTGCTATCGGGTGGGCTCACACCGAACACGACGTACACATCACAGTACCTTGTTCTGAGCAATGACCGCGCAACAGGAACGATCGTTCTGCCGGTTTCGCTGAGGGTTACGCCGTTGACGGGCGCGGACGACAACGGGAAGTCGATTCCAAAGACATTTGCGTTACGACAAAACTACCCCAATCCATTCAATCCCGAAACAAACATCTCGTTCGATCTCCCGAAGGGAGCGTTGGTTTCGTTGAAAGTCTTTAACATTATCGGGCAGGAGGTCGCGACGATTGTGAACGGCCAACTCCCTGCCGGGACCCACAGCTACAGAGTTGGGAGTGAAAAGTTCGGTCTGACGAGTGGCGTATACTTCTATCGACTGGCTGCTGGAGAGTTTGTGCAGACGAGGAAGATGGTCGTCCTAAAGTAATGCCGGCGGCCTGCAACCTCCGGGCCGACCGTACCGCGGATCATAAAGGGATGCCAGGCAAACCAACCCTGCTGAAGTACGTTCCTCTTCGGCAGGGTTGATGCCAAAATAATACCCCTTATCGAGGCTCCCATTCCTTGGACGAATGTACAGGCGGGCGCCATGCTCTCGATTTTTCTTCTTGCACGGCATCTGCCTTTTGCGTATCTTATTGACCAAATTTTATGCGGTTCTGCCGTGAGGATGGCCTCTCTGCTGCAATGTCCCGCTGCTCCCGATTCCGGAATGTATCAGTAGAATTGCCCGAATGAGCGATCTCAAGGTATTTTCAGGAAGATCGAACCGCCCGCTCGCGGAGAAGATCGTGGGGCATTTGGGGCAGCAACTGGGTCAGTGCGAGATCAAAACGTTCAGCGACGGGGAAATCTGGGTCAAGTACAGCGACAATATTCGTGGCAGCGACGTGTTTATCGTCCAGTCCACGAATCCCCCGGCTGAGAACCTGATGGAACTGCTGATCATGATCGATGCGGCGAAGCGGGCATCGGCCAGCAAGGTTGCCGCCGTCATTCCGTACTTTGGCTACGCGAGACAGGACAGGAAGGATCAACCCCGTGTCTCGATTACGGCGAAGCTGATTGCGAACCTGATCACACAGGCGGGAGCGGATCGAGTGATCACAATGGATCTTCACGCGCCCCAGATCCAGGGTTTCTTTGATATCCCGGTCGATCATTTGTATTCATCGGCAGTACTGGTGAAGCATTTCGGGCGCAGAAGGGTCCAGAACCTCGCCGTATGCTCTCCGGACGTCGGGGGCATCAAAATGGCGAGGGCTTATGCGAAGCGCCTTGAGGCCGATCTGATCGTCATCGACAAACGAAGGCCGAAGCAGAACGAAGCAGAGATCATGAACATCATAGGTGACGTGAAAAACAAGAACATTCTGATTGTTGATGACCTCATCGATACAGCGGGCACGTTGTGCAACGCGGTGGACGCCTTGCACGAAAACGGAGCCAAGGAGGTATACGCAGCGTGCACTCATCCGGTGCTTTCGGGAGCGGCAATCCAGCGAATCAACAAATCGACGATAAGCAAAATCGTCGTCACCGACACCCTTCCGGTAAAGGTGCAGTCACCGAAAATTGAAATCGACTCGGTTGCCCACATTTTCGCCGAGGCAATGAAGCGGACGTTCAAACACATGTCCATCAGTTCGCTGTTTGATATTGACAAAGGATAACGACCACGAAGGAGAAGGATACCCATGTCTGAAGTAGTCCTCAATGCAGAGATCAGGGAACAGACGGGCAAGCAGGCAAAGCAGGCGCGCAAGGAGGGAAAGGTACCGGGAGTGTTCTATGCTCATGGAGAAAAGAACATCAATCTCAAGGTTCCCGTGTTAAGTTTGGCCCCGCTCGTGTACAGTTCCGAAACGCGGATCATTGATTTGCGGCTGAGTGATGGAACAACAAAGAAAGCCATCCTGCGCGATGTGCAGTTCGACCCGGTGACGGATGGCCCGGTTCACTTCGATCTCCAGGGACTTCATCCGGAAGAAAAACTCACAATTGAAGTGCCGGTGGTACTGACGGGCGGCGTTCCGGTCGGGGTTCGCAATGGCGGACTGCTTCAACATAGCATTCACAAATTGAAGGTCTCGTGCCTTCCCAAGGATATCCCCGGCAAGATTGAAATCAATGTGGCAGAGCTCGAAATGAACCGGTCGGTGCACGTGAGGGACCTTGCCATCGCAAACGTGGTCATTCTTGAGAACATGGATGCAGCCGTGGTTGGTGTGATTCCTCCGACGATTGTCAAGGAAGCCGAGCCAGGCGTCGTCGCTGTCGAGGAGCCAACAGAGCCCGAAGTTGTGGGTAAGGGGAAGAAAGCGGAAGAAGGTGAAGAGGCTGCCGAGACTGCTCCTGCCAAGACAGAGGCGAAGACAGCGAAAGCAGAAGCCAAGCCCCCTGCCGAAGCCAAGCCTGCAAAGGAGGCGAAACCAGAGAAGAAGAAGTAGCGTCGAGCGGATGTGGACCCCATCATCGTCGTCGGGCTCGGGAATCCGGGAACAGAATACGAGGGGACACGGCACAACATCGGCTTCGAGGTTGTTGAGGAGTTGACGAGGCGCTTCAGGTCGCCTGTGAGAGCGGGACGTGGTGAGTATCTGATCGCAACTCATCAATTCGCCGGGAGGACGCTCATCCTGGCAAAGCCGATGACATACATGAACAATAGCGGCTCCGCAGTGGCTGAGTTGCTCGAGAAGTTCGGCGCATCGCTTCAGGAGTTGATCATCGTTGCCGATGATGTTGCTCTTCCGCTCGGGGCTATCCGGGTCCGGGCGAAAGGGAGCGATGGAGGACACAACGGGCTGTGGTCGATCATATACCAGCTCAACTCTGACGAGTTCGCCCGGGTTCGGTGCGGAGTACGGCAGGAATCAATGCCTCCGAAGGACAGGATGGCTGAGTTCGTGCTCTCCCCTTTTGCGCTTGGAGAAGCAACGACGGTTGGAGAGATGATCGGTCGAGCGGCCGATGCGGTATTCGAGTTTGCGGCCAGCGGGATACACCGAACGATGAACAGATTCAACACACGGTCGCGTCAGCCTGAAGGAGATGCTGGCGGCGTTCTTTAAGTAACACGGCGGTACCTTTCTCATTCTCTGCTGCTCCAGGAAAGGCTGCCCCTCTGCTCTTCAATTCGCTCCGTCTCTATCGCGGTGTGATTATTGGAGGGTCATCTAATAACACAGTTAGACGTCCAAAGGGAGGTGACATCATGGACACATCGAAACAAGCCTACGAATCCACCATTATCCTCAACGCATCGCTCGATGACGCACAAATCGAAGCAGTCATCGGTCGCGTGCAGGACACCATCACAAAAAATGGCGGAGCCATCTCCGCCCTGGACAAGTGGGGACGCAAGCGACTCGCCTATTCAATCAACAAGAAGACGAACGGCTTTTACGTGAACATCGAATTCACGGGACCGGGCTCGCTCATCGGGTTGCTTGAGCGTTCCTACCAGCTTGACGAAATGGTGCTCAGATATCTGACGATCAAGCTCGACAAGAAGGCAATCGCGGCAAGGGCAAAGCTTATTTCTCTGCAGGCAGAACCGGCAGCAACAGCGCCGAGCGTTCCCGTGCGGGAGCCGTTGTTCGAGGAGCAAGGGCAGGAGAAGAAGTCTGAGGCTGCACCATCGAAGCCGGGCCTGTAGAACATTTCCTGACACACGAATATCAGTCGAACCAAGGAGAATAGATGGCATACGATCAGACCACACAACGACGACCGAGGCGGGAGCGGGACAACCAGATGCCGCGCAAGAAACGCGTGTGCCGCTTCTGTACTGCGAAGGAAGACTACATCGACTACAAAGATGAGAAGAAGCTGCAGCGATTTATCACCGAGCAAGGGAAAATCATCCCGAAACGCATCACGGGTTCATGCGCAAAGCATCAACGACAGTTGGTCCACGCCCTCAAGCGTGCGCGCCATCTTGCATTGTTGCCATTTGTTTCAGATGCAATTCGCTAGTATCCTGAAGGAGACACAATGGAAGTTATCTTGAGAAAAGAACATGAGAAGCTGGGCGCGGTAGGAACCAAGGTGGTGGTGAAGGATGGTTATGCGCGGAACTACCTCATCCCCCGCGGACTCGCGTACGAGGCAACGGAAGGTGCCCTGCGGGCGCTCGATGAAGAGAAGAAGCAGACGGAACGCCGATCGAGCAAGGAGTTGAAATCAAGCGAAAAGATTGCCCAGGAGCTGGACAAAGTCTCGGTCACCATACAGATGAAGGTCGGCGAGGACGAGAAACTCTTCGGATCCGTCACATCCCAGATGATCGCTGATTCGCTCAAAGAAAAAGGAATCGAGATCGACAAACGTATCATCGATCTTGAGGAACCCATCAAGGCGCTTGGCATCTATACTGTTAACATCAAATTACACCAGAATGTTACCGGCAAGGTGAAGGTCTGGGTGGTGCGGGAGTAACTGTGGCAGAAAAGCCCGTCTCCAAATCGAGACGGGTTTTCTGTTTCGTCAAGCCGACGACGATGGGGCTTGACTTTCCCTCACAAAATCTCTTTGTTTTATCAGTCGTTCTTTGCAATTCATTGTAAGGAAGCTTGTCGATCATGGCAAAAAGCACAGTAACCCTTGAAGAGGTCACGATCCGTTTTGCCGGTGACTCGGGTGATGGAATGCAGCTTACAGGTACCCAGTTCACCAACACCGCCGCCGTCTTTGGCAATGACCTCAGCACCCTCCCCGACTATCCCGCCGAAATCAGAGCACCAGCTGGCACAACCTACGGGGTCAGTGGATTTCAAATAAAGTTTGGCAGTCTCGATATACTCACCCCGGGCGACACATGTGATGTTCTTGTCGCGATGAATCCCGCGGCGCTCGTAACCAACGTAAAGATGCTGCGTGAAAACGGGACGATCATCGTCAACGAGGACGCGTTCACGGACAGAAACCTCAAAATGGCCGGAATGGCGTCGAACCCCCTCGAGGACGGGTCCCTCGCTCACTTCCAGGTGTACAAGGTGCCGATCAGTAAGTTGACGTCCAATGCACTGGTGGATATGAACCTCTCCACCAAGTTCGTTGACAAGACCAAGAACTTCTTCGCCCTTGGCCTCATGTACTGGATGTACAATCGTCCGCTCGACCAATCCATCAAATTCATCCAGGAGAAATTCGGCGGCAAGGATCCGCAGATCGCCGAGGCGAACCTGCGTGTGCTCAAGGCCGGCTTCAACTATGGCGACACGGTCGAAATCTTCACGACAAGATACGAGGTAAGGCCGGCGAAACTGCCTCCCGGCAAGTATCGGAATATCATGGGAAACACCGCAACAGCCATTGGACTTGTCGCTGCTGCAAAGAAAGCCGGACTTCAATTGTTCCTCGGCAGTTATCCGATTACCCCGGCGAGCGACATCCTGCACGAACTCTCCCGCCTCAAGGAATACGGTGTCAAGACATTCCAGGCTGAGGATGAAATCGCGGCCATTTGCTCAGCCATCGGTGCCTCCTATTCAGGTTCACTGGCGGTCACAACAACCAGCGGACCGGGTATGGCATTGAAGACTGAAGCGATGGGTCTTGCGATCATGCTTGAACTGCCTCTTGTGATTGTGGATGTTCAACGCGGCGGGCCAAGCACGGGCCTTCCGACAAAAACAGAGCAGTCAGACCTTCTGCAGGCGGTCGTTGGTCGCAACGGGGAATCCCCGCTTTGTGTCCTCGCCGCCTCGACACCCGGTGATTGCTTCAACGCTGCCTATGAGGCGGCACGCATCGCAATCAAGTACATGACCCCGGTGATTTGTTTGACGGACGGCTACGTGGCAAACGGGGCAGAGCCCTGGATGATTCCAAATGCCAACGACCTTGCACCCATCCCCGTGACGTTCGCAAAGGACCCGGCAGCATTCCAACCGTATTCTCGCGACGAAAAGACCCTTGCGCGACCATGGGCAATCCCGGGAACGCCCGGACTGGAGCATCGCATCGGAGGACTGGAGAAACAGAACATCACCGGCAACATCAACTACGAGCCCGACAACCACGACTTCATGGTCAAGATGCGCGCAGAAAGAATCGAACGCATCGCGGAGGACATTCCGCTCCAGACTGTCGAAGGGGATGCCGAAGGCGATCTGCTGGTTCTCGGTTGGGGAAGCACGTATGGATCGATAAAGTCGGCGGTGACTGCTGCACGACAGCGGGGGCGTTCAGTCTCACACGCGCATCTTCGCTACCTCAACCCTTTCCCGAAGAACCTGGGAGAAATCCTCTACAAGTTCAAGCACGTGTTGATCCCCGAGATCAACAATGGCCAACTGATCAAACTGGTTCGCGCAAAGTATCTCGTTCCAGCGGTGGGGTTCAATGCGATCAAGGGACTTCCATTACGCTCGGAAGAGATTGAGGACAAGATTGATTCATTCTTTGGAGGCAACAATGGCTGAGGCGATGGCAAAAGATCAAACAACGAAACTGACAATCAAGGATTTCCAATCGGACCAGGATGTTCGGTGGTGCCCCGGATGCGGCGATTATTCGATCCTGGCTCAGGTGCAGCGGGTGATGCCCGACCTTCCACATCGAAAGGAAAATTATGTTGTGGTCTCAGGAATCGGATGCTCAAGTCGATTCCCCTATTACGTAGATACGTACGGCATCCACGGGATTCACGGACGGGCGACTGCAATCGCATCCGGAGTAAAGATTGCAAATCCCGACTTGAACGTGTGGGTAGCCACGGGAGATGGTGACGGACTCAGCATCGGCGGTAATCATATGATTCACATGCTGCGCCGAAATCTGAACATCAAGGTCATTCTTTTTAACAATGAAATCTACGGCCTGACCAAGGGACAGTACTCCCCCACCTCAAGGATGGGTCAGATTACAAAGTCAACACCCATGGGAGTAATTGACAATCCATTTGTGCCTGTGTCTCTAGCGCTCGGAGCGAACGCATCGTTCGTTGGTCGTGCCATGGACCGGGATCCGAAGCATGTGCAGGAAATGGTGCGCAGAGCCGACGGCCATAAGGGCTCCGCGTTCCTGGAGATCTACCAGAACTGCAACGTGTTCAACGATGGCGCCTTTTTTACCTGGACGGAGAAAGAGACGCGAGACGACACAGTGGTCTATCTTGAGCATGGCAAACCACTCATCTTCGGGAAGAAGAAGGAGAAAGGAATCAGACTGAATGGATTCACGCCTGAAGTGGTCAACATTACTGAAGGGAAATACTCGGCAAGCGATCTTCTCGTCCATGACGAAACGGATTCGACACTTGCGTTCATCCTGGCCAACATGATACATAATCCGGAACTCCCACGGGCCATGGGGGTGTTTCTTGCCGTTGACCGTCCGCCATACGAGGAACTCGTTCAGCAGCAGATAGCCAGGGCCAGGGCAAAAAAAGGTGAAGGCAATTTGCAGAAGCTGCTGGATGGAGATGAGACGTGGGTGATACAGTAGCAGATTAGGGACTTCGCAATACGGCGCCAGCGCCCCTGCCACAAGCAGGGGCGCTGCCGTTTCGTGGCATTTATTTGTGGCCTTCGTGGATACTTCTGTAACACGCGAGCTTCGACCCCTCCCTTTCTTGTTTTCCAACCGTTTGTTATATTCCAGCCAGTTCCTTTCAAGCCTCTTTTGTCGTACTCGCTCACTGAGAGACAAGAGAGGCTTTTTCGTTTCTCGTCACCTGTACCTCTGGAATCACTCACCTATTCCATTGGAGGTCGGCTCTTGCTGCGCAGCTTCCCCTTTCTCCATCAATCGATCTTGCGTTTGTGCGGACTTGCACTACTGTGCTCCATCCTTTCGGCACAAACGCTCATCGCCCAAACTCCCGGTATCTCCGGCGTCAACGTGGTGATCAATCGCATCTCTCTCGATCAGGCGGGAACCATGCACTTCGTCAACGCCATCACGCAAGACCGAAGGGGGCTCATCTGGGTAGCTAAACCGGATGGACTGTACAAGTATGATGGAGTCAGATTCACGTGCCTTCACTGAACCGGATAATCTCTTGGCAAGTGCGTAACGTCCGTGTGTGAGGACCGGGATGGATTCATCTGGGCAGGCACGAGAGTGGGCCTCTACCGGGTCGACCCCACGACAAGGTCATTCAAGAAGTATCTGCACGATGACAATGACTCCACAAGTCTGGACGATAACATCGTCAGATGCGTATTCGTCGATCGGTCCGGCGACCTCTGGGTTGGCACAAAGTACGGTCTTAGTTTGTTCGATCGACGGACGGGAGCGTGTACGCGATTCGTACCGAGCCCCGACGATACGATTTCCCCTGGAAAGAATGCCGTCAACCAGATCATTGAGGATCGCTCGGGTACCCTCTGGGTCGCATGCGGAGAATTCCTCATGCAAGGTGGGGGCGTGTTTAGATTCGATCGGGCTCAAGGAAGATTCTCTTCCCTCGGTCCCAGTCGCCGGACCTTCACCATCTTTGAAGACCGAGATGGAGAATTCTGGGTGAGCGTTGCAGGACCCGAGTTGCTCAGATATGATCGGACTAGTTGGAAATCCATCCCCCTCCCAAAGACAGAGTGGATCAATCCTGATCGTCAGGGAATCATGTCAATATGCGAGGACAGAGCAGGTGCCCTCTGGATGGCTACCTGGGGTTGGGGACTTCTCAGGTATGACCGGTTGACCCGAAGTTTCACGCGCTTTTCTCCGGAACAGTCGAATCCCAACAGCATCTCCAGTTTGACGCTCAATACTGTCTTCCTGGACAGAGCCGGACTGTTGTGGGTTGGAGCCGAAGGTGGCGTGTTGAACACTGTTGCGACGAAGCCCTTCCTGCACCGTAGAGTCATCGGCAAATCGTTCCGACCGTTGGGACGGGTCGATGTCATGGGCAACGACGATGCAAGCTCTCTCTGGCTGGCCTGCAGGGGGAATGGCGTATGGCGATTCGACCCGGCCACCCAGCGGGCGAAGTGTTTCCTGCCCGGCAGTCACTACGGGACGATAAAGATGGATCGGCACGGAACGGTTTGGTTCCGCTCTCCCAGCACCCTGTTCAAGCACGATCCCGTCGCGGACACCATGAAGGTCGTATGGAGGATGCCGAGCAACAAGGGCGAGACGAAAGAACTCACCTCCATGTTTATTGACAACGCTGGCTCGTTTTGGATGGGAGGAAACTCTATTCTGGTGAACCTGATGCCGGACTTGAAGACATATTCAGTTTTCGTCCACGATCCCCGCGATACAAGCAGCCTCCCTTCGGGACCGATCGGCAGCGGCGTGCAGGACAGGCATGGCAACCTCTGGTTCGCAGCCGAACGGGGAGTATGCCGATATGAGAAGGCCACACGCTCTTTCACGAGGTTCCGTCATGACGATCGGGACACGACAACGCTGAGTAACGACGGCGGTACTTCGCTCTATGTTGACAGAAACGGAACGTTGTGGGTAACGACCTTCGATGGTCTGAACCGATTCAACGAATCGATATCTTCCTTCACCAGGTTCTACGTTTCCGACCCACGAGTTAATTGGCGGGCGGTTGGACGAATCCAGGAGGATGCGAAGGGGAATTTCTGGTATTTCATCGGAAAGTGGATGACCAGGTTCGAGCCATCTACCGGGAAGTTTACGGTGTTTGACCGATCGGACGGTCTGGAAGATGTCGAGATCCTGCACTGGAGCCATACGAGACTGAAAAGCGGGGAACTCGTTTTTGGAACGATGGATGGGATCCTCGTCTTCCATCCGGACAGCGTTCGGAAGGACACGAATGTCCCACCTGTCGTCTTCAACGGCATCTGGAGAGGCACCCGCCGGTTCAAACTGACGACATCGGCCGACATGCTTCGCGAGTTCACGTTTGATCCCGAACAGAAATTCTTCACGATCTCCTTTGCCGCACTGAGCTACGACATGCCGGAGTTCAACCAGTACGCCTACAAGCTTGAAGGTTTTGACAAAGATTGGGAGTACGTGGGGAACCGGCGGGAAGCGACGTACACGAACCTTGACCCCGGTGAATATACATTCCGCGTGAAGGGATCGAACCACGATGGTGTGTGGAACGAAACAGGGGCATCGCTCGCGGTGATCATTCGTCCTGCCTTCTGGCAGACATGGTGGTTCAAGTTCATCATCGGCGTGGCAATAGCCGGACTGGTTGGATTCGTTTATCGTCGCGAAACGAACCGACTCAAAAAAGAGACGCGCATCCAGGAAGAATTCTCCCGCCAGCAGATCGAGTCGCAGGAGGCAGAGCGAAAACGGCTTGCAGCGGAACTTCACGATGGACTGGGACAAGATCTGCTGGTTGTGAGCAATGAACTCCAGCAATTCCTGCAGGAAGGAAATGGATCAAAGGAAGATTTGAGACAGGCTGCCACTCTGGTTCAGGAATCGATCCAGAGCGTGAGAGAGATTTCCTCGAACCTCCATCCACATCATCTCGATCGTCTCGGGTTCTGTGCTGCCGTTGAGGCAATGGCGGAGAATCTTTCCCGCTCGACTGGACTCGTTATCCAGTGTTCGTGCGATGATATCGATCGCCTTCTGGCCAAGGAGACTGAAATTCACGTGTACAGAATCATTCAGGAAGCGCTCTCGAACGTTGTGCGCCATGCATCCGCAAAGAATGTCAACGTTCAGGTGAAGAAGAACTCTGAGTCAATTGAGATCACTGTGACCGATGACGGGAAGGGTTTCGACGTGAACGATGCTGTTGGAGCGCCGACCTTCACGCCCGTCCGGTGAAGGACTTCACGGCTTTGGTCTTTCGAGCATGAGCGAGCGGGTGAGGATTATCGGAGGGACGATGAAGATTGAATCGACACCGGGGTCGGGAACCACGGTGCATGTATCGCTACCATATTCATGAGGAACCACAAGCCATGGCTCTCCTTGTCGTCACGTCCCTCCTCCTGCTTATGCAAACAGCGACTGCCCAAGCGTCCGGCCTCGCCGGGGTGAGAGTTACTATCAAACGTATCTCCGTCGCCGATGGACTTCCCGACCGGATGGTTCGGTCCATCACTCAGGATAGCCAGGGCTTCATGTGGATTGGTACCGACGGCGGAGTTTGCAGATACGACGGCAGTCAGTTCATCACGTTCGCACGCGGCAAGGATTCCGCCGATATCAGCCAAGGGAGTGTCTGGACGGTGTGCGGTGACAGCAACGGTGTCCTTTGGGCGGGAACCATGAATGGCCTGAACCGATATGATCCCACGACGCGATTCATCCGAAAATACTACCATAGCGATTCGGATTCCTCAAGTCTGAGCAATAGCAACATCCACAGCCTCTTTGTGGATCGAATGGGGACTTTATGGGTTGGGACAGTGAGTGGACTCAATGAGTTCAACAGAGCGAAAGGCATATGGGCTCGATATTATCCCAATGCCAACGATACGGCGAATCCCGGCGAGAACTATATCAACGCCATCATGGAGGATCGGAAGGGAGTGTTGTGGGTTGCGGCTGGGGGCACTGAACAGATCAACGGAGGGGGCCTGTTTATGTTCGACCGGCAACATCATTCGTTCACTCGGGTGGGTCCGCGGCTGCGGGTGTACTCCTGTTATGAGGATCGGGCTGGAGATTTCTGGATTGGCATTGAGGGACCCGGGCTGCGGAAAGTTGACAGGAACACAGGGAGTTTCATCCCCATTACGTTGCCGGAAAAAGATCCGGGAAACCCGATTATGCAAGGCATCCGTGCATTCTGTGAGGGTAAGATGGGCTTCATGTGGCTTGCAACATCGGGGTGGGGTCTTCTTCGCTATGACAGGCAGACGAAGTTATTTGCGCGTTACTCATTCGATCCAAACAATCCTGAGACAATATCGAGTTCAAGGCTCAGCACTGTCTTCGCTGACAGAGAAGGCGGGGTGTGGGTAGGGGCAGGCCGCGGCGGCGTCAACGTGATCTCTGTGAGTCCGTTTGTTCATCTTCACACGCTCGGGTCATCCCTGCCGCTGGTCTCACGCATCGATGTGCTCTTCCAGGATCGCAGCGGACTCCTCTGGGTCGCCTCTCAGGGTAACGGCGTGTGGACGTATAATCTTGCCACGGGAACGAGCAGATGTATTCTTCCCAAAGGACTGGTTCGCAGCATCTGTCAGGATAGCGAGGGGATCATCTGGCTCGTGGATCGGTTTGCATTGGTCCGGCACGACCCGCGACATAACACCACCAAAGTCGTGTGGCCAGTCCCCCTGGTTCGCGGTGTGAGGGATCGACTCATTCACATGCTGATTGATAAAAGGAACAACTTCTGGCTGGGAGGAAACGCATCTCTCTTCCGCGTCAATAAGGAGTTCACAACGTACTCGGTCTTTTTCAGGGACCCGAAGAATGAAAGGACCGCACCCATCGACCAGATACAAGGTCTTGCTGAAGATCGGCACGGAAGAATCTGGGTCAGCACCATGCGAGGAGTCAGCATGTTCGATGAGAAGACTCAGGGGTTTGTGACATTCGAACACAACAAGAACGACTCTACATCTATCAGTTCGACGGGATTCTCATGTGTGTTTCTCGACCACACACGTACGATCTGGGTTGGAACAGGTCTCGGCCTGAACAGGTTTGACGACGAACAAGCCCAGTTCCGTCGATTCATCCCTCCTAGCCCCCGTTTGCCAACATTCGTAGGGTTTCCCGGTCGAGGATGAACATGGCAATTTCTGGTATTCATCAAACAAGAGAATCATGAAGTTCTCTTCCTTCAACCGGCTCTTTTCAGGGCTTTGACATCTTCGACGGTATTGAAGATGTGGAGATTCTGGGTTGGTCTGGAGCCAGACTAATGAGCGGCGAGATTCTCTTTCGGGACGAACGATGGCATTCTCGTGTTTCATCCGGACAGTATTCGACTTCTCCACGTACATACCACCCGTCGTCATTACGGGCGTGCGCAAGCTTCATCAGCAGGTGGTCTTGAACAGAGCCGCCGAGCTGCTCAAAGAGATCGTCCTAACACCAAGAGAAAACGTGTTCACAATCTCCTTCGCCGCACTCAGTTATGATGCCCCGCAACAGACCCGTTACGCGTACCAGCTTGAAGGCTTTGACAGGAATTGGGTGGATTGCGGGACAAGGCGGGAAGCCATGTACACAAATCTTGACCCGGGGACGTACACTTTCCGGGTCAAAGGATCCAATCATGACGACGTCTGGAACGAACAGGGAGCAACACTGACGGTGATCGTTCAACCAGCGTACTGGCAAACTTGGTGGTTCAAACTCCTGACGACAGTGCGCATGTCTTGGTCTCTTTGTCTTCATCTACAAGCGTGAAGTCACCCGTCTGAGAAGAGAGAAACTGATTCAGCAGGAATTCTCACGTCAACAGATCGAATCACAGGAGGCGGAGCGAAAGCGTCTTGCAGCGGATCTGCATGACGGGCTCGGGCAGGATTTGCTCGTGATGAACAACGAGTTGCAACAGTTTATGCAGGAGAACGAGAAGAGCAGAGAAGAATTGAAACGTGTTGCCTCCATGGTTCAGGAATCGATTGAAGGGGTGAGGGAGATTTCCGCTAATCTTCACCCTCATCATCTCGAACGGCTGGGGCTTCGCGCAGCGATCGAGGCAATGGTGGAAAAGGTGTCCCGCTCGTCCGGACTTGCGATTCACCTCATCGGTGATTCAGTTGATGGTTTGCTTCCGAAAGAGGTTGAGATCCATTTGTACAGGATCATTCAAGAAGCACTCTCGAATGTTGTACATCATGCATCCGCAAAGTCGGCACAAGTTGAGGTGAAGAAGAATGCGGGATCGATAGAGATCACCGTGAGTGACGATGGCAAGGGTTTTGACCCGAACGAAACGACTGACTCGCAGGCCCGTCGGCGCGTCCGTTGACAGGCTCCGGGGCTTCGGTCTTTCGAGCATGACCGAGCGGGTGAGGATTGTCGGGGGAACGATCAAGATCGAATCGACACCGGGAACGGGAACGATGGTGCATGTATCAATTCCATATCGTTGAGAAGCCTGAAACTCTTAAGTAAGCGAAGGGTGAAAACCCTTGAGGTTGTTATGTTGACTTTGTCAAGCGTCGTCATGCGCTTTGACAAACGCCACGAGTCATCCTGAGCGAAGCCCCGACGCTTTCTGTCGGGGCGGAGTCGAAGGATGATGAACGCAGAACACCCTTCGACTTCGTCCCGCTTGAGAAGCAGCGGGACTGCGCTCAGGGTGACGATGTTGAATATCGGGTTTGCAATGACGAGATAATCATTTTTCCGTCTGCACTTCTGCATCACGGAAAGGATTGACATGGACACTCCAACACGCATTCTGATTGCCGACGACCACCCGATCTTCCGCGAGGGGTTGGCAAAGATCATTGAACGGGACAAGACGTTTGCGGTTGTCGGGACAGGCAGGCGATGGCGCCGAAGCACTGAAACTCATCACGGAGCTTCGTCCCGATCTTGCCGTGCTCGATGTCTCCATGCCCATCATGGACGGCATCGAAGTTGCGCGCAAAGTGAATCAGGCTGCCCTTCCAACAGAATTGGTCTTCCTGACGATGTACAGGGACCCGAAGTACTTCAACGTCGCCCTGGACCTCGGCGTACGCGGCTACATCATCAAGGACAGCGTTGCTGCAGAATTCTTGTCATGTCTGAAGGCAGTCACCGAAGGCCAGTACTACATTAGCCCCATCATCTCCCACCTTCTCATTGAGAGAAACCGGAAAGCCGATTCGCTCGACGCTTCTGTTCCCATTCGTGAACGACTCACTCCTGCCGAACTCACCGTGCTCAAACTCGTTGGCGAGAACAAGACCAGCAAAGAGATCGCCGGGAAACTCTTCGTCAGCGTGCGCACAGTCGAGAACCACCGGACTCATATCTGCCAGAAGCTTGGCATCAAGGGACACAACAAGCTGCTGCAGTTCGCGCTGGAGAACAAGGCCGTGTTGTAGAAGATTGATCCACGAATAACACGAAGGTTTACGGAAAGGATTGCTTCTTCGTGTAGCTTCGTGCACTTCGTGGATATCCCTTCCTCTGAGTACTTCTACTCACGGAAATGAGTACCTCCCGCTCTCCGAAATGAGCAGTTATCTTCATTGAGATTCCCCCCACCCCGCCATACATTTCCCTCCGGTTTACGTCTCTCCACTACACTTGATCATGCACAATGACATTCCTTATTGCTGAAGACAGCCAGCGCATGCGTGAATCAATCAAGCGCACGATTCTGAACAAGCTCCCCAACCATCACACGATTCACGAAGCCGCCGATGGCGGCGCGGCGATTGAAATGTACGAGCAGTCAAATCCGGACTGGGTGTTGATGGATATTCAGATGGAGCCGATCGATGGGCTTGTTGCATCCCGGACCATTCTGGCAGCTCATCCCGACGCAAAGATCATCATCCTGACAAACTACGACGACTCGGGCTATCGCCGGGCGGCGAAACAGATGGGGACGCGGGCATTTGTCTTGAAAGAACACCTCAATGAAATTCCGGTCATACTCTCGAGGTACAAGAATGGATGCGCCTCATGAACAGTGTGCCGGGACCTTTTGAACTCACCCCCATCCCCTCTCTTTCGGAAGAGAGGGGAGAATTGATCAGTCTTAGCAAGGGGTGAGTTCGTGTTGAACCAGAGAATTCTTGCTTTCGGAAGCCACTACTTTTGTCCGTGGGAGTTCACCCGGCAACATACCGCGTTCGCGGTATGGCGAGCCATCGCATCATGGAGTACTTTGAGCAATACATTTCCGATTTACCATCCCCTCCTTCAGAGGGGAGTGGTTGTACACTGAAATAGTTTCTGTCCTTTCACACACGTGGCGTTACCATCGAAGAGCATACTCTTCGGGGTAGCGCCTTTTTGTTTCATTCATCTCATCTGCCCTTCATAGGAGGATACACCATGAAGAACAACGCTCTCACATTCTTGCTGCTTGTAGCCATCGTGGCTCTCAGCAACAGCGTGGCTTTCGGACAATCTCTGGGGGGAAAGAGATTGCAAGATCTCAGCCACAACCGCTTCGCAACTGCTCATGTCCTGAATCCGGACTCTGCACTTCCGGCTGGCGTGTACACTGTGGGCCAGGCTGGAAGTTTTCCAACAATTGACTCTGCGTTCAACAAGCTCAATCGCGATGGTATATTCGGCCAGTGACATTGACACTGATCGACACCCTGTACGAAGCTCTGCACGGGCGCCGGTTCGAGTTAGGACCAATTGCTGGAGCAGGACCAGTCGTCCCGCGTCACTATTCGACCTGCCTCAGGGACGCACGTAACGATCCGTGGAGATAGCGATGCGGTGTTCTACTTCCAGGATACCAAGTATGTTACTCTTGACGGCCACTCCAATCCACCTTCGCCATCTGCAGGAATGTTTATTCACGCCCTCTACAATCCGGCGAGCAGTCTGGAATGATTGCATTGACGGCTGGGGAGACGTAGACCATAACGAGTTTCTCAATCTCAATCTGAAGTCGGATGACTTCCGTACTCTCACCCCCGCCGGCGGTGTTGGCGTGGCATTCATTTTTCAGGGAACGGACGCGCCGGACAGCAACCTGGTTGAGGGCAACACGATGAGTGGCGTCTTTGGGGTAAATATTGTTGGCATGGTAGCGGCCCGTCCTCGGAACAACATCATAAGGGGCAACGTCATTGGTTCTCCTGCCGACAGCTTGCTTGCATGGGGAATCCAGAGCGAACTCTGTGAAGGAACCCTTATCGAAGGGAACATCGTGCAATTCGTTCGGCAGAGATATGCATCACTTAATGGGCAAATCTGGAGCATTGGCATCAATGCGTATGCGAACTTAACACTGTTATCCGGGACAACGTGGTGCACTCGATGTCCGGAAGTGGAGGTGCGCGGCTTCCAGGAATTTCCGGTACGGGAGAATACGCGGGGCCGAGTGGGCAGGGACTTCAGATATACAACAATATGGTCTACAATCTTCAAAACAGCAGCACAACAGGCCTGGCGTATGTGGATGGAATACTTCTTGGGGCGAACACCGGTGCCTTGGTTGCTTATAACACAGTTCGCATGGAGGGAACCGGGGCGAATCCCGTGGGAGCCAATGCACTCGATCTTTACTGGCTTCCAATCAGTGCTACCGTGCGCAACAATATTCTTGTGAATTCCTACCAACAAACGGCAGGCGGACCTAGCACAGCAATCTGGGCGGATGGTGGTGCCACCTTGACCACCGACTACAACGATCTGTTCGTCATCTCCGACCCATTGAGCTATACGGCATATCGAAACGTAGGTTACCGCACGCTCAGCGCTTGGCAAGGTGCGGGGCACGATCCTCACAGCGTGAGCGAGATGCCTCACTTTGCCGACACCGCATCTGCACATTGACTCAACACTTGCGACGTGGCTGAATGGACATGCAACGCCAGTCGCAGGAATCACCACCGACTTTGACGGCCAGACCCGCAGTGCTTCAACTCCAGATATTGGAGCAGATGAGTTCACGGGATCAGCACCGGCATTGCATCGCGTCCCATCGCAATACGCGACAATCCAGTCTGCCATCAACGCATCGGCGCACGGCGATACTGTGCTCGTCTCCGATGGCACGTACTACGAGAACATCAGATTCAAGGGGAAGAGGATCCTCGTTGCAAGCGAGTATGCAACAACAAGCGACACATCTCATATATCCAACACAATTATTGACGGCAGCCACGCGACGAATCCTGACAGTGGATCAGTAGTGTACTTCGTTGATGGGGAGGATACAAATTCCGTCCTCTGCGGATTCACCATTACTGGCGGGACGGGAACGGCCTCCTCTTTTGCCGCACTTTCCAATGCGGGGAATAGCGGCAGGAAGAAGATTCAAGATCGAAATTCAAGCCCTGCTTCCGCCAACCTTACACTTATGCGTGTTGGAGGCGGCGTGTACTGCAATATGGCAGGAGGCCGGCTCGTCAGGAATTTCATAGTCCATAACAGAGTCGTTGGACGCCTTGCCTCAGGAGGCGGGGTTGCCGCCGAGAACGCAGGAACCTCATTCCCCTACCTGATCCTCGAGAGGAATTACATTTCAGACAACATTGCACGGGCCGACTCCGGTTGGGCATACACAGGAGGGGCAGATGTCTTTGGTTATTCCAGTCGGATTGTGGGAAATGTCTTCGAAAGAGATACTGCCATTGGTGTGACATACGGGGTTGGTGGTGGAGCGTCGTTTTACGGGACGAATGCAAACGGTCCATTCCCCTCAGGTCTCATCCAGGGCAATGTCTTCCGGGGAAATGTGGTGGGTGCTTCATCGCAAGGCGGTGTGGGTGCCGGTGCGCTTGTTGAGTGGACAGGAGCTGTGACAATTTCGGAGAACCTCTTTGAAGGAAATGTCGGAACAAGCACATTCGGTTGGGCACAAGGCGGAGGGTTGTGTGTGGATGACCAAACCATCAGCGGATATGGTCGGAAGATGATCGTGAAAAACCGGTTCCTGAACAATCGCCTCAGTCGTGGTGGCGGCGATTCTCATTGTGGAGGCGGCGTACTCCTCTACAAAACCGCGGCAACATTGAATGCAAATGAAATCGCAGACAATAGTGTGAACGGTAACGGTGCAGGGGTCTGTACGTACATGTCCGCCTTCCGCCTTGAGAATAACATCATCACGCGGAACTCGACAACGGTTCATGGCGGTGGGCTGCTCATCGAGGGCGCTCTTCAGGCAGGCACAGAACAGGTGGTCGTCAACAACACGATTGTCGGCAACCGCGCGGGGGGATACGGTGGCGGGATGCTGACCTTTGGAAACGTCGTGTCGCTGAACAACATATTTTGGGCAGACACCTCGCAGAATGGACACCCCGAGATCTTTGTCAGTGGAGGAACACTGGGCGTCCATTACAGCAATGTCCAGGGTGGGTGGCCAAGCGGGACCGGCAATATCAACGCTGACCCGCTCTTTGTTATCCCCCGGCTCGATTCATTGCAGGCTGGCAGTCCCTGCATTAATGCGGGCCGAGACACGCTTGTCCTGGCTGCGAGGTCGGATTACCACAAGCACGTTCGTCCATGGCCTCTGGGAGGAAGGCCGGACATTGGCGTGGAGGAATACGGTAGTTTTCTCATTGATGCGGTGAACAACCGACAGGAACTGCCGCAAGCGTTTACATTGAGCCAGAACTATCCCAACCCCTTTAATCCGGTCACTAATATTCAATTCTCAATTGTCAATTCACAATTGACAATTCTGAAGGTGTACGATATGCTTGGTCGTGAAGTCGCAACGCTGGTGAACGAGGTGAAGCAGCCGGGAACGTACGGAGTACAGTTTGATGGCAGCAACCTTGCGAGCGGGATCTACTTCTACAGGTTGCAAGCGGGAAGTTTTGTTGATGTAAAGAAATTGATCTTGCTTCGCTAACCTCGGACTCACCGCATTCCCCCTCTCTTCGCAAGCTTCGCAAGAGAGGGGGATCGTGGGAATGAGTTCAAAAGAGACAAACAACCCTCGAAGGAGGAGTTATGCGAACAGTTACCATATTCTTCATGCTCACTGTTGCGGCGAGGTTGTGCATTGCCCAATGGGTGCAAACAAACGGGCCGTTCTGTGGCGGACAGATCAACGGGTTCGCGATGAGTGGTCCTACTCTCTTTGCAGGGGGTGGCAACTCTATTTTTGTTTCAACTGACAATGGCAATACATGGACCAAAGTGAACACCGAGCTACAGGGAGTGCGCTCCCTTGTTCAAAACGGCACGAGTCTGTTTGCAGGAGCGATCAACGGAGTCTATCGGTCAACGGATAATGGTTCAACCTGGACGCCGACGGGTTTTTCGAGCAGGCGTGTCAGCGCTCTTACCATGCACGGCACGACCCTCCTGGCAGGAACCGACGATGCTGTTTTCGGTCAGTCCATCTATCGATCAACAGACGGTGGAGCGAATTGGATCAACGCAAGTGTTGGATTACCACAATGGATTTCTGCCACGGGATTTGCTGGAAACGACGAAGACATTTTTATCTCTACTTGGGGTCAGGGAGTATTTCGTTCAACGAACGACGGCATTACCTGGAGTGCAGTGAACTCGAGTGTCGGAGAGTCCGTGTTTTCGCTGCTAGTCAACGGCTCATGTCTCTTCGCAGGTACATATGGAGGCGTCCAACTCTCCACAGACAACGGAACGAGCTGGACTCAAACGGCCCTCACGGCTTATCGCATCGGGGCTCTTGCTGTAAGTGGCACGAGTATCTTTGCCGGTGCGTATTATGGTGACGGAGTCTTTGTTTCCACCGACAATGGTACAAGCTGGACTGCAGTTAACTCAGGATTGGCGGAGACAAATATCACGGCGCTTGCTGCGAATGGCTCGAACCTCTTTGCAGGAACTTACAACTGGGGGATCTTCCTTTCAACTAACCGGGGGACGAACTGGACGTACGTCACTTCAGGTGAACCGAACGCAAACGTTTGGTGTCTCCTTGCCGATGGGTCCAGGGTGTTTGCGGGAACATCTCCGGCGAGTGTTTTTCTTTCGACAGACAACGGTACAAGTTGGACTCTCCCAAACTCTGGCCTGGTTCCTACCGGGTCGGTCTCGTCTATTGCTTTCAGCGGAAGCAGAATTTTTGCCGGGCTTGGCTGGTATGTCTTCCCTCGCTCCTTCGGAGGGAGCGTCTTTGGCTCAACTGACAACGGGGCAAATTGGGTGGAGTGTAATTCGGGCATGAATGAAAGCTATGTGAGCTGTCTGCTTTTCGAAAGGGGCAACCTCTTTGCAGGCAGAACAGATGGTGTGTTCCGTTCAACGGACGAGGGGGCAAACTGGACTGCAATCGACAGCGGTCTTGGGTATCCATCTGTTCGTTCGCTTGCCTTCTCGAATGGAAATCTCTTCGCCGGAACCTGGGGTGGCGGGGTGTTCCTTTCTACCAACATGGGAGAATACTGGTATCAGACAGGTCTTTTAGGTTGCAACGTCCTGCATCTTGCCATAGTTGGCGGTAATGTCCTTGCTGGCACCGGTGGAGGAGTAGCGATGGATTCACTGTTTCGTTCCGCCGACAATGGCACAACTTGGACGCTCGTACATACGGGCTTTGCGGAGGCGTCCCTCACTGCTCTTGCCGTCAGCGGTGGGAATGTGTTCGCAAGTACGGCTGGCAATGGTGTCTTCCTCAGCACCGACGTGGGCGCGAGTTGGAGTGCTGTTAATGTAGGTTTGATAAACACTGATGTGCAGTGTCTTGCGATCCAGGGCACGCATCTCTTTGCCGGGACTTATGGAGGCGGCGTTTGGCGACGACCCTTGTCAGAGATGACAACAGATGTTGAGAGCGAGATGGAGTTGCCAAGGCATTTTGCACTTATGCAGAACTACCCCAACCCATTCAACCCGATCACGAAGATCGGATTTTCCGTCCCAGACTTCGGGACGAGATCTCGTTCGCCGGAGGCGAACGGACAGATTGCAGATTACGGATTGGCGACGTTGAAGGTGTACGACGTGCTCGGTCGTGAAGTCGCAACACTGGTGAACGAGGTGAAGCAGCCGGGGATGTACACGGTGCAGTGGGACGGGTCGAGACAAGCGAGTGGCGTGTACTTCTACCGTCTCGATGCCGGCAGCTTCACGAATGTGAAAAAACTGATTCTTCTCAAGTAGTCGGACAGACTCTCGAAGGAGGAGTTATGCGAACTGTTATTGTCATGTGTATGGTTGCGCTCTCGGCAAGCGTGTGCGATGCCCAATGGGTGCAAACATCTCTCGATAGCGGCAATGTGATTTTCTTTGCTGAAAGTGGGTCGAATCTTTTTGCCGGGGCCCTTTATGGCAATAGCATTTTTCTTTCCCCCAACAACGGAACCAGCTGGACGAGGGTCGGCTTGGGGCCGCTCAGACTGGCCTTGTGTCTAGCGGTCTCGGGTACGAATCTCTTTGCCGGGAATGCGCTCGGCGGCGTCTATCTCTCCACCAACAATGGCACAAACTGGACAGCCGCGGGTACCGGCTTGCCGTTCGAGTCAGGTGTGTCGTGTCTAGCCGTCTCGGGCACGAATCTCTTTGCTGGGGGCTTCTATTGGGGTGTTTTTATCTCGACCAACAATGGCGCAAATTGGACACCGGCGAGTACCGGAATGACGAACAGTCTTGTCAGAGCGTTTGCAGGTCTGGGCACGAATCTCTTTGCAGGGACTCAAGATAGCGGTGTCTTTATTTCCACCAACAACGGGACAAGCTGGGTTGCCGCGAGTGCAGGCTTACCGATTACAAATGTCAATGCTTTTGCTGTTTCCGACACGAATATTTTTGCCGCGACCGACAGCGGAGCGTTTCTCACCACCAACAATGGCCAAAGCTGGACTCGGGTCGATTCTGGCTTGACCAATACCATTGTCCTGTCCCTTGCCGTTTCGGGGACGGATCTCTTTGCGGGAACTGATGGTGGCGGTCTATTTCTTTCGACGAACAACGGCGCAAGCTGGACAGCGGTTAGTGCCGGCTTGACGAACAATTATGTTCAATCTTTGGCCGTCTCAGGCTCGAATCTCTTTGCCGGGACTGATGGTGATGGTGTGTGGAGACGACCCTTGTCGGAGATGGTTACGTCGGTCGATGGTCCAACGAACGAACAGCCGAACGAGTTTTCGCTTCAGCAGAATTACCCCAATCCGTTCAACCCGACAACAACGATCAATTGTCAGACGCCAGAAGTCAGTCACGTAACGCTAAAGGTGTTTGATATTCTCGGGCGAGAAGTTGCAACACTGGTGAACGAGGTGAAGCAACCAGGGAGGTACACGGTGCAGTGGGACGCGAATGGATTGGCGAGCGGTGTGTACTTCTATCGCTTGCAGGCCGGTAGCTTCGTTGATGTGAAGAAGTTGATCTTGCTCCGTTAGTAGCGGACTCGCCCCTTCGAGGCTGTCCAAAAAGAAATGCCTCATGGGTAGCAGCAGACTTTAGTCTGCGAATGCAAGCCGGGGTCGCAATCTAAAGATTGCGACTACAACCTTGTTCCGGATTGTTGGACAGCCTCAGGTCGTGGGAGTGAGTTCAAAAAGGACAAACAACCCTCGAAGGAGGAGTTATGCGAACAGTTATCTTTTTCCCTCCGCTCATCGCTGCGGTGACCGTGTGCGACGCACAATGGGTGCATACGAACGGCCCCTATGTTGTTCTGGTCAATCAGTATTCTCCCCACACATGGCGGGACAACCTCCATTGAGCATAACTCAAATGATCAGCTCGAAATGCCGTGAACGCGGTATGGTAGCGGTTTGCAGGGTATTGCATATTGAGGCAACAACCTGAGAGGGAGACCTGTGAAACCATCATTTTTAACATGCGCGGTCCTGCTCAATCTGTGCAGTCTTTCGGGCAATGGACAAGACAAACCGGGAGGATCTGGAGTTAAGTACGATGGAGTCATGTCTCTACCTGTCCATTGGATTCAGTCCGTGACAGACCAGGGGAAAAGAGTTGTTCTTGAAGACGGTTCGGTGTGGCAAATCTGTCCTCATTGCGCCTCAACGGTGACCAGATGGTCATTGAATTATCACGTGGAAATCGCCGATCGAGGAACCACATACAAATATTCGTACTCGCTCCTGGCCTCGCTTGATGGCGATGTCGGCGCCCCCGTTCATGCCATCTGTGTCAAGGCCGCGAAGGTTAGGCAACAGACAACGGTCACTTACGACTGAGTGCGATTTCTCCGGCAGCAATACTCTGTTCCGGGAGGCTCTGCCTCCCTTTTTTGTTGTTTGACAATTGCCTATATTCCTCTGGCTCTTTGAGAGAACCTCTTGTAGCCGCCTTCGCATCATGGCGGTAAAAGAGGTTCTTTCGTTTATATCCATTGGATGGAGTTCAGTGCGATGCCCGACTGCATTGTCTGCCGATCCGAGCTCCCCCAAAGCACTCGGCCCCAAGGTACCGGTGTGGGAGGCGGTTTCAGGAAACTCCCATCCGCGAACCTCGATCTACAAAGGTCGACGCGTTCGAGAACAATGCCCGCTTTGCACTGCCTCACAATTCTCCTGTTACATTCGACTCTGCTCACGGCCCAGGCGGTTAACAACGATCTGAAGTTCGAACATCTTTCCCTCGAACAAGGCCTGTCGCAAAGCCTCGTCCTTTGCATTGCCCAGGATAAACAGGGATTTCTCTGGTTTGGTACTGAAGATGGATTGAACAGGTATGACGGCTACGAATTCAAGATCTACAGACATAGCGAGGCCGATTCATCTTCACTTACCAACAACTATATCTATACGCTCTACAAGGATTCAGAAGGCAACCTGTGGATAGGGACCTGGGGTGGTGGCCTGGATCGATACGATGCCAAATACGACAAGTTCCTGCACTATGAAGCGGCGAACGCATCCGCATCTCCCAGTCTCAACAAGGTCACAGGTATATTGGAGGACAGCAGAAAGGTTCTTTGGATTACCACATGGGGCGGAGGACTCTGTCGGGTGGATCGCAGCGCCAGAAGAATCGAGCAGGTATCGCTCCACTTTGTCCTTCATCAACCTGCGCGACTTGATACGTTGCACGGAATTGCCGAGGACAGTGGCGGAAAGATATGGATTGGAGGATTTCGGACCGGAGTAATCGTGTACGATCCCCGGGGCGACACGTGTGTCCTCTATCGGCGCGAAGCAAACGATCCAAACAGTCTAAGCTACGACAACACGCAGGTCATGTACAGGGACAGGAAAGGAACGATGTGGGTCGGAACGTGGGGTGGCGGACTGAACAGATTCGAATCTTCCAGCAAACGGTTCACCAGCTATCGCCACTCCGCGGGTAATCGTAGCAGCCTTCGCAGCGATGTTGTCTTTTCCATTCTTGAGGATTCCGCCGGCAGGCTGTGGGTCGGAACTCAGGGCGGACTCAGTTGCTTCGACGCTTCCAGTGGCACTTTCGTCAATCACATGTCCGATCCGTTGAACCGCTCGGGTCTCTCCAGTACCAGAGTGCAGTCACTTTTCGAGGATGCAGGTGGAGTTCTTTGGATGGGGACGGCAGATGGCGTGGCGAAGCTGTCCAATCGATTGCAGTTCTTCCGCACCCTCTTCCCTCCATCAACATCCAACTCTGCCGGAACAAACCGCAACGTCTTTGGTCTATGTGAAGACCATGCGGGAAATATCTGGATCGGAACCTATGGGGCCGGAGTGTACCGCTACGAACGAAATACCAAAACATTCAAGAGATACTCTCACAGCACGACAGACCCGTCGAGCTTGAGTAACGATATGGTGTTTGCAGTATGCGTGGACATTGCAGGGAATGTCTGGATTGGGACGTACGGAGGAGGTGTTGACCGCTATGTTCCGGAGAGAGATGGTTTTATCCATCACCGAAACAATAGAGAGGATGAGAACAGCCTTACCAATGACTTCGTCAGATGTCTTCTCGGAGACAGTCGAGGTAGAATCTGGATTGGGACTGGCGGAAAGGGATTGGATTGTTACCACCCCCAAGCGAATCGTTTCGTTCACTATCGGCATGACCATAACGAGCCCGGCAGTGTGAGTGACGATGAGATCGAGTGCATCACCGAAGGCAAGACCGGAACAGTCTGGGTCGGAACAGCCTCAGGCGGGGTCAACAGGTTCATCGAAAGTGAATCAGTTTTTTCACGCTATCTTCATAACCCGGCCGACGCGAATAGTCTGAGCGACAATCATGTCTACACAGTTCACGAGAGTGATGATGGGATAGTATGGATCGGTACCGCCGGCGGTGGCCTCAACCGACTCGATCCCATTACCGGCAAGTTCGAGCGCTTCACCGAACAGGACGGTCTGGTAAACGACGTGGTGTACGGGATCGTTGAACCCCGGAGTGGAATTCTCTGGCTGAGTACGAACAAGGGCCTTTCACGCCTCAGCGTCTCATCAAGAACGTTCAAGAACTTTGATGCCACCGACGGTCTGCAGAGCCAGGAATTCAACTTCAACGCTTATTGCCTTCTTCGTTCGGGTGACGTGATGTTCGGAGGAATCAAAGGCGTGAACATCTTCACCCCAGGCGATATCCGTGAGAACACTCACATCCCCCCCATCGTGCTGACGTCCTTCAATGTGTCCGGGGAACCGATGCAGCTGGGGAAGTCCCTGCAATTCACAGATGCTGTGGAGCTAACCTACAAGCAGAATTTTTTCTCCTTTGAATTCGCGGCTCTCGATTTTGTTGCTCCGACAAGAAACCAATATGCCTATCGCCTTGTGGGGGTGGACAATGATTGGAACAGATCAGGTACCCGACGCTACGTAAACTACACGGGAGTGGAACCCGGAGAATACGTCCTTCGGGTCAAGGGATCGAATAACGATCGCATATGGAATACGGAGGGCACTCTTCTCAGGATCATCATCAAACCGCCGTTCTGGGCAACGGTATGGTTCAAGGTTTTTGTTGTTCTTCTCGTGGTTGCAATCGCAACTCTTGCTTACCGCTACAGAGTCGGTAGACTTCTTGAAGTTGAACGGATGCGCATGCGGATCGCCAACGATCTTCACGATGACATCGGAAGCAACCTCAGCAGCATAGCGCTCACGAATGAAATGGTCGCGAAAAGACTCCCTGAGGATAATCAGGTGCGTTCCCAACTTCTCGCAGCCGGCAAAAGCGCACGTGAAACCGCAACCGCGCTCCGTGATATTGTCTGGCTGATTCACCCCGAACATGACGCGATCGAGGACATGATCATCAAACTCCGGGATACTGCGACGGTCATGCTGGGGGCAATTGAATATTCTTTTGAGTGTTCAGAAGACGCCCTGAAAAGAATACGGGATATTGGATTCAAGCGAAATCTCTTTCTGGTGTTCAAGGAGATCCTTCACAACATTGCCAGGCACTCATCAGCCACACATGTCGAGATTCGAATCACGGAGCATCATAAGCTGCTGGAGATGAGGATTACTGACAATGGAAAAGGTTTCGATGCGGCAACCCAGAGCAGAGGGAATGGCCTGAACAGCCTGCAATTGCGTGCCGAACAGATGCGCGGCTCTGTTTCCATTGACAGTCTTCCGGGAGGGGGAACAACTGTCATCGTGCTTGCGCGAATACCGTGATCACGTGATGCACAATGGCACAGAGAAAGTGTAATATTGCTGTGAATCTGGACCAGCTGAGCGATGATACCTTTGAATGAAACCCACAAAGCGAGCCTTTGGATTGTTGAGGACAACGAACAATATCGCAACACGATTGCCCTGCTCATTGACCGCACGCCACATCTCCACTGTGAAGAAGCGTTCGGCTCGTGTGAGCAGTTGTTTACTGTGTTGAAAAAACGCGTTGTCCCTGAGATTCTCCTCATGGATATCGGTCTGCCGGGGATGGATGGCATCGAAGGCGCCCGGAGGGTAAAGGAGCTTTGGCCATCGATCGATATCATTATGCTCACATCGTTTGATGAAGACGAGAAGATCTTTAAAGCAATCTGCGCAGGGGCAACAGGCTACCTCGTGAAATCATCCACGGAGGAGGAGATAGTGGAATCGATCCAGCAGGTGCTGGATGGAGGGGCACCGATCAATCCACAGATCGCACGGAGGGTCTTGCACCTCTTCTCCACGTTGGCCGCACCGAGAAAGAACTATGGCCTGTCCGATCGGGAACTTGAAATTCTTAGACTGATGGTCAGCGGGCGCACGAAGAAACAGATCGCCGATCAATTGTTTCTAAGCTATCATACCATTGATTCCCACGCAAGAAACATCTATGCCAAACTGCAAGTCAACACATGCAGCGGAGCGGTTGGGAAAGCACTGAGCGAACACATTGTCTGATCATAGACTCTCCCGCCTTTCCTCTCCTTCGTTGCAAGTTTCAACACCTTCACCAACCTGAAATTGCCGTGAATACGGGATGAAATGGTCTTTGGTCGAGAGGTATATTTCGAGCAATCAGTCTCTCCACAGACCACAGAAAGGAGCATCCGATGAAACCCATCCATCTACTTGTCGCGGCGTTGGTACTCTTGATTGGTTCCCAGACCCCCACTTCTTCGCAGACCCAGCAGAAAAAGGAAATCAAGACTGAGACCACCAAGAAGAAGAAACCCCAGAAAAGTATCACCACCAAAAAACAAAAAGATCCAGCCTTGAATGCTCAGTCGTCAGCCGCCAAGACGATGCCATCCCAGACATCTGGTGCTCCCGTTATTGCAGAACCGATTCAGACAAGCTCGAATCTGATCGGAAGCATGGGTGAGTCACCCCGACCGATTGTGCTGAAGGATGAGAAATCTCCGGGGTTGGCCCTCGGACTGTCCGCACTTCTTCCCGGCTGCGGTCAATACTATAACGGTGACTACGTGAAAGGTGCGGTGCAGACCGGTGTCTTCGCGACAGGAATCATCCTGGCACTTACACTTGGCACCGAGAGCTCCTACTCCTCGAACGCCTATACCGACTATGGCTACTATGGCACCTACACCTACTATAGGCCGGAAACCGAGGAATGGACTTCCGCCTGGATGTACGTCGGGATCGGGGTGGCAGCCGGCGCGTGGATATGGTCTGTGATTGACGCACCAATTTCTGCCAATAGTACTAATGATGAGTCCGCTGGTTCAACCTACGGAAATATGATCGAATCAAGTAATCCGAAATGCGTTGTCGGGGTGGATGTGACCGCGCTTCAAGGTGGTGCAGGAGTGAATCTGGTGGTTCACTTCTAGCAGTTCGTCATCAAGAACAGGATAACAGCCGAAAACCGGGGTTACGCCCAAGAAAAGACAATGTGGAACATTCATTGTTGAGGTGACCATGAAACGAACCCGTCAACTTGAAGTGCCGATGCTCATCGTGTTGTTTGGTTGCGTGTGCTGTTCTGCTGCCATTGCCAACGAACATGATCGCATCATTAAGCCATCGTATTGCACTGCTGAGAGCAGTGTGCCTCGAGCCCATACCGTTGAACTGCGGGAGGCACAACAGAAGATTGCCCACATCGATGCGGGGGAGGAAATTGCATTCGTCTTGGACAACGGAATCAATGTTCAGTTTGCCGCTGGCACAGGGAGGCGCCTGCTCATAACGAGATCATCGGGATACCGATCGTTCTTCTATCCGACGTGGTCCCTGGACGGTACCACTATTGCCTTTGCCGGACAGAGAACAGACCCCCGGGTCGTTGACCTGATCGTGGCAAATGCCAACGGATCAAACGCGACAGTTATTTTGACTCTCAATACAGGATACTTCACCAGCCTGATCCAGTCGATCTCATGGTCCTGGGATCACCAGTACATTATGTTTAATCACCTGTATGACGACAGCCAATCGAACAGTGCTTTCATCGTCTGCACCATCCGGAGGGATGGACAGAACTTCGTATACGTTCAGGATCTGCTTCGAAGTTACTCCCAATACGAGCCCACCGCGTCAAGCCAGCGGTACGCGTATCTTTCCACGGGCGATCCATTCGACGCAAACTCACGGCTCCATGTCTCGAACCTGAATGGGACAAACGATATCGTGTGGTTCACATTTCAAGGAGCCATCGCGGGATTAACTCATGTGTCATGGAAGAACGCAACCTCGATCTACACGATCATTCGAAACTGGAGTCAATACCCGAACAAAGAGGTTCTTCTTCGCATTGACAAGACCGCGGGAGGGTCAACATGGACCACGATCGTGCAATCGGGCACCGGGGCGAGTTTGTGGGCGCCGTCGTCCTCTCCAAGCCGGACCCAGTTCTACATCGCAGAAATGACCAGCACAACGACAACGCTCTATCTCACCACGCTCGGATCAAACGGACTCCCGACAAGTATCGTGGCGACTGGTACGGGACTCTACCCCAATTGGCGACAACAGATTCCCAATGCAGTGGACGATCCGGACCCATCGATCGCCGGGGGATTTCACCTTGAGCAGAACTATCCAAACCCTTTCAACCCGGTCACCACAATTGGCTACCAGTGTGCCAAGTCGGGTCACGTGACATTGAAAGTGTATGATGTCCTGGGCCATGAGATGGCGACGCTGGTGGACGAGATAAAGCAACCCGGATCTTACGCAGTGCAATGGAATGCGAGCAGAGTGGCAAGCGGTGTTTATCTCTATCGGATTCAGGCGGAGAATTTTGTTGCCACCAAGAGGCTGCTGTTTCTCAAGTAGCAGCGTCTTTCTCTTGTCACGTTTCGCTTGAAGCGATGTCAAACTCGCTTACAGCCCGTGACGCGAATGCATTCGCAACGCCGATGCTTTAATGGAACCATTGAACGATTCAATGAAAGGAGGCCAACGACAAGAATCGTAGTGCGGTTCATTGTCTTGTGGCAGCCAAACTGAAAAACAATAAAGGAGACACGCAATGAAAAATCGCTGGTTACTATCTCTTGGTGCACCGATCTTTCCCGTCTTTACACGCAAGCGACTGAAAGGAAACAGCACGAACAACTTCCGCACTATTCTCTTTGGCGCTCTTGCGGCAGTGTTCGTCTCGCCAGCAAATGGCCAGATGTTCTGGAATCAGGCTGCCAACTTCAACGGGAGTTCTAACTATGTTGTTGTGTACCCCTCATCCACGTTGAACATTACAGGGAGCTTTACGCTCGAAGCATGGATTAATCCCAATTCTGTAGCAGTGGATTATGCTGGTATTATCAGTAAAGGGACAACATCATTGAGGCGCTACTCTCTCAACTTCGCAAACGGAACCACTGCAAACAGGATTGAGATTGCGACCAATGGAGGCCCGAGAATCAGGTCATCGAGAACAATATCTGCAGGTGTATGGACCCACGTTGCCGGTGTGTATGATGCGTCAACAAACCTGTTTAGCATTTACGTAAATGGCGTTCTTGATACTTCGGCCACAGTGGCGGGGGTTGCCCCCGCTGACGGACCTACAGATTCGACATTTGTCGGCAGGACATCCGTAACGGGAAGATTCTTTGGGGGGATGATCGATGATGCCCGGGTCTGGAATAGGGCATTAACGGGGACGGAGATCCGCAAATGGATGCGCACGGAACTTGGCTCGAGTACCGGTGTTTACTCCGGACTGGTTCTCTCCTTGATTTTTCAGAGTAGCGTGAACAATACCGTGTTCAATCTCTATGACTTCTCCAATAACAACAACATCAGCGCCAATCGAGGCGCAACGGCAGCAAGTTTTGCCAACGGGCCGTACACGTATGCAACGACGAACGACTGTGTTCTTCTCGGAGGCGCAGGCGACTATCTGGCAGCTGTATCAACCACCGACCTGAATATCACCGGGAGTTTTACACTCGAGTGCTGGGTGGATCCAACGAACGTGGCTTCCCCTTCGTTTCAGATCCTGATCTCGAAACGCTCGTTGACCGCCAGCAACGGATATGATATGTATCTGAATGGTGGAAAAGTTGCAATCCGCACCAACGGCTCAACCCGGCTCATAGGGTCAACGACTATTCCCAGTGGAGCCTGGAGTCATGTCGCGGCAACATTCAACTCGTCAAGCGGCGTATTCTCCGTGTACGTCAATGGAAATCTGGACGGGTCGGCAACGGTATCAGGCGCCGCTCCCACCACCAACCCGGATTCCCTTTTCATAGGTCATGGATTCAATTCGGATTATGCGGGCTTTGTTGATGAGGTACGTATCATTCCTGCTGTCCGTACCCAACAGGAAATCCGAAGTTTTATGACCAGGTCAATGGAATATTCAAATGGAGTTTCTGGCTCCGTGGGTTACAATCTCGATGGTATTGCCTTTGCAAATACCAACCTCAATGGTGCCCCAGCTTTGCAGTTCAGAGGGAATGCGGCCTTCGCAGCAGTTTCGACCGTTTCCAACCAGCCGTTGTCACCGCTCAATCGGGCAGATGCGCAGAACTTCCCCCAAGGGTTCTACATGAAATACTCGAATCGGCGGATACCCCAAACTGGCACGTCTGGCCCGATGATTCCGGATAGTGTGTTTGTATCTCAAAGTGTAAGTATCAGTGACATCAACTTCTACATCGCCACAAACCATACATTCGATGCAGATATGAGCATCGCACTGATCGATCCGTCAGGCGATTCCGTGAATGTTTGCTCAAACTATTTCATGCTGGATCAGAATGATAACATCGTTACGTTGTTCGATGACCAGGCAGATAGTTCGCTCCTGGCGGGTGGCCCATTTACTTCTGTTGCTCCCCGGATCCGACCACAGAACAGTCTCAATGCAGGTTTCTCCGGTCGGAATGCACTGGGATGGTGGCGGTTGAAGATCAATGACATTGCTGGTGGCGATACAGGTCGAGTCTACTTCTGGGGTGTGCAGATCAACAACCAATCACTCGTCGGAGTGGAAGAGGTTGCCGGATTGACACCCAAGAGGTTCACACTGGACCAGAACTATCCGAATCCTTTCAACCCGACTACGAACATCCAGTTCTCAGTGCCAGCTCAATCCGTTGTCAAAGTCAAGATCTTCGACATTCTTGGACGTGAGCTGCGAACTCTGGTAAACGAGCCAAAGAATCCGGGGACATACAAAGTGCAGCTAGACGCTACGGGCCTTGCCTCCGGTATGTATTTCTATCGCATGGAAGCCGGAAGCTACATTGAAACAAAGAAGATGATACTGTTGAAGTAGTAGAACAAAGATTTTGCCACCTCACTGTCAGCCCCGGCCACCGGTCGGGGCTGGTTTATTTTTTCATCGGGCCGGGGTTGAGTGTGATTCCCGTTATGTCTTCTCGCTATTACCAAGCCGATAAGCCGGAATCACGTTCAAACGAAGGAATGATTGAGCGACGATGGCTCTGCCTCCCTTTCTTGTTGTCTGCCAATTGGCTATATTGACGTCGGACTTGTTACGAATACTCCCTTGCTGGTGAATGAATTCCGCATTTGAAGCAGTCATTCCGCTCTTTCACATCCATCAGAAATTCGTTCTTACGACGCACGTAAACCCGGACGGTGACGGGCTCGGATCGGAACTGGCGTTAGCCGAATATCTCCTTTCACGGGGGAAAACGGTCAGCGTCATCAACCACAGCGCCACACCCGACTTCTATCTCTTCCTTGATCCGGCCGGAAGGATTCTGAAGTTCGATGAGGTACGGGATTCTCTCGCAATTGCGAACGCGGACGTGATTGTCGTGATGGACACGAATCATCCGGATCGACTTCGAACGATGGAACGTCACGTTCTTGACAGCAGGGCGACCAAGATCTGTATCGACCACCATCTTGAGCCAGCCGACTTCGCTCAACACTACATCATCGATGATGACGCCACGTCGACCGGCGAAATTGTTTATAAGCTGCTCGTGGGCATTAACGGAACGTCGCTCTCCGCGGGCATTGCGTCGAGTCTCTTTTGTGCAATCATGACGGATACCGGCTCGTTTCGTTACCCCCGGGTTGACCCCGAGACATTTCGCATCTGTGCACACCTTATCGAATGTGGTGCCGATCCCGTTGAAATTTACCACCAGGTCTATGAGCAGTGGACGCCCGGCAGAATGGAACTTCTCGGAGAGGCCCTTGCGAGCCTTCACACCGAGCACGCCGGCAAGCTTGCCCATATCAGTATCACACAGGAGTTCTTGAAGAAAACCGGGACGACGGAAGTCGATACGGACAACTTCACCACATATCCGATGAGCGTGAAAGGAGTCGTCGTCGGAATCCTGTTTATCGGGCTCGCAAACGGAGTGAAAATCAGTTTTCGGTCAAAAGGCGACATCCCAATCAACGAGCTCGCAAAGGAATTCGGGGGCAACGGACATAAAAACGCTGCAGGTGCCCGATTGTATGACGTTACACTGGAGAACGTTCGAGAAAAAGTGTTGAACGCGGCAATGAAATACATCCCACAAGCGTGAATGATTAAGCTCAGCGCCCGGAAAAACAGTCTAACCGAAATAGAAGCAGACGTTGTCGCTCTCTTCGTGCTCGAGGACAAGAAGATCTTCAACCGACAAATGAAGAAGCTCGCTGCCGATGTGAAGGGAATTGCCCCCCAGATTGCGGCCTCGACATTCGATGGAAAGGAACGACAGGCTCTTCTTCTCTATCCAGACAAGACTGCTGCAAAACGGCTGATGCTTGTTGGGCTGGGAAAGTCAGAAAAGATGAGTCTGGAGCGGCTCCGTCGGGGAGCCGCGACCACGGCCAAACTTGCACAGAAACAGAAATCGAAATCGCTCGCTCTGTTGGTGCCCGACCCCGCGGTCGTTGCCTCACTGATCTCCGAGGGCGGCACTCCATCGTGGCATGACATAGGAATGGCCTTGGGCGAAGGGATAGCCCTTGGCGTGTACAAATATTCCGACTACATTTCAAAGAGTGAAAGAGACGACGACCGGCTTAAAACGGCGGTTCTTGTCAGCGATGATGAACAAACAGTGAGGTCGCTACGGGCAGGACTGAACCTTGCGCAAATTGTCTCGGAGGCAACATACTCCGCGAGGGACCTTGAAAATGCCCCTGGCAACGAAATCTATCCTGACTCGCTCGCCAGGTATTCTGTGCGGGCGGGCAGGAAGCACGGTTTCAATGTTCACGTGCTCGATCAGAGGAAAATCAAGAACCTCCGAATGGGTGGTCTGCTTGGTGTCTCACAGGGCAGCAACAAGCCTCCGCGCTTCATCATCATGGAGCACAATGCAAGGAATCGACGTCAGCCAACAGTTGTTTTCGTTGGCAAAGGGGTGACATTCGATTCGGGAGGCCTCTCGATAAAGCCTTCAGCAAACATGGCGGAAATGAAGATGGATATGTCCGGAGCGGCGGCTGTCATCGGCATCATGCAGGCAGCCGCTCGCTTGAAACTTCCACAGCACATTGTTGGGCTTGTACCAGCAACAGAGAATCTTTTGAGTGGATCATCGCTTAAACCCGGCGATATCCTGCAGCACTTCAATGGGAAAACATCGGAGGTCGATAACACGGATGCCGAAGGCCGGCTCATACTCGCAGATGCCCTCTCATTCGCATCCAAGTATAAGCCTGATGTCGTCATTGATCTGGCAACGCTGACGGGAGCGTGCGTGGTGGCCCTTGGACATGTGGCAACCGGTATGATGGGCAACGATCAGCACACAATGGACCGACTCCGGGAATCGGGCGACAGGACCTACGAGCGGGTGTGGCAATTGCCGATGTTCGACGAGTATGAGAAACTCATCAAGAGCGACGTCGCCGATATGAAGAATACGGGCGGACGATGGGCCGGAGCAATTACCGCAGCGATGTTCCTGAGAAAGTTTATCGGCGACTACAAGTGGATACATCTCGATATTGCGGGTACTGCCATCATTGAAGAGCCGTCAGACTACATTCCCAAAGGTGGATCTGGAGTTGGTGTGAGATTGTTGATCGATTTTCTTCGTCATTGGAAGCGGCGCTAAACAAGTGGTTTCGGCACGCTGCGCCACGAATAATTGAGGGGAGTGAAGATGAGACAGACAGCTTTGTTGTTGACCGTTGCGATGAGCGCCTTGACCGGGTTCGGCCAACCGGGAAATATGATGCGAGGAGGACCGGATGAACGGCCATCAGTCTTGTTCTATGAAGCGGTGAATCTTGTGGCGGACGATTCGACAAGGTCGAGACTGGATATTCACTACCGGATTGACCAGAGCTTCTTCGTTGCAGTACGAAACCAGGACCCATCGCCGGCGTCGGAATTCATCTGCCGGGGAGAGGTACTTATTGAGCTGCTCGATTCCCTTGAGGTATCAAGGGCCCGGACCATCCAGCAGGTAGAGATGGGAACCGACCATTCGGACCGTGAACTTCCGGGAAAGAAGTGGTACAGGAACATTGCATCATTTGAGCTACCTCCAGGACCTTATAAGGTCGTCTTCGAGATCAACGACCTCGAATCCGAGCGGAGATTCATGGACGATAATTCGACCGTGCGGCTCAAGAAGTTCACAAGTGCCTCCCGCGAAACTTCAACCCCGCTGTTCATCGATGGGCAAGGAGAGCAATCGGTCTTGACCGACATTACTCCTGTTGGGTTTGGGCCGAATCTTCTCTTCGGTAAGAAGGCCGCCGTCTTTGTGGAGATACCGTCCAATCAAGATTCCGGTGGACGGAGATCCGGGCAGAGTATTCCATCGCAGAAACGTCACTCCTTGACCACTCAACATCGACCGTCATCGCAGAAACGCTTTCCAATATCACACCCTTGCCAAGGGTAAGGCTTCTCTGCAAGAAGAGCGGCGACGAAAATTCCTACATGGTTACATCGAATGATAGCTCCAGGGCCCTCGGGTTGATTATTCCACTCGCAAGCGAGAAGCTGCCCCTCAGAAGATTTGATCTTGCGCTTACGATACGGCTTGGAAACGCAGAGTATAAGGCCATCAAGAATTTTCACATGGTGTGGCCCGACATGCCTTTCTCACTGCGGGACATCGATTACGCCATCAATGCCTTGAAGTACATCACCACCGACGACCAGCGCGACTCGCTCCGAAAAGGGAACAACGAAGAGCAACGGGACAACCTTGAAGCGTTCTGGAAACGCAGAGACCCGACTCCTGAAACCGCATACAACGAGGTGATGGTCGAGTACTATCGGCGGGTTGACCATGCGTCGCGAACGTATGGAACGTTGCGCGACCCGGATGGCTTCAAGTCTGATCGTGGCAAGACCTACATTCTGTACGGCCCTCCAACCACGACAGATCGCACACTTGACCCCGTTGCAGGATACCAGGAGGTATGGATCTACGAGAACCTCGGCAAGAAGTTCATCTTTGCCGATCAGACCAAAACAGGAACCTACGTACTCATCTCTTCTCAATCGTTATGATGGACAAAAATGTGAAACCGTCAATCGCCATAACCGTCGGAGACTGCAATGGCATAGGACCAGAGATTGTGTTGAAGAGTGTGCACGACCCGACTGTCCGGAGAATCTGTTCTCCCGTGTTGGTGGGACCCGTCGACGTATTTGAATTCTATGCACGGCGACTAAAGTTGTCGCTTCCCTCTTCCCCTATTATCGAGTCCTCCATCTTATCGAGGTCTCATATCACGCCTGGCCTTGTCTCAGCAAGGGCAGGTAAAGCAGCCGCGCAAGCCATTGAAGCAGCGGTTGAGCTCGCCGAGGCAGGAGTCGTTCACGCCATTGTGACCGCACCGATCTCCAAGCACGCGCTTCATCGAGCAGGCGTCCGTTTCCCCGGACATACTGAAATGCTGCAGCACCTGACGGGCGCAAAGAACGTGGCGATGATGCTTGTGTCTCAAACGTTGCGTGTCGGTCTGGTTACCAACCACGTTCCTTTGAAACGAGTGTCGTCGCTGCTCACACGGAAACTCCTCCGCCAGAAGATAGAGGTGGTTCATCGTGCACTCCGAATCGACTGGCAGATTGAACGCCCCCGGATTGCGGTTCTCGCGCTCAATCCCCACGCTGGAGAGGCGGGAGATATTGGAACAGAAGACAAACGCATCACGACGCCCGTCGTTCGAAGCATGGCCGGTGCAAGGATGGACATCAGCGGCCCATTCCCGCCGGACGCATTTTTTGCAAGGTATACACCTGACAGCTATGACGCCGTGGTGGCAATCTATCACGATCAGGGGCTCATCCCGCTGAAGATGTCGGCAAAGGGAAAAGCTGTGAATGTTTCTGCCGGTTTGCCAATTGTCCGGACCTCGCCGGATCACGGAACTGCATTTGATATCGCCGGCAAAGGCATCGCTGATCCGGGAAGCATGATAGAAGCAATCAAACTTGCCGTCCATATTGCTGCGAACAGACAGCGAGCCAGCGATCGATCATGATTTCCCTCTCGAATGTCACGGTTCAGTACAATGGTAACACTATTCTTGACGATGTCTCGCTGCAGGTGAAGCCGGGCGACTTTCTGTTCCTGGTCGGCCAGACCGGATCGGGAAAAAGTACGATACTGAAACTCATGTACATGGACATCCTCCCGACCAAGGGCCTGGTCACCGTCGGACCTTACAGCTCCGAGAATATCGAGAAAAAGGAAAAACCATATCTGCGGCGCACGCTCGGCATAGTGTTTCAGGATTTCCGACTCCTTGATGACCGAAACATCTATGACAATGTCGCGTTCACGCTCCATGTGACCGGGGCGAAATCGAAAGATCTCAAGAAGAGAGTGTTGCGAGCGCTCGCTGATGTCGGCCTCTCACACCAGCGAAACAAAATGCCTCATGAGTTGTCAGGGGGTGAGCAACAGCGGGTTGTCATTGCCCGCGCCCTTGTGAACAACCCGTCATTCCTGCTTGCCGACGAGCCCACCGGCAATCTTGACCCCGCCACGTCGCACGAAATCCTCGAACTGCTTTTGAACATCAACACACGCGGCACAGCCGTTGTGATGGCGACACACAACTACGAGATCGTGAGGATGTCACACGAGAGGATCGTGCAGGTGAAGAACGGAAAGCTGTTTGATGTGGAGATGAAGTGAATTGGATGCCAAGGGACCAGAAAGGACCGGGAGAGTTTGGCAAGTCGAGGAAACTAACAATAAGGAATGAGCAACCAGCATCTAACCTGCAACAGCCTCCACCCTCTTCACTTCCGGGATTTCTTTCATAATCACGCGCTCAACCCCTGCGCGCAGCGTCAGCACCGACATCGGACAGATCAGACAGGTGCCTTCCCATTTCAGCTCGAGGATTCCGTCCGGACGAAGACGCTCAAGCTTCACGTTTCCCCCATCCGCCCTGAGGTACGGACGGATACGTTCCAGAGCCTTTTCAATTCGTTCTTCCATTTATTTCATCAACTGTATGTCCAGAGCAGGCACCGCTGACTGGTTTGCATTGCGGATGCTCACTTGTGCTGCCATGTTCCTGGCGACGCGTAAGTATATCTCCCGTTGAGGTTTGGTTGAATCGGCCGCAATGGGTTTCCCGCTATCTCCGCTGATGCGAATATTCGTATAAATGGGAATCTCTCCGAGGAAAGGAACACCGAGTTCGTCGGCAGCCCTCTTCCCACCACCGTTATCGAAGATCTCCTCCCGCTGCCCGCAATGAGAACAGATGTAGTAGCTCATGTTCTCGACAATACCCAGGATGGGGACATTCACCTTCTCGAACATCACGTATCCTTTCCGCGCGTCTGCCAAAGAGATGTCCTGTGGTGTCGTCACAATGACCGCACCTGTCAGCGGGATTGTTTGAACGAGTGTAAGCTGGATATCGCCGGTCCCCGGGGGAAGATCGAAGATCAGGTAGTCGAGCTGCCCCCAATCCACATCCGACATGAACTGCTTCACTGCTCCGCTCGCCATCGGGCCGCGCCAGATCACCGCCTGCATGGGGTCAACGAGGAAACCAATGGACATCAGCTTCACTCCCCAATTCTCCATCGGCTGAAGTCTCTGATTGTGCACCCGGGGCCGGTCGCCAGGCTTGATGCCCATCATCAGTGGAATGCTCGGGCCATACACATCGGCATCCACAAGTCCGACCGCAGCCCCCTCCTGCGCAAGTGCGACAGCAAGATTCACGGCAACCGTGGACTTCCCAACGCCACCCTTGCCCGATGCCACGGCAATGGTGTTCTTAACACCTGGCAGGACTGACTCCTTCTGCTTGTTGTCGTGTGCAACTACTTTGGAGGTCATGCCAACATGAACCGCACCGATTTCGCCAATCGAATCGCGAATCGCTTTCTCTGCCGCAGCTTTCAACTGATCACGCACCGGACATGCGGGTGTCGTGAGCTCAATCGTGAATGAAACGTCGTTGCCGGCAATCTTCAGATCTTTCACAAAATTCAACGTAACAATATCACGGTTCAGATCCGGATCCTTCACGAGGCGTAGTGCATCAAGAACATTGGCTTCTGTCAGTTGCTTCATAAGTTTAACGTCTTCCCTTCATGTTGATCTTATCGAATGATGCCTGTTGTGAGAACACTTTCTGCCGGAATAACGTTCTGTACCTATTTCACCACCCCGAGTTTGCGTCCAACCTTGGTGAAGGCCGCGACAGCCTTGTCAATGTGTTCGATCTCGTGCGCCGCGGAAATCTGAACCCTGATCCTGGCTGCCCCTCTCGGAACAACGGGGTAGAAGAATCCGATGACATAGATTCCCTCATCGTAGAGATCTCGTGCCATTTGTTGTACGAGTCCCGCGTCATGGAGCATGATCGGCACGATCGGATGAAATCCGTCCTTGATCTCAAACCCGCTCTCCCTGATCCGCTTCCGGAAATACGTTGCGTTTCGTTCAAGCTTGTCCCGCAGGTGAGTGGACTCCTCAAGCAACTCGATTGCCTTGATCGTTGCCGCAACAACGACCGGGCTCAGGGCATTCGAGAAGAGATATGGGCGTGAGCGCTGCCGGAGGAGGTCAATGAAGAATTTCTTCGCGGAAACACATCCACCGGATGACCCGCCCAGCGCTTTGCCAAAGGTGGTGGTGATGATGTCCACCCGATCCATCACATCGAAGTGTTCATGAGTGCCCCGGCCGGTTCTCCCGATGAACCCTGTGGCGTGTGAATCGTCCACCATAAGGATCGCATCATACTGTTCCACCAGCGAGCAGATCTCATCAAGCTTGGCGACAACGCCATCCATCGAGAAGACCCCATCCGTGACGACCATCCGGAACCGTTTGTCCTGGGTCTGCTTCAGTTGGTGCTCAAGGTCCTTCATGTCGCCGTGCTTGAACCTGTGCCGCTCCGCCTTACACAGCCGGATACCATCGATGATCGAGGCATGATTCAGCTCGTCGGAGATGAGCGCATCCTCTTCCCCCAGCAGGGCCTCGAAAACTCCGCCATTGGCATCAAAGCAGGACGAGTAGAGAATGGTGTCTTCCATGCCGAGAAACCCCGAGACCTTCTGTTCCAGATCCTTGTGGATATCCTGGGTTCCGCAGATGAACCGAACAGAGGACATGCCGAATCCCCGTTCTTCCAGACCCTTCTTCGCAGCTTCCATCAACGCAGGGTGGCTGGAGAGGCCAAGGTAGTTGTTCGCGCAGAAGTTTATCACCTCTCTCTGTTTCGCCTTCGGCGGATATTCCACGACGATATCGGCCGCCTGCGGAGAGTGGATGTATCGTTCCTCCTTGAACAGGTCCGCATTCTGCAATTCGACCAGTTCGTTCTGGTAGAACTCCTTTACCCTCTCGTGCACTGCCATAGGTTTACGTGCTCTAATGTTGTTGAGTAGAATGCGCTTATGTCAATGAACTGCCGAGTCAATCAAGCGCTGCCGGGAAGCCTTTCATCCCTTCACATGCCATACATCGCAATGATGTCTTCCTTTTTCTTGCCAAGAATGTCGTACTTCTCCCCGATTTTCGTGAACGCGGCAATGGCCTTCTCAAGGTGCAGTCGTTCGTGATCCGCGGAAATCTGAACGCGGATACGTGCCTGTCCTTGCGGAACAACGGGGAAGAAGAAACCGACAACGTAGATGCCCTCCTGATACAGGTCGCGTGCCACATCCTGGGCAAGCTTCGCGTTGTAGAGCATGATCGGGACAATCGGATGGACACCCTCACGAATGTCGAATCCGGCCCGGGTCATTCGCTCCCGAAAGAACCTGGTATTCGCTTCGAGTTTGTCACGCCGGTCGGTCGACTTGTCAATCAGATCGATGACCTTGATTGACGCCGCGACAACGACAGGCGGAACGGTGTTCGAGAACAGATATGGACGCGCACGCTGCCGGCACAACTCCACGATTTCCCTGCGACCGCTTATACAACCTCCAGCCGCCCCGCCAAGAGCCTTCCCCAGAGTTGTTGTGATTGCGTCAACGCGTCCAACGACTCCGCAATGTTCATGGGTTCCCCGCCCATGTTTACCCATGAACCCTGTCGCATGCGAGTCGTCCACCATCACCATGGCATTGTATCTCTCCGCAAGATCACAGATTTCGTCCAGCCTGGCAATATCTCCATCCATTGAGAAAACGCCATCGGTAATGATCATTCTGAACCGGCAACCCTGAGTCTCCTGCAGTTTCTCTTCAAGGTGCGCCATGTTCGAATGCTTGAAATTGTACAACTGCGCCTTGCTCAATCTCATGCCATCGACAATTGAGGCATGGACAAGGCGATCTGCAATCATTGCATCATCCTTATCAAGCAACACCTCGAAGATGGCTGCATTTGCCTCCATGCAGGAGGGAAACAAGATGGTATCTTCGGTTCCCAGAAATTCCGTCAGCCGGTTTTCCAGCTCGCGGTGAATATCCTGGGTACCGCAGATAAATCGGACCGACGACATTCCGTATCCCCGCGTCTGCAATCCTCTACAGGCAGCATCGAGCACATCCGGATGACTCGACAGACCGAGGTAGTTGTTGGCACAGAGATTAATAACTTCCCGGGGAGCCGCGCCCGCGGGATACTCGACTTTGATCGTCGCTGCCTGCCGCGACTCAATGTATCGCTCTTCCTTGTATAGTCCGCCCCCTCTGATACAGGCCAGCTCATTTGCATAATGCGCTTTCGCTGTTTCATTGTAGGACATGGGGTCTCCTTCAGGAATGAACGAATTCCTGAACCAGGTTCATGATATTGTTGACTGAATCGAACGCCTCCGGGGTCGCCTTCTCATCAGGGATTGTGATCCGGAATTTCTTTTCCAGAAACATTTTCAATGACACCATCGAGAACGAGTCGACGATCCCGCTGGAAATGAGCCGGGTGTTCTCATCGATTTGCTCGTCTGAATCCTCATCAAGATATTCCTTCTTCACGTACTCAATCAATAGTTTCTTCAGATCTTCAGCCATGTACTCCTCCAAGATAGGGTAAATAGTGATTCGCTCAATCACTCTCCAGGGTCGATGTATCGCCGATTTCCTCGCCCCATTCTTTCGCCCGGAGAAGGCGTCGCATGATTTTGCCGCTTCGTGTTTTGGGTAATGAATCTACATACTCAATTTCTTGTGGCATGGCCAGCGGCGAGAGTTTCTTCCGAATGAAGTTCATGATGTCCATCGTCAGATCATCATTCGACTTGTAGCCAGGCTTGAGTGCCACGAACGCCTTTACAACCTCCATGTTAATCGGATCAGGCTTCCCCACTGCGGCGGACTCGGCAACGGCATGGTGCTCCAGCAACGCCGACTCGATCTCAAACGGTCCCACAAGGTGGCCGGCTGTGTTGATCACATCATCATCACGTCCGACGAACCAGAAGTAACCGTCCGCGTCAATGCTCGCACGGTCACCACAGATGTACCAGCCGTTCTTGAACTTGTTGTCATAGGTTTGCTTGTTGTTCCAATACATCCGGAACATTGCAGGCCATCCCGGCTTCAACGCAATGAGGCCCACCGTCCCACGGGACTGTACCGGCTCGTACGTCTTTGGATTGACCACCGTTGCGACCATCCCGGGAAATGGCTTCCCCATCGAGCCTGGTTTGATCTTCATGCCGGGAAAATTCGTTACGACGATCGACCCGGTCTCCGTCTGCCAGAACGAATCGTGGAATGGTCTGCCAAATGCTTTTTCCGACCAGATGACGGCCTCCGCATTCAAGGGCTCGCCGACACTCACGAGATGTCTGAGCGAGCTCAGGTTCGCCCGCTTTACCGGATCAAGACCCTCCTTCATCAGGAGGCGAATGGCCGTCGGTGCCGAATACCAGACCGTGACCTTGTACTTCTCAATGAACGAATACCATTTCCGGGCGCTGAATCCAGAGTCGAGGACCACCTGGGTGACACCGTTTGCCCACGGGCCGATGATCCCGTATGACGTACCGGTTACCCAGCCCGGATCGGCTGTGCACCAGAAAATATCATCACGTGTGACATCGAGAACCCATTGCGTGGTGACATACTGGGAAATCAGAGATGAGTGTACATGAAGGGCGCCCTTTGGCTTTCCGGTTGTGCCCGAGGTATAGTGCAGAACGGAAGGAGTCTCTGGCCCGACCTTTTGCACGTCGTACCTCTCGATCCGCGGCTCGCTTTCCATGGAGAAAGCAATCTCCCCTTTTTCGAGCGGCTTGTTCCCTGCGTCCACAACGATGACATGGGAAAGGTCCGGAAGCGAGGAACGGATCCTTCTGATCTTGCCCAGATGTTTTCTGGTCGTGAGAATTGCCTTTGTCTTTGCGTCATCCAGCCGCATCAGCAGTGCGTCCTCACCGAAAGCGGAGAACAGCGGCTGAACGATCCCCCCCATCTTCAGGACCCCGATGAATGAAATATATAGCTCCGGTATCCGATCCATGAAGAGGCATATCCGGTCGCCCGGTTTCAGCCCGATCTCGTCAAGCCTGAGCGCGAACGAGTTGCTGTATCCCCGCAAGTCGTCATAGGTATAGTGTCTGACCTCACCGTTGAATCCCTCCCATAACAAGGCCAGCTTCTTGCCAAGCCCTTTCTCACAGATGCGATCGGAACAGAAATACCCAATGTTATACATCCCGTCGTTGCCGAACCCGAGCTCATCCTGTACCATGTTCCATTGGAATGATTTGTAACGCTCCTCATACGATCCTATGTTGTTCATGTCGTCACCTTGTGGTTGTGAGTTTCACGCGGCTCGACAATGCCGTGTGTTCGTGTGAAGAAGAAAATGAAGCCCGGTTCCCGCTGACCGACTTCCCTCCACCAAGGTTCCTCAATGACCGAGCAGTACCCCGCATGAATTCTCGCCTCGGCAGCGTGAACCGCATCGACCCCGATCTTCCGGGTCTATTTGCCTTACCGTGCAGAATGAAAACAAAGAACGACGCCCGTACATCCGAATATCAGGCCTTCTTCACCAGCCGCGCAGCGAATGAGCCATCCATGTTGTGTTGATGTGGAAACGTCTCCACAAAGCCGTCGGTATTAACAAGCGCATGGCTCACATACTGGCCGGCATTGTCCGTGACAAATTCCGGATGTTTTGTCAGGAACTGTCTCACAACATCACCATTCTCTTCGGGTTCGGTCGTGCAGGTGCTGTAAACGAGAACACCTCCGGGCTTCACCAGTCGGGCTGCATTCTCGATCAGGTCACTCTGCATCTTCGCGAGTTTGATGACGTCGGTGATGTCACGTTTCCATTTAATATCGGGTTTCTTCGTCAGGACCCCAAGGCCCGAGCATGGTGCATCAAGGAGCACTTTGTCTGCCTGTTCGCTCTCCAAAGTTGATGAGTCGACGGCCTGGAGTTTCACATTCCTCAATCCAAGTCGATCGCATGCCGATTTGACAAACGCCAGCTTGTTCTCGTACTTGTCAATCGCAGTGATCTCACCTTCATTCTTCATCATTTCGGCCATCGCAGTGGTCTTGCCGCCAGGGGCTGCACAGAGATCGATCACCCGTTCGCCAGGCTGAGGCGAGAGCATGAGACATGGCAGTATCGCACTTTCGTCCTGGATTGTAAAAAAACCGTTGCGGAACAGCTCCATCTGCCCGATACGTGTAAGCGATTTCGCCTTCACAAAGAAATCGACATGTGTGGAACCCGTATACTGAATATGCTGGCGATCGAGCATCGCCAGAAATTCACCCGGCTGTGCCTTGAGCTTATTGATCCGGAGCGCGAGACCCGGTCGCTCGTTGTTGGCAACCAGGAGCTTCTGGGTTTCATCGTAGCCAAACCGTTTGAGCCAACGCTTCACCATCCAGTGCGGATGCGAGTACATCACTGACAGATACTGTACGCGGTCTTCATTGGGATCGGGGTACCGGATGCCATCGAGATTCCTGATGATGTTGCGCAGAACCGCATTCACCAGTCCCCCCACCTTCTCTCCACGAATACGCTTGATCAGCTCAACCGCCTCGTTTACTGCGGCGGCGTGCGGGATCCGGTCAAGGAAAAGAATCTGGTACAACGACACGCGTAGGGTGTTCTTGATATTGACTTCCGATTTCTGAAAGTTACCGTGAGAGAAACCGTTCAGCACCCAGTCCAGCTTGTTCTGCCATCGCAGGACACCATGCACAAGCTCGGTCAGCAATCCCTTGTCAAGGTCGCTCAATTCGGTTGTACGAAGCTCTGCGTCAAGAACGCGGTCGAGGTAGGAATCCGACCGCTCGACACGATTGAGCAGCCTGACAGCTGTGCCACGCACCCCTGCATATAACGTCCGGTGTTCCGAACGTTCTTTGATCTCAGGTTCTGAAGTTGATCCGTTCATTGTTCGTGAGTGTGAAGACGTGTCGGATCAATTGCATATACGCATTGGAGGCGACAATATTTCGTCTGCTCATAACCGTTGTGGCCACGATACCCGCCCTCTCAACGTCGTAGGTGGAAAGGTTGCCTCCTATTCCCCAGGAAAAGGCAGGAACATACTTCGGAGGAATTACGGTACCGTAGAGATTCGACATCGGTCCAATCACCGTCCCGGTGTCAATGGTCCCGTTTATCCCAATTTTCACATGGTCGCCCGCAGTGAGACCAACAAACATCCTGCCCGAGTCCGTCGGCTTGCCGTTGATATGCACTTTCACGTTGCCGTATGTATTCTTGAGATTGCTAGTCGTGGTTCCCGCACCGAGATTCACCCACGGGGCAATGTATGAGTGACCGAGGAAACCGTCGTGCTGCTTGTTTGCATGCGAATGAATGATCGAGTGTTCCACTTCGCCGCCAACCTTGCAGAGTGGTCCGATACTCGTGTTGCCGTAGATCTTTGCACCTGCCTTGATCATTGACCCGTCACCAACAAAACATGGCCCCTCGATAACGGCAGTGGGGAAAATCCGGACATTGTTTCCGATGTAGATCGGCCCATCCGAGGCATCCAACACGGCACCGGCGCCCACGATGCTCTTTGCGCCGAGACGGATGCGTTTCCTTTCAATCAGTGAGGCGGATTTGAACACGTCCGCCTTGCCGCCGACTTTCTTCCTGGTCAGCATGGCGAAGTCGTTGACGAGCTCTGTCTCGTTGCTGTACACAAGATCCCACGGGTATTCCACGAGTCGTGCCTCAACTTCGACCGTGGGAGCGCCGGTGACATTGGAAAGGTCGACCACATCCGGAATGCCGCTTGCCATCGCCCTCTGCACATTCTTCCCGCTCAATCGAATGGCAACAATCCGATGGCCACAGGTGAACACGCAATCGCTTTTCCCCTTTTTCAGCTCACGCGCAACCGGTGCCGTCATGATCATCCGGCCATTCACAAAGAGGCAATGGTCGGCGGAAACCTTATTCACTTCGTCGCCGGGATTTTCTTCCTTCACTACATCCGCGAGGTATTCGCGTACGAGCAACGACGTGGATTTGGGTGTGAGGTGGCGTATGATCCTCTCTTTCAACGAGAGCATCCCGCAGCGCAGATCGTACACCGGACGAAAGTATGTGAGGGGCAGGAAGTTGCTTGCGTGAAGATCTTCGAATAGGCAAAGGTGCATGGGCGCTCACAGATTGCGGGTGGCACAAAACGGCAACGTTCCACACAATGGCGGAACGTTGCTCTAAGGAACGAGAAACCGGCACATCTCTTTCACGCCGCCGGTGCGGCAGACTTCTTCGCGTACTTCTTATTGTAGCGTTCGACTCGACCTGCCGAGTCAACGAGCTTCTGGCGTCCGGTAAAAAACGGGTGACAGTTCGAGCAGATTTCGATCTTCAGGTCGCCCGCGGTTGAACGCGTCACGAATGTGTTGCCACAGACACACGTCACAGTTGACTTCTTGTAATCCGGATGAATTCCCTCACGCATGACAAACATCTTCCTTTCTGACTACAACCTGAGATACACTTGTGTGGGCATAATATAGGGGTTTTGAGCCTGATAAGCAAACATTCCCCCCGGATTGCTCCTTTGAAATCCGCGTCCCAACAATAGATCACTCTCAGCAAAGTTGAAGGATGCACGGGGCCTCGACGAACCTACCGCATGGACAACGAGGGCCAACCCTGGCGCCAATTCAAACTGAGACATTCTTCTCCGCTTAGCTGAAGGCGTACGAATTGTCAACCTCTTGCAGATGTTCTCGTATTGCTATTCCAGATGCGTTTTGGTAGATTTGGTGCACGTCCACCTGCATGAGTGAAGGAGAAGAACAAATGAAACATCACGTGAAGATCGGAATCCCGCTGCTGGTCTTTTGCATAACTTCCCCGCAAGCGTCATTCGCTGAAACCAACACTGTTTATAGCTTCCTCCGTAACGATGTGAGCCCTCGGGCCGCAGCACTTGCCGGGAGCTTTGTTACTGTCACCGGCGACCCAAATTCAATATTCTATAACCCGGCGGCGCTCAGTACACTTGAAGCCCCCATGGGGTCCATCGGTTTTTTCAAGCATCTTCTCGATATCAACTCAGGCTATGTTTCATACAGTCAATCTCTGGAAGATCTCGGTTCGTTTGGAGCAGGCATCATCTATACAAACTACGGGACTTTCGATGAGACCGACGACCTCGGCAATAACCTCGGCAGCACGTTCACTGCAAGCGATCTCGCATTCGTCCTCGGCTATTCGAACCTGCTCGAGGATAACCTTCACTACGGGGCAAATGTGAAATTCATTTACTCTGCGATTGCAGGCTACAAGTCCACAGCTCTCGCAGGCGACCTCGGATTGTTGTATAGCGTTCCGGAAAGCAAGGTGACGCTCGGTGCAAGCATCCGCAATATCGGAAGTCAACTCAAGTCGTACATCTCCACGAGAGAAGATCTTCCCCTTGACTTCGTCGTTGGAGTATCGCTCATTCCGCGAGGCCTCCCATTGCTCCTGAACGTGAATTTCCACAAGCTGAATGAAAGTCAGGATACCTTCGGGAACAGGTTTGCCTCATTTACGGTTGGCGGAGAATTCACGCTCAGCAAGGTTTTGCAGTTGCGAGTCGGGTTCGATAATGAAAAACGGAAGGACCTGAAGATCGGCACAACGTCAGGTTTGGCGGGGTTTTCAGGAGGAGTGGGAATTAATGTGACTGATTATCGCGTGGACTATTCGCTTTCGTCCCTCGGGAACATTGGAAACCTTCACCGGATTTCCATCAGCACCAATCTCTGAACCCAAGCATCCGAGTCTGAACAAGAGCCCTTCCCGGCTGTGTGGGAGGGCTCTTTCATTTTTGCCTGACTTTAATGCCCATCACCAGCATACGATGTGAGTAGCTTGCTACCCATGTAAAATAGCGCCATGCCGCCAAAGACGAGCAGAGGAATGATCCTGTGCCTCGACTTGTTGATTTCCGGTATAAGATCACTTGCCCCGACGTATGTTGCCACACCGGCTGAAAACGAAAAGGCAATCCCTAGCACACGTGCGCTGACTCCTGACAGAAGGAACACACTCACGATTCCGAGCATCGTAGCCACGCCAATCGAGGCGGAGGCAAGCAGTGCAGTCTTACGGGGCCGTTCGGCGGCGAGCATAACTGAGGCTATAGTCAGACCTTCAGGGATTTTGTGGAGGAGCACTGCAACAAAGATCATCAGGCCAAGATAGAAATCGAATTGCATCCCTGCAGAGATCGCAAATCCGTCAAAGAACGCGTGGACAAAAAGCCCGATGAACGTGGACACACTTGCGACCTTCGACACCATCACCTCGTGATGAGTTTCCTCTCCAAAGTGAAGATGACCGACAATTGCGTGCTCAAAAAAATGGAGCACGGAGTAGCCGAGCAACATAAATGCCGGAGCCTCAAGCCCTACAGCACGGATACTCTCAGGCACGAGTTCAAGGAACACAAGCGCGAGAATGAACCCGGCACTCAACGCAAGCAGATACTCCTGCACTTCTGCAGGCCAACGCTTGCGAAGAACCACGAGGCTTCCACCAAGAATTTCGGCCAGCGCCGCGATAAGTCCGTATATGAAAATGATAAGTTCCATGTGGCTGTTTAAAATAGCCTTTCGCCGGATATCCGGCAATTCTATCGTGAAGTGAAGGGTATCTTCAGAAATCCCTCGGCCTGCCTGTGTGAGTCAAGGTACTCGTTCATGTCAAGTACCTTCCTGTATTCCTTCTCCGCCAGGTCCCGCCTCCCAAGAGCATCGTATGCCATCCCCGCCTTGAGATTAGCCATCACCATGAATCCGGACACCTCGTCCTTATCCACTGTCCTGCTCAACTCATCACACTTGAAGAGATGCTGGAGCGATGATTCATACTGCCTGTTGTTCATATCGCACAGACCGAGATAATACTCTGCCTCGCGCAGCGCCTGGTCTGCGTACCCGCGTTGTTTCTTGTAAGCTCTCGCAGCAACTTCGCCGAACACGCTCTGAACCATACCCCAGTTGCTCACCGAAACGTAACACCTGCCAAGATACCTCTGGAACACAGGATTGTTGGGGAACCTTTTGTTAAGGGCAAGAGCAAGCACAAGAGCTTTCTGAAAATCCTTTTCATATCCATAATAGATCTGCATGAGAAGGTAGGAAGATTCGATGCTTGCATATTTTCCCTTCTCGACACAGGTGGAGAGCTGTTGAATTCCCTTCTGTTTGTCTCCTGCCGGAAGAAACAGGAGCAGCGGCTTCGTCCACGGATATTGCTCGGGGATCACGCCCGCGTAGTAGTTATACAAGCCGGTGCCCAGATAGATATCATAGTTCTTTGGGTCGGCAGCAGATGCATCATGGACGAGAGGAAGAGCCCTCTTCCCTGCAGACGCCGCTCCGAAGTAATCATCGCGGTGAAATTTCAATCTCCCTTCAAACCCGATTGCCCCACCCTTGAAGAACAACGCGTTCACATCGTTTTCATTTTTCTTCAACAAATCATCACATAGATCGATCACAACGTCAAGCGAATCGAGGAACTGGTCGTCATACTGCTTGTTATCCATGTCAATCATGATTCGCCACCAGTTCACCATGGCAAGAAAGAAATGCCCCGCTGGGTCCCCGGGCTTCGCACGGATGAGATCGGTAAACTCATGTTCGGCTTGTTCGAATTCAAGATTGTAAATACCATCGACCCCCTTTTTCACCCTCGTCTCAAATTCCTGCTCCGACATGGTCTCTGCCCTGAGATGGAACGTCGAGAACACGAAGGCGACGGCAACCAGCATCGAGACTCTCATGCAGGCTCCTGGTTCAAGGGTTTCGGCGGCAACAGGTCTTCGACAGAATCAAGCGTGACAATTCCTTCAGGAGCCTTGAGAGCGGTCGACTTCAGGATGTACCAGGTGCAGACAACAAGGGCAATCGTTGCAAGGACGCCGCCTTCCGGACCAAATGCGCCACCTGTCATCCACTCGGGTCCCGATTGGGTAAGGTTCATCAGCCGATCTTCAGGGAATGAAATGCCGCTCGTCGGGAATGCAAACACGGTGGTTTGGGTGAAATTCCATGAGAGATGCAATCCGAATGGAAGCCAGAGGCTTCTTGTTTTGAAATACGCAATTGATAGCCACACGCCTGCAAAGCCCACATTCACAAGACTGAAGATCGTAGCATGGGGATTGGCATAGTGCGACCCAGCGAACACCACAGCGAGAACAAGTGTTGCAGGCAGAAACGTAATCCACTGAATAAGCGACTGAAAAAAGTACCCGCGGAAGAGAACTTCTTCGACGAACGCCGCCACGGAGAATCCCACCAACGCCCAACTAACGACCCTGACACAATGGAGAGGCGAAAGGCCACTCCACTCCAGGTATATGAACCCGCTCATCAGTTCAATCACAAAGATCCCGGACACCATCAGAAACCCGAGCAAACATCCAACCCCGAACTCTCTGAACATATGAGAATGCAGTGAAAGCCCGATTGCACCGAACGGTTTCCTGTTTATGAAGCGAGTCATCGTGTAGGTGGCACCGAGCGTAGCAACGAGTGTGATTACCCTGCCCGCAAAGTCACTCCTGACTCCAAGAATTCTCAGCGGGGTTCCAAGCACAAACAGGGTAACGGTGAACAGGATGACAAATGAAAGCAGTCTCCATCCAACGCGGAGTTCTGCATAGCGGTTGACGAAGATGTCCTTGAATTGCATTTAAAGGGATTAGAATAAACAAAAAAGGGTGGACAAGGTGGTCCACCCAATCCTGACGTGCAGATATCTTACTTTATGGTCCTGCCAATATCACTCATGACGATCAATTGTAGTCCTGCTTTCCTGTAAACCACACCCTTTGTATAGACACGCAGCCCCAGGTAATCTCTCAGTTTTGCATTGACATTCTCGTTCTGTTGTACTGATGTCACGAGATAGATTTTCCCCGTTCCTTTTTCGAGAATGCCGAGAGGGTTGCCTGCGTTCATACTTGCCTCAGCGGCCGCCTTTCGGTCTGGATTATCCGCCTTCATCCCAAAAGCTATGTATGTCTTTATGTCGATAACTTCCCCGATGATCGTCGATTCCTTCTTGACCTTCTGTCCAAATGCAGTTGCAGTAATTATCAAAAGGAATGTCACGAATGTGGCGATACTCTTTGTCATTGTTGAGGTCCTTTATCTCTGTGGCATCGTTGAGACCTGACCTGGCCTGGCAAACCAATTTCCGGGTGTGTTCTGGTAGGAGAGTTGAAGAACGAGATACCTGTCACTTCCGGAACCGTAGTAAAGAAATCCGGTTGCTTGGTTCCGCTGCACCAGGATGCGAACGTAATTGCTGATTCCGGAATTCGCTGTCTTTGCGTACAAGACGACCGATTGGGTTACCGCACCGGTGGGAAGATCCTTGCGATTCAATTGATATGAATTCGTATCCGGTGGAGCGGTTCGAGGGTCAGTGAAATCTGTCACATTTCGCAAGGGTTCAGTGGAGAAATAGGTAACTCTTGGATATCCTGTAAGTAACCCGATGTTCTTCAGGCACAGAGCCCCGCCACCTACCGAGTCAACATACATATCACACAAGAAACGATCGGGATTGCCGACACCCAACGAGCGCACCTTTGCATAAGAACCGTTGCTGTTGAACTGGAGCCCACTTGCGCCAACCGTGCTTCGTAACTCGTAAACTTGAATGGGGATACTCAACGTCGAGTCGTTTAAGTACCGTCTCGCCGGTGACCAGCGGACCGATGCTGAATCACTGCTCACGATTCCACCTCTACCCGTCGCACGCACAACGAACGTATATATTACCCCCTCGGTCAACGATGTCACGTTGGTATTCGGTGTTCCTTTTGCAATGTTGTTGCTAGCGACAACTGTACCTGATGGGTCTTTGGCTACCACCAGATAGCCATTCAAGATTGTGTCGGTTTCACTAGAAGATAGATCCCACAGTAGTCCGACTGAAGTAGCCCCTGCCGAATAAGCCCTGAGGTTCGTCGGTGCCTGAACCGTTGGAGTAGTAGTACCCGGCGGTTCCGTTGTTGAATCACTCTTGCATCCCAGCCATGTGATTCCAAGGATCAATATTGATAGCGTAACTGCATTGACGATCAGTGTTCTTGCCGTCATTTGTGCCCCTCTGTAATTATGAATGATTGAGAATGAAAATCGGGTAACGGCTCAAGTCGCGGAAAATACCCGCATTGCCGTCCTGTGAATTTACCGCATACAGCAATCCCGCAGTCCGCTGAAGCGACACGCGAACCTGAATAATCCGGTTCGGATATATTGTCCCGGCTTTGATGTGAACGTGAATCCTCGCATAATTGATCTGCAACGGGTCGCCTATGACCTTGACATAGTAGATCGTGTTGTCAACCACGGTGATGCTATCCTGCACAAATGTGTCTTCAGCAGGAAAGGCAGCGAGCGGGAAATCAAGAGATGGAGAAGCATCCGACTGCGTCGAGAAACGCGTCGTGTTGAAGCTCCCCACGAGAAGATTGGCGCTCCAGATCGACAGCGACTGGCGCGTCTCGAGCGAATCCCCATTGAAGAACAAATCCATTGTCTGCTGCACAACCGGATCATTGGGATCCATGACCATCACCGATGGGTTCGTCGTCGAGGTCCCCACGTTGAATGCTTCCGGACGGATCGAGACGGGCGAGACATTTTCATAGACCTCATAAACGGAGTCGAACCGCATGGCAGGAGCCCAGCGGATTGTTGCAGCATCGCTCCGGAGGCCGTCATTCCTTAGCGAATAGATGAGGAACACCGATTCTCCTGCAGGAAGGCTGTCGGCGACAAATGTGAACTGAGTCCTGGGAAGAGTATCCCTCGTAATGCCGAGTTGGGCGATGTACCCCTGGAAGTTAGAGTCAGCGGCGTTTGCCGACGGCGACCATTGGACCCTAATGCTCGATTGATTGAGGGAGAGGGCTTTGAGATTGAGAGGTGGACCAAACGTAATGGCAGGCGCGGGAGTTTCGAGGTTGTCACCGCAGCCAAACACCAACACTACCAACAGAATTGCAAGAGGAGAGAGATTCTTCATGCCTGCCTGGGTATGGGCGATTTTGTTTGGGACAATATAAGAATTGTACGGCAGATTTCCAATCAGGTCTTTTTTCTGCCCACAACCCTGCTGCAGCCCTACATGTCCAACCTGTCGCGCAGGTACTTCAGAATCCCGTCAACACCAATCCGCTCCTGCAACATCGTGTCCCGATCCCGCACTGTGACGGTTTGATCCTGAAGAGTCTGAGAATCAACGGTGATGCAGAACGGCGTCCCCACTTCATCCTGCCTTCTGTAGCGACGGCCTACTGCTCCGCTGTCGTCATAGAATACGCGCAGATGCGGCCGGAGTGATGCTTCAATCTTCTTCGCGATCTCCGGCATGCCATCTCTGTTCACGAGAGGAAACACCGCTGCCTTCATCGGGGCAAGCTTCGGATGGAAACGCATCACGTTACGTGCTTCCATTTTCCCGTCCGCGGTCGGGGCCTCCTCTTCGCGATACGCATCGACAAGAAATGCCATGAACGACCGACTCGCGCCTGCGGATGTCTCGATAATGTATGGAATGAATTTCTCTTTCGTCTGCTCATCAAAATACTGCATCGCCTTCCCGGAATATTCCTGGTGACGCGACAGGTCGAAGTCGGTGCGGTTGTGTATCCCTTCGATCTCCCCCCATCCGAACGGAAATTGGTACTCGATGTCGTATGCATCCTTCGCATAGTGGGCAAGCTTGTCGGGCTCATGCTGGTGCCACTGGAGCTTTTCCTTGGTCAGGCCAAGACTGATGAACCATTGCATGCGTTCTTCACGCCAACGGTTGAACCACTCAACATCCGTTCCCGGCCTGACAAAAAACTGCATCTCCATCTGCTCGAACTCACGGGTCCGGAACAGGAAGTTCTTCGTGTTGATCTCGTTACGGAACGCCTTCCCAATCTGCGCAATGCCAAACGGAATTTTCTGTCGCGAGGATGATTGAACATTCAGGAAGTTCACAAAGATTCCCTGAGCGGTTTCAGGCCTCAGATACACCACCGCACCATCGTCCTCCACCGGGCCAACGAAGGTCTTGAACATCAGATTGAACTGACGGGCCTCGGTGAACTTCCCTTCTGCCTGGCATTTGGATGCCTTGCGCCCCTTGTATGCCGGACTTCCGCACATTGCTTCGTCAATCTGGTCCGCCCTGAAGCGAGCTTTGCACTCCTTGCAGTCCACCATTGGATCGGTGAAGTTGGCGACGTGACCCGAGGCCTCCCACACTTTCGGATGCATTAAGATCGAGGCATCAAGTCCTTCGATATCTTCCCGGAACGTCATACTCCGCCACCATTGTTCCTTGACATTCCGGAGAAGCTCTACGCCGAGCGGGCCATAGTCCCAGCAGCCATTCAAGCCACCGTAAATTTCGCTTGATTGAAATACGAACCCTCGGCGTTTGCAGAGTGAGACGATCTTCTCCATCACCGCGTTGTCGCCGCTGGTCTGGTTTTGTTTCGGCTGTTTTGTCTTTTCCGTGCTAATGGGTCTGCTCCTTTGCGTTGTTCTTTGATCGACACGACCGGAACTCAGATGACAGTCACGCCATTGTTGACTCTCGGTCAATGAATCACAAAGGTCAGACCGACATGTCTGACCTGCCAGGCATCACTCCGTATTACGTTATGCAAATGGAATTTACTCCAAATCCCTCTTCAAAACAAATGCAATACTCTCGATGATCATCCCATCGCTGAATGATGTGCATTGAGACGGTGCTTTCCCTTGTCCTCTCGGTCGCCACGATCCTGACATCATAGGCCGCGAGGGCCTCGCCGAGGTCATGATTGAAATCCAGACTGATGAACCGGGGCGGCACGTAGACCCGTCGTTCTTCCCTGATAAACTTCCTCCCAGGCGTGAATACGCTCCACGATTTCACCCACCTGGCATCGATACGATATCGGTCGAGAAGTGTGTCAACTGCAGCATTGACTCGTTGGAGCAGAGGTCGGGCCTCAGCCTCCTTAAGGGCAGACTTCTTTTCGATCTTCTCAGTAACTCGATTCGCCGAGTATAATACAAGCGAACTGACTGCGAGCATGCCAGCGATAACCAGTCGCCAACGTATTGCGTTCGTCACGCCACCGCCGCTACGCATTCCTGAAGGCCGGCTTCCGTTTTTCGAGAAACGCCGTCGTGCCTTCCTTGAAATCTGCTGTATCGCAACAGACGCCGAAGAGCGACGCTTCGAGTTTCTGGCCGTCGCTGAGCGTGGTCTCCGCCGTCATGTTCACAGCTTTCAGGGCCATCCGAATTGCGATCTGTCCTTTGCTCGCGATCAATTGCGCCATCGAGGTTGCTGTCGCAAGCAGATCAGCTTGTGGCACAACTCTATTCACCAATCCAAACCGCAGAGCCTCCTGTGCGTCGATCTGATTGCCGGTGAGGATGAGCTCCATCGCACGACCTCGACCGATGAGGCGCGCAAGCCGCTGCGTTCCGCCATACCCTGGAATAATGCCGAGACTGACCTCCGGCTGACCGAACTTTGCATTCTCGGATGCAATCCGGATGTGGCACGCAAGCGCCAACTCACACCCACCACCGAGTGCATAGCCGTTCACCGCGGCAATCACGGGTTTGCCGAGGTTCGCGATCAAGTCGAATACCTCCTGCCCCTTCGATGAAAACTCCTTGCCGGATTCGCTGTTGAGAACAGTAAGCTCCTTGATGTCTGTCCCCGCAACAAACGCTTTCTCTCCCGAACCCGTAAGGATGACAATATCGATGCTGCTGTCGGTCTTGAGTTCACTGAAGAGCGTTTTCAACTCCACCTTCGCCTGGGCGTTCAGAGCATTCAGTTTGTCCGGTCGGTTGATGGTGATGGTGGCGATGTTGCTGCTGACCGAAAGGAGAAGTGTTTGATAGTTCATGGATCAAATCCCGAATGACTTGAAGCGAATCCCGAAGTGAGCCCCGAGGTTCTTGATGTCCGAAAACGCGGTGTACCGGATGCCGAACTCGAGAAACTTCACCGCAAATCCTCCGAGAACGGTATAGCCCGCCTTCGCCTGTTGGTTGACTGCCAAATTGCCGGAGATAAATTGGAGATTTCCTTCCGCACCCGCGAACACCATCAGGTTCTCACGCGAAGCATACGGGAACACAGCTTGCACGCCAATGCTGAGCGGAAAGGCTGTGAAATCCTGACGGCCAAGAGTCGCACCAACTCCCAATGGGGAATATGCTGGCACAGGGTAACCAAACTGGTCCGGTTGGTAGTACCACGTGATGCCGCCTCCAAATGTGAGAGCGAGAGGTTTGATGTCATCACTGAAGCATCGTGCGCTGAAGTTCAGACCAGTCCCGGCATAGTTGTTCCCGGTGACGTAGGGCATGGTGACCGGGTAGGTTGGCATGTACATCTCGCCCGGTGTCTGGATGTCTTCGCCGGGAAAGAACTTTACGATGGCCACACTGGGCATGATCCGCCATTCGGACTCTTCTTCCTGAGCAACAAGGACGGTGGCACCTAGAACTAGCAGCAGGATGACGCTCAACGTCTTCATGGTTCATCCCTCCATTTTTCCGGTTCGAATGATTCTCTCGTTGATTGTGAAGTAGACGTTCCACCAAAGGATTTCTCAAACGACTTCGACTCTACTTTGGTCTCCTATCATAAACCTATGTACACGCGGCTTGCCCGTTCCCTCGACAACCTCAACATCGTTGCCAAGGATACTCCCTTCAAGACGGATCCCCACATTCAACACCTTGCAATCCCGAAGGATGATACTATACTCCACTTCGCTCCTGCGGATGGTTGTCTTGTTTCCGATGGCCGTGAACGGGCCGATGTACGAGTCCTCGATGACGCAATGTTCTCCGATGATCACCGGCCCCCGCACAACGCTATTGACAATTCTTGCCCCGCGCTCGATGATTACCTTTCCCGATACCACCGACTGGCCATCCACCTCCCCGCGAATCGCTGGAGTGAGGTTGTCGAGCACAAGCCTGTTCGCTTCAAGCAGGTCGCTCGGTTTGCCTGTATCTTTCCACCATCCGGTGATCTCCGCATACCCGATCTTGTAGCCCTTGTCGATCAGGTACTGGTGGGCATCGGAAATCTCGAGTTCGCCCCGCGCACTCGGCTTGATCGCTTTGACGGCTTCGAATATGGACGGATCATAGAGATAGATCCCGGAAACAGCAAAACTGCTTTTCGGATGTTTCGGTTTCTCCTCAATGGAAACGATCCGACCATCCTTGAGTTCGGGAACCCCGAACCGTTCGGGGTCCTTCACCTTCGCCAGGGTCAGGAAACAGTTGCATCCACTTCGCTCAAACTCCTCAATGAAGCGCGTCACTCCCCCAACAACCATATTGTCGCCAAGATAAAAGACAAACTTGTCCTTCCCCATGAACTTCTCCGACAAGGCCACAACCTGTGAAAGCCCTCCCGGTGTCAGTTGCGGGATGTACGTAATGCGTGCATCCCACCGCGACCCGTCCCCTATTGCCTTCGGGACTTCATCACTATCGGCATTGTGGACAATGGCAATTTCCTTGATCCCTGCGCCGGTCGCGGCCTCAATTGCATAGTGCAGTATGGGTTTGTTGGCAATCGGGATCAGATGCTTGTTCTGTGTATGAGTGATCGGACGCAGTCGTGTACCGCGGCCACCGCTGGCAATCAATGCTTTCAATGTGGATCCTGAGGCTTGGAGTTGGTGTATGAATGGACAAGGTCCCTGAGCGCTCTCGCGCTCTCTTCCGTGAGAGAGCCCTTTCGCTCGGCCAGTGTTACCGTCTCTAACGTAAGTGTTCCGAAGTACGGAAGCAACTCCGGCGAAAACTCTTTTACCGCTGCAAAATGCTGTGCTACTGTCTCCACGCCGCCACGAGCAATCGGCCCGCTCAACGAGGCAGCCGGAGATGCTTTCTCCGCATTGCGGAGCGTCGCCATGATAATGGGCTTGAATGCCTCAAGGAAGCCCTGCCTCCGATCGCCAAACCGCTCGGACATGACCTCAAGAACGGACAGAAGTGTCGTGAGATGGTTTGAAGCGACAACGCACGCTGCGTGGTAGAACACTCTCAGTTCCGGATTGATCTCAATAACGTGACCGCCGAGCTTTCTGGCTAACGACCTTGCCCTTTTTACTGCGATTGGCGATCCGTCAACCGCGTAATAGATACCACGTGCGGTCGGGAGAATCTGTCGAGCGGAGAAATCACGCGGAAACGTCTGCAATGGATGAAACGAGAATACGGTGGCTCCCTTGCGGTCGAGAGGTTCCAGCACCCGGGCGGTCAGCATGCCGGACGCGTGACATACCGAGAGACGTTTGAACCTGAGATGTGTGACACCGGCAAGCCCGGCAGCAACCTCTTCGACTACCGCGTGTGGTGTTGCGATGTAGATGAGATCAGTCGTTGAAGGGATCGCAGCCAGGGAATCCGAGACATTCCTGCAGCGGAGGAATTTGCCGGCAATTTGCGCGGACTTCCGCGTTCTCGAAACGACGGATACAACCTTCTCTCCATGTTCAACAAGGATGCGACCGATGACCGAACCAACTTTCCCAGCCCCAATGATCGCGATGTTATTCATAGGCGGCAGCAGACAGGTACCCCACTACCTGAGAATGGTCTCCTGTGACGTCGCCGGAATTGCATTGATGAAGAATGGCCATCTTCCTGATCCCGAGGCGCCAGAGGGCCATCATCACCGCCACGGCCGGTCCTCCTCCGCACGCTTCCGTCCGTTGGAGTTCCAGGTCCTGCATCAATCCTTCGTAGTCAAAGTTCCTCACGTCTTCAATCGTGATCGCGTCGAGTCGTCGCGCAACGTCTGATGGATGATAGTGGGAAAGATCCGTACTGGCTACGAGCAGAACATTTTCTCCTTCCAGAACCTCACCCAACAACGCTCCGAGAGCGAAGCAGTTCTCCTTCCGTTGATCTCCGAGAACCAATGGAAGGAATCGAAACTCGCCCAAAACGTACTGAAGGAAGGGCAGGTGGACCTCAATTGCATGTTCCTGTCTATGTCCGGCAAGGGTCGCTGTGACAGCTCCATTCGTCCGGTTCAACAATCTTGTGCGAAGCCCCTGATCGACAACGACTCTCCCGAGCGGCGTCGCGTATGAACTTCCCGGAAAGACCGACACACCATCAAAATATTCCTGATGACTCGGCGAAACGATCACCACACACGAATAGTGTGACCCATTCAATAACCCATATGCGTGTGCGGCGGTAAATCCAGAATACATATACCCGGCATGCGGGCCGATAACTCCCCTGATCGTGCCGTCGATCTTCGGCAACACAACTCCTGCGATCAACTCTCTGATATCACGGCGCAATTCCTCGGGGTCCGAAGGATAAAACTGGCCGCACACTACACATTCGCGGTTGGCGTTTTCCGCTATCATACGGGATGCCCGTGCAATACTTCTTCCTCATCAATCACTTCGGCAGAGAACACACTAATTCTGGAACCCGGATCTTTCCACGCCCACCGGTGAAGGCCGGACTTTCTGCACACCGCCTCAAGAAACTCCTCCGCGTTCCAGCCATACTCGGTTGCCACCTGGGGTAACAACACCCCTCTCCCAAACCCGTGCTCCAGCATGAGCCCGTGTTCACCGACTCTGATCTCATCCTTGCTGGAAATCCGACGCATGGGCGACAGGACAGATATCTCGAGGGTCGCCCTTTCAAGTTCGGGTGTTTGCAGCGCGGGGAACCTTGGATCGTCAATCGCCGCCTTCACTGCAACTTCTGCCACTACTTCGGCAAGGGGAAGCAGCGATTCCATGTAGCCGATGCACCCGCGCAACTCGCGGTCGATTCGAATGGTAACGAATGCACCACGCGGCTTGAGCAGTTCCTTGGATGGGTGAATATCCAGATCGCCGGTTGCCTGATCGGATTGTGCTTGAAGTGCGGCAGCAATTGAGCTTCGTGCAATCCTCAATAACTCTCGCCGTTCTTCATGTGTCAACATGGTTCGAGAGCCTTGCTGTTCAGCGGAAACGTAACCAAAAAATCATGGATATACAAGGCGGCATCGTTTTCAGATATCAGAATCTGAAGTCCAGGACACCACTTGTTGATTGAACAAGTCCAGCATCGCTACTTGAAAAATCGCTCCTATGTTTGCTTCTCTTGCAGTCCTTCGCTACATTTCTGCAGAATTCTTCTACAAATCCGGTAACATCTCGCACCAGAATCCATGCCATTAATGGTCAGCATCTCCGGCATCAGGGGAATCGTGGGAGAAAGTCTCACGCCAGATGTCGTGATCAAGTATGCTTCAGCGTATGCTGAATACTGCAGACGAAGGCAGCCGGACAATCCGGCAGTGGTGCTCGGCAGAGATGGAAGAATCACCGGAAAAGTCTTTGCCAATATGGTCTCCTCAACCCTTCTGTCAATGGGGGTCAACGTCAGGGCCATTGGAGTATGCCCCACACCCACCGTCGCACTTGCAGTGGAGCACAGTGATGCCGTCGGAGGAATTTCAGTAACTGCGAGCCACAATCCGATCCAGTGGAATGGATTGAAGTTCTTTGCCAAAACAGGGATGTTCCTCGATGCGGAAGAGAACACCGCACTCTGGCAAATTGCTGACGAGAGAACAGCAAGGTATTCCCCCTGGCAGCATCTTGGGAAACATTCAGCAGATGATGGATGGATTCGCAAGCATATTGATGCAATCCTCTCGCTTCGGTATATCAAGAGGGAAGTGATACGACGGAGGCGACTCAGGATAGTGACAGACTGCGTGAATGCCGCGGGTGGCATCATAGTCCCTGCCCTTCTCAGAGAACTCGGCTGTGAAGCAATCGAGATGAACTGCGATGTAAGTGGAGTCTTTTCGCATGCGCCTGAACCTATTCCTGAAAATCTCGGTGATCTCGCCGCCCGCGTGAAGGCCGAGAAAGCCGACCTTGGCATCGCCGTAGATCCAGATGTTGACCGGCTGGTTCTCATTACAGAAAAAGGTGAGCCATTGGGTGAGGAGTATACCATTGCTTCGGCGGTAAAATTTGTTCTTGAAAGAGAGAAGCAACTCGGACACACCTATTCACAATCTGTCGTCGTTAACCTTTCGACGACAAGGGCTGTTGAGGATATCGCCGCTGCATACGGCGCAAAGTGCTTTCGTACACCGGTCGGCGAGATCAATGTCGCGAGGAAGATGAAGGAAATCGGGGCAGTGATTGGCGGCGAGGGAAGCGGTGGCGTCATTCTCCCGGCCGTCCATTGCGGGCGCGATGCAATCGTCGGCATAGGATTGATTTTGCAGATGCTTGCCGAATTTGACGGGACTCTTTCGGAGGTGAAATCCACGCTGCCGCAGTACTCAATCGCCAAGGGGAAGATTGAGATTGGAACGATCTCACCTGAGACAGTGCTCAATAGAATTCAATCATCGCAGAATGGCGCCGGGCGATTCAACACCGACGACGGACTGCGGATCGACTTCCCGGACTATTGGGTTCATCTCCGCAAATCCAATACCGAACCGATTGTCCGGGTGATTGCAGAGGCGAGAACAATGCCGCACGCTGTTGAAGAAGTCGAGAAGTTCAAACGTGAGATAGAAACCATGAAGTAAACCGTCTGTCACACAGCGTCATGGAGTGCGGCATTTATGTCGACTATCCGGCTCCGTTCATTTTTTGAAGATCCATACTTATGGCTTTGACGATTTCCCTTCTTCGCCACGGACAGACACCAATGAGCCGCGATAATGTTTTTTGCGGATCAGGCCTTGACCCTGAGTTGACTTCAGAGGGAAGCGAGATGGCCTTCGCGTTTGCCGCCGAATACAACAAGACTCCCTGGAAGGCAGTGTTCTCGAGTCCACTTCGTCGGACAGTGATGACCGCAACGCCTTTGTGCGAAAGGGTTGGCGCCTCGATGGAACTGAGAGACGACTTGAAGGAAATCGGGTACGGCAAATGGGAGGGTCACTCTGTGGAGGTTGTGAACCGCGACTATCACGACGATTACATCCGGTGGACGGCTGACCCGGCGTGGCATGCCCCCACTGGAGGCGAAATGGCGATTGAGATTGCGCGCAGGAGCCTCAGAGTCATCGAAGAAATCAAAGAGCGCTTCACCGATGGCAATGTACTTGTCGTCTCGCACAAGGCAACCATCAGAATCATCCTGTGCAGTCTGCTCGGCATTGATGTTGGACGGTTTCGCTACCGCCTTGCTTGCCCGGTTGCATCCGTGTCGGTTGTCGAGTTTATCGCCCAGGGGCCATTGCTCCGTGTGCTTGCTGACCGGGGCCACCTGTCTGACAGGTTGCGCTCACTCCCGGGCACATAATAACTCATAATTGGATCGAACTCACTTATCGTGACCAGACATGCTGCTCTGTAAAGTAACAGGTACAATCGTCGCCACCCAGAAACACCATACGCTGAAGGATAAGAAGATTCTCACAGTCCAGCCGATCGATCTCGACGACAAATCAATCGGGCGGGACCTGCTTGCCATTGATACCGTTGATGCAGGCATCGGCGACACTGTTCTGGTTGTTCAGGAAGGGCAGGCCGCAGCACAACTTCTCAAAAGCAAGGAGATACCGGTTCATAGCGTAGTGGTTGCGGTTGTGGATGGATTTGACGTTGCCGAGTAGAAGCATACCGAATGATCCAATGATCCTGTGAGTTCAGGGTCCCGATTCGCAAAAGCGTTTTCCCGCCATGCCTATCGACGTCCGTGATTTGCTTGTGCTGTCCAATATCCCGGGGATTGGCCCGAACCGGCTGCGGGCTTTGGTGAGCCGTTTCAAGGATACCCGCTCCGTCGGCGAAGCATCAGCGCGGGAACTTTGTGCCGTTGAGGGCATCGAAAAGAAACTGGCCCTCGCGATTGCCAACTTCTTTCGTGATTCCGGCCCGTCACTGAACAAACGATTCGTTGACCAGCAGCTCTCAAGGCTCAACAAGGTCGGTGGTCGTGTCGTCACATTCTGGGACAAGGATTATCCTGCCAACCTGAAAAAGATCTACGATCCCCCCCCGTTTCTGTTTGTCCGTGGCGAGCTCGCCGAGGAGGACAATTGTTCCGTCGCAATCGTCGGAACGCGCAATCCTTCTCCCTACGGCATACAGATGGCCGAGCGTTTTGCCTCGGATCTGGCAGAACTCGGAATTCCGATTGTCAGCGGCTTGGCGCGCGGCATCGATACGACAGCGCACGCCGCAACACTGAAATCAGGAGGCAGAACCCTCGCGGTCATCGGCTCAGGAATCGACGTTGTGTACCCGCCTGAAAACAGACAATTGTTCGAGCGCATCACTGAGCAGGGTGCAGTACTCTCGGAATTCCTGATGGGTGCAAAACCGGATGCGGGGAATTTCCCGCGCCGGAATCGTATCATCAGCGGTATTGCACTCGGAACGGTTGTTGCCGAAACGGGGGTGGAGGGTGGGGCGATGATTACCGCAAGCACTGCTCTGGATCAGAACCGTGCTACCTTCGCAATTCCATCTGCCGTGACCGACAAGCGAAGAAGCGGTACAAATCTTCTCATCAAGGAGGGCAAGGCTGCCCTCACGGAAACCATTGAGGACATTCTCTCCGAACTTCGCCCACAACTCAAACATCTGCTGATCGATCGTGAGGGCCTGTCAAAAAAAGTCATGCCGGAGTTGACCCTCTTCGAGCAACGACTCCATGATGTTCTTACTGACGAGCCAACTCACATCGACGAGCTCGCAGAGCGGGCTGATCTTACGACTTCGGATGCGCTGGTTCACCTCCTCTCGCTGGAGTTCAAGGGTGCTGTGAAGCAGTTGCGGGGGAAGATGTTCGTGAAGACCTAGAATGCAAAAAGTCAAGCCCTGCCTGCCGTCTATCAGTTTGGCAAAAGATTTGCATTGCACTTTTTGCAAAAAACAGTACTTTACAAATGTGTTTCACCGTGACGCGCAAGGACCGGCATGTTCATCATTGGGGAGGCAGTCATCGATGACGCTGCTGCAACGGCGTCATTCTGCTGCGAGCTGAAGAAATGCAAGGGTGCCTGCTGCACCTTGCAGGGTGGGAGAGGAGCTCCCTTGGAGGACGACGAGGTGCTCGAGATTCAGAAGGCCTACCCCAGCGCCAAGAATTATCTCTCACAACGAAGTATCAATGTGATCGAGGGGCTTGGCATGGTGGAGGGATCACCCGGACGCTATACAACAACGTGCATTGATAACCGTGACTGTGTGTTTGTGTACTACGATGGTGATGTGGCAAAGTGCAGTCTGGAACGGGCATACGAGGAAGGCGACACGGACTGGCGAAAGCCTCTGTCGTGTCATCTCTTCCCGATTCGCATCAGGCCTTTTGGCCAGGACTTCCTCAGGTATGAACAGATTGATGAGTGCAAACCGGGGCGGGAACACGGTGAACAGAAGAACGTTCCCCTTCGCAATTTCCTGAAAGAACCCCTTGTCAGGAAATATGGCGGGCGATGGTACAGGGAGTTTGTTGATTATTGCCGATCACATTTCTAGATGGGCAGCGCATCTTGATGGAGCAGTGTTAACATTGTCATGCTGAATATCTCGCTTCAACAAAAAATGATGATGAAGCTGTCGCCTCAACAGGTGCAGTACCTGAAGATGCTGCAGCTTCCCACTCTCGCCCTTGAGCAAAAGATCAAAGCCGAACTTGAAATGAACCCTCTTCTCGAAGAAGGATATGATGAAGAAGTCGAAGTGATGCAGGAGGAGACCGCAAAGGAGGAAGCGGGCGACGATACTGTCGAGCAGAAGGTTGAGGAGGTCAAGGAAGCCGAAGAAGACAAGTACACCATTGAAGATTATATGAATGACGACAACTCGGGCTACAAAGCCCGGGAAGTCCAGGATGATGAAGAAAAGGACGAGTTGCCTCAGGCTGACTCGATTCCGATGTACCATCGACTCCTTGAACAACTTCATCTTCTCGATCTGGATGAGGAAGAGTACCTGCTCGGCCAGGAAATCATCGGGAACATTGATGAAGACGGCTACTTGCGACGGGAGCTTTCGACCATCGTGCAGGACATGAACCTTACACACAATCTCAATATAAGCCTTGAGAAGGCAGAACTTGCACTGAGGAAGATTCAGAACCTGGACCCCGTGGGAATAGGTTCGAGGAGTTTGCAGGAGTGTATGATTGTCCAGCTTGAAGCATCGAAGTGCGATCCGGTACTGAAGGCACTGGCACTTCGCATCATGAGAGAAATGTATGATGACTTCACGATGCGCCACTTCGAAGAGATTGCCAAGAAGATGACCATCTCGCTGGACGATCTTAAGAAGGTCATCTGGCTGATCCAGCACTTGAATCCAAAGCCGGGCGAAGGTGATTTCTCAGCACAGGAGAATTATGTCGTTCCGGATTTCATTGTCACCCAGTCCGACGATGATTTTATCATCACGCTCAATGACCGCAATATCCCGCCTTTGCGCATCAACAAGGCGTACAAGGAACTCATGTCCAAGCGAAAGAAGAACGGCGTATCCAACGAAGCCAAGGACTTCATCCGTCAGAGGTTTGAAGCCGCAAAATGGTTCATCAGCTCCATTCACCAGCGCCGCGAGACAATGATGAAGGTGATGCGGGCAATCGTCGACAAACAGCGCGAATTCTTCGAGACGGGGGAAGGGTTGCGTCCGATGATCTACAAGGATATCTCTGAAATCATCGGCATGGATATCTCCACGATTAGCCGTGTCGTCAACAGCAAGTTCGTGCAAACAGACTACGGAGTCTTTTCGCTGCGCCATTTCTTCAGCGACTCAATCAGCACAACAGATGGCGATGAAGTATCAAACAAGGAAGTCAAGAGAAAACTCAAGGACCTCATCGACTCCGAAGATCCTCTCAAGCCGCACAGCGATGACAAGCTCGCACAAATCCTTAATGCCCAAGGCTTGAACATCGCACGGCGCACTGTTGCAAAGTACCGCGAGGCAATGCTGATTCCTGTTGCCCGCCTCCGCCGCAAACTCACATGACCGCCTATTCTTCATGCCGGAAATAATCAGAGCGACAACTGTCCTCGGACTAACGTATCGCGGGAAGACTGTGATCGGCTCCGACGGCCAGGTTACCGTTGGGCAGACCGTGATGAAACATCGTGCGAAGAAAGTCCGAAAACTCCACGACAACACGGTCCTTGCTGGCTTCGCCGGCGCGGCAGCAGATGCGTTTACCCTCTTCGGAAAGTTCGAGGACAACCTCGACAAATACCACGGCAACCTTGAACGTGCAGCCGTGGAACTCGCCAAGGAGTGGAGAACCGACAAATACCTCCGTCAGCTGGAAGCTCTCCTCGCCGTGCTGAATAAGGAAAAGGCCCTCGTGATTTCGGGAACGGGTGAGATCATTGAGCCCGACGACGGAATCCTTGCAATAGGATCAGGTGGCAGCTATGCTCTTGCGGCAGCAAGGATGCTCATCAAACACTCCGATCTTTCCGCCCGAGAAATTGTCGAGGAGTCATTGAAGGCCGCGGCCGATATCTGCATTTATACAAATGGAAACCTGACGATTGAGGAACTGTAGAGAGGAAGCATGCCAACAAATAACAAAGGAGAGTCAAGGATTCGCGAACTGACACCGGGGGAGATTGTCCGCGAGCTGGATAAGTACATTATCGGCCAACGCGCAGCCAAGAAGTCCGTGGCAATTGCGCTGCGCAATCGATGGCGACGGCTGCAGGTTCCCGCGGCGCTGCGCGAAGAGATCATGCCCAACAACATCATCATGATCGGACCGACAGGAGTTGGGAAGACAGAGATCGCACGCAGACTGGCGAAGCTCTCGAACGCTCCTTTTATTAAAGTCGAAGCCTCCAAATTCACCGAAGTCGGCTATGTCGGCCGGGATGTTGAATCGATCGTTCGCGACCTGACCGAGTACTCGGTGAATATGGTGAAGGCCGGGCGCCGGGCAGAGGTGAATGACAAAGCCAGGGAGTTGGGCGAAGAGCGGATTCTCGACATTCTCATTCCTCCAACACGCAAACGGCAGCATGCGCCAGCCCTCGATGCAGATCCGGTTGCAATTGAGGAGGATGACAACCAGTCAACCAGAGAGAAATTCCGCCAGAAACTGAGAGCAGGCTCACTTGAGGATAAGGTAATCGAGCTCGATGTGCCGACCAGCAACATGCCACAGATGCAGGTGATCGGGCCAATGAACCTCGAGGATATGGGGATCAACCTTCAGGACATGTTCGGCAACCTGCTGCCACAGAAACTCAAGAGACGCAAGGTGCGTGTTGGTGAAGCACGAGTGATTCTGACGAACGAGGAAGCTCAGAAACTCATCGACCATGATGCTGTTATCAAGGAGGCAGTCCAGCGAATGGAGAACTCCGGCATCGTGTTCATCGATGAGATCGACAAAATTGCAGGGGCAAAAGGGCAAAGCGGCGGTCCGGATGTTTCCCGCGAAGGAGTCCAGCGCGATCTCCTTCCCATCGTCGAAGGCTCCAACGTCAACACAAAGTACGGCATGGTACGGACCGACCACATTCTGTTCATCGCCTCCGGTGCATTTCACGTATCAAAACCGTCAGACCTGATCCCTGAACTCCAGGGAAGGTTTCCAATACGGGTTGAGCTGGACAGCCTCACCGAAGACGATTTCGTGAAAATTCTCACGGTCCCTCAGAACGCCCTCATCAAGCAATACTCGGCATTGATCGAGACGGAAGGTGTAACAGTCGAGTTCACAGAAGATGGGATACGCGAGATCGCCCGGACCGCGAGCGAAGTAAATGCAAACGTCGAAAACATCGGCGCCCGCAGGCTTCACACAATCCTGACGACACTTCTGGAAGACGTGCTCTTTGAAACCCCCGACGTGATGACAAAGGACAACATCATCGTCGACGCAAACGTGGTCAAGACAAAGCTGGCGTCCATCGTCAAGAACAAGGATTTGAGCAGATACATCCTCTGACTCAGGCAGGCGAGTACAACAATCACAAAAGAGCCCGGCCAGATGTTTGCCGGGCTCTTCGTTGCTGTAATTGGAAAACCGTCAGAAACGGAAGCGAAGACCCATTGCCACTGAGCCTCGTGAAAAGCTGTTGGGGACAAACAACCAGGTTACGTTCTCCGAAGCAAGCTCGAATTCGACGACGGAGACCCGCACGCCTACTCCAAGGGCAAGGTTCATATGATCCGTCCCTCCAAACGACACACCCGACCGCAGTGGCAACCAGGGAATGGGTTTGTATTCGACACCGAGCGATACCCTCGGGTTCTTCGAAGAGAATGGCGTCTCAACAAGGGACTGGTTGTAGTTCAACTCAAGCAGGAGGTCTCCCGGCATTCCGTACATTCCGGGGAGCTCATCAACCTGAAGGGCCACACCCAATCTCAGAGTGGTGGGAAGTGATGTTGAAAACCGGCCCGCAGCGCGCGACCTTCCCTTCACCACATTTTCAATGGCTGATCGCTGATTTTCGTTCAGCGGATCGTCAACGACCAGCGTCGTATCCGCAAACTTCTCCTCTGTATCAATATTCCATCTGATCGAACCGATGTCCGTGACGCTCAACCCAACCGAGAGAAACTCATTCACTTCACCTCGAACGCCGAGGTCAAAACCGAACCCCTTCCCTGCGACATCAGGAAAGAGCTTGTACGCATCGAGGAACCGTGCAGCCGTGGGATCGATGCCGGCGCGACGTGAAAGAAAATCCACAGCGCCAGTCAGGGTCGCATGTTCATCAGTAACAAGAGACGTGTTGAATCTCTGGACTTCATAGTAGCCAAACCCATGAATGAGCTTGACAGCCGCGCCAGCAGCAAGCGACTTCAAAAACCTTATGCGGAGATTGCCGCCAACCGAGAGTGCATATTCGCGGGTCCAGGATGCCTGAACCCTGGTATTATCAAAATGGTACGAGGAACCAATGGGATTCCCATTCAGCAGAAACTCAACATAGTCACGGGGGATATTAGCAAATGCTCCTACGTGGTCAGTCACTGTGAACGCGCCGGCGCCGAACCCTTCAATCCGATAGGTAATGCCGAGGAGCCTGGCTTCCAACTCACCCGTGGTGTTCGCAAGAGGATCGATGAAACTGTTCAGGATGGTCTGTTTGTCCTGATCGGTAAGATACCGTCCGACACGACCACTGTCCGTTTGCACGCCCGTAAAGTACTTGGTGTACAGTTGGTAGTCGAGGAAATCGCTTCCAACATGAATACCCAGGGGGAGGAGGCTGAATGTCACGGTGCTGCCGTCGGAGACCGCGAGACTCGCCGGATTGATCCCGACAGCATCCAACCCACGAGACGAAACAACGAACGTTCTGGCCATTCCCATACCGCGAATGTTCGATCGCTCACCCGCATGGGTCTGCGTAGCCTGCGACACAAATGCCATACACACAAGAAGCACCAGGAAACGCTGCTGTGATCTCATCGGTTCACCCTGTAGTTGAGTGATGACCACATCCTCATGTGCACATAGTCGGTGGTCTTGAACCGGACGGCTGAAGCTCCTGGTGTTGTCACAAGCGAGAACGCGTAGCTGAGATACTCTGCAGGATTGAACTGACCCACCTCGCTCTGATTAAGGGCGAAGGATGCGGTGCTGTTAGCAGGCAGCGTCACATTCCCGCCGCTGTCCACAGCTGCTGCCGTGACGCTCATTTCCTGACCGGACTGTGGAACCAGCAGCAGAGATTGTTTACTGATGTCAAGTAAATGAAGTCGGAATCCGACTTGAACAGGCATGGCGTTCGTTATCTCAAATACAATTGCCCCTGAGTTTACGTCGTTGAGTTTGCTCTTGTCGAACACATAGTCCTTGTGCCCGTCCGCTGTGGTGTCTCCAAGCGCAATGGTATCGGTGAATGTCCCGCTTACAATCCCCATCATGAGAGGTAATTCCAAATCCGCCCTGCCACTGAGTGAGCTATTTCTCCCGATTGATCCCACTCCGGCAAGAGTTGGGTCGTAAACATCGGGTGGATTGATAAGCGTTCGACCTTCAATGCGAAGCTCATTTGGAAGTCTGCCCGAGAATTGGCTCAGAAAGGCACCAACGTCACCCTGATCAAACAGGATAAGATCCGAACCGCGTTGTACGCGCTTCTGAGAAAATGGCATGGAAAGAAACGCCGAGTCGCCTGCCGCGCTCCTTCTCGCACCAATACGAATACTTACATCCATCGGGAAGTCGACCGTCGATGATGTCCACAGGGCAAGTGTTGCCGCCGGTATTCTCAGCTGGCCGGTGAAGTGCGTGGGAAGGTCACCGAAATTGACAGGCACGACTGTATTGACTGTAATCCACGTCGGTTTCAACACGCCCACTGCACTATCTGCAACGATCGTCGATGTCCGTACGACATCAATGAGAACCTTGTCGGTGTCATTAACGGTCACCGCCCCGGCCGACCCGTTCGGAAGGATAACGCTGCTGACTATCTCCAGTGACCGCACGAGTTGTTGAGTTTGCGACTGTATCTTTGCACCGGCGAGGTTGACAATCTGAGAACCATTGCCATGTGAGGGGAGATCCAGGCTGTCCTCATATGGGATGTATGTGCCTCCAACGGATCGGAGAAGTTCATTCAGTCGATACTTGAATCGCATGTCGATGGCAACATTGTTATGGAAGTTGAGCGTCAGCGAACCCGATCTGATATCCAGTTCTCTCACCAGCGTCGAGTCGTCAACGGTTACGTGTGAAGTATCGTTGTCCGTCAATCGCTGCGGAGGAATGCTGGCAACCACCGCCTGAGTTGCCTTGAGATTAGTGGCACTGAGGTGCGCCGAAAACAGAGTGCCAAAAGGGATTGTCACGGGTGTCTGGCTGCCAGGAGTGTGCAGAGAAATGTTCGTGATCGTGACGATATTGTCGAGAGTCTTGTTTGACATGTCGTCTGTGGCAGTGCGGGAACTGTTTGGCGGAATGGTCGACGGATTGAAAACAAAGGTCACGACCGTGCCTCCTTGCGTGTCAGTCAGACGGAGCGGACTCATCACCTGCATCGCGACCGGAAGGTTGTTCTGCAGCGTAAGGCTCAGGGTCCCATGTTCGAATGTCACCCGCTGGAACGATGCGATTGTATCACGAAGATCAGCCACACTCATCGTGGTATCAGGAATGGGGACGGTTACTCCCTGCGGAAGCCACGGAAATGGAATGGGAATATCCACAGGTTCAACCGACACCTGGAAGGCACCGAATTTCACGCGGAGAGATGTATCCCGAAGCCCGACGGTGATAAGGTCACCAACATAGGTCGGGCTGGCCTGGGCGGAAGTCGTATAAAGGATCTGGCCACCGACGCCAACGTGAAGGAGACTCGTGTCTTTTTCAACGATCTCCGATAGTGTGTACTGTCGATTGGCGAGAGGTATCGAAAGATTGGTATCCCAACTTGGAGCCACTGGCTCCAACGGTCTGTTGAAGCAGTTGAGCGACGTGAGGCAAACAATGACGAGGGACGATACCCACACTGCTGAACGCGAAACGACACCGCCCCCTGACGCGTGTGCAAGGCCCATAATCCCACCATTATCCAGTTATGGCTGACAACGTGTACAGTCGTTTCTGCATTGGCAAACGATCCGGCCTGCTTACCCCTGAACTTGCCTTCGCAGACATCTACATTATTTCCTACCCCTCCAATTCAGCACTTCACTGTTCATATGCCCGATCGGTCATCGCCCCGATCCAGCATTACAGCTATAGTCCTGCTAGTGCACTTTCTCGTCCTTGACAAACGGAGCAAATCCAAATCCACCACCCGGTTGGTCATTGTGAATCTTAATCTCGCCGAACTTCATCTCATACTTGTTGATGTTGTCTTCCAGCGCCCTGAGCAGTAGCTTCGCATGTTGCGCGGTCATTACTATTCGCGCGTGAACCTTGGCTTTTGGAACGCCCGGGAGGACTCGAGTGAAGTCAACGACAAACTCTGCCGGCGAATGAGTTATGATTGCGAGATTTGAATAGATCCCCTCCGCTTCCTTCTCGCCCAGCTCGATGTTGATCTGCTGGCCTGGCTGCTGCTGATCTGTCATAAGATTACCTTTAGAGACAAACCGCCCGACCCATCGACTGGATCGGGGGAGTATCAAATTCGAATCTACTTGTTTAGTTCATCGAACCTCTTAAACGCCGCCTTCGCCTTCTCAGACATGTTCAACACTGCATAGAGTTTCCCCAATTGCTGCCAAACAACCGGATCATCCGGTCTCAGTTCCGAAGTCTTCTCAAAATATATGCGCGCGTTGTTGAACTTCTCCTTGAACGATTGGTCATCTTGTGCGTTCTTGCTCTTCTTGCCCGATTTCTGTTCCTCATCCGCCTTCTTCTCCGCCTGTTCCTTCAGGCTCACTCCCCAGTTCTGGTACGCCACGCCGAGATTGTAATTCGCGTTACTGTAAATCACGTCAATGCTGTCAGGTTTCTTGTCTGCAACTTTTCGCAATTGCTCGATGCTTTGTTCGAACTTGCTTTGCTTGAGGAGGAATTCTCCGTAGACATAAATGAAAGCCCTGTTGTTTGGATCCCTTGCAAGAGCGTCGCGTGTCAGGGCAAGCGATTTATCCTCCTGGCCCAGTCTCTGATAGATATCGATGAGTTGGGAAATGTATTCTACCCGTTCTGGATTTGACTTGCGAGCCGACTCGTACAACTCTGCAGCTTTTTCCAGATTTGCCTTGGCACCGGCCTGGTCTTTTGCAACAAGCTTTTCATTCGCCCGGGAAAGGTAGATCCCTCCAAGGATTTTCAGCGCGTCTGCATAGCCGGGCTTGTGTTGAAGCGCCTGCTGAAGGCTCTTCAGTGCCTTTTCGTCATCTCCTTTTCCCAACTGGGCAAGGGCAAGATAGTGATATGTGGTGGCGCTGTCGGGTTCAAACTGGATTGCCGCCTCGAATTTGGCAATTGCAGTATCGTACTTTGCAGGCTCCGTTCGCCCGTTATTGTACGCCTCGACACCAGCGTTCAAGAATTGTCCCCAGTAGTACTGCTTGTTATTCGCGATCTCCTTCTTGTGAGTATCGGAAATGGCGAGCGCCTTGTCGTACGCCTGGTTGGCCTCAAGATACTTCCTGAGTTCGATCCGCACTTGTCCAAGCATGAACCAGGCCTCTTCATCATTAGGATTCTTTGCAACCTCCTTCTCGAGTGCTTGCTCAGCTTTGTCATACTGCTTTTGGCTCATGTACAGTTTTGCCGATGTCGATTCGGCAGATCCGCACTGAAAGCCAGTCAGCGAAAGGTAGATCGTCGCGAGGAATGCGACGAAGATGGGGGATATGCGCTTCATGGTGGCTCCAGATTTACTTTTCATGATTGCCAAAAATTGCGCGAAAAATATATACACTCTGCTTCTGAAATGCAAGAAACGCTGAACCCATTTCATGCGCGTGTGGCGGCCAACTTGTTGTCCTCGTTGACATTGCTGTCACTTTTGCTTAGTTTGGGGTAAAATTAACATTGCTTCAAGTGGAAACAGAAGATTGAGGCGGCGAACCTTCACTCCTTCCTTTTCCCACCATGTATCCCATGAACGTATGCGTCCGAAATGAGTAGAAGTCAGGGTCTTGGAAGCGATCTTCCATCTCACCAGCCGGCTAGAGTCACCCCGGCATGGACCGATGGTCGCACAATGGCGGCGCAGGGGTAGCTTCAATGGACTGCATCTTCTGCCAGATTATTCAACGCAGGCTGCCTGCCGAGTTCCTGTACGAAAATGACAGAGTCATTTCCATTCTCGATATCAACCCCATACACTACGGGCATGCACTGGTAATCCCGAAGAAACATTGCCTGGACTTTTTGTCGATACCAGAAAGTGACCTTCACGACGTGCTTCACGTAACCCAGATTGTTGCCCGGGCAATTGTGAGCAGTCTGAACCTTGATGGTTTCAACATTTTCTCAAACAATGGAAGGATAGCAGGCCAATCGGTATTTCACTTTCATATGCACGTGACGCCAAGATACCCCGACGATAATATCAGGTTTGTACTTCAGTTGAAATCATACAAGAACGGAAAACTCGCGGAATACGCTGCAGCAATCCGGGAGCACATCCGGCAACAACCCACTGACAAGGAGAATTAGCAATGCCGAGTTACCTGAAACTGACACAGCCAAAAACAGGTCAAAAGATCACGGTCGCATCTGGAAAGATCAGCGTGCCGAACACCCCGATCATCCCGTTTATTGAGGGAGACGGGACAGGCCCGGATATCTGGCGTGCCTCCCAACGGGTATTCGACGCTGCGGTTGCAAAGGCATACGGGGGAAACCGGACAATTGCATGGTTTGAGGTCTACGCAGGCGACAAGGCCAACAAAGTCTATGGTGCGGGCACATGGCTCCCCGAGGACACCCTCGAAGCGGTGAGAGAGTACATTGTTGCGATCAAAGGACCGCTGACCACACCTGTCGGCGGCGGCATCAGGTCGATCAACGTTGCGCTCCGCCAGATGCTTGACCTTTATGTGTGTCTGCGTCCGGTCCAGTACTTTGCGGGCGTGCCCTCCCCTGTCAAGCATCCTGAGCTCATCGACATGGTTATCTTTCGGGAAAACACTGAGGATATTTACGCGGGCATTGAATGGAAGGCGGGAACTCCCGAGGCACAGAAAATAGTCCAATGGCTCCAGAAGGAAATGGGTGTGAAGAAGATCCGATTCCCTGAGACTTCGAGCATTGGGATCAAACCGGTGTCGAAGGAGGGCACAGAGCGGCTGGTCAGGGCCGCAATTCAATACGCGATCAGCAACAAAAGGAAATCCATAACTCTCGTGCATAAAGGCAACATCATGAAGTTCACTGAAGGCGGATTCAGGGATTGGGGATATGAGCTGGCAAAGCGCGAATTCTCTGACAAGGTGGTCTCATGGGACGACTGTGGAGGCAATCCACCGGCGGGAAAAATTCTGATCAAGGATGCAATAGCAGATGCCTTTCTCCAACAGATTCTGACGCGCCCAGCGGAGTACGACGTTATTGCCACACTGAACCTGAATGGAGACTACATCTCAGATGCGCTCGCAGCGCAGGTTGGCGGTATCGGAATTGCACCGGGAGGCAACATCAACTTCCAGAACGGGTACGCTGTCTTTGAAGCGACACACGGGACCGCCCCAAAGTACGCCGGCCTTGACAAGGTCAATCCGGGTTCCCTGATCCTTAGCGGCGAAATGATGTTTCGATATATGGGATGGATCGAAGCGGCCGATTTCATTATCAGCGCACTGAACAGAACCATCAAATCGAAAGTGGTCACGTACGATTTTGCGCGTTTGATGGAGGGAGCAAAGGAAGTAAAGTGTTCAGAATTTGGTGACGCCTTAATCAGGAACATGTGACCCTGACGGTGGCGTGACAGTTCTGTATAATTTGAACGCCGACGTTCGAAACTCCAGGGTGTGAGATTATAAATGGGTACCACCTTCGTATCGCTACTTTCTTCTCCTCTTTCCGGAGCGATGCAGGGGAGGTTGAAGCCTTGCATGAGTTCCAAATTGCCATGAGTTCTCCGGTAATCCATCTATCGCCCATTCATTAGGAACAGAACCATGCGTGCAATTCCAATATTCCTTGTCTCGCTATGCCTGGTCCTCACAAGCTGCCAACGACAAGGGGTCCGCGGAAGTGGCACGCCAAAATCCGAGCAACGCACTCTCGACAAATTTTCCAGTGTGGAAATCTCCGGCACGTTTAAGGTGACCGTTCAACGCGGCGAGGACTCTCACGCAACCGTCTCAACAGATGACAACCTTGTACAACTTGTCAAGACGGAAGTACGTGGCTCAAAGCTGCTTGTATACACCGAGCAGGACGTCGATCCTCGATCAGAGGTTTTGGTGGACATCACTACGCCCGATGTATCATCTGTCTTAGCGTCTGGTGCAAGCTCTGTCGAAATACGCAAGGTCCAGGGAGAACAACTTACGCTCGTGCTCAGTGGTGCTGGTAGTATGGACGCCGATGGTTCGGTTCACGATATAAGTCTTGTGATCAACGGGGCAGGGAGCGTGTCGACAAGGAACCTGCGTGCGGCAAATGCCAGAATCACGATGACTGGTGCGGGAAAAGCAGATGTGTACGCCACCGACAAACTCGATGTGACGATCTCGGGGGCGGGATCGGTGAATTACTACGGTGAGCCCAAGGAGGTCAGGAAGACCATCAGTGGCGTCGGGTTTGTGACAAAGAAGTGATGGAACGATTCCTGAGCGCCCGGAGAACTTCATACGCTGCAACCGGGACATCAAATATGGGAGCGGCACCATTCAGCGCCGCCAGAACAATTTCCACCATCTTCTCTTCACGTACAAGAGCGCTGAGAACATGTGCTGCCCCGGTTCTTACTCCTACGGAGTCGGCATGTGAAATGAGTTCTTCAAGAACCGGCGCGATGGCATCACGCCCAAGCCCCGCAAGGCTTTCCGCTGCAACCCACCGGACGTCACGATGCTCATCGTTCAATGAAGATGCGAGTGCGGCAGCGGCTTCTTTGGTCCGGATTTCTCCCAACGCCTTTGCGGCTTCCCAGCGAGTATGTGCTTCGGGGGAGGAAAGTAATCCGATCAAAGGCGCGACTGCCTTCTGTCCGTGCGCGGCCAATTCTCTGCGTGCCTCATCACGGACGTCTCCTCTCGGGTCTGAAAGGTCAGCCAATAGTGATTCGATCGGGTGGAGTGGTTTGCTATCGGCGGGATTCGGCAGGAGGTTTACAACTTCATGCGTAATCTTTATCATCAGGATCCTTTCTGCTGGCACCTGGAACTCTGACGCAGACATCAAGAACAGGAACTCCTCTTCATCCATTAAAACAACCGACTATGGCAGGAGGTTCCTTGGGTTGCTCGCATTGAACCCCCTTTGACATTTTGTCAATTAGTCGATAGCCTGCGATAACACTTCCAGTCACAACATCGAGACAGTCAGCCACAATGACTCCCCTAGCATTCAAAGCCCTCCTTGTCACGGAAACGCCCGATGGGCGGTTCATCCGTGACACAGTGGTCAGGCAACTGAGCGAACTTCCTGCCGGCGAGGTGCTGGTGAAGGTGCTGTACTCCTCCCTCAATTACAAGGATGCGCTCTCCGCAACCGGCAACAAAGGAGTGACGCGCAGGTTCCCGCATATCCCTGGAGTGGACGCCTCAGGTATCGTCGAAGAGAGTACCGCAGATGAATTCAAGTCCGGTGACAAAGTCATCATCACCGGGAATGACCTCGGTTCAAACACTGATGGCGGGTTTGCGGAATACGTTCGCGTCCCGGCAAACTGGATCGTGAAGCTGCCAGAGACCCTTTCTCTCCGCGAAAGCATGATACTGGGGACAGCCGGCTACACCGCAGGTTTGTCTGTCAACAAACTCTTATATCACGGGGTCTCGCCCGAAAAAGGTCCGGTGCTCGTCACCGGTGCAACAGGCGGAGTTGGCTGTATCGCCGTCGCAATACTTGCGAAACTCGGATTTCATGTGTTGGCCTTAACCGGCAAGACTGATGCGAAACAGTTTCTTTCTGATCTCGGGGCAAAAGAAATCCTCTCACGAGATCAGGCACTGGATAAATCAGGCAAAGGGCTCCTCCCTGGGCGATGGGCTGGGGTTGTCGACACTGTCGGGGGAGAACTTCTCGACAGTGCCATACGTCAGACCAAGCTTGAAGGCGCCGTTGCGTCCTGTGGCAATGTCACATCTGGAGAGTTACGAACAAGCATCTACCCATTCATCCTCAGAGGCGTGGCGTTGCTCGGCATCAATTCGGCATTCACACCGATGGAGCTTCGGCAAACGATCTGGAAGAGACTGGCAACGGACTGGAAACCCGAACAACTGGAACGAATTGTGACCGAAGTGCCGCTTCAGAAGCTCGATCCATTTTTCGAGGCAATCCTTAACGGGAATGTCAAGGGAAGAATACTGATAAAAGTTGCTGGAAGTTAGACCATTCCCAGGCTCAGCTGATTCAGCAATTGCGTGGCCCCCGAGATTCTGACCTTGAGGCCGTTCCCCCTCAGGCTGCGTTCTGTGTGCTGTGCTTCGATTCCCACAGCAGCATTGCTCTTTTACGGGTGCTTCCCCAATGATATTCACCGAATGCGCCCATACTCTGAATCACTCTCTGACACGGAATGATGTATGCGATCGGGTTGTGTGAAACTGCATTGCCGACCGCACGCGATGCTTTGGGCTTACCCACCATCCCGGCAATATCGCCATACGAAAGGACGTAGCCCGGTGGAATCCTCAGCAATGCCTCCCACACCTTGATCTGGAAGTTCGTCCCCTTTAACAGTAGCGAGAGACGCTGCCCACGATGAGCGGAGGTGCCAAAAATCATCTCGATCATTCGTTGCGTCACGCGGCTGTCTTCGCGCAACACTGCCCGTTCCCACTTCTCTCCAAGCCGGTCAATCGCGTGCCGTCTGATTTCTCCAGCCAGGAACTCCATTCCACAGATACCACGGTCAGTCACAGCCAGAATAACCTCGCCGAACGGGGTCGAATGGAATCCATACGTAATCACCAATCCAATTCCGCGATTCTTGTACTCGCCTGGGGTCATTGCTTCGAGTGTTATGAACAGGTCATGCAAGCGGGCCGGACTGGAAAGACCCGACTCATAGGTTGTATCAAGTACACTGCGTGATTGAATCAGAAGGTCCTTGGAAAAGCCGAGTGTTATGAATTGCAGAAACTTCTTGGGGCTTATTCCCGCCCAACGTGTAAACAGTCGTTGGAAATGAAACTCGCTCAAGCCGATGTGCTTCGCAACATCGCCGAGCCCAGGTTGAAGACGGAAGTTCTTCTCAAGAAATCCTATCGCCCTCTCCATCCTGTCGTAATCCGAGTGCGGCATTGCTCCTCCGTGTATTTGCTTTGTCAACGTTGCATTAGTATAACATCTGGAACTTCTTAATTCCACCCGATTCTTGCTGAAGTGTTTCCCACGAACTGTCCCGGCGTCCACATGGGTCTTCGAGATGATCCCAAGCGCAGAACCCGGAAACTCATGAGCCCTTTTCAGCGTTCGAAGTGTTAACTTCCATTATCCCTAAGATCCGGATTCTCGCTTTACTTTGGCTCCAATCGTGGATTCGCCATTTCTGCTTTTGATGAAGGACACGCTGCTCGTGAGGCATGGGATTGACCGGGCGATCTGGATCGCCCTGTTGAGTGTCGTCCTCACCGTTATCTTCTCCATCGCTCTGCTGCAACTCGCGTTGGGAGTCCTCGCACTGCTCTGGCTTGTGGCTCTCGGAAGAGGATCTCAGAATGGGTTCCGTTCGACTGTATTGGACGTCCCCATGCTTGCATTCATAGCAGGTCGCGCACTCTCCGTTCCCTTCTCGGTTGATCCGCAAACAAGCATGCAGGCACTCTACATCGAGATGATCTTCTATGCCGCATTTTTCGTCTTCACCAACACCGTGCGTGTTGATCGAGAGAAGGAGATGAGTACTCTCATCCGGGTATTTGTGTGGACGGCGGTGTTCGCTGCTGCGATTGGTGTATTCAAGTACAGTGCCGGCATATCGGAACGGGCAAGTTCAACAACATCCGGAGCATACACGTTCTCGCTGTATTTGGTCGTCATCCTTCCCCTTACACTCTTCCTTGCCCGCGACAACCGGATCTTCAAAACCCCCACACATGCATATCTCGCTGCGGCCATTCTCGGTCTTGGAGTCATCTTCTCGCTCAACAGGATGTACTGGATCGTGATGGTGGGGACGCTTGTTGTTGCAGCGCTCATCAACAGGGATAAACGCCCGCTCATGGCATATGCATTCGGCATGGCAGTGTTTATTCTTGTCCTTCCATCTGTTGCCCACCGGTTTCAACTTACGCTGGAGCTACTTTCACATTCATCCGACAGAAATGTACTGCTGCGCGGCGCGACAATGATCTATGCACAGCATCCCCTGGTCGGGTTTGGGCCCCGCACTTTCAGAGAGATCTTTCCACTCATGTCCCAACTGAGTGACAAGGGAACCGGAAGCTGGCACAATGATTTCCTTCAGGTGTACATTGAATCCGGACTCCTCGGGCTGACCCCGTACTGTTGGTTGGTTGCCGCAACGGTGTACTGGGGACTCAGGGCATTCCGGTCGCGAGCCCTTCCCTGTGGGCATCGACAGATTCTTCTTCCCTTGCTTGTTTCGGTGTTCATCTTCTTTATTGCCGGAGGAGTGCGTGATACTGTGGCGGGGATTGTATTTCGGTTCGATCTTGCGGTAATCGCACTCATGGCAACTAAGTTCGATCGAAGGACGGCTCTGCCGTCGCAAAAATGAAACAGAGTGGAACTTGAAACGGGGGTTTTGCGTTTTCCAGAGAGATACGGTGTACGTCCAACATAACAGACGTGAGGTCTTCCATGAGGATGTATTATCCTGCGGTTCCAATGCTTGCGTTTCTACTAGCGCTTCCGGTCGAGCCTTCCCGCGCAATGAATGCGCATGTCGATGATGCTGCGCCCGACTTTACTCTCACCGATAGTAATGGAGCGAACCACTCCCTTTCCGACTACCAGGGGAAATGGGTCGTGTTGGAGTGGGTGAATTTCGGCTGTCCGTTCGTCCGCAAGCACTACGACAGTGGCAACATGCAGAACCTGCAGAAGACGTACACAGCCAAAGGTGTTGTGTGGCTCTCGATCTGTTCCTCAGCGCCCGGCAAGCAGGGCTACTTCGATGGCGATGAGCTGAAGACGGAGATTAAACACAATGGATCGCTCGCGACCGCCTACCTGATTGACGCCGATGGCACAGTCGGTAGAATGTACGAGGCCAAGACCACACCCCACATGTATATTATCAACCCCCAAGGTGTGCTCGTCTATGCCGGCGGAATTGACAACATTGCCTCCACCGACAAAGATGACATTGCAAGGGCGACCAACTATGTGAAAGAGACGCTCGATGCCGGATTCGCAGGCAGGGAGATTGCTATGAAAGGAAGTAGACCCTACGGATGTTCGGTAAAGTATAAATAGCGACGGACGAATAGTTCGGTGCTGTCCGACCCTCTTCGATGACAACGGAGAGGGTTTTCTTTTCTTCACTCCTCTCTCGGGAAATGTCAACCAAGCCTTGACATTCATGCTCTCCCGCAGTAGTTTTAGTCACCGCCTGTTTCTTTCTATCCGATCAGATCGATTTCGGAGGTCTATCATGGTACTCGCCTCGGAAGTAAAAGAAGCGACTGCTCTTCAACTGGACGGCAAAATATGGAAGGTGCTCGAAGTAGTGCATCATGCAGGAAGCGGACAAATGCACGGCTTCATCGAGTTGAAGCTCAAGGATGTTCGCTTTGGCCATTTCGCGGACCGCCGGTTTAAACACACCGAGCACCTGGACGACATCGACCTCAGAAAGCGACAGATGGAATATCTTTATTCCGACAATGATGCAAGCTATTTCATGGATCCGGAGACGTTCGAGCAGGTAAATGTAGCAAGAGCCGCCATTGGTACAGCCGTGAAGTTTATGAAGGAGGGAATGAAGATCACCGTTGAACTCCTCGGCGAGGAAGCCGTGACAATCCAATTCCCGAAGGTGGTTGAGTTGAAGATTGCTTCAACCGGCCCGGGCATTCGCAGCGGTCATGACGCAAGTACAATGAAACCCGCAACACTTGAGAACGGCATGAGATTCAGGTCCCTCAATTCGTTGAGACGGGCGATTCAGTCCACGTGGACACGGAGAAAGTCAGATACCTGGATCGCGTGACGATCAGAAGAGTGTGACATGATCTCAGTAGAAGGACGACGCGAGGCGCGACTCGAGGAACGTCATGAAAGGACCGCTCCAGTCAGCTAGACTTTTTTCAGAACTATGATCGACAGATCATCATGAACTCTTCCTTCACCAACAAACCGATCGATCTCTGCAACCAGCCGATCGCCCACCTGTTCTGCGCGAAGACCGCCAAGCCCGGGTAATAAATCAAATAGTCGCTGATCACCGAGGAACTCACCCGCTTCGTTCTGTGCTTCCGTCAATCCATCCGAATAGACCAGCAAGAGGTCGCCGCTTGCCAGATCCAGCCGCCGTTCATCCAGAGTCGTCTCGGGCATGATGCCGAGAGCGACTCCTCCCTTCTCCATCCTCTCAACCCTTCCTCCCTTTAGAATCAACGGTGGAATGTGTCCTGCATTGAGATATCGAACAGTCCCTGATTCTGGCGCGAGCTCAATATAGACCAGCGAAGCAAAAATATTGCGGAGACTGTCCCGCCAGAATATCTGGTTCAGTTTCCTCCCCAGATCGCCGAGTGAATCAGCGTCTGACGTCAATGCTCTGAGCGTCGACTGGAGCTTTGCGGCAAGAAGTGCTGCGCTCAGGCCTTTGCCGGCAATATCACCTATTGCCACGCCAAACCTCGTTTCAGAGATTCTTATGAAATCCACGAGATCACCACCAACTTCATTCGCCGAGCGTGTGAAAAGCCACAGATCCCAACCCGGGACGCGTGGGTCCTGTTGAGGCATCAATGCCTGCTGGACTGCACGGCCCGCTCGCAGCTCATCATGTGCCACGAGCTTGTCCTTCAGCTCCAGCATCAAGACAAACAGAATGGCGAGAATTCCCATTCCATTGGTATCTGGCTGAACCTGAACATGCTTATCTACATAGATTATTGTCCGCGAGAAAACCACGAGCAGAATTCCCACAACAAGGATGATCCTCCGCGCAGGAGTGAGTTTGAAAAACATGCTCTTGAGAAGCCACCAGGCAAGTAGGACCCAACGTTTCACCACTCCCATCTCCTTTAAGCGCTTGCGCCGCTCCTCCTCCAGCATATACTCCCGTAGCTCCTCGAAGTCGCGACGGACAGTCCGCCCAAAGTCACCACGCCTCAAATCCTGGCGTATTGTTCCAATGATCTTGGGTTCTGAGGAATTGCTATTTGTGGCCATAGTAAGCTCTATGATGGTGTCAGTCTCTTGTACGTTCAAGACTCGCCTGAGTTCCGTTTGACACAAGATAGCGGGCTTTCGGTCGCCGGATGAGCACTGATTTCATCATTGTCCATTGTTTTCAGCCCCATCGCGACGTGCTGTTGCCTGGCTGCAATGCGACCCACGGGTCATGATACACCTCTTCACCAAGGGTATGCCGGACGCGTAGAGGATTGGAGAGGGAGTCTTTGAAGAAGAATCGATGGATCGTGGGATGGCAACCCTGTCTACCCGGTTGTTCGCCCATCAATCTAAGCCGAATGATCTGATGCTGATCGAACAGATCGGTGGCTAATCGAGATACACGTCAGTGCTTCAGGGAACGCCTGAGGTTTGCAAGCAGCTCGTCTGCCTTTGCACCCTCGTGAGGCGGGGCTAGCTCTTTGTATTTGTCCAGCGTTGCAAGAGCGGAGGGGTAATCGTCGTTGAGCGCGTGGACGAGCCCGAGGTTGAAATACAGGTTTGCAAACCCAGGCTCAACCTCGGCCGCAAGTTCGTAGTGCATTCGCGCAAGCCGGACTTCTCCCTCTTCAAGATACAGGTTGCCCAGATTGTAATGGGATTCGAAGTGGCGTGGATCATGTTCGAGTGACTTGGTGAAGCAATCAAACGCCCTCGCCACCCGGCCTGCCTTCGATTCAAGAATCCCGAGGTTACAGTACGCATCCGCCACGCTATCACCCTGGGCAATGGCGTTGCGGTAGGCGTCTTCCGTCCGTTCGTCCTTCCGTTCATCGAGAAGCAGCGCTTCCTCAAACGGGCTGATGTCCGCAGGCAGGCGAAGGACCTGAGCCCCCGATGAATGAAAGAGACTCAACTGGTCCCGCTGGCCCGCACCATCTTTCTTGCGTTTCTTTACCCTCTCAAAGTCAAACTTGACCGGCGGCTTTGGAGAGAACTGAAGTACTTTACCCATGATTTCTTTTTTGAGCCCGAAGCGAGTTACCGGGTGATCGTCGAAGCTGAAACGTACCCGGCTCTGCGATGACTCCTACGCGGCCTTCACTTTCCTGGATTTGGTCTTTCCGTTTGTGGCAACGGCCTTCTTCTTCTCGCCTGTTGCTTTTTCCATCGGTTTTTTCTGAGACTTTGCCTGCTCGATGCTCTGTTTCAGCGCTGCCATGATATCAACTACCGGCTTCACTTCCTCTTCCACCGTGATGATCTGCTTCCCTTCGATTTTCGCCTCGATCATCTCACGCAGCGCATCGTAATACTTGTCTGTGAGATCGAGCTTCTTCAGGGTCGTCGTCATCGACTCGACAAGACTGCGCGCAAGCTTGAGCTGGTCCTTGTCCGCGGTCTTGCCATCGAGCTGGGGTACTTCGCTGATCTTCCGAACCTCATTAGGCGAACGGAGTTTGTAGAGCACAATGCCATTCTCCTGAGGGGCAATCATCACCACATCCTCTCTGTCACGGAGCACGACTTTCCCAATCCCCATCTTGCCGGTCTCTTTCAATGCACCGGCAAGAAGTGAATAGGCTTTCACAGCGACAGGCCCATCGGGTCCGGCATAATACGGTGACTCGTACAGAGTCGGATGCACTTCCTTCGCCTCGATGAATCCCTCAATCTCGATGATCTTCGTGCTCTTCAGCTTGATCTTGTCGAGATCTTCCTTCTCAACAATCACGAACCGCTCGGGCTCATACGGGTAGCCTTTCACAATCTCCTCGGTTTTGACAACCTTGTTGCATTTCTTGCAACGTTTGTCGTAGCCAATCGGACCGTTGTCCTCTTTATGGAGCTGGTTAAAGCTGATCTTCTGATCCGTATCCACGGCGTTGTAGATACGGACAGGAATTGTCACCAGCGAAAAGCGAATGTGACCTTTCCAGATAGCTCGCATGAGACCTCCAAGAGATGTGAAGGAACAATATTAAACCCACGTCCATAGAGACTGTAACAAATATATGATTATTCCTGGATTTCTTCCATTGCTTCCCTCGTGTCAATGCACCGCTACCTTGTTGAGCATTGAGTCGACGTTACCGACAATTCCAGGTTCCCAGCCCTTCCATTGCAGGCGCTCAACGACAAGAGAGTTTGTTATACCCAACTGATACCAATGCGAAAGTTCACTTGCATCCAGCTCGGAAAGCCCGATTTCGAATGAGTCTGCAAGTATCGGCGGAACTTTTCCGGCCAGCCACGCCAGAACTGTGAACTTGTACTCACCGGGGGAGGTGATGGAGAAGTGGTCATCGTTTTGCGATGCCTTGAACAACAATTGTTTGCTTGTTTCTGACCGGCCCGGAATCGTCACCGCGCCGGACATGGATTCGTCTTGCGGCTCTCCTCGCTCATTGATTCTCTGGAATGCATACGGTCCAAGAAGGTAGCCCTCGTTGGCGCCGGCACGTCGTACGAGAAGCCCAAGCCGCTCCACAACCGCAAGCCTGGCCCCATTGTTGGACATGCTCAGAGACATTGCGACTGACGCTCTCCCTGCGACATCGTGGAATATGTAGATTGAGGATCCGGCGATAATACGCGTTTCTGGAGGGCGGAGTACGGTGAGATAAAATGAAAGGGATGAAATGCCAATGGCAAGCACCGAGATCGCGATAGAAAGCCTTTCCTTTAGCGTTTTCATGTTCCTCCGAGATTGAGCGGATCAATAGAGCAATCGGCAGTACCTCCACTGACAACGCCATATTCCCGGGAGGGTCGGATAGGAATCTCCTCTCGCTTATGGCAGGCGTTCGTGCAACAACTACGATGGAGTCAGGCTCGGAAGACAAAATACACGGCGCCGAGGAGACACAAACCCGCCCACAGATAATCCAACTTCACCGGCTGGTGCATGTACAGAACTGCAAAAGGAATGAACACTGAGAGAGTGATAATCTCCTGGAGGATTTTCAGCTGTGACAGACTTAACGCCGTATAGCCGATTCGATTGGCGGGGACTTGAAGGAGATATTCGAACAACGCGATGCTCCAACTTGCAAGTGCAGCGACGTACCATTTTCGATCGTTGAGATTCCGAAGGTGAGCATACCAGGCAAACGTCATGAACACATTCGAGCACACAAGAAGCAGCGAAGTTCGAAGAATCACCGGCATATACATCCCTTCTGATGTTGGTGAAATTGATGTCTTGTGGTTCAATCAACGCCGGCCAAGACGGCAAGTGGTCGGCCTAAGCCTGTCGAATACGCGTATCGATGTTGTATCCCCGGTCGCCGAATGGCTGAAGCTTCTCAAGCCATATTTGTTCCAGCAGCGTCAGTTCATCGTTCAAATTGAAGTTCGGGTCGTCCGTAACCTTCACCTCTTCGAGAATCTCAAATACGAACTTGTCAGCGCCGAACTCATTCCAGTCCTCCTGCAGCATCCCATTACGATGCTTGCCAATCGTCAGCATGAACTTGTGACTGTTCAGCGGCCCTTCGAGGTTCAAGCTGCTGCCGAGCAACACCTTCCCGTTGGCGGTATTCTTCACCTGGAAAACACCGGCAGGTTTCTTGCGCTCTTTGTATTCCCTCTTGAGGTCCTGCTTTGACGTCATCGTTCCTTTCCTTTAAGGATCTTCTTCTTGTCTTCCGGGAGAAATGTTACGCAAGGAAGCGCTCAATTTGTCGCCGATGACGAAGCACATGAACGATGGCGTGCTCGAGCAACTGCTCAAGGTTCTCCGGCCCCCACTGCGATTGAATCTGGATTGCCAGGATCCGATCATTACTGTAGTGCCATCGGTCATCCAACGTCTTGGCGGTATACGAGAGCATCAGCCCGAGTTGATCCAAACTTTCACTCCGAGAAAGAATCCGAAATGCGTAACTCTCCGAGGGTACAGACAATGCATTCCGGGCACGATTCGCGTAACCATAGCCGGAATTGACGACATGACTCATGATCGTTTGAATTGAACGACAGTGTTCATCATGAGTTTCCTTGTCGCGGACGAGTTCGAAAGCAACATCTGTGATTCGATTCAGAATCGCCGCAAGATCTCCCGATGCCCGCTCGTACTCATCCATAAGGGCACCGAGCGCACCTATGCGATACTCCTTGGTCATGACATGCTCCCGATGTGCGATTATTCAGATTTGCAGAAAGTAAAGAAACCCCGGACTGATAACAAACCAACCTCGCTACTGCATGAGCCGCGTTCATTGGACGAATTTCCTTTTACATGTCCGGCCTCATGCGCACAAACACCGGTTCCCTCAACATCTCGTCTTTTGTTATTGAAGCATATTGCACCTCGCACACAAGCTTCGGCTCGATCCAGGTTGTGCTGGCATCATCAAGGGGTTTTTCTTCAATCGGGCGCTTCGTTGTTTTTTGTTTCTTGAGATCGGAGAAGATTTCCTTCATGAGTTTTGAATCGAACCCGGTCCCGACCTTCCCAACGTATTTCAGATTCCCGTCCTTCACCATCCCTATCTGGAGGGCCCCAAATAGGGGTTCCCTGTCACCTTTGCCCCTAGTATAACCGATGATGATGCAATCGACTGTCTGTCTGGTCTTGATCTTCAGCCACTGTGAGCTTCGTTTCCCGGGTTGGTATGTACTGGTCTTCTCCTTCGCAATGATGCCCTCGAGTCCCATGGCAGCAGCAGCCTTGAACAACTCGCCGCCTTCTTCCACAGTCTCGCTCACCCGGTACGGCGTGCCCCTTTTGATTGCGTCCTTGAGCCACGCCCGCCGACGTACAAGCGGTTCGTTGACAATCGGCCGGCCATCGAGATAAAGACAATCGAACACATAGCACACAACCGGGTACTTGGCCCTGGCCCGTTCAATCGCACTTTCTGTCGCTTGCTGAAGGCGATGAATCACATGTTTGAACACCGGCTTTCCACCCTCATCCAAACACACGATCTCGGCATCGAACAATGCTGATGACGCACGGAACGCTTCCTCCGGAGCGAGGAGTTCGGGAAACTTCGCAGTGATATCATGCTGGTTGCGGCTGCGTATCTTTATCACCCCCTCGTCCAGCGAAATGAGAGCCCGAATTCCATCCCACTTCACTTCAAACAGATACCCTTCGGACTCAGGCGGCCTTTCCTGAGAGTCGGCCAGCATGGGTTCTATTTCGTCTCGCAAGAAGTCAACCTGTGGCTTGTCCACCCTCTGCACAATCCATTCGTTTTCCTTCGTCTTGTGAGTGCTGTACTCGGCATTGAGCTCCTTGCTTTGCAGCCGGAAATAAAAGCCCCCTTTCTTTTCCTTGGTGATCGCATACTTGCCCCTCGCATATATCCACATATCGCCGCCACCGTACTGACCTTTCGGAATCGTCCCCTCGAAGTTGAGATACTCAAGCGGATGATCTTCTGTTGCAACCGCGAGGCGAATGATCCCCGGCCGCGGTGGCAATCCCTTGGGTACTGCCCATGACTTCAATGTGCCTTCCTGTTCCAGTCGCAGATCGTAGTGCAATCGAGTTGCGTGATGGCGATGTACGACAAAGGCGTTGCCTTCACCTATTGCCACAGCAGCGGGAGGCTCGGGAGTCCTTTCGAAGCTTCTCTTTTCTTCATATTTCTTCAGCGTTTCAGGAGTCTTGTGTCTCTTCGAAGGCTTGAGGGTTTTGATCTCCTTCACTGACTTTCGTTCGGTATGCAACGGGGAGGCATACGCCGCAATCCCTTCCCAGGCATCACCATCATGAACAACACGCTCAGGGACAGTTTTCAGATCGAACGCCGAGGGACTCGCCACCTTCTCGAGCTCCTCCCAGTGCAGTGGGGTGGATACAGTCCCACCCGGCAATCCTCTGACACTGTACGCCGCAACAATCGTCTGATATGTTCTGTTGCGGTAAATATCAACCAACACCCGACCCTTGCGATGTTCCTTCTTGATGTGAAGAGTCGCCGAAGTACCGTGTGATTCAACAAAAGGGGTTGCGACCGCCTTGGCTGCCTCGAAGACTTTGTCGAACGTCCATTTCGGTTCGATGGGAACTACAACGTGAAGTCCCTTTCTTCCCGTAGTCTTCACAAAGGGATGATAGCCATACCCGTCGAGATGTTCCTTGAATTCGGCGGCAAGCTCAGCAACTTGTGGGAATTTGAAGTTCTCCGGCGGGTCGAAGTCGAACACCATGTAGTCGGGGTTGTCAAACTTGGGTGAACGGCAATGCATCTGGTGTAATTCAATGCAGGCGAGATTGGCAAGCCAGACAAGCGTGGCCTCCTCGGTTGCAATGACATAATCGATCTTCTTCTCCTTCCCTCCATCGCTTTCATTATCCTCACCGCCAAGCATGACATGTTCAATCCACGCAGGCGCCCATTCGGGCCTGTTCTTCTGGAAGAATTTCTCTCCTGTGATCCCATCAGGAAATCGCACCAGCGACAGAGGCCGACCCTTGACATGGGCAAGGATGGTGGGCGCGACCTTGAGATAGTACTCGATGAGTTCCGCCTTTAGAATATGGTCATCGGGATAGAGGATTTTGGAGAGGTTCGAGAGCTCAATCCTCCGCTTACCCACCTGGGCTACCTGTGATGTACGGGCCATACCGCCGAAGGGAGTCCGGATTTGTGAAGGTGGAAGTACAAAAGTGTAGCTACATTAGCACTAATCCGGTTCTTTGTCAAATGGATAATGCAGCGAAACCAGGCGCATCGCCATTCTCTTCGTCGCAGCCCTGGCAACGTCTGGCTGATCCCGGAGTATTCGTGAAGACTCAAGCCCAAATTAAATTTCGTTCATTGCATTTTTTTACTTGCCTGAAATGCCATCCCGCACGTATCTTTCGGTAACTTCAGAACTGGTTCTCAAGTCGGGAACGGGTCTTCAACCATCACAACACACTATCCAGAGAGGAGAACTATGAGAACACGAGTAGCTTTTGTTGTACTCTTCACCGTTTTGGCATTGGGGTGCAGCAACAAGGAACAAGAATTGCAGCAGCAGCTCGGCAAAGCGCAGACTGATCAGGCAACGCTCAGGCAAAATATTGCCGACCGGGACAAGGCGTTCGAGGAAGTGATGAAGGCCATTAATGACGTGTACACAGACCTGGAAAAGGCGCGATCGAAGGAGGCCAAGCTCGTGGAACGCGCCGGCAGCCGGCGAGGTCCCACCTCAAATCACCAACGCCGCCACACGGCAGACGTTGCTTCAAAACATCAACGAGATCGGCTCCACCCTCAAGGAGAACCGCAAGAAGATCAACAGCCTGGCAGCGAGGGTGAAGAACTTCAAGGGCGAGATTACCAGTCTGAACACACTGATCACCAACCTGAAGCAATCCCTCCAGGAGCGCGAGCAGTCAATCGCGCAGCTTGAAGCCAGAGTAAAGGGACTTGAGGCAACAGTGGCCGAAAATACAAAAGTCATCACCGAGAAGGAAAACACCATCGAGGAACAGCGGAAGACCATGAACAAGGCGTACTACGTGGTCGGCACACGCAAGGAGTTGAAAGAGAAGGGCATCATTACCGACGAAGGTGGTTTCCTCTGGGGTCTGCTTGGCTCCACGACCGTCATGTCAAGCGGGGTTGATCCGACACTCTTTACCCCGATCGACAGAACAAAGGATCAGACGATTCAAATTACCGGCAAGGTCGATGAGATTCTCCCCCATCGCAGTCAGGACTTCTTCGCAATGGCTGAGCCTCAAGGAGATCAAACATCATTGAAGATTGTCAAACCGGACAAATTCTGGCAGGATAACTATCTGGTGGTCGTTCTCGACTAGGAGACATTCTGTGAGAAATCCGAAGCCCGGTCAAACAAGGTTGGCCGGGCTTTTTGTTTGAAAGGTTGATAATGGGAACTCATTTGAAAAATTGTTATGTTGGGGACGTACCACCCGGTGACAATCATCCAGGAGTTTACTTGAAGACAGCAGTTCTCTCTCTCGCCTTCATCTCGATTGCACTCATTGCCGGTGGGGCAGCAAGAACAGGCACTGCCAATGCTCCCGCAGACGTCAACCGCGGCAAATACATTGTAGAGAGTGTTGCCATGTGCGGCCAATGTCATACTCCGAGAGACGCCGGCGGTGAGCTTCTCCGTTCCCAATGGCTTCGAGGTGCTTCAATCCCCGTGCAGAACCCATTCCCGATAAAGCAATGGGGCGAGTTTGCACCCCGGATCGCCGGACTTCCACAGTATTCAGACGAACAGGCTCTGACACTTTTCACCAAAGGAATATCCCGGACGGGAATGCAACTCCGGAGACCAATGCCTCCTTTCCGAATGTCAGATGAGGATGCGAGAGACGTGATTGCATATTTGAGATCGTTGGAATAATAGTCACTCTGCGGTTCACTCTTACAACAACTCCAATTCTACAGGGAGAAACCCGATGTTCTGGCTCACCTTCGTACGGGATTTCATCAAACTTTTCCGGGCTGGGCAGGATCCTCGGCAGATTGCCGGCGGTTTTGCACTCGGCTCGATCCTCGGACTTTCACCAATGCTCACGTTGCAGGGAGCTGTCGTGTGGCTCATCATTCTTATTCTCAATGTTAATATCTCGGGCGCGCTTCTCGCGGTAACACTCTGTTCCCTCTTTGCCTACATTTTCGATCCACTATTCCACTGGCTTGGCTACCTTCTTCTCGTGAACGCCAATTCTCTGCACGGACTGTGGACTTGGTTGTACAATGCCCCCATTGCCCCTCTCACGAGGTTCAACAACACGGTTGTAATGGGGAGTTTTGTGGTCGCACTGGTTACATTCGTCCCAATCTATATAGGGATGCAGAAATTTGTCGTTGCCTATCGAACGCATGTGGGAGCGAAGGTCGAGAAGTGGAAGATCTATCAGATGATCAGCAAGAGCTCGTTGGTGAAACTCTACCAACGAATTCGCGATTTGAAAGGATGAGCCAATGAGAAAAAACTTCGTGTTCTTTGCGCTCGTCCCTTCACTGATTGTCATCGTTGTGGTCTACCTGTTCATCGACAGATGGGTTGAATCAGGACTTGAAACCGCCGGTGAAGCGGCCGTCGGGGCAAAGGTGGAAATCGACAACCTCAAAGTCAGCCTTTCCCCGATCGCAATCGAGTGGGGCCGACTTCAGGTCACCGATCCGAATGACACCTGGAAAAACATGTTCGAGACGGGCAAGGTCCGATTTGCGATGAACTTCGGACAGCTCCTCCGGGGGAAGTACATTATCGAAACGATGGAGGTGAATGACCTCATTATCGGCACCAAGAGATCAACGGATGGGGCGCTCCCGCAACCACCGCGCAAGGACGAGCCCCAGGGTAGCAGCAACGCCTTTACATCAGTAGCGGCCCAGGCGCTCAACAAAACCGTGGAGCAGACACCAGTCTTCAACATTGACAATCTCCGAAAGGGGCTGAACGTCGACAGCCTCGTAAAGACAATGGATGTGAAGACATTGAAATACGTCGATTCGCTCAAGACCCAGGTGCTCGCGGCATCGCAACAATGGCAATCGTCTCTCAATGATTTTGAAGCGTCGAAAACTCGACTTCAGGAAATTGAGACAAACGTCAAAGCCATTAACCCGAACGAATTGAAAGGCATCGACAAGATCACTGCCGCGATTTCGACGGTCGATAACTCAATCAAGAGCATCAACGAGATCAAGCAGTCATTCGACAACCGGAAGGCGTCCATCACTGGAGACATCCAGAAAGTGTCGGGCTCCGTCAGCGGCATCGATGATGTCGTCAAACAGGATTACCAGAAGCTCCTTAGCATGGCAAAGCTGCCCAATCTTAACACGAATGGTATTGCACAATTGCTCATCGGTCAGGAGATGTACAAGAGGGCTCTTTCTTATCTTCATTGGGTCGATTTTGCACGGGCGCACATCAAGAACTCCAGTGCGAAGCCCGAGGAGGAAAAACCTCCGAGAATGAAAGGTCAAAACATCTCCTTCCCTGTTGAGCATTCTTATCCGAAATTCTGGATCAAGAAGGTGCTGATCTCGGGTGGCAAAGGCGAGTCGCCGGCGGAAGAATACATCAGGGCAAAAGGTGAAGTCCTTAACATTTCCAACAACCAGACCATCACGGGTGTACCGTTGACGGTAAACCTGCAAGGTGTGGAAGGAGGAGGACGATCATTCACACTTGGCGCATTGATCGACAGAAGGAAGGATACTCCCTACGATGAATACAAGGCAAGCCTTGGTGGGGTTCCTCTTTCGGAGTTCCAGATTGGCAAGAGCGACTTCCTCCCAACAAAAGTCACGAATGCGAACATGTCATCCTCGATTACCGTAACTGTACCGGGGAGCAATTTCGACGCACGTACACATCTGAGTTTTCAGTCGGTGAAGATGGAATTCGAAGCAGAGCCAAAGAACACGATTGAACGGCTCGTCCGTACCATTCTCCAGGGCGTCACGGCGTTCGAGGCAAACCTCCGATTGTGGAACACCGGAGACCATGTCGATGTTGCGCTGTCCACGGACCTGGCAGACCAGATCTCTGCAAGAATAAAGGATGCGCTTGGCGCCGAGTTCACAAAACTCCAGGCCGATCTTCGCGGCAAGCTCGATGGTATTATCCGGGACAAACAACAGGAGTTTGAGAAGCTCTACGCATCAAAGAAAGCCGATGTGGAACGACAACTTGCAGGATACCAGACCCTCGTCAACGATAAACTGGCGTTTGTGGACAACAAGAAGAAGGAACTCAAGGATAAGCTTGACAAGGAAACCAAAGGCAAGGCAGGCGACATTTTCAAGAAGTTGATCAAGTAACAGATGTCAGACCATGAAACTTCTTGTGGGAACCAGCGGCTACAGTTACAAGGAATGGAAGGGAAATTTTTATCCTGAAGACCTCACTGATAAGGAGATGCTGCATTACTACGGCACACGCCTTCCCACCGTCGAGATCAACAATACATTTTACCAACTGCCGAAGGAAGGCGTTCTGAAATCGTGGAGTGAGCAGGTTCCGGACGACTTTCAGTTTGCCATCAAAGCGTCCCAGCGAATCACTCACATCAAGCGGTTGAAGGAAGCAGGTGATGAAACTGAATACCTTCTCCGGACAATCAGAGTACTGGGTTCCCGGCTTGGATGTATCCTGTTCCAATTGCCACCAAACCTGAAGAAGGATTTGCCCCGACTTGAGCAATTCCTCAAGCATATTCCCGGAGATACACGGGCCGCGTTTGAGTTCCGCCATGCGTCGTGGTTCGAGCAGGATGTTTTCGATTGCCTGAAAACAAACCGATGCGCCCTCTGTATTGCCGACGCAGACGATGAACTCGATATCCCTTTCACCGCCACCACCAATTGGGGTTATCTGCGTCTTCGGCGGGTTGAGTACTCGGCGGCCGATCTGAAGAAGTGGATGAAACTGGTTCAGTCACAGAATTGGGAGCAGGCGTTTGTGTTCTTCAAGCATGAGGATGCTGGAACGGGCCCAAAGCTTGCCACTCAATTCCTGAAACTCGCCGACACCAAGCCAAAGGTTTCAGCAGACACTCGCCGATCCGCCGGGAAACGATAAACAGTTGTTTAGTCCTGACGGGTTCTTTCCGCATGCAAACCCGGACCCGAATAAGGTGATGAAAGTCCTCACCAAAGCAAAGGAACTGCAGTTCATTGTCTCACCTTCCTCGGGGGACGTAAGCGCGCTCTTGATCATTCCGAAAAACCCCAAGTGGCTTCTCGTCCTTGGCCACGGCGCAGGGGCTGGTATGAGGCACAAGTTCATGGAGGGAATTTCATCGCGGCTGGCCCACCACGGGATTGGAACGTTCCGCTACCAATTTCCGTATATGGAGAATAGCTCACGAAGACCTGACCCGAAGCCGATCTTGCTTGCAACTGTTTGGTCGGCAATCGAAACTGCTACAGGTCTTGCCGGGGAAATTCCATTGCTTGCCGGAGGAAAATCCATGGGTGGACGAATGACGTCAATGGCGATAGCTGAGAAGGAACTTCCGAACGTTCGGGGGTTGGTGTTCCTCGGATTTCCACTTCATCCAACCGGACAACCATCGACCGGGAGGGCAGATCACTTGTTCGACGTTACACTACCAATGCTTTTCCTGCAGGGAACACGCGACTCCCTCGCCGATCTAAAGCTTCTAAAACCGATCTGCAAAAAGTTGGGCACACGATCCAATCTCCACATCATCGACGGCGCAGATCATTCGTTTCACGTCCTCAAAAGTTCAGGAACAACGGATGATGAAGTTCTTGAGGAACTTGCCCGGACAACATCAACATGGGCAGGATCTCTTCTCTGAGTCGCTTATCCGAGAACAAATCCAGATCATCCAGCAAAAACAAAAAGGCGTCTCTCGACGCCCTTGGTGCTATAATCTGTTTCTCATCAAGCAGGAACTGCAGGACTGCAAAGCTCTTTGAAGGTATCGAGCAAATGCCGGGAAATCTGAAACGCATCTCTGCTCTCGATCTGGAACCTTGGAACAAAGTGGACCAGCTTCCCATCCCTGAAGAACGCTATCGATGGCGATGAAGGCGGAAACGGTCCGATATGCTCCCTCATTCTCGCAGTTGCTTCGACATCCCCTCCTGCAAACACCGTCGTGAGATGGTCGGGCTTTGCCGGTGACTGCTGCAGCGCCATTGCTATGCCCGGACGGGCTTTGCCGGCAGCACATCCGCACACCGAATTCACCACCACCATGTTCACACCCTTCAGTTCCTGAATCGCCCTGTCAACATCGGCAATTGTCCGCAATTCCTTGAACCCGATGCCGGTCAATTCGTCACGGAACGGTTGTATCATTCCTGGATCGTATTGCATTCGCACCCTTCCTTCCTGCTATGTGAAAGAACATCACATCCGGTAAATCAGCAACTCGAGGACTCTCTCTTGAGAAGAGTCCTGCCTCTATAACTCATTTCCGTCGCTTCAGGTTCCGTTTGCTCTTCGCTTTCTTTCCACGAGGCTTTGGCCGGGCTTTTGCTTTCCTCTTCGCTCTCTTGTTCTCCCTGCCTTCTTCGCGGTGACAGGACGCTTCCGAACCCCTTTGCCGGACAACGTGCGTTGTTTTTTCAGGGTCTCGGCTGCAATCAAATTCAGTGCACTGCCGGCCTTAAACCATCGAATCTGGTTTTCGTTGAAGGTGTGATTCAACAAACACTCATCAACTGCCCCATCCGAGTGCTTGAGAATGAGGCGCAACGGTGTACCGGGCGCGAACGTCGTGAGGCCGACGATCGACGCTCGATCATCCTGGCGCACTTTGTCGTAGTCGGCAGGATCCGCAAAGGTCAGAGGAAGCATCCCTTGCTTCTTCAGATTCGTCTCGTGGATACGGGCAAAGCTCTTGGTGATGATGGCTCGTCCGCCCAGCCAGCGAGGCTCCATTGCCGCGTGTTCGCGGCTTGATCCCTCACCGTAGTTTTCGTCGCCGATCACGATCCATCCGATGCTCTGCGCCTTGTACTCTCGCGCAACAGCGGAGAACTCCTTCGTCTCGCCGGTGAAGATGTTCGTGCCACGGCCGGCTTCCCCGGTAAAGGCGTTGATGGCCCCGATGAACATATTGTTGGAAATATTGTCGAGATGACCACGATACTTCAGCCATTTTCCCGCGGGTGAGATGTGGTCGGTGGTGCACTTACCTTTCGCCTTGACAAGAATCGGCAAATCGACGATATCACTTCCATTCCACGCCGGAAAAGGAGAGAGCGCCTGGAGCCGGTCACTCGATGGCTTGATGTTCACAGAAATCCTCCGCCCATTCCTTGCGGGAGGAACATATCCTCCAATCCCTGATTTGAATCCCTTCTTCGGAAGCTCATCTCCGCTGGGGGGATCGAGCTTCACAAGCTCACCCTTTTCATTCACCAGCGTATCCGTTAGCGGATTGAAGGTGAGTTTCCCGGCAAGCGCAAACGCAGTGACAATCTCGGGACTGGCAACGAACGCGTGGGTATCAGGGTTGCCGTCATTCCGGGCGGCAAAATTCCTGTTAAACGACGTGATGATCGAGTTCCGGTCTCCCTTCTGAACATCATGCCGTTTCCATTGTCCGATACACGGGCCACAGGCATTGGCGAGAACGGTCCCCCCGATATTGGTGAGTGTCTTCAAATGTCCGTCCCGTTCGATTGTTGCGCGTATTTGTTCGGAGCCGGGAGTGATCGTGAACTCGGATTTTGCTTTCAGTCCTTTTTCCAGCGCCTGCTCTGCGATACTCGCGGAGCGCTCAATGTCCTCATAACTGGAATTGGTACAACTTCCGATAAGAGCAACCCGAAGGTCCTCGGGATAATTGTTGGTTCGAACCGCACGTCCGAACTCCGATATCTTCCATGCCTTGTCTGGTGTAAACGGACCATTCACCAACGGCTCAAGTTCGCTGAGATTAATCTCGATGACCTGATCATAGTACTTCTCGGGTGACTCGACCACTTCCATGTCCGGCGCGAGAAACTGGGCAACCTTGTCAGCCATCGCGGCGACTTTCGTCCGTCCTGTTGCCTTCAGGTAGTCGGCCATTCGGGAATCGTACGGGAAGATGGATGTCGTTGCTCCAACTTCTGCACCCATGTTGCAGATGGTCCCCTTGCCGGTCGCAGAGATCGACCTGGTCCCCTCGCCAAAGTATTCTATGATCGCTCCGGTTCCACCCTTGACCGTCAGAATGCCTGCGACCTTCAGTATGACATCTTTTGCCGACGTCCATCCACTCAGTTCTCCTGTCAGATGCACCCCGATAATCCTGGGAAACTTTATCTCCCATGGCATTCCCGCCATGACATCAACCGCGTCGGCCCCACCAACACCGATCGCCACCATTCCCAGACCGCCCGCATTCGGGGTGTGAGAATCTGTACCGATCATCATTCCACCAGGGAAGGCGTAGTTCTCCAGGACCACCTGGTGAATAATGCCCGCGCCCGGCTTCCAGAAACCAATGCCATGCTTTGCAGAAACGGCGGCAAGGAAATCGTACACTTCCTTGTTGTCGGTGAATGCCTGCTTGAGATCCTGCATGGCACCCACTTCCGCCTGTATCAGATGATCACAATGTACTGTGCTCGGAACGGCAACGGAAGGGAGACCAGCAGACATAAACTGGAGGAGAGCCATCTGTGCTGTGGCATCCTGCATTGCAACGCGGTCTGGGGCAAGTTCCACATATGTTGAGCCTCGTTCTGCAGTCGCTTTTACCGGGCGCCAGTAATGACTATAGAGAATCTTCTCGGTCAGTGTAAGTGGCCTGCCGACCAACTTGCGGATGACCTTCGTTCTACCCGGTGTTCGTGAGTATACCTTTTCAATCAAATCAACGTCGAATATCATTGCAGGAATCCTGAAATGGAGTGATAGGCACTGAAAAATTTCAAACAAATATACGGAGAGTTGAAGTTGGGTGCAAGCAGACCAATCCGACAACAATCTCATGCATGCAGACGAACGCAGAATCATTCCCGCTATGAGTTTTTTTGAGTTATCAAGACTCTGATCTCGTCTTGCTCCAACTGATTCGTCCGCAGTGCGCAATTGCCGACTGATCAATCGTGGCAACGGTCCCGAGAGACGCGTTTGCCTCCTCTGCGCAATTTCGCATCTCACGTAAGTTCACGCCGACCGTCGCATGGAGTAAGGATAAAGGGCACGGCGGGAGATTCCTCTGTTTGCAACACATACCTTTTTTTGGTAAATTTCACCCAAAATCAGCATCAAGAGTCGACACGATGGCAACAAATCCTCTTGAACAGCCCAATCTCGAAGACGAGGTAATCACCCAGGAACCTGCAAAGGTCATTCTCTTCAACGACGAGATACACACCTTTGACGAAGTGATTACGCAACTGATGAAAGCGATCCGGTGCACACAGAATAAAGCCGAAGGTCTGGCGTGGGAGGCTCACAGCAGCGGCAAGGCAGCGGTCTACGAAGGTGAGCTCTTGCGATGCATGGAAGTGAGTCATGTTCTCGAGGAAATCAAACTCATGACACAGATTGAAGTGTGATGACTTCAGCCGAAATACGACAGAGTTTTCTGGATTTCTTTGCGCAACGGTCCCACCGCATCGTTCCCAGCGCTCCGGTCATCCCGCATGGAGACCCCACGCTTCTGTTCACCAATGCGGGGATGAACCAATTCAAGGACGTGTTCCTTGGGACGGGAAAGCGTGAGTACGTTCGGGCAGCGGACACGCAGAAATGCATCCGTGTAAGCGGCAAACACAACGATCTCGAGGAAGTCGGCAGAGATACGTACCACCACACTTTCTTCGAGATGCTTGGCAACTGGTCGTTTGGCGATTACTACAAGAAGGAAGCCATCGAGTGGGCGTGGGAGTTGTTGACGAATGTGTGGAAACTCGACAAGAAACGTCTTTATGCCACAGTATACGAGACCGACAACGAAGCCGAGAAGTTCTGGAAGAACGTTACCGACATTGACCACAGCCATGTTCTTCGATTTGGGAAGAAGGATAATTTCTGGGAAATGGGTGAAACCGGACCATGTGGCCCCTGCTCTGAAATTCACATCGACCTGACCCAGGATTTCTCGGGAGGAAACCTGGTCAACACAGGCGATGCGAGGGTGATGGAAATCTGGAACCTCGTCTTCATCCAGAACAACCGGAACGACAAGGGTGAGTTGGAGCCCCTCCCAGCCAAACATGTGGACACCGGGATGGGTTTCGAGCGCGTATGCGCCGTGCTGCAAGGAAAGAATTCGAACTACGATACCGACGTCTTCATGCCGATTATCAGTCGGATCGCCGAAACAGTGGGAAAACCCTATGGAGGGCAACTGGAGTCTCCTTCTGACATCGCGATGCGGGTCATCGCCGACCACATCCGGATGCTGACGTTCTCGATCACTGACGGGGCAATTCCGGGGAATGACGGTCGAGGCTACGTTCTCCGACGCATTCTTCGTCGGGCGGCACGGTTTGGGAGAAACCTCGGAATGCGTGAGCCGTTCATCTACAAGATCACATCCGCAGTTGTGGACTCGATGGGCAAAGTGTTCCCGGAAATTGTTGATAAGCAAACTCACGTAGAGAAAGTGATCAAAGGTGAAGAGGAGGGCTTCAACACAACCCTCGATCGAGGGTTGAAGAGTTCTAGTATTTGCCAACACAGTACTGTTGGATTTGATAGAACTCACATCGACGTAGCATACGATGTTAAAGACGACGTGGCTACATACCACGACAAACAAAGAAGGAGAATAGCTCGTATTTCCCGAATGAACATTGAAAAACAAACCGGCAAGATATTGACCATTCGTGGTGAGGATGCGTTCAAGCTTTATGACACCTACGGGTTCCCTCTCGACCTGACTCAATTGATGGCCGATGAGAGGGGCGTGAAGGTCGATGTTGGCAGAGTTCACCGAAGTTGATGGAAGAACAGAAGATTCGTTCACGAATGAGTCACAAACTAAAATGGATAGCCGGTCAGGGACCTGGCTGGGTTATCCGGGCTGGGGATAATGAAGAATCTACCATGCTTGACGCAGAAAAAGGCCTTGAGGCTGAGCTTGCCAAGAGAGATTTTATTTATGATGAGTACACTGTAGCCACGAATGTCGCATCGTATCATGCTAGGAACCGAATTAGTCAAACTACCGTCTGGTGAATTTGCCGAAGGATGTCGGTGCTTGACTGCACAACATTTTATCGTGAAAGCGGCGGACAAGTTAGCGACACTGGTATTTCAGCACTTCAAAATCCAAACCCTCAGGTGTTCCTTCGAGGATTCGAGTAGTTGACCTTCGGCGAAGGCGGAATCGAACCGTTCACGTATTGGACAGAGCAACGTCCGACGAACATAGACCCTCTCGGATCATCTGGGCAGATTAGTTGTCACGGACATCGACATCCCTCGCCGCCTCAACATCCAGCGCAACCACTCAGCCACGCATCTTGTTCATGAAGCGCTACGCCGCGTTCTCGGCACACACGTTCAGCAGCAAGGTTCTCTCGTGGCACCAGATCGGCTCCGCTTCGACTTCAATCATTTTGAAAAGATCACACCAGATCATCTCAAGGCAATTGAGGAGATTGTGAACGCAGAAGATTGCAGATGATGTCAAAGTCTACGCTTTGAACGATCCAAAGGATTGGCTGACGATTGACGAGGCAAAGAAGCGCTACCCGAACGTGAAGATGTTCTTCGGCGACAAGTATGGAGATCATGTCCGCATTGTGGAGATTGATCCCAAGTTCTCCGTTGAGCTATGCGGTGGGACGCACGTGAAGAACACACGGGACATCGGACTCTTCAAGATCATTTCTGAATCCAGTATCGCCAGTGGCGTGCGTCGCATCGAGGCTGTCACCGGAGAAGGCGTGCAGCATTACATCGACGAGCAACTCAAGAAGGTCCAGCACGTTGATGACCAACTTGCACGACTCATCGAAGAGAAGGAAATGCTTGAGCGTGAACTGAACAAGTACTCCGGCAAGACACTGCAAACGGCGAGGCCTTCGCTCGGTCAAATCACACTCCCCTCAAGCCAATCTGAATCATTCGAGCTTATCGAGCAAGGACTTACAGATCGGGAACAGGCTGTCGAGCAGGTCTCAAAACAGACTACTGATCTTAAGAAGGAGTTAAGCAAGTACAAAGTCAAAGAAGCCTCGTCTGGAATTGATTCGCTTGTCGCATTTGGCGACGGCAGTGAACGGCTTCAAAGTTGTATCATCCAAGGTTGACGTAGGCACACTTGATGAGCTGAAGAGCTCTTGGTGATGCGCTCCGGGCGAAGCTCGGCAGTGGAGTCGGCGTACTCGCAAGCGTGATCGACGAGAAGGTATCGTTCGTTTGCGTCGTCACGGATGATCTCATCAAGCAGAAGCATCTGCAGGCAGGGAGGATTGTTGGAGAGATGGCGAAGCAGGTAGGCGGTGGTGGAGGCGGAAAGCCCCATCTTGCAACCGCCGGCGGCAAAGATGTATCCAGATTGGATGAAGCTCTCGGTATGGCTCCATCCATAATCCAATCCATGCTTGGAACGTAGAAACTCACCATCCAGCCCACAACTCCGGATTTACCATGGCTCATCTTCCCGTCACCATCCTCGCCCGGCAGGCATACATCCAGGATGAACTCACCGCAAGCGCAGAGACCAAGAAGAAGATCCTCGAAACCTGCCCCGACAAAATCATCAAGGCGGTCGATATCATCATCGGGGCTCTCAACAACAAGAAGAAACTCCTCTTTTGCGGCAACGGCGGCAGCGCAGCCGATTCACAACACCTGTCGACGGAATTCGTCATCCGCATGAATCCGACCATCAAGCGCCCGGGGATTGCTTCGATTGCGCTGACGACGGATTCTTCAATGCTCACCGCCGGGGCAAACGATCTCGGGTACGACAATGTTTTTGCCCGCGCCGTCGAGGCATTGGGAACTAGCGGCGACGTCCTGATCGGCATCAGTACAAGCGGCAAATCGGAAAGCGTCAACCGCGCGTTCACTATGGCAAAATCCAAAGGCATGTCAACCATCGCACTCCTCGGCAAGGACGGGGGCACATCGAAGGATCTTGTTGATCTTGCGATTGTCGTCCCTTCCAACGATACCCAACGAATCCAGGAAGGCCACATCACCATCGGACACATCATCTGCGGTCTGGTGGAGCGGGAAATCTACGGCTGACACTATCGACTGATCGGAGATCATGGCAGTCAGTACATCACGGCGTGGCGACTTCCTCATTCCGTTCATCACGGTGGTGTTCGATGCCATTGCCATCGAGTTCTCCTTTTTCTTTTCCTACTGGCTCAGATTCCAGAGTCTACTCTTCGAATCGTACGGCTTCACCCACGTTGACGCGCCACCGATACGCGGCTATCTTCTTGGCTCCTTCTTCATTCTCATCGTGTGGCTGCTACTTTTTGAAGCACGCGGCATGTATGGCGCACGAAGGAGCGTTCCGCTCTCCGACGAGTTAATCAACGTCGTGAAAGTGGTCAGCCTGGGGATGCTCATCGTCATGAGCACCGCGTTTTTCTACCGCGACTTCTCCTATTCGCGCGTTGTGTTCGGACTTCTTTGGGCAACGGCAATCATCACGATTTCAAGTGGTCGCATGGTGGTCCAGGCAGTGGAGCGCCGACTGTACCGGAAGGGGCGCAATCTTCAATACGCCATCATCATTGGCAATGACAAACTCGCGAACGAGGTGTACACAAACCTCAATGGGCATCCCTCGTTTGGATTTCACATACTGGGCTACTTCGCCGACATCCCTGCTCACAAGGAGTACGAGCTCTCCAGGGCGAACCTCCTCGGGTCGATCGGGTATGCGGCACAGTATATCAGAGATGAGCACATTGAGCTTGCGTTCATCGCCTTGCGCGCTGAAGACCACCCGGCCATGTTCAGACTTATCAACGAATGCGAAGGTGTGAACATAGAATTCATGATGGTGCCGGACGTGCTGGAGATAATGACGAGTCAGGTCCAGGTGAAGGAACTTCAAGGCATTCCGTTTCTCCGTATCAAGAGTATTCCCCTCACGTTTTGGGGGCGGATCGCCAAGCGATCATTTGATATCGTCGTCTCAGGTATCCTGCTGATTGTCTTTTCGCCACTCTGGCTGATCGTCGGGGTTCTTATCCGTCTGGATTCGAAGGGGCCGATTCTCTTCAAACAAGAGCGAGTGGGATTGGACGGTCGGGAATTCTTGATGTACAAGTTTCGATCAATGAGAGTCGGCGCTGAGAAATACGATGACGAAGCGGGGCTCGGCGTCGCGAACGATCCGCGAAGAACCCGGGTCGGTGCCCTGTTGAGGAGGCTGAGTCTTGATGAGATCCCTCAGATCTATAATGTGTTGAAAGGTGATATGAGTCTGGTTGGCCCCCGACCTGAGCGGCTCCGGTACGTCGAGAAGTTCGGCGACGTGGTCCCGAAGTATCTCGACAGGCATCGCGTGAAAACCGGTGTCACCGGGTGGGCACAGGTCAACGGCCTCCGCGGTGACACTTCAATCGAGGATCGGATCAAATACGATCTCTACTACATTGAGAATTGGTCCATTGCCTTCGACATCAAAATTCTCCTCCGCACGTTGAAAGCAGTGTTTATCTCAAAGGAAGTGCATTGACATGGTGGGACTTCTGGTATTCTACATCCATGTGCTGGCGCTGGTGACGATGTTCACGAAGCGCTGGCAGGAAGAAGGATGGTCTGAAGCGTTCCTGGTTGTATTCTTCATGGGGCTCATCTTTTTCGTGGGCTGGTCCATCTCCTCTTTTCTGATGAAACTGGTTCTGGAGAAGGAAGGGTTTGGTGTGCTGGTTGATCGGGATGCGGCATCACTCTTGCTCCTGACGATAGGTGAGATGATTTTGTATTACTTCTACTTACGTGACGAGAAGAAACCGGCGGGAAGCGCCGAAAAGGAAATCAGCGGAGGCGAAAATTGAAGGTTACAAGACAGGTCTGATCGCGCTGGGGTGTTGACTTCGTGAGCGGCTCGAACATCCACAGACGGGTCTCGTTCATTGCCGCTTCCTCGAGCTTCGTGTTCCCTTTCTGTATCGGACGCAGCGACTTCACTCTCCCGTCCGGGAGGACAACGATTTCAATCTTTATCAGGGCTTCTACCTTCACGCCGGCCGGATACTCAGGAAGTGCACCACTGAGCTTCTTGCGTGTACCGCCGTCGCTCCATTGCATCGACATCGAAACGTTTTTCCCCACGCCGCTCCCCGCACCCGCCATTGCGTCTCCATCAGTCACATTGCCGGAGCCCTCTCCAAGGCCGGGTACGATGGGTCTCTCCTTCTGACCGATCCCCAATCCAACCCCGCGTTCTTTTCTTCCGGGTGAGTTCTCGGTGATATGCCCGGATATTCTTGTAGGTGGTTCATCTGCCCTGATTTTTGTCGATGGGGGGACATGAACCACTTCCTCCCCCGCAGCAAACCTCCGCCTGGGAAGATCTATTGACTTGCTCGTCGCAACCAGAGGATTGCTCATTGCCCCGCTTGATCCCTTCCACGATGGAGGAACCGGTGTGATGATCGAGGTTTGCCCCGGATTTGCCAGACTCACCTCGATGTACTCCGGCTCGGATGCGGAGAGATCCAACTTCCAGAGAAAAAGGACCAGCGCCACAAGGAGATGGAAGATAATGGTTCCCAGCCATCCCCTCACATTCTCGCTCTGCAAACTCATGAGGTCCCGACTATTGAGAGTTCACTGGATTGGTGGCAATCATGAAGCGGCTTGCCCCGGCTCCCTTTGCGATATCAATCACCTGAACCGTGCTCTGCAATGTAACCGCTTTGTCTGCGCGAATCACCACCACACGATCCTTCCCCTTCCTTATCGCCTGCGCAACCTTCTGGCCGAGGTTATCGAGTGTCACCCGTTCAGCGTTGAGAAACAGTTGCCCCTTTTCCGTCAGGGTAATGGAGATGTTCATCTCATCCGGCGTTTCACGAGTTTCGGCTTTCGGAAGCTGAACCTTGATGCCGGGTTGAGCCACAAACGAGGAACTCAGCAGAAAGAAAATCAGCAGCAACATGACGATATCAGTCAGCGATGATACACTGAAATTCGTCAACAGCTTGTTCTCTTGATGGAGCCGCATCGCACGCCTATCCCTTCTTCCGGAAATACGCATCATCTTCAAACACAAGTGTCGTCACCGGTTTTGAAGAATGAGGAGCCGGACTGGGTTCATCTTGAACCTTTAGTGGCAGTTCGCGAACGTGCCTTTGCTGCAGGAGATCCAGAAACTCGGTGGTTGCAACTTCCATTTCATTCACGAATCGCGCAACGCGGGTAACAAAGTAGTTGTACAGTGCATAGGCAATAATGCCCACAATCAGTCCAAAGACCGTCGTAATAAGAGCCTCCCAGATCCCACCCGCAAGATCGCTCGGGTTCACGACCCCTCCAAGAGTTTCGATCCTCCGGAAGGCGTTGACCATTCCTGTCACCGTTCCAAGAAACCCAAGCATGGGAGCAATTCCAGCAATGCTTGCAAGAAACGAAAGACGCTTTTCGAGATGGTACACCTCCTCTTTTCCGGCATCCTCAACGGCTTCACGCACCTGCCGGTCTCCAAGATCATGCTTCACAATTCCACGACGGACGATGTTCGCGATAGGCGCATCCTTCTGAGAACAGAACGCCAACACCGCATTGACCTCCCCTTTCTGGAAGATGCTCCGCAACTTCATCATGAACTGTCCGACATCGATCTGCGCCGTGCGCAGAACAAGCATTCGTTCGATGGCAATGTAGACCATGGCAACCGAGCACAGCAGAATCGGGTACATGATCACGCCGCCCTTGAAGTACATATCCAGAAGATTCATCTCTCCTCCTCTACAGATTTCACATACTGCATATTATCTCCCTACTCGCGCAACCCAAATGCCGTTTTCGAGCATCGGCTGAATTTGTATGGCTGCTGCAGCTGCCTCCTTCTCCGTCGCGTAGTGGCCAACGCGAACCCGATACCAATTTTCTCCCGCAACTGTCGCATCCTGAACATAGGCGTCAAGCCCTCCGGACGTCAGACGTTGTACCTCTTCGTTGGCTTTCGAAGCAGTTGTCCACGAGGATACCTGTATGGTATACTTTCCTCCGGTTGAAGATGGAGGGATGGATTTGGGTTTTTCGGCCTTGAGTGGCTTTGCCGGCGTTGGCGTAGGAGTTGGAGTGACCTCTTCAGGCGCGGGTGGTTTCTCTGTAGCGACGGGTGGCTGCGTCACGGCGGGTTCAGGAACAGTCTGAACAACGGCAGGTGTCTTCTTTCCCCAGAGGTGGATAACACCGAAGTAGTTTAGTGCAAAGGTGAGTGCTCCCAGAACGATTACTGCAATCAGTATCTGAAGCACGGGAGACAACCCACCACCTTCCGCCGTTGCGGATTCGTGCAGTGTGGGTGGTGGTGCGATTTGTTCTTCCTCTTCCGCCGGTGTGAGTCCAGGCTCCGTCCCCTCGTCTTTGAGGTTGAGCTTTGGCATGAGTCGTTTCTCCTTGATTGGTTTTACGCCTTTTGATGCGGCGAGACTTTTCTCATATTCTTCAATCGTAACATCGCGGTGCACATCAACAAGAACTTCCTTTCCGAGATTATCAACAATAACCCCGGGGCCGGGTTCCCTGCCCGTGTACTCCTCTTCACCGAGCGCCGGAATCAATTCATACCTGCCGAGAACAAGGTACTTGATTTCGCGGTACCGTTCATTCACCTTTTCAGCAAGCTCCTTCTCCACCTCAAAATATGGCATCTTCCTTGCCCGCTTTACACCAACAACCCGCGTTCCGAAGGTTCCAAAACTCGGAATCTCAACCCGCTGACCTTTCTGCAGGGCAGAAAGCAGATACACATAGAATAAATGCGACACCGTCCCGACACTTGTTTCATCCGCCACTCCGCGATCCACACACTTCTTGAGCAGATCTTCGCGGTTCATGAGGGTTTATTACTCCATTCTATGAGTTCACGTGATGGTGAAAACGAAAGATAGTCTTTGGGGGGAATGAGGAATATCTCCTTCGTCTCCGTGTTGATGGCCTTTCTCCCCGGACGGTGTTCAATCAGGAACTCGCCGATCGAATCGAGATCCAGTTCACCTTGCGAGAGAATTTCCTCCGACCACACCTCTGCAAATGTGTTGATGACGTCCCGGACGGTCTGTTTTGAAATTCCCGCCCGTTCGGAAATCATATTGATAAGTTCTTCCTGACTCATACGTCCTCTTTTACCAGGCGAAACTTGTTCCGATGCTTACGGTGCGCTGAAGTCCGACATACCCTTCCCACAACGTCTGCTTCTGATTGAAGATGTCACTCAAGGTGAAGATGGCACTCCAGCGAGGAATTATCATGTACTCGGCGTTCACGTTGAGTACAAGTAAGGCGGGCAGAGTGCGGGTATCGGCAAGATCCTCAGACTGGTTTCCCACAATCTGCAATGTGCTGCCGAGGTTCAAACCGAGGTCGAACCTGTGTTGATATGACACGCTGGATACAAATGATGCAAAGTACGGATTCCGATGGCCAGTTTCTGAATTCTTGTTCGACCGTACGGCGAGCGAAGCACCCAAATTATCCGCGTCCGTCACGCCAGCATACAACTCCCCATTGAGCGAGACAATTCTTGTGGTGCCCGCATAAACTACACTCCATATCCGCGTGGAATTGTAATCAACAAACAGGGGAATATCGTCGGTCTGAGTGTAACTCAAAAACACGCGAGACTGTATCGCCGGGCTGATTTCCGATTCTGCACCGAGCGAGAAGTTCGTAAACTGCACGGCGGGGCGCACCGAGACATCTGTCGCCATGTACGGGCTCGTCCCAACCAGTGACGTAAGCGACGCCCGCTGGACCGAAGGATCAAATTTTGCATACACCGTTAATCTCTCCGCAGCAAACCAGGAGATACCAAGCTGTGGAAAGAGCCTCCCGGACGTTCTTGTATCTGAGCCGCGGTAGAGATAGAATGCCAGCCCACCCCGAATGCTGATACCACTGCCCAAGTGGTAATTCGCGGTGACTGCAAACTGAGTGTAAAAGGGATCGGCCGTGATGGATTGGGTTGCGTAGAAACTCTTCCAAACCCCCGCACTGCCTCGTAGTTCAACGTCATCAATCTCACCGGTTGCGTCAAACTCACCGCCAAGAGACGTTTCCGTCGTTTTCGAAATATCCTTGAGCGAGCCGGATTCAACAGCAAGCCTTGTGGTATATGGAATCATTGCACCGCTTGCGGAACTCATGGAGAGTCCGGCATCAAAATCCGTAACCGTCCGCTGCAACGACGGGCTCGTCGAGCCGTACAGGTGATAGCTGTTGCCACGCATCGTAATTCGACCTTGCACTCGATTACCCGAAAAATCTCCGGCATCGCCATTGAGATGTGTTCCCCCGGCAAGCGAGGCATACCCCATCCGATAATCTGCATTGGGAACATGTCCCCCCGATGATCTGTATCCCGCTTTCAGGAGAAAATCACCCGATGGATACGCGTTGCCAAACCATGCATCAAAGTACGGGGTGGCGTAGGTTCCGTAGCCAACCTCAGCCTTGCCGTTGAAGCCATCGCTCAGGCCGGAAAGTCCCGCTTGACTCTTCTGCATTCCTCCAAGGTCTGCAAGACCAGCCTCACGTATCCCCGATGTTGTCGCGGCCCGCGCCGGTGTGCTCACCCACCGATCATCGGCGGAGGTTTTGGAAACCTCAGGCAGGTCAATTGCCTCCCTGCCGGTGATGACAAACTCCGGGAGATCGATCGTCGGAAGCTTCGTATTCTTCGTGGTTGAAATCGAATCAGCCGGCAACACAATCTGACGAGGCGGCGGCTCTTTCTTTTCCTGCCCGCTGACCAAGGCAACAGATGTGAAGAACAATGTTACGCATGTCATCAATGATGCTCCATCCCTTGCGCTCATTCCAACCCCCTCATTTTTCTGTTTGCTTCCTTCCCGAACTCGTCATTATTGTGTGACTTCAGTACCATCTGGTACGTTTCGCGCGCCTTTCCTTTTTCCGAGAGCGCTGCATAACTGTCCCCCGCTTTGAGGAACGCCCGTGCAATCCATTCCCTTGCGGAAGGGTAGACATATTTCACGCGAAGGAATGCCGTGATCGCCTCCTTGTGTTTCTTCTCGCCGGCAAGGTTTTCACCGATCCGGTACTGTGCCTCGGCACCAATTTCATCAGTTCGGCGCGATGCGACCTCGGTGAGTGCCCGGATCGCACCGCCATAGTCCCCGCGGGCGTGCAGAACGCTGCCAAGTCCAACAAGACTTTTGTCCCCGTATAGGGTGCCTTTACTCTTCTCTGCAACCGTTTCATACCCGATTCTGGCATTGTTCAGGTTCCCCGATAACTGATAGGCAACGGCCTTCTCGTACGCTCCCCGGGACGCGTATTCGCTCGCCGGGTATTCCTCCCCCAATCTCTCGAACGTTGTAATCGCCTCGGCGTACCTCTCCTGGTTGGAATACATGAGCCCGAGCTCAAGCAATGCTTGTGGGGCAACAGCGCTCTTTCCATAGGTAGTTACGATCGCGTTGAACGAAGTGATCGCTTCTCCCGTCCTGTTCATCGCCCGATAGCTCATGGCAATCCAAAAATGAGCATCTGCTGCAAGCGAGCTCTCAGGAAACCGGGTAAGGAATCCATTATACTCCGCGATCGCCTTTTCGTAGCTCTTGGCGTTGTAGTAGAGGTCCGCCTTCTTGAAGTACAGCTTATCCACTCCGGTGCCCCCGGGATGTCCCTTTACGAAATCATCGATCACTGAAACCGCCTGGTCATCCTTTCCCTGCAAGGCGTAGCAATACTGAATTCCATTGATGGCATCCGGCACACTTTTGCTGTCGGGAAACTCGTCGATGACTTCCTGGTAAAAGCTTATCGCGTTATCATAATCCTTGAGATTGTAGTACGAGTCTCCAATGCTATAGATGGACTTCGGGACGAGCTCACTGCGGGGAAATACTTTGATAAGGCGCTGGAACTCCGCAATTGCTTTCTTGAATTCATTTGCCTGGAACGCGACCCATGCGATACCATATTGGGCGTCGTCACTGAGATCCGACTTCGGGAATTTCTCGATCAGATTGCGATACTCTGCCACTCCTTTTTCCGGCGCGCCACCTTTGATATTCGCCTGTCCAAGCTGGAAATACGCGTAGTCAATGCCGGGCTTTTGACCGAAGAGTCTGATTGCGGACCGGTACACCTTTGCTGCGTCCGCATACTCTTTCCTTGCAAGGTGCGTGTCACCAAGTCTGAGGTAGGAGTCGAACGCATACTCCGAGCTGCCGTAGCTGGAGGTCAATTGGTCAAAGGCTTTCATTGCCCCTGGATAGTCGTTAAGCTTATAACTCGACCATCCGAGTCCGTATAACGCATCAACGAACTTTCGGCTATTGGGAAACGCCGAAATGACCTTGGCGTAGTTGGTCTTTGCATTCCTGTAATCGCCCTCGTCAAAGAGCGATTCGCCGAGCCAGAAGTATGCCTCATCGATTCTGGCGCGTTTCGGATAGGATTTCACAAAGCGAATGAACTGTGTCGTTGCTCCGTCATACTTCTTGAGTTTATAAAGGGACCACCCATCCTGATACACTGCGTCAGCAATGACATCGTCTGTCGCATCTTTTACTTTCAAAGCGGAGGTAAATGCCGTGTGGGCCCCTTCATAGTCTCCAACTGCCAGGGTTGCCTCACCGAGCATACGATATGAGTCCGCTCGTTTGTCACTTTGTGGGTATTTCTTCGCGATCGTACTGAAACTCTCCTGTGCCTTTTGATATTGCTTATCGACGTATTGAATCATGCCGAGCTCGTAGAGCGCATCATCGGCGTATGGACCATCAGGCCACCGGCGCGGAACATCCGAAAATGCATGCACACTCTCCACACGCTGGCCGCCAAGCTTCAGAGCGATGCCCCGTCTGAACAACGATGCCTGGGCAATTTCATCATTTCCCTCAGCGAGCTCTCCAAAAATACCCGCTGCCTTTGCATAGTTTGACTCGTTCAGATACGTCCATGCCATCGAATACTTTACATCTCTTTCCAGACGATCCCCACTATAGTCTCTCAGAAAGGACTCGTACTGTCGAAGGGCATCATCGTAGTTTTTGAGGCTGTAATAGGATTCGCCGATTAGATAGTCAGCATCAGCCCGGTCCCTTCTCTCGGTGATGAGCTTCTTTGCAGAGGCGAGGTTCTCGATTGCCTTGTCGTAATCCTTCATATAGTACAAGCATTCACCGATCCGCACATGTACCGATGAGGTAAGATCACTCTTCGGAAAACTCGCGAGAAACTCCCCGTATTGCGCCACTGCTTTGGAGTACTCTTTTCGATGGGCGAGAGTCCATCCCGCAGAGTACATCGCGTAATCGGAGAGCCGGCCCGTGGGATGACCCGTATATGATATCCGATAGTATTTTAGCGCCGACACAAAATCATCCATCTTGAAGTACGATTCACCCAACCAATACGCAGCCTCACCGGCAATATCAGCGGTACCGAACTGGTCGAGAATCTGTTTGAACCGACGGACGGCATCCGGATACTTGCTATTGGCATAGTTGATCTCGCCGAGGCGAAAGAGTGCGTCTTTCCGTAATGTGCTGTGGGGGAAATCCCGGATGAATCTCTCGTAACGCTGCGCGGCAGATGCTCTCTGTTGCAGACTAAACAAGCATTCCGCCGAAAGGAAATAAGCGTCGGGCTGCTTGAGGCTATTGGGATACTTCTGTAAGAACTTGTCTAGCTCATCGAAGGCAAGTTGGTACTGTCCGTCTCTGTGCAAGCCATAACAAACGGCATAATCCCGTTCTTCAGAAGCGGGTTGCAGGGGTTGCGACAGGCCAGAGGAACAAAGGAGGCCGAGAAAAAGAAGAATATGAAGGCTTTTTCCCACCATAGGACGGAGCCCGATACCCTCGCTTAAAGTAAAAGCTTAAATGCCTTCCTCAATGGGCTTAATTTAGCAGTTGGGGGGTATGAAGTCAAGTAATATTTTGAAATTCGAGCGGTTTTCGCAATCATGGCCACGAGATGTTCCACCGACGTTCCATGACTGGCGAAGGGAGCACCAAAAGAAACAGCATGGCCGCAGCTCGGCCGAACCGATCTTATTCAGGAATGTGGTTGTTAAACGTGGAAATTCCCAGTCTTCTATCAGACCGAAAGAACGGAGCGCGTTGACCCCTCAGAAGTTACACCGTCACACCTAGGGGCAGGATAATTCACTTGGAGTAGGATGGCGAGCCGACCGGACACACCCGATGCCACACGACGGAACATTAGGCAAGCGCCAGTTCTTCCTGATTCATCAGACGAACCAGCATCATTTGCATGACCTGCATAGGGTCTTGGGAAGAGGATTTGAGCTGTTCGTCAGCGGCGAGAAGCAGTTCATACGACCGCTCCACCTGCTCCTGCGGATATTTGCCTGATGCGGCAACATAATCCTTGACGAAGTAAGGGTTGACCCCGATCGCGCTGGCAAAGTCTCCGCTCGAGGTCCCGCGTTTCCGCAAGTCGTTGAGCTTCCATAACGTGGTGAAGTAGCGGGTAAGCAAGATGATGATGAGAATTGGAGACTCTCCGGCGTCGAGCATTCGGGTAAGTATCTCCATGGCGCTGGCAAGATTCTTGACACCGATCGCGTTCTGGAGTGCAAAGATATTGTACTCCTTCGAGATGCCGACTACTGCCCGGATATCATCCGGAGTGATTGGACGTTTCTCGCCAAGAAAGATGTAGACCTTGTCCAGCTCGTTCTGAATATCGCGAAGTGAGGTACCAACATACGCCGCGAGGATCTTGACCGCCTCAGCGTCGATCTCCCACCCTTGCTGCCGGACACGCGTGCCGATCCATCCTCCGATCTGGTAGTCGCGGATCGGATCACACTTAATGACCGTCCCCGTGCGTTTCACCATCACGTACGGTTTTTTTCGCATATCGGGTTTGACGGCTTGCAGAACCAGGCAGGTGGAAGGAGCGGGCCGCTCAATATAAGACGTCAGAAGCTCCTTGTTGACAAGCCGATCGGTTTCCCGCACAACAACAACGCGACGCTCGGCCATCAATGGAAATGAGGAGGCGTGCGAGACAATGTCCCGCGCATCGGCATCGCTCCCGTAGACAACATCGAGGTTAAATCCCTGCTGCTCGGGAGCTAATGCCGACGTGATAATCAAGTCGATCGCCTCCTCCGCAAGGAAATCCTCCTCGCCGTGGAAGAGATACACTGGGGAGAACTTCCGCGCTTTGAGCTCTGATCTCAGATCGCCGAACGTCAGATCGCCCTTGGCCATGGGATGAACTACTTTTTTCCCTTCTCGGTGGGAACCGGAATCGGCTCTTTGCGGATCGTGACCTTTTTCATAACCACATCCACTTTCGGCTTTCCGTCCGTGGGTCCCATTTGTGGCGTAATATCAACCTGCCCGATCTTGTCAACCACGTCCTGACCTTTGATGACCTTGCCGAAGATTGTGTAGTTCTTCGGCATTGTCGGCATGTCTTTAAGCATGATGAAGAACTGACTGGTATTGGTGTTCGGGCCGCGGTTTGCCATCGCGACGACGCCTTTCTTGTAGCCTTCCTTGAACGAGGGGGCATTTGGATTCAGCTCATCCGCAAACTCTTTTCCATAAATGCTCTTGCCACCCGAACCGGTCCCGGTCGGATCGCCACCCTGTATCACAAAGCCCTTTGATACACGATGGAAAATGATGCCGTCAAAGTACTTCTTCTCAGCAAGTTTCACGAAATTTTCCACGGTCTTGGGAGCATCATTGCGAAAGAATTCGATCTCGATCGTTCCCATTGAAGTTTCAATCACACCAATTTCTTTTACGTTTTCCATCTTCGCGTTTTTGTCCTCTCCTTTTTTTGCTTTTTGAGCAGATATGCCTGTCGAGAAGGCAAGGGCAAGCAGTGCCAGGGCCATTGCCGTGCATGTTGAACGAGCGCCAGTCTTTGTCATATCGTACCTCCTTTTGTGATTAGAAATAATAAGACAATCCAAGTCGTGCACCAATCCCGAATGCATTCCCGGTCGGAAGTGAATTGAGCTGTGAGGCTTGAGAACCCGGTACTGTGCTCTTCAGGGTGCCAATAAACTCCCATCTCATGTCTCCACCAAGATATGCAAACAGGTGATCTCCAAACGCTGTATTTGCTTCGATGTCGGCAACAACACCAGGTCCCTTGCCGGCAAGCCTGTCATCAACCAACAAGAATTTCTCAGTCAGGGTCGCGAAATGATACCCCATGCCTGCTCCAACCTTGATATTGTACAGATGCTCGTCCCACAACACGTATTGGAGGATGAGTGATGGCATATGCGACGTAAGCGTGAAGTCGGTTGAACGTCCGGGGATGTCCGGATTATACGAGGCGAGCAAATAGAGATACTCTGCCTTGAGCACCCAATCCGGCGAGAGAGGATACAGTAGTGCACCAAAGAACTGAACGGCAGACTGAAACTCAGGAACTCTTTGCACTGCGTAGCCAAATACCAACGTGTTGATGGACTCAACGATATCGGGAGCGCCGAAATACTCTACTCCCATTCCCGCTGAGATTGCCATTCGGGACGAAAGCTGGGAATCTGCACCAGCTTCCTCAGGCGTTACCCGTGGAGTTCCAGCGGCCAAATCATGCGAACCTGTCATCATGAGCGCGACCACGATCGCAACAGCTTTCGCTTTCATGCAACCTGCTCTGCCGGTTTGTTCATTGCTTCACTAATGTTGATATGATCCCGCAAGAAGTAATACAATCCGAAGATGGTGACACAGATGTAGCCAACGGCGTGTGTTACAGTGGCATAACTCAGCGCTACTGGATTTGAAACATGAAAGAGCCTGATCAGCGTTTGCGCTGCGAACCAATGGTACCCTCCGGTCGCCCCCGGAGTCGGGATCGCGATGCCGATGCTGGAAATCGCGAGCACCACAATGGCTGCACCAAATCCGAGCTGGCTTTCCAGCCCGAAGGAGAAGAAAGCAAGGTATGTCATCGCAATGTACAGGAACCAGACAAGGATGCTGAGAACAAGAATTGCAAGAAAGCTACCCGGTCGTTTCACGAACAAAAAGCCGTCAAGGAACGAGTGAATTGCTTTGTCAACTCTTTGCGTCAGATGCGGGGAAAGCAATCCAGTCGTCTTCCCAAGGATTGAGTCTGTCCAATCCCTCCTCCACATCAACACCAGTGCAATCGCAAGAAAACAGAATGTTACCAGCATGATGATCGTCCCTGCCTCGCGCAACCACGGAAACGCCTGGGACAACGGACCATTATACACCAGGGGAATGATGACCACCAAAATGAGGAACGATACGGTATCCATGATACGTTCCACCACAATCGTACCAAGGGCCGCTCCTTTGGGAACGGATTCAAGTCTTCCTATCGTGTACGGCCGGACAAGTTCCCCTGCGCGGGGAAGCACGTTATTGACGAGATATCCGATCATCACTCCTGAAAACAGATTCCGCAGGGAGATATTGGGTTTGATTGGATCAAGCAAATAGCGCCAGCGCAGACTGCGGAACACGTGACTCGCCATCAAACAGACGAGTGAGGCTGCCATCCACCAGTAGTTCGCACCAGCGATCGACGCGTAGAGCTGCGCAAAGTCGGTTCCGCGAAAGGCAAAGTACAAAAAGCCCGCAGTCAGCAACACGCTTGCAGAGTATTTGAGAACCTGTTTTGTTCTGAGTGTCATGCGGTCGGAAGGCACATCAGAGAGACTGCAAGGAGAACCATGTACTGCGGTTCAGAGCAACGACGCGGTTATCGCAGGTCAACAACTTCCACCCCCTCCGGCACCTGAAACGTGAAGCGCGAATCTTCCAGCCCGGTATTGACCTTCACCTCTGTCACCACATATTCGGTTTGCTTCCCGTTCATATCGATGATCTCGGCTTTCCTGATCAGCCAGGTCGAGTTATCCACCCAGAGCTTCATCGTCTTCACCATCGACTGATCGTTCGTCGGTTCAAGTTTTAGCTCAAGAGCATCCGTGTTGCCGATCTTATCTGTTCCGAGGAGTGTTGCGGTGAATTCCTTTGGTGCGCCACCCAGAACCTTCTCCGGTGTGATCGAGTTTTCGTCCATCTTGAAATGATCAACCAACACTTGTTTATTTGCAGCAGAGTATGACCAGACTGTCACGCCGTCTGTAACAATTGTTTGATTCTCTGTCTCAACGCGGTACTTGTTGGTTTTTTTCAGGAGAAGTGTGCCGGTGATGTTCTGCTCGATATTTGTCAGTTCAAAATGTGTTGATTGGGAAAACCGTAGTTGTGCATCGATGATCGAGTCGTATTTTTTCTTCACCTTTTCCAAGACATCCTGTGCAGTCTCGTCCGCCAGCAGCAACGCGCAGCTCACGATCAGTGCCGCACCAACTGTCCCAACCACCCTGATACGCATCTCCGCCTCAGCCGTTAAGAATCATCTCAAGATCTTCCTCACGTTCGACGAGAACCTCCCTCGCCTTGCTCCCGTCAAACGGACCGACGATCCCCGCGGCTTCCAGCTCGTCGACGAGCCGTGCCGCCCGTGAATATCCCACTTTCAGTCGGCGCTGCAACAGCGATACCGACCCTTGCTGGTGCCGTACGATCAGGTGCGCGGCCTCATCAAAAAGCTCATCGCGTTCGCCTCCACCATGCCCGTCCGTGTTCTTCTTCTTGTCTAGAATCGATGGAAGGGTGAATGGTTTCGAGTACCCCTTTTGTTTTCCGACATGTTCCATCAACGCATCAACTTCATCGCTGGAAATGAACGCGTTCTGAAGTCGTACCGGCTTCGGGCTACCGCTCGGCAGATACAACATGTCGCCGTTGCCAAGCAACTGCTCGGCACCATTCATATCCAGAATTGTGCGCGAATCCGTCTTGGACGCAACCTGGTACGCAATGCGCGCCGGGAAGTTTGCCTTGATGACGCCGGTGATGACATCAACAGACGGTCGCTGCGTTGCAAGGATAAGATGGATCCCGACAGCTCGTGCTAGCTGCGCAAGGCGTGCAATCGGCTCCTCAACCTCACGCGCAGCGGTAATCATGAGGTCTGCGAGCTCATCGATCACCACGAGCAAATACGGCATCTTGGAATGGACAATCGCTTCGGTGTTCTTGAGTCGGCCCGCTTTGAACCGTTCGTTGTAGTCAACAATGTTGCGTACCCCCGCTGCAGCAAGTCTGTCGTAGCGTCTCTCCATCTCGTACTCAACACCTTTGAGCGCGAGCACGGAATTACGCGGCGTTGTGATGATGTCCTCGTCGGCATCAGGAGACACTGCGAGGAAATGGTTCTTCAGTTTTGCGTACTGGGCGAGCTCGATCTTCTTCGGATCGATAATGACCAGCTTCAGGTCCGATGGGTGCAAGCGGAACAACAGGCTTGCAAGGATTGTATTGATACCGACACTCTTCCCCGACCCGGTCGATCCCGCTATCAGGAGGTGCGGCATTCTTGAAAGATCATCGGTGTACACTTCACCGGCAACGGTCTTTCCAAGGCCAAGCGGAAGGTACGCCGACAGGTCCCTGAATTTCGCGGAGTTGATAACACTTCTGATTGTCACGAGAGCCCGGTTGTTGTTCGGGATCTCCACACCCACGGCAGATTTCCCGGGTATCGGAGCCATGATCCGAATTCCCTTCGCGGCAAGCTTCAGAGCAATGTCATTCTCAAGACTCACGATGCGACTGATCTTCACTCCAACAGCGGGAACGAGTTCGTACAGCGTGACAACCGGCCCGGGCGTTACGCTGACACTTTCCACCTCAACATCAAACTCTGCAAGCGTGTCACGCAAAAGCGCAGCGTTCGCCTTCAGCTCCTGTTCGTCGACATCCTCCTTGCCGGGCCGCGGAGTGTCGAGTAACTCCACCGAGGGAAACACGTAGTCAATCTCCTCGGGAGTAGACGATCCCAGAACGGGCGGCTCATCAAGATCGATTTCTTCATCACCGACCCTCTTCTCGATCTCAAGACGCAATTCCCCGGGGTTCCTGGCAGCAGGCAACGGAATTCGGTCAGCCTTCGTCAGGGTTTCACTCTCGTGAGCGTCATCGGCAACGAGAGGCTGTGTCCCGGGTTTTCTCGGGGTCATGATTGGTTCTTCAACCGGCGGCTTGGAGATCCTCACGACGGATTGCGGTCGGGGAAGTGGATCAACCTCAACGTTGGCAGCGTTCTGCTCCTCACGTTCCTCATTTCGGGCACGCCGGCCCTCCTGCCACGCGTCCTTCTTGCGTGAGAGCCAGTCCATGAATTTCAGGGTCAGCGTCTTCATGCGCTCAACAGTCTGGTGAAGATCGAGATCCACAGCAAGCACGGCAACGACAAGCAACGAGGTGAACAAGAGGATTGATCCCCCCACACGACCCAGAAGTCGTGAAAGCGCAGTGGAAAGGAAATCGCCGACCACACCACTCCATGGCATGGTGAGGGCATCCTGCCCGAAGATCAACCGCACCATTCCAAATGAAGTTGAGAGCAGCAAAGCGCTGATGAGAGTGTAGTTTGTAATCACTACGAACTTATGAAAATCGCCCCGTCGAAGAAGAGTCCATCCAAACACCATGAGCAATACGGGAAGGAAGAAGACGCTATACCCGACGGTGGATTTGATGAGGAAATCAGAGATGATGGCACCAACAAGACCGAGCCAATTGTGCGCCGTGTCCGCTTTGGCCTGGATTTGTGGATCGCCGGAGAAGACCTTCAGAAGATCGGTGGAATGAACGTCGGCGGAAGCTTCATCGCCCGGAGTATACGAGACAAGCGCGAGAAAGACGAGCAGGGCGGCTACCATCAACAGTAATGCGATAACCGACTGTCTCCGGTCGGATGAGTTTCGGGGGCCGCGTTTCGTTGAAGTCGGTTCATTTCGCACGCGCGCAGAAGGCGTCATAAAGCAACTCTCCTGGTTATGACACAGCAGGTACTGATGGAGTTTCCGATTTCTCCGCGTCGCGTTTCACGCGAATCACATTTCCCACCAGTTGCGGCAGTATCGGAATGGTATCAACACCCGCGCAAACGGGAAGATCGGCCGCAAATCCAATCCCGGCGAGATACTTGCCATGCTCTGAGTTCTTAATCATCTTCAACAGGCTTTTGGCATATCCCTTATGCAACATCGTTGCCGCGATTGCTGCATCTGACAAAGAGAGATCACCGGATCCGTCTTCCGCCAGCCTCCGGATGAGAAGCCCTGCGCACACAGAATCTTCAATGGAGAATGAGCCATTGTTTCCTGCGCAGAGAATCACAAAGTCCTGGTTGAGCTCTTTGATGAACTGGACAATGCGCGCGATGTTCACAAATCCGCCGATCGCAACGTTCCGCGCAAACCGGGCCTTCTCGATCGCATACGAACCGTTCGTTGAGCTGAAAATAATGGCTTTCCCCCTGATCTTATCCTCGGAGTAATCGAACGGCGAATTTCCAAGGTTGAAGCCCTCGACCATCTTTCCATTTCTCTCCCCGCCCCTCAACACATGATCACCAAACAGATTTCCCGAGATCTTCACGGCGCGCTCAATTGTTGTCACGGGGATGATCTCCTTGGCTCCGTTGAAGAGTGCCGCCGCGATGGACGTGCTCGCCCTCAATACATCGATCACGACAACGGTTTTGTCGCGCAGAGCCAGTTCATCAATCTGATGAGGAGTAAAGTGCAACTCAACCTGCATACATTTCCTCTGGATGTCTACTTCCTGACAACAAATGGAATCGGAGAGACTGACGCGGGGACCTCCTTGTTTCTGATGATGACTCCGATCGGAGTCCCCACCTTCGCGTGGCCAATGTCGACGTATCCCATTCCAATGCCCCGGTCAAGAATCGGCGAGAAGGTTCCGGACGTCACACCGCCGATCACAGAGCCGTTGGCGTGAATAGGGTACCCCTGACGCGGAAACGCTTTGTCATTGAACGTGAACCCGACAAGTCTGCGTTGCAAACCATCTTCTTTTGAGGCCTTGATGGCCTTGCTTCCTATGAATGGCCCTTTGTCCAGCTTGGTGATCCATCCAAGTCCGGCTTCAAGCGGGTTCGTCGTTTGATCAATGTCGTGTCCGTAGAGGCAAAATCCCATTTCAAGACGAAGAGTATCCCGCGCCCCCAGCCCGATCGGACCGATGTTAAACTCTCTTCCTGCGTCCATGATCGCATTCCAGAGCTTATGTCCGGTCTGAATGTCGGAGGGAACATACAATTCAAAGCCAAGCTCACCGGTGTATCCGGTCCGCGAGATTATCATGTCGATCCCTGCCAGCTTCTGCCGAACGAAGTGGTAGTACTCGATCGATGCAAGGTCGGTGGCAGTGAGCTTCTGCAACGTTGCCAGCGACTTCGGTCCCTGGATGGCGAGAAGCGAAATGTCATCGCTCCGGTTCTTCAGCCGTACATCTCCGGTGACCTGCTTGTGCAGCCATTCGAGGTCCTTCGGGATATTCGCGGCGTTGATGACCAGCATGTAATGGTCGTCCATGTGATACACCAGCAAGTCGTCGACGATACCACCGGACTCGTAGCACATTGCGGAATATTGCACGCGTCCATCATGGAGTTTCGAGGCATCGTTCACTGTTACCTTCTGCACAAAATCCAGTGCATCTCTCCCCCACACTTCCACCTCGCCCATGTGCGAGACATCGAACACCCCGACGGATTCACGCACACGTTTGTGTTCTTCGATGATGCCGGAATACTGAACGGGCATCTCATAGCCTGCAAACTCGACGATCTTGGCGCCTAGCTGTTCATGAATATCAAAGAATGCTGTCCTCTTAAGGTCCAATGTCTTCTCAGTTGAATTGACTTGTGACGTCTTTTTGCTGTAACGGCGAAATGATTTTAAACTCCCCTATTGCCACTGAAGTATCGGGGACAAGCTTGATCCAGATAAAATTTTTCACGATGAATTTCCTCAGCCTGCTGGCAAATCCCTCCGTAAGCGTATGCGCGAGCTCGGGATTGACGTGGAGCTCGATGCGGTGCTCCTTTGTTTCTGCCCTGAATCTGCGCAGCCATCGGTCCAGTTGATTGATGGTTGTGGTTTTGGATTGGACAAGACCCGTACCCCCGCAGGCCGGGCATTGCTCGGTGAAGCTGTGCACAATGCTCTGACGGATTCGCTGGCGTGTTATCTGCACGAGACCAAACTCGGTCATTGGCAACACCGTTACCTTTGCCCTGTCCTTGCGAAATTCCTTCTTCAGCTCCTCGAATACCTTTCTCTTGTTCCGCTCGTCTTCGAGATCTATAAAGTCACACACAATGATCCCGCCGATATCCCTCAGCCGGAGCTGGCGGCAGACTTCCCGTGCCGCTTCAAGGTCAGTCCGTAGTGAGTTTTGTTCCTGTTCCTTTTTGGCTGCGTAGCGGCCGCTGTTCACATCGATGACGACCATCGCTTCGGTCTGCTCAATGATGATGTAACCACCGCTTTTGAGCCACACCTTTCTCGCGAGGGTGCTTTCAATTTCCTTCTCGATACCGTAGGTATCAAAAATAGGACGCCTGTCTTTATGCAACTCAATCTTGTCCAGCAGTTGAGGCGAAGTGTACCGTATGTACGCACAAATCTCCTTGTGCAGCTTCTTGGTGTCTACGACAACGCGGGAGACATCGTTCGAAAACAGGTCTCGGATAACGCTCGAGGTCGTGGAGAGGTCCTTGTACAGAAGGCAGGGAGGTTCTTCGCTCTTGACCGCCTGTTCAATCTCCCGCCACGTTTTTACCAGACCTTCAAGGTCGTTCTTGAGTGATTCGTCATCCTTTCCTTCCGCAACGGTCCGGATGATTGCCCCGAACCCTTCAGGCAAAATCCCGCTGGCAATCTTGCGAAGGCGTCTCTTCTCTTTGAAACTCGTTATCTTTTTGGAAATTCCGATCTTTCCGTCGAAAGGGAGGAGGACAAGAAATCGTCCGGCCAGTGAGACTTCGGAGGTGACACGAACCCCCTTCTTCCCAACCGGCTCCTTGATGATTTGAACTATAATCTCCTGACCTCGATCAAGCTTCACATCCTTTCGCGTTCCGCGACCGTTTTCGCGCCGGGGCGGGGCACTAACCGGTTGAGCAGGAGGAGCTGTCACGGGGTGAGGCTGACTGGATGCCGGGTTTTCCAAACCGGCTGGTTGTGCTGTGGCAATTTTTTCTTCTGCGGCCTCATCTTCACCGTCAACTTCGTCATCGAGCATTGCGGAATACTCTTCGAACCTGCTGCCGATGTCAGAGAAATGGAGAAAAGCATCCTGCTGTAAGCCGATATCGATGAAGGCGGCCTTGATTCCCGGCATCACCTTGGCCACCTTGCCAAGATAAATGTCGCCCACCATTTTGTCCTTGTTGGCAGTCTCGACAAAAATCTCTGCCAGACGGCCTTCCTCAGTTATGGCAATCCGCGTCTGATTGGCCGCCGCGTTGATAATAATTTCCTTTTTCATCCTGTGTAGATAGTTCCAACCTTTCTTATGATATCACTGGTACCCAGTGCCCAAACTCAGGAACGATACCGGCGGATCCTGCCTTAAGCAGGGAAACACTCTTGAATGATAGCGTCCTACCGAATCGCTTTTTGGCCGGGCGATTGCTTGTTGCGCTCCTCAAAAGGTAGCGTCTTTTCCCTTCATTCAATCCCTGAATCACCGATGGCTAAGTTAAGAAAAATCCGTGCGGGTTGCAACAAGGAGTGATGGTCGAGGGTAAGGAACAAACAAATGAGGCCAAGCTCCCCCGCGTCACACTTTTGGTAACCGACCGTTGCTTCCTTCCGGACCTGGCGGGGTTGAGCTACTTACAGTTGCGCGGGACTTGACCTCAAGATCTCAAACAACTAACAATGAAGCGTCCGCGGTCTGACTGAACCAAGCAAGCGAACCAATCTCCTTCTCGGACCCAGCGGTAAATTCGGACATCCACTTCTCAAAGTGGAGCTGATCGGGATCGAACCGACGGCCTCCTCGTTGCGAACGAGGCGCTCTCCCAGCTGAGCTACAGCCCCATGATCAGACTACCCGTGGGAAGACGGTCCTAAGATACAAAACCGCGGATACCAACGCAAGTATGTCGGAAGCGTCACCTAGGAAAACGAAACTCTGAACAGCTAGTTGTCGGCCACGTACTGCTGGATTTCAAGGGTTTCTTCGCGAGTCAGATTGCCGGCTTTGCACGATTCAACTTCGTCACGTACCCAGCCATCCCTCAAACCGTTTTTCGCCGCTATTGATTGAAGCCATCTGAACTCGCCTTCATGGAGATCTTTGTCGACGAATGCGACCCTGACCGCGTCTTTCAGAAATGCTTCCGCGATTTCTTGGATGGAGAATCGTGGCGGTTTTGTATTGATGTAACGGTTTTCGAGAAGGTCGTCGATCGCGGTTTCTAGGAACTGTCGCTCAAAATCCAGCATCTTTCCAATACGAAGGAGAAATTCCCTTTCGTCGCGGGTGATCACACCATCCTGTCCAATGAGAAGGAGAAATGCCCGAAAGCACTCGCTCTTGTCGAGCAGTGTCATCTTCATTTTCATGATGAAATATAGCCAATCGTTCAATCAAATCCGACATCCCACCCCTTGGACCGCTTTGAAGCAGTTGAAAGCCATCGTGACCCCGGGTCTTTTGCCGGAAATCTGTATCGCCGCACAAAAGTTCATTTCTTGACAACGTTGGCAGGAATCCGTATTTTTAGTTCGGATTTCTCATGGAATGTGTGTAACTACTTGTCACAATGACTGCTAATCTTACAGAGAGGGAGCGCACCGTTCTCCACTATGTGGTGCACGATTTCATTCAGACCGCAACACCGATTGGTTCCAGATACATTTCCAAGAAACATGAGGATGTCCTTGGATTGAGCTCCGCGAGCATTCGCAACGTCATGTCAGATCTGGAGGAGAAGGGGTTCATTAACCACCCTCATATCTCGGCCGGGCGTGTCCCCACTGACGTCGGCTACCGATTCTATTGCAACAGTCTGATGAAACTGGAACAGCTCTCTGATCGAGACCAGGAAACGATCCGTAAGAACCTCGATGTCATCGAGGAAGCCGAGTTGCTGCTTAAGGAGACTTCACGGTTGCTCGGAAGGATTTCGCATCAGCTCTCAGTAGTGGCTCCTCCCCAGCTGAACTCCGGCACATTCGAGAAGCTGGAACTGGTCCACATTGCTGGTAACAGGATAGTGGTCATCATCTCCATCAAATCCGGCCTGATACGAACCATCATGATGGAGGGGGCAACAGAAATTCATCGCGAAAAACTTGAGGACCTCAGCCGGTTCCTTAACGAGCGACTCACGGGCCTGACGCTTCAACAAATCCGGGAGAATTTCGGCGAGATCGTGAAGGATGCCGCGAACGAGGAGACCGGGCTCATCAGCTTGTTTATCGACTCTGTGGACAAGCTGTTTCCCACGGCCAAAACGGAAACGCTGCACATCTCCGGAGCAGAGGACCTCATCGATCAGCCTGAGTTCGTAAACCCGCGAGATTTCAGGAGTGTCATCGAACTCATTAACAACGAGGACATCATTGTTCACGTGCTGGAGAAGAACGAGACACGTCCCAACGAGACCAAAGTAACGATTGGCGAAGAACATGGAGATGAGAAGCTGAAGAACTACAGCGCAGTCGTTTCCTCGTATTCCATGGGCGACATCATGGGCTCTGTTGGCCTGATCGGCCCAACCCGCATGGATTATGCCCGGCTGATACCCCTTGTTGACTATGTCGCCAAAACAATTTCAGAAATGTATTCATCCGGTACCAGAGGATAATGACAGAAGAGATATCGAAGCAGCAAGAAACCGAACCCACCGAAGAATCCAGAACCCAGAACGCAGAAACACCTGAACAGGAGAGCACCTCACAGGCACACGACACCGATGCGCAGGTAAGGGATCTCCAGCAGAAGCTGGAAGCGGCACAAAAACTGGCGGACACGTACAAGGACCAATTGCTGCGCAAGGCTGCGGAGTTCGACAACTACAAGAAACGCTCCGAGGCCGATTACCTGAACATGGTGAAGATTGCCAATGAGCGTCTGATCAGCTTGCTCATCCCCATCCTCGACGATTTCGCCCGTTCACTGAAGTCGGGAAAGGAGGTCAAGGAGCACGAGTCATTGTTCAGGGGTGTCGAGCTCATCTACAGCAAGTTTACGAAGGCGCTTGAGTCACAAGGACTCGTGCCGTTTGAGTCGGTTGGCAAGCCGTTCGACGTGGAGTACCATGATGCATTGCTGCAGATTCCACGATCTGACATTCCACCGCATACCGTGGTTGAGGAAGTGGAACGCGGTTACAAACTCTTCGATAAGGTGATCAGGCACGCGAAGGTAATCGTGTCGACCCAGCAATCTGCTCATACTCCAGCCAACGGCGAGGGCCAGGGAGATGAACCGACCACATGACGAAGCGAGATTACTACCAGGTACTTGGTGTCGGCCGAACAGCAGCACAGGATGAGATCAAGAAGGCATACCGCAAGCTTGCGATGCAGTACCATCCCGACCGGAATCCCGGCAACAAGGAGATGGAGGAAAAATTCAAGGAAGCTGCAGAGGCATACGAAGTCCTGAGCGATGCTGACAAGCGGCGACGGTATGACCAGTTCGGCCACGAAGGAATTCGAGGTACAGACTTCCGCCATTCTGCAGACATCAATGACATCTTCAACTCGTTTGGAGATATCTTCGGCGGCGGATTTGGCGGGTCGATTTTCGATACCATGTTCGGGGAACAGCCGCGCCAGCGTCACCGAACCACCTCCGGCACTCCCGGCTCGGATCTGAAACTCAAGCTGAAACTCACGCTCGAGGAGATTGCGGAGGGCGTTGAGAAGAGGCTGAAGATCAAGAAATGGAAAACCTGTGACACCTGCAGAGGATCGGGTGCCAAATCGCCAAACCAGAAGGTGACTTGTCCCGTCTGTGGGGGAACCGGGGAAGTTCGGCAGGTATCCCGTTCGGTATTCGGGCAGTTCGTGAACATTTCCACCTGCAACAATTGCGGCGGAGAGGGAAAGATCATTCAGGAACCATGTCCCACGTGCAAGGGAGATGGGCGTGTGCAGGGAGAATCGACCATCAAAGTCAATATCCCTCCCGGTGTAAGCGAAGGAAACTATATTCCGTTGCATGGTGAGGGAAACGTGGGCCGGAGAGGTGGTCCGCCCGGAGACATTATCGTCGTCATTGAGGAAGAGCCTCATCCATATCTTACGCGAAATGGAGACGATGTGGTTCTTGATCTGCTCGTCAGCTATCCTGAGGCTGCCCTTGGCGCTGAGATCACGGTTCCGACGCTTTCAGGTCGGGCAAAACTCAAGATTGACCCCGGCACGCAATCCGGCCGCATTTTGCGCATGAGGGAAAAAGGAATCCCCCATCTCAACGCCTACGGGCGTGGAGATCAGCTGGTCCGAGTCAATGTCTGGGTTCCGACATCACTCACGAGCACCGAAAAAGGTTCCATCAAGGCCCTCGCGGGTCTTGAAAACATTAGTCCGAAAGAGGGCGACAAATCCGCGAACTCCGAGAAGAGTTTCTTCGAGCGGATGAAGAAGGCATTCTCATAAACCGTTCTCTGTCCACTCCCAATTCATAACGCCGCTATTTTCAGGCACACGCCCGTCCGCCTGAATTCAAGGCGGAGTCGATATGAAGATATTTCCTCGCTTGCAATCGTTTGGATTCACGCGCACCGAGATCAAAGTGGTCTTGTCCCTCACCATTGTACTCGCCTTCGGTGTCGCACTTCGCTACTACGCGCCGTCGGGCCGTCCGGCTGGAGGCCCTGGACAGCAATTCGATTACTCGATTTCCGATAGCATCTTTGCCGAGCGATCGCGAAAGAGTGATGAGTCGGCTGATTCGACGCGCGCTGCTCGTCCGAGTACTCCACGGGTCAAGGCACCTCTCAACACCATCATCAACATCAACACGGCAACAAAGTCCGAACTGACCCAGCTCCCCGGTATTGGCGAGGCGTATGCAGAGCGGATTGTCCGCTATCGCGACAGCCATGGATTATTCAAGACTGTTGACGAGTTAAGAAATGTCAAGGGGATTGGCGAAAAGAAGCTCGAGCTCATCAGACCTTTTGTTGCAGCGAAGTAGGTGGTTGGTGACCACATACTCGATTTCCACTTCCTTGACTAACTCCCCCCTTTTTGCCATATTGAGCCAATCGTACCAGCCTCGCCTCACCGGCAGTACAAAAACGAATCTTCAAAAGGTAACCCCCCATGGCTGCAAAGCAAGCGATCCTCGGTTTGAGCCTCGGTGACAAAAGCGTGCAGGCGGTGGAGATCGAGCAGGAGGGCAATTCAAATACACTGACGGCGATCGATGAGTGGGAGAACACCTTCACGACCAACACTGAAGCGAATGGTGAAGGCCTCGATAGGTTCGTCGAATTCCTTGCCGCCTTTATGAAGGTGAACCGGGTGAAGGCAAAGAAGGCTTCCGTCGCCATGGATACCGCCCAGCTTGTGCTCAACTCGATCCCGATGGAAGACACCCTCTCGCGCATTGAACTCAACGAACATATCAACTGGGAGCTCGGCCAGTACCATCCGGATGTTGCTCCAAAGGAGTTCATCACGGATGTCCACATCCTTACACAACACCCTGAGGATCACTGGAATGAAGTCTTGAGTGTATCCGTGAAACGAAAGGACGCGTTCAAGGTCCAACAGGCTCTCACCAAGCTTGGTTTGGAGTTGCACATTCTTGATGTTGACCACTTTAGCGCGGACACGGCGCTGCGCACAAACTACCCTGATACAAACCGGAAGTACCTTGTCCTCGCGGGCATCAAGGAGAACCGCCTCGATATCAGCCTGATCAAGAATGGCAACATGGAGTCGTACAGCTACTGCGTGGTACAATCGAACCAGGAGATTGTCGACCAGATTGCCGCTCTTGCCCGTGAGACAAGAGGGATTCACTCCATCACCGTATACGGCACGTACCTGGACAAAGACCTGCTCGTGCAGATCCGTCGGGCTTCGGCTCTGCTGGTGGAAGCATTGAACCCGTTGCGACACGTAAAGGTGGCCGACTCTCTTCGACTTGCAGATAATCTCTCCATCCCCTCCTATCGATTTGCATCAGCCGTTGGTGTTGCTCTTCGGCGGGACTGACAATGAGGGTGATCACCGGGTTGTACAAAGGCAGAGTCCTCAAAACGGTGAACGATCTCTCCGTCCGCCCGGCAACTGATCGCGTCAAGCAGACAATCTTCGATATGCTCACCCACCGGATGGTGTTTGAAGGTGCGAAAGTCCTGGACCTCTTTGCGGGCAGCGGCAGCCTTGGCATCGAGGCACTGAGCCGGGGGGCAAACCATGCGACGTTCGTGGAATCGAACGACGACGCACAGAGCTTCATTGAGAAGAATCTGGAGATTCTGGGGTGCGAAGGCGCGGCGGAAATAGTCTGCATGGATGCAGTGCAGTTTCTCCGAAGATCCCAGGGACAGTTTGACCTGATCTTTGCAGACCCTCCGTATGAATACGATGAGACCGCGACCATACCTTCCATCGTATTTCAGGACAAACTGCTGCGGCGGCACGGGTATCTTCTTATCGAGCATACCCCGAAGCTTGAATTCAGAAGCACGCCACTCTATCACGTGGGGCCTGCCAAAAAATTCGGCAGAACGCTTGTGACGTTTTTCCGGCATCCACAACCGCAGGAGCCTTTGCAATGACCAGGCGCATTGCTGTCTATCCGGGGACATTTGACCCCATCACGTACGGCCACATGGATGTCATCAACCGCGGGGCAAGGCTGTTTGAAAGGGTGATTGTCCTCGTTGCACGAAATTCAACCAAGACCCCGCTGTTTTCAGGAGACGAACGGGTGAGAATGATCAGCGAGGTTTTCAAGAAAAACCCGCGTGTTGTGGTCGATGTGTTCGATGGCTTGCTGGTGGAATATGTACGACGGAAGAAAGCGACTGCCATCATTCGTGGCCTGAGGGCAGTCTCCGATTTTGAGTATGAGTTCCAGATGGCACTCACGAATCGCAAGATGGACGGAACCATTGACACTGTATTTCTCGTCCCCGACGAACGCTATACCTATCTTAACTCCACAATCGTGAGGGAGATTGCGAGACTGGGCGGCGATGTGTCGGATTTCGTTCCTCCGGGTATAAGGAAATACCTTACCGCAAAGTTGAAATATCCTTCCAAGCGTTAGCACTATCCATGTTCTCGCTCTCGCGCAAAACTCCTCCTGAGGGAAAATCACCGATGGTCGCCCTTGCTGAGATGGCTGGGCGCATGCGGGACTCCGGCATTAGCGTCGCATTTCTGACGTCAGGTGAACCCGACTTCCCCACGCCACGTCATGTCAAAGAAGCGGCCATAATCGCGATTGAGCAAAACTTCACCAGATACACACCTAACGAAGGTTCACCTGATCTCATCCGTGCCATCATCAAAAAGTTCTCTCTCGAGAACAACATCCAACTCGAACCCGATCAAATTCTGGTGTCCTCCGGAGCCAAGCAGTGCATCTCCAACACGCTTCAGGCAGTCTGCAATAAGGGCGATGAAGTGATCATTATCTCTCCGAATTGTCCGGATTATCCGGAGATGATCAGACTGGCAGACGCTGTACCGGTTGTCGTAAAGACTACAATCGAAGGGGGCTTCAAGCCGGATGTGCGCAACATACGGAAGGCTGTCAATCAAAGAACGAAGGCGCTCCTGATCAATTCTCCCAACAACCCCACTGGGGTCGTGTACAGTCGCAGCCTTCTCGAAGAAATCTCAACGATCGTCAAGGACGCCGGAATCTATGTCATCAGCGACGAGATCTACGAAAGGTTGGTTTATGGTGAAAGCGGGACGTTCAGCATCGGCTCGCTGAAAGGGACTCAGGATCAAGTGATTACGGTAAACGGTGTTTCGATGACATTTTCGATGACGGGCTGGCGCGTCGGGTACATGTGCGGACCGCGTGCAGTAATTGAGCGTGCTTCGAGACTTCAGGGGCTCCTCACTTATGGCGCCAACTCAATTGCTCAAAAAGCAGCGCTGGCAGCCCTTGACGGATCCGCGAGCACAATTGATGCAATGGTCGCGGAGTTCAAGCGCCGGAGAGATTTTGCTGTTGAGTTCCTCTCAGGAATCCGAGGTGTCACCGTTTATCCCCCACAAGGAGGGTTCTTCGTCTTCTTTGGAGTTGGAGAATATTACGGAAAGACGTTCAGGAACCGACTCGTGAAGAACTCCGTGGACTTGACCCACTACCTTCTGGAACACCATCATGTTGCCGCCAGCCCGGGATCCGCATTTGGTGATGATAAATGTCTAAGAATTTCGTATGCTTATTCCATGTCAGAGCTTGAACGGGGACTGGAACGACTGAAGGCCGGGCTCGATAGTCTGCACGAGCATGAGGATTGAGAATGTTGAGGAAGGAAGAAGCGTATGCCAACGTATGAATACCAGTGCAAGAATTGCGGACACCAGATGGAGGAGTTTCAGTCAATCAGCGAGCCTCCACTTGTCCAATGTCCGAGCTGTCACATGGATACACTTGCCCGCATCATCGGTGGCGGCGGGGGTCTTATCTTCAAAGGCAGCGGCTTCTATCTGACCGACTATAAGAATAAGTCGGAGCCCTCCTCAGATGCAAAATCGAAGAAGAAAAAGGAGGAGAAGAAATCCGAGCCCACATCATCGACTACTCCACCAGAAAGCAAACCGCCAACCGAAAACAAGACGCCGCCTAAAAAGGGGACTGATTGAGTCTTGAATATTCTCTGTCAGAATGTTTCGAAAAAAGCGATCAGAGCCCTCCCCAGTTCACAATCGGGAAGATGGGCATGAACCCACCCTGCTTGATGAAATTGAGGAGCCCCAGTTGAATACCTTTCATCGACCCAGCGCTATTGATCAGACCAAATTGCACACCATTGACGAAGTTGGAAGAGCTGTAAAGCCCCATCTGCAGACCTTTGAAAGATCCGTTGGTAAGGCTCACCAGATTATTTTGCCAGCCCTCGGCGTTCTGGTCGACCAATCCGACGAACCCCCACTGCACACCTGACAAGTTACCCGTCGTCTTTGTTACCAGCCCCCAATCGAAGCCAGACATGTTGGCGTTACATCCATAGATCAAGCTGAGGCGGAAGCCTGAGATTGATTCGTTTTCGGGGACGATCTGGATCGGGTTGACTAGCGCAAGCTGGATGGGTTTTCCCTGGCCCGATGCCGAACTGGTCGCCGCGACAGCGACGCACATGACGAGAAGAATCGGAGAAAAGAGTCTCATGAGGGTCTCCTTTTCAATGAGGGTGTTTCTCTTGAACCGCGAAGTACGTTACCAAAAGTTCTGTGGAAAATCAAACACGGCGGGTCCCAGTCCGTTATGCCAATGACGGGTTAATCGCATGTTTGTTTCTCTATGCAGCAATTCGTACCTTCAGAAGCAGTGCTGAGGATTTCCAGGTTACATTTCCCTCGCGCTCCCAAGGGTGATCTCTCCTGTTCTTTCCCGAATTCATCAAGCAATCATTTTCCCGTGAGGAAACGGAGGTAAATCATTTCATGAGCATAAGTCAGCTGGCAAGAGCAATCCCCCCTTCACCGACGCTGAGCCTGAATGAGGAAGCGAGGGTTCTGAAGGAAAAAGGGGAAGCCGTGGTACATCTTGGTGCAGGTGAGCCGAAGAACAAGGCTCCCATCAGCGCGATACTCAGTTCGGCGGCAAAACTGACGACCGGCGACATCAAGTACACACCGACAGATGGGACGCCGTCGCTGAAGAAGGCCATCATCAGATACACGGAAGAGAACTACGACCGCATTGTCGCGCCGGAAAATGTCATTGTCTCGGCAGGTGCGAAGCAATCGCTCTACAATCTTCTTTATACGCTCCTCAATCCCCAGGATGAGGTGATCGTGCTTGCGCCCTATTGGGTGAGCTACCCGGAAATGATCAAGATGGTGTATGGTGTCCCGGTGATCGTAAGGCCCGAGGACGGGACGTTCCATCCCAGGATGAAAGACATCGAACAGGCACTCAGCTCGTACACGCGGGCAATCATCGTCAACAGTCCCAACAATCCATCAGGCATCATGTACCGCGCAGAATTCATTGCCGAGCTCGTGGAATTCTGTGAGCGCAAAGGCATCTACCTGATCATGGACGACATTTATCACAAGCTTGTCTTTGATGGCAAGACACTTGTCTCCGCACTCAAGTACACGAAGAAGGACATCGAGTCCACAAAGGTCATCGTTATCAACGGCATCTCAAAACTCTACGGGATGACGGGTTTCAGGATTGGATGGGTGATTGCCCCGAGAGAGCTCGTGGAGATCATGACGAATGTGCAGGCACAGACTGTTTCGTGCACGTCAGTGGTGCTGCAGTCGGCCGCAGAGGGTGCGCTGACCGGGCTCCAGAGTCCGATTGAGGCGCTCCGCCTGACGCTCGAGAACAATCGAAATGTCATGATGCAGGAACTTCGAGTCGTTCAATGGTGTGAAGATCACAAAGCCGGACGGAACCTACTACTGTCTGCCTGACTTCCGGGCATACAGCAATGATTCGGTCGCACTGAGCAAGATGCTGTCTGAAGAGAGCTCTCGTTGTGACTGTGCCGGGGAAAGAGTTCGGCATGGAAGGACACCTTCGTCTGAGCTATGCGACGACAATCAAGGACATCACTGAAGGCGTTGCGCGCATCAAGTGGGCGCTCGATCCGACATCTCCAAAAGAAATCTACATCGGCGAACGGAAACTACTGCGAGATTGGCTATGAACAACATCCTGAACATCAAGACACCTGCCCAGGGTGAGGCCGGGGCAGTGAAGAGCGACTATGGACTTGAGAACCACGGGATCACGAACCTCCGGATGGCATACTGGAATCTTCCCACCGAGGCGCTCTACGAAGAAATCACATTCAGAGGCGAAGCACGGATCTGCCATATGGGTCCGATCGTGGTTGACACGGGAAAACATACTGCACGCTCTGCCAATGACAAGTTCATTGTGAAAGAGCCAACAACCGACAGCAAGATCTGGTGGGGACAGTATAACCGACCGTTCAGTCAGGACAAATTCAGCGATTTGTACAACAGGTTGCTTGGCTTCTTGCAGGGCCGTGACCTGTTCGTGCAGGATTGCTATGCAGGTGCTGACCCTGATTACAAGATGCCTGTCCGAATCATCACCGAGTTTGCCTGGCACGCCCATTTTGCACGGAATATGCTCATCCTTCCCGAGACAAACGAAGAGTACCGACGCCATGTTCCGGAGTTCACTGTGATTGCAGTGCCTTCGTTCAAAGGCATTCCCCAGATCGACAATACGGTCTCCAATACATTCATCGCTCTCAACTTTGCCCAGAAGCTCTGCATCATCGGGAACACAGCATATGCTGGTGAGATCAAGAAATCCATATTCACCATTCTCAACTTCCTCCTCCCTCTTGAAGGAGTGATGCCAATGCACTGTTCGGCAAACATGGGGCGGGAGAAGGATGATACGGCGATCTTCTTCGGACTTTCGGGGACTGGAAAAACCACACTCTCGGCTGATCCGAAGCGACGGCTGATTGGAGATGATGAGCATGGCTGGAGCGATGCCGGTGTGTTCAATTTCGAAGGCGGCTGTTATGCAAAGGTGATCCAGCTTTCTCCTTCTGCGGAGCCACAAATCTACGCGACAACGCAACGGTACGGAACCATACTCGAAAACGTGATCTTCGATCCTGTCACAAGGATGATCAACCTTGATGACGACAGTATAACCGAGAATACACGTGCATCGTACCCGCTTGACTACATCGAAAATGCTGTACCGGAGAAGCGTGGCGGCCATCCGAAGAACATCATCCTGCTCACGTGCGATGCCTCGGGGGTGATGCCACCACTCGCGAGGCTGACTCCCGATCAGGCATTGTATCAGTTCATCTCAGGCTACACATCGAAGATCGCAGGGACTGAGGTCGGCCTTGGCAAGGAGCCCGAGATGACATTCAGCGCGTGCTTCGGCGGGCCGTTCATGGTACATCATCCGTACTACTATGCGGAACTTCTGAAGAGGAAGATTCTCAGGTACGACGTCCACTGCTGGCTTGTCAACACAGGCTGGATCGGGGGTCCGTATGGAATTGGAAAACGCATCAGTATCAAGTATACCCGTGCGTTGCTGAACGCAGCACTCGATGGCTCGCTGCTGAACGTTGAGTACCAGACTGATCCGGTGTTCGGATTCAAGGTACCGAAAACGTGCGACAGCGTTCCGCCGAGCGTGCTGAATCCGTCTGAGTCATGGCCCAGCAAAGATACCTACATGCTGAAGTACAAGGAACTTGCCGCGCGGTTCGTTGAGAACTTCAAGAAATTCGAGTCTGGATGTGCTCCGGAGGTGATTGCAGCAGGGCCAAAGAGATAATGGTGGAACATGGGGACATCGCACCATGACATGATGGTCTGATCAACAAACATGTGGGTGTGTTAAGAACGTCGAAACGGCGACAACATGAAAACACTCTTCACTCTTTTGATCCTATTTCCTCTCGTATTCCTTTCCTGTAAAGATAGCGGGGATGATGTACTAAAGTCTCCGGTTACACTTCCTCCTCCACCCAGCGACACGGTTCGGTTCGAATTCCGCCTTGAGGGACTCAAGGAAACCTACACCTTGGATGACACAATCTCCGGCGTGATGATTGCGATCAACAAGGCAAGCTCACGCCCTCTGCGATTCTCTTCAGCAGGTTACCCGCCGGAACACTGGTCTCTCCGCCGTATAGGAAATAAAGAGTTCGATTTTTTCTATCCGTTTGTGATTGAACTTACTTTATACAATCATTCTCTTGATTTGGGAGACACAATATCCTTCAAGGTCTCATGGGCACAGCAAGCACTTGCTTCGAATGTAAGGAATCAGGAATCTGACCTCCAAAAAGCTTTCGCTGGCCAATACGAATTCCTTGGTTACCTTCCCAGCAGCGACATTTTTGGAGATATTTCCTTCCCGAGGAGGATTAGGATCGAAGAACGAGGCGAACCCCTCTCTTGCGTGCTTGCCCATATGAGTTTTCTCAATGATACGGTCGATTACGGTCTTGCTATTCGAAATCGCCTCTCGCGCATCCTAGAGTATCCCATTGACGATTCACTCCCGGTTAAGGTCACGTTTTCGGTGGGCGCAGATACCCTTCTTAAACGTTCGTACCCACTTCCTTTTTCGGTTCTTTCGCTCCAACCCTTTTCGGACAACATGCCTTTTCGATTTCAGAGAGCAGAACGAGATTCCATGTTTTCAGGAATGCAAGGAACATACACGATGAACGTGTCGCTTGTGCTCCGGGATCTTGAGATTAGAGCATCCAAATTTGTGTCGATTCATTGAAACTCGAGAGGACAACGAAAATATTCACATCGTGCGTTTCTTTCTCAAATTGCCCTTTGCAGAATCCTACTAGGCGTTGACGATCCGGCGGTCGCCCTGAGGATCGTCTTACCTTCGCCTAGGTCGCCTGTGCGGGCCGCAGCAAGACTCAAAGTAACTGGGCCGAAAATAGTCGTGACTCTCAGAACATATGGGCCTCTGTTGCTTGTCCCGCCGGGGTGGAATACCAGCAGAGGTTTTTTCTTGAGGTCGATTGTGAAACTCTCTCTTATCCTTCCGATTCTGTTCACGAGTACCTTCGCATGTTCACTCACGTCTGGCCAGATAGGATTTCTCCGTGAACACCTCACCGTAAGCGTATCGGGAGAATCTTGTTCGCTTGATGGAGACTATTACTTCAAGAACTCAGCTTCCCGTCCGGCGGGCTGTTCCATATTCTACCCTCTTATCAGCAGACCCGACCTACCCTACCCGGACTCCATTCTCGTTCTCGCCGACTCGGCGAGTACTCCCATCGGTTTTGAAAAGACGAGCGAGAGTATCCTGTTCTACCTCGACTTGAAGCCGGAAGAGACGAGAAAGATTCGCGTACAGTACCGGCAACGAACGCCATTACAGAAATTCGAATACATCCTGACATCAACAAGGGCTTGGGGGAAGCCGCTGGAGCTTGCAGAGTTTCGGATAGTTGTTCCTGACTCGTTCCAGTTGACTTCTTGTTCCCCTTCATATGATACGAACGAGAAGAACGGACACACAATGGTGTATCACGTTAGGCGGCAGCACTTCATGCCAACGTCCAATCTCTCGCTTCAGTGGACAAGGAGGGCCCGATAGAACTGTTCGAATGAGTATTGTGCCACCCTGCGCTGATGTTCAGGTGGAGTGGGAACACAAAAAACCACACGTAGCGTCGATAACCGTCAGGATCGGGCTTGGGTTGAGGAGGAAGATAAATTCAACAAAACAGAAACGTCCCGTCATGTGAATGGCGGGACGTTTCTGTTCTTCCGTCCACTGATGAAGCTAGTGCTTATGCTCCTCCTTCTTCTCCATCGGCTTCGAGTCCGTCTTCTTGTTCATCTCTTTGCCGTCCATCTTCATCTCGGAGATTGACGCGACTTCAGGATCTTGTCGCCCTCCATCGTTCCGGTCACATCGACCATCAACCCCTTCTCGGTGGATGACTTCTCAATCACGTCCTTCGCCTTCTTGTCGCCCTCGTCATCGAACTTGTAATACTTGCCATCGTAGAAGAGTCCGTAGCCAGTAGATGCGCATGATTCCTCGAGAGCGCAATCCCTAGTGTGTTTAGCAGCCCGCTCCATCGGGTTATCTTTCTTTGCCATCGCTTTTGCACACATGGCATCCACAACATAGCCATGCCATTTGCTTACGTCCTTCCCTGCGGCCTTTTCGGGCTTTGCACCCTGCGCAAAACCCGGTGCAGCAACAAAGCACAGCAACACCAACATCGACATAAACTTCTTCATTTGAATCTCCTTAAGGATTAGTGGATATGCGATGATATCGCTTGTCGCAGCCTGTAGTATGGAACGCCCACAGGTCGGCTTGAGTTCCCCGGCATGGATCGCGTTGTCACTGGTATCGATCAAGCTTGAATTTCTCCCCCAGATATAGTTTTCTTGCTTCCGGATCATCGGCCAGCATCTGGGACGTCCCTGCCATGAGAATCTTCCCTTCAAACAGAAGATATGCGCGATCAGTTATGGAGAGTGTTTCATGCACGTTGTGATCGGTGACCAGCACACCAATGCCGCGTTGCTTCAGGCTGGCGACAATTCTCATGATCTCCTCCACCGCGATGGGATCGATGCCGGCGAATGGTTCATCCAGAAGAATGAACTTCGGATCGGTGGCAAGGGCACGGGCAATCTCTGTCCTGCGGCGCTCGCCTCCCGAAAGCATGTAGCCCTTGCTCCGTGCAATATGGGTGATACTGAAGTCATTCATCAACTGTTCACACCGGTTTCGTCGCTCGGCCGCGGTCATGTCCAGCATCTGGAGCACAGAAAGGATATTTTCTTCAATGGTCATCTTCCGAAAGATGGAAGCTTCCTGCGGGAGATAGCCGATCCCCATGCGCGCACGCTTGTACATCGCCAGTTTCGTAATCTCCACATCATCGACGAAGACGCGCCCGCCGTTGGGTTTAATCATCCCCACGATCATGTAGAATGTCGTGGTTTTGCCAGCACCGTTCGGTCCCAGCAAACCAACCACTTCCCCCTGCTTCACATCGATGGACACGTCACTGACGACCGTCCGCTTCTTGTACTTCTTCACAAGATCTTCGGATCGGAGGACCTTGACTGAGTTGCGGGGGGCAGTGTCCATCATTTTATTGGGGACCGCCTTTCCATAGGGGAATTTGGGACACGCAACCCCGGTCGGTTGGAATGGAGATGAAAACCTGCGATCGCGAAATCGCTTTCCTTCCCTTGCACAAGATTCTCCGGATAGTATTGCCCTTCGACTCCGCCCACGACGCGGATCGACCCCACCTTCCCATCCTCGAACCCGATGATGATTCGATCGCCACTCGTTCTGTTCAAACCGTTCCCCAGCGAGTCCTCATAGAGATGGTAAAGACTGATGGCATGTGTCTCCACGTCAATTTGCTGCAGCCCTTTGTCTGCGAATTGCATGCGCATCCGCTCGCCCGTAATCTGGTCGTAACGGTCCGGATAACTGGAGTCGCCTTGAGAGATCGCAAACGAATTTCCCAGAACATCCACATGATCAAGTTTTCGCTTTTTGAGGTACACGTTGATTGAATCTCCTGTTACCTGGGTGTCCTGGTACCACACAATGGGGGACAGTCTCAGCGTCATGCTATCGGCCGCAGTATAAAACCTGGCAACTCCACACACGGCAGCCAGGTCCGTGCGAACAATCTGAACGCTATCCGTCGCAACCAACAGCTTCGACGTATCACGGTAGGCTTCCATCACCCGGCTACGAACAACCAGGGTGTCAAACTTCCCCGGACCGGCTGAATCAACCTGCACAAGAACCGGTTTCTCTGTCACCCGGCTGAACTGCTTCTCCGACCAATGGTCCAGCCGATGCCCCGTGATCGTGATATTGTCGGTTCGGTTGTACACTCTGACGTTTCCCTGCGCGATTGAGTACTTGTCCACGCGAAAGTAGGTCAAGGAGTCTGCATTCACAATCGATGCCGTATCGACCACCACCACATCCTTGCGAAAGAAGGCCCGCTTGGGATCGACAAAATACTCTCCATATCGGGCTGTGAGCATCACATTGCCATCATTGATATTCACACTGTCAAGCCCGACTGCCCGGCGCTCATCGCGGTAGTAAATCCCGCGCGGCGACTTCATTGTCACGCCACTATCATCCACAACGACAACGTTGCCGGTCAGCTCGACTTTCCCGGACCGCAACAGTTGCAGTGCGCGATCACATGACACATGAATGTTCTCCTGCTTGAATTTTACGTTGCCGATGAACTCACGGGCATCTTCTCCTTCCACCTGTCGACCTTCAACTTTGTCGGCGTGCTCCAGTTCAATCACTCTGCTTGCCTGGGAGTAACTTATGCCCGGCACGATCAGAAACCCAGGAAGGAACGCCCATACGATATGAAGGATCGTTCGTTCCACTCTATTCCCTGGTCACCGCCTGGCCCGTTACCTTGAAGATCGTGTACTTCTTCAGGCCTTGGTCACTGATCATGCCATGACCCATGATGTGCTCGGTAGGAGAGACGATGTCGACAAACGCTTCAGTCCTGATTTTCCTCGTGGCGTTATCCCAAAAAAGGCTATCGGTCTTCAATGCCGTTCCGCTGTCAGAGATAACGATCACATTGTCGTATGCGGCAAAATCCTGCGTCCTGTCATCAACTCTGCCGCGACGCGAAGTCAGGAGTGAGGTATGTTGCTCAAGATCATTGAAGAAATCAACGTGGACGCTATCCGAGAGAAGCGTGAACTGTCGTGCGGCATACGATGCAATGTGGCCAGCCCAGAGAATTGCCTTTACTTTGCCCGAGTCGGTGAATGTCACGGTACTATTCCAGCTCTCTTGCGATGGTATCTCTGCTTCGTTCACCGGAACCACCGACGGCCGGATCTTATCTTCGCAACCGCCTGCCACAAGCCCGAACATCACGATCGCCAGCAACAAGGTTCTCCAATTCTTCATGCTCCCTCGTCCCCGCCCAACCCTGCTTTGACAAGATCATGGAGGTGAACAACTCCCACCGGGTGCTGTGCTCCATCCACGACTATGAGCTGGGTTATGTTGTAGGACTCCATTTCCTGCAAAGCAACAACTGCCAGACTCCCCTTCATGATGGTTTTTGGCTTCGGTGTCATGGCATTCGCCGCTGTGATCTTCGAAATGTCACTTGTCCGCTGCAGGAGGCGCCGGAGATCGCCATCGGTGAGGATGCCTTCGAGTGTTCCATCCTTGCGAACAACACAGGCGCACCCGAGCCGTTTTGTGGTCATCTCATAGATTGCTTCTCTGATGGGAACATCGCCGGTTACGCGGGGAACTGCATTGCCCGTTACCATGAGCTCATCTATTTTCAACAGAAGGCGCTTCCCGAGTGATCCACCAGGGTGATAGAGGGCGAAATCCTCCTTGCTGAACTCCCGTCGTTCCAACAACGCAATTGCAAGGGCATCTCCCAGCGCCAGCGTCGCAGTTGTTGAGGAAGTGGGGGCAAGATCATGAGGACACGCTTCTTCCGCGACTGACGCATCAAGAACAATGTCCGATTCCTGAGCGAGTTGCGATTGAAGTTTGCCGACAAGGGACACAATGGAAACCCCGAGACGCTTGAACATGGGGAAGAGCTGTTTCAACTCCGGCGTATCTCCGCTCTTTGAGATGCATACGACCACGTCATCGTGGCGGACCATGCCGAGGTCGCCGTGCACTGCATCTGAAGGGTGAAGAAAGAAGGCCGGGGTCCCTGTAGAATTCATTGTTGCGACAATCTTCCGTGCGATAATCCCCGACTTCCCCACTCCCGTAATGATAATACGTCCTTTGCAATTGAGGATAAGCTCAACGGCATCTGCAAAACTCCCCCCTATCCGCTCACCGAGCGCGGCAACAGCCTGCGCCTCAATCCGCACAACCTCTTTCCCTTTCTTGATGATTGATTCGTGATCATTCATGGCATCTGTTTCCTGAACAACTCTTTCAGAACGGTTCGTATACCGGTTTTTCGTGGAAGTGGTTCCTGCTCCAAAACCGAAACCCGACGTCTCAATTTGTTGTAGACAATAAATGCCGTGCGCAGGTCCTCATCACCGTACACATCAAGATCCTGAAAAAAGAGACTTGAGTTCAAAACAATCTTCGGATCACGAATGTTCTTGTGAAGCATCAATTCGTTGTAGAAGTTGGTAATGGGAATGAGGTGATTCATTCCTGTTGACCTGTCATGCAATAGCAGTCGCCGCTCTTTACGTGCGATCCCAAAAACGAGCGTGTCGTTGATGTGGATCTCTCTCACCCGTTCCCCCGATGAAGGCAACAGTTCACCCGGCTTCCAGGTGGAGTACGTCCACCGGCGTTTCTCCTCAAAGCGATCGGGAATCTCTTCTCCATGCGCGGAAACGATTTCCACATCAACTTGTTCTCCGATGTGTTCGCGGATCGTAACAGAGAATGTGTCGTGTGTCGTCTCCACCATGCCGTACGCGACAACAGAACCGAGTGGAGAAATGGTGTCAGCGCGATCATCGTTGAATCCCAGAACGAGGTTTCCTGCACCGCGTCGTCCTTCGCCAATGACAACCATTTTCAAAAGAAGCTCCCGATACTCCCGGTAGCCGGAACTCTCGGCAGGGAGCACACTCAGAAGCAGGTCCAGCTCTTTCGGTCGAAGCGACCGGGGGTAGACGCCTGTTGCATTGTTGCCGACCATGTGCTGCCTCGCGACCGGCACTATTTTTGCTGGTGTTCGATGATGAGATCAATCAGCTCACGGACCGCACCATTGCCGCCTGAAGCCTTCGTGACAATGTCAACCAATTTTTTTACATGTGGTAATGCATTGGCTGGCGCAACCGAAAGTCCAACGGCGTTCAGCAACGCAATGTCGAACAGGTCGTCTCCGATAAACGCTACTTCATCCGGGCTGAGGTTATGTTTCCTCCTTAACTCTTCCATCGCAGCAACCTTGTCGGATGCATTCTGGATAACGTCGTCGATCTGCAACTCCTTCGCCCGGACATCAACAATCGGAGTTTGCCTTCCGCTGATGATGCCGAGCTTCAATCCATGCTCCCGGGCACGGACAACCCCGTACCCATCATGCGCGTTGAAGCGCTTCATCTCAGCTCCTGTTGCAGAATAGAAGATCCCGCCGTCCGTCAACACACCATCGACATCGAGGATGAGCATCCTGATGCGCTTGACTTTCCTGGCAAGCTTCTTCTTGTCCTTCATGAGTAACTCTTCACCAAGCGATCAATTTGTGTAACCTGACGGAGAAGATCGTCGAGCAGATCAATGCGGAGCTGGCTTGCCGAATCACTCAGAGCCTCAGCCGGATTCGGATGTACCTCAACAAAGAGCCCATCAACCCCGACTGCCACGCCGGCCCGAGCAAGAGGGAAAATGAACTCCGGTTGTCCACCGGTCTGTTTCGCGGCCTTATCTTCACCGGGAAGCTGAACCGAATGGGTTGCATCGAGAACCACCGGATAACCAAGGTCTCGCATGATTTTCAGTGACCGCATATCCACGACCAGGTTGTGATACCCAAATGTCGTTCCTCTTTCGGTCAGCAAAATGTTGGTGTTTCCTGTTTCCTTCACCTTGGCAGCAGCGTGCATCATGTCTTCGGGGGCAAGGAACTGCCCCTTTTTGATGTTGACCGTCTTGCCCGACCTTCCAGCCGCATACAGGAGGTCAGTCTGTCTGCAGAGAAATGCGGGGATCTGAATGACGTCTGCAACTTCGGCCGCTCCGGCTACTTCTTCCACGGTGTGAACATCCGTGAGAATCGGGATGCCAAGCTGCCTCTTCACATCGCCCAGAATGTTCAGTGCTTCATCCATGCCGATCCCACTGAACGACGTTCCGCTTGTACGATTCGCTTTCTTGTATGAGGACTTAAAAATCACAGGTACATTGTGCTTGCGGGACGTCTTCAGAATCAGCTCGGCCGTTCTCAGCACCATCTCGCGGTTCTCAACCACGCAGGGACCGGCAAAGAGCACCAGAGGGTTTCCTCCACCGACGGATATTTCGTTGACATGGACAATCATACAGCTTCCAGGTTTTCCTTCCCAAGCATGCGTTCTTGCTTGGCCATGATCACGGCAACAACGGCATCTCCGGACACATTCAATACAGTCCTGCACATATCAAGAATCCGATCGACGCCCAGAATGATTGCGATCCCTTCTTCCGGAACGTGCACCGACCGCAGGACGATTATCAACATTACAATGCCCACACCAGGGACAGGCGCGGTTCCGATTGAAGCCAACACTGCCGTGAAGATGATTGTAAGCTGGCCGGCAACATCGAGATGCATGCCATATACCTGCGAGATGAACACCGTGGCAACTGCCTGGTACATGGACGTGCCATCCATGTTCACCGTGGCGCCGAGCGGAAGAACGAAGCTCGTAATTTGTTTGGGAACACCCAGGTTCTTTTCACAACACTCCATATTCACCGGAAGTGTCGCCGCGCTCGAACTTGAGCTGAACGCAATCAACATCACCTCTTTGATTCCCCGAAAGAAATGTGATGGCCGCATTCCTCCAAAGACTCTCACCAACAATCCCAATGTAATAAATTGGTGTAAGAGAAATCCGAGGACAAGGGTCGCGACATACCATAGAAGTGTCTGCAAAATATCAAATCCAAACTCCCCCACCGTGGCAGAGATAAGTGCAAACACACCAAACGGTGCCAACTTCATCACGAGGTCAACCATCCGAATCATGAGATCGCTGAAACCGTCAAAGAACCCGACAACGTGGGCCGCCTTTTCTCTGGCAATGAGGGTCAGGCATGTCCCCACCATGATCGCAAAGAAAATAATCTGAAGCATCTCACCATTGGCGAGCGCACTGATGGGATTGGTGGCCACAATTCTCACCAGCATATCAACCAAGTCGACCGAGGTTTCCGTTTGCAGCTTTTCCTGCGCGCCACCCTGGAATTCCACCATGAGCTTTTCACGGGATTCGCTTCCCAGCCGGGTGCCGGGCTGTATCAAATTCACAAGCACCAATCCAATGGTGATCGCAGAAACAATCGTGACAAGGTAAAACGCCAATGTTTTGGCCCCGATCCTCCCAACTTTTCGAATATCCCCAAGACTGGCTGTACCGACAATGAGCGATGAAAGAACCATGGGTATCGCCACGAACATGAGCAGCCTGATGAAGATGGTCCCCATAGGTTTGATGAGGACGGCGATGGTTTTCACCTTTTCAATGGAGGACACTCTGTCAAATCGCCTCGGCGTGGATGCGGGGAAGGAAACCAGTGCGGCGGTTTGGTTTCGTTCCGCCTTGGTCAGCCTGCTGAAAAACGGCAGCACCTTCAGCTGGTCCTCAGCACCAAACACCGTGCGGGTCTGGTTGGATTCAGTGTTAAGCAGCTCGATGCTTTCCCAATGTTCGACGACCTCCTTCGCGCGCTCCCCTTGCGCATTGACGTAGGCGATCTCGAGCTTGTACTTGCTGATGTTGAAGATGACGCCGAACGCGGCGCCGAGGACAAGGGCGAGAAGAATCTTGTTGTGGAGCTTGATTCTGGGAAGCGTGAAGGACATCCGAGATGGAGGAGTTAATGGGTGACCGGAAACATCTCCAATGAACGGGCTATGATACGAAAATCCGGGTTGACAATCAAAGATCAGTCGGCAATGCCGGACCAAAGAGCAACAAGATCCTGACACTGTATTTTGAGCTTCGAATTCTGTATCCTTGGAACAATCATCAGATTCATCCACCGGGAACCTCCTACTCCGTGTCGACTTCGTTCCGTGCATATGCAAAGATCAATCTCGGACTGCTCGTGTTGGAGAAACGTCCCGACGGCTACCACGACATCGAGACCGTGTTCCATCGTGTGTGTCTCCATGATGAGATCACGTTGGCCCCTTCACACGCCATCACTGTGAAGAGTTCATCCAGCGATGCACCGAGCGATGAACGAAACATCTGCTTCAAGGCGGCAGAGCTGGTGCAAGCACATCTCGGGGTGATTGCTGGAGTAAACATCTCGATCAAGAAGAACATCCCCGTCGGGGCCGGACTCGGGGGTGGGAGTTCCGATGCGGCCAGTGTGCTTCTTCACCTCCCAGCATTCTGGGGAAAACCGATTGCCGAGGAATCCATCCTCTCGTTCGCACTCCAACTCGGTTCGGACGTACCGTATTTTTTGAAGAACGGTTCAGCATTGGCGACAAGCAGGGGCGAGAAGCTTGAGTATTTCGAGCTCGGTGTGCCATACGGTGTCCTGTTGTGCAATCCCGGTGTTCACATATCTACGGCGTGGGCGTATCAACACGTGAGACCAAAAAGACGATCAATCGACTTGAAGAGCCTTGTATTTGCGGGAATGCGGGATTCACAACGCCTGCGGGAAATCACGAATGATTTTGAGTCGGGAGTCGTAAGTGAATATCCCGTCGTGGGTGAGGTGAAACGAATGATGGTTGGGAACGGAGCAGTTTTCAGTTTGATGTCTGGAAGCGGATCGACAGTGTATGGCTTGTACGACGACGTGGCACTGGCACAGCAGACGTCACAAGCACTTGCAGCCAAAGGATTCCAGACGCATTTCACGCGACCTCTCTTCGCTCCCGAAGATCCAGCGTAGGTTTCTTGCATCTCGGACTCTTTCTAAATATATTTTGCCAATTGAACGGTAAGGAACGCGTTGCCGAATCTCTCCACGGTGCCCCTTTCTTTTCTCATCATCCTGCTTGCGGCCAGCGTTCCTTGCCGTGCATCGGCACAAGGTTCTCCGTCAGATAGCACTTTGGCTTCACCGAAGCGGGGTCCATCTCAAACATCGATTGATTCCCTTCACACTTCTGCAAGCAGGGATACGCTACACAACCGCGATTCTCTTGCTGAAAATCAGACATTGCCAGACACGGTTGGTCGCATGAGCACTCCCTCGCTGGTTGGAACGTATGACCGCTCACTGGGACCGGACAAGGTGATCACAAAGGATGATCTTCATTGGCTTGACTATCGCTATCTTGGCGGGATTCTGGAATCGATGCCGGGTACATTTGTGCAAACCCAGAACAGTGCCGGACAGTACGACGAGCTCAGCATTCGCGGCGTGGATTGGCGCTCCATTGCGATTACCATGGACGGTCGTCTACTGAACGATCCGGCATCCGGCATTTTCAATCTCTTCCACTTCACTACCGAGTATGCCGACAGGATCGAGGTTGTGACCGGCCCCCGCGCGTTCATCTACAGTCTGAACAGCACGGGAGGAGCCATCAATCTTGTTACCAAGAACTACAACAGCAATAGGCCGTTCACCAAACTCAATTACTCCGAAACGGGCTACAACTACCAGTACAGTGATGGAACGTTCAGCCAGAATATCTCGCACAAAGTAAATTTCACGTTCGGTTTCCAGCACCAGGGTACCGATGGGAGGTTCCCCAACGGTGCTCACGACGCATGGAATGCCCGTGTGAAAGTGCGCTACAATTTCTCCCGTGACTTCAATGCCATTCTTTCAGAATATCATACGTCCACGCACACGCAGCTCAACGGTGGTGTGAACTACGCGCTTGCCGGACCGGCAGCGGGACTTGCCCTGTTCCAATCGGCGATCATGAAGGACGCCGGGGCCTACGAAAAAATCACCCGCAACGATGTGGACCTTTCACTGGTCGGCACATTCCTTGGAGACACGACCAACGTCTCGTTGCTGAACTTCTACTATTCCCATTCCATTCGAGAGTACCGGGACGGAGAAGATGCGACGAGTACAGCCACGAATCAGATGTTCGCCAGGTCGGATCACACAACGTCATGGATGGGGGCACGGTTCACACAGAACTACGACACTGACCTCCAACGGTTCAGCCTGGGGGCAAACGCCGAACTGAGACAGATCGAAGGCAGCCCGAATCTTGGCCATCACAGGGATGTTGTAGGAAATATCTGGGCAAAGGAAGAGTTGCTTTTCCGTGATCGGGTCACCGTTGCCGGCTTTGGACGATATGATCGGTACCTGAGCAAAAGCTACACCGGTATCGGTGTTGATGCAAGATTGAACCTGGTGGATGGCTTCTCGCTGTTCGGAGGTGTCTCGCATTCGCGAAGAGTGCCCACCTATGAGGAGTTATTCTGGACTGATTCGACAGTCGTTCGAACTGCGCCGATCACCGCAGAAAAGCATCTTCAATTGGAAGCCGGAGCAGAGATGAGATTGGCCAATAACTCCTTCATTCGGGCCAGCTACTTTCACCGAACAGTCGACGATGCCATCCGGATCATCCCGTACTCAACATCGAGTAGACACATTTTCCCGGCCCTTGAGTTTGCGAACGTGCCACGGGTCGTCACAAACGGCGTTGAAGCAAAAGTCGGCATTCATGTTTGGGTGCTGTACCTGGAGGGCACCGGAACGTACCTTCTTCAAACATCGGGAGGATACGACACTCAACTCTACCCGAAGATTTCCGCCAACGGCGGGATTTACTATTGGAACACTCTGTTGAACGACAAGCTGGAATTGAAACTTGGTTTCAGGGGCAAATATCAGTCATCGTATCTCGGGACTGAGTTCAATCCTGAGGTGCTTGCATACGTGCTGAGCGGCGGCCCGATATTGGGACAAGCATCCTCCGGGGATTTTTTCGTAACGGCGCATATTGGAGATGCATATATTCATCTGATGTGGGAGAATCTGACGGGAGTCCAATACTACTCAACGCCATTCTATCCTATATTGGACAGAATGATCAGACTGGGAGTTTCGTGGGAATTTCTCAATTGAAGTCCACAGATGATCGCATTGTAACAGTCTTTGGGAGTTCGCGACCGCGCCGAGGCGAGCCGGAGTACGATCTGGCGTATATTCTCGGCAAGGAACTGGCACAGAAAGGCTTCACCGTCTGCAATGGTGGATATGGGGGAATCATGGAAGCCTCGGCGCGCGGGGCAAAGGATGCGGGAGGAAAAACAATCGGTGTCATCACAGACATCTTTCCGAAAAAAGCAAACGATTGGATTGACACAACGATCTCCACAAAGACACTTGTCGAGAGGATGATGACTTTGATCTCCAGCGGCGTGGCATACGTCATCATGAAAGGAGGCACCGGCACGCTCCTTGAGCTTGCAGCTGTGTGGGAGTTCATGAACAAGGGCATCATAAAGGAACGGCCAATCGTTGTTCTTGGAGAATTCTGGGACGGCGTGATCAACACACTCAAGACAGAGCTCTCCTGGGAAGGTCTCGAGGATTGTACAAAGTACGTCACACCGGTCAACTCTCCGGCTGCGTGCGCGTCGTTCATCGAACATGAACTGAACGGAGCATCCGATGGCAGATAGAAATGCGGAAATTCGCCTTCTGCTTGAAGTGATCGATCAGGCGTACGATCATCACGCATGGCATGGAACAAACTTGCGAGGATCAATCCGCGGCTTGTCTGCCGCAGAGGCATCCTGGCGACCGGCGCCGCAACGCCACAATATCTGGGAAATTGTGATACATGCTGCATACTGGAAGTACGCTGTTCGCCGGAGGATCCTTGGCGAAAAACGGGGGACCTTTCCGCTGAAGGGAAGCAACTGGATTCGACGACCACAGGAGAAAAACGGAAGCGCGTGGCGCTCAGATGTTGATCTGCTCGATGTCACACATGAGAGCATGCGGAAATCAATCGCGCATGTCGCACCAAATCTCCTTCATAAAATCCAGGGCAGGAGCAAGCATACATACGCACAGCTCATTTACGGGATTGCGTCACACGACTTATACCACGCCGGCCAGATACAACTTCTCAAACGATTACAGCAGGGGCACTGAGCCATGTCAACAGATGCTTTTCCCAACCAAGCAGCCCGGATCCCACAGGAATGGCTGACTCGGTTCGAGCTCTCGGACCAGAAAGAATCGCCCCGCTATGGTGAGACCATGGCGTACTTCAACAAACTTGCGGCGGAATCTCCCGACGCAAAGATGTTCACGTTCGGTGTGTCGCCACAGGGGAGAGACATGAACTATCTGGTGGTGGCAAACGGAAGCGAATTCGCGCCGCAGCAGGCTCATAGCAGTTGGAAGGCCATCGTACTGATTCAGAACGGGATTCATGCCGGCGAAATCGAGGGGAAAGATGCCTGCATGATGTTGCTGAGGGAAATCCTCATCACAAAGGAGAAGCAGCATCTCCTCGACAAGCTCATCCTTCTTGTCATCCCGATTCTTAATGTGGATGGTCATGAGCGCATCAGTCCCGCCAACAGGCCAAATCAGAACGGCCCGGCAGAAATGGGATGGCGAACCACAGCCCACAACTTGAACCTGAACCGCGACTACATGAAGGCTGAAGCCCCCGAGATGCAGGCGTTGCTCAAGCTCTACTCGTACTGGCTTCCCGACTTCGTGATTGACAACCATACCACGAACGGTCTCGACTATCAGTATCACATCACGTATGGTCTTGAGCAACACCAGAACATCGACCCGGCTCTTGCAGAGTGGGGTGCAACGCGACTCATGACGAATGTCCTCGCACATGTGGAAGAGCAGGGCTTTCTTACGGCCCCGTATATTGATGTCGAAGGCGACATCAGGAACGGATTCGCTCTTGACGCAACCCTGCCACGTTATTCTACAGGATATGCGGCCGCTCAGAACAGACTCAGCCTCCTCGTCGAAACACACTCACTGAAGCCGTTTGGCACAAGGGTGTACTCAACCAAGGCCATGAACGAAGGCGTTCTCGAGTACATTAACTCAAACACCGATCGGTTGAAGAAGCTAAACTCCAGCGCGGATGCACTGGTGGTCCAGGAGTATTGTACCCAACATAAGCCCTTTCCCATTGAAATCGAAACGACCGACGAGACCGTTCCATTCATGTTCAAGGGATTCAAGTCGTACGATGAGGAAAGCCCGTTAACTGGAGCTCCGGTTACCAAATACACATCGACGCCGGTAGCCTTTGAGGTCCCTCTACGCAATCGCGCCAGGATTGTGAAGTCTGTGACTTTGCCACTCGCCTATTGCATTCCCGAGGAATTCACCAATCTTGCATACAAGTTGCAGCTTCATGGCGTCGAGGTCGAGACCCTTCAGGGCAATCATGAGTGCACTGTCGAGAGGTACAGATTCAACGATGTGACGTTTGCGGAGAAACCGTATGAGGGGCGGCATCAGGTGGAGTTCACGGTCGAGAAATTCCAGGAACAGAGAACGCTCCCCCACGGGATCTTTTTCGTACCCACTGCACAACGGACGGTCAGGGTGCTTGCACATCTTCTGGAACCCGACTCTCCGGACTCATTTGTGCGATGGGGATTCTTCAATGCCTTTTTTGAACGGAAGGAATACGCCGAGCCGTACATTATGGAACCCATTGCGCGCGAGATGGTACAGAAGGATCCCACCCTGCGTGAGGAGTTCTACAAGAAACTCCACGAAGACGAATCCTTCCGCAACGATCCCGCTGCACGGCTCGAGTTCTTTTACTGCCGGTCGCCGCACTTTGACACCGCCGAACGGGTCTATCCCATACTGCGTGTTGTGGATCCTTTGGTGTTTGCACGGTTGAGTCAGTCTCTTGCATAGCTAAAGGGCCGAAACCGTCGCAAAACGTCTGACCACAACGGATTGAAGCTACCTTATCAGGCGCCGCTCAAGTAGTTCTATCGTCTGCTTCGCCGCAATTTCCCAATCGAACTGTCTGGCCCATTGTATTGCCCCGTTTGTCAAGCGCTCGCGTAGTTGTCGATTCGTGAGCAATGTGAGGATCTTCGAATACAGGTCGTTCACATTGCCATATTCATACAGAAGCCCGGTCTCACCGTCTTTTACGGCATCGCGAAGCCCTTGCACATTGCTCGCAATCACCGGGGTGCCGCAAGCATTCGCTTCGAGCACGGTCAAACCCCAGCCCTCTTTCGAAGAGGTCGTGACCTTGAACCACATCTGCTGCAGCATCTCGACCTTTCGTTCTTCCGTGACAAACCCCGTAAACTCTACCGTCGAGGAGAGGCCAAGTTCGTTGGTCATCGCCTGAAGTCGAGGCCTGTCGTCTCCCTCTCCAACGATAAGCACTTTCAATTCAGGAACTTGTTTCAAGATGCCCGGGAGAGCTTGCAGCAGCTGGTCCACGCTCTTGTATTTCTTCAGCCTCCCAAAGTAACCGATGAGCGGTGTGGGACTTTTCACGGTGCCCGACGTGGTATGCACCGAGTGGTCGACACCGTAATTCACAAGGGCAACATCCTCCGGAGGAAAATGTTCATGCCGGAGTTCGGCAAGCGTACTGGGGGAGCCGACGATGAAGGGAATGTGACGCCGTGTGTACAAACTGATCGCAAGTCTCTCCATGACGTACACGTACGTGGCAAGAACGGCGTTCACTTCGAGATAGATGCTTGTTCCAAACAAATGATGGGTCACGCCATAGATAGGCTTCCGAACAAAAAGCGGTGTGAAGAATGGGATTTTATTCATGTCATCGACAACGATGTCGAATTGTTCCCGACGAAGTCGGGTGAGGTAGGTGAAGAAGAAGCGGAAGTTGAAGAAGTTGCGTCCGCCTTCCCGAACAACCTTGATGCCGTCGATGATTTCTTCCCGAGGAGCACCGGGAAAAGACGAACAATACAGCGTTACCTCATGACCCATCTCCACAATGCGCGAGAAGACTTCATGGAGGTGAACCTCAGCTCCACCGGCGAGGGGATTCTTGATATCCTGCCAGTTGACAATGAGGATACGCATCAGGATGCTGCGTGCTGCCAGTACTCGTACACTTCACGGAGAGTCTGTTCGAGAGGAATGACCGGAGTCCACCCGGTTGCAGCATGGAGTTTCTCATTGCTGCCGTACACTTCGGGGATGTCGTAGGTTCGAAGGCGGTTTCCTTCAGTGATAATGTCCACCTTGATGTTGGCAATCTTGATGAATGCATCAAGGATGTCTGCCACCGCTACCGGTCTTCCGGAGCACACATTGTACACGCCACGCTTCGAATGATCCAGCAACAACCAGTACGCCCTTACCACATCACGCACATCAGTGAAATCACGCTTTGTCTGAATATTCCCAACGTGGATCGTCCTCTCGCGTTTGCCTGCCGCAACACCGGCAATCTGTCTGGCAAAATCAGAACAGACAAATACCGGGCTCTGCCTCGGTCCAACGTGGTTGAACGGCCTCACGACAACCACCGGAAGACGAAACGCCTCTCCATACTGTTGCGCGATGATATCGATGCCGGCTTTGCTCGCCGCATACGGATTGTTGGGAGCGAGAGGAAACTCCTCATTGATCGGAAGTCGGTCCACTCTGCCGTAAACTTCCCCCGTGCTCACGATGAGAACTGTTGCAGAGTGCCCTGCCATCGTCAGAAGTCGTGCTCCTTCAAGCACGTGAAGCCCGCCGAGGATGTTGACCTGAAACGTGGAAACAGGATCAGAAAATGCCGTGGGGACAAACGCCTGGCCTGCGAGATGGATCACCCGATCGGGCTTGACTTCTGAGAAAAGGGCGGCAACGGCGTTCCGGTCAAGGATGTCAATCGTGTGCAGATTGAGGGCACGTTTGATGTGTTCGATGTTCGGGACGCTGAATGGATCGATGACTGTGCCGTGAACCTCAACACCGGGCACGGTAAGAAGGAACTCTGCGGTATGGCTGCCGACAAAACCGTCAATCCCCGTTACGAGCACGCGCATCGACTGTCACCGGTCGCGATGTTGCTGCTTCACCCTTGCAACATCAGCATCGACCATCATGCGAACGAGCTGTGGAAAGCTGACGCGTCGCTTCCATCCAAGCATGCGTTTCGCTTTGGAAGGATTTCCGCGAAGCTGGTTCACTTCTGCAGGACGATACAGCGCCTTGTCCACCTTCACATGCTTGTGCCAGTTCAGTCCAACGTGTTCAAATGCCAGTTGGGCAAACTCGCGGACGGTGTGAGATTCCCCCGTTGCGATGACGAAATCACCCGCCTCCTTCTGCTGCAGCATCATCCACATCGCCTCGATGTAATCGCCCGCGAAACCCCAGTCCCGCTTTGCGTTCAGGTTTCCGAGACGCAGTTCCTTTTCCTCCCCGATGGCAATGCGGGCAGCGGCGTCTGTGATCTTGCGGGTCACGAACTCAAGTCCTCTGCGGGGCGATTCGTGATTGAACAGAATGCCCGAGACAGCAAACATATCATAGCTCTCACGGTAGTTCACAGTAATGAAATGCCCGTACACCTTCGCCACACCGTACGGACTACGGGGATAAAACGGGGTTAGCTCGTTTTGCGGAGTCTCCCTCACTTTCCCGAACATCTCGCTGCTGCTCGCCTGGTAGAACTTGATCTTCCTGTTCACGAGCTTTATTGCCTCAAGCATCTTGGTCACGCCAAGTGCCGTGAACTCTCCCGTAAGTGTCGGCTGGCTCCACGATGTCGGGACAAACGATTGTGCAGCAAGATTGAACACCTCATCTGGCTCCACCTGTTCAATCAATTCAATTATGGACAACTGATCCAGGAGATCGGCTTGAAGAATGGTGATGTGATCCCGCAAGTGTTCAATCCGCTCGAAGTTTTCGGTGCTCGACCTTCGCACCATGCCATACACGCTGTAGCCCTTCGCAAGAAGGAACTCTGCAAGGTACGATCCGTCCTGCCCGGTAACACCCGTGATGATTGCTCGTTTCAAGATTTTTCCCCGTTAGTTCTTTGTCATTGAGTCTGAATGAGAAACCTGCTGCCCCATCTGGGTCTGGACTTCTGCAATCCGTTGTTTGAGCCCGGGGTCGTTCGGGTACATTGCCGCAAGGTTCTTCAGCAAGTCGAGAGCCTTTGCGTGCTCCTGCCTGGTTTCATAAATTTCCAGCAGAACCCTGTACGGGTTATAGTACGAATTCATGTTCACCTGTCCTGATGCGATCAAGCTCTGGCATTGCGGCTCGATCTCGGCAACCATTTCGTCATATTTCTTATCATTGTGCAAACGATGATAGAACGACGCAATATCCGACTCAAGCTCCCACCCCATTGGGACTTTTGAACGCGGGATCAGCAGTTCCATCCGGTCAAGGGCTGCCAGAGCCTTCGCATCGTTCTTTGTGACATTTGCATGGTAGAGCGCAAGGCGGATAAATGCGGAGCGATAGTTGATCATCAGCCGCGATGTGTTTTCATCAAAGTAGACCCTGGGATTGGCAATGTTCCGCCACTTGTATCCATACTGGGGTGTTTTCGAGAACCCTTGCGGCTCGTGAAGTAGATTCGCTTCAAGAATATTGACGTCTATTGATCTGTCTTGATCTGTGACCTTGCGTGGTTCGAGTCGCCACGCGAGTCCATGGAACCACAGGTAATCGTCAAGCCCGATTTTGCTGTCCGGAGACACCGTCACTGCAAAATAGATCGGACGTTTCCATTGGTTGGTGAAGATGATGTCCTGGACCATGCGGTCCTGCACGCGGATTCCCTTCACGCCGCTGATGTTAAGAGTTGGTTTGAACGTAAACGTGATCTTTCCACTGTGAATCACCGTTGAGTCGGTGACACCGTACTTCTCAATTGCTTCATTCGGAACCGGAAGCTCCATCGTCCGGTCTTCCCATGCGGTGGGTTGAATCCTTTCAATTTGCGCATTGGTCAGGCTGATGGGAACCGCCTGCGCCTCCTCATAGTAGGGCTTGTCCTTCATCTGCTGAATATACCACGGCGTATTGACGAGACTCAGGTTCACAATCCGTACATCGCGTCGGACGCCCTCAACATCCTGCAGGTACCACAAGGGAAAAGTGTCGTTGTCTCCATTCGTAAAGAGAATGGCATCCTTCTCACATGTTTGCAGAATATTGTACGAGTAATCCCATGCAACGTAATTGCCGGTCCGATTATGAGATTGCCAGTTGATCCGTGCCATGTTCACCGGAACTGCCAGCATGAACAACCCGACCGCTGCGTACGATGTATACGCTATCGATGATTCCGACTTCATCCATTGTCTGAAGTAGTCGATCAATCCCACAATACCGATGGCAATCCAGGTGGAAAAAACATACATCGCCCCGACATAGAAATAGTCACGCTCGCGCGGCTGCGGTTCCTGTTGGTTTTGATAGAGTGCAAGCACGGGCCCCAGAATAATGAACATGGCGATGAACACCAGCGCCATCTTCCAGTCCTTCTTGATCTGGTACCAGAGCCCGATCAAACCAAGCAAAAACGGAATCGCCAAGGTATCCTTCCAGGACACGCCCGCATCCTGCTCGTCACCAGCTTGGCCGATGTAGCTCCACCCGATATAGCGGAAGAACATATGATTGAGTTGATAGCGGACAAGGTAGTCCATGTCGCTTGAATACTTCGTGTAGATCCCTTGCTGATGTGGTTCCTGACTCCATCGCCGAGGCATGAACGTGGGGGAGTTACCATATTGCTCACGACCCAGATAGGAAGTCAGTTGGGCAAGGTTGCGCGGATCGTTCTCATTCATGGGGGGGTTCGCGTTTGAGCGAATCAGGACCCCTGTATAGGTTGTATATCCGAGAAAGATCAGGAGGATGGACACAAGCGCCAGATGCAGTACTTTGCGTTTCTTCTGATACGAATCATACACGAAATAGCACAACGCTGCGATGATGATCCATGGAACATACGCTATCACCTCGCTCCTTACCCCACCCCACTCGCCGTCCATCATGCCCGGGAGAAACTTGACGATACCGGGGTAGATGACAAATTGGGTGACCAAGGCACAGAGGGCAAACAGAACCCCGAGCGAGAAGCTGCGGCTTCCCTCGCTGGATGCAGCCGATTGTGTGACATTCCAGTGGAGATAGAAGAAACCCGCAAATCCGCCACAGGCGATGATGAGACCCATGACATACGGGACAAGGCTCTGATTCGATCGTCCGCTGGCGGACTCGGTGATCCCATTGAAGATCCAATAGAGAATACCAATCTCAACCAATGCGAAAACACTCGATCCGACAAAAAGCCACGGCGAAGAATATTCCCACTTACGGAAGAACACGATCATGAGCACGGGGATAACAACCAGTAGAGCCAGGAGGTGTACGCCAAGCGAGAGACCGATCACGTACGCAATAAGGACAATGTACTTCTCGTTCCCTTCGTTGTCAGCCCGTTCCTGCCATCGCATTGCAAGCCACATGATTGCTGTGAGGAACAGCATACTGGCTCCGTACACCTCAGCCTCGATTGAGTTGTCCCAATAGGTTGTGTTGAAAGCGAGCGACAAGGCCCCGATGATGCCGCTGCCATACATGGTCACCCTATCCACAAGTTTCTCCGGCACTCCTCTGAAGCTTATGATGACGCGGACGATCACCAGATAGGTAAACATGATACCGAGAGCACTGCACACCGCAGAGAAAGCGTGAGCCCTCACCGCCTGGTCCGCTGCAAACGGGATCATCATTGCAATGCGAGCCCCGTAAAGGAAAAGCGGCGATCCAGGAGGATGGGGAACCTGCATGAGCTTCGCTGCCGCGATAAACTCTCCGACATCCCAGAAGACCACAGTCGATGAAAGAGTCATCAGATAGACTGCAATCGTAGCGCCGAACACACCGATTGCAGCAATACGATTGAGCTTCTTGTGAGTCATGAAAACCTCAAATGATCGAAACCAAGGATGACAGTTGGTATGCACAAACCGGGACTGGATGGAACTTCAATCCCGGTAAATATAGATGAAAAATGGATGAGTTCCAAAAAATTACGGGAGGAGACGGGCAGAGATTTCGTCGCAGAGAAGGAATCCTTTTGGGGTGAGCCGGAGGCGGTTCTCTTCCATCTTGGCATAATCCTCATCCACCAGTTGCCTGATCGTCGCGCCGTGATTGTTGGAAAGGGCCACACCAAATTCATCCTCAAACTGATGCAGATCCAGTCCATCGCTTCGCAAGCCCAGGAAGACGCGCTCGTTCATCAGTTCCCTGGTCCGCACAAACTCCTGAGTAACGAGAGGCAGCTCGTTTTGAAGAAGTCGGTCGCAGTAATGGGAGATGTTCGCAATGTTCCACCATCGCCTGCCAAAATGCGCACCCGGTTGTTTCCAAAAGGAATGAGCCGAGGGACCGAAACTCAGGTAGTTCCGGTGGTTCCAGTAGTTATAGTTGTGACGGGAGCGGAACCCGGGCCGCGCATAGTTCGAGACTTCATAATGCTCGAAGCCTCGGTTGCCGAGAAATTCCATGGTGAACTCATACAGCTCGGCTTCAGTGTCAGAAGGATTCGGTGAAACCTGCTTCGACGCAACCATGCGGGCAAGCGGGGTGTTGTCTTCCACGATGAGGCTGTATGCAGAGATGTGTTCCGTGTTGAGGGCAATTGCCTGGACAAGGTTACTTTCCCACCTATCGATACCCTGCCCCGGCAAAGAAAAGATCAAATCGATATTCAGATTATCAAAACCTGCTGCGCGTGAATGCTCAACGCACCGCAGGGCATCGCCTCGGTCGTGAATCCGACTGAGGAACTTGAGCTCATCGTCATGGAACGACTGAACTCCGATGCTAAGGCGGTTCACTCCGAGTGCTTTGAAAGCAAAGAGTTTCTCGCGATCGACCGTCCCCGGATTAGTTTCGACTGTGATCTCTGCGTCCGGCTCAATCGTAAAAGTGGTCCGTAGATGCGAGAGGATCGAATCAAGCTGAGCAGGCTGAAGTAGTGACGGCGTTCCACCGCCGAAGAAGACCGTTTCAAATGTCACGCCGTTGCCAAACTTGGCATACAGATCGATCTCCCGATGGAGCGACGCGAGAAACCGCTCGACCTGTGACAAACTCTCGATCGAGTAGAAGTCACAGTATAGACACTTCTTCTCGCAGAAGGGTATGTGGACGTAGAGTGCCGCCATGTTCTTCCGCTCCCTGCCTGAAGTCATCACCGTACAAAGGTCCCGATGCGGTCCCAGCGTGTGGATGTGAGGCGATCAAAAAAGCCGGACGACGACTCATTCTCATCCCACGACCAATACACCATAAACGCCTTGCCGATAATCAGGTCTGCAGGAACGAATCCCCAGAAGCGGCTGTCCAGACTATTGTCCCGGTTGTCGCCCATCATGAAGTAGTAGTCCTTCCTGATCCGGTAGGTCCGGGTCGGTACCCCATCGATCAGAACAAGTGAGGAGGCATTTGAGGAAATTGTGTGTCCTTCGTGTTCAATCAAATCCCAGTACTCGCTCACATCGCCCACGGTGAGGTTCACCACGGTTCCCGCTCTCGGAATAACGATAGGTCCGAAGTTGTCTTCATTGAAGGAGGCACCTCTCGGAAAAATCCTGTAGTCATGAAACCCGCGAGGGTATACAATCGAACGCGCAGTTTTGCCAAGGTGCGGCGGAGGAACGACGCGACCGTTCACAGCAACAACCTTGTTCGTAATCGTCAGTGTATCACCCGGAAGGGCAATGCAACGCTTCACGTAGTTGACAACTTCATGGATGTTGTCACCGGCCTGGTCGCCTGGAAACTCAAAAACCACGACATCACCGCGTCGGGGATAACTCATCGTGGGAAATTGAATGGATGGTAAACGGATGCGCGTGAACGGAATATATCTCGGCGTTTGAGCCCCGTAGACGAACTTATTCACGAGAACAAAATCACCACTCAACAATGTGTTTTCCATCGAGCTGGTGGGGATACGATACGCCTCGACGACGAAGAACTTAAGAAACAGAGCGGCCAATACCGTTATCAACAGGATTTCAACGTACTCGCGCAGGCGATGCACGATGCCCTGTTCTGCCTTCGATGGCATTTCCAGGGAGTTGTTCAGAGCGTTCTCCATTCCGGTATTCATCTTCACACTATCCGCACGCACGCCCTGCCTACTTGATGATTGTCCCGATCCTGGTGAGCCGTACCGACGCAAGTTTCCCAAAGATGTTGAAGATGGACATATCCGGGTCCCACGACCAATACACGATCATCGGAGTACCCACAAGGTTGTCTTCCGGAATGAAGCCCCAGAAGCGTCCGTCGAGACTATTATCCCTGTTATCCCCCATGCCAAAGAGGTAATTTCTCTCGACGCGATACTCTGTCGTTGCGGCCCCATCGATGATGACCCTGCCTTGCTCGTCTATACGGGCAGCATGACCTTCCCTCAAGATAAACGTCTTCCATTGATCAAAGTTCGCGGAGTTTAACTGGATGACATCACCCTTCCTCGGAATGACAACGGGCCCCCAGTTATCTTCGTTGTATGGTGCGCCAAGAGGAAAAATTCTGGGATCTGCATATCCCGCGGGTTGCATGTGATACGAATTGAACTTCATGTGACGGGGAAGCGGAGCGGGTTCTCCATTCACGAAGACAACACGGTTGACAACCTTTACGGTATCACCGGCAAGTGCAATCGCACGCTTGAGATAAAACTGAAACTCCTCTGAAACAACTTCATCCCGGTAACCAGGGAACTCAAACACGATGACATCGCCACGCTCAACATGCCTGAACGATGGCAGCCTGAACCACGGCAGCCGGATGTTGGTAAACGGGATGGTCCGCGGAGTGGTGCCGCCGTAGATGAACTTGTTCACAAAAAGAAAATCGCCGGCCATAATTTCGTTCTCCATTGAACCGGTCGGCACCTCGAACGACGCGAGCACGAAGCTGTTCAGAAAGAAGAATGAGACGAATACGAAAAGCAGATCCTTGAAAAAGTCCTTGGCTGACTGCTTCTGTCTTCCCCCTTCGTTCCTGTCTTTTGATCTGGCATCCTGTGCCATGCTGTCTCCTTGATTTGAATGTTCCGTTTTGCGCAATACCCCGCTATTCCTCTTCCATCGAGAGGACGGCAAGGAATGCCTCCTGCGGGATTTCGACCCTTCCTACCTGCTTCATACGTCTCTTGCCCTCTTTCTGTTTCTCCAGCAGCTTGCGTTTGCGTGTAATATCGCCCCCATAGCACTTGGCAAGGACGTTCTTCCTCATTGCGGAGATTGTTTCGCGGGCTACAACCTTGCTTCCGATGGCAGCCTGGATGGCAACTTCGAACATTTGACGCGGGATGAGCTTTCTCAGTTTAACACACAGCTTCTTCCCCCATTCATGGGCCTTCTCACGGTGCACAATCGTCGAGAAGGCATCCACAGATTCACCATTCAACAGAACATCAAGCTTGACGAGATCAGATTCCCGGAAGTCGAGGATGTTGTAGTCAAAGGATGCGTAGCCCCGACTCGTCGATTTCAGTTTATCGTAGAAATCGAAGATAATCTCCGAGAGCGGCATCTCGTACTCTATGTCGGCACGCGTGGGATCAAGGTAGGTTGTATTCTTGTAGACTCCGCGGCGATCCATGCACAGTTTCATAATATTGCCGAGGTATTCCGTCGGCGCGATAATCTGCGCCTTGATGAACGGTTCTTCGACCTTCTCAATTTCTCCCAAGGGGGGCATGTACGACGGGTTATCGACGAGAACAACTTCACCGTTCGTTTTTGTAACCCTGTATTCGACATTGGGGACGGTGTTGATGATGCTCTGATCGTACTCGCGCTCCAGTCGTTCCTGCACAATCTCCATGTGCAGCAACCCGAGATAGCCGCAACGAAATCCAAATCCCAATGCAGTGGAAGTCTCCGGCTCGTACATAAGGGAGGAATCATTCAGCCTCAGCTTGTCAATTGCTGTACGCAGGTTTTCGAATTCGTCTGCAACTGTCGGATAGACACCGCTGAACACCATCGGTTTCACATCCTTATAGCCGGGCAACGGTGCGCCGGCAGGGTTGCCCGCCGATGTCACGGTATCGCCAACCTTCGTGTCGTGCACATCCTTGACACCCGCAATCAAGTAGCCGACATTGCCGGCAGAAAGTTCGGCCGTGCGTTCGCGCTTCAACTCCAGCACGCCAACCTCTTCCGCCTCAAACACCTTCCCGTTGTGGAAAAACCTGACCTTCTCACGCTCGCGTAGCGTGCCGTCCATTATGCGGAGGTAGACGATTGACCCCCTGTAGATATCGAAGACCGAATCGAAGATCAGGGCTGTCAGCGGTGCCGATGGATCACCTTCGGGAGGTTGAATCCTCGAGACCACCGCTTCAAGGATTTCTTCAACGCCGATATTCGCCTTGGCGCTCGCAAGTATGATGTCCTCATCTGTACAGCCGATCAGGTCTTTGATCTGATGCCTGACGGAATCGACCATCGCACTTGGTAGATCAATTTTATTGATCACGGGAATGATATCGAGTCCGGCATCAATTGCCATGTAGAGGTTGCTAATCGTTTGTGCCTCCACGCCTTGCGAAGCATCGACAACGAGAATTGCACCCTCGCACGCGGCAAGCGAGCGAGAGACCTCATAGGAGAAATCCACGTGACCGGGCGTATCGATCAGGTTCAGCACGTACCTGTTCCCATCCTTTGCAGCGTAACGCATCTGTATAGCGTGCAGCTTGATTGTAATGCCACGCTCCTGCTCCAGATCCATATCATCGAGGATCTGGTTGAATTTCATTTCTCTCGGAGTAATGGTTCCTGTACGTTCAAGGAGGCGGTCGGCAATTGTTGACTTGCCGTGGTCGATATGTGCAATGATGCAGAAGTTGCGGAGGTGCTTCATATGCTCATTATGCAAAAGTCCGTCTCCAAGTCTTCGGGACGGACTTGCCTGATCTCAAGAAAACGCACACAAAATATAATCGTTTCGGCGTAGAGTTGCAATGCGATTCTCTTTGTGCAAAAGCAACTCCGAAGCCGCTTGCCTTGCCCTTGACGGACGCGCTTCGTATCTTGTGCCCAATTCAATCGCACGAATCATCCAATCGCCTCCGTGCTACACAACCCAACGCTCGACCAGTTCCTTCAGAAGCATTCCAACACCACACAGAAACCCCTTGCTATTTTCGACTGCGACGACACACTCATCAGGGGCGACATCGGCGAAGCAATGCTCTACTTCCAGCTCGAACATTTTCTCCTCCGCGTTTCTCCCGGGGTGCTCTGGCCGGATCATCTGAAACGGGACGAGTTGAATAACCTCTACCACGGCCTCTCCCATCTCCCTCCGGAAAAGGCAGTCCATGATCGGCGATTTATCTCATTCGCCGAAATGATTCTTGACTGGTACTTTGGCCAGCTTGCCGGGGGGAAGACGGAAAAAGCGTGTTCGGATATCGTCAGGTTGTTTGCAGGTTTCACACAGGACGAAGTCAGACAGATCGCCCGCTCAACCGTGAAAAGGGAGCTTGAGGCCCCGATGCAGAGAATAATCATCGGCCACCACGATCTCCCCCGTGGAATCCGGTTCATCCGACAAACCCACGATCTGCTTGACCTGCTGCGATCAGAGGGGTTTGAGATCCGGATCGTTTCCGGCAGCAATCAATGGAGCGTCGAGGCAGTCTGCGAACGGCTGTCGATCCACGGTGATCAAGTCATCGGCATCGAGCTCGAAGAAGAGAACGGGTTGCTCACACCGGCAACCAAACAGCCTGTGCCAGTATTGGACGGAAAAGTCAAGGCCCTTCAGTCCCGAACATTTGCACGACCATCGATAGTCGTCAGTGACTCGACGTACGATATTCCACTGTTTGATTACTCCACGGACCTGAAAGTCCTGATCAACTCGAATGGTGAACGAGACTTTTTTGCCGCCGGCAACATAACCCGCACTGACTCCTGGATCGTGGTTGAGAGTCCCGAACTTCTCGAAAGGCTCCCTGACTGATGGCCGATGCAGCCGTTACAATTGTTGGCAGTGGCGTTGTCGGACTTGCAATCGCAGCGGAGCTCTCCGCCGACCATGCTCCGCTCTTCCTTCTCGAACGACGGGAGAAATACGGACAGGAAACGTCGAGTCGAAACAGTGAAGTCATACACGCCGGAATTTATTATCCCCACAACTCACTTAAAGCCAGACTATGTGTCGAAGGAAGACGCTTGTTGTATGAGTTGTGTGAACGACACGACATACCGCATAGGCGTATCACGAAGGTCATCACCGCCACTATGAAAGAAGAACTCCAGGGACTGGAGAAGCTCTACCAGCATGGCATCGGCAATGGCGTTCAGCTCCAGCTACTTGGGGAGAAACAGGTTCACGCCCTCGAACCTCATATCGCCTCTGTCGGGGGAATACTTTCCGCAACGACGGGCATCATCAGCGCCCACGGATTGATGGACTACCTGTATCACGCAGCGAAGGGCAATGGCGCCGAGATTCAGATGCATTGTGAAGTGGTCGGGATGGAGAGAAGAACAGGCGACTATCGCATCACGATCAAGGAAGGCGAGAGCATCTCCTCGTTCTCATCAGAACGAGTTGTGAACGCGGCCGGTTTGGAAAGCGACACTATCTCGAGACTCGCAGGAATCGATGTCGACGCGGCGGGATACGGGCTCCATTGGGCAAAGGGAAGCTACTTTGCGCTTCCAAGTAATTACAGGAATATCATGTCACGGCTTGTCTATCCTGTCCCCACAAGCGACACACTTGGGGTCCACGCGCTTATGGATCTCGGCGGGCGCATCAAGTTCGGCCCCGATATCGACTATCTACCTGATCGGCAACTGAACTACACAGTCGATGAAAGCAAGCGTCATGCGTTTGCACAGTCAGTGAGAAGAATCCTGCCGATGGTGAAGGATGAGGATCTGACACCGGATATGAGTGGCATCCGCCCAAAACTGCAAACACAGGGCGGGGAGGTGAGGGATTTCGTGATTCGCGAGGAATCGGACAAGGGGTTGCCGGGATTCATCAATCTTGTCGGCATTGAATCACCGGGGCTGACTGCTTCGCCTGCAATCGCGAAGTATGTGCGCCAGCTGCTCGCGACCTAATAGAGGAACATCGGCTTGTTGATCATGTTCGCAACCTTCGGGAGGTAGTTCTCCCTATCATAAAGCTCCGGCACATCCACTCTCTTTCTACCTTCACTTATCGATGTCAAAGGCACGACGGTGTATTTCCCCTCCCGAAGGGCAACCATCTTGCCATACTCCCCTTTCACGATAAGATCTGTTGCAAGGTTCGCATAACTGATCGCAACCATTCTATCGAGAGCATCGGGTTCTCCGCTTCGCATGAGGTAGGCAACCTGTTGATAGAGGATGTGTGAGCCGGTGAATTTTTTGATCGCTTCACCCGTAATCTCGCCAATCCCTCCAAGCTTCCTGTGACCATACGCGTCCTCCTGACCCGACTCAATGATCTGCCCGCCGATCATTGTCGCGCCTTCCGAAATGGTTGTGATCGCGTAGTTGCTCGGATTGGCAGCTTTGTCCTCCATGAGAAACCGGGCCAGCTTCTCAGGATCAAATGGCACCTCCGAGATGATGGCGCGGTCGACACCGGCAAGATAGGCGGAGATGAGCGAAGTCTCTCCTGAATTTCGTCCAAACAACTCCACGATGGCGATGCGCTCGTGTGATCCAGCAGTTGTACGGAGATTCGTGATGAAATCGACGCTGCGCGTGACGGCCGTTGAGAACCCGATGCAATAGTCCGTGCCGAATACATCGTTGTCCATGGTTTTCGGGATTGCCACTACGGGCACGTTGTTCTTATGCAGATGCACCGAGTAACTGAGTGTATCATCACCACCTATGGTGATGAGAGAATCGATCTTGAGACTATCGAGAACCCGGAGGATGTGAGGCGTGAAATCAAGAGGCTTGTCTTTCGATATGCCCGCATGCTCGGGCTTCTTCAGGAATGCCGGTATGTCTTCCACCTTGGTCCTGCCCGGATTCGTCCGGGATGTATGAAGGAACGTTCCCCCCGATCGGCCGATGGTTCGGGTGTTCGCCTTGCTGAGAGAAACGATATGTTTGATGGAACCTTCCGGATCATCCGGGTTGTACTGCAATAGTCCACCCCAACCCCGACGAATTCCGAGTACTTCATTGCCCGCTTCCACAGCGCGATGCACTGCCGCTTTGATACAAGGATTCAGACCTGGAACATCTCCCCCACCGGTGAGTATGCCAATGCGTTTCATCGTTTCCGCTCGTAATAACCTGTGATGGTTGACTCGGCAATCACTTTCCCTTCGATCGCCTTTTCGAACTGTCTCAAACTGCAATCAACGCCGGGATTGAGTGCTTCAACATTGAGTGCGTACAATGTCGCGACGTAAGGATGTTGCCCCGATCCCGGAGGCGGAGCGGGACCTCCATAACCCAACTCAGAAAACGAGTTCATCAGCTCTTTCGTTCCGGGCGGGAGACTATTCGTCCGTGATGCGCCTTCCACAAGCTTTCTCTCCCGAAAAGGAATATTGATGACAAACCAATGCACCCAGTTTCTCGCAACCGGATGAGGATCGATGATGCTCAAGGCAAATGACTTCGTGGACACCGGTGGATCGGTCCAGGAGAAGCCCGGGGAGACGTTCCTTCCTCCAACAACTGATCGGTGAGCGTGCTTCTCGGGAATGGATGCCTTGTCATTATATGATGGGCACGTGAGAGTGAACATGGCATTCCTCCAGAATTATCGCGTGAAAACCACATACTGATCGACCGTCGCCATGGGCCTGTATTCGCTGAACAACTGCGCAAACGATGAGTCCTGGCCGTAGTAAGCGAGAAAATCGAAATCTGTCCTGCCAAACCCGTAGCGATACGGGCCAACATCATTGATGAGAATCTTTGGCTTCGATTTTACAAAATCATCCACGACAGCGTCAAAGAAATACCTCTCGGTCTCGTCCATTTCGTTCCGCGGTCGGTAGTGCGAGTTGTTCTTTGCAAGAAAGTCCGGATACAATCCCGGCAGGAACCAAAGCTCCACAAAGCGTGACGACCATAACGCGCCAGAGTAGTTAACGACGGGAAATGCAGGCAAATTGTTGGTGGAGAGCGCGAGCAAAGGCTGATGAGCAGCACGTGTTCGGGCAATCTCGATCAGCCTTTCGTCCGGTCCTGCCGGTTTCTGCGAAAAGGAGTCAACCATTGGCTTGGAGGCTGCAACAATCAGGACGATTGTCGCGAAACCAGCGATCCTCTCCAGAGTAAACAGGTTCACGACACCCTTGCCTGCAAGGTGTTCCATCGCGATCGCCACCATGACGCCAAGATACAACCCTGTGAACAGAGCCGATGGATAGTAGTGATAGCCCCACCCCTTGTGCTGCACAAACACTGAGATCAGAAAGCCGGTCCCGCAAAAAAAGAGCGCTCGCCTCAGGAACGCATATTCGACCATGTTCCGTGTGAAGAGGAACATTAGAAGGGCAACCAACCAAAGTACGAAATGCCGGTGGGTCAGCAACTCCACCAACGTTGTGTCATACGCTCCATACACTTTGGCTGCCTTTCGAGCCACGTCGAGGTACTCCGGTGTGAACACAAGTACGCTGATTGCATAGAGAACAACAATTGATGCAACAATCACACTTTCAACCCGAACAAGGTCGCTCAAACGCCGTGAGTACGTCAACAGCGCCACCTCGAATGCCAGCCATCCAATCAGGAAATAGGGCTTGATCGCCAGCGCCAAACCTGCCAGACACGCAACAACAACCGCGAGGGCAAGCCCCGGTGGCTTGCCACTGATTCTGACCACGGAGGCAAGGACGAATGGCATAAACAGCATACCCATAATGTGCTCTCGCTGTCCGAAGCTTGGCCCGACAAAGCCATAGTTCCCACCGGGAATCGATACGAAGAGGAAGGCGATGACGAAGATGACAAAATACTGTATATGGAGAGAGGAGGAATGAAAGAGTGTCCTGATGATACGGGCACAGATCCATAACGAGGAAAGGGCCGTCAAAAGAATGAACGATTTGAACACCATCACTTCCGGCAAGCCCGTGATACGCGCACACCAAACTGGCGGGATCATGAAGAAGAAGATGAGGGGAGTGTTCATGTCCACGATATCGCGATACAGTCTGGCACCATCAAGCAACCGGCCGGAAGCCCAGAGGAACCAGCCAACATCGGGATGAACAAGGTCGGTGAGTGAGCGGACGAAGTAGAACCCGAAGAGAGAGCCGATGGCTATCCACCAAAGGAGAGATGACCCTCGTGATCCCTTGGCAAACCAACTCGATGTGTTCATTCGTCTTCAACCATGGTGATACACCTCAACCTTGCCCGCAGGCAGGGCACTTGCGACGATGACAAACATGAGAAAGAAAAAGAACAGTCTGACACTCAGGGAATTGCCTTTACCTCATTGCGTCCGCCAACCACCGAACCAGAGGCATGGCATCTGTAAACACGCGCACGACCCTGGTCACAAATCCGGGTTTCAGAGAGATTGATTCGTCTCCGTATTCCTTCCCGGCATAGAACTGCTTGTGCTTCAAATGTTCAATCATCGGATGGTCCCGAGGAAATCCGAGCGGCGCCTTCTGCAGTTTCTCCCCTTGAATTGATCCAAACTCCCGCCTGAATCTTTTCTCCTGCACAACCGCGAGAAACTCGTCCGGCCTGTCAACCATCGACTTCCTGAATGCCTTGATTTGGTCTGCCGAGGGCATATAAACTCCCCCTCCGATGAACACGCCACCCGGCTCCACGTGTAAATACAGCCCCGGAGCCTCCACCGGACCTTCCAACCCGCGCCAGTTGAAAGCAGCAGCAATACTGGTCTTGTATGGGGCTTTGTTCTTACTGAATCGAACGTCCCGATATATTCTGAAGATGGATTTCCGGGGATTGAACTCAATTTCCGGGGCGACTTCGGCCATTCGTTCGGAGAGTGAAGCAATGAGGCATTGCATTGGAAATTTTACGCTCTCATCATACAGCTGCTTGTGTTGTTGGAACCAGGGGCGGTTGTTGTTCTTCTTGAGCCTTTTCAGGAAGTCGAGCCCCTCCTTGGGGAATCCATCAAACGGCGGGAAGAGAAGATCTTCCAACGGAGTACGTACACTCATGGGGTCTTTCGAGTAGCTATTCCACGTAAATGAGAACTAATCGCTGTCACGTGCGCTCAGTTTCGCCAGGAGTTTTCTTCCGCGGTTTTGCATCGCCGGCGTGCCTTCTTCGGTGAGCTTCTGCAAGACTTTTATTATGCCCGACTTCAAGCCCGAGTCCCGGCCAGCCAGATCTGCCAGCGCTTGCATGGCGAACGTTTTCACAATACTGCTCTTGTCATTCAGATACTCATGCATGATTGCCGCAACTCGTCTGCGTTCATTCCGGTTGAGTTCGAGCCGCGAAACAAGTTGAGCCACATGCCACCGCACCTCCGGCTGAGTGATTGAGGCAACCCGGTGCATGAGCTTCGATTTGTACGGCTGAAGGAAGTCCGGACGCAGAACGGTAATCTTCTCGACTGCGTCCGCTGCCCGCATGCGCACGAGGGGATCGTCTTCAAGCATACAATCGAACAAGGGCTTGAATAACCTTGCGTCGGCGAATACGTCCGCTACAACCTCTTCAGATTTGCCGATGGAGCGGCGGTCTCCTCCACCGAGTTTCCTCAGAAGATCGGGTTTCTTCAATTGTTTTCCAAACCAAAGTGAGAACGAATGAACAGAAAAAGTACCACGGTGTCACAGTCCTTGCCAAAATTACATCAAACGCACCTCCCTGCCCAATATGACAGCGGGACGTGCGCCCGTCTCTTAATACAACAATGCCGGCTCTAACTTGAGAGGAAAGTGCTTGTCATCTTCCTTTCGCAATTTCCCTGCCGTGAGCGTTCGGATTGCATCAATGAACTCTCAAGGAGGGTCTGGAGCAAGAATTATCTATGCGCTTCCGAGAACTGTATTCGCCGATTGATCCAGCGCTTCCCATATCCTGTCAATCCACTGCCGGTGTTCGGGCTTCATCAGTACAGATCGGAGACATGTTACGGTATCGCTGTCCTTCTCCATTTCGGTTGGGATGTCGAAGAACATCACCGGCAGTTCGGCCAAGGCCAGGTGAAGGTTCCTCCTTGCAGCCTCGTTGAAAAGTTTTCGCGAGAGTTCCGACGCTTGACTTACCCGCATGGCACGAGGAGCCCAAACAACAATATCCAGTTCAGGTGCAAAAGCAGTAAGAAATCGCGGATCCTTTGCCAGACGACGGTAGATTTCCAAAGCAGCCTCACGCCCATCGCTCAGCATGCGCGCGAATGTTCCACCCTTGACGAGCGGCAACAGTTTCTGCGTTGCCCAAAGTCCAACCGCGGCAGCACCAGCCCGGGAACATTCCAGACTGATTTCACCAAGGTGCAGGTCCCCCGAGCTGAAGTAAGTGTAGGGCGAATCATGTTTGTAGAATCGTCCAACAGATTGATCACGGAAGATAATGCAACCACATCCGTACGGTTGTAGACCATGTTTGTGGGGATCGATCACGATGGAGTCAACTTCACCAAGCCGGTCAAACGCTTTGCGCGTAGCATCTTCAAGATTATCGACCAGACCGAAGTAGCCACCGTATGCAGCATCAGCATGAAGTCGGAAGCCATACCTGTTACGCAGAGCAAGCAACTCCGGCAAAGGATCGATGGAGCCAAATGCCGTCGTCCCGACGGTAGCGACAACCGTACCAACATCAGCGCGGTCAAGGCAATGTTGCAGCGCCTCAACGCTCAGTTGTCCTTTTCGGTTGCAGGGGATTGCCTCGAACTCCAGCTTGAGGACACCACTGATTCGCCGGTGAGTGTAATGGGCTTGTTGCGATGCGACGATTTTCTTTCCGGGACTGAGCTGCCCCGCGATCCACAGAGCTTCGAGGTTCGCCATCGTCCCCCCTCCGCACAAGTGACCGAGGTGATTCTCCCATCCAATCATCCGGGCGATCTCCGCGACTGCTTCCTTTTCCATCGCAGAACTTGCCCGTCCACCATCGAGTGCATGGTTGTTCGGATTGATCCACATTGCAAGGGAGTATGCCATGCGAGCCACAGGATGGGGAGGCTTGAGCATTTGTCCGGCGTAGAGGGGATGAAAGTAGGGATAATTATCTTGAAGGCGGTCGGCAACTTCCTGAAGTACGTGCTCCATGGCCTCGGTCTCCGGCGCCGATGACTCGGCAGGGGGCAATGACGCAAAGCCTGATTCAAGTCGATCAAGTGCTCTGCGCAAAATCTGCAATGATTCCTTGTCGATGGAGACTGAATCCATATTCACACTTCATGAGAACGGGGAAGGAGGTAACCCGATCCCCCCTTGCTACAGGTCTTCATCCCCACCTTTGCCACATCAACTTGACAACTGTTGCAAGAACGACAGTAAGAAACAGCGGCCGAATGAGCCGGACTCCACGCTGCACTGCAAGCCCGGCTCCGATGCGGGAACCGATGATTTGTCCGGCTGCCATGCAGGCACCACCCACGAACCAGATATGTCCGCCAACAAGGAACACCGCGAACGAAATGATGTTGCTCGCGAAGTTCATGACCTTCGTGTAGCCTGTAGCTTTCATCAAATTGAAACCAAGACCGAATACAAACAGGATTGTCCAGAACGATCCCACTCCAGGGCCAAAGAAGCCATCATAGAAACCAAACCCAAGGCCGGTCAGAACATAAAACGTGCGTGCCGCAACTCTCGGCAAGGTGTGAACTTCACCGAGCTTGGGACTGAAAATCGTATAGATGGCGATTCCAAACAACAGAAAAGGTACAATTTCTGACAACACATCGGATTCAATCTGCTGAACAGTCCACGCCCCCAGCCCCGCGCCCACAAGCGTACAGACAATTCCGATCCTTGCACTACGAGCATCCACGACACCACGGCTGGAATAGTAGAACGCCGCAGTGAAGCTTCCGAAGCTGGACTGAAATTTGTTCGTGCCAAGAGCAAGCTTGGTGGGAATTCCGGTTGCGAGGAGTACCGGTAACGTAATCAGCCCGCCACCGCCGGCAATGGCGTCAACGAGTCCTGCGGTCAAACCTGTCGCAAACAACAGTGGCAGAAGCCATAGTCCGTTGGGCATTCTGCATCACATGGCAAGGATTTGATTACGGTACAGGGTCATCTCTTCGATTAAACATCGAACACTGCGCGAGACAGATGCAGCCACCATGAACGTACCAATGACATCCAGAATCAGTTCACAAGATTTCCCCGGGCATCCAGCCAGAACTCTTTCGTGTTTCCACCCATGTCGAGCCAATCGCCACTCTTCGCATTGAAGAACCTTATCCGCAGCCTGTCAGCCTGAAACTGCAGCTGAACAAATCCGGAAAACGACACACCTTCCTTCTTTGGATCGATTTGAGCCGACGTGTATTCCGCCGGGGGTGAGGGGAATTTCACTCGTGTCGGTTTTGAGCCCGCTCCGGATACAACATGAACCTTCGGAAACTCCGGGATACCCGGATCCCGCTCGGGATAATTCAGGAGCTGAAGAGAATGATCATGTCCGGTAAGGGTGAGCTGCAGCGGGACCCCTGCAGAATGAATGACCGACTTAACAGAATCAATATATTCCCGGTACTTGTCCGCGCACAGGTCTTCCGGATCGAGTGAATTCTGGAACCATGCATAGGCATTCGTATCCTTGTCACAATGCGACAGGTAATCGACGCTTTTGGTCTCATCATTCCAGACCGAGTATCCGCCGTGTTCACCGACTGAATAGAATGGATGGTGTTCACTGAGAATTCGCCATTTAATTCCCAAATGTTCTTTGGATGAGAGCAGAATCCTCCTCAGGCTGTCAAGCGCAGGATGCCACGTTGAGGTTGCTGTTCTCAGAGGAAGTGCAGAGTCAACAAAAATGAACTGTACGCTATCCGGCGATCCGTTTGCGAGCGCGTACGTCGTCTGGGCCGGCATGCCGTGGTAATAGGTCCATTGCTCGAGCGCGGCTTCACGCTCGTTACCTTTATCCGAAAGACCCATCGGGACTTCATCGACAGTGATCAGCCCGAACAAAAAGCTGCCCTCAACAAGGTTCCAAGCGTAGTAATCTTGGTTTCCTGGAATCGCGTAGACATTTGTTCGTCCGAGCCCGTGTAGCGCATCCTTGAATTTCCCGAGCACGTTCTCTGCCTTCGATTCGGCATCGTCCGCAGGTCCGTTGAGGCCTATGTTGTAGAAGTTATCCCCTAGAAAGATCATCGCGTCGAACACACCGCCGTCGTGTCTGCCGGTATACATGTCGGAAGCGTAGCTTCCACACGCACGAAGGTCACTTCCTGTTTCGCCGGCATCGCCAATAACGAGTACAGTCAATGGATGTATGTCGTTCTTTTGCGCGTACGTACATGAACTGAAGCAAATGCACACCAACAGGGAAAGTGTCACCCTGTTGACTACGGAGTTCTCTGACATACGAGTTGAGGAGAGTGTTGTTTGTGGGTTGATCGGCTTCAGTTGCTTCAATGGTACGGCCTAATATAAGGTATTTTGGATGATTGGTGCAAAAGTCCGGAGACTTGTCATCCAGGGATCACGAACTATCTTCTCACCAAAGCGAAAGAGCCCGACGGTAATGGAAAATACTCCGAGTCATACGCGACAATCCCGGGTTGCGCAAGATGCGTTCACCTTCCCGCTCCCGACAGCAACCGGAAGGAACAATTGTACCGGGTGATGTGTTCTCTTCTTGAACGTATTCCGGCACTTCAGATAAGGTGACTCTCATGACGAGTCTCGTCAACAGAATCGTATCCACGATGGAAACCCATCCAACTGCAATCCTGTTCATCAGGTTGATTGTCGGAGCCGTATTCCTCACAGAAGGAATCCAGAAGTTCATTTTTCCTGACGCACTTGGCATCGGGCGGTTCGTCAAGATCGGTATCCCGGCGCCGGAGATTATGGCGCCATTTGTTGGCGGAGTTGAGACCGTATGTGGGGCACTTGTCCTGCTCGGCTTATTTGCGAGACCGGCAGCCATAGCCCTGGCGATCGACATCTCTGTCGCCATCGCAACAACCAAGATTCCGATGCTCTTCGAGAACGGGTTCTGGAAGATGGCCCACGAAGCCCGCGCGGACTGGTCGATGTTGCTGGGGTCATTGGCACTCGTGATTCTTGGATCCGGGAAATGGTCCTTGGACTGGAGAATTGCCCGGCGCCCTCCTTCGAGAAACGTTGCATGAACGCGGTTGGGTCCACTGCCTTCGGAATGCCAGCCCTAAGATAATGGAGGTAGTCTCATGAAGACGTTACGCCGATTGTTACTCAGTTGCCTCATATCCTTGCCAGCAACACCCATATTGGCCCAAGGATCCGGGACCGACACTGATTGGAGCGCCTGGAAATTTCTATTGGGAGAATGGATTGGCGAAGGGGGCGGTGAGCCCGGCCAGGGCAGTGGGTCGTTTTCATTTTCCCCGGACCTCCAGAAGACCATCATCGTGAGAAAGAACCATGCAGAGTACCCGGCTACATCAGTCAAACCCGCATATTCCCATGACGATCTCATGGTTATCTATTGCGAACAGGGAACTCCAGCGCAGGCCATCTACTTTGACAATGAAGGACATGTTATCCACTACGTAACAGAGTTCTCCAGTGATTCAACCTCGGTGACATTTCTGAGTGACGTCAAGCCATCACAGCCGCGGTTCCGGCTCACGTACGCGGGTGGGAAGGACGGGGTGCTGAACATTCGATTCGATATTGCACCTCCCGGCAAGCCGCTTGAGTTCTCTTCATACATCCGGGCAACCGCTCATCGGATGCGATGAGATTGAAATCCGAGTAGGGTCGTCACTCCAAACAAGGCATCCGAGCTGCAGACATCAGTGCAGTGGGCAAATCAGTGAAGGGTTGCCTACTCCAAGCGCCTTCTGAATCTTAACACGCTCAGTGTCAGGATCGAGACGCCGAAGACCGCCAACACCGTTGCCGGCAGCCAAAGCTCGGACAGCGTGGAGCCCTTGAGGAAGATCCCTCTTACGATCACAAGGAAGTAACGAAGCGGAATAACATACGAGATCCATTGAATCACCTGGGGCATGTTCTCAATCGGAAAGGCGAACCCCGCGAGAAACATGAAGGGCATAAAGAAGAAGAATTGTGCAATCAACATCGCTTGCTGCTGGGACTTTGCAATCGTTGAAACGAACAGTCCCAATCCCAGGGTCGTCAGAATGAAAAGGCCGCTCAGCCCGAATAGCAGCGGCAGACTTCCGCGCATCGGTACCTCGAACCAGAATCGGGCTATGCTCAGCACGATCACCATGTCTACGGCACCTATGAGCACGAACGGTATCAGCTTGCCGACAATAAGCTGGTAAGGCTTGATGGGTGTGACAAGAAGTTGTTCCAGGGTTCCGATCTCCTTCTCCTTTACGATTCCCAAAGACGTCAAGGTCATTGTAATGATCATGAGTACCAACGCAACGACGCCCGGGACCATGAAGTTCTGGCTCTTCAGATCGGGATTAAACCATACACGGGGCTCAGGCAGAATGCGTGCAAGCCTCACTCCCTGCAACATCGTTGAGAAGTTGGCGATGACGTTCTGGGAATACGAGGCGATGATCTGTGAAGAATAACCGAGCAGGATGTTCGCCGTATTTGCATCTGCCCCGTCAAAGACCATTTGCACAGGCGCCGTCACACGGGCCAGCACCTTGTCCCCGAAACCCTTCGGGATTACCAGAGCCACCGAAGCTTTCCCTTGATCGATGTAGTGATCGACATCCGTCAGAACATCGATGGCATATTTCTCCACGAAATAATTTGAGTTTGTAAACGACTTGATAAGCTCCCGACTCTCTGAAGTCTTGTCCATATCGCAGACAAGAAGATTCGAGTACTTGATATCGGTCGTCGCAGCATAGCCAAGCAACAACACCTGAAGGATCGGCGCCATCACGGAGACCAACAACATTCGTCGGTCCTGCCGGATCTGATAGAACTCCTTCCTGACAATCTCCTTGATGATCTGGATCGCGTGCAACAGTCTGGTCCTGCGGTTATCCATTTGAGCGGTTATCGTTCGTTCTCACAATACATCTTACATCGTTCTCTTCTGCATTCTCTTTACGCTCACTCCAAGCATTATGGTCGCGAAAATGCCCATGAACAGGAATTGCTCCCACACCGCGCTGAAGCCGACACCCTTCAGCATCACTGCACGAACCACGACCAGAAAGAACTTCGTCACCGCGACATTGGAGATCACTTGCAGCACAACCGGCATGCTTGAGACGGGGAACATGAACCCGGACAACAGAAACGATGGTAACAGAGAACTGAACACCGAAACCATGAATGCCACCTGCTGTGAATCCGTCACGGTGGAAATCAGCAATCCCTGTCCAAGCGCGCCCAAGATGATCACAAAGATGCCTGCATATAGCAGCACCAGGCTTCCTTTCACCTGTATCCCGAAGAGCACAAACCCGATGACCAGAATCGCGGTTACAGCAAAAAGGCTTATCAGCATGTACGGGATCGTCTTGCCAAGGATGACGTCGACAGGGCGCAGCGGTGAGACCATGATCTGTTCCATTGTTCCACGTTCTTTCTCCTTCACAACGGTCATGGAGGTCGAGATCACGGACGTCAACACGAGGATGAATCCGATAAGGCCGGGAAGCAGAAACTGGTTGGAGAGGAGATCGGGGTTATACCATACGCGCGGTTGGAAATCGACCGGGATATAGTATTCTCTGCCCATCCGCTGGAAGCCATTGGTGATCAGTCTGGTTGAATAGTCGACCGTAATGCGTGCGGCATTGTTAATTGCCTGTGCCGCAGAATTGGCGTCGCTCCCGTCGACGAGTATCTGGACGTGCGTGTCCTTTCCCGCGAGCAAATCTTCGGCAAACCTTTCTGGAACCACAAGAGCGATCTTGGCCCTGCCAGCCATGAATAGCTCTTCGACATCCTTGTAGCTCCGGACATCGAACATGTAGTCAAAGAGATCTGTATGCTTGAACTTCTCAAGATATGCCCGGCTGGATGATGTCTTGTTCTGGTCAAAGATAGCGAGCGGAATGTGCTTTACGTCGAAATTCAGCGCATAGCCCACGAGGATGATCAGCGCCGCGGGCAATGCCAGCAACATACCCAGTGAGGTTGGGTCACGACGGATTTGTCGAAATTCCTTGATGATCATCGGCCTGAGCGATTTGAAGAGATTCATAACCGTCACGCCGCCTTTGCGCTCTCGTGCTCGAGCAAATAGAGAAACACATCTTCCAGCGACGGCACAATTCGCTGAACGGCCCCCACCGGAATGTTCCTGACGGCAAGAGTCTGTTCTATGAGTTTCCTCGCCTCAGTTTCATCATCAACCATCACGTGGAGCTTCGTGCCGAACACTGATGTTTCAAGCGCCCACGGCTGTACCCGTACTATCTCGAGAGCCTCGACAACGTTGCCCGCGCTGACTTCGAGGATCGGCTTTCTGATGTATTCATGTTTGAGTTGAGACGGAGTTCCCGACGCGATCAGCTTCCCGGCGTTGATCAGAATGATGGTGTTGCAATATTCGGCCTCATCGAGAAAATGCGTCGTGACGAGCACTGTGATTCCCTCCGCGGACAGTTGATTGATCAGCTCCCAGAAATTTCTCCTGGAAATCGGATCGACTCCGCCCGTTGGCTCGTCGAGGAACACGATCTTCGGTTCATGAAGAATGGCACAGCCAAGAGCCAGCCTTTGTTTCCATCCCCCCGAGAGGGTTTTGGTCAGACTGTTCTCCCTTCCCTTCAGGTCGGCCATCTTTAACACCCACTTCATCCGTTCCTCGAGATGGCTGTTCTTCAGCCCATAAACACCTCCGAAGAACCTGATGTTTTGCTCGACCGTAAGATCGTCATAAAGAGAGAACCGCTGCGACATGTAACCGATGCTCAGCTTCACCTGATCTGTTTGCGAATTGATATCATAACCGCCGACCAACGCTGTTCCCGACGTTGACTGGAGCAGTCCGCACATCATGCGAATCGTCGTAGACTTGCCGGCACCATTCGCTCCAAGGAAACCGAAGATTTCGCCACGTTTCACGTTGAAGCTCACATGATCGACGGCCGTGAAGGTGCCGAATCTTTTTGTCAGCTCCCTTGCTTCAATTGCATATTCATTCATCCATACGCCTCATCTTGAACCATGGAGATTACAGCAGACACGGATTCTGCTATACATGATCACCCAAGCCCCTCGACGAAGCCGTTACGCCAGCTTGGATATACCGGCTGCCACCCGAATTCGCGCTTGGCTTTGGCGTTGGAACCACCGCGTATCTTCGTCATCATCGACACACCGCCATCTCCGATTGCGAGCTTGCCAAGCCAGACGGGCACTCTTCGCGGTGGCTCTGTGCCAAGTGTCTGAGCAAGAAACGGCAGCCAGGTTGATACCGGCGCAGGGTCATCATCTACGACGTTGTAAATGCCTGCCGGGCCGCGGGACACGGCTGCTACTGTTGCCCGGGCAACATCCTTTACATGGATGAACGACCAGATGCCTGCTCCATCACCAACGATCGGCATCCGACGCCTGCGAATGAGCTCGACAATCGATCCGTCCCTTGAGATCCCGGTTCCCGGTCCATAGAGAAGACCGTAGCGTAGCGCAAGAGCTGCGACATCCGTGGTATTGCGAATGGTTTCCTCAAGGTAACGGAGTGCCGCCAGTGTCTTGCTGAAACTTGCCGGTGGAGTCGTGTCGAGTGGATCCTCCTCAGTCTTCACCGGACCGCCTTCACGTGCGAACGGCCAACCACAAAAGCTCTGCGCGATGAAACGTCGGGCACCCACAAGACGTGCAGCTGCCAGCATGGAATCGGTGACTTCCGTTCGGAAGCGATTGGTCAGCGTAAATTCCTCATCGAACCTCCTGAAATTGCCGACACCGGCAAGCGCGGTGAGTTGATGAATAATCACCTCCGGTTCAGCTCTTTTGATCGCCGCAGTCAACGCCTCCTTATCGAGCGGATCGGCAATTGCGATCTTCGCCCCCATCGTCTCGAGTTCCCTGGTTTTCAGCGGGGAGCGACTGAGGGCCACAACCTCGTGCCCGGCTTCGATCAAATGCGGAACAAGGCTCCTGCCAATTGCTCCGGTACTGCCTGCAACAAATACTCGCATCTCAAAGATCTCCACATGATCCTAGTTTCCCGTCGCCTTGCTCAACCTGGCAACGGCGATCTCATGTTCCACAAGGGCTCCGGTGTAACTTGTCCGGGCCTGGAGCAGTGCGACGTTCGCGTCAAGCAGGTCTGTCGATGTCGCGAGGCCGTTCTTATACTTCTCGTTTGTCGAACGCGAGTTTTCCTCGGCTTGATCGATTGCTTCACGCGCCACATCGATTCGTTTCGCCGCCCGGTCGACGCCAAGCTGATATCGCTTGACCTCAAGCGTCGCGTTGTCCTTCAATTGAGATAGCGTGTACTCATTTTGTTGAAGCTGCGATTGTGCCTGCTCAGTTTGAAACATGGTCGTGCCCCAATTCCATATATCGAACTGAACCCCGATGCCGATTTCCCAGGTACCCTTGAACTCATCCTTGGCCGGAAGGTAGCGCTGATTCGGACGGTTATAGAAATAGTTTGCTGTGAGCCCAATCTGGGGCCACCAATTGCCTTGTGCCGCGGTCACTCCGGCTTCTGCTGCCTGCACACGCGACTGCATCGCAAGCAAATCGGGGCGACTCTTCATGGCCGTCTCGATCAATTGAGGCACGGATGTCGCTGCGAAGACCTCCCCGGACAAGCTGTCGTGTTTAACCACAATATTCGGAACAGATGTAAGATCGATTTGCGTCTCCACGGGTTGTCCCATGATGTTGTTCAGGCTCATCATCGCAATCTCCACGTCATTTGCTGCGTCAATTTGCGCGAGCTTCGCATTTGAAAGCTGGACCTGAATCTTAAGCAGATCGTTCCGTGTGGCAAGTCCGGCTTTCATCAAATTCTGCGTGTCCGATTGATACGAAGTGATGCGATCAACATTCTCATCCACAAACCTTTTGGTCTCCTTCGCCTGATATAACATCCAGTACGCACCGATGATATTCACCACCAGATCGGATTCGCTTCCCTTACGGTCCTCTTCGCTCGCTTGTGCCAGATAGTCCGCTGCGCGGGCGTTGCTCATCAACTTGAATCCTGTAAACAATGGCTGCTGCAGTCCGACTTTCAGATTGTATGTGTTCGGAATATTCGGACTGATTGCGATTGGAGCGGGAAGCAGCGGAGGAACCGCCGGAAGAGCAAACGCGTCAATGTCGCTAAGTCGCTTGTAGCTTCCTTCGAATTTCAACGACGGCAGCATGACGGCTTTCGCTTCGCTCGCTTTCGCCGACGCGCCTTCGGCTTTGGACTCGGATATTTTGAGTGCCTTGCTTTTTTCCTTCCCGATTCTGAGTGCATCCCCGATGCTGAGTCGTTGAAGTGTCTGACCCAGCGCCAATGGCACCACAAAAACACAAAGAGCAAGAACCTGTCTCATCCTGCCACCTTTTCGTCTGCGTTGGAAGCAATAAGCGAAATGAAAACGTTCTCCAGTGACGGGGGGATTACACGTGTGCTGACGATTTCAATTCCGTCGGATTGAAGTGCTGATTGGAGATCGCCCGTCGCCGTGCGTGCATTATCGACAATGACATTGAGCCTGTCACCGAATGCTTGAATCTCCCTCGCATGTGCCTGCGTCCTCAGGAGCTTGTATGCATCCCTCACCCTGTCGCACACAATCTCAATTACTTCGCCGTGCATTTCGTTTTTCAGGTGTTCCGGAGTATCCACGCGCATGATGGAGCCTTTGTTCATTAGTCCCACGCGGCTGCACCGCTCGGCCTCGTCGAGGTATGGAGTGCTCATCACGATCGTAATGCCCTGCTTCAGAAGGCTCTGTAGAATCTTCCAGAAATCGCGGCGGGAAACGGGATCAACCCCCGTTGTGGGTTCATCAAGAAAAATAATTCTTGGTGTGTGAACAAGGGTACAGGCCAGCGCGAGTTTTTGCTTCATCCCACCTGAAAGCTTCTCGGCCAGCCTGTCCCGGAATGGTTTCAAACGCGTAAACTCAAGGAGCTCTTCACGTTTCTGCTTAAAGTCGTATACCTTGTTGATCTCGGCAAAGAATTCGATATTCTCGTCGATGCTTAAGTCCCCGTACAACGAAAAGCGCTGAGAGAGATAGCCAATCTCTTTCTTTATCAGATCCGGCTGCTTGATGATGTCCTTCCCCAAGACCGTTGCCGAGCCGGATGTCGGAGCGAGGATACCGCATAACATACGGATGGCCGTTGTTTTTCCCGCTCCGTCCGGACCGACCAATCCGAACATTTCCCCCTCGTTCACCGAAAGTGAAAGATGATCGACCGCCTTGATGTCGCCGAATGATCTGGATAGATCCTTGGTTTCAATTGCCGGGATCATTGCAGTTCAGCTCGGTGAGGAAAGTGCGATGGCCGCGTCCGCGGGAATACCGGGACTCAACTTGCCGGATGGATTATCGACCAGAATCTTTACGCCGAAGACAAGCTTGGTCCTCTCTTCCTTCGTCTGGACGTTCTTGGGAGTGAATTCTGCAATCGGGGATTTGTAGATGACTTTCCCGTCGAATGTCCCTCCGGCGTCTGTTGTGATTCTTGCGCTCTGACCGATCTGGATTCGGCTGATCTCTTCCTCTCCGACGTAGATGGTGAGTTTTACCTTATCCAGGTACGTGATCCGCACAAGATTTGATCCGGGACCGACAAGTTCACCCGGCTCCACAGCTTTCAATGTCACAATACCAGCCGATGGAGCGAGGACGTGACAGTCATGGACTTTTTTTCGCAGCAGGTCTGCCTGTGCCGACGCCTGATCGCGACGCGCGCGGGCGGCGGCAATCTCTTCGGGACGAAGTCCGTGCACCAGTTTCTCGTACGTTTGCTTCGCTCCAATGTAGCGCGTCTCGGCGTCGTCATACTGTTTCTGTGTCACGGAGGTTGCAGCAAGAAGATCCTTCATTCGTTCATGATCCTTTTCTGCACTCTTGAATGCAGCCTCCGCCTGCAGTATGTCCTCCTTGCGTGAGCCTTCAACAGCAACGCGATACTGTGCCTCTGCAGCTGCCGCATTGGCGTCCGCCTGACGGAGTTGAAGCTGGTAATCAGTGTCATCGATCAGGACAAGCGTATCGCCTTCCTGAACCCTCGTACCTTCTTCAATCCGCACCTGCTTCACGCGGCCGGATACTTCGCTGCCGATATTCACATCCGTTCCTTCGATTGTTCCCGACGCTTCAATGTGGTCTTTGGAATTTCCGGAACAGCCCGTGAGCATCAGGGCGCTCAGAATCATGGAAGAGATGGGAATTGTCAATTGCATGGCTACCTCAAGTTAGGTGTGTTACAACTGCTGAAGTTGTTTGAATTGCTGCCGCCCCTGTTCCGTCAGGGCACCGTTGAAAAAGATGCTGATTACTTCTTTTAGTGCATCGCTGAGCGAAAAGGATTCTTCCGCGAGAATGTGAGGTTGTATGACGCCGTCGATGGTAGACAAAACGGACATCAGGAATACCCTGTGGTTCATTTCGGGACGCATGGTTCCTTCTGCCACGCCCTGCTTGATAAGACGGGTGATGACCTCGGATATTCTCTGCCGCCTGAAATCCTCGATGTGCTTCCACAATTGCGGGATGCGTTTCTTGATGTCCTGGCCGAACATTGGCATCAAGTGGCCTGCGTTGTTTGCCATCATACCAATGACCTGCGAGAGTTTTTCAACCGCACTCTCGTCACTCATGAGTATCCGCTCAACGTTCGTGCGAACGCTTCCCAGGAATCGCTCCATGATTTGCTGAACAAGGTCTTCCTTGCTTGTGAAATGCTTGTAGAACGTCTTCTTGCTAATTGCCAGGTCGGAACTGATTTCGTCAACGGTCGTCTTGGCGAACCCTTCCCTGAGGAAGCGCTCCCGGCAGACTGAGAAGATCTTCTCCTTGATGATTTCGTCGTCAGACATTTGCTTTGTTTCTGTGGAAACTCTTATCGTACTATACGTTTCGTTAGCGGCAAAAGAAGAAGCCCTATTCACAGGCTCATTAATATCGGAAACGATTAACGTATCTTTCGTTTCCAATATACGAAGATCCAGTTCCAGTTGTCAAGGGAAAAGATTACCGAATTAACAGAAGTGGGCATTCACGGAGGTTACGGAGCAATCGCTCGTACCAAGGTGCAGTAGTCCAGACCAGAGATTCCAATCTGAGTGCAGCAAACCAGCAATTGCTTACTCTCAAGTCCTGATGAGGTAGTTTAGGTTCGAATCTTGACTTACATTTTGCGATTTGGTAGTTTGCGTCCGTTCTCCACATCCTGCACGCGTCAGTACGTTCTTATCCGTCGTTGCTTGCTTAGATAACGATCCTCCCATTATCCAGGGTGCTCAATCGATCAAATAGTCTTCCCGTCTGATTGCAGCACAAGCGAGGGTCTGTGCGGCATTAGGCACATTGAATCGCCACTGAAGGGATGCCATGAACGTTCAATACGACAAGGATCTTGATATACTCGTGGTTGAAGTCAGCGGTGACCTGTCGGCGGACGTGTACGAACAAGCGATCGATGCAGTACTTAAGTCGCCCTCCTTCCGTCCTAACATCAACGTCATTTACGATCTGAGAAGCGCACGAGGAATGTTCCTCACACCCGAGCAGGTACGCACGGTCGCTGCCCGCGCAAGGAGTTTCGCACCCCGGCGCGGCACATCGTGGAAGGCCGCGCTTGTCGTCTCAGGGATACTTGAATACGGCTTGGGGAGAATGTTCGAGTACGTGAGTGATGGAGCTCCCTATCAGGTCAGGGTTCTCCGCTCGATGGAAGAGGCACGAGCATGGATCGCAGAACGCGAATCCTAGTGTAACTCAATGCCGGAACTCGACGCTGCGATTCTAGGACAGAATGCGAGCAACGGAGATTCATAATCGTCCAGAACCGCCTATGTTCGGACAACGTCGTCTTTGCCTCGACCGTGGAGCTTCTCCTTTGTTGCTCTAATCAGGTCTCCATAGTTCTTTTCAAGACAATCGGGGCAAAGGCCGTGCGTGAAGGTGGCAGAACTCCGTTCCGATATATACATCTCCAACTGCTGCCAATCGTTGTTCTGGTCACGAATCTTCTTGCAATGCGAGCAGATGGGCAGGAGCCCTTCCAGCATCAGGACTTCTTTCGACAGCCGTCTCGTCTGATTTGCCGTACGATCAATTACCAGAGCGAAGGAGGAGAGAACTGCGAACCTTATCATGGCATTAATGCCAGCCTCTGTGAATGTCCAGGGGACTGACCAGAGAGCAATGTTGAAATACAAACGAATCAAAGGTAAGACTGCTGCAAATAGAAGACCCCACCAGCGCCCATGATACCATGATGCAAGCGCGACAGGAATCAGATATGTGACGGGAAATTGGATGAAGGGGCCGGAAAAGTAATCAGCAGTAACAAATAAGACCGATAACCCGAACCAATATGATACGTAGATCTTTTGTCTTGCTGTGGGAGTTTCGTTTTGTGCCATGATTACCCTGTCATTCCACTGAAAGACGTTTGCTCCCCGCTAAATACCTGCCAGATGAGTTCGCTGTAAGACCTCCTTGAGAAGATACGGTTTTCCCGCCCCCAAAGAAACTCCCGAAGCTCAGGCGGGGTTTCACATCGGGATATCTGCGGTCTGTTGGAAGTTCGCTTGCCTCTCCTGAAATCGATGACTGCTCAATGGAGCACATCAAGGGTGTGTACATGAAGGTGCTTCCGACCTTGCTCTTTCAAAGCACTCCCGTCCCTCTTTCCACGACAGATAGGCGAGGGCCAGCGAGCCGACGATGTCGATGTACGAGATCTTCGTCAGCTCATAGATCGCGCTTGCAGCAAGCAAAACGACCGACATATAGATGCAAACCTGTGTACACTCCGCGTCTGCAAGTATTGCATCCGAATTCAAAGCGCTGCCAACTCTCGTCTTGCTGCGCGTGAGTCCAACCATGATTGCTATGGAAACCAGCGACACAATCACACCTGCCACCGTGGTCTCAGGCTTGCTCCCCGTGACCATGTTATAAACGCACGTCGCAAGAAGCCCTGCTGCAAGTGCAAAGAAAGCAAAGCCAGTAATCCTGAGGGCTGCCCTTTCGAAGTTGTCCTTGCTGGCCAAGGGGTTACGCTGGATTCGCCAGACCATGTGCGCAATGCCGAGACCCGAAATCACTTCAATAAAGCTGTCTACCCCGAAGCCGAACAACGTTAGGCTGTCATCGGTGTAGCCAAAGAAGACTGACACGAGCCCTTCGGCTATGTTGAAGAGGATCGTGAAGAGTGAAAGTCTGAACGCTATCCTGTAGAGCGTTTCCGGGTCCTTTTCCATTCTTCTTTTGTCGTGAGCTGCTCCGGTATCGGCTGCGAACAATAAACAACATCGTATTGGAATGTCAAGAAGCTCCGCGGTGCAATGAATCAAGTCAACCCCCGATCCAACCGATGCCACTGGCACTTGACCTCCGACCGTCTCCCCAAAATACCATGAGCCTCAAAACACAAAACCCCCGCTAAAGAGGAGGGTCATACGATGACAGTTGTCATGTCGTATCGCGGAAGGGATTGTTGTCCGCCAGGAATGGACCACCCGCTAGCTGCTCTTGCCCCGTTCCAAGTCCAGAAGCCTTTGCTTGCGCCAGAGCCCTCCACCATATCCACCGAGTTTGCCGCTTTTGTTTACCACTCGATGACACGGAATAACAATAGCGATACGGTTCAACCCGTTCGCGTGGCCAACTGCCCTATGGGCCTTTGGAGATCCAATACGACGGGCAAGGTCTTCGTACGAAACGGTCTTGCCGTATGGAATGCGGAGCAACTGCTTCCAGACATTCTGCTGGAACGGCGTTCCCGGGAATGTCAGTTTAACTTCAAACCGTTTCAGGTCGCCTGCGAAGTACGCCTGCAGTTCTGTTCTGAGCTGCTTGATGTGTTGATTCTCTCCCGGCACGACGGCACAATTGAAAAGCCGGCGCAGTTTGGCGAACTGCGTTTCAAGCATCCGCCGATCGGTGAACTCCAGCAAACAGATGGCGTTCGAGGTCGCTCCCGCAACAAGAGGGCCAAGCGGACTTGCGATCCACGCGCTCACAATGCAATCGGCGGTCCGACTTCTTCCCGGAGAATCACCAAATGTCCGGGAGAATGCATCTCGAAAGCCACTGTGCGAGTCATATCCGTGCCCGAGCGCCACATCATCGAGATCGAGGCCGAGACGGATCTGTTCGAGCGACTTTCCCAGCCGCCGCCCACGACAGTAAGCCTGGAACGTCATCCCATAGTTCTTATGGAAATATCTCCTCGCTCGGGCGGCGTCAATTCGCATGGATTGGAGGAACGAGTCCGGGTACCGTGCCAACGGATCGCGATCAACTCTCGCAAGAAGATCCGCAATCCACGGAGGCGGAGTTCCGCCTGCTGTCATGGGATCGCAACGTTTGCACGGCCTGAACCCGGCGAACACAGCTTCCCGGGCCGTGGCATAGTACTCAACATTGCGCGGGTCGGGTTTGCGTGCCGGACACGAGGGTCGACAGAAGATGCCCGTCGAACGAACGGCCAGGAAAAAGATGCTGTCATACGACGTATCTCGTGTCTTGTAGGCGCGCTCCATTTCGGAGGCCGGGGGAAGGTCTGCCATGCTGCCATCCATAATTGAGATGAAACATCAGTGGAAACAAGATACTGCGCAGAAAGGATTCTCTCCACCGGAAAATGGACACGGAACCATAGATTCCGCAAGGAGGTCAAAGGAGATAACCGCCTGCTTATCCCTCACCTCGGGTATAAAACACAAAGCCCCCGCCAAAACAGGCGAGGGCTCCGAGTGACTGCCAGACAACCGATGCTTAGTACATGTCACCCATGCCGCCGCCGGGAGGCATGGCCGGCATCGGCTTCTTCTCTTCCGGCTTCTCAACAATGGTCGCCTCGGTTGTAAGCAGAAGTCCTGCAACCGATGACGCGTTCTCCAATGCTGTGCGTGCAACCTTGGTAGGATCGATAACGCCTGCTTTCAACAGGTTCTCGTACTCTTCACTGAATGCGTTGAAACCGAAATCATCCTTGCCTTCCTTCACCTTGTTCACCACAACAGAAGGCTCGATGCCGGCGTTGGCAACGATCTGGCGAATCGGCTCCTCGAGCGCACGTCGAATGATCTCGATACCGGTTTCCTGATCTTCGTTGTCAACCTTCAGCGAGTCCAGCTTGGAAAGTGCCCGAAGATATGCGACGCCGCCACCCGGCACGATACCCTCTTCAACAGCGGCTCGCGTGGCATGGAGAGCATCCTCAACACGGGCCTTTTTCTCTTTCATCTCGACCTCAGTCGCAGCGCCGATCTTCAGCACTGCAACGCCACCCGAGAGCTTCGCAAGACGCTCCTGCAGTTTCTCCTTGTCGTAGTCCGAGGTTGTCTTGTCGATCTGTGCCTTGATCTCGTTGATACGCTTCTTGATGTCTTCTTTCTTTCCGGCGCCTTCAACGATCGTGGTGTTGTCTTTATCCACCGTGACCTTCTTGGCCTTGCCGAGGTAGCTGATCGTCGCGTTCTCAAGTTTGTAACCCTGCTCCTCGGAGATTACTGTTCCACCGGTGAGGATGGCGATATCTTCGAGCATTGCCTTGCGACGATCGCCAAAACCCGGAGCCTTCACTGCGGCAACACGGAGTGTTCCGCGCAGCTTGTTCACGACCAGAGTTGCAAGCGCTTCGCCTTCCAGGTCTTCAGCGATCACGATGATCGGGCTGCCGGTCTGGGCGACTTTTTCGAGAATCGGAAGAAGGTCCTTCATCGCCGAGATTTTTTTGTCGTGGATGAGGATCATCGGGTTCTCAAGAACTGCTTCCATGGTCTCAGCGTCCGTCACGAAGTACGGGGAGAGGTAGCCGCGGTCGAACTGCATACCCTCGACAACATCGATGTTCGTGTCGGTTCCCTTTGCTTCCTCGACGGTAATAACGCCGTCGGTGCCAACCCTCATCATGGCATCGGCGATCAGGTCACCGATAACCTTGTCATTGTTGGCAGAGATTGCTCCAACCTGAGCGATCTCCTTCTTGCTGGTTTTATCCACCGGCTTGCTGATCTCTTTGAGACCTTCGACAATCTTTCCGACAGCAAGCTCAATACCGCGCTTCAGATCCATCGGGTTCGCGCCCGCGGCCACATTCTTCATACCTTCGCGAACAATGGCTTGTGCAAGGACTGTTGCGGTTGTGGTCCCATCACCGGCAACATCAGAAGTCTTCGATGCGACCTCGCGCACCATCTGTGCGCCCATGTTCTCGAGTGGATTTTCAAGCTCAATTTCTTTTGCCACGGTGACGCCATCTTTGGTAACGGTGGGTGCACCAAATTTCTTGTCGATCACGACATTCCGACCCTTAGGGCCTAGCGTGACCTTGACGGCGTCGGCAAGCTGGTCGACACCCTTTTTCAGGGCATTCCTTGCGTCCGTATTGTAGTGGATCAGTTTCGCTGCCATAACACTCATCTCCTTAAAGTTTTTGACAATTCAATTTGATTGATCGAACCCGGTTACACGATCGCAAAGATGTCTGCTTCCCGCATGATGAGATATTCATCGCCATCGACCGTGACTTCCGTCCCCGAGTACTTCCCATAGAGGACTTTGTCTCCAACTTTCACTTCCGGGGCAATCTTCTTCCCGTCATCTGCTACCTTACCGGGGCCAACGGCAACCACTTCCCCCATGACCGGCTTCTCCTTTGCCGTGTCAGGAAGTATGATCCCGCCCTTGGTTTTTTCCTCAGCAGGTGAAGGCTTGATTACGACCCTGTCTGCTAAAGGCTTCATCTTCATACGACCTCCTAGTTAGTATATTGTTGAGTTACAATGGGTTAGACGCTTGATTGAGGACTTAGCACTCGTCATCAGAGAGTGCTAATAATATAGTGAGATAAACCAAAAAGTCAAGAGGGAGTGCCGCAAAAAAACTTATGAGGGTGGTCGCGAGGTCAGAACCTCAAAAACATGGAAACCGTAGGGGGGAAGATCAAAATACATGCCTTTGGTCAGAAGCTTGGCGCGTTCACGAGAAAAGCTCGCCGTGCCTATCAAATCGCGGAAGTCAATGGAGGAGGCCTCAAACGTCTCAAGCGGAAGCTCAATGTAACATTGGCCGACATGCGGGGCGTAGTTTACGACTACGAACCTCGTACCCTGTCCGGCATCGCGCCACCAAAAGGCAAGGAAGTTCGCCCAGGAGTAATTCTCGTGCCAGGCAGGACGAGCGTGCAGGAGCGTCCATGACCCTGACCTGAATACCGGATCCGCCACAATGGGGAGCAACTTTCTGTAGAATGACGCCAGCGCCAACGACTCCTCCTCGGAAGGACGACGACCGAGCTGAACAGGAAGTTTCACTTTCGATCCGGTGAGCTGCCCATCGTGGAACAGGACCATTCCGGGGACGGTGGCCATCACAGTCGCCGCTGCAAAGTGCCATGGTTCTGTACCGAAGGTCTGTGCTGCACGCTGCTCATCATGGTTCTCGATGAACCGAACCGACTTTCGTTGATAGTCTGCCTCTGCCTTCAGATGGTCGTATACTGCTCCAGCTCCTTCGCGCGAAAGTCGTTCATAGAGCCGCTTATCATAGGTGTAATCGAAACCCAGCTGCTGCAACTGCCACTCACGGTCCCAGTACGCCTCGGCAATGAACATGAAGTCCGGGAAGTCTTCTTGCACCGTTCGAATCGCCTCCGCCCAGAACTCCCCCACAGCCGGCCCGCTCCCGGGTAACAGCGACCTCTCTCCCCACGTCTTCTCAAATACGTCGTCAAGCAAGAGCATAGCCATATCGCACCGGGCACCATCACACATTGACGCAATCTTCTTGAGTGTGGCGAGCATCGCTTTCCGGGTTTCAGGGTTGCGAATATTCAGCTGCGCCGTGTCGGTCCAGCCCGGGTAGTTCGGGTCACGACCGTAGGCCAGGACAGAATATTTCTTGCCTGTTCTCACCCTGAAGTAGAGTCCGGCTTGTTGTACTTCGTCACCTTCCTTGCCGTTGATGTAATACTCAGGGTGCCTTGAGACCCATTGGTGATCGCGGGCAGTATGATTGGGGACAAAATCGAGAATCAACGAAAGTCCCCGCTCCCTCAGCCTCTTGCGCAACGCGAGAAGCTCCCGGGGGCCTCCAAGATTTTCGGAAATGGTGTATGCTTTCACCGCATATGGTGAACCGATGACATCTTCGTCCGCAAAATCAGGAAGGACCGCCTTGTAGCTCTGCTGCAGACCCTCATCGCTTCGTGCAATCTCCAGTCCAATGTTTCCGGTGGTCCATACACCCATCATCCAAATCGCATCGAATCCAAGGTGTGCCCACTCGTCCAACATCTCATCAGGAATTGTCGCGAGGGTCGCCTGCACACCCTTCTTCCTGCCGAGCTCTCGGAGCAGCACACGCGTGTTGATCTCATAGACAAGCGGATGCGCCGTTGTACGCATTCGCCCATCTGAAGCGATGCTCACCGCCGATGGCATTGCCAGTACCTCTTTCGCAGATGCAACCGTTCGTCCGTACACTTGAACTCCACCCTCCTCACTTCTTCCGCCCCTCGATGACGAGGACATATTCTCCACGTGGCGTTTTCTTCTTTAATTCCTCCAGTACCTCCGAAGGCGTGCCGCGAACAACCTCCTCAAATTTCTTCGTGAGTTCTCTCGCCACCGCCACTCTTCGCTCACCAAAGTACTGACGGACCTCTTCCACCGTCCTGGTGATACGGAACGGCGATTCGTAGATGACAATAGTCCGATCCTCGTCGCGCAGTTGTTCAAGTTTGGTTCGTCTTCCCTTCTTTGTCGGAAGGAATCCCTCGAATACAAATCGGTCAGTCGGCAGACCGCTCACAATCAGAGCGGCGAGAACAGCACTTGCCCCCGGGATCGGAATAACTCTTCGTCCATGATCGAGGGCAGTCCTGATCAACGCAAACGCGGGATCGGAGATCCCCGGTGTGCCGGCATCCGTCACAAGGGCAACAGCTTTGCCCTCGTTGAGGTGCTCAATCAACTCCGGTGCGCGGCGACTTTCGTTATAGCTGTAATAACTCAGGAGCGGTTTTGAAATCTTCAGGTGATCAAGGAGAACCCTGGTCGTCCTCGTGTCTTCAGCGGCAATCAGGTGAACTCCTTCCAGAATCCTGATCGCCCGAAGGGTAATATCATCGAGGTTCCCGATCGGTGTGCTGACAATATACAGTACACCGGGCTCAATTGTCTCACTCATTGACCATGGAAGGATATCACCTTTTCAAATCCCCCAGTCACGAGGATACACAAAGTCCACGTTCAGTGTCCGGTTTGAGATCTTGGCAATCAAGGACATGCGCCGCTTGAACTGGTTTCTCTTGATAAGCGCTTCGATTTTCCTGATGAAGGGTTCCTCGAATCCCAACGCATTCAGCTCGGCTTCCGTTCGTCGCTCATCCACCATATAATGGAGGAGGTGATCAACCCGCTTGTATGAAAACCCAAACTCGCCCTCATCGGTCTGCCCTTCCCAGAGATCAGCCGATGGCTGCTTGTCAACGATGGATTTCGGGACTCCAACGAACTCCGCAAGCTGCCATACCTGAGACTTGTACAGATCGCCAAGGGGATTGATCGCGCATGCGGTGTCTCCGAAGAGTGTCCCATATCCAAGAAGAACCTCCGTCTTGTTGCTCGTCCCGATCACCAACGCGTGGTCCCTGCTGGATCGGTCGTAGAGAACGATCATTCGCTGCCGTGCCATGATGTTTCCGGCGCGAACCCGATCGCTGATTCTTGAGTGATCCAAGAGTGGATCGACCATGGGGGTAATCTCGACCATCTCAGTCTTTATATCCAATTGTTTGGCAACCAGCTCCGCATCGCGCTGGCTTTGCGGGTGACTGGATTTGTAGGGCATCATCACCCCCAGGAGATTCTCCGGACCGAGCGCCTCAGCAGAAATGAACGCAGCCAATGCAGAATCGACACCCCCCGAAAGGCCGATCACTCCCTTCTGAAATCCGGCATTCCGGGTCTCATCACGCACAAACTCGACGAGTATTTTCTTTACGATCGACGGATTGAGAGCGAGATCTGCGGTGTGGCGGTTGGCGGTTTCCATGGCGATAAGCTACCAAAAAGCATGTTTGAATTCAACAAATTGGCCATAACCCCTTTCCGTCGATGTGCAACCGGTTCACATACGCAGTTCATGGTATGCACCAAGTTCCCAATCACGAGACTTTCGTCCTTTGAATCGCCCCAATCATTTGGTGAATCAGTGGGAACGGTGGATGCTCTTTGAAACATCCAGATAGAGCTGAAAGGAGTCACAAGCCGGGGCATATTAGGAATACCGGAGGCATCTTCTCGTTTTTCCCATTGTGGGAGTATCGCACACGATTCCGGCCACGTGCCGGGTATCACCGACAATGCATTCGCATTGGTTAACTTGCGTCCCACACGCTCGGCCCATCTTTATCCCCCGACAACAGCTGGCGGTTCGTTCTTTACATTACATGAGGAGGCGGCATGCCCATCACAACTGATGCCTGGGTATTGTATCGAGGCAAGGATGCGAAGAGCCCTGAGCCAGCGACCCTGGTTCGCGAACAATTCACATTCGACGACATCGGGGATCAGGAAGTGCTGGTTGAGCCACTGTACGGATGCTGGGAGGGAAACATGTCCCACGCTCTTGATCGCCGACCGGTGGACATCTGCCTGCAGCGCAACGAAGACAAGGTTGTGATCGGCAATGCGGGAGTCGTGCGAATTCTGAAATGCGGCCGCTCAGTAACGACAGTCAAGCAAGGCGACATCTCCCTCCTCTTCTGTAATGGCAAGTGGGACAAGTTCGGCTATCCTGAGAAGATCCTCGGCTATGATGCAGACGGTACGATAGGACTTCTCGCCCGTCAGACCAAACTCCACCAACTTCAGGTCATCCCTCTTCCGGAAAACACGCAGTACACCCCGCAGCAATGGGCTGCATTTTCTCTGCGATACATCACCGCATGGTCAAACTGGAACCTCGCCTACAAGACATGGCGTATTCAAATGACGGAGGAAGATTGTCCTGCTCCACATGTGTGGGGTTGGGGCGGCGGAGTGTCGTACGCCGAACTCGCGCTGGCCAAGTTCAGCGGATGCCGGGTTGCCATGCTCTCGGGGAACGACGAGCGGCTCTGTGAATTCAAGCAGATGGGCATCCTCCCGATCGACCGGCGTCAATTCCCCGATCTCGAATTTGATGAACACCGATACCAGTCCGATCCGGACTACAAGAAACGCTACCTTGAATCCGAGAAGAAGTTTCTGGCCCTCGTGTACGAGCGCACGTTCGACCTCGGAGTAAGTATCTTCATCGATTATGTTGGCTCACCTGTCATTCGTGCAACCCTCAAGGCTCTTGCCCGACAGGGTGTAGTAACCACTGCCGGATGGAAACATGGAATGACGATCGCTTCCCTCCGCGCTCTGGAATGCATCAACAGGCATCAGCATGTCCATACGCACTATGCCCGCTATCCGCAGGGTCGGGCTGCAGTCCGGTTCGCCGAGGACACAGGGTGGATGCCCAACCTGAATGGCCATAAGGAGTACTCATTCGACGAGATCCCACAACTCGCGAACGACTATGCCGATGGTAAATGTTCGTACTTTCCCATTTTCAAAATCAATGCCTGAAGATTCCTCGCAAAGCCTTCAACGTACGTCATGACGGATAGCATGCAGGTCCAACTGGACGATCAACTCGTGTTGTGCAAACGCGGAGCAACGCTGTACAAGCAGGCGCTTGATGCAGTGGCGAATTCGCTTGCGGGGCATGTACAGAAGGACGGGAAGATCGCCAGCGATGCACTCAACTGCATCCAGGTGCAACTCATGCAGGTGGCGCGGGCTCTTGCGGAACATGCTGCCCTTGAAGCGATGATCAAGTACGGAGAAAAGCAAGACCCATTCGAGCGACACCTGGGCATCATGTATGCCTCTCAGGCCATCGTCGACTTCGCCAAACTTCTGCTGTATGACCTTGATACTGTGCGCACGATTTCAATGAGTACGTTGCGGGACTTCTATACCGTCGTCGACCAGTTGAATGCCGGCTTGACGCCTCAAGCCTGGTCCTTGCTCGGGGAAATGATTCTTGAAAGAGATCACGATCCTTCGGGAGTAGTGCCTTTGGATGAGGTACATGCACAATTCAGGGAAACGTTCGCCCGGTTCTCCGATTCGGTGATTGCACCACTCGCCGAAGAGACACACAGAAAGGACAAACTGATCCCTGATCATGTGTTGAGGCAGCTTGCTGAACTCGGGGTCTTTGGCATTTCGATCCCGGAACGGTACGGAGGGTGCTTTGTCGATCATCTAGCGATGGTGATCGCCACCGAGGAACTGAGTCGGGGAAGTCTGGGCGCAGGTGGGAGCGTCCTGACCCGCCCCGAAATATGTGCAAAGGCGCTACTGGCCGGAGGAACAGAAAGCCAAAAAGAACGCTGGCTCCCGAAGATTGCATCGGGAGATCTGATGGTGTGCGTCGCGGTGACGGAACCAAACGCTGGATCTGACGTCGCACGAGTTGCGCTGACGGCGACAAGAACCGAGTCAGGATACATGTTGAATGGTGAGAAGACCTGGGCGACATTTGCCGGTCGCGCTCGAGATCCTCTGTCTACTGGCTCGCACCGGCAGCGTGGAATCCGGACACAAAGGCCTGTCGCTCTTCATCGTCGAGAAACCGTACGATTCGAATTCGACCGATGAATACAGCTTTCAGACATCAACAGTCAACAGGAGGTGTCATCGAAGGACGGGCTATCCCGACCATCGGTTACCGCGGGATGCACAGTTTTGCCGTTGCGTTCGACAACTACTTCGTGCCCGAACAGAACCTGATCGGCGAGGAAGGCCAGGGGTTTTATCTTCAGATGCAAGGATTCGCGGGCGGTCGCATACAAACAGCAGCGAGGGCGATTGGCGTGATGGAAGCAGCCTTCAGAGCTGCTGTGAGTTATGTGAAATCAAGAAAACTCTTTGGTCAGAATCTCGCCGACTTCACACTTACCCGGTACAAGCTCGCGCAAATGGCGGCAAAAATTCAGGCAGACAGACAGCTTGCATATCGTGTCGCCCTTATGATGGACAATCACGAAGGGGGCACGGAGGCGTCGCTGGTAAAATTCCTCGCCTGCAAGGATGCCGAGTGGGTAACACGGGAGGCCATGCAACTGCACGGGGGTATGGGATATTCGGAAGAATATCAGGTCTCTCGTTACTTTCTTGATGCCCGTGTGCTCTCCATTTTCGAAGGTGCGGAAGAGGTACTTGCTCTTCAGGTGATTGCCCGCCCTTATCTCCAGCAGTTTGTCGGCAATGAACGGACGTGAACAAGGGATCCATTCAATATTTCTTTGAAGATTTCTTCGTCGGTCAGTCGTTTGATTGTCCGACCCCGCGTGTTCTCACGAACGCCGATCGCGTCGCTTATATCGCGTTCACGGGTGATCGGACGCCGCGGTTCTGCAGTGCAAAGGGTTTGATCCATCCACTGATTGTTTTCCACACGGTCCTCGGGCAGACTGTCCGGCAGGTCTCGCTGAATGCGCAGGCAAATCTTGGCTATGCCGAGATGATCTGGGGTGCATCAGTATCGATCGGCGACGAGATCCACACGAAGGCACACATAGTCGGACTGAAGGAGAACAGCAACAAAAGAACCGGCATCGTGTACGTGAAGACGACGGCAGCGAACCAATGGGGAGAAACCGTACTTGAGTATTACCGCTGGGTGATGGTACGAAAGAATAGGGAGAATGCCACGGCCTTTCTTGGTGCACCTGTTGTTCCCGCTCTGGCAACCACGGTCACATCGGAACGATTACCGAAGCGTTCTCCCGACCCATTTTGCCCGAAGGCCACCGGCGGCAGATTCTTCTTCGATGATTACGAGACAGGCGAACGTATCTTCCACATTGACGGAACAACCGTCAATGCCTCCGACCACATGAGCTTCACCAGGCTGTATCAGAACACGGCGCGTGTACACTTCGACGGAATCCTGACTGAGGGAAAGCCGCTCGTGTACGGCGGCCTTGCGATATCGCTCGGCTACGCACAAGCATTCAACGGTCTGGAGAACCGGGTTGGTATTGCTGCTGTGAACAGCGGGACGCACGCAAATCCTGTGCATAGCGGTGATACGCTCTTCTCTTTCACCGATGTTCTTGAGAAGGCAAACATCTCCGATCGACTCGGCGCCCTCAGACTGCGGCTTGTCGTGGTCAAGAACGAACCACCGGACGCGTTGAAATCATTCGAAATCAAGCAGACCGTTGAGGGAAAACAAGCGTACAATGAACACGTTGTGCTAGATCTCGATTATTGGGAGCCGATGATGAGAGTTCAACACAAATGAGCGGGGCAAACGGACGGGGAAAGGCACCGTGGATCATCCGTACCTACGCTGGCTTCGGGTCTGCTGATGAGACCAACAAGCGCTTCCTGGCGAACCTGAAGAGCGGACAGACCGGCCTCTCGGTTGCGTTCGATCTCCCAACGCAGAACGGCTATGACCCTGACGATGAAATGTCCCGGGGAGAAGTCGGGGGATGCGGCGTGAGCGTGGCACATCTCGGAGATATGCGCTGCCTGTTCGATGGGATCGATCCGGCCGTTGCCAACACTTCGATGACGATCAACTCCACAGCTCCTTTCATTCTTGCACTGTACCTGATCCTTGCGGAGGAGAATGGAATTCCATGGTCTGCCTTACGCGGAACCGTTCAGAACGATATGCTGAAGGAATTTGTCGCACGCGGGACGAGCATCTTCTCTCCATCAACTTCACTCCAACTCTCGACAGACCTCATCAGTTTCACGGCGGGCCATGTTCCCCAATGGAACCCGATCAACGTGTGTGGATACCACTACATGGAAAGCGGGGCGCAACCCCATGAAGAAATCGGTTACGCGTTCGGCAATGCCCTTTTGATCCTCGACAATATCAGACCGAAGCTTGACACGGAGCAGTTCAGAGATGTCGTTCGGAGGGTTTCTTTTTTTATCAACAGCGGCATCGAACTGGTTCCGGAGATATGCAAGGTGCGGGCATACGCGCAACTTTGGGGGGAAATTTGCAGGAGCGAGTATGGCATCGACGGCGTGAAATTTAGAGCTGGTTGTCAGGTACGGTCATTAGGATTGACGGCAAATCAACCCGAGAACAACATCGTCCGGATTGTGCTTGAAGCATTGCCGGTCCTGCTTTCCGCCGGTGCCCGGGTCAACGCCCTTCAACTTCCCGGATTCCGCGAGGCGCTGTCACTTCCCGACCGGATGGAACAGCAACTCAGCCTGCGTACTCAGCAGATTTTGATGCATGAGACAAAACTTGCCGCGTTCCCGGATATCTTTGATGGAAACGCGACGATTACATCACTCACCAATACAATCATGGCCGATGCGTCAGCCATTGCACTGCGGCTCCGAAGCTCGGGTTATGACGACGCCATTGTGGAGATCAATTCTCAACTGACAAGGGCAATGGTCGAACGCCAACACCGGATTGAAACGAAGAATGACATCGTCATTGGCGTCAACGAGTTTCTTGAACCTGTTGGACTGAGCGAACGACTTTCGCCCCAGCCCCCAACGGCTCAAGATCTCAGATTCGAACAGCGCCGAATTGGCGAGATGCAAATGTGGAGAAGGCAACGTGACCCCGGGAAATGGACGGGTGCACGCGACAATTTGTTGTTGGCTGCAAGAAGTAGAGTAAACATCATGCCTGCAACACTCGAGTTCGCTCGTGCTGGAGGCACCGTCGGAGAATGGACCTCGACGATTGAAAGCGCTTCGACCGGGAGATTCAACGTGCCATTGAACCTCAACGCGTCGCGCTCTGTCTGCAACGATGATCTTCTACTCAATCGTGTGCGAATCGTTTTGGGAAAGGCAGGCCTCGACGGACACAACAACGCCATCAAGTTGATCGCGATCGCCTGCCGCGATGCGGGAATGGAAGTGATCTTTGCAGGAATCAAGGCGAAGCCGGTGACACTGGTCAAAAGTGCAATAGAAGAAGACGCGGACATCCTTGGCATTAGCTGTCTCTCAGGGGCACACAAAGAGACTGCGGCAGCGATTCTCAGCGCAAAGCGAGCACTCGGCGCGAGCGAGCTGAGGTTCATGATGGGAGGAATAATTCCCGATCACGATGTTCACGATTTACTCGATATGGGCGTCGACCTCGTCATTCAATCCGGCAAAGCCACTCTCAGCGCCACTCTCACGATGATCAGGGACCTCGTAGCGGGAAAAAAATCGGTGCCCTTTCAATGATTGTGATTCTCCCCACGGATGTTTCCTTCGGGAATTGTATATTGATTGCAGTTTGACAGACGGGCACAGCCCATTCCACACGTGCTTCACGTCGGTCGAACATCTCGTCAAGAGATTTTTACACACAGCCTCCCGGGCTGAGCATCAACCACATTCGATCATCAAACACGACACGAAGTACATAAGCAGATTGTAAGACCCAGCTTTCATTCCCGATATTTCCGCAGGATCTCTTCCCTGCGTGGTTCAAGATCAGCACACAAGCTGAGTGACACCTGATTCAAGACATCACCAAACATTTTGAAGCGCACACGTTGAACACCATGTCCAGAATTGCACTGTTCGTTCTCGTTACCGTGTTCGCCATTGTGTTCGCGATCAGCCTGACGAGCGCCGGCGCCATGCAATCATCCATTGCAAAGCTCAATACGCCGGACGATTCACGGACCACAGCGCACGCTCGCATTGATGCGCATGGAATTGTCCGCGCGATGTACAACATACGAACGAGGGCAACAGGCACCACACCCGAGGAGATCGCAAGGAACTTTCTCCAGACAAACGGCGATGCTTTCCACATCTCGAACACCACGATGTCATTGAGGGCAGGTGCGGTCCAGACCATTCCAGGAGGTTCCCACGTCCGCTTTACGCAGACTCTTGATGACGTCCCGGTGTTTCGAGGCGATGTTGTTGTGAGCATCAACACCACCGGTCAGGTCACGATGGTCGTCAACAATTTCAAGGACGGCATTCTTGTTCCATCCACAATCCCTTCCCTGTCCGAAACAGACGCTCTGCAGCGTCGCGCGCCAACGAGTTGGGATCAAGGGCCGAACGACAGGCAAACCTGATGAAGCCAAACTTATGATCTTTCGATCGTCCAGCGGTGCCGATCATCTCGCTTACAGGGTGTCAATGACAAACGAAGATCCACTCGGCGATTGGCAGGTGTTCGTCGATGCACTCAACGGAGAGGTGTTGGATGTTGAGGATCTTTTCGCCAACGAACATCGACAGGGTTCGGGCTACGTATATCTATCGGATCCGCTGAGCGCCGCACGAAAACTCTATGGGTCAGCCGGCTTTGTGGATAACAACGATGCCGATTCCGATTCGCTGACGGCTTACCGGTCACACGTAATTCTCGACTCATTGACGTATGAAGATGGAGTGTACAAGCTCAAAGGACCATACTGCGACGTGACTGATGTCGAGTCGCCAATTGATCCACCATACTTCTCCGCAACCACTCCGGATGGATTCAACTATCTGCGCAGTGCCCAACAGTTTGAAGCAGTGAATGTTTACTATCACGTAACAAATGCCTACAAGCACCTGCTTGATCTCGGTTTTTCGATCCCATCGCTTACACAGATCCGCCTTGACCCGCACGGCTACCTGGGGCAGGATAACTCCCACTTCTGCCCTTCGGCAAACTGGATCGCATGGGGCGAAGGTGGAGTCGATGATGCTGAAGATGCGGATGTGATATGGCATGAATACGGTCACGCCATCATGTACAACGTTATCCCAACATGGGGCGGAGGCGAGTCGGGGGCATTGGGGGAAGGCTTCGGCGACTATTGGGCAGGATCATATTCACACTCTTTAAGTCAATGGACTCTGTCGGACTACCAGTACAATTGGGTTTTCAATTGGGATGGTCACAATGCGTTCTGGCTTGGACGCATGTTGAACGATTCACGGACCTACCCGTTCGGCGGTCTGGAGATTCACACTGCAGGTCAAATCTGGTCATCAGCATTAATGGGGATATGGGGTGATCTTGGGCGGGACATTACCGACAGGCTCGTGGTGTCGAGTTTCTATTATCTTGGGTCCGGCACAACAGGCCCCGACGCAGCACAAGCAATCATCCAGGCGGATCGCGATCTCTACGGTGGCGCCCATGTCCAGACTCTTGCATACTGGCTCGGTACGGTGAAGCACTTCATCGACCCGACAGCATTCGTTCCGGTTATTGCCCACACTCCCATATCGGGAAACCAGGGTGTACAAGGACCGTACGACGTTCGTGCAACCATCACTTCGGAGCGGGGTTTGAACCAGCAGCGTGTTTGTGTTGTGTGGGGACGCGGGGAGTCGTTTACTGATTCCACGGTCATGGTCCCCACACAAACTCCGTCCGAATTCGAGGCTCTCATCCCGGGGAACGGGGTGGCCGGAACGATACACTATTATATATCCGCTGTCGACACAACCAACGTGGGCGCGACGCTCCCTCTCAACGCACCGGTTTCATCATTCGCTTTTGAAGTCACGGGACAAAGCGTATCAGCCGTCGGTGGAACAGCCAGTCAAATTCCCGCCGAGTACCGACTGAACCAGAATTACCCCAACCCGTTCAACCCAACAACTGCAATCTCGTACACTCTGCCCGCGGCTTCGATGGTAACGATCAAAGTGTACAATACCCTTGGAGAAGAAATCGCAATACTGATGAACCGGGTTCAATCGGCAGGTTACCATGAAATAGTGTGGGATGGTCGAGACGACAAAGGATCGACTATCAGCTCGGGTATGTACTTCTACCGACTCACGGCGACGGGTTACTCAAACAACCAAACGTTCGACGATCTCAAGAAAATGATATTGCTCAAATAGGATTCCTCTCGCCCACCAGGCTGCTGCCGGAATGAGCAGTGGCCTTCCTAGATGCACAAAAGCCGCAGGGACAACCCCGCGGCTTTTGTGTTGATCGTGACAACCGCGATCTATTTCTTCTTGATCACCTTTGCTTTGGCAGACTTTCCTGTGCAGCAATCCGCCTTTGCTCCTTTCGGACAGTCCATCTTGCTGCCATCCTTCACACAGTCCTTGTCCTCGGTGTGTGCCTTGGTCGCCTCAACTGTCTTTGTCTCATTGCCATCGTTATAGGTTACGCCGTAACCCGCATCCGCAATGGCTTCTGCCAACATGTGTGGAGTTGTTGACGAACTCGACACAAGCTCTACCTCGGCAGTTCCCTCCTTCAGGTCAACTTCAACGCCTTGAACATCCTGTACTTTCGTGAGCGCCGACTTGACCCTATCAGTGCAATTGTTACAATGCATGCCGGTCACAGTGAGATCCACTTTCTTGAGATCTCCTCCCGAAGCAAAGGCCACAGCGGTTATTGCAAGCACAACGAGGTATCGCATCATCTCAAACCCTTTCAAAATATTGACCAATGGTACATCAGTGAACTGCGCCCAAACTGTATGCCAAGATAACAGCATCGAGACTCAATTTCAAGGAGAATCATGGTCGAATTCCGTTGACTCTGTTTGACTGGTTCAGTACTTTGGCTCAAACCAACACACGGTGTGCATGCGAATTCTCGCTGCAGTAGTAGTCTCTGAAATTATTCTCGGCGCCTTCGCCTCCTCCGCTGGCAAGTTGTCGGAGCGCCTCGAAACATCTCTTCGAGTATCGAAGGCAAGCGACCAGGTTATGGCCTGGGTATTTTTCATCGACAAGGGAAGTCGGGAGGCACTGAGGTCGAACGTCCCGTTCTCCGTTATCTCCGGCCGCTCCATGCTTCGGCGCCAGAAGATGGGACATGCCGAAGGTGTCGTCGACTATACCGACCTGCCTGTTGAAGAATCCTATGTTGAAGCTCTCTCTGAAGTGGGTGCACATGTCCGTCAGCGCTCCAGGTGGTTCAATTGCGCGAGCATCATGGCAACCCCCGCCCAGATCACCAGGATCAGTGGTCTTTCTTTTGTCTGGAAGCTGGATCTTGTATGGCGAGCACGAAGAAACCCGGAACCTCAGACCGATGCTCCAATTGTTCTCCCGCATCAGAGCGACAAGGTGCTTGATCTTGACTATGGCCTCTCGTTCGATCAGGTGCACCTGATGAACATCCCTGCCGTGCACAATATGGGCAACTATGGCCAGGGTGTGATTATCGGCGATTTTGACAACGGCTTCCGACTGCTGCAGCACGAAGCGTTTGATTCCCTCCGCTCCCGTATTATAGCGACGTACGACTTTGTGGACCACAAGGTGAGCGTTGTTCCGAACAACCCGGATCCGGGTTTCGGCGCGCACGGAATCGTCACGCTCTCCACACTCGCCGGATTTGCTCCGGGGAACCTGATCGGTCCGGCATTTGGCGCACAGTTCATACTCGCGCGGACGGAAAACGACAGCAGCGAAACACCGATCGAGGAAGACAACTGGGTGGCGGCGATCGAATGGGCAGACAGTATCGGCGTGGATGTGACAAGCACTTCCCTTGGTTATCTCACATACGATCCTCCCTACACAAGCTGGACATGGGAAAACATGAATGGCAACACGACACTGATCACACGTGCCGCTGACTTGGCGGTTTCCAAGGGCATTGTTGTGGTCAACTCCGCGGGGAACAACGGCCTCAACACGGCACACAATACGCTGAACGCTCCCGCTGATGGAGACAGCGTCATTTCTGTCGGAGCTGTGACCCCAGCAGGGACACGCGCATACTTCAGCTCTGTCGGACCAACCACAAGCATCCCTCCGAGAATCAAACCGGATGTCATGGCAACCGGAACGACCATTCGATGCGCGAGCGCAATTGACCCGCATGCATATCAATATCAGCAAGGAACCTCCCTCTCCTGCCCTCTCGCGGCCGGAGTCGCAGCGATGATTCTTCACGCAAAACCAACAGCCACGCCGATTGAAGTGGCCAATGCCATGCGTCTCACGGCAAGTCAAGCGAACACACCCGACAACCTCATGGGCTGGGGAGTAATCAATGCGCTGGCAGCGGTGAACTACATCAGGGGCGACACGGGCAACGGATTATCTCCTGGTGGATTCTCTCTGGCGAATGCATACCCGAACCCATTCCCCACGCCGACGAATCCATCTCTAACAATCGGTTTCTCACTCCCAGAAGATTCGCATGTCACGATCACGATCTACAACACACTGGGTCAGGAGGTCCGCACGGTCTTGAACAACGACGAGCGAACTTCAGGGTCTTTGAACGATGTGAGATGGGACGGCGCAGACAAGCATGGCAAAACCGTGGCGAGCGGGGTGTATTTTTATCGTCTCGAAGCTGTCAGCATCTCCGGCAGGTCGTTCTCCAGCGTGAGGAAGTTGACAGTTCTCCGGTAGATATCTAACAGCATCCCCACCTTTGTGGCTGATCCAACATCTTCTTCCCCTTTGGAGGCTGTCCAATAATTCGGAACAAGGTTGTAGTCGTAATCTTTAGATTGCGATTCCAGCTTGCATTCGCAGACTAAAAGTCTGCGGCTACCCATGAGGCATTTCTTTTGGGACAGCCTCCTCCCCTTTGGGTTCCTTGATTCTCTTTCCCACGTTCGGTATACTTCACAACACGATTTTCGTTCAGTACTTGTTCCAGCACATCGAGGAGAAGGTCAGATGCGGCATTGTCACGTATTGGTCATCGGTTGCCTGCTTTGCGGAGTAACCACACTTGCATTGGGAAGTGAGAAGATCGCACCGCGGCTCAACAGTGTTCTTGATCGGTTGGGCGAAAATGACCAGGTGATTGCGTGGGTCTTCTTCACTGACAAGGGGACACACGAATCCATGCGGACATCTGTTCCTCTGAATGTTGTTTCCGAGCGGTCCATCCGGCGCAGGCTCAAGGTACGCGCGGAAAATGAAGTGGTGGACTATACCGATTTGCCGGTCGACCAGCACTATATTGATGAATTGGCGGCACATGTGTTGCGAGTCCGGCAGCGATCCAAGTGGTTCAATGCTGCAAGCATTGTTGCAACCAGAGAGCAGATCCAGGATATCAAGACGCTTCCATTCGTTCGGAGTATCGACCTTGTCTTTCGCGCAAAGGCAGACCGCGGAGTTGAGCAGCCGGCCCCTGAACCATCCCCCGACTCTCCGGGCAGTGGAACTGGCGGAAATCAGATTTACAATTTGAACTATGGTGGATCCTTCCATCAGGATTCGATGGTGAACGTCCCGGCGATACATAATACTGGCAACTATGCTCAGGGTGTTTATGTCGGAGTGTTTGACAACGGTATTCATCTGATCAACCATCAGGCGTTCGATTCAATGAGCATCGTTGCCACGTATGATTTCGTGGATCACAAGGTGAGCGTGGTTCCGAACAATCCAGACCCAGGGTTTGGCGGACACGGGGTGAACACACTCTCGCTCATTGGAGGATACAAACCCGGGACTCTTATCGCACCGGCGTTCGGAGCGACCTACATACTTGCTCGTACAGAAAACGACAGCAGTGAGACTCCCATCGAGGAGGATAACTGGGTGGCGGCAATCGAGTGGGCTGACAGTATTGGAGTTGACGTGACGAGTACGTCCCTCGGCTACCTCACGTATGACCCTCCTTACACGAGTTGGACATGGGCGGACATGAACGGCAACACGACGGTGATAACGCGAGCTGCAGACGCAGCGGTTGCCCGTGGTATCGTCGTATGCAATGCTGCGGGAAATAATGGAAGCAATGCCAGCCATAACACCCTGATCGCTCCTGCCGATGGTGACAGTGTTCTTACAGTGGGAGCGCTGAACGCAAGCGGAAGTAGAGCGTCGTACAGCTCAGTGGGTCCGACGACAAGCCTCCCGCCGCGTATCAAGCCCGACGTGACGGCACAGGGAAGCTCACCCATGCATGCAAGCGAATTCGGCATCACATCGTTCACCACATCCGGCAGTGGAACGTCCTATGCATGCCCGATTGCTGCGGGCGTGGCTGCCCTCGTTGTGAAGGCACGACCAAACGCAACTGCAATGGATGTCATCAACGCGCTGAAGTCCACCGCAAGCAATGCCTCATCCCCAAACAATCTGATAGGGTGGGGAACAGTGAACGCCGTGGCTGCAATCAATGCGATCCCTCTCACCGGAGTAAATGAGCCGGAAGCGACGCCCCGACAATTTATACTCGAACAGAACTACCCGAACCCTTTCAATCCTACAACATCCATCAGCTACACGCTTCCGGAAGGCGCGTTCGTTTCGGTCAGAGTGTATAACGTACTGGGCCAGGAAGTGAGAACACTCATCAATGGTCAGCAGGGCCAGAGTTCACACCGGGTGATGTGGGATGGAATGGATGCGTTCGGCAGCTCTGTTGCGAGCGGTTTGTATCTCTATCGAATCTCGGCCGTTGCCTCCAGCGGCAAGGTCTTCGAGCAATCAAAGAAAATGATGCTTTTGAAATGAGGATCTACACTCCCGCCTGTTCATTCTGCGGGCGGGAGCCGGCTGCAAGGTTCTCTTTGTCACCTCCCCCGGTGTAATCTATTTTCTCTCCTTATTGCCCCACTCATGCCACAGGCTTCTCGTTCATTTTAAAATGTGTAAATTGTAGTGGAAGAAGATTGGCGAGTCGCGTATATTTCGCATCAGTCGTCCCCGACCTATCCATTCAAAGGAGATCCCAGTGAGAACAGTCGCAGTTCTTGTCGCAGTCGTGTTGTGTACGAGTATCGTTCTCGCCCAACATGTTGCTCCTCTTGGCAGATTACTCGATCGTTATTATCCACAGCTGTCAGATCAGGAGGATGTGATCATCTGGATCTACTTCGCGGACAAGGGTACCCTCGCCGAACAGAAGATGGCGCTTGCGCCGGCCGCGTATCTTTCTGAACGTGCGATCCAGCGACGAACCAGAGCGCTCAAGACGACGCAAGTCATCGACATGCAGGATGTTCCGATCGAGCCTTCCTATGTCGATCAGATCTCCGGGATAGTGAAGACGGTGCGGCATCAAGTGAAATGGTTCAATGCAGTCAGCGCGGTGGCGACGAAACCGGAAATCGAACAGATCCGAAGGCTGCCATTCGTGAACGAAGTGGATGCCGTTGCGCGTTACAAAACCCGGGAGATCACCAACCGCGACACACCGATCGACTCTCACGTCGACATGAAACCGCTTCATCCAGACGGCCCCACGGTGCTGAATTACGGCAGTTCGTTGACGCAGAACCAACAGATCAACGTCGTCGCTGTGCATAATCTTGGAATAGATGGATCGGGAGTATTGGTTGGAATCTTTGACGCGGGGTTTTCGTACCCAACTCATCCGGCTCTTGTAACGAGACCGGTTATTGCCCGCCATGACTTTGTTGCCAATCGTGACAGCCTCGGATGGTATTCCCATGGCGAGAATACGTTCTCGACGGTCGGAGGATTTTCCGATGGTAACCTCATAGGGCCGGCGTACGGGGCCACGTTTGTTCTCGCCCGAACTGAAGACGCGGCAACGGAAACTCCGATCGAGGAGGACAATTGGGCTCGGGCAATCATCTGGGCGGACAGCATTGGCATCGATGTCTCGAGCACATCACTGGGTTATGATGTATTCGACACACCCTGGCCCGCGTACTCGTGGCAGGACATGAATGGTCGGACGACTGTCATTACCCGTGCGGCCGATCGCGCGTTTCAGATGGGCATAGTCGTTGTCAACTCGGCCAGCAATTCCGGATACGTCGATCCACCCGCCAACACGCTGGGCGCCCCCTCTGATGGGTTCAACGTTATCGCGGCGGGCGCTGTTACTTCAACCGGGGCACGGGCTTCGTTCAGTTCGGTCGGGCCATCTGCTGACGGAAGAATCAAACCCGATATCATGGCGATGGGATCAGGAGTGTGGGTCGCCAGTGGAGCCTCCGGCTATGGCGGTGCGAGCGGAACATCATTTTCCTGTCCACTCTCGGCTGGCGTTGCGGCTCTTGTGATCGGCGCAAACCCCGGCGTCACTCCACCGCAGGTGCGCGAGGCTATGCGACAGACCGCAAGCCAGGCGGCAACCCCGGATCGTCTCATGGGCTATGGCATCCTCGACGCCCTCAGAGCTGTCAACTATCCATGGATCACACACACACCTTTGACAAACACCGAGGATACAACCGCCCGCACGGTTCTCGTCACGATTCGCTCACGCGTCCCCATTGTACCGGAATCAACTGCCGTTGTGTATGGCGTCGGCGGAACATTCAGCGGCTCTGCGCTGCTCACGCCGGCCAACCCACCCGGCACATACAGTGCTGAGATTCCCTATCTCGGCACCGGTGTCAGCGTTACGTATTACATCAAGACGAAAAATGCGAACAATTCCGTTCGTCTTCCCCTCAATGCTCCAGCAGGGTACTTCAGCTACCAGGTCGGGCAGGACCAGATCGGGCCAACCATCATTCACTCGCAACTCGGTAGCCAGAGCATAACAAGCTGGCCCCCGACGATCAGTGCGCGGGTCGCGGATCTCAGCGGCATAAGTTCCGTGCGCGTTGAGTATTCCAGGAACGGCCTCGCACAGACGCCGTTCAATCTGATTCTATCGGATACCGTGTATGCCGACACGTTGCATCTCGGCCGCGCCCAGGTGAATCCGGGCGACAGCATTGCGTATCGGATTGTAGCGACAGACAATGCTCGCCAGGCCAACACTTCAGCATATCCTCCTTCCGGGTTCATCGGTTTTACGGTGAAAAATTACTCGAACCTGGACTTGACATTTGAGAGCACCTCCGAGGGTTTCACCGGAACGAACGACTGGCAATGGGGAGTTCCCGTCATTCCTTCCCCGGCACCTCACGGCGGGACAAAATGCTGGGGCACAATACTCAACGGCAACTACACTGTGGGGCCGCGACTTTCGTCACTGACAACTCCGACCTTCGCCGTCTTCTCGAACCGCGCCTCCTTCTCATTCTGGCACTGGTACGAAATCCAGAGCCGCTTTGACGGAGCCAATGTGAAGGTCTCGGTCAACGCCGGACCGTTCCAGCTCGTACAGCCGGTCGACAGTTTTCCGCAGGGGGCAATCTACAGCGGGTTCGGGAATCCCCTCGGCGGACAACCGGGCTATTCCAACGTTGGGGGCACCGCATGGTCGAAGGCGACGTTTGATCTTACCGGCATAGCTTCCGAAGGGAACACGGTTGCCATCCGATTCGACTTTGGCTCCGACAACAGTATTCAGTATCGGGGATGGTACATCGATGATTTCACGTCGAACGGGTTCGGCACCCAGATCCCCGTGGGGGTTGAGCCGGCGAATGGAATACCAACGAGGTTTGTCCTCAGCCAAAACTATCCAAACCCGTTCAATCCATCGACGGCAATCAGCTATGAACTTGCAGCGCCATCTCACGTAACTCTGAAGATATTCGATGTGCTCGGTCGGGAAGTCGCAACGCTTGTGAATGAAGTGAAACCCACAGGGAAGTTCGAGGCTGTGTGGGATGCGAGAAACGTAGCAAGCGGCCTCTATATATACAGGCTTGAGGCTGGATCATTCCGGGATGTCAAAAAGATGGTCCTTTTGAAATAACTGCATGTCCGCGATCAATCCCGCCTGGCGATATCTGAGGGCGGGATTGCGGTTGCATCCATCTCAAGGAAATCTCAGCTCCGCGCTCAACTTATGCTTGAACGGGGGCAAAAGCCCCCCATGGCTATCTATATAATGAAATGATGCAGGTAGCCCGTTGACCCAGCAAGGCTGTAACCGGTTGGGGGAAATCTTCCCACAAGAAGAGGGAATGCCAAAAGAGCCGCGCAACATCAACATATCCGCCGATCTCGGGTGAATGAGCCCATTGAGAAGCTATTGAGACACGACGATTTGCCATGTTGTGGCAGACCAGCAACACCTTGGCGTTTGATTTCTCTCATCTACTAAGAGGTTCCTCTGTGATCAGAACGTCTGCATATGAGGTGAGAGCGATCCGCAACCCACTCCGGCTCGGTACCGGTGCAGATCCGCAAAAAAAATCGCACAAAATTGTTGACATTGGATTCCCCATTTTGCATATTCGGGCTGGGATTTTTCCTCTCATCAACTATCGAATCGTTCATCTCTCGTACTGGGGCCACACAATCAGGGGTCAATTCTCGTCGTCCTTCGTACGTGGTACGCGGTCAATAATGGTTGGTCGGTAAGTAAAGAACTCCCGTTGGTCGGGACTCATGAGCAAAAGAAGAGAGTCTCTTTGATATTTGATTGTTCCGTAGTTGCGTCACCCCCTTCACCGAACTCGTCGCTCTTAGTGTACACATTCGCGAGAGTCCCCCGCTTGCACTCTGACAAGGCAGTCGTGGTCGTCTCAGAAATTTGTTCAAATCATAACAGTTACAATCCCAATCACCCATCACTCAAGGAGGCATCATGTCTCGTAAGTGGTTAACGCTTTGGTGCGTTGTTCTCGGCACATTTGTCGCCGGGACGTTGTTCGCGCAGGATCAACCGGATCCACGGAAGTGGAGCATTGATCCGCGCATGACAGCGATTAAGGGAACAGGCGAAGTACCTGCCGTTCCTCAAGGAGCTCTCAATTATGTCAACCCGAATACAACTGCGCGGGTTATACATACGCCGAACGAAATCCTTACCATCAACCCCGCCATCCGCGTGCATCCTTCGACAACGGTATGGCAGAGCGAAGTACCCATCACACGGCATCCGACGAACGGGAATATTCTCTATGCCAGTTCGAACGCGGTGACCTTGTCACCCTCGCTGTTCATCAGCGAAGGAATGTACCTCACCACGAACGGCGGGACGACGTGGTTTGGCAATGACACGACAATGGCTGCACCAATCGGCGGCCACAGCGGTGACCCCGCTCCTGCAATCGGTCCTGACGGACGACTCTACATGTCGGAAATTACCTCCAGCGGAATGGGCGTGGAATACTCGACGAACATGGGGGCTAATTGGACCAACATCATTACACTTGCTACAGGTTCGCAGGATAAGAACCATACATTTGTGAACGATGTTCCCTCCAGCCCGTACTATGGCAGAGCATACGTTACCTGGTCGCTGTTTACGGTAGGCACTCCGCCGGCGGTTGTATCCTATACAACAGATCTCGGCGCGACGTGGACTGCGCCGATCACGGTTCTCGCGCCAGGAGGCGGTCACTATCAACAGGGCGTCAACGGAACCGTCGGTGCCAATGGTGATGCGTACATCGCCTGGCAGAGCCCGATGGCGGGATCTCCCTACACGGGCCTCGGCGTTGGTTTTGCAAAATCCACTGACGGCGGCGCGACATGGGCCGGCCAGGACATCGCCTATGCTTGCAACGGAATCAGAGGAACACTGACGCAGAAGGCGGGCATCCGTGTGAACGACTTCCCCTCAATGGCAGTTGATCGCTCGGGTGGCGGACGCAACGGATGGATCTACATCGTCACGGCAGAGCAGAACCTTGCTCCCGCAGGCAGCGACCCGGACATCATCATGCACCGATCAACGAATGGTGGTGCAACATGGTCAGCCGGCATCCGCGTGAATCAGGATGCGCTCAACAACGGCAAGATCCAGTATATGCCGTGGATGGTTGTTGACAACGCCGGTGGACTGAACGTTGTGTATTATGATGATCGCAACACCACGTCCGATTCAGCGACAGTATTTGTTTCCCGTTCGCTCGATGGCGGTAACACATGGACTGATTTCGAAGTGTCCGACCGTCATTTCAGACCTGCCCCGATTCCCGGACTCGCCGGTGGATATCAGGGCGACTATATTGGAATCACTGCAGCCAACGGAAAGATTTATCCGTACTGGTGCGATAACAGAACCGGAATCTACCAGGCATTCGTCACATCCGTGACAACGACTGAGAATTTCGGCTGGGTCAAGGGAGTAGTGACCAACGTGAGTGGCGGTGCGGCACTGCAAAATGTGAGCATCGACTTCACGGATCCGATCCCGCAGGTTGGTGCGCTCACTGATATCAACGGTTTCTACAAGGCAGGTGCAAAGGTCGATACACCGGCTACCTCGAGAAACGTCACGCTTCGTGCAAGGAAGTTCGGGTTCCGTGATACGTTGCTTGCGGTCACGATTCCGCTCAACGACACGACGACGCGTAACTTCGCGATGACGCCGGTTCCGAACGGCACGCTGGTGGTTCGCACAGTGCGGACCGACAGCACGAATATCCGTTCCGGTATCAACGTGCTCTTTAATGGTGGTTCGGTCGCCTCCGGCAACACCGACTCTCTCACTGGAATTTACTCGACTGTCCTGCCTCTGGGCTCGTACGATGTGCTTGTTGATCCACCAAGCCCTTATGGCAGCAGAAGGTTCAACAGTTTCGTCGTCTCCACGGGTTCGAACCCTCTCTACGTCGTGGTCAGAAAAGTTGTGGAGAATTCACCTCTGGCCATGCGTGATACGCTTGCAGTCGGTCAGGTCCACGCGAAGACTCTGACTCTCACCAACACAACGGCTACAGACACGATTCCCTACCGGTTGAGTGACGACAATGCGCTGGCAAAACTGAGGTTCAGCAGGCCGGCAGTGCAACCGAGGAAGGTCGAGATCCCCAGTATCCAGCGTCCCAAAGGATCGCCGGAACCCCGGGGTCCCGCTCAGACCGACAGTTCGGGCGGACCAGATGCATTTGGATATCGATGGATCGACAGTGACTCACCGGGCGGTCCCGTGTTCAACTGGTTCAACATTGACACCGCTGGTCGAGGAACTCAAATTTCCTTCGCAAATCCGGACGACGGCAATACGCCAGTCCCGTTGGGGATTCCGTTCCCGTTCTATGGCAACAACTACTCGACAACGTTGAACGTCTGTACGAACGGGTGGATGAGCTTTACTTCAACGACGACCGAGTATTCAACGGTAGCATTCCGGACGCCCGCTACTCCGAACAATGCAATCTATCCATTCTGGGATGACTTGAACCTCACCTCGGGCGGCAATGTGAAGTATTATTATGATGCCCCCAACACGAGATTCATTGTCCAGTACACAAACGTTCCGCCGTACAGCGGGACGGGCACGGGAACCTACCAGGTCATTCTCTATCCGAATGGCCAGATCATCATGCAGTACCTGAGCATGACGTATGCGACACCTACTGCCACCATCGGTATCGAGAATGCGGATGGTTCGGTGGCATCCCAGGTTTCGTACAACGGACCATACGTTCACAACAACCTCGCAGTGAAGTTCTACTTGCCGGATGCCACATGGCTGTCCGAGGCTCCATCGTTTGGACGAATCAATCCAAACAGCAGCGCAAACATTACCGTCACGTTCGATGCAAGTAACCTGACGCTCGGGACGACGTATAATGCCAACATTATCATGGATCTCACTCATCCTGATGTGACTGGCTCCCAGTTGATTCCGGCGAGTCTCCGGGTTATTTCCGGTATCGGACCGGTAATCTCGGTATCCCCGACGACAGTGACATTCCCGCTGACGATTATCGGCAACAACCGCCGAGACAGTGTCAGGGTACGCAATGTCGGCAGTGGTACTCCAAACGTCATCCTCTCGTCTGTCACAACAACCAACCCGAGGTACGTCGCAACGGCAACATCGACTTCCATTGCTCCGGGTGATTCCGCACGTATCCGCATCGTCTACACGCCGATTGTTCCGGGCGGTACGGACACGGGACGGGTCGTCATCCTGAGTAACGACCCTGCGAACCCACGGGTGGATGTTCAGTTAACCGGTTCTTCTGTTGGATCGATTCTCCTTGCAACGAGCATCGACTCGCTGGTGAAGCCGAACATGCAGGGCGGAACGATGGATTCCACGCGGTTCTTTGTGCGTAACGTCGGCACGGCGGGTGGGAACATCCAGGCACGTGCGATCATGATTCCGCGGAGTTCACCCAACGGTCCGGCAACAGGTCCGGCTGTTGTGGTTCCGATGAAAGTTTCATCGTCACAAACTCCGATCAACTATCCAAACGATCACATCACTCCTTCCGTTGGATTCGCTCCAGTGGGCGGCAGTCCGGCAAGACCCTCAGAAGTTGACACCAAGGGTTCTGTTGGAATCTCGCGAGTGTTGACGGCGAATGGATACGGGAACGACTACCGGAGCTTCCAGTGGACGGTCTTCGACCCGACGGCCCCCGGAACTCTTACCGGCCTCGGCCCGATTACCTCAGCAGACGCCATCTACGCTGGCGACTTCACAATGGACGGCACCGGGTTCATCGCGATCAAAGGCGCAACGAACCAGCTGATCAGTGTGAACCCCGCCAATGGCTCATACACGGTCATCGGTCCGGTCACAGTTGATGCCGGCCATACCTGGACATCGGCAAAGTTCGACCCGACAAGCGGGACGTTCTATGCTACATCCACCAACATCACCGTGTCGTCGTTGTACACGATCGACGTGACGACCGGAACGACAACCCGCGTCGCGACAATCACGAATATCCCGGCGATCATTGGCATGGCCATCCAGCCCGGCACCGGCCAGATGTATGGCTATGACATCGTGGGCGACAACTTCTACAGCATCGACAAGGTCACCGGTACGGGGACATTGATCGGCCCCATCGGCTTCAATGCAAACCTTGCCCAGGATATGGCATTTGATCGCCAGACCGGCGTGCTGTATATGGCGGCATACAACGGCACACTTTCAATCGGCGAGTCTCGCACAGTAGACCTGTCGACCGGAGCGACAACGCTCATCGGGCAGATTGGCACGGGCGACCACCTCATCGATCCGTTCTCCATCCAGGGCAGTTGGGGTCCGAGCTCGAACTGGCTGTCGATTGCACCGACGACCGGCTCGATTGCGCTCAACGACTCGTTGCGATTCACTGCAACGTTCGATGCGACCAGTCCGGCAATCTACACTCTGCCTGGCAACTACTACGGTCACGTCGAGATCAACACGGTCGGCGCACCGGCTCCGGATACGTTGAAGATCCCGGCACGGATGTTCGTTGTACCATCGCCGGGTGCAGACCTGGTTGTGGAACCCGACTCTGTGAATATTGGCAACGTTGAAATCGGCGCAACCGATTCCTCGAAGTCAATGTTGGTAAGGAATATTGGTTCGTCCCAACTGAACGTCACCAACGTGACATTCACCGGGTCGTCAGGCTTCTCGGCCGGCAGAACGTCATTCACACTTGCGTCTCTCGATACACTGCGAGTGAAAGTGAAGTTCACTGCCTCCGCCCCCGGCGGAGTCAGAAACGCCATACTGCACTTTACGAGCAACGATCCCACTCCGGATACGCTGAAGTTGCGCGCGGTAAGCGTTGGTGTTGCACACTTCACAGTGCGACCGGATACGTTCCATTTCAACCTCCCGATCGGTCCGGATACAACAAGGACGAACTTCAGGATCGTAAGTACGGGTACCGACACCTTGCACTACCAGATCAGCGAAGCCAGCAGCCGGGCAGCGGTTGATGAATCCGCCGCGATCGCACGAAGCAAGGTTCAGCATTCTGCCAACAATCTCCCGAAGGGTGCAATCGATCCAGCCCCCGGAGAGAGAGACAGTTCGGGTGGCCCGGATGCATTCGGCTATCGGTGGATTGACAGCGATACCCCGGGTGGACCGGCCTTCAACTGGGTCGACATCTCGTCTGTCGGTACAGCTGTCTCGTTCACCAACCTGGACGATGGCAACTCGACCATTCCGTTCCCGTTCTCGTTCCCATTCTACGGAACGACGTTCTCGGGGAATATCAACGTTTGCACGAACGGCTGGTTGAGCTTCACCGACGTACAGACCCTGTACTCGAACACCGCAATACCGAGCGCCTCGGCGCCGTTGAACGGCATCTTCCCATTCTGGGATGACCTCTACCTCGTGACCAGTGGTACGGTGTACTACTACAACGACGCAGCGAACAACCGGTTCATTGTTGAGTACCTCAATGTACCTCACTTCAGTACCGGTGGTCCGTACACGTTTGAGATCATCTTCAAGCCGGATGGGACGATCCTGTACCAGTACCTGAGCATGGATCCGGCCAGTTCCAACAGTGCAACAGTTGGAGTGCAGGATGCAGCCGGTGCGGTCGCACTGCAAGTTGCATTCAACTCAACGTACATTCACGACAACCTTGCGGTGTTGATCACGAGCGACCTGATTCCGTGGATGTCGACGGACAAGACGTTTGGCACGGTTGCCCCGGGAGACAGCACGACAGTTTCGCTGCGCATTCACCCGGCTCCTCCTCTCCAAGGCGGAGACTATCTTGGATATCAGCGGGTTACGGGTAATACGCCTGACGTTCATCCGGTGGGTGTGACACTGCACACTACAGGCGGTCAGAGCACCGTCACGGTGACAGCGCCAAATGGTGGTGAACAGTGGGCGCGAAACACGTCCCACCAGATCACGTGGAACAAGACCGGTAACGTTGACAGCGTAAGGATTGAATTCTCCACCAGCGGGAAGTGGCGGTCCATGGACTTTGATTATCGCCAGCACTCCTGCGAGGCTGGGACTTCAGAGACATCCGAAGTTCTCTGCCGTTCCCGAGGTAGGCGGAGAAGTCGATAACCCGAACGGAGTATACAATTGGCTGATCCCGGCAAGTACTACTCCATCCACAAACTGCTTCGTCAAGGTATCTTGGACGGATACCTTGAGTGTCAACGACGTGAGCAACAGCGCATTCACGATTCTGGCAGCCATACCGCCAGACACGAGCTGGGCTACACAGACCAGCGGCACGACTAATGCATTCTACTCAGTGAAGGCAGTCGACAATAACGTTGCCTGGGCGGGTGGTGGAACAGGTGCTGGTACGAGCAGGCTTCGTTCGACGCACAACCGATGGTGGAACAACGTGGACGGCGGCAGGGACATTTGCTGCAGACGTCTATACCATTACTGCTATCAATGCAAACGTTGCCATTGCAGCCAACTGGACGTCCACCTACACCAGGCTGGTCAAGACAACAGATGGTGGTGCGACGTGGAGGACTGTGGACAGCGTTGCGCTGGCGGCTTCTATGACAACGTCAGGATGTTCGACGCAAACAACGGTATTGCCCAGGGCGATCCCGTCGGCGGCAACTGGGTGATCAAGAAGACCAGTGATGGTGGCAATACGTGGGTGCCGATCAGTCCTGCACTGCCTCAGGTTGGTACAGAGGCCGGGTGGAACAACGCCATGGATTTCCTGGGCGCCAACGGTTGGTTCGGAACAAACAACACCAAGATATACCGGACGACTGACGGTGGCTCAACATGGACGCCTGCAGCGACAACATTCCTGAACAGCTACTCGGTTGCTTTCGCAGCGCTCAACGCTGGTCTTGCAGGTTCAGACACCGGTCCGTTCAACAAATCCGTGGACGCTGGTGCCACATGGACAACTGGACCAGCCGCGTTGACCCTAGCAGATCTCAGCATATGGGCCAATCCTGGTTCCTCGGGAGCTACCGGGCAGTTCTGGACGACGAGCGGCAACAACGTGTGGTATAGCTCGAACTTCGGAACCTCATGGTCGTCAGCTCCGAATCAAGGCTACACAGGTACCCAGCAGGCAAACCATGTGAACATGGTGAATATCGGTGGCAGCATCTACGGCTGGATGGTTGGCAACGGCGGTACGGTTGCCCGGTTCAGGAGAATTGCGGTCGGTGTCGAAGTAGTTGGTAATGAGATCCCGACGGTGTTCGCTCTGAGCCAGAACTATCCGAATCCGTTCAACCCGACAACCAACATCAAGTACGATCTGCCGGAGCAGGCAACAGTCACTCTGAAGATCTACAACATCCTCGGCCAGGAAGTGATGACACTGGCAAACGGCGCACAGGCGGCAGGACGCTATGAAGCGACATGGGAAGGCCGGAACAACTTCGGCGCCCAGGTCAGCAGCGGCGTGTACTTCTACCGCTTCGAAGCCACTGGCGCTTCAGGCCAGACATTCAGCACCCTGAAGAAGATGTTGTTCCTCAAGTAACAAGCGGTACAGCAACCCCGCCAGCCTGTGGCGGGGTTGTCTTTCAAAGTAGTGCAGTTGTCGAAGCCCGTCCCGATAGCCGGGGCGGGCTTTGTTTTTGTACCCGGTCACATGAATCGCAGGATGACGAAGAAACCTGTCTGCGCGTCATTTGCGAGCCTCTTCTTTTGCGACGAAGCAATCTCAATCCTCGATTCGGAAGCGAACCATGTCGGTATTGGAATAGAGGGAGCTCGCAAACTCCGTTCTGCCCTCAATCGAATTTCGAGTCGTAGACTACAAGAAGCCTTTCCAAATCCCGGAGGGGCTTTTTCTTGTCCGCATGCTTCAAGCTTCCATCATCACGGCTCCTACCGGGACGGTGTGATGAATCAAAGCCACATCGAGAGGTGAAACGACCGGCCAAAAGACAAGTTTGTTCTTGACATTTCACCCCCGCTTTGCTAAGTTAGATCAGTTCATTTCCGCCAGTCAATCACATCTGGCATCCTCTCAAGGGGATTTCACAAAGGTCGTCTCCGAAAGTTCTCTCACTGAGGTGTTTCTTCCACTGAGGAAAATTCTCGCGGAGCTTTGATCAGTGTCTTGTGACAGCCAACCCAGCTATCGACATCCCGGTTTTGCCAATCTCAGAACATCATTTCCAATAATCTACCTCCAAGGAGGAGTCATGAAGATCTCTAAAGGACTTTTCATACTTTTTGTGATTCTTTTGACAACACTCACGCTTGGGACAACGGCGCGGGCACAACTTCTCACTGAAGATTTCAGTTATCCCAGCAGGCGACACACTGCACTCCCACGGATGGACTGCTCATAGCGGTGCAGGAACGAACCCCCCGTTGATTACCTCGGGAGGATTGACTTACACCGGATACGTTGGATCCGGGATTGGCAATGCGGTTTCGTTCACCACAACCGGTGAGGACGATAATAGACTCTTTGCAACATACCCCAATGGGGTGACTTCAGGTTCCCTCTATTATTCTGTGATGGTACGACTCGACAGCGTGGCAACAGCCGGAGACTATTTTTTCCATGTCTTGAAGAACTCGAGCACGTTCAGTGCGAGGATTTTTGCAAAGAGGGCTGCCAATGGAAACATACGGTTTGGCATAGCACGAACAAGCACGGCTGCCAACGTCAGTTATTCGGATTCGATATACACTGTCGGCACGACATACTTGCTGGTAGCGAAGTACACGGTCATCCCCGGTGCCACAAACGATACGGTCGCACTCTGGATTAATCCGACAATCGGTGGCGCAGAGCCGGCACCAACAGTCCTGGAGTCAGCCATAGACAGAACCGGGGCTGATATCGACACGGTGTATGGCGTCGCAGTTCGGCAAGGCACGGCCGCAAATGCACCCATCGGAGTGGTCGATGGCATCCGGATGGATACAGCCTGGCCTCTTGGTCCCGCAGGCGGGCCGCTGACGGGGACAAAGACAATTCCAGGAACGTATCCCTCGTTGGCAGCAGCAATCACAGATCTGAACACTCTCGGAGTTGGAGCTGGCGGCGTGACATTTAACGTCGCGGGAGGTTACACAGAGACGATTACTGCTCCTCTCTCCATCACAGCGACCGGGACGGTTGCCAATCCTATCGTCTTCCAAAAATCAGGCGCGGGGGCTAATCCCCTGGTTACAGCGTATGCAACCGGATCAGGGACCCCGAGCACCGCAGTACAGGATGGCATCTGGCAACTGGTCGGTTCGGACTATGTAACAATTGACGGCATCGACCTCCTTGATCCAAACACGACCAACCCGGCCACGATGGAATACGGGTACGCTCTCTACAAGGCGAGCGCAACGGATGGGTGTCAGAATGTTACAATCAGGAATTGTACGATCACACTTAATCGTGTGAATAATGATTTGGGTTCAGGCCCGGCAGTCGACGGATCTCGTGGGATTGATGTTGTCAATGCTATTCCCACCGCTGCAACCACCGCACTGACAGTGACGGCAGCGAGCGGTTCCAACTCCAACAACAAATTCTACCACAACACCATTCAGAACTGCAACATCGGCATCGCATTGATTGGGTTTGCGGATGTCACTCCTTTCGCCAATGCAGATCAGGGCAATGATATCGGAGGGAGTTCGGCAGCAACCGGCAATACGATCAGGAACTATGGTGGTGGTGGAATAACCAGTCCCGCTGCCGCTGTTCGAACACTGGCTCAATATGGGATCAACGTCTCATACAATACGATCAACAACAATGACGGCGCGGGTGTAAACCATGCAACAACCCTGCGCGGCATTTACCTCAATACAGCCACCAGCGCATCGGCAACCGTCACAAACAACACGCTGACGATACAATCAGCAGTCACGACCGCCCAGGTCTCCGTTATCGAAAATGCATCCGGCTCCACGGCGGCATCCAATACAATCACCATCAGCAACAACAGCATTCAGAATTGCACCAACGACCTGGCCACAACGGGGGCATGGTACGGCCTGTGGAACAGCGCATCCGCCGCCACGCTCGACATGAGCAACAATGGATTCCTAAACAATTCATCAATGGCTACAAGCGGCACAACGTATTTGATCTACAACAGCGGCGCCGTTGCCTCCACAATTACCTTGAATAATAACAACCCCAGATACAGCTTTACAGGTACAGCCGCCTACACTGGCACCATGTACAGTATTTACAACGCCAGTGGTACTACATTGACGACTGTGAACATCAACACGAACATTTTCTCGAACTACTTGTTCACCACCGCCACTGGTACTGGAACTATCTACTTCATATATAACGGGGCCAGCCCTTTGAATCTCTCCATTAACGGTAATAGCTGGGGAGATCTGGTTCTCAACCACAGTGGTACCGAGTATCTGATATATAATGGAGGTAGTACGCAGGCTGGCACCTTGACTGTAAGCGGCAACGGTATTCTTGGGACATTCACAAGGACCGCCGCGGCTGGATCCATGTATTGCTACTACGCAGGGGCCTCCTCGCTACCGACCAATACTCAGATCTTCTCCAACAATAATTTCATGAATATTTCCGCCCCCACCCCGGGTACCGGATCCTTCTACGGTTTCTACAATAGCGATGGTGCAAGCTCACCGTATCCAAAGAAATCTGTCTTCAACAACAACATCGTTAACGTGGCCTACAATGCCACTGGGACTTTCTACGGATTCTATACAAGTTACCTGGGCGACGGTTCAACGACTTCGGGTTCCAGTATTTACAACAACACAGTTTCAAACGTCACTTTTGGTGGGACAATGTACTGCTTCTATCCCGGAGGTATTGCATCTCCCACTTATGCCCCCGCGATATACGGAAACAACATCAACACCAACGGCACGACGGGAGCCGCGACTTCCATTTACGGGTATTATATCACTGGAGGTGGTGCGGGCCTGAATTTCTACAAAAACAAAGTCTACGGCATTACAGCAAACGGGGCAACTGGTGCTGCATATGGTGCCTACGTGGCAAGCGGGACGACATTAAACATCTACAATAACCTCATTGGAAACATCGCTGCTCCGAATTCCAGCCCGGCCGCTGCTCCTTATCTCGCGGTTACCGGCTTGTATATTGGGGGTGGTACGACGACTAATGCCTCATACAATACCGTCGATCTCAACACGACCAGCGTGGGCACAAACTTCACGTCCGCTGCTCTGTATGTAACCACCTCGCCCACCACTGTCACCTTGCGTGATAACATATTCAACAATTTGTCTACTCCCACCGGAGCAGGTTTCACACTTGCATTCGGGAGGAATGGAACAGCGCTCACAAACTATGCGGCGGCATCCAACAACAACGACTTCTACGCCGGTACACCGGGCGCAAGCCATCTGATCTTCTATGACGGAACGAACTCCGACCAGACATTGGCTGCTTTCAAGACGCGAGTAACACCACGAGAAGCCGTTTCGATCACCGAGAATCCTGCTTTCGTAAGCACTTCCGGTGGCGATGCAACGTTCCTGCACATCAATCCCGTGACACCGACACAGCTTGAAAGCGGCGGGACCCCCATCACCGGCATCACGGATGACTATGATGGTGACACGCGAAACGCGTTGACACCAGACATCGGCGCTGACGAATTTGCCGGGGTTCCCATTGATCTTAACCCACCAGCCATCACGTACACGCCCCTTTCGAATGGCGGGGTTGTTGCAACGCGTACACTGGCAACGAACATCGGTGATGTGTCGGGCGTGCAGAGAAACACGGCAGGTGCCCCCCGGATCTATTACAAGAAGGGAGCCGCTGGGACCTATGTTGAGGCCCAAGCCACGACCATTGTGGGTTCGGGATTTACTTTTACAATTGACCACGCAACTGTTGGTGGTATAGCTCTCGGCGACACCATTTTCTATTATGTCGGGGCACAGGATAGCCTCGGCAATGCTGGCACAAATCCTGGAGGAGGAAGCGGAATAAATCCACCGGGCAACGTACCTCCGGCCAGCCCTGCATTCTATCGCATCGTATTGGTTGTGTCTTCGTTCCCGTACACTCAGGATTTCGAAAGCGGCGCCGGCGGGTGGGAATCGGGAATCTTTTCGGGAACCGTGAACGACTGGGTACGCGGCACTCCGGCCAAAACAATTATCAATGGTGCTCACAGCGGAACGAATGCGTGGGTCACCGCATTGACCGGTCAGTACCAGGCGAATGAGAACGCGTTTGTGCAGTCGCCGACATTCGATTTCAGCGCCTTAACCGGTGATCCTCTTCTGAGTTTCTGGCACATCTTCTCCACAGAACTTAGCTACGACGCTGCTATCATCGAATACTCGACAGATGGTGGCGCGACATTCAACAGACTTGGTATTCTCAACGATCCGGCCGCGCAAAACTGGTACAACAACAACGTTGCGCTCGGACCGATTGCCCCTCCAAAGTGGTCGGGCAGCTCCTCGACCTTTGGCACTGGCTATGTAAATTCTCGTCGACCGTTGACAGGTCTTGCAGGGCATTCAAGCGTCGTCCTACGCTTCCGGTTCGGCTCCGATGTCTCCGGACAGGATGAGGGGTGGGCATTTGACGATGTGTCAATCACGACGCCACCCCTGAAAGACATACAGGTGGTGTCTGCATCAGTGACACCTCCGGCACCGCAAGTGGGTACGCCAGTCACGGTGAGCGCTGTTATCAAGAACAACGGGATCGAGAGTGACCCCGCTTCGGTATCGCTCACCTACAAGCCCAATAGTGCGCCGGCTGATTCAATCGATGGCACGGTTCAGGTGTTTGCACCGACCTGGTCCAGCCACGAAGCAACAGTCACGTTTACAACCACTTATACTCCAATCGCAGCGGGAAGCGTGACGATGTGGGTGCGCTCGTTCTATCCCGGCGACGGAGATACGACGAACAACACAGCCTCGTCGACCATCAACGTCCTGCCGGCGGGAACATACCTGAGCGAAGGGTTTACCGAGGTCGACATTCCCACCCGCTGGATGGACCACCACCAGCGGCTGGAGCAGACTGGCAGCAACGCAAGCCCAACGGGTCTGCGGGATTCTCGGCCAGAGTGAACTTCTACAGCATTTCGGCGGGAGTGCTCGATTCGTTGAAGACACCAACTCTCGACGTCTCCGCCCTTGCCCGATTGGTAACTGCAAAGGCATTCGTGTTTGACCACGCATACAGGAGTTACTCAGGCGAGAATGATTCTCTGTTCGTCGTTGTTTCAACGGATGGAGGTGTGACCTGGCCCGCCACGATCTTTGGCGACGGTTATCCGAACCTGGGAACATTGCCGCCATCAACCACAGAGTTCACCCCGTCCGCTGCTTCGGATTGGAGACACCATCTGATCCGAATCCCGGATTCGCTTCTCACCACTTCAACTCGCATAGCGTTTGTGGGCAAGAGTGCATTCGGCAACGACTGTTGGGTCGACAACGTTGCTGTCTCTGTCATTCCTGACACAGACTACGCTGTCACGGCGATTGCACAAATCAACGGTATCCCGACACCATTCCGACCGGCGGTACACGTCGACAAGAGCACAAAAGGCGTGGAACGAATCGTTACCGGCCAGCAATCGTTTGTGCGAGCCTCCACCGTCAATAACAGTATCATGCTCGATCAGCCTGTGCAGTCGAAGGATCGGAAAGTCAGATCGTATCTCGCAGGCAATGCTTTTGCCGAGAGTGACAATGCTCTCTCAATCAACGCACAACAACCTGTGGTGATGAACGGCGTGGTGACAAACTTCGGTATCTCATCGCCGGGTTATTCATTCACATGGACCTTCGATGGTGTGGGACAGACGCCCATATCCCGGCCGGGGATTCCATTCCTTGGAACAGACACTGTTGGGCTGAACATCACTCCAACGCGGCGCGGAACCCTCACTGCAATTGCGGACGCAGTCGTACCGGGTGACCAAAACCTGGGCAACAATTCGCTGACTACTTATCGGGTGCTCTCATATCCCGATACACCAATGGTTCGTATCAAGTATGATAACGGCCAGAACACACCGAATACGTTCATTGGATTCGGCTCCGGCACACAGTCAATCATCGCCGGGGTGCGTTTCCATACGGACCAGAACCTGAAGCTTGCGAATATCGATGCCTTCTACCGGAACGAGGCCAATACAGACTCCATCACTGTCCGGATCAGGGCGGCAGGCACCGATACTTCAGCGCCAGGAATTGTGTTGTACACGAAGAAATTCGCCGGTCAGAACTACATTTCCGCTGGCGGAGATTACTTTACACTGCCTCTCGGCAATGACGCTCCGGCGTTTGCGGCTGGATCGGATTTCTGGGTAACCATAGGGTTCCCTGCACCAATCACATTCCCGATGGGCGCACACAATTCGCCACTGACAACGCCGGGACACAGCTACTATTCCGCGGACGAGACTGCATGGGCACCACTTATCATCACAACAGAGCGCGCATGGTTGCTGCGCACCGTGGGAATTCCGGCAACACCGGCAGGTCCTGTGGCAAGTAACTTTGCGAGGTCGACCCGTGTTCCAAATGCCGGTGATACGGTGGCAGTCACCGCAACAATCACCGATAGCACGGGGGTGACAAGTGCATCGTTGCTCTATGCGATCAATGGTGGCACGCCTGCGTCTGTTACCATGACCCGGGTTTCGGGTACGCCTCAGAGCGGATCATACAGTGCCGTAATACCGGGAACGGCCAATACCGATGGCGCAAGGATCGAATACCAGGTCCAGGCGACCAGTGCCAGCGGCCTGACCAGCACATCGGCTGTAACTGCAAATAACAGCTACTTTGCAGGCCTTAGTCCGATTTCATTAAGCGGGGTAAAGGCAATTGCTCCAAACGGACAGAATCTTTATGTCAACTACTATGCGAGGGTGACGGGAACCGTCAATGGGCCGAACTTCCAGGCGGGGAACGGTAACCTGAGTTACTACTTCCAGGATGCAGTGGGAGGAATTAACCTATTCTTCTTTGCGTCCCCTGTGCCCGTGCTTTCGCTCGGAGATTCCATTACGGTCATCGGCAAGATTGCACAGTTCAGAGGAACAACGGAGATCACACCTGACAATGCGACCAATGATATCGCAATTGTCGCGAATGGACGAACAGTCACACCAATCGGACTCACGCTCGCCCAACTGAACGCAAATCCGGAACTCTACGAATCGCGGTTGATCCGGTTGACATCACTCCGGCGGGTTCGTGCGACTCCCCCATGGCCTCCTACGGGCTCCAATGCCAGCATCATCATGTACCAGAATGTCCTTGCCGATTCAATCATCATGTTCCTTGATTTGGACACCCAGATTCCGGGTTCACCTGAGCCGTCATACCCTGTCACAGTAACGGGTGTAACAGGACAGTTCTCGTCCTCGACCACGATATACAATAATGGTTACGAGATCATTCCACGGTATCTGACGGACTTCGTTCAGCCACCCCCAGGCCTCAGCGGTACATACAATGTAGGTACTGGTGGCAACTACACAACACTCTCCGCAGCGGTTTCAGCGCTGGCAACAGACGGGGTTGCTGGACCGGTCATATTCCAGTTCACGGATGCATCCTACACAGATACGGCACAAATCATTACTGCGTACACAGGACAGGGACCGACCAATCCGGTGACCTTCAAGCCTGCAAACGGTGTCGACTCCAAGAATCTTGATCTCGGGAGGATCGCCGACCTTTGCCGCGTATGGGATCCGCATGGATAGCGTTTCTTCCATCATCTGGGATGGTTCGAACTCCGGTGGGACGGATCGAAGTATGACCATCGAGTGCGATACGACTGGCACAACGATAGCCCGAACTCCCTTCTTCATCCGCAGAGGCAGTCGCAATGTGACACTCAAGAATCTCATCGTGAAGGGCAATCGTCATTCAACTGGCAGCATTCCTAGTGTCGTGGTCATAGATAACACGGGATTCGCATCCTCAGGCGGCCAGAATGACATGACGATTACGAACTGCCACCTGATGCGTGGCAACAACGGTATCTTCACCAACGCAGCAAGTGGTGCAGTGCGCGATTCGAACCACACATTTACGAACAACCTGATCGGTGGTGGTTCAAGTCCATCGTTATTTGATCATCTTGCAGCGGCAGGCATCACGATGACGGGCAACCACAATGTTCTGGTGGATAGCAACGACGTCAACGGCATCCAGGTGGCAGGAACCCCTGCCGGCATCAGGATTAATGGTGCAAACACTGCGGTCAGAGTAACGCGTAACCACATTCACAATCTCGTGACGCTTGCTCCGGCAGCAGCCCGGCCGCTCTGCTTCCTTGTTGGCAACATCATTGCCACGGGACCCGGCGTGATGACACAGGCAGTCATCGCCAACAACATGGTTGATGATATCCATAACTTCGGCACAGGTGCCGCAGGACGTGCAGTTGACGGACTGATCTATAATCCCACCGGCGGAACGAACAGCCCGAACGGAGTTGGTTCGAACATCGAGTGGTACTATAACACGTGGAACATCAACATGGCGGCAGGCGAAGGAACAGGCAACGTGGCATTCTTGTTCGACGCGAACTTTGCCTTCTCCAACCCGAATCCCGCACACTACGACTCGATTCGATTCTTCAACAACGTTGCCTCAATCAAGAGGGCCGATAGCCTGGCCTCCCGGATGTGGCTCATCTTTGGCGAGGGAACTCCTGGAACCAACAGACTGCGATCCAACAACAACCTCTACGACTATTATGTTGGACCGTTTGCACAAATTCCGAGTCCCTGGCCCGGTGGAACCACGGGTGTGTTTGTCAACACCGTGGCAGAGTTCCACGACTCGACCGGCCTCGATGCAAACAGTGTGGGAGGAGACCCAATGTTCGTGAGTGCAACGAATTCGCACATACGAACTGACGTGCCTACGCCGGTTGAAAGTGCCGGGCAGATTGTTGCGAGCATCACCAGAGACTTCGACAACGACCTGCGCTTTGGCTCGCCGGGTTACACCGGCAACGGGACTGCTCCTGATCTCGGCGCGGACGAGGGTAACTTCATCCCGGCAGGTGCTGTCCATGATATCGGAGTCACCTCGGTCTCGGTAGCTTCTGCAGGCTCGCCCACCGTGGCCAACCTGCCATCTCAAAAGGGTGGGACAGCAGGGCGCGCGGTGCTGCAATCATCGCGCGGCATCTCCACGTTCAACAATATCCAGCGTGTTGAAGTTATCCCGGATGTACGAGAGCAGGCTGCCGCAGGGAACATTTCCGTGGCTTACATTTCGACTGACGCACTGCACGCTTCTTCCGTCAGCGCTTCGCCGAATACAAAGCCTCCTGTCCCTACGTTCAATGCCAATACTCCAATCAACTTCAGTGCTCTCGTGCATAACTTTGGCGGATTCGCGGAACCAACGTATCAGGTTGCCTGGACCATCGACGGAACACCTCAAACGCCGGTGAGCCAACCACGAGCCCTCCAGATTGGAGCTACGGACACTGTGACACTCACCTGGGCAGCGCCCACAGTTGGCAACCATTCACTGCGAGCGTTCAGCGTTCTCGCATCGGATGTGAACCATGCCAACGATTCGGCATCTTACAACTTTACCGTGCAGCTGACACCGGGCTGGACTGCTCAGAACTCGGGGATCACGAATCAGTTCTATTCCGTCAGGGCAGTGGATCAGTCTGTGATCTGGGCGGCTGCGGTTGGCGGTCGGGTACTGCGCTCAATAGATGGTGGCGGCACATGGACGTCCGTTGGTGGAGGCCCAATCGGAACCTCCGATATCTACAATATCGACGCGGTCAGTGCCAGTACTGCATTCGTGACGACGACACCCAGTACGACCACCTATATCTTCAGGACAACCACTGGTGGCGCCAGCTGGGACACGGTATTTACGCAGGCAGGCGGGTTCATTGATGCGATCCATATGTTCGACGCAACAAACGGTATCGCGCTTGGAGACCCTGTGCCGGCAGCCACGTGGACAATAGCGAGAACGACAAACGGCGGCGCCTCGTGGGCACGCATTGCAACAGAACCTACCGCAGTTGGTGGAGAGGCCGGAACGCAGAACGATCTTGCGGTGTTCGGTCCTTCCAACATCTGGTTCGGAGCAAGTGCGGGTGGCAGGATCTACCGCTCAACGAACGGTGGCGCAACGTGGGCTTCGAGTATCGTACCCGGCGGAGTTGCAGGAACACGAGTCATCTCCGTCTGGTTCAACAATGCGAATTACGGCATTGCCGGGCACTATACCACCTCTGGAGTCTACAATGCTGCACGTTCAACCGACGGCGGAGTAACGTGGTCGGCGATCACCGTTGGCACCGCAACAACCTACAACATTGCGGTCAGCGGATCAGGAGTGGACGGTTTCTGGATGGGACGCGGCACCAACGTCTTCGCGAGCACGGACCGCGGCGCAACATGGACGCAATCCTACACCGGTACTGGAACATTCTACGATGTCGACTTCTTTACTTCGGGGAACACTACATACGGATGGGGCGTGAAGGATAACGGTAATATCGTTATGTACTTCGGCACCACCACCGGCGTTGGGGAGACACCACAACCTCAAGTTCCGGTTACATTTGCACTGGACCAGAACTATCCCAATCCGTTCAACCCGACAACGACGTTGCGCTACGGGATCCCCAGGTCCTCGCATGTGACTCTCAGGATCTATAACGCGCTCGGTCAGGAGATCGCAACGTTGCGTGACGAATTCCAGGATGTGGGATTCCATGAAGTGGTGTGGAACGGAAGGAACAACACAGGCGGTCAGGTAGCTTCGGGTGTGTACTTCTACCGCATCGAAGCAAGGCCAGCCGATGGAAGCGAACCGTTCACAAGCATCAAAAAGATGTTGATGCTGAAGTAACTGTAACCTTGTCCCCGGTGGTTCGATAGCCACCGGGAGAACAAATAGGGACACGGCTTGCTGTGTCCCTATTTTATTTTCCAATCGCCGTGAAGCATGCAATTGTTGGACCGTTTATTGCAACACATCAGGTTGAATACTATATTGGGTGACGATTGCTCCAAAGTTTCCAGTATCAGATTGAAGATGACTTTCCTAAGAGACGTTCGCATCGCAGCCGTTCTGTTCGTGTGTTACAGCGTGACGGCGTTTTCCCAATCCGTGTATCTTCAGGAAGGATTCAATGGGTCCGGCATTCCACCGGGCTGGACTGTCTCGCAGGTAAGTGGGAATACTGCGGTCTGGAGTGTTGTGGGAACAGGCACCAATCCGCCGATTGCTCCGTTTGGAGGTACAGGTCAGGCAAAGTTCAACTCCTATGATGCAAACCCTGGAGACCAATCAAGACTCACTTCTTCGCGAGTCGACCTTTCAGCCGCTGCAGATCCGTTCCTCACCTTTTATATGTACCACGATGACGAGTTTCTTTCCTCCCTCGATTCAGTGTATGTAGAAGCATCAACCACGGATAGCGCCACGGGACCATGGACGATGCTTGGAGGGTTTCAACGTCCGGGGGCAAATCCGGGATGGGAGCAGCATATTGTCTCCCTCGACCAGTATGAGGGCTCGAGTCGGTTGTTCATTGGCTTCAGGGGAGTAAGCGAATATGGGAACAACATTTACATCGATGAAGTGAGGATCGCGGATTCTTCCTTTCATGACATCGGCTTGGTTTCCCTGGTTCCTCTCAGCACGATGTCGGACGACAAGTGCACATCTGTCGCTGCGGGCTCGAGATTTCATTACCAAGGGAAGGATCGTGCGTTCGACGGATCATGGCAGAACACCGCGTTAACAGTGTTACCATTCGCAATGCCGGTGGACATCAACGGTGTCATTCAGAACTTCGGCACGTTCTCAGAACCATCATATCAAATTCAGTGGGAGGTCGACACCGAAATCCAGAACCCGGTGAACAATGCCCGCACACTGCCAAGAGACCAGCGTGACACGCTCCTCCTTTCATGGTTGACGCCGACACCAGGAACGCATACGGTCACCGCGTGGACAGCTGCGGTCGGTGACTCGAATCGGTCGAACGATTCCGCTCGAGTTACCATTGCCGTGCTTGATTCTTCTGTGATCTTCGCTGAGATGTTCAATGGGCCCGTTTTCCCGCCGCCCGGCTGGATCACCGTCAACAGGGATAGCAGCATGCTACCCCCGTGGTTCCTGGGGACGTCAACCTCAAAATTTGTCCCTTACGAGGGAACAGGATTCGCAGCGGACAACTTTCAACGTGCAAATGGGACGTACATCGACGATTATCTCATCTCACCGGCAATCCCCGGCATCGCGCAGCCCGGGTTTGTCGACTCACTAAAATTCTGGGCGCGTTCAGCGTTGAACTCACCGCCGGCTGCCAACTTCCCCGATTCCTTGATGATCCTTCTTTCCACAACGGGTACCGATACCTCCAACTTCACAATCTTCCTGGATTATTTTTCGGTTCCAAAGACCGGATGGACCCTGAAGACCTATCCGCTGACAGGACGTATTCCGCCAAACTCCAATGTACATATCGCATTTCGTTATCTGCATTACTTCGGCGGCCCATCGGGTGACAACTCGGATTTTGTAGGGGTGGATTTCGTGCACATCAAACGCGGTCTGCCAACGTCGGTCACAATCCTGCCTTCCTCTCCCCATACATTTACTTTGGCCCAAAACTATCCGAACCCATTTAATCCGAGCACGACCATCCGGTTTGAACTGGCCGAACAATCAGCGGTTCAGCTGGCAGTATATAACATTTTTGGCCAGCAAATCTGCTCGCTGGTTAATGCACACCGCGGGCCCGGAACATTCAGCGTGGTCTGGGATGGCCGCAATTCGGCCGGAGTTGACGCAGCGAGCGGTGTCTATCTGTATCGACTTACCACAAACGCGTCGAATGGGACCAGAACATATTCCAGCGTAGGAAGGATGTTGCTACTCAGGTGAGACACCGGTCGTAAGCAAAGAGAAATGGAAACACGTCGCTCTTCTGCAACCCCAACTCTCCACCCACCGGCCCTTCGAGAACCAACAAATACAACGTTAAGTATTTGCTGTTCATGGCATCCCCAGCGACAGGATGAGATGTGGTCTTCAAGGACGGGTCAGCAAACGGGTCCTCTTGATGATACTGGAAGCGCTTTCATAACTCAAACCAATCACATGGAACCCTCTCCACGGCTGCCGGCCGGTTTGAATTCCCGAAATATAAGTTCGGGAGTTGACTTTCTCTTCGAGATTCTCTATGTTTCCACGAGTTTTTCACGCGCCCCAGCCATCGGCTGAAGGTTGAGTCTCATTTCGGAACGCGCAGGACGAATAGGCAACCATCAGCGCGTTCACCATGATCATCTCATTCGTGTAATCGTTTCTTGTTGTCATCATTTCTTGCCAATCCACAAACATGCCGAAAGGAGGTCAACGGGAAGCACCATTCTTCTGTCCATCTGTGCACTCAGATGTCACACTCAACCAATCCAGAAAGGATTCCACCCATGACATTCTTGAGACATGCTACAACCATGCTTTGTGTACTTCTACTCCTGGTGTTTGCGTGGACGAGTTTTAGTTTCTCACAGGCTGAGGGCGACACTCCATATAGTGGGAAATCGCCCGTGATCCGCTCCTCTTCAAACCTCCATAATCCGAACAGACCCAACGATGCGATCGTGGTCGTCCTTCCAGGAAATGGCTCCACATCGGGAAATGGTCGGGCCCCACAAGGATCCCGCTTGTTCATCAACACCAAGTATTTGATTACCGGTGCCGAGATGACCGCATCCGGATTTGGAGCCAATCAAGTATCATCAATAGGATGGAGATGGAATGTTCCCCGACCTCAAGGGGCAGGCGCACCTGTAGCTCAATCTGTTGCAACCACAGGAAACTTGAAGGTATTCCTCAAGGATACCACGTCTGACGCAGCAGGTCTCATCGGCACGTTCATTGATACCAACGGGGTCGGCTACACGAAAGTGATCGATGCGACCATTTCCATCACCAGAACGGATACACTGGAATTCACCGTTGATGTTGCAGCCGGCGGACCCGGCACTTCTCCGTTTACACCAACCCCGGGAAGCGGACTCCTGGTGATCTTCGTGTACCAGACGACAACTCCCCTTGCAACTCCCGTTGGAGCACCGACGGTGTTCTGTACCAACTTGGGCTCACTTCTCACGTATCAATCTCAAACAGTCAACGGCACCACAGGAACTGCATCCACGTTCAGACCTGAAACGCGATTCGGGAGTGCTGCCCAGACGTGCTCACAGCTATCATCACAGTGGGCTGTTGGGCAGTATCCGAATCTTCCCGCAGCAACGTATTTCCAGGCAAGTGATTGGCTCGGAGACACCCTCTTCGTTCAGGCCCCAACTACTGCAGGCGCAGGGAGCACGACAATATATAGGTACACGTTGGGCGGACCATGGACCACCGGGACTCCTCTCCCTGCGGCAAAAGTGGGGGGGTCCTTGACCAAGTGCGGATCAAAACTCTACTACATTGGCGGCGGGACGGCCGGAATAACAACCGGCACTACCGATGTGTACGAATACGACCCCGCGACCGGTGCCTGGACAACCAAAGCGCCGCTGCCTGTTGCGCTCTCGGCGCATGGCGCCATGTGCTGGGGAGATAGCGTGATCTTCGTTATCGGTGGGCCGTACACTGGATCAGCGACCAATCTCAACGTGTACTACTACAGGCCGGCATCTGATACCTGGGGAACGATTGTCAACTCTTTGCCCGCAAATCAAGGTCGTCGGACTTTCGGCCACGGCATTTCAGGAGACAAGATCATCATCAGTGCGGGATACAACGTGGCCTTCCTTAAATCAACCTACATCGGAACTATTGGTTCCGATGCATCTCAGATAACATGGACGGCTGCGCCTGATGTTCCTACGATATATACCGGCTTAAGCAGACCGGGCGGCGCAGCCTACGGCGACTATTTCTACCTCGTCTGCGGTGAGAGAGCCGGTGCGGGCGGGTACTATGATACGACGCATGTGCTCAAGATTTCAACCGGGGCGTGGACCTATATCGTCAACAACAAACCAGTCGACATGTCAAACATCTTCAATGGAGTCACTGCCAGATGTGTCGCCGACACAGTCAGGGTATTTGTGCCAGGCGGTTACGGTGGGGCGGCGTCCGACGTTTTCGATGTGATAGGGGCTGGCCCGTCACTGTTGACTGACGTCAAGATAGACGGCAACGAAATACCCACAAGCTTCACATTGGAGCAGAACTATCCGAATCCGTTCAACCCTTCGACAACAATACAATTCCAACTGCCAACCTCCGCAGAGGTAACATTGAGGATCTTCAGTGTGCTTGGCCAGGAGGTAGCCACGCTGGTGAGTGGACAACGCACAGCTGGAACATACCAGGTACTGTGGGATGGGCGGGCGTCATCCGGAGCCCCGGTCGCTAGTGGTGTTTACTTCTACAGCCTTGCCGCAAAGGGCCAGAATGGCGGTGGACCGCATACAATATTGAAGAAGATGCTCTTCTTGAAATAAGACATCAGGGCAAGACACAGGAACGCCTCGCTTGAACAAAGCGAGGCGTTTCTTTTCTGGCCCGACGAGCTCTACTCACATTCCATCCCTCATAACGACCCCTTGATCGACCTCTTGATGATCCCCAGCCCTTCGTCGATTTCGTCTTTTGACACATTGAGTGCCGGACGGAACCTGATGGACCGCTCGCCACTTGGAAGAATAATCAGACCATTCTCAAGACTCGTTCCCCTGATCTTGGTCCGCATATCCGGTGTACTCACATCGAATGCGGCAAAGAGCCCTCTGCCCCGCGGGTTCGAAACAACGGACGGGAACTCCCCTGCCATCTTCTGAAGCTCGCCGACAAGATAGTCACCCACCAGCCTGGCATTTTCAACGAGATTCTCCTCTTCGATGATCTCAAGGTATCGCTGCGCCCGCACCATGTCAACGAGATTACCGCCCCAGGTCGAGTTGATTCTGCTTGGGACCGTGAACACATTATCGGCGATCTCGTCGATGCGCTTACTGCACATGAAGCCGCACACCTGCGTTTTCTTTCCAAACGCTATCATGTCCGGCTCGACGAAATGCTGGTGCGCCCACATCTTGCCCGTCATGGCAATTCCTGTTTGCACCTCATCGATGATCAACATTGCATCGTTCTCATCGGCCAGTTGACGCAGCGTCTTGAAGAACTCGGGCCTGAAGTGATTGTCTCCACCTTCCCCTTGAATCGGCTCGATGATGATCGCGGCGATATCGTCCTTGTTGTTGCGGAACGCATCCTTGATCTGACCGATCGCAGTCTCTTCGTCCTTCTTCACCTTCGCGATGCTCTCTTCGGTAAGGGGGAAACGAACCACCGGGTTCAGAATGCGGGGCCACTGAAATTTTGGATAGAGGTCTGTCTTTACCGGGTCGGTGTTTGTCAGAGACAGCGTGTATCCGGTCCTGACCGTGAAACGCTTGTCGGAAGTGGATGACCTGGCGCCCCCTCTCTTCCTTGTACCCCCTTTTGAAGTTCTTCTTGATCTTCCAGTCAAATGCCGCTTTCATGGCATTCTCAACGCCAAGAGAGCCGCCTTCAACAAAGAAAATATGCGGCAGGTAGGAAGGCATTGCGACTCTCTCGAGAGTGTCGAGGAAGTCGGCTTGTTCAGCAGTATAGATATCCGAGTTCGACGGCTTGTTGACCGCAACATACGCCAACTTCTCAAGGAACTCCGGAGTCCTCATCCGTGGGTGGTTCAATCCAACAGGCGACGAGGCGACAAACGTGAAAAAGTCCAGATATCGTTTTCCGTTTTGGGCATCGACGATATAAGAGCCGCAGCTGTTCTTCAGATCGATGATGATCTCGTACCCATCCACCAGCATGTGCTTGCGCAGCGTTGGGATCGCTTGTGCAGGTGTGATCTTGTTCGGGGAAATCGTATCGTGCGCGCGAGGTGCGCTTTGAGCTCTCATGGTAATTCTCCTTGAATGAACGTTCAATGATCGGTGAATCGCGACTGTGAGATCGGATCAGAACTGCATTCAGAAGAACTCCTGATGCTCGTACAGGGAGATGATGTGGATTTTGTGCCGGACCATGGCGCTCTTACCCTCCGTAATTGTCAATCTGAGCGCGCTGCAGACCGCCACTGTAGTCGATGTAGACCGTCTTCCATTCTGTAAAGAAGTCGTAGACAGTCCAGCCACCTTCGCGGTGACCGTTGCCGGTTTGCTTCACACCGCCAAATGGCATGTGTGCTTCGGCACCGATGGTTGGCGCGTTGATATAGGTAATGCCGGCTTTGATATCTCGAATCGCTTCAAAAGCGCTGTTGACGTCTTTCGTGTAGACAGACGACGATAATCCATAGATTGTGTTGTTGAGAATCTGCACGCCTTCCTGCAAGGACTTCGTTTTTATGACGGAGAGGACGGGACCGAAGATCTCTTCCTTTGCAATTCGATGTTCCGGCTTTACCCCTGTGAAGATCGTCGGCTTGTAGAACCATCCTTTCGCCAGTGATGGGTCCTTGGGGACCTCACCACCGATGGCAATCGTCGCGCCCTGCTGCAATCCAATCTCCACATACTGCCGCACCGTCTCCTGTTGGCCCTTGTTGACGCACGGCCCAACATCAACACCCTGTACAAGTCCGTCGCCCAGACGCAGTTTGGCAACGCGATCCACAAGCATTGCAAGGAACCTGTCATGAATCCTCTCATGAAGAATCAAACGGCTTGTCGCTGTACAACGCTGGCCGGTTGTCCCAAACGCTCCCCAGAGAACCCCCTCAAGCGCGAGATCGAGATCGGCATCATCCATAACCAGTTGCGCGTTTTTCCCGCCGAGCTCCAGCGAAACCCTCTTCAGAGTCTGGCTTGCAACCTCGGATATCTTTTTGCCCACGCCCGTCGAACCTGTGAAACTGATGAGATCAATGTCCGGATGTCCCACGATTGCCATGCCGACTTCGCCGCCACCGCCATGCACAATATTCACCACGCCCTCAGGAACCCCTGCCTCCATCAGAATTTCCACAAGTGATGTCGCGGTTTCCGGGGTATCCGAAGCAGGCTTGAAAACGACCGTGTTGCCCGAAAGTAGTGCAGGGAAGATCTTCCATGTTGGAATTGCCATCGGAAAATTCCAGGGGGTTACAATGCCGGCAACGCCAATCGGGACTCTTATTGCCATATTGAACTTATTCGGCAGCTCCGACGGCACTGTGTGACCGAATAGCCTGCGTCCCTCGGTCGCCGCGTAGTATGCCGTGTCGATGCCTTCCTGGACGTCGCCTTTGGTTTCGGCCAGGACTTTGCCCATCTCCTTTGTCATCTGGCGGGCAAGCTGGTCTTTGCGGGCAACCATCAGATCGCCAACTTTGCGCATGATATCACCGCGTTTCGGCGCAGGGACAAGTCGCCATTTCTCAAATGCGGCATGCGCCGACCGCACTGCTTCATCCACATCTTCTTTCCCGGATCTCGGAAACGTCCCGAGTATTTCATCCCAATTGGCGGGATTCCGATTCTCGAACGTCTGTCCGGACTTCGCATCCACCCATCGTCCGTTTATGAAATTTTGAAATTTCTTTGCCATTGATTTTCTTTCGTCGTAAGTGTTACGTCAACCCCACCCGCTCAAATATGTAGTCCACGTTGCGGATGGATTTGTTCACGTCGAACAACGAGTCAAACTCGGATCCCTGCAGCACCGTCGTCAACTCATCGCTCGATTTCAGAACATCCTTGAAATTCCTGCCGGATTGCCAGACGTCCATTGCGCTCGACTGGACAACCCGGTACGCGTCTTCCCGTTTCATTCCCTTGTTGGTCAACGCCAGCAGCACAGACTGGGAAAAGATCAGGCCGTTGGTACGATTCAGATTCTTGAGCATATTATCCGGGTACACTATCAGCCGGTCGATCACGTCCGTTAGCAGAACCAGCATGTAATCCAGCAGGATACAACTGTCGGGTATAACGATCCGTTCCACAGAAGAATGGGTGATATCCCGCTCATGCCAGAGAGCAACGTTTTCCATTCCAGCAACGGCATTTCCCCTCAGAACTCGCGAGAGGCCCGCAATGCGTTCACAGGTAATCGGATTGCGCTTGTGGGGCATCGCCGAGGATCCCTTCTGACCTTTGGAGAAATACTCTTCAGCCTCCAGCACCTCCGTTTTCTGAAGGTGGCGTATCTCGGTAGCGAATTTTTCAAGGGAACTGCCTATCACAGCCAGCGTGGACAGGAACTCAGCGTGACGATCCCTCTGGAGAATTTGTGTCGACACGGGCGCCGGCACCAGGCCAAGCTTCTTGCATACATACTCCTCGACCTTTGGACTGAGATGTTCAAAGGTCCCAACTGCTCCCGAGATTTGTCCAACTGCAATTCGGCCGACCGCCGCCTTGAGTCTGTCAATGTTGCGACGTGTTTCATCGTACCAGAGGGCAAGCTTCAGTCCAAACGTCGTCGGTTCTGCGTGAATGCCATGCGTTCGCCCGACCATGATTGTCTTCTTGAATTCTCTCGCCCTTCGGGCAAGCACATCGGCAAGCTTGTTGAGTCCGTCGAGAAGAAGCTCACCGGATTGCTTCATCTGAACGGCCAGACACGTGTCGAGCACATCCGACGAAGTCATTCCAAGGTGGATGAACCGCGACTCGGGGCCGACATACTCGCCAACATTCGTCAGGAATGCAATCACATCGTGCTTCACTTCACGCTCGATCTCGTCGATGCGCGCAACGTTGAAGGCTGCCTTCCCGCGTATGACCTTCACCGCATCTTTCGGGATGACGCCAAGCTCTGCCTGCGCCTCGCACGCAAGGATCTCGATCTCAAGCCAGATTGAGAATCGGTTCTGATCCTCCCATATATTCCCCATTTCGGGGCGGGTGTAACGGCTGATCACTGCCGAACCTTGTCAGGTTGAATTCTTTTCCAGTTTCAATCGAATGTCAATGCTCTTCCGATCGCGCATCACTTTCATTTTCACAACATCCCCCACGCGCAAGTCGTCGACGATCGCGCTGAGCGTTTCCTCATCATCGACCTTTTCGCCGTTCGCTTCGATGATTATATCGCCGACGCGAAATCCTGCACGGTCTGCGGGGCTCCCCTTCTTCACATCACTCACGATAACACCTTCAGCCTTATCAAGCCCGAAATAACGGGCCACGCGTGCATCAACGGTCTGAATCTCCAATCCCGTGTACCACTCACGATCAATCTTGCCCGAGCGCTTTAGCTCGGAGACGACCTTCTTCACCCTGTTGATAGGGATCGCAAACCCCAATCCGATGTTTCCCTGGTTGGGAGTATAGATCACCGAGTTTACACCAATCACTTCGCCGAGACTGTTCACCAATGGCCCGCCGCTATTTCCGGAATTGATTGCGGCATCAGTTTGAATCATTCCTTTGTACACTCGACCCTCCTGGGCTTTCAGATTGATGCCGGTGGCACTCACGACACCCACTGTTACGGTCGGCTTGTCGCTGATGTCAAAAAGCCCAAACGGATTCCCAAGTGCTATCGCCCATTCCCCCGTGATAACGTCGTCCGAATTGCCAAGCCTGATGTACGGCAGGTTCTTTTCATCGATCTTCAGAAGCGCCACGTCCGAAACCTGGTCCGTACCCACGAGTGTGGCATTGTACTTTGAGCCATTGGTAAGTGTGACCGTGATTTCTTTCGCGTTCCCTGCAACATGATCGTTGGTGAGGATGTACCCATCGGCGGAGATGATGAATCCCGATCCAAGTCCCTGGACTTTCTGGGTATACACGCGATCCCCGAAGAACTGCCTGAAAAATGGATCGTCGCCCCATGGCGACCATTGCCTGTACTGCCTGACTTCAGTGACGTTGATTCCCACAACCGCAGGGCTTACCACTGCCACTGTTCTCGTGATTGCATTGCGCCGCGAATTGGAAATATTATCGCTGACCGAATCACGGGTCTCGTGAGTGTACGATGCAATCTGAGCTTCCTGAAATGGAGCACCGTCAAGGTTCGCCTGCATTCCATTGTCCTGTCGGGACGAATGACCGATGTTGTACCCAAGCAGACCGCCGCCAATAAACGGCAGCAGTACAACCATTCCTATCAGAGATAGTTTTTTCATTTCCTTACTTCTTTCTCTTAAGCACACGTTTGGCAGCCTTGACAATATCTGCATGGGCGATGCCATACTTCTCCATCAACTCCGACCCCTTCCCCGATTCGCCGAAGGTATCGTTTACTGCGACAAATTCCTGAGGAGTCGGGATCGTCTGGGCAAGACATTCGGCAACAGCGCTTCCAAGTCCTGAGTGAATCTGATGATCCTCCGCAGTGACAATTGCCCCCGTCCCTCGTGCCGCTCTGACGATGGCGTCTTTGTCCAATGGCTTGATTGTGTGCATGTTGATAACGCGCGTTGAAATTCCCTCTGCATGAAGTGTTTCCGCCGCCTTAATCGCTTCCCAGACTTGTAAGCCACAGGCAATAACTGTAACATCACTGCCATCAATGAGCGTATTCGCTTTGCCGATCCGGAACTCCGACGATTCATCGGTAAACATCGGTGTATTGTCGCGGAAGAACCGGATATATACCGGGCCTTTCGTTATCGAAAGCGATGCCTTGACAGCCCGCTTGGTCTCAAGATAGTCGCCCGGACAAATCACCGTCATATGCGGCAGCACGCGCATCAAAGCGATATCTTCGAGCGACTGGTGTGTGGCACCGTCCGGCCCCACCGTGATTCCGCAGTGAGAAGCACAGATCTTCACCGGCATTTCGCTGTACGCAAGTGACTGCCGGATCTGGTCAAATGGACGGCCTGCCGCAAATTCCCCGTATGCTGATGCGATGGGAATCTTCCCCACGAGCGCAAGCCCTGCAGCAACACCCATCATATCAGCCTCCGAAACTCCGACAGAGAAGAACCTGTCGGGATACGCCTTTGCAAATGCATCCACTTTCACGGAGCCGCTTACATCACCACCGAGCACGACAACATTGGGGTTTTCCTCACCCAATTCCATCAACGCGTCGGAGAATCCCTGTCGTGTTGCTTTCTCGCCTTTGCTTTCGATCCTGACCATCGTCATTGCCTACTTTGCCATTGCCGGAGTTCGTTCCCATTCAAACTCGTGGAAATCACCAAACCTCGTGGGCGCGAGTTCGGACAGCGCTTGTTTCCCCTGCTCTATACTTGGCGGAACGCCATGCCACCGGTAGTCGTCCTCCATGAAGGAGACCCCTTTCCCCATGAAGGTTTTTGCTATGATTACGGATGGCTTACCTATGAAGTTTCTTGCTGAATCCATTGCCGAAAGAAATTCCTCGATGTCGTTTCCGTTGCATTCTATCACGTTCCACCGAAACGCCCGCCATTTGTCGGCCAGAGGTTCGAGTTCCATCACTTTGTCGGTACGGTTGTCGATCTGGCAAAAATTGCGATCCACAATGGCTGTGAGATTATCAAGCTTATAATGTCCAGCCGTCATCACGCCCTCCCACACCTGCCCTTCGTCAAGTTCACCATCACCGTGAAGAACGTAGACTTGGTTTGTCTTTTTGTCCATGCGGAGCCCGAGTGCAGCCCCCACTGCTATCGACATTCCCTGTCCCAATGATCCCGACGCAATTTCAATCCCGGGTAGTCCGTGCGTGTACCCTGGAGCCGGGTGGCCTTGAAGACGGGTATTTATTTTCCGGAGCGTACCCATCTCTTTCAGAGGATAAAACCCTGCTCTTGCAAGCGTAGCATACCACACTGGGGCAAGGTGTCCTGCCGATAGGAAGAAGTAATCTCTCCCAAGCCATGTTGGATTCTTCGGATCGTAATTCAGAATATTGAAGTAGAGTCCGGAAAATATGTCCGCCAATCCCAGAGGTCCACCCGAATGACCCGATTGAGAAATCATCAGCATCTTGATGATATCCCTCCGTATTTGACGCGCAATCTCGTTAAGATCCCCGATATCAAACTTGTGAGGATTTGACGAACCCATGCATTATTCCTTTCTGTTCCCTGATCTCCGGCTCTTCGCCAGGGCAACGTATTCGCGTAACGGATCCACGTGCTTGATGAGTATGAGAATGAACAGGAAGAGAGCAAACAGCCTGAACTCCCCGGTGGCTATCGAAAGCGGAAGCCCCATGGTCAGGACATTATCCGGTGCAAGGAGGATAGCGATGAGCTCTGTGACCGAGGCAAGCGTATTTCCTGCATTCACATGTCTTGTCAGCGCAAACCCGATAGTCCATAATATGATCCACGCCAGGAGAAACATCCACGCCAACACCAGCATCACTCCAGCCGCAGTCGCCAATCCCCGTCCCCCTTTGAACTTCAGCCACACAGAGAAATTATGGCCGGCAACTGCTGCCACACCCGACGTTGCTTGCGTCGAGAACCCTTCGCCAAAGAGCCACCGTGCCAGAAGTACCGCAAGCACTCCCTTCAAAAGATCCAGCAACAGCACCAGTCCCCCCACAAGCTTCGAGCGCGTCACCTGAAAACTGTTCATTGCTCCGACGTTGCCGCTGCCCGAGCTCCTGATGTCAACTTTCGATTTCCAGCGCACAACCAGAAAGGCGGTGGGAATCGAACCGATGAGGTATCCGAGAACGCACGGAAGAACGTGAGACGACACCATGAGCCGGCGGAACGTTTTTCAAGGGGGGCTGCACCTCCAAAGTACGAAAATCCGCTTGGAGAATCAAGACACGAATTCCCGCAACCGACGCAAACGACAAGGGTTACCTCTGTTCCTTCCTTGCTTATAGGAATCAAAAGGAGTATATTTTTAGGGAAGTTCATTCTTCGTTGATGCAGTCACGTTGCTTCTCTCGCAGTCGGTGGACATTGCACAGGTTCGCTCCATTTTCCTCATGCGATCTTCCGCTTCTGCTTTTCTCGTTCAATGACAAAAAAGCAAATACACAAATTGCTCGACGACTTTCGGCGGGGGAAAGTCTCGCATGCACACGTCATTGAATCGCTCACCTCCACCATGGTGGAATCTCTCCCATTCGCGCAGGTCGATCATCATCGTGAATTGCGACAGGGATTCCCTGAGGTCATTCTTTGCGAGGGAAAGACCGGCAGGCAGGTCGCCGACATCGCAAAACGCATCGTCGATCACGGCAGTCCCTTGCTCAGCACGAGGGCTACGAAGGACCACTACTCGGCGGTGAAGAAGCTGATTCGCAAAGCCAGGTACAATCAAACAGCTCGAACAATCACCGCAAACGAACATCTGGTAACACCGCACGGGCGCGGGACAATCCTGATCGTCACTGCCGGAACGTCGGATCTCCCTGTCGCGGAAGAGGCACGGGAGGCAGCGAACATGATGGGCAACCGGACGGAACTCCTTCCTGATGTTGGTGTGGCTGGAATTCACCGGGTCCTCGCGCAGAGCAGCAGGCTCAGAAATGCCTCAGTGGTAATCGTGATTGCGGGCATGGAAGGCGCGTTACCCAGTGTCGTTGGAGGTTTGGTGGATGTGCCCGTAATCGCGGTCCCGACCTCCGTGGGCTACGGGGCAAGTTTCGGAGGAATCTCGGCACTGCTTGGCATGCTGAATTCGTGTGCCGCTGGCGTGACGGTCGTAAACATAGACAACGGATTTGGTGCTGCATTCGCTGCAAGTCGCATCAACAGAATATCTTCGCATTGAACGAACAACCAGGGCAGGCAGTTTGAATGGCGAAGGATCTCAACAAGGTTTGCTACTACGAAAACATACTGCAAACCATTGGCAAAACGCCGCTTGTCAGACTCAACAGAGTGATCGATGAAGCAAAAGGGCTTCTTCTGGCAAAGGTGGAGTATTTCAATCCCGGCGGATCCGTGAAGGACCGGATCGGTCTTACAATTATTGAGGAAGCTGAACGGGAAGGGCGACTGAAGCCCGGCGGAACGATCGTCGAGTCCACCTCAGGGAATACGGGCATGGGATTGGCCTTGGTGGCTGCAGTGAAGGGCTATAAAACGGTGTTCACTCTTCCCGACAAGATGAGCATGGAGAAAATCAGGCTCTTGCGCGCAATGGGTGCGGAAGTGATCGTGACGCCGACTGCCGTTCCGCATGAGTCGCCCGAAAGTTATACCGAGGTTGCCAAACGCATTGTACGGGAGACACCAAATTCCATCCTTGCGAACCAGTACTACAATCCCCGGAACCCGGACTCGCACTACGAAACAACCGGCCCTGAGATTTGGGACGCTACCGGAGGACAAATCGATTACTTTGTCTGTGGCGTTGGGACCGGTGGCACGATCAGCGGTGCCGGAAAGTATCTGAAAGAGAAAAACCCTGAGATCAAGGTCATCGGCATCGATCCGAAAGGGTCGGCGCTCCGGGAATATTTCTACACAAAGAAGATCACCCCGCTATTGAAGACGTACAAGGTGGAGGGCATCGGCCAGGACTATGTGCCGGGCGTCCTGCATTTCGAATACATCGATGAGATGGTTGAAGTGACCGACAAGGAGTCATTTCTGATGGCGAGACGAATGGCGAAGGAGGAAGGACTGATGGCCGGAGGCTCTGCGGGTACGGCGGTTGCAGGCATGATGAAGATCGCCGACAGGTTCCAGGAAGACGACGTCGTTGTCGTCCTCCTCCCCGATTCAGGCGAACGGTATCTCACGAAGATCTTCAACGATGACTGGATGCGGGAATACGGATTCCTGGTTCCCGAGAAGATCACTGCCCGTTACGTCATCGACTCCAAGCGCAAGAAGATCGGTGACCTTGTTTCCATTGACCCGACAACCACAGTACGGAAATCCCTCGACCTGATGAGAGAAAACGACATCTCGCAGATGCCGGTACTTGATCACGGCAAGCCGGTTGGCGGAGTCCTCGATCATGAACTGATGACATCAGTGATGGAACATCCAGCGCTTATTGACTCCCCCGTAAGCACCCTGATGGGCCCGAGTTTCCCAACTGTCAATGTAGATGTCCTCATCGAGGACGTGATCAAGCAGCTAAAGTCGAAGAAGAACCCGGCCGTCCTCGTCGAAGAAGACCAGAAGATGATCGGGATCCTTTCCCGATACGACCTCATTGAGTTCATGGGAAAATAATCAAGAAATTTCCCTTGAATGACTTTCTCCCCGACTAAACCATCAACCAAATAGATAACATTCTCATGGGTTTCTCCACGAAAGCGATTCACGCGGGCCAGCCAGCAGAGCCTACCACGGGCGCAATCATGACACCGGTGTTTCTCACCTCGACGTACGTTCAGGAGGAACTCGGAAAGAACAAAGGGTATGAATACTCCCGCGTCTCCAACCCGACCCGTACCGCCCTTGAGCAAAACATTGCGGCGCTTGAAGGTGGCACGGAAGGCCTAGCCTTCGGGTCCGGAACGGCAGCCACGGACGCCATCATTCACCTCCTTCAGCCCGGCGATCATGTCATCATGTCGCAGAATGTGTACGGTGGCACATACCGGATCGCCAAAATGATCTGGGAACAATACGGACTGCAATTCGATTTTGTTGATACCACAGATCTCAGGAACGTCGAGCGGACGATACGGCCGGCAACAAAGATGCTATTCATCGAAACCCCGACAAACCCGACAATGGAGATTACCGACCTCGTGGGAGCGGCTGGGATCTCAAAGCGAAACAAACTCATTTCCGTCGCAGACAACACGTTCGCGACACCGTACCTGCAACAACCTCTTGCCCTCGGCTTCGACGTGGTGGTGCACAGCCTTACCAAGTACCTCAATGGGCACAGCGATATGCTCGGCGGTCTCGTCGTCACCAGCGACACTTCCATTGCTGAACGTCTGAGATTCCTGCAGAAGTCCGTCGGTGGAATTCTCAGTCCCTTCGATGCGTGGCTGTGCTTGCGGGGAACGAAGACCCTCGCGGTCCGCATGAAACAACATTGCGAGAATGCCATGAAGGTGGCACAATGGTTGAACACGCAACAGAGTGTTCTCAAGGTCTACTACCCCGGCCTGCCGGACCATCCCCAGCATCTGCTCGCAAAAAAGCAGATGTGTGCATTTGGCGGGATGATTTCGTTCGAGTTGGGTAGTCTGGAGGCCGCAGCTGAATTTCTGAAGAGAGTTCGCCTGTGTGCGCTCGCAGAGAGTCTCGGCGGTGTTGAGACGATAATTACCCACCCTGCGTCGATGACGCACGCGGCCATACCGGCGGAGCGGCGACAGCGAATCGGCGTTACGGACGGTCTTGTCCGCATCTCCGTGGGGATTGAGGATGTGGAAGACATTATCGCCGATCTCGACCGGGCATTGAATCGGAACACCTGAATGGAAGGAGTCACCGATAATGTTGTATTCAATCTCGATTTTGTCTATCTTTTGCCGAACAAGATCCCATTCCACCTTCTTGCCTGTTGTACCGGGTAGATCGTTCCTCATGCAGCATAGCGTGTTATGAAAGCTGTGATCATGGCGGGGGGGTTCGGCACGAGACTTCGCCCTCTCACCTGTAACACTCCCAAACCGATGGCGCCACTCATGAACAAACCGATGATGCACCACATCGTCGATTTGCTGAGGAGTCACGGGCTCAATGAAATCATCGCCACATTGTTCTACTCGCCGGAGGCGATTACGAGTTATTTTGGGGAAGGGAGCCGGTTCGACGTGAGAATCTCGTACGTCAAAGCCGAAGCAGACTATGGCACCGCCGGAAGTGTTCGCAACGCCACAAAGGGAATTCAAGAACGAATCCTCATTATCAGCGGCGATGTGCTCACTGACTTCGATCTCACTGCCGCCATCGAGTTTCATGAGTCGAAGCATGCCAAAGCCACCATGGTTCTTACGCATGCAACCAATCCCCTGTCATTCGGTGTCGTCATTACAGACGGGCAGGGAAAGATCACTCGCTTCCTTGAAAAACCGTCATGGGGGGAAGTGTTCAGCGATACCATTAACACGGGGATTTACATTCTTGAGCCGGACGTCCTTGACCTGGTTCCGTACCGTGAGGACTACGATTTCGGCAAGGATTTGTTTCCGCTGCTCCTCCGCCAGGATGCCGGATTGTACGGTTATGTCTCCGATGGATACTGGCGCGACATCGGCAATCTCCATGAATACCAGGATGCACATATCGACGCCCTCGCGGGAAAGGTCAAGATCCTGATTGACGGAGAGAAAGTGGGCAATGCGTTTGTTGGAGAAGGAACCTCCATCTCGTTCGACGCCGTCAGGATCTCAGGTAGCGCCCTCATCGGAAAGAACAGTACGATCGCCGACGGGGTGAAGCTTTCCAATACCGTCATCGGGGATAACTGCGTCATTGGTCCGGGTGCCATTCTCCAGAATTGTGTCATATGGAATGATGTCGTGATCGGCCACAGCACCGAGCTCACATCGGATGTCGTCGGAGCGAAGTGCTCGATCGGCGAGAAGGCTTTGATTGCAGAGAACGTGTTTATCGGTGACGCGTGCTGGATTGGGCGCCGTGCACAACTTTCCGCCAACATCAAGCTCTGGCCGGAAAAGGTCGTTGAAGAAGGTGCAATCCTTACACGCAGTCTTGTGTGGGAAGACAAATGGCTGCGGGAATTGTTCGCAGATTCCCGCGTCACGGGTCTCGCCAACATCGAGATGAATCCTGAATTCGGGGCAAAGCTCGGGGCTTCGTACGGCGCTTTGCTTGGCCCCGGGAAAACCGTGGTGACGTGCAGGGACTCGGACAATGTCTCGCGGATGATGAACCGCTCGCTCATTTGCGGGCTCATATCGGCCGGGGTCAATACGTTCGATCTTCGTGCCACATCCATCCCGATTCTCCGCCATGAGTTGAGCACCGGCAAAGAGGCGGGAGGCATACATGTCCGTCGTTCTCCGTTCGACAAGAACCTGACCGATATCGTTTTTTTCGATGCGAGCGGCAAGGATCTTCCCGCAAAGAAAACAAAGAGCATCGAGCGCTTCTTCTTTGGTGAAGACTTTGCACGGGCAGCACCCGAAAACGTGGGCGCTATTTCCTTTCCCGAGCGAACAACCGAGTCCTACAAGGAGAAGTTTCTTTCCTCGCTGAATGTCGAAGCCATAAGCAAGAAGAAATTCAAGCTTGTGATTGATTATTCCAACGGTGTTGCATCAACGATCTTTCCGATCGTCCTCGGTTCGTTTGACTGCCAGGTGGTTGCCTTGAACGCCCACCTCGATCCTCGCAGGTTGACCCGGGACAAGGAAGAGTTCGAGTATTCCGAACGTCAACTGTCGCACATTGTCACTTCTTTGAAGTACGATGTCGGGGCGCTGGTGGATGCCGGCGGTGAGAAACTCTTCATGGTGAACGAAAACGGGGAACCGATCGACAGCGACAGACTGCTCGTGATTGTGACGGAACTATTCTTGCGCACACATAAGAATGTCAATTCAATTGCAGTACCGATTACGTCGTCCGGCGAGATCGACATGGTGGCAGCAAACCACAACGTAAAGGTGATCAAAACACGGAACAGTCATCTTGCGATGATGGAGGCGGCCACGACCAAGGCTGTCCAGTTTGTAGGTGGGACAAAAGGTGGATTCATTTTTACGGATTTCTTCTTTGCTACAGATGCGATGTATTCGGTGGCCAAGATCCTTGAAATGATGGCCCAGGCTGGAACCCTGTTGGGTCAGATCGACAAGGAGATTCCGGTTCTGCAGATGGCGAAACGCAATATCAACTGTTCGTGGGAACACAAGGGCAAGGTCATGCGGAACATCATGCGCAGTTCAGACGGGATGCGCCGCGACCTCGTGGACGGCGTCAAAGTCCATCTTGATGGGACATTCAACGGTGCGTCTGTGCTTCTTATTCCGGACAAGGAGCGCCCCCTCTTCCACATTAATGCCGAAGCCGGCAATCGTCACGACGCGGAAATGCTTGCAATAGAATATGAAAAGAAAGTAATCAAATGGCGCGACGAACCATAGGAGCAACCGAGACTCATGAAGATTGGTGACATCCTCACAGAAGATATGGTGGTAACCGGGCTCGATGGAAGCACAAAGGACGAGATTATCGATGCCATGATTGAGCTCGTTGGCAAGTCCCCCAAGGTACTTGACAAGGAAAAGGTGCGCGAAGCGATATTTGAACGCGAGAAGATCATGTCCACGGGTGTGGGGAACGGCTTCGCGATACCGCACGGCAAAACGGATGCCGTGTCGGACATCGTTGCCGCGTTTGCTGTCACCGCCGAACCAATCGACTATCAGTCCCTCGACGAAAAACCAGTCCGCCTCGTGTTCCTGCTGGTCGGCAAGGACAACATGGTGGGGCCCCACATAAAACTGCTGAGCAGAATCTCCCGGCTGATGAACAAGGAGGAGTTCCGCAAACGGTTGACCGAGCTCAAAACTCCACAAGAAATTCTTGAAACGTTCAAGAAAGAGGAAGCAAGTTACTTTGAGGTGTGAGAGGATTTCGTACCTTCATTGTTCCGTGCCCGGACTCCTCCCGCCATGAAGAGAGCAGCCCCACAGTCTAACCTCGATTACCGGCTCAAGGTTCTCCCACTCTTCAAGGAACATGAACAACGGTATACGACGCAATTCGTCCTGGAAACAACCCAGTCGTTTGCGAGTTTCGTTTATGACCTCTCGGTGAAGGAACGACGCGAGGCAAACAAGATTTTTTGGAAGGTACTCGGACTAAGACCGCCGCAACTCAGCATACCTGCATCGGGTCATGCCACGTTCGAGCGAGAGTATGACGGGCTCAACGGAGTCTATGACCTTGTTCTCCAGGGACTGGATGGAAGGACCAATACGTTCACACTTCAGATCTCGCAACGCAAGGTTGAGTTGCTCCGTTCCACCAAAGAGAAATTTGCGGAATTGGTTCTCGATTCAATTCAGAAATAGAAATCTCCCATGATTCCAGTTCTTTTCGAAATCGGCCCGCTGCACATCAACAGCTTTGGCCTCATGCTCGGTATCGGCTATATCCTGGGCAGCTACATCCTTTCTCTGGAGCTTAAGAGAAAGAAGCTTGATCCCAACCTGGCGAGCAACATTACCATCATTGCCGTGATCTTTGGGATTGGCGGCGCCAAAATTCTTGACGTGATCGAACATACGGTCGAATACTGGGGAACACCGTACCTCGACATCACCGGGCAACTGTTCTCATTCTCCGGCCTCACCTGGTACGGAGGACTCATCCTCGGCATGGTTGCCATTTCCGTCTATGTGCACCGGAAGAAGATCCCGGTGCTCAAGATCTGGGACGGTCTCGGGGTTGCACTCATTCTCGCATACGGTGTTGCGCGCATAGGATGCCATCTTGCAGGTGACGGAGACTATGGAACCCCCACAAGACTGCCGTGGGGAACGATCTACGCGAACGGAACTGCCAAACCCACGACCATGTTGAGGGACTATTTCAACCGCCATCCTGAAGAACGTAAGGAATGGTCGTACGATTCGCTCCGGGTTATTCCTTCGCGGATCGACAGGCTCGGTTACCCGGTCAATCGTTTCGATGAAGTCACACCACTTCATCCGACCCCGATTTACGAAACGATCATGGGGATCATCGGGTTCGCGATCCTATGGAAACTTCGCAAGAGGGACTACCCGGATGGGAAAATGTTCATGATATACCTCATGTTTGCCTCAACGTTCAGGTTTGTGGTTGAGTTTCTCAGGCTGCAACCAAAACTTTTGTTCGGCTTGTCGGAAGCCCAGCTTATCGCAATCGTTCTTTTTCTTGTTGGATTCCTGGGGATGAGATATCTGGATCGTAGACGGCAAAACGCCCAGGTTGCATGACCCTCGTCGAACTGTATTCCAAGGAAGACTGTCACCTCTGCGAGGAAGCAAAGACCATCCTTGAGAAGGTGCAGAAGCAGATTCCCTTCAAGTTCCGTGAATTCAAGCTCACGCCGGGCGATCAATACTTCGAGGAATATAAAGAGATGTTCCCTGTCGTCCACATTGACAAGGAGCTTGTCTTCAAGCACCGGGTCAGCGAGAATATGCTGAAGATCAAGCTGCAGCAGGTCGCGGATACCAGGCAGAAACCAAACGCAGAGACGGATGGAACCACGGCGGACGAATAGCTGATGAGATTTCTGGCGAAGTCATTGGAAGCGCTTGGCATCGCTTGCGTGATGATAGGGTTGGTCGAAGGCATCATGAGTGAGACGATGTGGATGGAGCTGTATCTGAGCATCACGGGCGTTGTTGTGTTTCTTGTTGGGATGGGAATTGAACGGATAGTGGCACGAAGGCAGGCCACCCGCAATCAGTTGAAATCGAAACCTTACACATCACCGCGTTAGCCGCACCAACCAGCATGGGCAGAATTATTGCGGGTCGTCAACCTGTTTTGGAGGCTCTGCGCGCCGGAACACAAATCGAGAAGGTGGCTCTTCTCATCGGTGTTCATGGGAGGGTGATCGACGAAATCAAATCATTCGCGAAACAGCGAGGTGTGCAGACAGTTGAGATGGCGCGACAGGAGTTTCGCGAGCTTGCCAGCGACGCCACAACGCAGGGAGTCGTCGCCCTTGTCTCCTCCGGACAAACCTATGTTCCGTTGGAGGCAATCCTCGATGGTGCGCGGTATACCAACCGGAGTGGATTTCTGCTTATCCTGGACGAGATTGAAGACCCTCAAAATCTCGGTGCGCTGGTGCGCACTGCTGAATGTGCCGGCGTGCATGGAGTAATCCTCCCGAAACACCATTCCGCGTCCATTACAAGCGCGGTTGCGAAAGCCTCCGCGGGAGCGGTCGAACACATGGCAATCACCGAAGTCACCAACATTGTCAATACGATTGAAGAACTCAAGGAACAGCACTTCTGGATTGTCGGGTTGGATACAGACGGGGAAAAACTGTACACGGCGGTTGACTACAGCACCCCGGTCGCAATCGTGGTGGGCAACGAAGGAAGGGGGCTCCGCAGACTCGTGAAAGAGCATTGCGACTTCCTCGTCAGGATACCACTGCACGGGAAGATCGCCTCCCTCAATGCCTCGGTTGCCGGAGCATTGGTCATGTTTGAAGTGGCACGACAGCGACCCTACTAGCTTTCCTCCTCCTCCCCACCTCTTGCCAGGCCGAATTTCTTCATCTTGTTGTACAGATGACTGCGCTGGATATCGAGCGCCTGCGCAGTGCGACTGATGTTCCAGCCATGTTCATCAAGCAACTTCTTAATGAACGCCGCCTCGGCCCTGTCTTTGAAATCCTGAAAGGTCCCTCCCATCTCAAGCAAACCGTCAATTTCGCTCCTGGCTTTGCCGGGCCCGGACTCGATTTGGTCACCTTCAATCAATGCAGCCGGTGTCATGATCACAAGCCGCTCGACTGTGTTTCGTAGCTCACGGACATTTCCGCTCCAGTTCATGGACCGGAGCTTGGCAAGGGCTTCATCCGAGAAACGTTTCTGAGCGATCCCGTACCGGTGGCATATATCCCCGGCAAATGCCATTGCCAGCAGAGGAATATCTTCCCGCCGGTCTCTCAGCGGGGGTACAAGTATGGGAATGACATTCAGCCGGTGGTAGAGATCCTCACGGAATACCCCTTGTTTGATCATGTCCAGCAGGTTCTTGTTTGTCGCTGCAATCAGTCGAACGTCGACGCCGATTTGTTTGTTGCCTCCAACTCGTTCGATCTTGCCTTCTTCGATTGCACGCAGCACTTTTGCCTGCGCATTCAGGCTCATGTCCCCAATCTCATCGAGAAACAGCGTTGCACCGTCCGCAAGCTCGAATTTCCCGATGCGTTGATTGGTCGCACCGGTGAATGATCCCTTCTCGTGGCCGAATAATTCCGACTCAATCAATTCATTCGGGATCGCGGCACAATTCACTTCAACGAGCGGCCTGATGTTTCTACGGCTCATCCGATGAACCGCCCGTGCCACAAGCTCCTTTCCTGAGCCGTTCTCCCCGACAATCAAGACACGCGCCTCCGTTGGGGCAACCCGCTCCACGATCGTCAAGACCTCCTTGATCTTCGGGCTCTCTCCAAGAATCACATCCTTCCCCTCAACCTGCTCCCTCATCTTCTGCACTTCAACGAGGAGTTGCCTGGCTTGGATCGCATTTCGTACCGTGATGAGAAGCCTTTCCCTGTCAAGGGGCTTCTGTAGAAAATCGAATGCACCGAGCTTTGTCGCTTCCACTGCAGTCTCAATCGTCCCGTGCCCCGAGATCATGACGATCGGTAGCTCGGGTTTTTTTTCCTTGACGGTCTTCAGAACCTTGAGCCCATCCATGCCAGCCATTTTTATGTCGAGCAGTACCACGTCAAACGGGGTGCCCGCAATCTTGTTGATTGCGGATTGACCATCATTCGCAAACTGGACGTCGTACTTGTCATACTCCAGGATCATCTTGATTGACTCCCGGACGCTTTGTTCATCATCAACCACCAGGACAGATTTCATCGTTCCTCCCGCAATCGACTAACAGCATTCGGTGACTCCTCCGGTGCGAAACCCACGTGCCTCGCCGGGACAGGGGCATGCCCGCCAATGTACCCGGACGGGAGGACTCTCTCGCCGCTCAACAACCGTTCGCCGAAACACTGCCCCTCGGCATTAGCGCGGATATCCCTTTCATCAAGCGATCCTTCGACGATGAATTTGTCCTCCCCCCACTCTATAAACATACCAACGCGGTCCGCTGCTTCAGAGGATTCAAACGTGTATGTGAGAAACGCCGAGCCGAAGAAGTGCTGTAACTTATCCCGATCTCCCGCCCTGCCTTTGGGAGTGTCAGGATACAGTTTCGAAGGAAGGGACATCACCCGACGCGCAAAGTCCTCCGGAAACTCCGATGTGAGTGGCACCCACAGCAGCGATCCGATCACCGGCAGTTTCACGCCGAAATTTCTATGTTCAACAGTGCACACAAACGAGAGGAGCAATGCCTCATACACATTATTCCAGCTCAGCCGGAGTGCGTGCCTGAACAGCTCGTCGACCGCCTGAACATCTCCATGGGCGCCACGGAACTCAGCAAAGTCATCGCTGCAGAGATATTCCTTGAGCCGATACTCGTCCTGCAGTACCTTCGGGAAAAAGAGTGGAGCAAAAAAAGAGATCGCGACGGGACACCCGGCAGACAACTCAGTCGCAGAGGAATCCGGGCTCTGACCGGAAGCAATGCCCGAAACGAAAAGCCCGAAACACACTCCGAAACAATGCACCTTCCCCATCAGTTCACCGGCCTCTTGACAGGATTACGTTTGAATTACACCGGGATTGAACGGAGGAATGTTGGGATTATTCACGGCCATTGCGACTCCCTTCGACACAACTGACCTGGTTTCGACCGGGTCTATGATACCGTCAACCCACAACCGTGCAGCCGCAAAATAGGGATCCGTCTCGCGCTCATAACGCTCCTGGATATCGGCAAGAAGTTTTTGTTGGTCTTCCTTGCTGATATGCTTCCCCTCCTTCTCCATCTGCTGCAGCTTGATTGCCAGCAATGTTTCACTTGCCTGTTTTCCTCCCATAACTGCAATCCTGGCGGTCGGCCACGCGTAGATAAGGCGGGGATCATACGCCTTCCCACACATCGCATAGTTCCCGGCTCCATAGCTGTTCCCCACCATGAATGTGAACTTGGGAACGATGCTATTAGCCACTGCATTTACCATTTTTGCACCGTCCTTGATGATTCCCCCCTGCTCAGCACGGCTCCCGACCATGAACCCCGTAACGTCCTGGAAGAACACGAGGGGGATCAATTTCTGATTGCAATTGAGAATGAAGCGTGCAGCCTTGTCAGCACTGTCGCTGTAGATGACACCGCCAACCTGCATCTCGCCTTTTTTGGTCTTTACGACTGCCCGCTGGTTGGCAACAATCCCAACCGCCCAACCATCAATGCGGGCATAGCCGGTGATGACCGATTTCCCATAGCCGGCCTTGTACTCATCGATGTCACTGCCGTCAACAATGCGCGCAAGCACCTCATACATATCGTACGGTTTCGCTCTGTCCACGGGAAGCAGTCCGTGGATTTCCCTCGAATCAAAGCGAGGAGGCGCAGGGGTCTGACGATTGAAGCCCGCCCCGGGTTTCGTGCCCAGTTTGCCGACGATGCTGCGAATCTTTTCCAGACACTCCTCATCGTTCGCCATCTTGTGGTCGGTCACGCCGCTGACCTCGCAATGAACCGTTGCACCGCCGAGCTGCTCATTGTCGATGTCTTCACCGATTGCAGCCCTGACAAGGTGGGAGCCAGCGAGAAACACACTTCCAGTCTTGTCGACGATCATCGCCTCGTCACTCATAATCGGCAGGTAGGCACCTCCCGCGACGCACGGTCCCATGATGGCTGCGATCTGTGTAATGCCGAGTGATGACATGACGGCATTGTTCCTGAAAATGCGGCCGAAGTGCTCCTTATCCGGAAATATCTCGTTCTGGAGCGGAAGAAAAACACCGGCGGAGTCGACCAGGTACACGATCGGCAACCGGTTCTCGATCGAAATCTCCTGGGCACGGAGATTCTTCTTGCAGGTAATGGGAAACCACGCCCCTGCCTTCACGGTGGCATCGTTGGCCACGATCACAATTTCCCGGCCATGGATCTTTCCAATCCCGAACACTGTGCCGGACGAAGGTGCGCCCCCGTACTCAGCGTACATTTCGTAGGCGGCAAACATCCCCACCTCAAGGAAATGACTTCCGGGATCGATCAGCTTCTGAATCCGTTCACGCGCCGGCAATTTTCCCCGCTTGAGGTGCTTCTCCATGGCTTCTTTTCCACCGCCAAGCTTTGTCTCGTTGGCCCGCTCGCGCACGTCAAGCAATAGTCGCTTGAATGCCTCTTCGTTCTTCTGGAATCCTTCGTCCTTCTTGATTTCCGAGCCGATCAGTGCCATGGCTTATTTCAACAAATTGCGGGCGATGACCATCTTCTGAACCTCAGAAGTTCCCTCCCCGATCGTCAAGAGTTTCACATCCCTGTACAGTTTCTCGACGGGAAATTCCTTGATGAAACCGTATCCACCATGAATCTGCACCGCTTCGTTGGTTGCACGCACTGCGGCCTCGCTTGCAAAATACTTCGCCTCTGCTGCGGCAAGGTTAATGTCCTGCCCCTTCATCTTCAACCATGCGGCCTTCCGCGTCAGGTACCGGGCGGCATGAATTTCAGTCGCCATATCGGCGAGCTTCCATTGAATTGCCTGAAACTCTGCGATGGGCCTTCCGAACTGATTTCGCTCGTGTGAATATTTCAGGCTTGCATCAAGCGCGCCCTGGGCAAGGCCGACCGAGAGTGCCGCAATGCCAATGCGCCCGCCATCAAGCACCCGCAACGCCTGCTTGAAGCCTTCACCAATATTGCCGATCAGGTTCTCACCAGGGACACGGACATTTTCGAAAACCAGCGTTGCCGTATCGCTGCTTCGCATTCCGAGCTTGTTCTCCTTCTTCCCGACCGTGAACCCCTTCATGCCCTTCTCCAGGATGAACGCAGAGATGCTTGCCTTTCCCTTTTCCCTGTCGGTAGCAGCCATGATCACGTATGTAGACCCGACCGATCCCTGCGTGATGAACGTCTTCCCCCCGTTAAGAATCCAGTCCTTACCTTCCCGCGTTGCAACGGTCTTCATCCCGCCGGAATCACTCCCTGACCCGGGCTCCGTCAGACCCCATGCACCCAGCATTCGGCCGGAAGCAAGGCCGGGCACGAACTTCCTCTTCTGTTCTTCGCTGCAGAAGAGCATGATATGACCGGTGCAGAGACTGTTGTGCGAGGCGACTGTAAGGGCAACCGACGGATCCACCTTTGCCAGCTCCTCGATGATAATTGTCGCGTCGAGTTCGCTCAGTCCGGCTCCTCCGAGCTCTTCAGGCCAGGTGATTCCCATGAAACCCAGATCCGCGAGTTTTTGCACAATCTCAAACGGGAACTCCTGCGATTCATCATACTTCATTACCGTCGGTCGCATTTCGTTCTCTGCAAAATCACGCGCAAGATCCTGGATTGCCTTCTGGCTGTCGGATAGCTCGAAATCCAATCCGGTTGGTGATGTTATGGTTTCCGGTGTCATTGTTCCTCCGTGGTGCGCGGTAATGAAAGACGGGTTACGTGGATTTAAAACTGTGAATGAGTTCTTCTGCAACGTCATACGGACTCGACTGAAGTTGCATGACCGTCGGCATCTTGTTCGCGAGGAGCTCTTTGCGTTCGTCGGTCCAAAAGTCGATACGAAGCCTGTCTGCAACGATCCCATGAATCCGTTCCTCAAGTCTTGCCCTGCGTTTCGTTTCCAGTCTCTGACTGGCCTCGAGATACGCGCGATGTTCAGCGATCTTCTCTGCAATCGCCGCAATTCCCCCGCCTTCACTCGCAATCGCTTTGAGCACATCCGGGGTCCAACCCGAATCCTTCCTGAATGACAGGATCATTTTAATGGACAAGACGGCCTGGTCCGCACCGGCACGATCGGACTTGTTCAACACGAAGAAATCCGCGATTTCCATGAGCCCGGCTTTCATGGCCTGAATTGAATCGCCGGATTCCGGGACAAGCACGACAATTGTCGTATCGACGGCGCCCGCGATATCAAGCTCCGATTGACCGACGCCGACGGTTTCCATTACCACAACGTCCTTTCCCGCAGCGTCAAGAACATCAGCGGCTTCAATCGCTTTCTTGCTGAGTCCTCCGAGGCTTCCGCGCGACGCCATGCTGCGAATGAACACACCGGAGTCGAGTTCAACATCCGTCATCCTCACTCTGTCACCAAGAAGCGCACCTCCGGTGAAAGGGCTCGTCGGATCGACCGCAATTATGCCGACCTGAAATCCTTTCTGCCTGTAATAATGTGCAAGCTTGTTGGTGATGGTGCTCTTGCCCGCTCCAGGAGGGCCGGTGATCCCGATGCGATAGCAGCGACCGGTCTTCTGAAACACTCTCACGAGGAGCTGTTCCAGGTCGTGCTCTTCGTTCTCAATTGCAGAGATACACCGGGCGATCGTGATCCGATCACCTGCAAACAATTTGTCCAGATCGATCGTTGATCTAGCCGACATACGGCATCACCGTCTTGAAATACTCGACCGTTCGTCGCACCCCCTCTTCAATCGATATCGTAGGATTCCAGCCCAGCGCGGCCTGGATCTTTCGGGCGTCAAGAACACTCCGGAGTTGCTCCCCTTTCTTGGCTTCCCCATGGTGCTCCAAAGCATTTGACCCCGACCATCTCCTGATGTGGCTGAACAAAGCATTGACATCTGTTTCGACGCCTGTTCCAATATTAAAGACCTGAAATCCCGGACACCGGAGAGCAAGAACATTTGCCCGGACAACGTCACCGACAAACACGTAGTCCCGTGTTTGCTTCCCGTCTCCGTTGATCACCGGTTGATCACCAGCAAGCATCTTCGAGGCAAAAATCGCAACAACGCCGGCCTCGCCTCTCGGGTTTTGCCTCGGACCGTACACGTTTGCATATCTCAGCGACACGGACTCTACACCATACACCGCACTGTAATAGAACAAATAGTTTTCAGTCGTAAGTTTCGCCACGCCGTATGGAGAAATTGGCCGCGTGGGGTGCACTTCATCGGCGGGGAAGTAGTCCTGCTCCCCGTAGATGGCGCCACCGCTAGAGGCAAAGATGACACGATTGACACCGAGCGAACGACAAAGCTCAAGAATATTCAAGACTCCGAGGATGTTCACAGAGGCATCATAGATGGGATCGGCAACGGAACGGCGAACATCCATTTGTGCAGCATGATGATTCACCAGGTCGAATTTCCCCTTCTCAAAAATCCCCTTCAACTTATCGGCATCCCGAACGTCAACCTGAAAAAATGTCGCCTCTGGATTCAGGTTCTCCCGTCTTCCTGTCACCAGATTGTCAACGATTGAGACTTCATGTCCGAGCGAGAGATACTCGTCGACAATATGAGATCCTATGAAACCGGCACCACCCGTCACAAGTATTTTCAATCCGTCCATTCCTTAAGAAATTTTCCCTGTCAAAAACAATACCCCGGTATAGAGGTACACTCCGACGATTGAACATGCAGCAATTGACGATACTATTACCCAACGTCTGTGCCGCGAGGAAGTCACTCCGTCGGTGTCGATCAGTCAACATCATCGCTGCATAGCCGAACAGAAGACAAAGAAACGGGACCAGGGGCAATCTAAACCTCGCTTCTGCGTGGAATACAACCTGCACACCAAAGAAGAACATGATTCCCACGAAGATGGGCAACAGGCGTTGCCGGTATTGCCAGCATCCAGCAAGACCGATCGCCGAACCAAGATACAAGACGAAATCGGCGCCAGTGGCAAGCAACTGCACCGGGATGTTCGAAGCCGTATTCGCAACAGGATATACCCAGAAGATATGGGCCTTCTGAATTGAGAGCAGGAACGTCGCAATGGGATGCGAAGTTATATAGTCGAGAGCAATGTCTTTATATAACGAGAAGAGGTCCACTTCCGTGAGAGCACTGAGGTTCTGCACGCCTTTCCCTGCCGCTTGTGCGCGTATCCATTCCTCAAATCCCGCTGCGCGCCACGACTGCGGAGCAAAAGGATTGTTACCAGTCAACAAAACTTTTCCTCCGCCGGTGGATACCGGAATGAACGTGTGGTGGACGTCGTAATTCCGGACCGCCCACGGCAAGAGTATCACGCACCAAAGGGTCAATGCAATCAGGAGATCTCTGAAGCCGGGCGTGCTCGCCCGCCTTCTTCCCCACCAGGTCAACAGCAGCAGCAAGGGAAAGAACCCGAAGAACACGGCTCTCGTCAATGTCGCGAGCCCTGAAACAAGACCGAGAAGCAACCCGACTCCGATATTCGTTTTGTCAATCATCCTGTAGGCAATAAGGAATGAGGACAGAAAAGAGCGCGACATACAGAGTCTCAGTGACAAGCAGTCCCGAGTAGATGACAAACGACGGATAGATGGCGGCAACGCCAGCGGCCATCAACGCAGCGCTCTTGTTCTCGAAGACGTGAAGGCTCAGGAGTGCGACCAGAATGACCATTATTGTCCCCAGGATACACCCAAGCACATGGGGGACAACCAGCGAAGGGCCAAGAACCTTGAAAATCCCCGCCAGCATGAAAATATACAACGGGGCAATGGTGGACAACTCCCCGTTGTCACTTATGAACCCCTGACCATCCAGCACACGATGGGCCATGTTCACATATTGCCGCTCGTCAGACATGTAGTACCCGTGCGCATGGGCCAGTGGAACCGCAATCAACCTTACGACCAGAGCCACAAAAACAACGAACGACATCATGGGATGGAACAACAAACTCCTCATTGAATGCTCGTTGGTCGTCATGCAACACTCTGGGTTCTGTGCAACAGTGCTCGTCTTCCGATGTCACGCCGAAATTGCATTCCGTCGAAACTGATTTGTGACACACCTTCATAGGCGGCTGCAATAGTCTTTTCAAAATCGAGATTAGGGGAAATCGCAGTCACACCAAGCACTCTTCCCCCCGCAGTCACCACCACATCCTTCACCTTCGTTGTTCCGGCGTGAAACGCAACGACGTCTTCATTGAGTTTTTGCAGCCCGTGAATCTCCATGCCGGTCTGATACTTCCCCGGATATCCGGATGATGCGAGAACCACACACACTGCCGAACCACTGTTATCGGGCTTGTTCTGCAGTCGCATTGAAGCGATCGTTCCATCACACGCGGCGAGCATGAGTTCAACAATATCGCCATTAAAAAGCGGGAGGACCACCTGGGTCTCAGGATCGCCAAACCTCGCATTGAATTCCACCACCTTCGGCCCCTCGACAGTAATCATCAGACCTACGTACAGGCAGCCTTTGTACGTTCGTCCCTCTGCCGCCATGCCTCTTAGCACGGGCTCGATAATCTTCTGCTTTACCTCCTCCAGTATCTGCCGGCTGACCACCGGTGCCGGAGCATATGCACCCATACCTCCCGTATTCCCGCCGCGGTCATCATCAAAAATCCTCTTGTGGTCTTGAGCCGGTGGAAGTGTTACATAGTCGGCGCCATCGCAAACGGCGAACACCGACGCTTCCTCCCCAGTCATGAATTCCTCCATAACAACAGTCTTACTCGCGTCACCGAACGCCTTCCCTTCCATCATTGTACGCAGGGCGGTGAGGGCCGACGTTCGATCCTCACAAATCGATACCCCTTTCCCTGCTGCCAGACCATCGACTTTGAGTACGAGAGGATACAGAGCCGCATCCAGGGTCGCAAATGCCTTCTCACGGTCTGCCAGTGAAAATACTTGATGGTATGCAGTCGGGAATTCCATGTCGGCGCATGAACTCCTTGGCAAATGCCTTGCTCCACTCGAGCTCGGCCGCTCGTTTTGATGGACCGAAGATCCTCAGGCCGCGGCTCTCGAAAAGATCGACGATCCCGTCAGCGAGAGGTTGTTCCGGTCCGACGACGGTAAGGTCAATCTTCCTGTCAAGTGCAAAGTGAAGCAGGCCGTCGAGATCCGACGGAAGAATTGGAATACATTCAACAAGAGATTCAATCCCGGCGTTGCCCGGTGCGCAATAGATCGTTCGAACGCGCTCACTCTGGATCATCTTCCACACGAGCGCATGTTCGCGACCGCCCGAACCAATCACCAATGCGTTCATGTCATGGTTCTCGAAGCGATTCAAAAATCTTGACAAGCTGTCCGGCGAGGTTGACCCGATTAAACTTGTCCATCACCTCCCGGCGGGGGCCTACTAGGGCCTTCTTTTCAAAAAGGTCGAAAAAGTCGCTGATCGCTGTCTTTATTCCGACAACGTCGTCCGGTGCAACCACTCTTCCACCTGCATCGAGAATGGTGGTTTTGAGAAAACCGTCGGGCACGCATCCAAGGATCGGCTTTTGTGCACCGATATATTCATACGTCTTGCCGGGTGAGCCAAACCCGTCTCCAACGATCATCCAAAGAACGTCCGATGCGACCAGTTGCCTGACGCACTCCCTGTGAGGAAGGTACCCAAGAACAGAGACGCTATCCTGGAGACCAAGATGCTGAACGATTTTCAGATTTTCATTCCGGAAGTTCCCGACAAAACATGCTTCGATCCTGCCCCGCAGTCCCGGCCTCTCCAGAAGAAGTGCATGCAACGCCTTAAGGAAATAATCGGGGACTCTGTCTTCCCAGAATATCCCCGCATAGGTAATGCGCATCTTCCCCGGTGTCCGGTGCACATCCCCGCTTTGCACGTAATCCTCGGGATCATATCCTTGCGGGATGATGTCAACATCGTGGTACGTGAGAAACGGATACCGTGCAATCAGGGACTCCTTCACCCGCCTGTTCGTCGTTATCACATGGCTGCTCGCCCGCAACGCTTTCCGCTCGAGCTGCCGATGTTTCCACTTATGGAACGGGGTCGGATAGAACCTGAACGGGTATTCATACCACGGGTCACGATAGTCGAACACCAATGGTTTGTTGATCTTCGACTTCAGGTCAGCACCGATCAGAAAATCGGTAAAGGGAGGGGCGGTGGCAAACACGAGATCGAACGGTGTCTCCTTGTGGAGCGCCAGCGCTTTTGCGACGGCTTTTCTTCGCCAGCCAATCTTGTTGTCAGGGATGAAGAATGTATCGCTGATCCGGCTGAAGAACTTTCTCGATCGTTCTGACGGTACTTTGACTACTTCCCGTTTTGCAAAGAGCTTTCCCGGACCGGCAGTTTTCGTCTGGACAACGCGGATCTCCGGCGCCTTGATCTCCTCCAGCATCGACTCATCCTGCGCAAAGTACCCTCCGGGCGTGACGGTCAGGACGGTTGGGTGCCACCCAAACTTCGGCAGGTATTTCACGAATTTGAGTGTTCGCTGGACACCGCTCAGCCCCATGGGGGGAAAATAGTATGCTATGACGAGAGCCCGTCGTGGAGCTATTTCTGAAGAGACCATTCAGACAGTCAGAAATTCCTTTGGCGCCGAAGACAACACTTCACATCCCCGCGCAGTCAGCAACACGTCATCCTCAATCCGCACACCACCGAACCGCGGGATGTAGACACCGGGTTCCACAGTGATGACGCTCCCCCGAAGCAATTGTTCCGTGCTCAGGAATGATACACGCGGACGTTCATGCACCTGAAGACCAAGGCCGTGTCCGAGGGAATGAATGAAGTACTTGCCGTATCCTTCCTTCGCGATGCGCCCGCGGGCAACTCCATCGAGATCTTTCGCAGACATATCACCCCTCGCCGCACCGATAGCATCGAGCTGCGCGGCGAGAACAATGTCATACATTCTTCTGGCTTTGCCTGATACTCTGCCAACAGCGACGGTCCGGGTTATGTCGGAATTATATCCGCGAACCGTGCATCCAAAGTCAAGCGTTACAAGTTCACCATTCCGGATCTTCCTGGTTGTCGCCCTCGCATGTGGCAATGAGCCCCGTTCACCGCTTGCCACAATGGGTTCAAACGCGTCCTTTTCCGCTCCGTATTTCCTGTGTCGATAGGCGATCTCGGCCGCGACATCCAATTCGGTCACGTCCGGCCGTATGGAATGAAGCACATCTTCAAACACCCGATCCGAGATCCGGACTGCCGCACGGATGTTTTCAACCTCTTCGTTCTCTTTGACGAGGGCTATGTTTTCAACGATTCCACTGGTCGGGACGAATGAGACTCCGGGCACAAGCCTCTTCAGAATTCTGTACTGTGCGTACGTAACACTCTCAGATTCGAACCCGACAGACCGACACCCCTTCAGCAACTTGCGCTGAGCGACCGTCTCATAGAGACCGTCGGTTCCGACGATACACGCGAACGACTTCACCTCAAGAGCGGATTGCTTGGTGTACCTGGGATCGGTGACGAAGAGTCCTTCAGACTTGCGCACAACACCAAGACCGTTTGACCCCGAAAACCCTGTCAGGTAACGAACATGAAACGGTGAGCTGACAATGAACGCGTCGAGACCGCGGTCCCGCATACCCGCACGCAGCAATGCAACTCGTGACCGCCTCATTCGTGCTGCCGCGGATTAGAGGTGATAATTCGGAGCCTCCTTGGTAATGGAGATGTCATGAGGATGACTCTCACGAAGTCCGGCATCTGTCATTCGTACAAACTGCGCCTTGTTCTTCATATGAGTAATTGTTGGGGCACCGCAGTAGCCCATCGCGGCACGAAGCCCTCCAATCATTTGATATACCGTATCTCCCAATGGTCCTTTGTACGGCACGCGTCCCTCGATCCCTTCGGGAACGAGTTTCTGAAGATCATCCTCTGCATCCTGAAAATATCGATCCCGACTTCCCTGTTTCATCGCCTCGATTGAGCCCATGCCACGGTACACCTTGTAACTCCTCCCCTCGTAGAGTACCTTTTCACCCGGACTCTCATCGACACCGGCAAACAAACCGCCGATCATCACAGCATCGGCCCCGGCAGCAATCGCCTTCGCAATGTCTCCAGTCTGCTTAATGCCGCCATCGGCGATGAGGGGGACCCGTGCCCGCGCCGCAACCTTCGAGCACTCGAGGATCGCCGTAAGCTGGGGGACTCCGACTCCTGCAACAACACGCGTCGTGCAGATTGACCCCGGACCGATCCCCACTTTCACACCATCGGCACCGGCCCTGATAATGTCAAGCGTTCCCTGCGCTGTGCCAACGTTTCCGACAATAAGCTCAAGGTCAGGGAAGAGCTTTCGCACGGACTTTACTGTCTCCAGCACTCCGCGCGAATGGCCGTGGGCCGTATCTATGACAATAGCGTCTACCCCCACTCGTACGAGGGCCCGAACGCGGTCCGCGGTATCGGCGGTCACTCCAACACCGGCACCGACGCGCAGTCGACCGTGCTCGTCCTTGCATGCATTGGGGAATCTTTTTTTCTTCTGAATATCCTTGAATGTAAGAAGGCCCTTAAGGACACCGCTCCTGTCGACAACCGGAAGTTTTTCGATCTTGTGTTTTTGCAGGATACGTTCTGCCTGATGGAGGGTCGTCCCGACAGGTGCCGTCACCAGGTTTTCACGCGTCATGATATCGGAGACGAACTGATCTTCATCGGGCTCGAATCGCAAATCCCTGTTGGTGATGATCCCGATAAGCCTGTTCCCGCCATCAACGACCGGAATCCCGGAGATTCTGTATTTGTTCATCAGGTGAAGAACATCCTTTACCTTCTGGTCTGCGCGCACCGTGACAGGATCGAGAATCATTCCGCTCTCCGATCGTTTCACACGCCCCACCTCTTCCACCTGTCGTGTAATGGTCATGTTCTTGTGCAGAATCCCGATACCACCCTCACGCGCCATGGCAATCGCCATGTCGGATTCGGTAACGGTGTCCATTGCGGCGCTGATCAACGGGATGTTGAGTCCAATACGACGTGTGAGATTTGTTCGGACGTCGACTTCACGGGGAAGAACAGCAGACTTCGCAGGGACAAGAAGAACGTCGTCGTATGTTAGGGCATCACCGAGAATTTTTTTCGTAGGCACTGGAGATAGGCGATAGGATGAATCGAAGCGACAGTGACATTCATGACTTCAACGGTCAAGTATATGCGGGAATACCCGTTATATCTTCTCCGATAATCAATGTATGCATCTCATGGGTACCTTCATACGTCAGAACGGATTCCAGGTTCGCGGCATGACGCATTACCGGATACTCATCAAGTATTCCATTGGCACCGAGAATAGACCTTGCCTCACGGGCAATCTGCAACGCATGGTACACATTGTTGCGCTTGGCCATGGAGATCTGCTGGAACCGTACCTTGCCGGCATCCTTCAGTCTGCCCAACTGAAGCACCATAAGCTGGGCTTTGGTTATTTCCGTGACCATATTGACAAGTTTCGCCTGGGTCAGCTGGAACGATGCAATCGGCTTGTCGAACTGAATCCGCGACTTCGCATACTGGAGGGCGGCATCATAACATGCCATCGCCGCACCAATCGCGCCCCAGGCAATACCGTACCGGGCCTGGCTGAGACAACTCAGCGGCAATTTAAGGCCCGTGCCGTTCGGGAGGAGATTTTCCTTGGGAATTTGAACATCCTGGAGAATAAGTTCCGAAGTTACCGACGCCCTCAGAGAATGCTTTCCTTTCATCTCGGGCGCGGAAAAACCCTTCGTTCCCTTCTCAACAAGAAAGCCATGCACGACCCCGTTTAGCTTTGCCCATACCACAGCCACATCTGCAAGGGTGCCGTTGGTGATCCACATCTTGGCGCCGTTCAGAAGATAACCGCCTGGTGTCTCTTCGGCGCGTGTGATCATCCCTCCGGGGTTCGATCCGAAGTCAGGTTCGGTCAGGCCGAAGCAGCCAATTTTCTCGCCCTTTGCAAGCCTGGGCAACCAGTATTCCTTTTGTTGTTCGGATCCGTAGGCAAAAATCGGATACATCACTAATCCACTCTGAACAGACGCAAAACTCCTGACGCCGCTGTCACCCCTTTCGAGTTCTTGCATCATGAGTCCATAGGCAACATTGTTCATACCTGCACAACCGTACGCGGGAGGAAGGGTTGCCCCGAACATGCCGAGTTCTGCCATCTCAGGAACCAGATCGATCGGGAAGGTACCAGCCCGGTTGTGCTTTTCGATAATTCCCAGAACGTTGTCATCAACAAACTCACGCACAGTCTTTCGGACGAGAATCTCCTCCTCTGTAAGCAACGAGTCAACCGAGAAATAGTCAACGCCCTGAAATTTTTGCATGAAGGATCCGAAGCCGGGTCAGAATGGAAAAAAGCCCTGTTCAGAAAAAGCAACACAGGGCTAAGAATGATTGGAAATCTGGACTAAATGAACAAAAAAATGTCCCAAATGTCAAGGTACCGACATAAGGAGAAAGCCGGCCACACTGGTCAGGTGCTACCGGCTTTCGGAAGGAGAGATTAGATGTAGTACTGGTCAGTATGGTATACTGATCCGGGTCCGGAAAAAGTTTCAGATGAGGACAACAAAAATTGTGTCACGAAGAGAAAGGCTTGCCAGGACTTACGAATCCTGTACCTTCAACCCGTATTGTTTGATTTTGAGGTACAGGGTTTTCTTGCTGATGCCGAGGGAGTTTGCTGTCTTTGTCCGGCTGAAGTTGTAATGTTTCAGCGTGCGCTCGATGTGCATCCGCTCAACAGCGTCCAGGGGAACGAGTGCGTCCGGCAGGAGGTCGACAGTTCCTGTTGCGCCAGTTTCGGTCAACACCTTGTCAGATCTGTGGAAGTACATTGAGAGGTCGGATTCCTCGATGGTATCACTGGAGGAGAGTAGGACTGCACCTTCAAGGACATGTTCCAGTTCACGGACATTTCCTGGCCAATCGTATGTGAGCAACAAATCCATTGCGCCCGGAGAGAGTTTCTTGGGCGTCTTCGTTTTGGCCTTCCGTACCAGAAAATAATCGACAAGAACGGTTATATCCTCTTTGTGTTCGTTGAGAAGTGGTACGCGCAACGTGACAACGTTGAGTCGATAGAGCAAATCTTCGCGGAACCTCCCTGCCTTCACCTCTTCCCGGAGATCCTTGTTTGTCGCAGAAACCACCCGGACATCCACGGTCAGCAGATTCGTTCCTCCGACTCTTCTGAATTCACCCGTCTCCAGGAAGCGAAGAAGTTTCGGCTGGATAGCCGGACTGATATCTCCCACTTCATCGAGGAACAGGGTTCCTCCATTTGCGACCTCCACAAGGCCCTGCTTGGTTGAGTACGCGTTCGTGAACGCGCCTTTTTCGTGACCAAACAACTCACTTTCAAGTAATGTATCAGGAATCGACGCGCAATTCACTGCGACGAACGGTCTGTCGTTCCGCGGGCTCCGACGGTGAATCAAGTTTGCGATTAACTCTTTGCCTGTTCCGCTGGCACCCTGGATCAGGACAAAGGAATCACTTTCGGCAAATCGTGTTGCACTCTCCACCAATTTGAGAAACGCCGGACTCTGGCCAATAAGCTCGAAGCTGCCTGCCTTTCTCGAAAGCTCGCTCTTCATCAACTTGTTGTCGATGAACAATTGCTTGCGTTCGATCGCCCGGTGAATGGTATTAAACAATTCATCGATATCATACGGCTTGGCAAGGAAATCGTACGCTCCCAGCTTGATGGTCTGGATTGCAGTCTTTACGTCGGCGTAGTTGGTGAGAATAATGACTTGCGTGGTGGGTGAATATTCATGAACGAACTTCAAGACCTCAATGCCGCTGACACGCGGCATACGAATATCCAGCAATACAACATCGTAGACTTTCCCCTGGATCTGGTTGATCGCCTGACCGCCGTCGGACGCTGTATCGACTGCAAATTCCTGCGTCTCAGTCAGCTCACTTTCAAGAAGAGTGCGAAGAGACTCCTCATCATCCACAATGAGAAGATTGTAGCGCTTTGGCGTCGGTGCGCCAACCTTCTGGGGGGCGACAGCAATATCGCCAGAAGTTGTATCTCTATTCACTTAACACCCGCTCGATAGTGGTCAACAGATCGACAAGGTCATACGGCTTGCTGACAAAGTCCTCCGCGCCGAGTTTCTTGGATTCGATGGCATTCTTCAGATCAGCAAAGCCGGTCAGCATCACCACTTTGGTCTTTGGATGCTTCTCCTTGATGAATTTCAAAACTTCAAACCCGTTCATTCTCGGCATCTTGATGTCCAGAAGAACGAGATCAAACGTTTCCTTCTGAACGTTCGAAATCGCATCGTCACCGTCTGCAGCAGTTCGCACATCGTATCCTTCGCTGACAAGTTCGCCGCTCAGCACGGTTCGTAACGCGTCTTCGTCGTCAACGACAAGGATCTTGTTCTTATCGGGCATGTACCACTCCAGATGTTGTTCTGCGGAATCCCGGTTTAAAGCCGCCAAAACCCGCCGATCTTCTTCCCGAGAATTGCCTTAAACGGTGTGGTCAAAAATAGACAAACAATTGCAAAAAATCAACTAAATATATCGGGCACTTTGAGTTCCTGATTGTGTCTCAGAAAGCATTTGCAACTCATGCCCTCAAGTGCTATACTCTTGGTGGAAAAACTCGAGGACACATGGAAACACCCGACACAATCAACCTCCTGTTTGTTGACGATGATGCGGGCTATATGGCTGTCGCACAGCAATTGCTCGCCAAGTACCAGGGGAAAAAATTCAATATCATCTGGAAGCAGGATGGTTCCTCGGCATTGGAAGAGCTTAGGCACAACCGGACTATCGACCTGATCCTCGTGGACTATTACCTCCCTGAAATCAACGGGTTGGAAGTCACCAGGTTGATACGTGAAGAGAAAATCGAGGTTCCGATTATTTTTCTCACCTCCAATCGCGATTTCCGCCTCGCCATCGAAGCAATGAAGTACGGTATCGAGGACTTCATGGTAAAGGACGAGGCCGTTGATTCCGTCCTCCCGCGCACTATCGTCAATATCCTCGGGCGTGTTTATCTCAAACAACGCATCGCCGAGCAACAACGGACGGACCTGATCGCCAAAAAGAGAACCGATGCCATCAAGGAACTCGTGGTGACGGTATGTCACGAGTTCAATAATCCCCTTGCAGCGATGAAAATCAGCACGGATATCCTGGCACGCCAGCCTCTGGCTGAGGGAGAGCTCCAACTCATCAAGGACCTGGACCACAACATCAGCCTCATCGAGAAGGAAATCACCAAGCTCCGGGACATCAACTTCGAACGAATTGAGTTCGACAAAACCTGATCCCGCTCAACCCCTGGTTCGCCCGGACACTGCGAGCCAGCGTTGTTCACGCCTCCTCCCATACGGTAATCTTAATGTCTGTTAAGACGGCAAAATGGATGCAACGTAATTCTACTTGCATTTCTTGCCATCTATCCCTATATTTTGCCAGTCTTTTGAAAATCAAGCGGCTGAGGTCTGAATGGTCTTGCGCTTCCCATTGACTAAAAGAAATTTCATTCACCATATAATATCCAGATAACAAGTGTCCCGCCCAAGGCGGGACACTTTATTTATGGCATGTCGTGTAATTCATGATTGTAAAGGATGTTCAGGGCATTATCGAAGGTTGGGCACCAAGGGAAATTGCGTGGGAGCGGGATAACCCAGGACTCCAGGTAGGATCTCCGGACGCACCAGTGAAGGCAGTCTTCATTTGCCTCGATGTCACCGAGGATACCATTCGTGAGGCGATGAGGCGACGTGCTGATCTTATGATCAGCCACCACCCCCTCCTCTTTCGGCCCATCCAATCTGTAGATGTGCGGGAAAGGCGCGGGAAGTGCATAGAACATCTCGTGCGGTCGCGCATAAGCCTCTTGTCAGCCCACACGAACCTCGACTTTACCCTGGGCGGAACGAGTTTCGCCCTCGCCGCGAGGCTGGGGCTCACCCACGTGGATTTTCTTTTGAAGAACTATCGGTTGAAGAAAAAGGTCGTGACGTTCGTCCCGGCCAGCCACCTTGATCGCGTTGCAGACGCCATGGGCAAAGCGGGAGCGGGAAGCATTGGAAATTACGATTCCTGTTCGTTTCGCAGCGAAGGCGTGGGGACGTTCAAGGGAAACGCGGAGTCGCATCCTTCGATCGGAAGGACACAACAGCTTGAGCATGTGCCGGAGGTTCGCCTCGAGATGATCGTTGATCAACCCAGACTTCATTCCGTAGTAAGGAACATGCTGAGGGCACATCCTTATGAAGAACCTGCGTACGACATCTATCCACTGGAGAATGTATCACCTCACTATGGCATGGGAGTTCTGGGTGAACTCAGTTCCCCCATGTCGGAGCCGCAGTTGCTCAGGCATGTAAGAAAGTCCTTGAAAGTGGAAACGCTCCGTTTCACCCGTGGTCCTTCACGCCGGATTCGACGAGTTGCGGCATGCGGTGGGAGCGGCTCCGAACTGACTGCGGAGGCGATCCGACAAAAGGCGGATGCATTTATCACCGCTGATGTGAAATACCACGCGTTTCAGGATGCTGCAGAGCGAATCATACTTATTGATGCGGGACATTACGAAACCGAACAACCTGTGTTGGATGTAATGGCAAAGAAACTGAAGGAAGAGTTCATGCGACTGGGGACATATCCCCCGGTCCACGTCGCAAGAACTTCGACCAACCCGATTGTATATAACTAACTATCTAAGGAACTGCATTGGAAAATAGGTTACGGAACCTCTACACACTGCAACTCATCGATAACAGCCTCGATGAAATCGAGGACCTCAAGGGCGACCTGCCATCCGAAACCAGGACAATGGAAGAGAAGGTCACGGACCTGAAGAACCAGATTGCAGCGCTCGACCAGGAGATGAAAACCGCGTTTACAGGCAGGGATAACGCGGATAGCGAGATCGTCAACCTCAGGGTAAAACTCGACCGGTACAAGAAGCAGCAGTTCGAGGTGCGCAATAACAAAGAGTACGATGCCCTTTCACGCGAGATGGATGCGGCCATCAGCACGATCACGAAACTCGAAAAGGAGATGGAGGTGCTTGAGGGCAAGGCTTCAAATGCCCGGACTGACATCGAGACGGCAAAAGGGAAACTCGAGGAAGCGGTGGGACTCTTCGAGGAGAAGCGCCAGGCCCTGGTCGAGGTATCGAAAAGTACTGAGGCTGAGGAATTAAAGCTCGCCCATGAGCGCCAAAAAGCCGTCGCCCGGATTGACAAAGCAGACCTTGTAGTGTACGAACGGATACGAAAAGCGAAGAAAGGCAAGGCAATCGTACCAGTGAAGCGCGGGGCCTGCGGCGGATGTTTCAACAGGGTGCCTCCCCAGGTGTTGCTGGAACTCCGTCATAACAACAAGCTCTACATGTGCGAACGGTGCGGTCGCATCGTAGTCTCCGATGAAATTGTAGAAGCTACTTCAGCCGTTTCATCGTCGTAAGGGTTCTCCTTATTCAGCATGCGGATCAACTCCGCTGTTCTCATTTTATTAATTCACTAACATACTCACAACTGCAGGTCGGGCAACCGCGTGGCGCCATGGGCGCCATGAGGAAAGTCCGAACTCCACAGAGCAAGGTGCCCCGTTAAGAGCAGGGGCCCCGGGGGCACAAGCCGTCGGGGACGGAAAGTGTCACAGAAAACACACCGCCCATGTGCCATTGGTACATAGGTAAGGGTGAAAAGGCGAGGTAAGAGCTCACCGGTGCAACAGCAATGTCGCACGCATGACAAACCCCACCCGGAGCAAGACCATGTAAGAGAGGAGAAGCTGCTCGCTTCGTCTTTGTGGCAACACGAATGAACTCTCGGGTAGGTCGCTAGAGCCAAGGAGCAATCCGAGGCCCAGAGAAATGGTTGCCTCCCCCTTCACGGGGCAGACAGAATTCGGCTTACAGACCTGCATTGCCTTTCGTTACCGCTTCACCTGCATTCCCGTGCCGGCAGATAACAGAGGGCGTTTCTTTGAAGGAGTCACCGTGAATACCACCATTCGAGAGCATCGGTGGACAGTCGCAGAACCCTCCGACGCCGATCTTGTTGCACGTCTCTCCAAGGAGATCAACGTGCCCGACGCAATCGCCAGAGTGCTCGTGCATCGCGGCATCGATGATTACGCCAAGGCAAAGGCATACTTCCGACCCACCCTGGAACAGTTGCATGACCCCTTCCTCATGGATGGTATGGAACGTGCGGTCTCCAGAATCATCAGCGCAATTGAACAACATGAAAAGATTCTGGTCTTTGGCGATTACGATGTGGACGGAACAAACGGCGCTTCGATGCTGTACCTGTTCTTCCGGGCAGTTGGCGGCGATGCCATCTACTACATCCCCGACAGGCTGAAGGAAGGCTATGGTATCTCACGCATCGGTATAGACAAGGCTGTCCAGCTTGGAGTAACGTTATTTGTTTCAGTGGATTGCGGGATCACGGCTGTTGAGCAGGTTGAGTACGCGCGAAGCGTTAACCTCGACGTTGTCATTTGTGACCATCACGAGGCTGGCGAACAACTGCCGGAGGCGTATGCACTCCTCGATCCGATCAAGCCCGGAGACACATATCCGTTCAAATATCTCTGCGGGTGTGGCGTTGGTTTCAAGCTTATCCAGGCACTGGCAAAGCGCCTGGGCAAGGAGGATCTGCTTCCTGAGTTTCTTGAGTTTGTGACCCTGGCGACCACCGCCGATATCGTTCCCCTTGTCGATGAAAACAGGGTGCTCGTCAAACGGGGATTTGAGCGCATCAACACAACGCCGAGGGCTGGAATCAAGGCGTTGATTGATGCTGCGGGATTGGACCAAAAATCCATCAGCACCGGGCAAATAGTGTTCGGCCTTGCCCCGCGAATCAATGCAGCGGGAAGACTGGGGGATGCCAACCGGGCCGTCCGATTGCTCACCTGCGACGACCCGCAGGAAGCGCGTGCGCTTGCCAACGTGCTCGAGCTGGAGAACCAGAATCGACGGAAGATTGATGAAGATACGTTCGAAGAGGCCCAGCGACTTGCCGAAGACCTCTTCGACCTCGACGTCGACTCAGTGATCGTGCTCCATCAGGAGCACTGGCACCCCGGTGTGGTCGGAATTGTCGCGTCGCGCATGGTCGAAAGGTACTACAAGCCGTCAATCATGATGGCAACCGTCGATGGTGTGGCCAAAGGCTCAGCGCGCAGCATCAGTGGGTTCGATGTATATCAGGCATTGAAACGATGCGAGGATAAGCTGATCCAATTCGGAGGACACAAGTATGCTGCCGGGCTTACTGTGGAAATCTCCAGACTCGATGAATTCCGTGACGCATTCAACGCCACTGTTAAAGAGATGATGTCCGAGGACTTGAAGACGCCCGAGATTAAAGTGGATGTTGAGATTTCACTCTCCGAAGTTACACCGCGATTCGTCCGTATCTTGAAGGAGTTCGCGCCGTTTGGACCTAACAACATGAAGCCCACCTTCCTGTCACGCAATCTGGAGGTGATAGGTTCTCCACGAATAGTTGGCAGAAACCATCTGCGATTCAAAGTGCGGCAAAATGGCGTCGTGTTCGACGCGATCGGATTCGGCCTTGGGGAACTCCTTCCACGTGTGGCAAGCGGCAGAAGAGACCTTGAATGCGTCTTTTCTGTCGAAGAGAACGACTATGTCCCGCCGAACGGGTCGCGTCCAGCAAACACAATTCCACAACTCAAAGTGAGAGACATTCGATAGAGGAGATCCAGACATGTCAGGTCATTCAAAATGGGCAACGATCAAGCGCAAGAAGGGGGCAACCGACGCCGCCCGGGGCCGGTTATTCACGAGGCTTATCAAGGAAATAACAATTGCTGCCAAGAACGGGGGCGGGAATCCTGACGGAAACCCGCGTCTTCGGCTGGCAATCCAGACTGCCAAGAGTTCCAACATGCCCGCCGATAACATCAAACGAGCGATTCAAAAAGGAACCGGTGAACTCCCCGGTGTTACGTATGAGGAAGTGACGTTTGAAGGATACGGCCCGGGAGGAGTAGCCATCCTCGTTGAAGTTGTCACCGACAATAACAACAGGACCGTCTCGGAGATGCGCCATGTCCTCTCCCGCAACAACGGCAACCTCGGACAGACAGGGAGCGTGGCATGGATGTTTCATAGGAAGGGAAACATCGTGATTCCCCGTACAGGACAATCCATCACGGAAGACGATCTCATGGCAATCATCCTCGATGCTGGCGCCGACGACATGATCACTGACGACGAATCGTTCACCGTCGTCACATCCCCGCAGTTGTTCGACGCGGTGAAGAAGGCGATCGAGGACAAGGGAATCAAGGTGGAAAGTGCCGCCCTCCAAATGATCCCCCAGAACACCGTGAAAATCTCCGGCAAGGAAGCCGAACAGACGCTGAAACTGATGGAGGCGCTTGAGGAACACGAGGATGTGCAGAACGTCTATTCGAACTTCGACATAGACGAGAAAGAACTTGCGTCGATCAACGGTTGAGCGGAACAACGGAACGGAACGTCCGGTCGTCGCCAAACGGTCGATGGACAAGACGGCACCGGTTCATCCGTCATTCTCGGGGTTGATCCCGGTACGCTGGTAACGGGATACGGCGTAATCATGCGTCACCGGAACACGCTCCAGTTGCTGGGATGCGGGACGGTCCGCAATTCGGCTGATGCCTCGATGCCCCTTCGATTGCAGAAGATCTACAAGGAACTCTGCTCCGTTATCGAGACATACCATCCAGACGAGCTGGCGATCGAATCGGCGTTCTATGGCAAGAACGCCCAATCCGCATTGAAGCTTGGCCACGCGCGCGGGGTCGCCATCCTGGCTGCAGTGGAAAGCGAGATTCCCACCAGCGAATATTCTCCCCGTGAGGTCAAGAAGGCTGTTGTCGGAAACGGAGCAGCCTCAAAGGAGCAGGTGCAGTTCATGATCAAGTCCCTGCTGCGACTCTCGAATGCCAGAATGCTGCATGACACTTCTGATGCGATCGCCATTGCCAGTCTGCCATCTTCACCGGCTTGCCACACCTGCCTCGAAGCACACGAATTGGAAGTCCTTCATCCTTGCACACCCGGAGCGAGTGAGCGCATGATTGCATCGATTCGCGGCATGCTCGTTTCCAAGTCACCGACCGAGGTCATCGTGGACACGCAGGGCGTCGGATATAGCATCAACATCCCGCTCTCAACGTATACCTCACTCGGTGGAGTGAACAGCAATGTAACACTCCTTACCTACCTTCACGTCAGAGAGGATACGCTGCAACTTTTTGGGTTTGCCTCGGAAGAGGAGCGCAGCATCTTCAAGCTCCTTATTTCGGTCTCGGGAATTGGTCCGAGAATGGCGCAGACGATTCTTTCAGGGATTACCGTCCCCGATCTCAAGCATCATATCGCCTCAGGGAACCTTGGAGCACTCACGACCATTCCGGGTGTTGGCAAGAAACTCGCCGAGCGTCTCATTGTTGAGCTGCGTGATAGGATAGCAAAAGTAGAGGCGTCGGGGGCATTTCCTCCGATTGCAACGGATAAACAGTCACAGGTACGATCCGAGGCGCTGCTTGCCTTGACATCGCTCGGTTATTCCCGGCCGGTTGCCGAGAAAGCCCTCCTCTCAACGTTGAAGGAAATGAACGGGAACGAAGTCGGTGTGGAGGATCTTATCAAGGCTTCGCTCAGACACGCGACGAAATGATGGACCTAATCGTCCGGCAATAAACTCGGCGGTTCTGATGCACTCATGTCCCACCATTTCAACGTACGGCGAACGCCCCTCAAATATTGACCTTTGCCCGCACTTCTCTTACCTTGCTTCCAATGAAAAAGTCAGATTTCACATCACCTGAACGGCTTGAAGCAGACGTCGAATTCGACCAGACGCTTCGCCCACTTTCGTTCCTCGACTTCTACGGCCAGGAAAAGATCACTGATAACCTGAAGGTTTTCATTACCGCAGCCCGGCAGCGGCAGGAATCGCTTGATCATGTATTGCTGACCGGACCGCCTGGTCTGGGAAAGACCACTCTGGCCCACATCATTGCAAATGAAATGGGCGGTAATATCAAGGTCACTTCAGGACCCGTTCTCGACAAGCCGGGGGATCTTGCAGGCATTCTGACAAATCTCGAAGAGGGCGACGTTCTGTTTATCGACGAGATCCATCGGTTGAACCCGGTCGTGGAAGAGTACCTGTATTCAGCAATGGAAGATTTCCGGCTCGACATCATGATTGACTCGGGCCCGAATGCAAGGAGCATTCAGCTTTCGCTGCCCAAGTATACGCTCATCGGTGCAACCACCCGTGCCGGACTGCTTACCGCTCCGCTGCGTGCGCGGTTCGGCATAAGCAACCGGCTGGACTACTACGACTCACCCACCCTGGAAAGAATTCTGCATCGGTCGGCGGGGATCTTAAACATTGAATATGACGAGGCAGGACTGTCAGAAATGGCGGGGCGATCGCGCGGCACGCCGCGCATTGCCAACCGGCTGCTCCGACGTTGCCGTGACTTTGCACAGGCCGATCCGCGCCTCAAGAGATTCAATGGTGTAATCTCCCAGGAGGTCGCGCGGCATTCCCTCACTGCCCTCGAAGTTGACGAGCATGGGCTCGACGACATGGACAAGAGGATACTCCAGTGCATCATTGAGAAATACAATGGCGGACCGGTCGGGATCAGCACACTTGCCGTTGCGGTGGGAGAAGAACCCGGAACGATTGAGGAGGTGTACGAACCGTATCTCATTCAGGAGGGATTTATCAAGCGGACTCCACGAGGTCGTGAAGCAACGAAGTTGGCCTATAAGCATTTGAAAATTTCCCCGACGCGTGGCAGTCAGGCGAGTTTGTTCCTGTAATTCCCTTACACTGATTCCTTTCCATCATACCTCAACAATGGCAGAGTACTCCATCAAGCGTATGATGATTGGCCAGATTCAACGGGGTGCCGACCTCTACAACTCCATAATGAGGATTATTCAGGAGAATGGTATCACCATTGGCCGTGTCACCGGAATGGGCGCAGTACAACGCGCGAGGCTCGCTTACTATGATCAGAGGGAGATGAAGTACCGCGAAGTATCCTTCGCCGAGCCAATGGAAATCGTCAGCCTCTATGGCAACATCAGCATCAAGGATGGTAAGCCGTTTGCACATGTCCATGTTACCCTCACGGATGAACACGGACAAGCGTATGGTGGTCACCTCCTCCCTGACCACACCCCGGTCTTCGCGTGCGAGGTCATCATTGAGGAGTTTGATGGAAAAGAACTCGTGCGAACCCTGGACGAAACGACCGGGCTGGCCTTGTGGAGAAAAGAGACGACGCTGTGAGATGAATCGTACTGCTCTGCTGTCTCTTGTCTGGTTCAGTTGTTTCCGGTTCGCAACGTATTCTCAAGAAACACGAGTGAGCGAGGGAGCTATTCCGTCCGACACGCCGGAGCCTGCGAGGAACAGATTGTTCATAATGTCGACTGGACAGACGATGCCGGCTGGCAGATTCTCATTTGCAGACTTCGAGATATTCCTTCTGCAATTGGGCTACGCCCCGACGGATTTCCTTCATTTGAATCTCTCGTATCTGATCCCGGTCTCTCGAGGAGCCAACACGTATTGGTCGATCGGAACGAAGGTGGAAGTGCTGCAACCCTCCGGACTCTTCCAGGGATTGGCCATCGGCGCTGACTTCGGATTTTTCGGGAACGTTGACTATATTACCCCGGCAAGTTCGTATGCATCGTCCGCTCCTCGGCTTGTCAACGTGAACGCGTCTGTTTCAGTCGGTGATGAGAACGTAAAGATGCATGCGAGCGTCGCTCAACTCCAATGGAGATCAGACTATGGCAAGGTCCAGGTCCCTTCCTACGTCCAAATTGGGGCCGATGCGTTGGTGCACAAGCAATCAGCTTCAGCGGGACTGAAGCTTATGGGTGAGCTGATGTTTACCCAGCACGCACGCTCACTCAATCCCGCCTTCATGATTCTGGGTTTGCGGACATACTCCGCAAAGTTCACAGGCGATTTCGGTTGGCCGTTTGGATTTGGAGACAGTGGGTATTTCGTTCCCGCTCAAATCCCATTCTTTAGTTTCACGTTCTTCTGGTAAGGAATTCGACAATGTCTCTCGACAAAGATCTCCAGTCCATCCAGGAAGTGCGGGACCTGCTGCAGAAAGCAAAGGCCGCCCAACTTGAGTTCCGCAACTACTCGCAGGAACAGGTTGATCGCATCGCAAAAGCAATGGCTGACGCGGGATTCGCAGAGGCTGCACGACTCGGGCGGATGGCCTCGGAGGAGACAGGATTCGGCAAACCGGAGGACAAGCAGAAAAAGAACGAATTTGCCACCCGACGTGTGTGGGAATCCATAAAAGATCTCAAGACGGTCGGCGTAATCAGCGAAGACAAGGAGAAGAGGCTCATCTTGATCGGCGAACCCATGGGCGTCGTTGCCGCGCTCATCCCGTCGACCAACCCCACCTCAACGGTGATGTTCAAGTCGATCATATCGGTGAAAGCCCGCAACGGCGTTGTTGCCAGTCCGCATCCGCGGGCGGTCGCGTGTACACTTGAGGCAATGAACGTTATCCGTGATGCAGCAGAGAAAGCCGGCGCGCCAAAGAACTTGATGGCATGCCTCTCCTCCCCAACAATCGAGGGGACAAACGAGCTCATGCGACACAAACTCACGGCAGTCATCCTTGCGACCGGAAGCAACCCGATGGTGAGGGCGGCGTATAGCTCCGGGAAGCCCGCATACGGTGTCGGTTCGGGAAATGTGCCGGCGTTCATTGAGCGCACGGCAAACATCACAAAGGCTGTCGCAGATATCATCTCCGGCAAGCAATTCGACTACGGTGTGCTTTGTTCCACAGAATCTGCCTTGGTGTGTGACGCTCCGATCAAAAACCAGGTAGTGGAGGAATGCAAGCGTCGCGGGGCCTACTTTGTTGCGGGTGAGGAAAAAGAGAGGCTTTCGCGATTGATGTTCGACCAGCGCGGCGCAATCAACCCCGACATGGTAGGGAAATCGCCTTCGTTCATCGCCCAGAAAGCGGGTATCAATGTTCCATCGAACGCATCCGCGCTGATTGCAGAACTCCAGGGTGTAGGTCGAGAGATTCCACTTTCACGAGAGAAACTCTCCCCTGTCCTCGCCTTCTACACTGAAGACGGCTGGCGGGATGCCTGCCATCGATGTATTGAGCTCCTCGAGTTTGGCGGTGTTGGACATACACTGGTCATCCATTCAAAGGATACCGATATCATCATGAAGTTCGCGCTTGAGAAGCCTGCATTCCGCATCCTCGTGAATACGCAGGCGGCACTCGGCGCAGTCGGATACACGAACGGACTCGATCCATCAATGACCCTTGGTCCGGGGACCTGGGGCGGCTCGATCATCTCTGACAATGTTACTGCCCGGCATCTGATCAATGTGAAACGTCTGGCGTTTGAAACGCACCCTATCAACCCGGAGACCACGGAACAATTTGTCGCCGCAAAGCAGCAATCCGGGCACGCGCATGTAGGATCGTGGATGGAGGAAATCGAGAAGCGCATTATTCTCAAAGCCGGCAATACCCCCGTGTGGGCAAAGGCAGCTGCACCGGAAGCAGAAAAGAAATCTACAAGCTTTGGCGCTGGACTTTCAGCTGACGACGTTGACAGAATCGCTCGCGAGTTTGCAGACAAATTGAAATAATGAACATCGAATCCAACACGAACTTATAGCCAGCGTAGGCGGAGGAAAAACGTCATGACCAAGAAAACCAACGGTGAAGTGCAAAATCCGCCGGACAACATCGACCAGATCAGAGACATTATCTTTGGTGCACAGGACAAATAGGTAAATGCAAGGTGTATGCCCGGCGGCAAAGTTGTTGTGTACACCGGTGCATGGTCTAAGCCAGATAGTCAAGCAGGGATGGGGTATCAGAAAAGCAGGGACAGCAGTATCACAGTGATGAAGTACATCTAATCCTCATTTTAGCAAAATAACAATTAAGGAGACATAAAATGGGTCTACTCGATAATCTGGCGGGTCAGATTTCCGGCGGCGGTGCCAAAAGCGATCTACTCAACACAGTCGTAGGGTTGCTGGGAAATCAACAAACCGGCGGCCTTTCGGGCTTGGTTCAACAGTTTGCTTCAAAAGGACTCGGTGACATTGTCAATTCCTGGGTGGGGACGGGACCGAACAAAGCAATCACCCCAGACCAGATCAAGCAAGGTCTCGGAAGCGACGCTGTCAAACAACTCGCTCAAAAGGCCGGCATTCAACCGGAACAGCTTAGCTCAATGCTCGCCGAGCATTTGCCCAACGTAGTTGACAAGCTTACGCCGAAGGGACAGGTCCCTCAGGGCGACATTACATCCCAGGCGATGAATCTGTTGGGTGGCTTGTTTAAGTAAGGTCGTGAAGTTGTGCAGGAGTTCGGGCACGGAGGCCTCTCGATTACTTTTGATCAAGAGGCTCCCTCCGGCTCCATCGATCATGCTCATCTCCCCCACATTCCAAAACTAATTGCAGGTAAGGATTAGAGAGAGAGTGAAAAAGCGTGGCGCACAGTCTTTCGGGACATTTTTGTCGATCCTCGGCGGATGCGGCGGCGTGGTGCTCTGTCATCTCAAAGCACCGATTTCAGAGTACCGCAGAGTTCTGCAAGATACTTTATAATTCTTCAACCAAAACAACCCCATATTTCTTCAAAAGAAGGAACCTTTCCCATGTCCATGATGCAGGAATTCAAGACGTTCGCGATGCGCGGCAGTGTGGTAGATCTGGCCGTCGGTGTAATCATCGGTGGAGCATTCGGCAAAATCGTCAGCTCATTTGTTAATGATGTGGTCATGCCTCCGATAGGAGTTCTATTGGGTGGTGTAGACTTTAGTAATCTTGGATTGACAATCAAAGAGGCGGCGGGGGCAACTCCCGCAGTTGTGCTCAAGTACGGCGTTTTTGCAAACACGGTCATAGATTTTCTTATCGTCGCCTTTGTAATCTTCATGGTCATCAAAGCCATGAACAGCATGAAACGACAGGAACCAGCACCGGCGGCTGCACCCACAACCAAGACCTGCCCTGAATGCAGTATGGTAATCCCGATCGCTGCAAAACGGTGTGGATATTGTACAAGCACCATAAAGTGACGTGACCGGTGCGCCGGAGGGCCCAGGAATCAGGAGGGGGACTGTCTGTCGCATACTGCCTGGAGATATCGAACAAGCTCAACTGCCGTGGCAGCGATGAAACAAACACTTTAGGAAATCCCAACTTTGGCAAAGTCTGCCAAGAGATCAACCTCCCGGGCAATAGACCGATTGTACAAGGACATATCTGTGCAGAATTTTCGGACGCGATTGAATCTTTGGGGCTGATCCCCTACCTTTGTGGGGCGTCTTTAGGCACCTAAAAAGATGCTTTCCGAAGCACAAACGCCGAGCATTGCCAATTTGATCTCTGCAGACGCTCACGAGAACACTCTGGTGATTCACTCAATCGCAGAGAGTCAATCATGACCGCGCACGACAACTTCGCAGATCACATCAACCAAGGCAGAAAACAAATCAATCACAGAACAACACCGAGGTAACCAATAATGCGACAGACTCTTATCAGTCTCCTCTGTCTGGTCTCAATCATGGCTCACGCGCAGGAAATGTCAAAGGAGGATCAAGAGCGGGAAAAGGCGTTCCGCGAACGTGCACAAAAGCTTCAGGCGGACACAACCAAGCCATTTGGCTGGACCCACAAGATCGTCACAGGACTCAACCTGACTCAGGTGTCGTTCAGAGATTGGGCTCCCGGTGGACAGAACGCACTTGCATATACTTCATGGCTTAATGGAAGCTCTGTCCAGGACATGGAGAGAACCAATTGGTCAAATTCCTACAAGTTCGCATTTGGCCAGGCAAGGTTGAGTGATCAAGGACTGCGCAAGACAGACGATGAAATCTTCTTTGAATCACTACTTATCTACAAACAATGGAGCTATGTGAATCCGTATGCTTCATTCACACTCAGGACACAATTTGCCAAGGGTTTTGAATACCCCGGGGGAAATGAGGTGGCGGTCTCAAAATTCTTCGATCCCGCTTACCTTACGCAAAGCATCGGCGCCGCCTACAAACCGTTTCCCGAGATTGTAACGAGGATTGGTGTTGCTGTGAGAGAGGTTGTCACTTCGAACTTCAATGTGTATGCCGACGATCCCGCAACCGCCAAGATAGAGAAAGTAAAAGTGAATGGCGGTGTCGAGTCTGTCACCAATCTCGATTGGACCTTTGCGGAGAACATGGAGCTCAAGTCCACACTTGAACTTTTCGCTCCGTTTAAGACTCTTGACGAGGTTGTGGTGCGAAGTGATAACACGATCTCAGCAAAGGTGAACAAATACGTCATGGTTGGGTTCAACATCCTTCTTGTCAATGATGTAACAGCGACAAGGAGAACCCAGATCAAGCAGGTCCTCGCAATTGGCCTGAGTTACACATTGCTGTAACGAGCGTGTGGGGAATGTAATTCATACAGTCATGCTCGGCCCCAATCAATCAATTTCCAAAACAACAAGGAGGAGTTCTATGCGAAGATTCATTGCTGTAGGAATCATCATCGCAGCCTTTTTCGCTTGCCAGACTTGGACGTATGCTCAGAAATCTGACACCAAGAAGAAAACGGAAAAGACTTCCGTCAAGAGCGAGAAGAAGTCAAAGGCGGCAAAAGAGGTGAAGCCAAAGAAGGAAAAGACCTCAAAAAAGGAAACGGCTGTAACCAAGAAGGAGCCAAAAAAGAAGTCCGCTGAAGAGGCCAAGGCGCCGAAAGAGAAGAAACAAACAAAGGCCGAAAAAAAGGCGGCAGCAACAGAGAAGAAACCTGAATCTGTAAAGAAGGAACCAAAGGCAGCAACGGAGCAACGGGAGAAGAAAGCACCGACCGAGTCAAAGAAAACTGCTGAACCGAAAACGGAGAAGCAGCCCGCTTCAACGAAGAACGAGGCGGACGAGGCGGTCGGGAAGACGCAGGAAGGAAGCACGGTGTATGAAGGCGCACGCGGAGGACACTACTACCTGAACGATAAGGGAGATAAGGTTTACGTGAAGGATTTCGTTGGGGCAAAGATCGTCGGTAAGACGGCCGACGGCAAGAACATCTATGAGGGTCCCCGGGGAGGGCACTTCTATTACAATGATAGTGGCTCCAAAGTGTACGTGAAGAAAAAGTAGAAGCTGCACCAATGGTGGAACTTCCAATGGAGGTTCCACCTTCTGTACGATGACAGACATGTTGCATTTCACCTTGGGTTGATTTAGATTTGGCAACAACAGGAGCCAACAAGCCATCCGGATCCTGTCCTAAATGATCCGCCCTCGATGTACTCGTTCCTTGCGTTTTAACACGCGCGGTGTTTCGTAAACGCTGCCTTACAGGCAACAGGTCAATTCTTGTCTTTTGCTTCACCATAACGATTCTCACCATCAAAGAAAGGACCAACAAAATGCGCACTCACGGACACTGTTTGTTGATACTCATTTGCATTGTCGTACTTTCCATTCCCTCGCAGGCACAATTTGAAAACCCGGGTCTTGGGGGCGGCGTGGGCTTCGGGGGAACATTCGGGCAAACCCAGCTCCGGGATCGCGAGTCCCGATTCCTTGCCCGCGCGTTCATGCGCTACCCTCTCGTCCGCCACCTTCAAGGTGAACTCGGTGTCGCAATTGGACGCGTGGCTGGAACGGAGTACTCAACGACAATCGCTCCGATCGACTATCGGTTTGTTCTCAGCCCGCTTTCATTCGATACATGGAATCCGTTCGCGTACGTTGGTATTGGCGCATTGAATTATGAGGTCGAGCAAATCCCACCGCAGGCATCTGCAGCGGCGAAACTCAAGGGGTGGACTGGTGTCATCCCCGGGGGAGTCGGAGTTCAGTTTGGTCTGAACGATCACCTCTCATTCGAAGTGAGTGGTGGATTCAACTATACACTCAATGATGAACTCAACGCAGTGGTTGCAGACAAGAAAGATGCATACTGGAATTTCCTGCTCGGCTTGACCGCGACCGGGGAAAGTGGAGATGCGGACCCGGATGGCGATGGCCTCTCCAATCGGGAGGAGAAACAGCTCGGCACGAATCCGAAATTGGCGGATACAGACGGCGATGGTCTTTCGGATGGTGATGAGGTGAAGAAATACGGCACCAATCCTCTGAAAGCCGATAGCGATGGCGACGGTTTGAGCGATGGCGACGAAGTCCTCAAGTATCACACCGACCCCATGAAAGCTGATACTGATGGCGATGGCCTCAGTGATGGCGACGAAGTCCTCAAGTATAAGACTGATCCGTTGAAAGCCGATACTGATGGCGATGGCCTCAGTGATGGCGACGAAGTCCTCAAGTATAAGACTGATCCATTGAAAGCCGATACTGACGGCGATGGCCTCAGTGATGGCGACGAAGTCCTCAAGTACAAAACCGACCCACTGAAAGTCGACACAGATGGAGGGTCGGTGAGTGATGGAGCAGAAGTCGCCCGCGGATCGGATCCGCTGAATCCCGCCGATGATGTTCCACCGAAGAAAGAAGAGTTGAAGGTTGAGGTGGGCAAGGCGATCGTACTAGAAGGAATCATCTTTGCGACAGGAAAAGCCGATATCACCACGGAGTCCGAGACAAACCTTGAGAAGGCGTACAACACGCTCGATCAGAATCCGGAGATAAGTGTGGAAATCCGCGGGTACACTGACAACACCGGCAAGAAAGCCGTCAACATGAAGCTCTCCCAATCACGTGCCGAATCCGTGAAAGCCTGGCTGGTGAAGAAGGGCATCGCAGCAGATCGCATCACCGCGAAAGGATACGGTCCGGACAATCCCATTGCAGACAACAAAACCAAAGAAGGTCGCGCCCTGAACCGTCGCATCGAATTCTTCAGAGTGAAATAAGTTACGAGCAATTGCGCCCCGAACGAGCTTCGGGGCGCAGTCCATCTCAGTCCTTCAACTTCTTATACAGGAGTCCCGACAATGATCAAGGAATTCATGGAGTTCCTCAAGAAGTACGGCGTCATCGGCCTCGCCATCGCGGTCGTTATCGGCGGAAAAGTGAACGAATTCGTTACTGCAACAGTCAGCGATCTTCTCATGCCCATCATCGGAGTGTTTCTGCCGGAGGGCGGTTGGCAAAAATGGGTACTGGAACTCGGACCGATTAAACTTGGGATCGGCCACTGGATCGGGGCAGCCATCGATTTTATCATCATTGCATTCTTCGTCTTCCTGATTGCAAAGGCGATCCTCCGGGAAAAGGATGTCGTGAAGCGCTAACGAAATAGCATGCGCCTGAAGAAACTGCCGAGGAGCTTTTACTTGCAGCCGACGCTTAGAGTTGCAAGGGGGCTCCTCGGTTTGTATTTGGTGAAAAAGGTGGGAAGAGAAAGCCTCATTGGGAGAATCGTTGAGGTGGAAGCATATCTCGGCTCAAAAGACCCGGCAAGCCATGCATATCGCGGCAAGACCCCCCGTAATGAAGTAATGTTTCGAAAAGGCGGTCACCTCTACGTGTACTTCACGTACGGTATGCACTTCTGCTCGAATGTCGTGACAGAGAAGGAAGGGGTCGCACATGCAGTCCTGCTCAGGGCGGTCCAACCCGTAAGCGGGATTAAGCTGATGAAACGGCACCGCGCACTTCGCAACACCGACGATCTCACTGCACTTTGCGGTGGACCGGCACGGCTCTGTCAGGCATTCGGGATAGGGCGCAAAGACAATGGGACGGACCTTCGAGGCAACTCCATCTGGATTGCACGCAATCCTGGCTCAAGGGAAATACTTTCGGTCGGTCGCTCTACCCGCGTGGGTATAAAGGTCGGAACAAGCCACCGATGGCGATTCTTTCTCAAACGCAATTCCTATGTGTCCCCGGGGAAGCCTGTTGAATAACGTCATGTTTAGCACGGTAGCTGACGCTGGACCGGGACCAACTCTTCACCTGTAGAGATTCAGGATGTAGGGTGAGATTCCAGCTCGGCCCGAAGAAATTCTGCCGTTGTCGAATTGCTCGAACGCGCAACGTCTTCAGGTGTCCCCTCGGCAACAATCTTCCCTCCCGCCTCACCTCCACCCGGACCGAGATCAATCACCCAATCAGCGGTCTTGATGACATCAAGATTGTGTTCGATTACGAGCACCGTGTTGCCTTTGTCGACCAGCATGTTGAGGACGTCAAGTAACACGCGAATGTCTTCGAAGTGCAAGCCTGTGGTCGGTTCGTCAAGAATGTAGAGTGTGTTGCCCGTGCCGATCTTCGAGAGCTCGGTGGAAAGCTTCACCCGCTGTGCCTCTCCCCCGCTCAGCGTCGTGGCCTGCTGCCCCAGATGGATATAGCCCAGGCCAACATCGTGTAGCGTTTGAAGCCTCCGTTGAATCGAGGGTATCTCGCTGAAGAACCTTACCGCTTCGGCAACCGTCATCTCAAGCACGTCTGCGATGGATTTCCCTTTATACAATACCTGGAGTGTCTCGCGATTGTACCGTTTTCCTTTGCACACATCACAGAGCACATACACATCGGGCAGGAAGTTCATCTCGATTTTCTTCACGCCGTCACCTTCACAGGTCTCACAGCGTCCGCCGGCCACGTTAAAGCTGAAGCGCCCCGCCTTGTAGCCACGGATCCTTGCTTCGGGCATCTGTGTATAGAGATCGCGGATGTGGGTATAGACACCGGTATATGTGGCGGGATTCGATCGCGGTGTGCGTCCAATGGGTGACTGATCGATGTCAATCACCTTGTCTATATACTGGATGCCGTCGATCTTTTTGTATGGAAGAGGTACGACCCTGGACTTGAAGAACTTTTTCGAGAGGATCGGGAAAAGGGTTTCGCTTATCAACGACGATTTGCCGGAGCCACTGACTCCGGTGACAGTAATAAGTGTTCCGAGCGGAAGTCTCAGGGCTACTTCTCTCAGATTATTACCGGTTGCGCCGTGAAGGGTCAGGGTTTTCTTGTTCCCTGTTCTCCTCCGGGTCGGGACTGCGATGGACCGTTTGCCGAAGAGATATTGGGCCGTGTAGGAATCGCCGTTGAACCCATTCCCATTACTTCTGATCGTATCGTTTCTCAATTGCAGCATTGTGGGATGGCCCGATGTGACGAGATGTCCCCCGTGTTCCCCGGCGCCGGGACCAAGATCGACGACGTGATCGGCATTTTGGATCATTTCTTTATCATGTTCTACCACGAGTACCGTGTTGCCGAGATCCCTCAACTTCTTAAGTGATGTGATCAGCTTCTTGTTGTCCCGCTGATGCAGTCCAATGCTTGGCTCATCCAGGATATACAACACGCCCACAAGCTGAGAACCAATCTGCGTCGCCAGTCTGATACGCTGCCCTTCTCCTCCCGAGAGCGTTCGGGCGGGTCGATCGAGAGTAAGATAGTCAAGTCCGACGTTCAGGAGAAACTCAAGGCGTTGCCTGATCTCCTTCAGAATTTGGGCGCCGATGAGCATCTGCCGGTCACCCATCTTCAGATCGCGGAAGAATGCCGCTCCTTTGTCAATCGGAAGCCCAACGACGTCATGGATGTTGAAGAGCCTGTCCGTCCGAAGATCCTGCAACTTGACAGCAAGGCTCTCCTTTCTCAGACGTCCCCCCTTGCATTCCGCACATGGCCTGGTGCTCATGAACGCTTCAACCCACTCGCGCACGTTGTTCGAGTTCGTGTCGTTGTATTGCGACTTCAGAATCTCAAGGACTCCGCTGAATCGATGCTTGTACGTCACCGAGCGTCCGCTGGCAAACGTATATTCGATTTCAAACTTCTCGTCACCACCGCCGTGGAGTAGAACCTCCCTGGCCCGTTTCTGGATTTTCTTGATGGGAGTATCGAAATCGAAGCCATACTTCTTCCCCACCGCCTTCAACTGGTTGAATATCCATGTCTGGCGCGGTTTACCCAAAGCAGCGATACCCTCTTTGTTGATGGTGAGGGCTGAATCGGGGAGGATTAGGTCGATGTCCAGTTCCTTGATCTCGCCAAGCCCGTCGCACATCTTGCACGAACCATATGGAGAGTTGAACGAGAAGGAATTCGGGGCAGGTTCCTCGTAACTGATATTGCATACCGGGCACGACAGATGCCTGCTGAAAAGCAGATCGGAAGTCGTTTGCCTGTCCGTACTCGACGGGTCGGTCTTCGTTTTCTTTGCACGCTTCGTTAGAGGCGGTGAACCGGATTGATCAGTATTGACAATGATCACCCCGGCGCCAAATTTGAGCGCCACCTCGACGGAATCCGCGACGCGGGATCGGGAGTCCTTCTTCACCACAATCCTGTCGACAACGATTTCAATATTGTGGACTTTATACCTGTCCACCTGCATACCCTTCGTGATCTCTTTTGTTACGCCGTCGATGCGGACACGGACAAATCCATCCTTGACAATTTCTTCGAACAGCTCCCGATAATGCCCCTTCCGGCCCTTCACAATCGGTGAGAGGATCTGCGCTTTCGTCCCTTCCGGGAGTTTCATGATACTGTCGATGATCTGGTCGGTGGTCTGTTTCTGCACCGCACGGCCGCAGTTGTAGCAATACTGCGTACCGACCCGGGCAAACAGAAGACGCAGGTAGTCATAGATCTCGGTGACAGTCCCAACAGTGGACCGGGGATTGTGGCTCACAGTCTTTTGCTCGATGGAAATGGCCGGGCTGAGCCCTTCGATGTAATCCACGTCAGGGCGCTCCATCACATCGAGAAACTGCCGGGCGTAAGCGGAAAGGCTCTCGACATAACGCCGCTGCCCTTCTGCATAGATGGTATCAAATGCAAGGGACGACTTGCCTGAACCGGAGAGACCCGTGATGACCACGAGTTTGTTGCGGGGAATATCAACGTCAACATTTTTCAGGTTGTGCTCGCGTGCGCCGCGGATGACAATCATGTCCTGTTGTGCCGCGAACGGCACCGCAAGCTGTTGCTGGTCCGACACACCTCTTTGCGATGACGATCGTTTCATCTCATAACATAGTACAAACGTGACGGAATATCAACGAACCCCCGACAGCAAAAAACCCATTGGAGAAAACCAACGGGTTCACGAAGCCGTACAAAGAGAAATGGGCTTACCCCAACATCTCCCGCTTGTTGAGATATTGGAACAAGGCAACATCGTACGGCGTCGCCGTGTCGAGAAGAATGTAGTCAACATAGTTCTCGCGGCACTCTCGCTTGTACCGCTCAAGGAATGCCGCCATCGTTTCCTGATATGCACGCCTGATCTGCCAGGGCTGTGTCATTATATGGTCCGATGTCTCCATATCCTTGAAGTCGGCATCGGTATCGAAGGCAAAGCTCCGCTCAAGCGGATCGAGGACATGCATCACGATTACTTCATTCTTCTTATGGCGGAAATGCTTGAGTGCGGCAATAATTTCGTTGGGATTGTCGAGCAAATCACTCACCACCACCACAAGCCCCCGTCGCCGGATCCGATCCGCGATCTGGTGCAGTGAACGGCCGCCACCGGTCTTGTTTCCCGCCTGCACCTTCTCCAGCGCAATCAGGATTTGTCGGAGATAACCTTTCGTTGCATGCGGCGGCAAATAAGTGTTGATTGCCTCGTCATACACTGCCAGACCCACGGCATCCTGCTGTTTGATCATCATGTAGGAGAGCGCTGCAACCAGGAACGACGCATACTGGATCTTGGGAAGATTTCCCTTGGATGCGTAGGCCATCGATCGGCTGGCATCAAGAACGATATACGCCTTGAGGTTGGTTTCCTCTTCGTATTGCTTGATATAGTAGCGGTCCGTCTTTCCGTAAATCTTCCAATCGATATGCTTGATTTCATCCCCCGGCATATACTGCCGGTGTTCGGCGAATTCCACGCTGAATCCGTGATAGGGACTCTTATGAAGACCTGTGATGAACCCCTCCACAACAAGCCGGGCCCTCAACTCCATGTTAGCCAGCTTGGAAACGACATGAGGCTCGAGATATTGGCGATATGCGTCGGCCACTTACTTCTTCGTTGCCTTCTTTACAAGCTTCGCGACTGGCTTTGCAGGAGTCTTTTCTGCAACAGCCTCCGGCTTGGGGAGGATATCCTCGGGAGACTTGCCCAGATTGTTCAACTCAAATTGGGCGGATGCAGCCATCTCATCCTTGGGGTAGGTTGAAAGAAACCGCTCATAGAAGACTTTTGCACTGTCAAGGTTCTTCAATTCGTTGTTGTAAAGAAACGCCGTGAGGAACATTGCCACCGAGGCTTTCTTTCCCTGGGGAAACCTCTGCATATACAGTCTGTAGCCATCCACCGCGGCCTGAAAATTCTGAAGGTTGTTGTGCTCAATGGCTGCAATGCTGAACACATGCATTCTCTGCCTCCGCGCTTTCCGGGTGATATTTCACAAGATCCTGGTAATCCTGAATCGCGACCGACCAGAGTCCGCCTTTTGCCGCTTCTTCGGCTTTCTTCGCATACTCTTCTGCCGGTGGCTTGCCGCACCCGGCTAATAGAAGAGCGAGCATAAGTATTGCGTTCGTGACTGCTTTCATTCACATACTCCTGAAAAAAATACGGTGTGAGAAAAAGGTAGACAAATGTGCCATAAGAATCAACGACGGCGCAGCACCGCAGCAAAGAACCCGTCCGTCCTTGTCTTGTGCGGAAGTAGTGTGAGATATGGGGTACCCGCCTCGATGGTTACTCCCTGCTGCAAAAGGATCTCGGGAACAGAGAGCAGCTCGAAATCAGCATGACGTTCGAGAAATGCAGACACCTGATCTTCGTTCTCCCTTCTGATTAATGTGCATGTTGAATACACAAGCCGGCCTCCGGGCTTCACCAATCCGCAATACTGGTCAAGAAGCGCCGGTCTGCTTCTGAACGAGAGTGTCGACAAAGGATTCAGTGAACGTTGCTTTGGCTGCTGGATTTCGCCGAAACGCTCCCACCCCGCTGCATGGCGCATCAATCAGCACAGCATCTGCACCTTGCGCTGAGATAACCTCCTGATATTGGCCGGCAAGAGACGTTTGCACGATGGAGACGCCTGCCCGTCGGAGCCGCTCGTGGATATTGTTCAATCGCTGCTGCTCAACTTCTATCGCTATGATCCTGCCACTGTTCATCATCAATGCTGCGAGATGCAAGGTCTTTCCTCCTCCGCCCGCGCACGCATCGACAACGGTCGAGCCCGGCCCTGGCTGTACCAGCATGGAGATGAGCTGGCTTCCTTCGTCCTGCATTTCGAAAAACCCCTGCCTGAACGACCGCAAGGCCTGGACATTTATCCTCTTTGGCAGAACCAGACCAACAGGAGAAAGATGTGTACGCTGAGCTTCGATACCTTCGTTCTGCAGCGCCGACTGGCATTCAACTGCAGTGGTTGCCAGTGTATTCACTCGAACCGCAATCGGGGCGTGAGAATTCAGCGCCGCGCAGAGCAGCTTGGTTTCTTCTTCCCCGTACCGTTGGATCCACTCTCTGACGATCGATTCAGGAAATGACCATCGAATGCCAACGTTCAAAACCGGATCCTGGTCAACCCTGGAAGGAAGAGCAATTGATGATACAGTTTGCAGAAATGGCTCACACTCTGTGCCGGGGCAGTAGACCCGCCAGAGACCGGACAAATCATTGAGCAGTTCGTCCACAGGCTCGTTCAATACTCTTTCGGAGTATGTGGCAACCAGGGCTATTGCAGGGATGGTGTTTGCATATCTGTTCCGCGGACAATGACCGAAAGGACTGCTCCGCGTATGCCTGGATAAGTCTGAAGTGGCGAAAGATTCCGAAGAGCAGTTCGCTGATGAAGCGTCGGTCCTTGGAGCCAAGATAGTGGCGGGATCGGAAAAACTCCTTGACGACAGCATCAGCCGGCCGATTGCCGGCACGAATTACATCGTGCAGCTCAATGACGTGACCAAACAGGGATGATCGTTTCATTGTGAATAATAAAAAAGGTCCGACCCAATGTAGAGCCAGACCCGATCATAGTCAACTACTAAGATTCAGACAGCGACGAACGGCGTCCGCATTTCGGAGGTCATGTATGCCCGCGCCATCCGTGGCGTGTTAAAGGCAATCCCGATCTGTCCTGCATTATTCAATGCAATGATGCCCCCGTATCCTTCGGCCTTGCGGACAAGCACCTTCAGTCCATCCTGGGCAGCCTTCTCAGGATCCCCGCCATTGCGATCCATGAAATCCATGACAGTCTTCGCCATGACAACTTTGATCATGGACTCACCCCATCCCGAAGTCGAGACCCCCCCGATTTCGTTGTCGGCGTATGTGCCGCAACCGATGAGCGGAGAGTCACCCACGCGACCGGGGTACTTGTTGGGCGTACCACCCGTCGAGCCACCTGAGGCAACATTCCCGTGGCTATCAATGGCAACAGCTCCCACGGTGTCAACCGGGACTTTCTTGTGCCGGTAGGCATCCCTCGTAAAGACGTTTTTCCTTCCCTGCATATCACGCCACCGTACAAGCTCGCGATCCGTTATCAGGTCATCCTGACCGCAGGTTCTTATACCATGCTCTCGGGCAAACCTTGTCGCTCCCATTCCCACGAGAAGTATGTGATCGCTCTCGTCCATGATCTTGCGGGCGAGACTGATGGGGTTTTTCACGTTTTGTACTGCAGCGATTGCGCCGGCGCGGAAGGTTTTGCCATTCATGATGCTTGCATCCAGTTCCACTTCACCAGCCATGTTGATAAACGACCCTGCCCCCGCGTCAAACGTCTCATCATCCTCCATCACTACAATGGCCTTTTCAACGGCGTCAACAGCGCTTCCGCCCTTGCTCAGGACAGTCCAGCCGGAGTTCAGTGCCTGCTGGATACCTGCCCTGTGTGCTTCGACGAGATCATCGGGAATATTCCATGCGCCACCGTGAACTACTAACGATATCATCTGGTAATCCGCACTCGGTTGGATGGGGGAGTTGCTCCGAAAATCTAGCGAAGGAGAGCCGCCAATGCAACGCCGAAATCGGTGATGTGATTTGGCTAACCCTCCAGGTCACAGAGCCTGTCCCCCAACGATGACGTGTGCTTCAGGCAAGGCAGCTACGGACCCTCTATTTCGCCACTTCCGCGCCGGCTTGTCTGGCAAATTCGATCATCCCATGGCGATCAAGCCCAATCTCAATCGAGTCCCCTGTCACGAATTCCCCTTCGAGAAGCTTCTGCGAAAGAACGTTGACGACGTGTTTCTGAATGACACGCTTCAGCGGGCGCGCCCCGTATGTCGGATCATAGCCCAGCTTTGCCAGCCAGTCCTTGGCTTCCCTCGTCACGCTGATCGTAATCCCTTGCTTCAGAAGCATCTGCTCAACGTAGCGAAGCTGGAGGGTGACAATCTCGCGAATATCCTCCTCCGACAACGGCTTGAACACAATCACTTCGTCGATACGGTTCAGAAACTCAGGCCGGATCGATCGCTGCAGCATCTGCATGAGCTCCTGTTTCAATTCACCAAACACCTCATCCCAATGAGTGTTGTCTTTGAACTCTGTGGACACCTTCTCACGAATCAGCTGAGAACCGAGATTCGACGTCATGATGATGATCGTATTCTTGAAATCAACGGTCCGACCCTTACTATCCGTCAGTCGTCCTTCATCAAGAAGCTGCAAGAGCACGTTGAACACTTCCGGATGCGCTTTCTCAATTTCATCGAGCAAGACCACGGAGTATGGCTTGCGCCTCACCGCCTCGGTGAGCTGGCCGCCCTCGTCGTATCCGACATACCCTGGAGGTGCACCGATGAGCCTCGACACAGAAAACTTCTCCATGTACTCGCTCATGTCAATCCGGATCATGGCACTCTCGTCGTTGAAGAGGAACTCTGCAAGCGCCTTCGCAAGTTCCGTTTTCCCCACGCCAGTGCTTCCGAGAAAGATGAACGAGCCGATGGGTCTCTTCTCATCCTGCAGCCCCGCACGGGATCGGCGGATCGCATCGCTCACAGCACGCACAGCTTCCTCCTGCGAGATAACCCGCTCCTGAAGTCGCTCCTCCAGATGGAGCAACCTTTGCCGGTCGCTTTCGAGCATGCGCGACACGGGAATGCCCGTCCAGCGGGCTACAATCCCGGCCACGTCCTCTGCATCGACCTCTTCCTTGAGCATTCGTCGGTCCTTCTGGACTTCCTGAAGTCTGGCAGATGCCTCTTTGATTTTCTTCTCGAGTCCGGTAATGAGGCCATAGCGCAGTTCGGCAACCCTGCCAAGGTCTCCTTCGCGCTCTTTCGCCTCCGCTTCCTGTCTGGCAGTGTCGATTTCCTCTTTCATCTTTCTGATGGATTGAATCAGACCCTTTTCCACCTGCCAATGTGCGCGGAGACCCGTTCGCAACTGGTTTAGTTCGGCGATGTCCTGTTCCAGCCTCGAAAGACGTTCCTTCGAAGCTTCATCCTTCTCTCTCAAAATTGCCTGCTTCTCGATCTCGAGTTGCTTGATCTTCCGCTCCACCTCATCGAGCTCCTCGGGCATTGAGTCGATTTCGATCCGCAACTTGGAAGCAGCTTCATCAACAAGATCGATGGCTTTGTCGGGAAGAAATCGATCGGAAATGTACCGATGACTCAGTTGTGCTGCTGCCACAATCGCTCCATCGGTGATCCTGACACCGTGGTGTACCTCGTACCGCTCCTTCAGTCCGCGAAGAATGGAAATCGTGTCTTCCACGCTCGGCTCGCCGACCATCACAGGTTGAAATCGACGCTCCAGTGCTGGATCCTTCTCGATATACTTGCGATACTCGTCTATGGTCGTCGCACCAATTGCGCGTAGCTCACCCTTCGCCAGTGCCGGCTTGAGCATGTTCGCCGCGTCAACCGAACCCTGGGCAGCTCCTGCTCCGACCAACGTATGGAGCTCGTCGATGAAGAGAATTATTTCGCCATTCGATTCTTCAACTTCCTTTAGAAGAGCTTTCAGGCGCTCCTCAAACTGCCCGCGAAAACTCGTTCCTGCAACGAGAGATCCCATGTCGAGCGCAACAATTCGTTTGTTCTTGATTGTCTCCGGGACGTCACCCTGCACGATCCTGTGTGCGATTCCTTCCGCAATTGCAGTCTTGCCAACACCCGGTTCTCCGATGAGGACGGGATTGTTCTTCGTCCGGCGTGAGAGGACCTGCAACACGCGACGGATCTCTTCATCTCTCCCTATGACGGGGTCCATCTTCCCTTTGCGTGCGAGATCGTTCAGATCTCTCCCATACCGCTGGAGAGCCTGGTACTTATCCTCAGGGTTCTGGTCGGTGACCCGCTGGGTACCCCGAATCTCCTTGAGGACCTTGAATACCGCCTCAGTCGTGACTCCCTGATCATGGAGCAGCTTGCTGGCGTTCGATTCCTTCGATGCAATCATTCCCAGAAGGAGGTGTTCTGTACTTACATATTCGTCCTTCAAGTCCTGAGCCTGCTTCTGAGCACTTTCAAGAACCCTGCCGAGGGATTGGGAAATCCCCTGACTTCCAAGACCAGCACCGCTGACTTTTGGCAATCGCTCAATAAGTTCGTTGAGTTTTATCTTGATGAAATTGACGTTCGCACCGACCTTTTGCAGAATCGGAACCACAGTGCCACTCGAATCCTGCACAAGGGCGGCCAGCACATGCTCAGGCTCCAAGACCTGATTGTTGTAGCTGGAGGCTATCTCCTGAGCATTCTGCACCGCCTCCTGTGACTTGATTGTGAATTTGTTGAAGTTCATGCGCTCTACCCTTGTCGTCCTTTCTTCATGGCTCCCCTTTCAAACAAAAGGCGAGGGGTTGCCTCGCCTCTGAGTATCTCCGGTCCATAGAGGGGGAGATTCATCATGGTGTTACATCGGCCGCTCGCGCAAGACCACGTGGCGGTCGGTTGCCACCAGTTACTTCTTGTCTTTGTCGTCGACAACCTCGTACTGGGCGTCTTCAACCTTCTTTTCGTCCTTCTTCGCCCCCGAATCGGCGGGAGGTGCCTGGGGACCTTCGCCGGGATGAGCACCACCCGCGGTTGCCTGCTGGTACATCTGGGTGGATGCCTCATTCCAGGCATTGTTCAGAGTGTCGATCGCACCTTTGATCGTATTAGCGTTGCCGCCCTTTATCGCATCCTTAAGCTGTTCCTTCGCATTCTCGATCTTGCTCCTCGTGTCGCCTGCAACCTTGTCTCCAAACTCCTTAAGTTGTTTCTCGGTCTGGAATACGAGGTTGTCCGCCTGATTCTTTATGTCGATCTCATCCTTCTTCTTCCTGTCTTCGGCGGCATGAGCGGAAGCGTCGCTCTTCATACGCTCCACCTCTTCCTTTGTCAACCCGCTGGAGGAAGTGATACGTATGGATTGTTCCTTGGCCGTTCCCTTATCCTTGGCGGCTACATGGAGCATGCCGTTTGCATCGATATCGAATGTTACCTCGATCTGTGGAACGCCCCGTGGCGCCGGCGGGATTCCATCGAGATGGAACTTCCCGAGGGTTCTGTTGTCAATTGCCATGGGCCGTTCACCCTGCAACACGTGGATCTCGACAGACGGCTGACTATCGGAGGCCGTCGAGAAAATCTCGCTCTTCTTTGTTGGAATGGTGGTATTTGCGTCGATCAGCTTCGTCATTACGCCACCCAGGGTCTCTATACCAAGGGAAAGCGGCGTTACATCCAGCAATAGTACATCCGTCACGTCTCCTGCAAGGACGCCTCCCTGGATTGCAGCTCCAACGGCAACAACCTCATCGGGGTTGACGCCTTTGTGGGGCTCTTTCCCGAACACTTCCTTGACGAGCTGCTGGACTCTGGGGACACGTGTCATCCCACCAACGAGAATCACCTCATCAATCTGGTTCGGAGAAAGTCCGGCATCCCTCAACGCTCTCTCGGTCGGCCCCATGGTTCGCTGAATGAGATCATCAACGAGTTGCTCGAACTTTGCCCGGGTCAGGGTGATGTTGAGGTGTTTTGGGCCCTCTGCAGTCGCGGTAATAAACGGTAGATTGATCTCGGTTTGCATAAGTTGTGACAGCTCCATCTTGGCTTTTTCGGACCCTTCGCGCAGCCGCTGGAGCGCCATTGGGTCTTTCCGCAGGTCGATCCCCTCCTGTTTCTTGAATTCATCGGCAACGAAATCCAGGATCCTCTGGTCGAAGTTGTCGCCGCCGAGATGAGTGTCTCCGTTGGTCGATTTCACTTCAAACACACCCTCCCCCAGTTCGAGGATCGAAATATCGAAAGTACCGCCCCCAAGGTCATATATTGCAACTTTCAAATCCTTGTGCTTCTTGTCGAGCCCATAGGCAAGGGCAGCCGCGGTCGGCTCATTGATAATGCGCTTGACAGTCAACCCGGAAATCTCCCCCGCCTCTTTTGTTGCCTGACGCTGGGCGTCATTAAAGTAGGCAGGCACTGTGATGACTGCTTCAGTTACTTTTTGCCCGAGATAATCCTCAGCGGTCTGCTTCATCTTCTGGAGAATCATGGCGCTGATCTCCGGCGGCGAATAAACTCTTCCACCCACCTCAACCCGAGCCGTGTTGTTGTCACCCTTGATCACCTTGTACGGAACCAGCTTCATTTCCTCGCTGACTTCGTTGTGAAAGCGCCCCATGAACCTCTTGATTGAGAAGACAGTGTTTTCAGAATTTGTGACTGCCTGGCGTTTGGCAGCCTGACCAACAAGTCGTTCCCCGTTCTTCGCAAAAGCAACTACGGATGGAGTTGTTCGCCCCCCCTCTGAATTTGCTATGACCACCGGGTCGTTGCCTTCCATAACTGCAACGACTGAATTGGTGGTTCCAAGGTCGATTCCGATGATCTTTCCCATTACATACACTCCTTGAAGAATGAATTGAAAAATGGCCGGCAATTTGATATGTCGAGTCTCGAACCCTCGGAGAGCCGGCAACCAATGCCCACTTGCGATTGACTGCTTCGCACACCCAACTTCATCAGATTAGTACCAACAGGCGTGCCATTAGCCTCAGCGTGGACGACAAATCTCTAACTCACTTTGACAAATGCATTTACGAAGAAAATGAAACCAGCAGAGAACTTTCTTCGGCCATGAGAATCCACGCCATCGTGACACGCACACCGCAATAATGGCACCAAGTTTGACCTCTTGTCATGCCAAAACATTCGCTTGACTTTGGAAATGCTAATGGGTATAATCATGCTGGTCTTTGCAGAAACCCATGAAATTAACCTTCGCAGGAATCCTTTCTTCTCGTCTCACCCCTCTCCCGGAAGCTCCTCCGCGGAGGGATTGTTTCGTCTTATCGGGTGGTTCAACAAACTAGAGGAAACGCCATGCTTTCCGAGCATTTTCTCCGCAAGGGACTAAAGACGCGGGTGTTTGGGAATAAGATCTTTACGTTTGACTCCATAGATTCAACCAATAATTGTGCAAAAGCGGTTGCCGGTTGCGGAGCAATTGAGGGAACCGTGGTTATCGCGGAGCAACAAACCGCCGGCAGGGGACGGATGGGTCGCTCATGGCAGGCAGCACCCAACGAGAACTTGATATTTTCCATCGTGCTCAGACCGCAGGTCTCTGCCGATGCTCTCAACTTGCTTCCACTTTATGTCGCAGTCGCCGTATCGGAGGCTATTGAGCGGGTCACTGGACTGAAGGTTGAATGCAAGTGGCCGAACGATATCCTTTGCAATGGCAGGAAGCTGGCCGGCATTCTGATCGAAGGCTCAGTCAAGCAGGACGTCATGGACTATGTGGTCATCGGCGTTGGCATCAATGTGAATCAAATGAGATTCGAAGGTGAGTTGAGCTCAAAGGCTTCCTCCCTGAAGCTGGAATCAAACAGGGAAATCGACAGAGTGAGGCTCTTCAAGGAGATACTTTCAGGGCTTGAAAAGGACTACAGGTCATTTGAAATTTCAGGATTCCGATCCATCGTCCCGCAGTGGATGGCCCGGTCGACTATGCTCAACCGGACAATCTCTGTGTCGCAACAGGGAAATGTGATTTCCGGGGTTGTCAAAGGATTGAGCCCCGAGGGCGGTCTCGTGTTGAAGACAAATGGCTCCGAACAGACTGTCTTTGCCGGGGATGTCACAGTCCTCCAGATGTAGTACCTTCCCTCCACACCAACCACCTTTCCGACTGCATTCATGCTGCTGGCTGTTGACATTGGAAACACCCACACCGTCCTGGGAGTGTACAAGGGCGAGAAACTGGTAGCCAACTGGCGGGTAACCAGCACCAGTAACCGGACAGCGGATGAGACGTGGCTGACGATCAAGAACTTCTGCGTTGATGCAGACATTTCCCCTGCGCTCCTCAATGGCATCGGCATCTCATCTGTCGTCCCTGACCTGACTGACATTTTTAGCGTCATTTCCCGGAAGTACCTCGAGGTTGAGCCTGTCATAGTTGACGGCAGCATGAATCTCGGGTTCAGGATACACTATAAGGATCCTTCGGCCGTGGGGGCCGACAGGCTCTGTAATGCCGTTGCCGGTTTCAGAAAACATGGCGGACCACTCATCGTCATCGATTTTGGGACGGCAACGACATTCGACGTGGTAGCAGAAAAAGGCGACTACCTCGGAGGTGTGATCGCTCTTGGATTGGAATCGACTGCCGCTGAACTCCACAGAAGAACGGCAAAGCTCCCAAAGATTGAGCTTCATTTCCCCGAGAAGATAATCGGATCAGATACTGTATCAAGCATGCAGGCGGGGATCATGTTTGGCGCTGTTGATGCTGTAGAAGGTATGATAAAAAGAATTCGGGAGGAGTTGGGATCCAAGCCCAAGGTGATCGCGACAGGAGGCCTGGCAGCAGTCATAGCGCAGCATACTTCGGTTATTGAGGCATGTGAACCGTCGCTCGTGTTGGATGGGGTCAGACTAATCTATGATAGGGTACGAGGCCGTGAAAGCTGACAAATGCCTGGTGCAGAACGCTGAAGCCCTCGGAGCCCCGGGGGCTTTGTCATTTTGCGCGGAGCCCGTATCTTACGGAGTTCCGAATATCTTCACGGACGCCTGTGCAAGTTGGACCAGCGGGCCGAAGTAGAGCCCGAGCAGGAGAGTGGGAACCAGCAGAACCAGCACGGTTGCCTTCTGCAGGATAGTAAAGTTAAGTGGAGTAGTTTGTTCTTGTTCGGACGAACGGAGATACAGATTCCGGAATATCCGAACATAGTAATAGAGGGAAATCACACTGTTCAGAGCCCCTACCAGCGCCAACCACAACCAGCCATGATTCAACAACGCCGCGAAGAGATAGAGCTTGCCAACAAAGCCCGCCGTAGGAGGCAGACCCGTCAAGGAGATCAGGAACACCGACAAAGCCACGGTAATAAATGGCGCTCTGGGGCCAAGGCCCTTGTAGTCCTCAATGTCTTCGCTGCCCGTCTGGTTTGCAATGAGCATGACAATATAAAATGCCCCCAGATTCATGAAGAGATACACAACGAAATACAGCATGATCGCGGCAAGGCCATCGTTGCTCAACACCACCACACCCATCAACATGTAACCGGCATGAGCAATGCTGGAATAGGCAAGCAGGCGCTTGAGATTGTTCTGCCAAATAGCAACCAGGTTGCCAAATGTCATTGTCAAAACTGAAAGTACTGCGATGAGGTTATACCATTCAAAGCCCTTCAACGAAGCCCACACTCCCACCGGTAAAGCAACCACACTGGAATCGATGAACGTCACTTTGAAGAAACGGATCATCATTGCGAAACCGCCCGCCTTGGAGGCAACCGAGAGAAACGCTGTAATCGTGATTGGCGCGCCTTCGTAAACATCCGGCGTCCAGAAATGGAACGGCACGGCAGAAATCTTGTACCCGAACCCGGCCATCGCGAGGACGCCTGCGATAAGGAGTGCAATGGAGTTGTAGTTTCCTTGCGCAAGCACCTGATTGATCGAATAGATATCAAGCGAGCCTGTTAATCCGTAGATGATCGAGATACCGTACAGCATCAATCCGGACGAGAGTGCACCGTAAATGACGTACTTGAGTGATGCCTCGCTGGAGTCGGGAGCCTCTTTCGTATAGCCGGACAATATGTACGATGAGATGGACGAAAGCTCGAGTGCAAGGTACATCATCAGCAGATTGCTGGCTCCGGCCATCAGCACCATGCCAAGCGTCAGAGCCACCAACAACGAGTAGTACTCGCCAAGCTTCCTTCCGGGAGAATTCAGCTCCGATGAGCCGAGAGAGAACACGACGACGAGAATGGCAGAGATGATAATGACGAGCTTGAAGAAGTATGCGAACGAGTCGACAGCCACCATATTGCTAAAGATCGACACGTGCGTGTCCGATTGTCCGAGAATGAACCCTCCGGTCACGACAAGTCCAATCATCACAACTGTTGATACAATGACCGATGTTCTCTTGAAAATCAAATCGGCGATGATCGCAGCACAAAAGGTGACCGTGAGGGTGAGCTCAGGGTAGAAGAAATGAAGATCGTTGAGAATCTGTTCTGACATTGTAACTTTCAGTCCGTAATCTGGAGTTGGTGACCCACGTGCCCTCTCAATTCATACCCATCATTGTTGAAACATGCCTGGCCTGATCGAGCACACCCGCCAGCGCGTTCAACGATGTATTCATCAGGTCCAGCACGGGTGACGGATAGATCCCGAGGAAAATAACAATGATGGCAAGCGGCCAGAGCATCACCATTTCCCGACCGTTCATGTCGGTGAGGTTCTTCCACTTGTCGGGCAGTTGGCCGAGGAACACACGCTGCAGAGTCCAGAGCATGTACCCCGCAGTCACGATGATCGTAACAGCGCCGATCATGGTCAACACCCGGAATGTCTGAAACGCGCCGATCAGCGAAAATGCTTCACTGATGAACCCGCTCAGGCCTGGTAATCCGAGGGCAGCGAAGAACGCAACCGTCATGACACCGGCATACTTCGGCATCTGGTTCATGAGTCCGCCGAACTCGTTCAGCCCACGCGTGTGTGCCCTGTCGTAGATTACCCCCACGATGAGGAAGAGCATTGCGGTGATGGTTCCGTGGTTGAACATCTGAAACACGGCGCCGGTAATGCCCTGCGTGTTCATGGATGCCATGCCGAGCGTTACGACTCCCATGTGGCTGATGCTCGAGTACGCAATGAGCTTCTTGAAGTCCGTTTGGGCCATTGCCACAAAAGCCCCGTACACCATACTGATCACGCCGAGTAAGGCAAGACCCCACGCATAGTGTACCATTGCATCGGGAAAAATTGGAAAACTGATGCGCAAAAGACCATACGTGCCCATTTTCAATAACACTCCGGCGAGGATTACACTGATGGGGGTCGGGGCTTCAACGTGGGCATCGGGCAGCCACGTATGAAACGGAAAGCTCGGAATTTTGATGGCGAACCCAATAAACAACGCAACGTACGTTAAATAACGCATCGATGTGTGAGCACCGGAGAGCAGCGAATCGGGGACGTAGTTCGCCGGGTCCATCATGGCCAGCATGTTGAACGTGTGTACCTTCTCCAAACCGCCGGTTCCGTGCTTTATCGCTTCGGTGACAGAGTAGATCATACCGCTCGGGTCAATGTACACGTTCACGCTGAAATACAGCGCGATCATCGCCAGGAGCATCAAGACACTTCCGAAGAGGGTATACAGGAAGAATTTGATCGCTGCATACTCCCGCCTTGTTCCTCCCCAGATCCCGATAAGGAAGTACATCGGTAGCAGCATGAGCTCCCAGAAGATGTAGAACAGGAAGAAATCAAGCGACACAAATACCCCCATCATCCCGGCATCGAGCAGAAGGAAGAGGGCAAAGTATCCTTTCACGGATTTCTCGATGTTCCACGATGAAATGGCAGCAACGGCACTGATCAACGCAGTCAGGATCACCATCGTAACGCTCAGGCCATCGATCCCGAGGAAGTACTCGATATGGATGCGGCCGAACCATGCCACACTCTTGATGTCAATCCATGTTGCCTTCTCGATGAACTGCATCCCGGCTTCCGAATTGATGCCCGCCATTCCACGGTCGAAACGCATGAAGATCACGATCGAGAGAATGAGCTGAATGAGCGTGATGATGAGGGCGGTCCACCGAATGCCGTTACGTTGTTCCTTCGGGATGAGAAGGACGAATACCATCCCGAGAACCGGCAGGAAGGTTAACCAGGTGAGTACACCAAATCCCATGAGTTGCATAGAGAAGCTACCCTGTTAGTTCAAAATAGTCTGAAAGCAAAATAGAACATCATCACGCCGAATACGACAAACACGATGTACGTCTGGACTTTGCCGGTTTGAAATTTACGCAATACCAGGCCGCTGAACCCCGAGAGATACGCGGTAAGATTCACGAGTCCATCGATTACAATCGAATCAAACTTGCCACTCACGAACGATGAGACTCTCGTGATCGATCCCGCTCCATTGACAATGCCATCGACAATTGTGTTGTCAAACCATTTCCACATGTTGGACATTGCGAGCGCCCCGTTCACCACAACACCCATATACAGATCATCGAAGCCCCACTTGTTCAGGAGGAACTTGTGGATTGACGTGAGTCTCTCCGCAACGGTATCGGCACGTATCTTCTTCCAATAGTATGTGGCAAAAGCCACGAGAATTCCCGCTCCCGCAACCAGCAATGAAAGGATCATCGCGGGGTTGTGCGCTTGATGATGGGCCTCTTCAAAGACCTCGGGCGATGGCGCGGCAACACTTAACGGAACAACACTTTCCGGCCTCTCCAATGATTTGACGATCCATCCATCCCCGGCGTTGAGAGGATTGTAGCTGTAGAATATGAAGATCGATAACACGGCAAGAATTGCCAGCGGCACCGTCATAATCTTCGGCGACTCATGAATGTGTTCGTATCGAAGTCGATCGGGATGGTCACCATAAAACGTGAGAATCACCAAACGGAACATGTAGAAGGCTGTCAGGCCTGCGACGAAGAACCCGATGACGGGAATCAGGTAATGTCCGGTCAGGCTGCCAAATGCAAGCGTGCCTGCGAGTATGGAATCCTTGCTCAGGAACCCGGAAGTGAACGGAACACCTGAAATCGAAAGAGTGAAGATGAGGAATGTCCAGTACGTCAAAGGCATTTTGGATCGCAAGCCGCCCATGTTTCTTATATCCTGGGCATCGGTGTGATGGTCGTTCTGGTGGTGCAACGCGTTGTGCATCGCATGAATGACCGAACCGGAGCCAAGAAAGAGCCCTGCCTTGAACATGGCGTGTGTAACAAGATGGAAGAATCCGGCAGTATACGCTCCAACGCCAAGCCCCAGCACCATGTATCCAAGCTGACTGATTGTCGAGTACGCAAGAACCTTCTTGATATCGTTTTGAGCGATGGCGATTGTGGCCGAGATGAACGCCGTGATGGCCCCGATGTAGGCAATTACCATCAGTGCATCGGCGGTCATCATGGGGAACGTCCGGGCAACAAGATAGACGCCGGCCGCAACCATTGTTGCAGCGTGAATCAAGGCACTGACCGGGGTGGGCCCTTCCATTGCATCAGGCAGCCAAACATGCAGCGGAAATTGCGCCGATTTGCCTATCGCCCCACAGAAGATCAACACACCTGCCGCTGTGAGCCACGTTTCACTGCCGAACGGAAGCTGACCGGTGCGGATGGCCTCGAAAATCTGCTGCAGGTTGAACGTGTGAAAATTCGCAAACAGGATCATGATTCCGATGAAAAATCCCACGTCACCAATGCGGTTGACGATGAACGCCTTCATCGCGGCGTCCGATGCACTCTTTTTCTCGTACCAATGTCCGATGAGCAGGTACGAGCTGAGACCGACCAGCTCCCAGCCAACATATAGCATGAACAGGTTGTTGGCAATGACGATCATGAGCATCGAGAAGGAGAAGATGCCCAGAAAAGCAAAGTATCTGGAATACCTCACATCACCCTTCATGTAGCCGATCGAGAAGAAATGCACCAACGTACTGATGAGCGTGACAACCACGAGCATTACCGCGGCAAGATTGTCCACCCCCAGGCCCAGAACAATCTTCAGCGGACCTATTCCCGGAACATTTCGGAAGTCTATCCAGGTGAAGTTCAGCGAGAGGGATTCGTCCGGGTAGAGCATCAGCTTCTGGTACAACACGAAAGCTGCGAGGACAAGGGCCGACGTAATGATCGTTGTTTCGAGCCAATCACCCTGGCGAGGAAGCCTTTTGCCGAAGAAGATGACGAGCACGAACCCCAGCAATGGCAGCAGGAGGACAGTGGCAGATAGATTGAGGAGAAGTTCCTGTGTCATCAAATTGATTCAGTTATTCCGAAGTCGTCAACACTTGTTACTCTTTGAGACTACTCACTTCATCCACATTCACTGTGTGGAAGCGATGGTAGATGTTCAGCACAATCGCCAGGGCCACCGCAGCCTCTGCCGCTGCAAGAATGATCACAAACACGGCGGCCGCCTGTCCATCGAACCTGAGGCTGCTGTAACGCGAGAATGCGACGAAGTTGATGTTTGCAGCATTTAATACCAGTTCAATCCCCATCAGGACGAGGATGGCGTTCCGCCGGGTCATGATGGCATACAGCCCGAGCGCAAACAAAACAGCGCTCACGATCAAGAAATGTGCAAGCTGAACATTCGGGAGCCAGGCGTAAAAGTCATCAAAGAATGTATCCATAACTAAGCCTTCTTCTCACGACGTGAGATCAGTGCTGCACCCATGAGGGCAACGAGCAGGATGACAGACGATATCTCGAATGGAAGCAGGTAGCTTGTCATCAGCAGCTCGCCGATCGACTTTGTGGTTGTACCCAAGGTACTGGCCGCAGGGACAGGGGTCCCCTTCCAAGTTGAGTAAAACACTCCACTCAATGAACCTGCCACAACTGCCACAATCAGGAGCGCAGGCACAGTTTGTATTGAACCGGTCTTGATATCGACGCTGATGACTTTGTGCGTAAGCATTACTCCAAAGAGGAGCAGCACGAGGATTCCGCCGACATAGATCAGGATCTGAGTCACCGCAAGGAAATCCGCCTGGAGCAGCACGTACAACCCTGCCACCCCGAAAAAAGTAAAGAGAAGCGAAAAGGCAGAGTAGACAACATTGCGCGAGAAGACAACGATAAATGCCGAGAAGAGTGTAATGAAGGCAAAAATATAGAAGACGATATCAAACAGTTGCATGAACGCTATGGTTTGTTGTCCGGGTTTGATGTAGCCGCTGCGGACGCCGGTTTCGCGGCCGATGCAGCCTTCGCGGCTTTCTTCTCCGCCTCCTCCTTCTCATATGCAGCAAGTTTCGCCTTCGCCTGGTCGACATCGGCAGCACTCATCGTCGCAAAATTGTAGATCAAGTTTGCCCGGTCGTATTCGGAGAACTCGAACACATCAGTCATTTTGATGCACTCGGTAGGACACGGGTACACGCACAGGGCACAGTAGCAGCACTTTGCGATATCGATGTCGAACTGAGGGACGTAGAGCCGTTTCTTCGTCCCGACGGATGTCATGCCGAGGTCCACGTCGGGAGTCGATTTCAGAGTCTTGATGGTGATACAATCCACAGGGCAGGCCATCGAGCACTGGTCGCAGCCAATGCAATCATCCATGTTTACATACAGACGATTGCGTGCCCGTTCCGGAAGCTTCAGCTTGACATCGGGATACTGGATCGTTACCGCAGGGGTGAACAGGTGGCGCCACGTGATTCTCATCCCGATAAGAACGGTGAAGACGCCTTCCCAAATATTCTTGAAATATCTGCCCATTAACGATCCTGATTATCTCGCAATCAATACCCAGAAGCCCACCCCGATGATGCAGGCGAACGAAAACGGAATCAATACCTTCCACCCAACATACATGAGCTGGTCAACTCTCAGACGCGGCAGTGTCCATCGCAACCACATCTGCACAAACACGATTGCGAGTCCCTTTCCGAGGAACCACACGAGGCCCCAGATGGGACCTGAGAGAAAATCTCCAAATGGGCTGTTCCAACCGCCGAGGAACAGCGTTGAGGCAATCGCCGCCACGGCAAACATGTTTGCATATTCAGCAAGGAACAACAGTGCAAACTTCATCCCCGCGTATTCCGTGTGATACCCGGCCACAAGTTCCGATTCCGCCTCTGGAATGTCGAACGGAGTCCTGTTTACCTCTGCAAGCGATGCGACAAAGTAGATTCCGAATGCCATGAAGAGAAACGGAAATTTCTGGAACACGAACCAATGCCAGATCGGCCCGGACTGTGCCTCGTTAATGGTCTGCAGATCAAACGACCCGACCACCATGATCACAGCAAGGAGGGAGACGGCCACCGGAACCTCATAGCTCACGATTTGGGCAGCGGAGCGCATTGCTCCAAATAGCGACCACTTGTTGTTCGACGACCAGCCCGCCATGAGCAATCCGATCACAACCAGCGAAGAGATCGCGATGACGTAGAAGAGACCGATGTTGATCCCGGATCCAACATACGCAGCGCTGAAAGGAATCGCAGCGAATGCAGCATAGGAACCCGTGAACACAACGAATGGAGCCAGATTAAAGAGTCGCCGGTCAGCGGCGGCGGGAACGACATCCTCTTTTTGGATCAGCTTCAGGATATCGGCGATCGTCTGGGCCCAGCCATGCCAGCCACCTGTACGCATGGGCCCGAGCCGGTCCTGCATGTGTGCGGAGATCTTCCGTTCCCACCACACGGCAAAAAGTGCAAACGGAATGATCCAGATCAACGGCAGAATCGCCATCAGCACGTATACAAGAACATCATTGTGGAGAATATCAAGAAGGAGTTCTTTCATACTATCTGTCAACTTCTCCCAAAACAATATCGATGCTGCCGAGAACTGCAATAACATCCGAGATCATCGCTCCCCGGCAGATTGCCGGCAGCAATGAGAGGTTCACGAAGCATGGCCCCTTCACCTTCACGCGGTACGGGCTCGACGTTCCATCCGCCATGATGAAATAGCCAAGCTCGCCCTTGGGCGTCTCGGTGCGGACATACAGATCGGCGCTGTCCGGTCGAATGCGCTTCGGGACCGCTGACTGCACATCACCTGCAGGAATGTTCTCAACTGCCTGCTCGATGATGTTGAGGCTCTGTTCCATTTCATGCACGCGCACCATGTAACGATCCCAGCAGTCTCCAACGGTTCCCATTTTTCCCGTCCCCACAGGGATCTCCCACTCGAATCGATCATAGATTGAGTAGGGATCATTCTTTCGCACATCCCACTTCACCCCTGAACCGCGCAACACCGGCCCACTGGCTCCGTAGTTGATCGCCACATCTGCCGGAAGGACACCGACATTCGCCGTACGCTCAACGAAGATCTTGTTGTACGAAAGAAGGTCATTCACTTCCTTGATGTTCGGGCGGAAGTACGTGCAGAAGTCTCTTACCTTTTGTTGGAAGTCGGAAGTGACGTCATGCGAGAGGCCGCCGATCCAGATATAATTGTAGAGCAGGCGCGCACCACATGTCTGCTCGAAGATGTCAAGAATTCGTTCACGGTCGCGGAAACAATAGAGGAACGGCGTGAACGCACCAATGTCCATGCCGTACGTGCCAATGGCAATGAGGTGACTCGCAATGCGTTGCAGCTCTGCCATGATGACCCGAATGTACTCCACCCGCTCCGGGACTTTGATCTTCAGGAGCTTCTCGCACGCGACAGCGTAGCCGAAATCGTTGTTCATCGCGGCAACATAATCCATCCTGTCGCAGTACGGGATGACCTGCTGGTAGTTCGTCATATGCTCACAGTGTTTCTCGAAGCACCGGTGGAGATAGCCAATATGAGGAACCACATCGACGACTATTTCGCCATCGACGACCAACTCAAGTCGCAGAACTCCGTGGGTGGAGGGATGCTGCGGACCCATGTTGATGACCATCTCGTGTTCTTCGAGCGGTCGACCAAACCCGGGGATGGTTACCGGACGAGCTGTTTTCTCTTCAACTGCAGTGAGTGTCGCTTCCATCTAGTAGGGCACCTTCATGCCACGGTAGTACTCCGGCACCTGGTAGTCTTTGCGGAGGGGATGACCTTCCCAATCATCCGGAAGGAGGATTCGCCTGAGGTCAGGATGGCCATCAAACACAATGCCGATCAAGTCGTACGCTTCCCGTTCGTGCCAGTTTGCGGTCTTCCACACGGCCTCGACCGACTGAACGTGGGGGTGTTCAACAGCAACGTCAACTTTGAGCGTGAACTTGTGTCCACGTTTCATTGAGGAGAGGTTATAGACGACGCCGAGCTTGCCGTTCCCATAATCAACACCACTGAGACACATCAAGTAATCAAATGCCATTTCCTCGTTGTCCCGCATGAACAATGCGACATCCTTGACCTTGTCGGCGGCGACCTTGGCATAGGGATCGAAAACCCCCTCGATTTTCGTTTCCAGGATTGCTTCAGGGAACTTCGTCTTGAGACTCTCAGCTATTTCTTGCGGGATCATGGTTTCAAGTCAAGGTGTCGGTCGGAATTTGAGGGGGGTTATGCTGTTTTCTTCTTCGCGAGGCTTTCGTTGCGGATCTTCTCTTGCAGTTTCATCAACCCTTCCATCAATGCTTCGGGCCGGGGGGGGCAGCCCGGCACATATACATCCACGGGTATGATGCGATCCACTCCTTTCAGCACGTGGTAGCCGTGTTCCCAATACGGACCTCCGCAGTTCGAGCAACTGCCCATCGAAATGACATAGCGCGGTTCGCTCATCTGGTCGTACAGCGTCTTGATGCGAGTAGCCATCTTGAGCGTCACTGTTCCAGCCACAATCATGACATCGGATTGACGCGGGGTTCCCCTGAAGAACACGCCGAAGCGGTCGAAATCATAATGCGACGCACCGGTTGCCATCATCTCGATTGCACAGCATGCGAGCCCAAACTGCATGCCCCAGAGCGACGACAGCCGCGCCCAATTCAGCAGGTTGTCCATCGAAGTGATGATGACGTTGCTGTTCTCAAATTTCTGGTCTAACAGTCCCATGCAGTATGCCTACAGTGCAACCTCTTCTTCAACAAGCTGATTTTCGAGCACTCCGCTACCCTGTTCGTATCGTGGAACCCTTGGCGCCGGTTTGTCCCAATCCAGGTCCCCCTTGCGCCATACATACGCGTATCCGACAAACAGGATTGCAAGGAACACAAGCATCTCGATGAATGCGAACCATCCGAGTTCCTTGTACACGGTCGCCCAGGGAAATAAGAACACAACTTCAACATCAAACAAGAGGAAGATAAGCGCAACGACATAGAATCGGATATTGAAGCGTACATGCGTATCACCGATCGGGGTTTCGCCACATTCATAGGTCGTCAGTTTGCTCGGATACGGACGGTTCGGGCGGATAAGCCAGGCAGTGATCAACCCGAGAGCGACGAAAACGAATCCAACAATGAGGAAGATAAGAACTCGACCAAACTCGGTGAGCATGTGAAATGATTTCTCCAAACCTAGGCGAGAGAACTTGTAGTGAAACAAGCCCTCTACAAGTTCATAGTGTAATGGAACGCGGAATCAATATAAGAAGATGTGGGGGTATTGTCAAGGAAACACCAATGCGCTCATGAGAATAGGTTCACCGGAGATCGCCAGTCAACCTCGTCTCGCTCGACAAGATACAAACACCGGTGCACAGCCGTTTGACTATTCCCACCGGAACATCTTCACCGCGATCCCGCATGAGATGATGCACCAGATCCCGAGTCCGAGGAGTTGCGGACCCACCTGCCCGAGCGTCGCTCCGTCAATCGCGATGCTCCGCATGCCGTCAGCGAGATACGTCAGGGGAAAGAAGTCCGTGATGGTATGGATGAGTCCGGGGAGATTGCTCCGGTTGAAGAAAACTCCGGAGAGCAACATCATCGGCAGGCTGATGACGTTGGCAAGAGGAGCAACCTGGTCTTCAGATTTTGAAATGCCTGCAAGCGCAAAGCCGATACTCAGAAAAACCACGCCGCCAAGCAGACCGACGAGGAACAGTTCAAGGAAGCTGCCGATGAAATGCAGGTGAAAAAACCAGACGCCGACACCGACGATGATGCAGATCTGGATCATCACAACAACGAGCCGCATCGCCACCTGTCCGAGAATGAAATCGCTTGGTCTGATCGGAGTAACCCAAAGCCGGCGGAGAATCCCCCGTTTCTTCAGCTGGACAAAACCAAACGCAACACCGAATATCCCCAGTTGCATGATGGACATCGAGAGAACTCCAGGAAGCAAGAAATCGATGTAGGTCAGGTTGCGGCTTTTTACCGCCACGGCATTCAAGGTGATTCTGTTCGGCGGTGGTTCCTTCGCAAACATGACTTCGTCCAGCACGCGTTGCATCACGAGCTGGCCAAGCTGAGCCTCCTGCGGCCGGGCATCATTGTAGTACACGGTGAGTCGACTCTGCGCCCCCAGTGTGAAGTTCTGAGGAATATCAAGCACCATGTCCCGTTCTCCCTTCTCAAGCTGAACCAGCTCTGCCTGCTTCTCTCCTTCCTTCACCTTCAACGTCGTTACATCTTTGAGTGACTCGATGAGTTTCGCCCCATCCGCACCCGCCTCATTCACAACGCCAAGGTCGAGTCTTCCCATGCCATCGAATTTCACAAATCCAAAGAGGAAGATCATAAAGAGGGGGAACACCAGTGTCCAGATAATTGCCTCCCGTTGTCGCACGAACATCTTGATCGATGCAAGAAATATCTTCCACTTGAGCCTCATCCTATCCTCACGTGAGCTTGTTCATGACTGCCGCGAATGGTTCATCCCACTACTTCTTCTAATCCTCCCTCAACAAATGTCCGGTGAGGTGAAGGAAAACATCTTCAAGATTTGCAAGCCGTTCAACCCTCTCCTTGGTGAAACCCGATGCGAGTAACTGTCGCACCAATTCCTGAGGAGAATCCAACGCGATGATTTTTCCATGATCCATGATGGCAACCCGGTCACACAACTCCTCCGCTTCCTCCATGTAGTGCGTTGTGAGGACGATGGTCTTTCCCTCCGCTCGTATCCTCTTGATCACCCCCCACAGGTGACGACGGGACTGGGGATCAAGTCCGGTCGTCGGCTCATCCAGGAAGATGACGACAGGCTCGTTGACCAGAGCCGCAGCAATGGAGAAGCGCTGCTTCTGTCCGCCCGAAAGTTGTACAACCTGGGCCCTTGCCTTGTCCTCAAGTTCAACTTCCGCAAGTAGTTGGACCGGATCGACTACACGACCGTACATTTCGCCGAAAAGAAGGAGCAACTCTCCCAGATTGAGCTTGTCGAAGAACGATGACGATTGCAGTTGGACCCCGATGACTCGCTTCACTTTCTGCGGGTTCTCGCGAACATCGATCCCGTCCAGGACCACCTCTCCCCCGTCAATAGGGCGGAGCGTTTCAATCATTTCCAGCGTTGAGGTCTTGCCGGCGCCGTTGGGCCCGAGAATTCCGAAAATCTCCTGGCGATGGACGTCGAAACCGATTCCATCAACCGCAAGGAGGTCACCATAACGTTTTGTAAGGTTCTTGACTTTAACGATGGACTCAGGCATCTCTCTTCCGCTATTTGAACTGAAATTCTTTGTTACGGCGATCACGGGAGTGATTCTGACTGCACCCTTGGTTTTCGCGTCGCATGTCGCCCCCGTTTCTCAAACCCATCTCTTATCGCTGCCGCGATTCTTTTCTCAGCAAGCTCAATGTATTGGTGTTTGATCTCATAACCAACAAAGTTCCTGCCGGTCAATGCCGCGGCGACGCAGGTGGATCCACTTCCGCAAAACGGATCAAGGATGATGTCCCCTTTGAACGTGTACAGTTCTATAAGTCGCCGCGGAAGTTCCACCGGAAACGGAGCCGGGTGTCCGACTGACCTTGCACGTTCCGCGGGGAACCTCCACACACTTTTTGTAAATTCAAGGAACTCATCGCGTTCAATCGTGCTTATCTTTCCATCTTTGTTCCTTCGGAATTCGCCCCTGGAGAATATCAGGATGTACTCATGAACATCCCTGAGAGTTGGATTACTCGCCGACCGCCAGCTTCCCCACGCCGTTGAAGGACTTGCACTCGCTCCCTTGTCCCACACTATCTCTCCTCTCATCTTGAAACCTATCTCGTGCATGTCCTGAATAATGAAGGAATGCAATGGAATATATGGCTTCCTGCCGAGGTTTGCCACATTCACACATGCCCGTCCACCATCAATCAACACACGAAAGGTTTCTTTGAACACCGACCGCAGCAGGGACCGGTAGTCGTCCAGCGTCAATTCATCATCATACTCTTTTGTGACGTTGTAAGGAGGAGAGGTCACCATCAGATGAACACTGCAATCCGGCAAGTCGTTCATTGACACGCTGCTTTTGAGATGGATCCTGTTGAGCAGCTCTGGTGCAACCTGGCTTTCTGGAACCGCCTCCTTTTTTCCAACGCGCAGCCCGTCGTAGAGTTTGCTTGCGTAGAACTTTGAGGCATCGTGACTGATACGTCCCTTCGTTCCGAATGAACTGGTTGAAGTGGATGCGCGCTTGCGAGCCTGTCTTGCCATCACTCATCCTCCCCTCTCAAAACGGACCTTTGAGCATCAGGTCGATTGCCGCACGAGAATGTATCAACGGATGCAACGATCGTCCGGTATTGTACATTGGTGAATTTCCGCTCAAGGTGGAGATCATAGGCGAGAGAATCGTAGGTAACCTCGACTTTTTCAACAACCTGCTGGTTTTTCACAAGTCCGAATGTGAGCGGAACATCGAGGTTCGTATCAGGAAAACAATACCACGAAAAAACCTTCAGTCTGTCAGACTCCCGACCGGGCCTGATGTTGTCGGCGTGCACCGATTGTGTCGTCACAGTGAACGGAAGCATGCTTCTGTACGAAATGGCAACCGTGTATGGTCGCATACTCGAATGCAGTAGCACATTCCGGAAAACATCGACGGAATCTCCTTTGCGCACTGTTGTGTCCATCCTGCGCTCCACTGAAGCCCATCGCACAACCGATGATTCGCGTTGTGCGAATCTGTGGTAGTTTGTGCGACCGGCGAACATCATCTGCCAGTTGCCGGACCGCATCGTGGTTCCATCAAGATACTCACTTCCCTTCAATTCGATCCTGCTCGAATCGGCGCCGAGATCAAAGTGCTGCTCAACCAGAACGTCGCTAAACCAACGGCTGCCATATACCGGCTGAAAGAAGAGATAGACGGACAAACAAATCGCGCAGCCCCCGACAACGATCAGCCCGACCCTTGACCTGTACTTTCTAAGCCACAACAAGTCGCGACCGGAGGCCCTGTAGATTGCGGCAAAGCCAAGTACAAACGGGAGAGAAAGCACCGTGAAGAGGATGACATACGTCGTGTGATAGAAAATCAATCCGGCCAGGGAATGAATCTTATTCACTGTAATGAGTCTCTGAATCAGGCCAAGCTCCTCAAAGAACACAAGTCGGAGGAGGGCTAACGCTGAGAGAGTCAAGAATAGCACTCTGACACCCGGCGACCGAGCGAAGAACGCGATCGACAGAAACATCACTGAGAGGCCAAAAAATGCGGCCAGCTCAGGACCTCGCAGTGCCGCCACCATCGTGAATATGGCAAGAACTGTCATGGCCCGCCAACCAAACACAAATGCATCAGAACTCAGGCGAAATCGACGCAACGAATTTAACACCAGCCACAACCCGATCAATCCAAAAAGAAGTCCGAGAACCACGAACCCTTTGAAGTTGTTTACCCAGGCAAACCGGTACCCTTTGATAAAACCGAGAACTGTCTCAGACGACCAAATGAATATCTGCAAGATGATTGTGGAGATAAGCAGTTTGAGGACAGACCATCGTACCCGCGGAACCTCCTCGAACGACGCTCTCCTCTTCCTCAGTACCGTGACCGATAGGACTCCCAGGATCAACGAGACAGCAATGAACATCCATAGTACCCAGTGTGGAAAGAACAAAGGCAGAGTTCCCAATTGGATGAGCAAATAGCGCTCCGTCGTGCGCGATGGAATCCCGGCGTCAAATTTCCGAACAAGATGGAGTACGAGGTCACCTGACCGCTTGAGACCGGACGGCTGGAAGTTCTGAAGGTTGTCCTGGGGGGTGTGAATTGGATAATCGACATCGCTGGTGAAGTCGATTGCGGGAATCCCTTTCTCAAGAAAGGGATCGTGGTCAGACCCTGTGGATCCACCGGCAGCGGTGTTGAGAATTGCTGACGCTACCGGATACACCAGACCCGATAAATGCAATTCATCGTAGAACACTTGATACGCTGCTTCGGTAAGCCAGCGAGGAGAGCTCGTCCCGGCATAGTCGGGATCAATCTCGAGGATGCTTGCGCCATCGGCCATATCGATCTGAAGCATCAGGTCAACGCTGTCGAGTCGATCGAAATGGTCAACGAAGTACCTCGAACCCTCCAGTCCCCGTTCCTCCCCTCCCCAACAACAGAACATGATGGTGGATTGATGCGATTCTTTGCACAACACGCGGGCGAGCTCGAGCACACATGCAACCCCCGATCCGTCATCATTGGCGCCTGGAACGTCGGGCCCCGAAGAATCGATATGCCCGCCAATGATGATGATGCGATCGGTCCTGCCTTTCAACACACCAATCGCAACACCGCTCGCTGTATTTACGCCATCGGCGACAGTCATCGGCATGATGTACGCCTCCTGGCAACCAGACTGACGGAGTCTGTCAACTGCAAACACCATCGCTTCATGTTCCGCGGGGGACCCCATCGGGCGCGGACCAATATCAACGGAGAGCGTACGGAGAGTAACGAATGCACTATCCCCTGAGAACTCACCTCCTGTGGACGCAGCAACCGAGGTGGAGAACAAAATGAGAAAGGCGATCGTAACAGCCGACAAGTTCAGGGCTTCCACTTGGTTTCTGGAATACCCGCACCATGGTTGGCATAGCGGGCAAGAACGAAAAGCAGATCAGAAAGGCGATTGAGGTAGACGGTAATTCCATCACCGATATCTTCACTTCGAGAAAGACGAACCACTGCACGCTCCGCCCTGCGACAGACAGCACGGGCAAAATGAATTCGCGCCGCGACTGCCGATCCGCCGGGAAGAATGAAGCTCTTCAGAGGTTTGACATGAGACTCAAGACCATCAATCAGCTTCTCCAACGCATGGGCGTCCTTTGGCTCGAATCGTCTTATCAATGTTGAAGCCGCGGAACGTGGAGTGGCAAGGTCAGCACCGAGCGCGAACAGTTCCTTTTGAACCAGGGTCAGGATCTCACCAACACGTTTGTCAGAATTTTCCGCTTGCACTGTCCCCAGGATTGAGTTCAGCTCGTCGATGGTTCCGTAGGCTTCGATGCGTAATGCATCCTTTGGAACGCGTTGTCCGCCAAACAGCGACGTATCGCCTTTGTCGCCGGTCTTGGTGTAGATTTTCATTGCCGGTTTCAGTTGGAGAATGCAGGAATGTATGGATTAGAAGAGTTACAAGCAAAGGAAGGTCATATCACCGACGAATGGCGCGTTCATAGTCTTCACGGTTCGCTCCTTTCTTGAAAACAAAGGCTGCTTCGGCGCCACGAAACGCAACGATGGCCAGGAATTTCCATCGTTTCATGATCTTCATGATGAACAAGAACAGGCTGAGAATGTTATAACCAGATCAACGATACGAAAGGGGTTCACCCCTTTACATAGGAGAGCTTTTCCATGACCTTACCCTCCCTCACTTTGAACACATCCACTCCCCGCAAGTGCCAGGGTTTGCCGTTTTTCATCTTCCTGTAAACCCATCGTACGATACACCGGTCACCCATTACTATGGTCTCTTCTGACTCGAAGGTTGCATCGGGATTCTTCTCAAAAAAGAGCGCCCAGTATGCACGAACAGCATCCCGACCGACAAGCCTTGCACCGTCTGGCGGTGGATTGGTATTCTCAAAGAGACAATCGGTGGTCATCGCGGCCATCACCGCATCAACATCATGACTATTGAATGCATCGTTGAACCGGGTTACGGCGGCGAGCGTATCAGAATCGCTGTATTCTGTCATGTTCGACATCAACTTTGGTGACACCGGAGTGAAACAACGTTGGCCAATCCAGGACTATCTGTCCTGTCGTCGATTAGCTTCTCAAGATGTGATCGATCTGGGAGAGTTCTGCCTGAGTGAAATCAGGATTCTTTAGTGCGGCGACGCAATCATCGATCTGATCGACCTCGCTTGCACCGATGAGTGCAGAAGTCATCACCTTGTGTCGCAGCACCCACGCGATTGACATCTGCGCCAGCGATTGCCCGCGTCGTTGTGCCACCGAGTTGAGCTTCTTTGCCTGCTCAACTTTTTCTCTCGTAACCTGTTCAGGTTTCAAGAACCCATGAGGCTTCGAGGCGCGTGAACCACTTGGAATTCCACTGAGGTATCTATCGGTGAGCAGACCTTGCGCTAAGGGAGAGAATACAATACAGCCTACACCTTTGTCATCAAGAACGTCCAGCAAGCCATCTTCCACCCAGCGGTTGAACATGTTGTAGACGGGCTGATGAATCAAGCACTTCGTTCCCAGACCATTCAAGATGCTGACAGCATTGCGGGTTTCCTCGGGTCCGTACGACGAGATGCCCGCATAAAGTGCCTTGCCAGTTCGAACGATTTGATCCAGAGCACCCATTGTCTCGTCCAAAGGGGTTTCGGGATCGGGGCGATGATGATAGAAGATATCGACGTACTCAAGTCCCATCCGCTTCAGACTCTGATCCAGGCTTGCCATGAGATACTTGCGCGAACCCCAATCACCATACGGACCGTCCCACATTTTCCATCCGGCTTTCGATGAGATAATCAGCTCATCGCGATATGACTTGAGGTTTTGATGAAGGATCTTGCCAAAGGTCTCTTCTGCAGAACCCGGAGGTGGACCGTAGTTGTTGGCGAGATCGAAGTGGGTGATACCAAGATCAAATGCGTGAAGCAGCATTTCCCGGGAATTCTCAAACGTGTCGACCCCGCCGAAATTATGCCACAGGCCGAGTGAGACTGCCGGAAGCTTCAGTCCGCTGCGTCCGCAGCGGTTGTACTTCATATCCTGATAACGAGATTCTACGGGTGTCATCTCAGGAGACTAGACCGGTCCACAGGTAGTTATTCTCATTCCAACGATCCGACAACTTTTTCCACTTCATCCAAAATCTCACACGACTTCACTACTTCTTTCATCTTTGTATGATCGGGATACAGCGGACGGTCCTCATCGAGTCGCTTGACATGTTTGCGGATCACCTCTCGGGCAGTCCGCACCCCAACTCCTGGGGTAAACTGCCGGAACCCCAGCGCCTGTGCAGCAGCCATGAACTCAATGCCAAGAACTCCGTAGGCATTGTCGAGAATCTGTCCGTTCTTGATGGCAGTGTTCATTCCCATTGAAACGAAATCCTCCTGATCGGCGGCGGCGGGAATGGAATGCACTGAGGCGGGGGATGAAAGCAGGCGCTGCTCAACGATGAGTGTGTCGGCGGTATACTGGCTGAGCATAAAGCCTGAGTAGAAGCCGGGGTTCTTTGTCAGAAACGCCGGAAGCCCCTGGCTGAGGGCGGGGTTCGTCATCCGGTTCAGACGACGCTCCGACAACACGCATACCATGGTGACAGCCGCGCTGATCATGTCCATCGGCAGGGCAATCGGCGTCCCCTGGAAATTCGCGCCGGTCAACGTAACCTTCGCATCGGGAATGAAAATGGGATTGTCTGCGACACCGTTGAGCTCTATCTCGACCTGCTTTGTTGCCCAGCCAACCGCATCGTGGGCCGCACCGATCACCTGTGGGCTTGATCGCATGGAGTATGCGTCCTGCACCTTCGTTTTCATTTTGCCGCTTCCGAGATCGCTGCCCTCAACACACTTCATGATCGCTCTGGCGCTGCGCACAGCACCCGGAAATCCGCGTAGCTGATGCAGCCGTGCATCATACGGTTTGAGATTTGCAAACAATGCCTCCAACGTCATTGCACAGGCAATTTCAGCCTGTTTCAGCCATCTATTGATGTCGTAGAGTTGAATTGCACTCATTGCAGTCAGGACGTTCGACCCGTTGATCGTTGCGAGTCCATCCCTGGCATGCAACCCCGGGATCGAAATACCAGCGCGCTCCATCGCATCTCTTCCCGAAAGACGCTCGCCCTTGTAGAATGCTTCGCCTTCACCCATGAGCAAGAGTGCAGCCTGCGACATCGGTGCGAGATCGCCGCTGGCCCCAACCGAGCCCTTCTGGCAGACAACAGGCGTGACACCTTTGTTCAACATCTCCACCAAGGTTAGAGTGATTTCCGGGCGACATGCCGAGTTGCCGTGCGCGTGTACATTGATGCGACTTGCAAGAGCTCCGCGAACATACTCAACGGGGGCGGGATCACCAATCCCCGCGGCATGGTTGTAGATCAGGTAACGCTGGAAATTTTTGATCTGTTCATCATCCAACACAATCTCCGAGAACTCTCCGATGCCGGTGTTTGTTCCATACATGATTTCACGCGCACGCAGTTTGTCCTCGAGCATTGTCCGGCAGACTTTGATGCGCTCAAGCGCATTCGGTGCAAGCTCCACCCTTTCACCCAAACGGGCAATCCGGACGAGCTTGTCAATCGTAAGTGTTGCACCATCTAAAACTATGGGCATTGCATTTCCTTTTTCAGTTGACGCGGTATTGGCCACCGCGTCCTTGTTCTGGTTCTGATTTACTTCTGTTGATTGAGTATTTCCTGTATCTGTGAAACACACTCAGATCGTGCCATAGTGACTTGCACCGACCGTGAAAGTCTGAGCCACTCCTCGCGCTCCTTACCATCCTTGGACTTCTTCTTGTCCTGAAGCTGGGCCCCAAGCTTCAGGTTCTTGATTGTTACTTGATTCTTCGCGAACTCATCGCTGCCGATGATGACTGCAAGTGGAATCTCCTGGCGGTTCGCATATTGGAGCTGCTTACCTAACGATTTTTCCTCGCCGAGATATAACTCCGTGTTGACGCCCGCCGTTCTCAGATCCCTGGTCAACCTCTGGTAGTCAGCGATCCTTGAGGGTTCCATCACCGTGACAATTACCTTTGCTGTTGAAGGAGTGTGTTCGAGCAGCCCAAGTTTCTCCATCGCGGCGAAGAGTCGATCGACCCCTATTGACGCGCCAACAGCCGGAATCGTCTTCCCCAGAAATCGCTCCACCAAACCATCATATCTTCCGCCACCGAAGACCGAACCGAACTCCGGGGCATCAGTCAGGTTGGCTTCAAACACCGGGCCGGTATAATAGTCCAGACCGCGCGCGATACTGAGATCAAGAACGATGTTCTCTTCGCTCATTGAGAGATCGTCCAGCGAATCGCAGATGAACTTCAGCTCCTCGACGGCTTCGTCCGCCGATGCAGTCCCCGTGAAGAGTGCCGACAGAGAACTCAGAACTTCCTGTCTCCTGCCCTGAGGTATGGCAAGAAATTTCTTGATGCGATTAACCTGACTGCTGTTCAACCCTAACCCGGGAATTTTATCTCCCGAAACATCCACCCTGCCCGAGGTAAGTTCCTGAGCAATCCCATCGAGCCCGATTTTGTCGAGCTTGTCGAGAACACGAAAGACCTTGTGAGAGAATGTATGGGGGATGCCTGCAAAGTCCAGTAGACTATTCAACACTTTTCTATCGCTGAAGCGGATTTTGAACCGCTCAACACCGAGGGCCTGAAGCACATCGTGCATGGCACAGAGAATCTCAACGTCGGCCGCGACAGACGACGAGCCAACGGAATCGAGATCAAATTGAATGAACTCACGGAATCGGCCCGGGTCAGGTTTATCAGCCCGCCATACCGGAGCGACCTGGTACCGACGAAACGGCAACACAAGGTCGGGATACTGGGCTACAACACGGGCGAGCGGAACAGTGAGGTCAAAACGGAGGGCCACATCTTCTTCTTCAGGATTCTTGAAGGCAAAAATCTGCTTTGTGTTCTCATCTCCGTAGCCCGTCAGCGTGACGCGGTATTCCTGCGCAGGAGTCTCCAGCGGAAGGAAACCATAGCGTTCGTAGACTGTGCGGATGACGGAGATGATCTTCAGCCGCGCGTTCATCTGGGCGGGGAGATAGTCTCTGAACCCTCGCAACAACCTGGGCTCTACGGTCTTTTCATCAGCCATTCCTGGGAAATCCAATCGCTGTGGAAGAAAAGGCGGGAATGTACCGACGATAGGACTCGAACCTATGACCCCCAGATCCACAATCTGGTGCTCTAACCAACTGAGCTACGTCGGCATGTTTTCAAAATAACCAAAACGCCAACGTGAATTTACCACAAATGGGGTCAAAAATCAACGTGCTGATTCGGATCCGAGAGGTCGTCAACGAGGTGGGCGGAGGAATTGTAAAGATGAAGAGTTGGATAGTTAGCGGGCAATTGCTGCCGGCTCTAAACGCGACTCTCCACCGGGAGGCTGGTTCTGGCGCTTCTCTTCCGGCAACAAGAAGTAGCGAACCCACTCCACAAGTTCATCAATCGAAGACATCTTTTGCAGAAATGTCTCGTATCGTGGATCTTTCACAGCCCGGGTGGTGTACTCATCATCGTACGCAGAAACAAAAATGAACGGGAGCTTTTCGTACCGGGGGATTTCTCTCACCGCCTGATGGAATTTGAAGCCGTCCATGACTGGCATGTAGATATCGGAAACAATCAGGTCCATTTGGACCCGCGCCATCACACTGAGCCCGTCTTCGCCGTCATCTGCCGTAAAGACCTCCCATCCTTGATCCATCAGAACTCCTCTCAACAGCAGACGATATTCTGGTTGGTCGTCAACAATCAAAATGTTCATCTCTCCCCCTTCTATAATTTCCGATTCCCAAAATGCGACAGACAAAAGATAGCGGCCGGATCGATAAAAAGATGTCACGGTGGGCACCCCGAAATCCGGTTCTCGATTGTAACGATTTTTCCTGTTCGCCAAATTTTTGGAGCGGAGCCAAAAGCTGGTTTCGAATTGCAGGCCACATTTCCATGAAGGTGTGCTGATCTGGTGACCCGGCACACCATTGTTGTTGGATATAAGAAACAGAATCGCCTCCTGTCATGGAGGCGATTGCAATGAGTCGGGAGAGGCAGGATGCTGTCTACTTCTTCCGGCGTGCCGCCATGTAGTTCGGAAGTTCGTTGAAGAAGTGAACCGAGGTTCTGATACCACCATAGAAGTTGTCAAGATTGATGAACTCATCGGGTGCATGCGAATTCTCGTCCGGGAGCCCGAAACCAAGCAGTACTGTATCGAGGCCGAGAAGTTCTTTGAACTGGACGACAATGGGAATCGAGCCTCCTTCTCGTTGGTACAAGGGCTTCTTTCCGAACCCCTTTTCAAGTGCAGCAACTGCCGCCATCACTCCCGGGCTGTCGATGGGGGTAATCGCCGCCTCGCCGCCGTGAAGGTACCGCACCGTGACGCTCACAGTCTTCGGAGCGATTTTCTTGATGTGTTTCTCGAACAGTTTCGCAACCTTGTCGGCTTTCTGATCGGGAACAAGGCGCATCGAGATCTTCGCCGACGCTTTTGACGGAAGAACCGTCTTGGCACCCTCGCCTGTGAAGCCTCCCCAGATTCCATTGCACTCCAATGTCGGCCGGGCCCACACGCGTTCCAATGTGGTAAATCCCTTCTCGCCATACAAAACCTTCAGACCAAGGTCTTTCGCGTATTTCTTGTCGCTCCAGGGAAGCTTCTTGAACGCGTTCCGTTCTTTCTTCGTGAGTTGCCTGACATTATTGTAGAACCCCGGGATCGTGACCTTCCCATTCTTGTCATGAAGCTGGGAAACGATCTCGGTGAGAGCCTGAATGGGATTGTGCACCGTGCCGCCAAAAGAACCTGAATGCAAATCCTTGTTCGGCCCTACCAGATCAACTTGCATGTAGGAAAGTCCACGCAAGCCGTAGCATATCGAAGGGATTCCCTTGGCAAACATGGACGAATCCGATATGAGCACCAGGTCGGCCTTCAAGAGATCCTTGTGATCCTTCACAAACTGGTCGAGGTGCTCGCTGCCGATTTCCTCCTCTCCCTCGATCAACAGCTTGATATTCACAGGCAGCGCACCCGAATTTTTCAGGTACGCCTCGATGCTCTTCAGGTGGATGAAAACCTGGCCCTTATCATCGGCAGTTCCACGGGCATAGAGGTTCTCTCCCCGGAGCGTGGCTTCGAACGGAGGAGAGGTCCACAATTCCAGAGGCTCAACTGGCTGGACATCATAGTGGCCATATAACAGAACTGTCGGTTTACCGGGGGCGTTCAACCAGTCGCTGTATACAACCGGATGTCCGGGTGTGGGGAAGATCTGAACATTCTGGAGCCCAATGGTCCGCATATGCTCTGCAACCCACTCGGCGCATCGACGAATGTCCTGGTCGTTTTCCTTGTTGGTACTTACGCTCGGGATGGAAATGAGTTGCTTCAACTCGTCGAGGTAGCGGTCTTTGTTCTGTTCAACGTACGATAGGATGTTCTCCATGGCGAATACTCCGCAGTTGAGGGTTCTGAGAGGGAAGAATTTTGTTGGAGGAATATACTAAAGAACGTTCTTGCGTCCAAATGTCAGAGCCCCCCCATCTTGCTAATCAATCGACTTTTGGATATAGTGCGAGAGTAGTCATCCTCTCCCCTCAACTGCAATGCGGGATATCGTTATGACCGTCTATTTGCATGGTGATCCCTTCCATTACGTAGATGCTGGAAATGCATCTGCCATGCCTGTTGTGTTCATCCATGGTTTTCCGTTTGACCACACGATGTGGACGCCGCAACTCGACGTTGTCGGAAAACAATACCGCGCCGTCGCGTACGACCTTCGCGGCCACGGCGAAACGTATGTCGGTGACGGACAGTACACGATCGAAGGGCACGTTGACGATCTGGTTGCTCTGCTCGATCATCTCAACATTCCGAAGGCTGTTATCGTCGGGCTTTCCATGGGGGGATATATCACACTGCGTGCACTCGAGCGAAACCCGGAGCGATTCAAGGCTGTCGTTCTTTGCGACACGCGGAGCGAGTCGGACGGCAACGAGGGAAAGCTCAAGCGTTTTGCCAGCATTTCTTCAGTGAAGACGAATGGCTCTGCAGCTTTTGCTGACGGCTTTGTGAAGAACGTCTTTGCAGCGGAAACGTTCCAGACAAATCCAATGGCAATTGAAGTCATCAGAAGTATCATCAGCCATACATCTGAACTCAGCATTGCGGGAACACAACTGGCCCTGGCATCGCGGACAGACACGACATCTTCACTCTCCAGTATCAGCATTCCCACATTGATTCTCGTTGGCGAGCTTGACACGACAACCCCACCTTCGGCCTCACACTCAATGCACGAACACATCGCCGGATCCGAACTGTATGTCATCCCGCATGCTGCTCATATGAGCAACATGGAAAACCCGGAATTCTTCAACGCCAAACTGCTGGCCTTCCTCAAACGCGTGTCTGTAATTCCTGAATGAAGAATGTTCTGGTTACTGGCGGAACAGGATTCATCGGCTCCAACCTTGCCGCCAGGCTTGTGACTCTCGGCTACAACGTCCGCATTTTGAGACGCGCCGACTCGGATCTCCGAGCGATACAAGGCATCGACGTTGAACACCTCCATGGTGATATCAGAGATCCGGATGCACTGTACCGTGCAATGGAGGGTTGTGATACTGTTTTTCACACCGCCGCAGTCGTCACGTTTGCCCGGAAAAAGAAATTGTTGCAGCACGAGGTCAATGTTATCGGCACACACAATATTGTCGAGAGTTGCATTGCCCGTGGAGTTGACCGGCTGATCCACACAAGCTCCATCGCTGCTATCGGACATTCTGGACCCAATGAGCTTGCAACAGAAGCCACGCCCTATAATTGGGGAACGCAGAGCGGATACAAGCTGTCAAAACATCTTGCTGAACATGAGGTACTGGCGGGAGTCAAAAGGGGGCTCGACGCTGTCATTGTCAATCCAGCCATTGTCATCGGGGAGCGCGATATCCACTTGCATGGCGGACAGCTTGTGAAGGAGGCAACACGAGGGCACGTTCCGTTTTATCTTGACGGAGGAATGAGCGTCGTCTATGTTGGAGATGTTGTGACAGGACACATCCTTGCCGCCCAAAAAGGTGTGAAGGGGGATCGGTACATTCTCAGTGGCCACAACCTGACTCACAAGGAAATATTTCAGAGGACTGCCGCACTTGTCGGCGGTCGCCCGCCCTTTGTGAAACTTCCCATCCCGCTTCTGCGCCTCAGCGCCAGGATCGTGGAGAGCATAAGCAATGTGCTGGGCATGGAACCGTGGATTTCTGCCGACCTTGTTGCCGGGGCAGGACACTTCAACTGGTTCTCGTGCGAGAAGGCAAAGCGAGACCTCGGCTATTCTCTGACATCGTTTGATGACACAATCCTCGCCGCTTACAACTGGTATAGGGAGAACGGATTCCTTTGAAAGTGCAATCATAAAGCGCAAGACAGAGCACGCAAACAGGTTCATCTTGAATGTGAGTGGGATTCAGCGTATACTCTTGTCAGACTTCAACAGTTCCAGCATTTTACCGGCGGTACCTTCAACAAGGAGATCGACGATAGTGCTCTCCGCTATCCGGTTCTTCTTTGCCTTCCTGATGCTTTTGTTTTCGGCAGTTGAGGGCAGAGCACAGTTATTCATATCTTCTCATTTCAGGACCGAGCAACTGGCTCCCGGCGTCTTTGCAGCCATCGCCACGGACAACGGGTACGCTGGCGCCAACGCGGGGATCGTGGATCTTGGGGAGAAGACCATCGTCTTTGATTCGTTCCTGTCTCCCATCGCAGCACGGGATTTGCTGCGCGCCGCCGACCAACTCACACACCACCCTGTCGCGTTTGTGGTGAACAGCCACTTCCATAATGATCATATACGGGGCAACCAGGTATTTGCGCCGGATGTCGAGATCATCAGCACCGAGAAAACACGCGAAGCAATCAGCCTGATCGAACCACAGCAGAGAAAGTGGGAGGTGCAGAATGTTCCGCGGCTCCTGATCAATGCGCAGGAATCGCTTTCCGATGAGACGGATCCATTCGCCCGCCGGGATCTTCTGCTTCAGATCGCCTACTACAAGGCCATCAACGAATCGGATAGCGATCTCAAGACGCGCCTTCCAAATGTGACGTTCGAAAAGACGCTTGCGATTCACGGCACAACGCGCAACGTTGAGCTGCTGTACATCGGAGGCGGGCACACGCCGGGCGATTGCATCATGCTGCTTCCGGATGAACATATTGCATTTACCGGGGATCTTGTCAGCAACGGCGTGCATCCTTACATGCCTGACGGGTCGCCGGAAGAATGGAAAACAACGCTGAAGGAACTCGAGGCCCTCCCTGTCGGAACAATTGTTCCCGGTCATGGCGACATCGGGCACCGGATAGAAATCACGACCATGGGAAATTACATCCAGGATCTGCAGAACATCGCCCGTGACATGGTGATCGGAGGAAAGTCAGACAGTGACATCTCAGGTGATCTGGTGCCGCCACAATACCAATCATGGATTCACACGCAGAACTTCATTGACAACCTGAGGTTCCTGTACAACCAGGCATTAACCGAAAAGGGAAGGAGATGAGGACAGATTGCTCACATTGAAGTAAAAACCTTCGAGAAGAATTTAGATTAGCACCACCGTAACCAATGATGGGCTCTCAAGCCTCTGAATTTCTTCGAACCGTACACTCCCTTTGCCTCACTTGCCACTGACCTCAACGAGCTTTTCCCTCAGGTTATAGAAATACCTAAAGGTCATTACGACCACTCCCGCGCCAAGCACCAGCAGCAAGACATCAGTAACCACAAGGGACCAGTTCCTGAAATCGACATAGCGGCCGAGCAGAATCACAAGCGACGTCAGGGTTGTAACCACCATGAACACCGCAGGTATGGCGGTGAACCAGTACTTCTTGGCTTTTTGCGCGAGCCAGGCGGTGACAGCGATGAGGGTGAGCGCCGCCAGGAGTTGATTGGCCGCGCCGAAGATCGGCCAGATCTTGAGATACGCGTTGGTAAATGTAAGCGTCAGGAATCCCGCGACGACGATGAGGCTGTTGAACGCCCGGCTTTTCAGAATTGCCGGCGGATGCTCGAGGACAGTCATCCACAATTCCTCGAAGAGATACCTTGAGAGACGGACGAGCGCATCAATCGTGGTCACCAGGAAGCCTTCAAGAAGAAGGATCCCCCAGATGGTCCCGAAGACGGGGGGCAGGCCGAAGCTCATGTGAAGAATATTTCCCAGACCAAGCGCGAACGCAAGCGGTGCATTGCTCGATCCCACCGTGGGGTACACGAGGCTCTTGTACTTGGCAAAATCCATCCCTCCCGAGATCAGCAGGATAACACATAGCGCCAGGAGTCCTTCAAGCAACATCCCGCCGTACCCGATGAGTCGCGAATGCTTTTCATTCGAGATCTGCTTGCATGACGTTCCTCCGCAGACAAGGCCGTGCGCCCCTGAGGCCGCCCCGCAAGCAATGGTGATGAACAGAAACGGCCAGATTAACCCAAGGTTGGGAGCAGAGAAAGCCTCGTCAAGGTTCCATGCAGGCGTGCTGATCACGGCTCCGCCAAGCCCTGCACCAATGATGCCGAACACCATGGATGCCATGCCGAGGTAGAGAATCTGCGCATTGATAAAATCCCGGGGCTGAAGAACAATCCACACCGGGATCCACGCCGCAAAAAACACGTAACACGTGATGATGACAATCCAGATGTTCGGCTGGAGTGTTATGGGGAAATAGTAGCCAAACACAATAGACCCAAACGAAACGACCAATGCAATCACCGTTACCATGACAATATTTATGTTCCTCTTGTAGATCAGGTATCCCACAATCGGCGCAAGGAGCGTCATGATAATCACCGACATGGATGCCACCCCGCCGAGCTGGACCTGTATTTTTCCTCCCTGCTCAATGAGGTGGAGGTTCGTCATTGAAGCAGTGAGACTCACGTCGTCGGGTGGAAGGGTGGATGTCAGCGCAATGGCGGTGAGCTGGAGAAATGCTGCAATGACAAGAAGACAAAGCAGGATCGCGAACAACACATAAAACACGAACCCCCCCTTTCCCAGGGTCTTGCGGGCAACCTCGGCAATCGACTTCCCACCTTCCCGCACTGCGACGAAGAGCGCCATGAAGTCATGCACAGCCCCAATCATAATAACACCCAGGATGATCCAGAGCCATGCCGGTAGAAATCCGAAGTACAACGCCAGGGTCGGGCCAACGATCGGTCCGGCGGCCGCAATCGCGGCAAAATGATGGCCGAACAAAACAAGAGGCTTCGTGGGCACATAGTCCACACCATCATTTATTGTTACTGCCGGTGTCGGTCTCGTCTCATCAATTCCCACGATGCCGGCAATATATCCGCTGTAGTACCTGTAGCCGACAATCAGCAACACCGATGAGCCCAGCATGACGAGTGCTATGTTCATTAGAAGTCTCCGTGTTTGTGCTAGAACGCGTTCCTGATGTAGTTGATTTCATGCGCCCGCTTGTTCATGCGTATCGCCACAACATCGAACCTGCAGTCCTGTTCATTGATCTCATGTTCATACAGATACCCCTTCGCGGTCTTGCGAAGTTGTTGCTGCTTTTTCTGAGTGATCGCGTACTCCGGATCGCCGAATTGATCACCCGTACGCATCTTCACTTCGCAAAACACAAGTGTGTCGCCGTCCAGCGCAACGATGTCGATCTCACCATGTTGAAACCGGTAATTCATCTCAAGAATCTCAAAACCAAGCCCCTTGAGATGGCGCATCGCGATCTGTTCGCCTTTGCTCCCTGTGGAAGTTGAGGTAGGGGTGTGCATGGTTTCAACGGGTGCAGGAAGCTAATCCTGGAATATCAGGAGTTGATTCGGATCAGTACTCAGCACGAATGAACGACGATGAATCTCGCAGTATCCAAGCCGGCTGATCGCGTCGCGATGCTCCCGGGTTGCATATCCTTTGTGCCTGGCAAATCCGTAGCCGGGAAATTGTGCGTCGTAGTCAATCATGAGACGGTCTCGTGTCACCTTCGCGACAATTGAAGCCGCGGCAATGGAGAAGCAAAGCGCGTCCCCGTCAACAATCGTGGTAAACGGAATCACACTCCCATCAAACCGATTCCCATCGATGAGAAGGTGCGTCGGACTAATCGCAAGTTGGTCGATGGCACCATGCATCGCCTTAAAGGTGGCGTTCAGAATGTTGATCTTGTCAACGATCGCGTGGTTGACAATGCCAATTCCCACGGCAGCTGCGCGGTTCATAATCTGAGGATACAGGATTTCCCGGATGTCTTCAGAAAGAAGCTTTGAATCGTCCACATCAGGAATGGAAACTTCTTGCTCAAAAATCACGGCGGCGGCAACTACTGGCCCGGCAAGAGGACCGCGACCCGCTTCATCGATGCCGGCAATGTGAGCTTTCCCCATTCTCCACAACTCATGCTCGTAGTTCCACGTTATCATCGAAGGCTCAGAACTCATTGATCAACCCGAAGTGAATCTTGCCTGTGGCAAATGTGTCACCCTGACCCAGGGCAAAGCTCACCCCGAGGTTACCCAGACCGGTCTCCAGTTGTACACCTATCCCATACCCGTACTTGAACGCATCGCTTTGGGGGATACCGCGCACCGCATCAGCAGGCCGCAGATAATATCCGCCATCGACAAAGCCGTAGATAAACGAACGTCGCGCCATCAGAAAGCGATATTCCGTGTTCGACCATGCAACCCGCGATCCGATGAACTGATTCTCCCGGTATCCACGTAGCGTCCGTGTACCTCCCAGACGGAACATCTCCCCCTCTTCGAGCTGTCCGCTCTGAAGCTCGCGGCCGTGAATGCCGAATGCAACCACCTGGTGGATGAACGTGGAAAGATAGGTGTCAAGATCGAGTGCAAAGCGTTGAACAGTCGCACGACTCTTCACGCTTGTGCTGAATGCCGCCGGGATGTTCGTGATGCGCTTTCTGCCAAAAGAGTAGTCGGTCGTGTACCGTACACCGCTCGTCGGGCTGTACAAATCGTCACGCGTGTCATACTGCAGCTCAACCCCATAGGTCGTTGTGGCGCTTCGGAACACCCTGCTCGCGGAGGAATCTGCAGAAGGGATGACACTTTCGGACCCGAACAGCAGACTTGCGGAAAGTTCCTCCGATATCATGAGCTCCGACTTGAGGTCAAGCACGCGGCGGACATACGATGTGTCCTGTTGGCGCTGAAGAAATCCTCCACCGATATTGACCGGGGCTCCGAGCACCCACGGTTCGATATAGCGGATGCCGAGTTCCTGTGAGTTCCTGTCTTCGCGCTGCCAGTTGAAGCTCAGTTTGCGCCCCGTGCCGAAGAGATTCCGCATCGAGATGGATGCGAGCCCGGTGACATACCCCGATTGGCCGGTGGCTGTTGATGGAATATACCCGATCACGCCGTCAAACGTGTTTGTGTTCCCCTCACGTACCTTGATAAGCAGGCCGCCAGCATTGTGCCGCATATACAATTCAGGTTCGGATACGTCGGAGAAGATATTGAGCCGCTGCAGTCGCTCACGGATTGCATCGACTTTCGCCGGATTAAAAGTCTCACCCGCCTTCAGGCGCGTCTCGCGAACCACAACTGCGGGATCGGTTTCCTTGTTCCCCTGCACCCGGATTTCATCAATCGTAACCCGCGTCCCCTCATCAAGGGCGAGGGAAATATTGAGCGAGTCGTGCCTGTCTCCCGTTCGTCGGACTATGCTCGCAACCCGGCATTGCGCCAGCGGAAATCCCGCCCGCTCGTATCGAGTCAACAACTCGTTGATGTCCTGCTCGAGCGTGGACTCATCCAATGGGTCGCCGGGTTTCGTCTCGAAGTACGAAACAATGTCCTCCTCCGGAAAGAGCCGCGCACCGCTGACGATGACAGCGCCAACCAAAGATTGGCGGCCCTCGTTGATGGACACACTGATGTCCACCAGAGAACTGTCGCTCGAATAGTCAAGGACGGCAGGCCGTATGGTTACATCGAGAAACCCTGAGCGCCGATACAAATCGCCGATGGCCTGCAGGTCTCTTTGCAGAATGATTTGTGAGAATGTGAGTGAGGGGCGGGAGGACATCTCCGCCGTGATCTCCCTTGATGTAAAAGCGGAATTCCCATCGATTCTTACGTTCCGGATGGATGAAGCGGCGCCGGCAATATCGAGGAGCGACACACAAAGAAACGCGAGGACGCCGACATCAGTCTTCCGGCAAGCTGAAGGTAACCGCTGAGCCATGCAGCAAGTATAGCGAATCATCGGACGAAGGTCAAACATAAAGTGGCTGCGACGAGGACCGGGACACCCGCCAAAAATTGTTGTGAACCTGGCGTCGCATTCAGTCGGCAACATGGAGCAGGCAACCAGATCCGAAACCTATCCGCGTTCCAGAACTTTCGCGATAAACTGAAGCATTCGCTGATAGTGCGTCCCCTTCCAATACACTCGGTCGCATGTTGGACATGTCTGAAACTTATCGTACCGCTCCCTCACCAAATCTGCCAGTCGATGAAGAACCTCCTCCTTCCCGACCATCACAAGAAGCGTGTTGCATCGGAGGCATCGCTGCAACGGTCGAGCGGATTTGAAGAGATCAAACCTGCGGAGAACCTCGGTGACCTGAAGCTTTGGATCAGTCTCTCGTACACGATATCCGCGGCTGATTGCTCCTTCCTCAATCAACTTGCGGTCACGGCTTAACAGGGTCCGTCGCTCTCCATTCGAAATTGCAGCCAGCTCATCATCGTTGAAACCCGCACTGTAGAGTGTGTCGAATCCCAGCATCCGGAGATAGTATGCGAGTTTCCCAAGATGGCAGTCCAGAACGAACCGCGGCTCCCGGAGTGGCGTTTCCCGTATTCTTGTTACAGATGAAATATCGAACGACTCGTAGACAGGAAACACGCTAATCCTGTCGTTGTCACCCAATGCATGATTCAGGTCGACCGATATCCCGTTGATGAGTATGAGATCAACTTCCGAGGCGGGAACGCCGAATCCGGCAATGATCTGTCCGACCGAAACCATGGCGACAATGGGTATGGCAATTGTCGTGTAGCGGTGTTCTTGAGGAAGGTGATCGTTTAGCTCCGCGTAGAACCGGATATTTGCATGAGACATGATCCACCAATGCAGTCGGAGGTTGACAAGAGTGACAGTCACGCTGAGCGAAGTCGAAGCGTGACGTTAGTCTTGAAATGACCCACTATGCATCTGAGGGTTGGGCGTTTGGTCTCACCGAATACAGCGACAGGGTGTCCACTTTCACACCGAGGAGCCTCAGACACATGTGCAGCTCCATCTTGTGGTTGAGATGATGCTCCAGTACGAAGATTGCGAATCGCCAGATCGGAAGGATTCCCCATTGAGGAGTGTTGACATCGGCATGCTCGAACTTCTCCCCCCTCAAACCATGCCAGGCATTGCGGAATGGTCACGGCATCCAATCCGAGTGGAGCGGAACCGGCATGAGCGGAGTTTCCTTTGGCTCGGCACGTTCGCGCAGGTAACGGGTGACGTTGGAATAGCCGACAAGGTTACGGGCCTTGTCCCGGATTGCCGTAACGATGACGTACGCCCGCATGCGTGAGCCATCTTTGCGAAGACGCCAGCCATCCTCTTCGTATCTCCCCTCCGTGTCCGCAGTCTCAAGTATCCGCATCGGCTTGCCGGACTGGAAGTCATCCGGAGAATAAAATGACGAAAAATGTTTGCCCACCGCCTCTTCAGCAGAATAGCTCTTCCCTTCTTCACGCAACGCAATCCAGCTCACAATGAATCCGTCGTTGTCCATGATGAAGAACTCATCCTCCCGGACACTCTCCATCATGAGGTGAAAGCGTTCTTCGCTCTGATGCAACGCAGCATTGAGTTGGCGGAGAATGGTCAGATCCTCGCCCGAGCACATCATCCCGGACACATTTCCCGCCGCATCCTTCAACAGTGAACTGCGCCAGGAGATCACTCGTTCCTCACCACCCTTTGTGGCAACCGGATATTCATACTGGTCGTCAAGGTCGCCATTCATGATCTGATCGAAGATCGTCCGGACTGCGATCCCATATTGCTTCGGTACAAACCCGTGTATCCAATGCTTCCCGATCATCTCTGACTCACTGAACCCCAGGATTTCTGCACCGGCTTTGTTCACCATCGTAACGTTGAATGATGCGTCGAGCGCGAGGAGAAAACCATGAGACAGGTCGAGGAACATCCTCTCCCTGCCTTGATTGAGTGCCGCCATCTCCTCGCTTCGCTTGCGATCATCAATGTCGGCAAAGGTAAGAATCGCACCTTCAATCTTGTTTTCATGCGCCTTGTACGGACGGACAACCATCGAGAACCAATGTCCCGCATCATCCGTTACCTCGCGTTCCACCACCCTCAGCGTTGAGGTGACTTCCGACAATAGGTTCTCCAAATCGGGGATGTGGACCGAGAGGTTCACGTTTGTGATTTTTCTTCCGGCATCGTACAACTTCATCTGCAGGATGTCTTCGGCTGCTGGTGACCAGCGCCTGACGTGCAGATCATTCCCTACGATGATGAGGGGAACGTGAACGCTGTTGAGAACATTCTCCAGCGCATCGTTGGCCTTGTGGAGTTCTGCGGTGCGATGTTTCAGATCCCGCTCGACCCCGGCGAATTCCTTCTGCAGCTTGTACATTGCCTCGGTCACCTGCGTGTGCGGATCCTTTGCGAGCAACCCCGCGAGTTGCCTCTGCATCTCCGGATCGAAATGGTGCGCGAGGAGAACCGTGGCCCCCGGTTCGGATTCCAGCTTGCCGACCAGTTGAGCAAACGCCTTCAATCCCTCCTTCGTTACCTGCGCCAACCGCGGCGAATGAACGTGGGCGTCGCTTGTATGCTCATCATTTTCCTTCAATCTGAGAACCTTGGCGGTCTCACCCGGCTTGCCTGCTTCCGGTTCGATACCTTTTTCCATTGGTGTAAGACTGCTTCGGGGGTTCACTGATCGTTTGGATCTCCTTTCACGGCGCTTTGAAACTGTAGATCTCCCTGTACCCATGGTCGCCTCCTCGTTGGGCTATGAACACGGTGAACTCGGGATTGATACGCGATGGAACCTGGATGAGTAGGTGAAGGGACAGTCCGATGACGTTCCAGGGAACATGATCCATGGAACTTCAATGGGCATATGGTCATCAGACCTCCGTGGGGATCGGTATGGAACCTCACGGTGGAATATAAGTCAATTTCTCATGAGTTCAAAGAAATTCTTTATGTGCACAAGGGAACTCCTTGTGGGAGAAGGGGGTGAAGAGGTCCACTTGCCTGGCTCCGGGTAACTTCTTATGTTGAGTGCCAGGCCCAACCAATGCTCCGACGAACCCCTTGAAACTGAAGACACAATCAGACCTCGAAGCCCTCTTCGAGAAACACGAACGCAAAATTCTTGCCTTCCTCATCCTGGCTGGCGTTGTTCTCGCCTGGCAGCTCCGCTTCGTCCAGGACGACGCGTTTATTTCGTTCACGTATGCGAAAAGTCTGGTTGAGGGACACGGACTGACCTGGTTCGGGGACCGGGTTGAAGGCTACACGAATTTCCTGTGGGTTCTCTGGATTGCCCTTGGAATGAAGATGGGCATTGAGCCAGTCACTGGTCGTATGTCGGCGGATTATTTTCCTTTGGCGGAACCATATGGACTATTTGGGAGATTGCGCGACGAATGTTCCGTGCGTACATCTCCGACAGTTCTCAGCGTCGCATTCTTCATTGGCAACTTCTCCGTCATCTCGTATGCTTCCGGCGGACTCGAGACGATGCTGCAGACGTTTTTGCTCACCCTTTCCGCTGTGTTCGCGTATCGCATTACAAGGGAGGAACCCGTCAGCCCGGCACTGGGTGTTGCGTTCTCACTGATTGCCGCCGGCTCGATTATGACACGGCTCGACAGTGCCGTAATTGTAATGATCCTTGCGCTGACCGTTGGTTATCGATTCTTAAGAAACACACCTCCGGGAAAGACCCTTGTCGCGCTTGTCCTTCCCGCCGCGCTTGTTCTTTTGATTTGGTTTGCCTGGAGATTGGAGTACTACGGAAGGCTGCTGCCGAACACCTACTACGCAAAAGTTGGATGGGATGAACGGAGCTTCGAGAACGGACTCCTGTACATCGGCCGTTTCCTCCATTGGTATTGGCTCTGGCCGTTCATCGGTCTCGGGTTGGTGGGCTTGATGCGTTCAAGAAGGAGAATCGATTCATCATTCGGTCCGTTGCTTCTGATCGTTCTTGCCTGGACCGCATACATCGTCGTGGTGGGGGGAGATTTCATGGAGTTTCGTTTCATCGTTCCGATGGCGCCGTTCTTTTTCATCCTCCTGGGGTATCTGTTGTCCAGACACGTTGCAGTTGTGTTCGTCAAGAATCCGAGTATCGTCGCGCTGCTCAGTGTCATCCTGCTGACGACCGCGTCAATCGAGCACGGACGTACGTTCAAAGGACTCACCGATGACAAGGCACTCGACAGCATCTACATGCTTTCCATTTTCTACGGGGCATACCCGGATGGTGATTGGGATAGATTCGGGAAGAGGATGAGAGAAGAATTGGCGGGAACCAACGCCGTCATCTCGACATCGGCGGTTGGCTCAATTCCATTCTACAGTGGGCTGAAGACCGTGGACGCAATTGGCTTGTGTGATCGAAATGTCATTGACCCGGGCGCATTCGCGCCTGCGACGTTTTTCCGTCCCGGTCATGCGCACAGGGTGACGATGAGCTATCTCAAGAGGCAGCATGTGAATTTCGTGCTGGACCAGCCAACACCCGTCGTTCGCGGACTGCTTAATGTACCCGGAGCAAACAGCGGCCTCGCAGGATGGGTGCTCCATGTTGCGCACCGCGATCAGCCACCCGATAGTGTAGAGACCGCCGTGTCCATGCCGCTCGATGAAAGAACTTCGCTGCTCATGCTCTACCTCACGAAAACCTCGCTGCTCGACAGTGTCATTCGTACACATGGGTGGGAACGAACTGATGTGCGGATGAGGTAATATCTCCTTCCCCCGACTTTTCCAGTGGGGTTCACTGAAGACCATCAAATGTATGATTGAGCATCGCCGCCGCAACAAGCTGATTGCCATCTTCCGAAAGGTGACAGACATCCGAATAGAATGTCTCCTTCCTTCCGTCAAGGATATGAGAGAGGGAATACCAATGTTGAAGGGATGAATGTTCGAGGGAGCCGTATGTAAGCAAGTCCAGCTCTCGCATTTCAGGATCGCTCGCCAAAGGGTCTGATTGCCGTTCCTCTTCAGTGACATACTGCTTCGTGTAGATCACCGGTTGAAGGAAGCACATATACATGAACCTGTACACTCGTGAGACTGAGTCAAGGAGACTCAGGGCGGCAGTATATTCTCGCACTATGCCTGACGAAAGTTCCCCCAGTTGCTGTTGATCATATTTCCTCTGTCCGCGGGGTTCAAAGAAAAAGACGGCAAGCCTATCCGCAACCTTATAGAGCATTGACTCCTTCTCGAGGAAGTCTGTCACGAGGATTGCAAACTGTTTCCGATGCGGCAAACGCTTGTCCTCCACGGTGCTTTTGAGCTCGGAGTACAACCCGAAGACACCCGCCCGACAGTTATAGTGGGCTGAAACGATGTCGTTCAACCCGTCACAAAAGATGACAGTACTCGGCCGGCGGCCGTCCTTGAGCAACAGGATCAATCGCAGGACTCCTTGAGTAAATGTGTATCCGCGTTCAGCGAAGTTGACGACAATCCGCGGCATCCCCCGTTCCGCAAGATCTTTGGAAAGCAGCGACGGGATTGTCCCCTCATCGCGAACATACGCTCCCCAGATCAACGAACCTCCAAACATGAACACTGTGTCCGGCCCTCCTCCCGCCGCGGCCGGATTTATCGTCATTCTTGATCCTTGCCCATCAACATTGATGTATGAACCGCGGTATTCTTCTGTTTTCCATCCTGTGTATTGATCGAATCCGAGTTTCGTTTCATGGTACTCTTTGAACAGTTCATCTGCCCACGGTTTGTTCTGATAAAAGGACAGACTCAAACGTTTATCGACGGCAGCACCGCGATACAGATTCAGGATCGGTCTCGCAATGTGTAGGCCGACTTCAGCGGAGAGCAGGATCATACATAGACCCATAGCTCTGAGGAGAATCCCTTTTATCGAGAGACGGCGTCTGACCAGGTAACTCCAGATTCCGACAGCAAGCAACAACAGTTCGCCGATGATAACAAAGAGAATATGGGGAATGGACACCATTTTCCCCGTGGGAGAGAATACAAAGCCCAGAAGCATAGGATTCATTACTATCCCACAGGCAATCAACAAGATGCCTACTGCGGCAACTCTCTTTTCCTCATTCATGGTGATTCATGGAAGAAGAAGCAGACAGGTCCATCCTTCAGGCGATCAGAATCTTGGCGGCAGGTCGGTACGGACCGATACGTTCGACCGGCATACCCCGAATCACAATCCTTCTTCAGAAATCAAATAACACAGCATCGCCTCAACAATCGCTCCGAGCTCCAGCTCGCGTCGGTTCACCTTGTCGATCGTGTCGTTGTCGGAGTGGTGATAGTCGAAGTACCGCTGGTTTTCAACATCGAGGCCGAAACCGGGGACACCTTTTTCCACAGTCGGATAAACATCCACGCCACTGTATCCCGGTTCGATCTGACCGGCATCGAAGTGTTTGAAGATCGGGAGCCATTGCCGTACCTTGCGCAGGACCGTCGAATCTGCCTGGACACTGATGCCACGCGGCGCAAAGCCACCACGGTCAGATTCAATCGCGGCAACATGCTTTTCACCGTTACGCTCGGGAGCAACCGGATATGCCTTCCCTCCGCGGTCTCCGTTCTCTTCATTCATAAACATGACGGCCCGGATGGTCCGTTTCGGCTTGAGGCCAAGTTTCTTGATCAAGTTCACGACTTCGATCGCCTGCACAGACCCGCTGCCATCATCGTGGGCGCCCTGACCCTTGTCCCAGCAATCGAGATGTCCGCCAACGACGATCACCTCGTCGGGCTTTTCTGATCCGGTGATTTCGCCAACGACATTTGCGGATTGAGCATCCGGGAGGGTCTCGCACGTCAGCTTCATTCTTACCTTGATGTTCTTCTCATGTGCAAACAACGCGCTGAGCATGTCGGCATCCACGGTGCTGATGGCGGCCGCAGGAACTTTCCTGACTGAATCGACATAACCCATGACCCCCGTGTGGGGTACATCGTCACTTGCCAGCGTCATCGAGCGCACTAGGACCGCAATGCCCCCGACCTTTGCCGCTTCGACTGCCCCCCTCCCTCGCTGGTCAACCGCGCCGCTGTACGCCTCGAATGTGTTCAGCTTCGTTGCATCAAATGGACGGTTGAAGAAGACAATTTTGCCCCTGGCGGCCGCACCAAGCGACTTCAGTTCGTCAAATGATTTTACTTCAACAACCTCTCCTTCAATTCCCCCCTTGGGGGTTGCGATACTCCCGCCCAGAGCGCATATCGTAAGCGGAGTTCCCTTCTTCGATGCGGAACGGGTAATCACAGCCTCCTCAACGTCTCCGCGAACCCAGTGCGGAACCATGACCGTCTCAAGATGCACCTTGTCAAAACCCCGGCTCACCATCATCTCTCTCGTAATCTCCACAGCTTTCGCTGCTCCAGCTGAGCCGCTCAAACGGTGCGGCACTTTCGACGTCAATTCCTTGAGCATTTCAAAGGTCTCACAGCTACGCAAGCCAGTCGCGAGAAATCTGGCAGCAACACTATCGTAGTCAAGTCCCTGATGCGGGGAGGAAAATGCGGACGACACCGCGCCGGAAAGGAACAGTACCAGGCAAAGAGACCCGCGGAGAAGAGTCATGGCAGTTGTGGATGTTGTCAGCGTATCATTTTGCATAGCGTTTCCGGATGCAGGGAATCAAGTACTCGTTGAACGCGCGGGCAAGGCCGTATTCAGGAGCGAAACCCCAATCCCGCCGTGCCGCCGAATCGTCAACATCCTCCGGCCATGAATCAACAATAGCCTGGCGTTTGTCGTCTGGAGAGAAGGTGATCTTCGCATCCTTGAACTCTTTGAGCACAATTGAACGTACCTCTCCCGCACTCGGACTGAAGCTGGTGATGTTATAGACGGACTGGGAAAGACGGTTCTTCGGGGCAAGCTCCAGCTTTCGCATTGCGGTGATCGCATCCGGCATTGCCATGAACGGAATACGGACATCTTCACGCACGAAACACGCGTACGGTTTACCCTGTGCGGCGGCATGCAGCATCTCAGGAGCGTAGTCGCTGGTACCGCCGCTCGGGACTGTGATCGCGCTGATCAAACCAGGGAAACGGATCGAGCGAAAATCCACACCTCCGGAAAGTGTATCCGCGGCAAGCTGCCGATAGTGTTTCGCATAGTACCGACCAAGATGTTCACAGTAGAGCTTGTTCACGCCGTACATCGTCGTCGGTGAGTTCCACTGAACCTCGCTTACCTTCCCTGCTTTCTTCTTTTCCTCCTTGCTCGGAAGTCCGTACACCGCTATGGAGCTCGGGAACATGAACTTCACAGGTTGCCCATGCCACCTCGACTGTTCGATGGCAAGCTTCAGCAGGTTCAGCGTTCCCTCAACGTTGACGCGATGCGCTGCTTCCGGTGTGAACTCCGCCCTCGTCGAAAGCAAAGCCGCTAGATGATACACTGTGTGAATCTCGTACTCGCTCTGCATCCGTTCGAGGAGTCGGGCTTCAAGAATGTCGCCCACAATTGAGGCGCTGCAGTATCTTGTCAGGGATTCGTCGATGGGGTGAACGTCCAGCGCGATAATATGGAGTGCTCCATCGTGTGCCAGTTGTTCGATCAAGCCATGCCCCATCTCTCCGTTTGCGCCTGTGACAAGAATTCCAGGTTTTCGTATATGTTCGGTCATGAGAGTATCGTTCTATGCGTGGTGAGTGTAGAAGTGGTGAAGCCGATGACAAAATACAATTTTTTTTTCGTGAAGCAAACGCAGCGATCCTTGATGGCGCGGCGGCATCGAAGCACGCCGTACGAGCGTGTGTCACCCTTCAACTCCCCGCATACCCCAAGAAACAAGTTCGGCAAGGCAGGCGTCAAGATGATCTATGTGCATGGGGAGTACACAGTGACCACACGAAAATGCGGATGTTGTGTAGTGCGAGTCGCAAGGTAGGGAAGAAATGATGTTGTTTATACGGAGGTCCCTGACCCGAAGAAATGGAAAGGAGCAGCGAGAGTACGCCTAGCGCCGGGAATCGTGTGATCTGTCCCGATTGGGATTGATTGACCCAAGTTTGGATTTCTGCCCCGGCGGAATCTTCGGACGCTGGTCTTCAGGTGTGGTCAGAAATCTCACCCACTCCTTCAACTCACCGATCGGCCTCCCTTTCTGGAAGAAGCCATCGATCTTCGGATTCTTCACAGCTTCCATCGTGTACTGGTCATCGTACGCGGAAATGAACAGGAATGGAATCGTCTCATACCCGGCAAGTTCTCGAACGGTCTTGTGCAGTTTGATCCCATCCATCACAGGCATGTAGATGTCCGAGATGACCAGATCCACTTTCCCGCGAGCCATTTTCGACAGAGCATCATCGCCGTTCTCTGCAGCAAGTACGTCCCAGCCCTCCGTGGCGAGCAAGCTTTTCAAGAGCAGGCGCTGATCCGTTTCATCATCAACAACCAGAACCGTCATATATTCCTCCTCCGGTCAGGAAACGGCATAACGTACAAAACTGGAAGGAGAGATACAATGACGCGATTGCGGATACCATTCATTTTAAATGCCGCTATTGCCACGCTCGACGCCTCGCCTCTCTTTGCTCGGCGAAGCAGTCGCTCAGCGTGACGGGTTTGCTTCTCGGCGACCGTGCGAGAAGCTCATATGTGTATGACTACTTCATCCATCCCGCCATTTTCGACATTTCAAGCCTCCCCCTCCTCAGTGCCCGCTCTTTCATATAACTGAAGAGTATCGGTGTTACTACAAGAACATGAATCGTCGATGTAATCAACCCGCCGATCATTGGTGCGGCAAGCGGCTGCATAACATCGGCCCCGACCCCCGTGCTCCACATGATGGGAATCAGAGCAATGAGACTCGTTCCCACTGTCATCACCTTCGGCCTGAGCCGAAGAACGGACCCTTCAACAGTCGCATCGTGGATGTCGCTTGCAGTAATGGGTCCCCGCTTCCCTTGTTGATGGGCATGGATTTTTCTATCGAGCGCCTCATGCAGGTACACCACCATCACCACTCCCGTCTCGACTGCAAGTCCGTACAGCGCGATGAACCCCACCCAGACCGCCACCGAGAAATTGTAGCCCAGGATGAAGGTGAGATATACTCCCCCGATGAGCGCAAACGGAACCGAAAGCATCACAATGAAGGCTTCGGTGAAATCCTTCGTGACGAAGTACAACATGATAAAAATGACAAACAAAACGATCGGCATGAGAAGCTCAAGTCTCTGTTTCGCCCTGACCTGGTTCTCCCATTGGCCGCTCCACTGCACGGTGTACCCTTGTGGTAACTTCAGCTGCTTTGACAGGACATCTTTCGCCTCATTGACAAAACTCCCCATGTCGCGCCCCCGGACATTAAGGAATACAATCGAACGCAGCTGCGCATTTTCACTTGAGATCATCGGCGGACCGGGAACCATCCCGATACTCGCCAACTGACCGAGGGGTATGTATGTTCGATTTGAAACCGAGGCTCTTCCATCGCGCGTCTGCAATGTCTCGTCCGAACTCATGCCCGAAGTCCCGGATGCAGATTCCATCGCCACAGGCTTTGCGTTCATCCCACCATTCGCCGGGTTTCCACTTCCGTTTGACATGCCGGTTGGGACCAGCAGGCTGTTCAGCGCTTCGACGTTATCCCGCAACTCACGCGCATACCGGACGCGGATCGGGAACCGTTGCCGCCCGTCGATGACCGTGCCGATATTCTCTCCACCGACCGCCGTTTCGATAACGTCCTGCACATCGCCGACGTTGATGCCGTACCGTGCGACTGCTTCACGATTGATCTTGATATCAAGGAAGAGGCCTCCCTGTGTCCGTTCCGCGTAGAGGTCTGCCGCACCTCTCACCGTCTTCAGTATCTGTTCGGCTTGAATCGCAAGCTCCTGCAGTGTGTCAAGGTCCTTTCCAAAAATCTTGACTCCAAGGTCCGTCCGGACGCCTGTCGAGAGCATATTGATGCGATTGATGATCGGCTGTGTCCACCCGTTGCGAACTCCGGGAATCTGAAGCTTGGCGTCAAGCTCCGAGATGATGTCGTTCTTGGTTATCCCCGGACGCCATTGGCTTTTGGGTTTGAGGAGGATGATGGTCTCAATCATATTGACCGGCGCGGGGTCGGTCGAAGTCTCGGCCTTCCCCGCCTTGCCGAGCACGTCCTCAACCTCAGGTACAGACTTGATGATCGCATCCTGCACCTGCATGATCCGGTTCACTTCGGTGATCGATGCCGACGGAGGTGCCACAGGCATGAATAACAGACTTCCTTCGTCAAGGGAAGGCATAAACTCGGAACCCATATTCAGCATCATGGGAACAGTAATGAGCAGGGCAATGACATTGAGTGCGATTGTTGCCATGCGATGCTTCAGCACCCAATGAATGACCGGCTCGTACACCAGGTTCAGGAACCGTGTTATCGGGTTCTTCTGTTCTCCACGGAATTTTCCCCTGGTGAGCATGGTCATCAGCATGGGGACAAGCGTGATTGCGATAATCGCTGAACCTGCCAGCACAAATGTTTTCGTGAAGGCAAGAGGCCGGAAAAGCTTGCCTTCCTGACCTTCCAACAGAAACACGGGCAGGAACGAAACGACCATGATGCCGACCGAATAAAAAATTGCAGGGCCGACCTGCTTTGCCGAACGAATCGAGATGTCGACGTAATCCTGAGTTGTCAGCTCCCCTTTCTCCTCCTGAGCCCGCGCAACGTTGCGATACGCGTTTTCAACCAGGACGATCGATGAGTCCACAATCACTCCAATGGCAATGGCAATTCCCCCCAGCGACATGATGTTCGAGGTTATGCCAAACAACTTCATGAAGATGAATGCAATCAGTACGGCCACGGGTATTTCAATGATCACTCTAATCACGCTCCGCACGTGCAGCAGGAAGACCAGCACAACAATTGCCACGACAATTGCCTCTTCAACAAGTGCCTTCTTCAATGTCCCAACGGCAGCCATGATGAGCGAGCTCCGGTCGTACGCGGTCTTGATCTCAACTCCTCCGGGGAGGCCGGGAGAGATTTCCCTGATCCTCTCCTTCACGCGGTCGATCACATCCTTCGCATTCTCACCATAGCGCATGACCACAATCCCGCCCACAACCTGACCCCTCCCATCCTTTTCCAACGATCCCCGGCGAATGTCGCCGCCAAACTGCACCGTGGCAATGTTGTTGACGTAGACCGGAACCCCATTCGGACCGGTCCCCACCACAATGTCCTCGACATCCCGAACAGATTGGATATACCCTTGTCCCCGAATAAACGATTCGGCATCCGACACTTCAAGAATCTTCCCCCCCACATCGTTGTTCGATCGCATCACGGCATTCCGCACATCAGCGAGCGTCACGTTGTACGCCTTCATCTTGTCGGGGTTAACATCCACTTGATACTGGCGAACATACCCGCCAACTGACGCGACTTCTGCAACGCCCTGAACTCCCTGCAGGTTGAGCTTCACATACCAATCCTGAATCGCTCTCAGCGTTCCGAGGTCGTAGTTGCCCTCGAGCGTGTACCAAAAAACATGCCCCACCCCGGTACCGTCGGGTCCGAGCTGCATTCTTGCACCTTCCGGCAAGGTCGACTGGACCGTGGAGAGTTTTTCAAGCACGCGACTCCGGGCCCAGTACAAATCGGTGGACTCGTTGAAGATGATGTAGATGAATGACATGCCGAACATCGATTGGGCACGAATGGCGCTCACGGCAGGCACGCCCTGGAGTGCTGTTACAAGAGGAAATGTCACCTGGTCCTCGACAAGCTTGGGCGCCCTTCCCATCCACTCGGTGAACACGATGACCTGATTCTCTGACAAATCGGGGATCGCATCAAGCGGCGTGTTGACAACAGCCCAAATCCCCCACCCGACGATGGCAAGATAGAACACAATCACCACGAACTTGTTGCGGGCCGAGTAATCAATTATTTTCTCAATCATAATGACCTCAACTGGAACTCCATGTTTGACTTATCACGAGGACTTGCCAGACTTACTTCCCAACAATGAGTTTTCCTCTCACCATGCCCATGCCGCACGCGAACCCCACCTCACCGGTATCCCTCGGGGTAAATACGATCGTCGTCGTCTCACGTGCCGGAAGGCGTCTCCTGATGCCGAGATCCTCAAAGACGACTTCATTCGTGCAGTCGGCATCCTCGTCACGATAGAAGTGCAACGTCACGGGCTCACCAAGTTTGACGTGGATAATAGAGGGGGTATATTTTCCTTTTACAAGAATTCCGGCTTCGTTGTTCTTCGCCGTTATTTCATCTGACTTGAAGTAGTCAGACGGATGGGCCATGGCTTCATCGGTGTGAGCTGATTGTTGCCTTCGCTCCAAATGTTCTTCCGTTGCACCGGGATGACGGAGTTCACTCTCGGAGTCGATCAGGAAGCCGCCGGTCGCAGCAACTTCATCCCCCACACTCAGTCCACCCAATATCTCCGCATACGTTTCCGTCTTTGCACCAACGATGACGTCACGCGGCTCGAACTGATCCGGCTGGACCTCAACCCAGACGACATTGCGCTTGCCGGTTGAAAGAATGGAGGACGCCGGAACTACAAGTGCATGCAGCGATGGGACGGTAACCCTGGCCGAGACAAACATGTTCGGTTTCAACCTGCCGTCCGGATTGGTGAACTCGGTTCGCACACGCACAGTCCGGGTACTTGCATCAAGCACAGGATCGATGAAGGTGACCCGCCCGGGGAATGTTTCGCCCGGGTACGCCTCAGTGGTGATGCGCACCTGTTGACCGACCTGAACGAACCTGATGTCCCTTTCATACACATCCAGGTACACCCAGACCCGGGAGAGATCAGCAACATCGAAGATGTCATCACCCATCGTAACGTAGCCCTGGGGATCGACGTTCTTCTTCAATACGGTACCGGTGATTGGCGAGTAGATCGTCGCCGAATACTGAATTGTTCTGGTTTTGGAAAGCGTCGAAATCTGCTTTTCAGTGAAATTCCACAATTCAAGTTTCCGCTTTGCCTGATTCAACAGATCCTCTGCATCCGAGGCGACAGTTCCTCCGGTCTGGCTCATCTGCGTGTATGAATCGAGCGCGAGCAGATACTCCTGCTGGGCGGAGACAGCTTGCGGGCTGTACACCTCAGCAACGGGATCACCTTTTCTCACATGTTGTCCCGTAAAGTTGACGTACAGCTTGTCCAGGCGGCCGGGGAACCGCATACTGATGTGGACAACGTTCGGCTCGGCAAAGTCCACCACACCTGCAGCCTGTACATCTTTCTTCAGAGTCTTCCGCTCGGCCATGGCGGTGGTGACATTCGCCATCACCCGTTGAGCAGGCGCCATGCTCACTGCCTCCAGATCTGTCAGGGCGGCGTTGGTGGCACCCGGTCGCGACGACTTCTTCACCAGTGCCATCCCGCATACCGGACAGGCGCCAGGTCGATCCGACCGTACCGATGGATGCATCGGACAGGTGTAGTAGGATGAGTCAGCGATCGTTTCAGTTGATTGCTCGACTGTCGTTTCATCCGCATACACAGGCACCCGTTCCATTCCCATGGGAGATTTTCCGGGGTGATCGCTGCGATCCCCCGACAGCATCGGATCCGTCCAATAGAGAATCTTCCGTTCGTGCTTTGGTGCAAACGGCTTCGGATAGATGAAGACAACAGCCGCGCCCAGAACGGCGATCACCACCAGATCCACGATTGTTCTTGTTTTCATGTGTACAACTCCTTTTTTCACTGTATGCCTGCTATGTTCTGCACGCCCACCTGGCGCTCCAGCTCCGCAACCGCCTGCTCGAATTGCATCCGGACCATGAGTGATTCCATTGTGAGGTCCACAAGTGTCCGGTACGCGTCGATCAGCATCAGGAAATCCGTGCCGGCTGTTTGGTATGCCGTCATGCTTGCCTTCAAGGACATCCGTGCCTGGGGGAGTATGACTGCACGGTATGAATTGAGCTGGTGCTGTGCGGATTGGATTCTCGCATAGTCTGCTGCGATGTTCGATAGTACCATGTTGCGTGAAGCGAGGTATGTCTCCTGTGATTTGGCAATGGTGGCAGTTGCTTCATCAACTCTCGAATCGGCCTTGCGCAGCGTCCAGGGGGCAAATGGAAGCGTAATACCGGCCGACACAGCCCACCCGCGGAAGTCGCCAATCGGGGCAGTCATGTATTGGACAGCAAGCTTGATATCCGGGAGATACTCACTCTTCGAGAGGGAAAGCATTGCGCGGCTCTCCTCCACCATCGAGGAATCGTGCTGCAGCATCGGTCTTGCTTCGAGTGCAATGCGTTGAAGTGTATCAAGCGTCGGTGTGAACGTGAACTGTTCGGTCAACGTGGCTGTTCCAAGGGTGTCGCCGGGCTGACGGTTGAGGATGGCAGCCAGCATGGCTTTTGCACTCTTCTCCTGCTGGTGGAGCACCGTTGCCTGGTTCTCAAGTTTGGCGAGCTCAACACTCGCCTTAAGCACGTCTTGAAGTGCCGCGTCGCCAACGCCGAACTTTGTCTTCGCAATGGCTACAAACTGTTGCAGCAAGCGTGCATTCTCCCGGTTCAGCGAAATCGCCCGCTGAGCGTACCACAGTTCAAAATATGCCGACTTGAGATCCTCGATCACCTGAAGCTCTTTCTCGCCGCGGTTGTGGTGCGAATGCTCGACATCAATTTCGGCGATCTCTGTTTCCGCCGAGAGCTTTGAGGGAAAACGGATCATCTGGCTAAGCTCGATCCGGGAGAACATCGCCTCGTTGAAACGCAATCCGGGGAAGCCTTCCTGCATATACATCAGTTCGGGATCATCGAGCGCACCGGCCTGGTGAACCCTCTCATGGGCGGCGTCAACCTCATGCATCGATGCGAGGAGTTCAGGGTTATTCCTCAGCGCCTCGCTTACGAGGTCACTGAGATTGAGGGTTGATCCTGCCGGTTGTTGCTGGCCGGCAACGAATGCCGGGATCATCATGTACAACAGCAGGGCTGCGAACGATTTCATTTGTTCCTCACACGTGGTTCCGTAAAAAATGCGCGAAAGACCTGGTGAGTGCATGACCGCACTTCACCGAAGTGAATGGATAGCCATTCACCTGTCAGCGTGTGGGTTGGCTAAATGAGGAGAGAGGAGATGAGAATCGGAATGTCTACAGCAGTCGGTGGAGATGGAGAGGTCTGGAAAACCGTGGAAGCAGGAGCAAGAACATTGCAGGCGAACACTGGCGATTCTGCGAGCGTCAGTTGGTGAGTCGAATCAAGCGTCCGCTCCTTTGTCTGGACGAACTCATTTGTATTTCGTTCCGCGACAATGGTTGTGGCGCAGCAGGATGTGCTTTGTTCTGTGCTGATTTTCGATGTTGTCGGAGAATCCTGGTCATCACACATGGGACACGTGCGCCCCTGCATCATGGCCACCATGGGACATGACGCGATCAAAATCGGAATGCCGATGTTGAACACGCCGAACACCGCGGCAAGGCTGAAGGCCACAATTCGATATTTGAGGAGGCCGATCATCTTTCAAATTGAACAAGAACTGCGCGACGTCTGTTCCGCCAGAATTGTGCCACAAAAACCTGTGCCCAATTTAGTCCTTTTAGGGACAATAAGCACTCCTCGATTTTCAGGATTGAGAAGAAGAGGCATCAGAAGTCCCTGCATTTGAACACTTCCCCAATATACACCACTCGGCGACCTGAAGGGTTACAGAATTTCCTGAAACATTTACAGCTTCAAACGACTGAGGACACCTGATGGATCGCCACGTTGCTTCCTCGATCTGCCCTTTTCCGCAATGGGTCTGAGGATATTGTCGAGCAAGCCGGGTCTGGTTCCTTAGCGCTCACACCACCACTCTCGGCACACGATCGGCAACCATGCACAAGACTTCGTAAGGAATAGTCCCAAGTCTCTCGGCGATATCCCATAATGAGATCGATTCCTTGCCGTCACAGCCGAGCAGCGTTACATCGTCACCAACTGCAACATCCATCACTGGACCGACGTCCACCATGAGGTGGTCCATTGAAATCGCTCCCGCGACAGGATAACGGTTCCCGCGAATCAGGACATCAGCCTTGCCGGTGAGCATCCGCGAATACCCGTCCCCGTACCCGATTGGCACCGTGGCGATGTTCGTGTCCTGCGGCGCAAAGTAACGCCGTCCGTATGAAATGCTTGTCCCCTTTTCCACCTTCTTCAACAACGAAACGTTGGCATGAAGACTCATCACTGGCCGTAATTCATTCCCATCCATCCCCTTTCTCGGCGTGTGGCCATACATCATGAATCCGGGACGGACAAGATCAAAATGCGATTCCGGCAGGGCAATGATCGCACCGGTGTTTGCCATGTGTTTCAACGGGATCTCAATCCTGCGCCGTGTCAGCTCGTCGAGAACCATATGGAATCGTTTGAGCTGCTCTCTGGCAAATGTCTGGTCGGGATCCTCGGAGGTCGCGAAGTGACTGTAGACGGCAACAACGTGCACCCACTTCATCCTCGATACCTGGTCGATGAAGTCGGCAGCCCTCTTCCAGTCATGACCCAGTCTCCCCATCCCCGTGTCCACCTTGACATGCACATTTGCCCTGCGTCGTACGCGCTCCGCCACAGCTTCTATTTTCCTTGCGTCATCCAGTGAAGCGACTGTCAGATCGATGCTGTAGATAATCCCTTGCTCGATGAAGCTGGAAGGGATGATCTCAAAAAGAAGGATCGGGATACTGAAGCCCGTCTTTCGCAGCTCAACGGCTTCGGTTATCCTTGCGACACCGAGATACGCAACGCCACTGTTGACTGCCTCCTTCGTGATGATCTCCATTCCGTGACCATAGGCGTTCGCCTTGACCACGGCAATGATGCCGACACTGTCACCGATGTGCTTCTTGATGATGGAGATGTTGTGTCGAAATGCGTCAAGGTTGATTAGGGCTCGAGTAGGATGAGGCGGCCCCGATGAGTGATTCATGAGAGTTCGAAATGTTGCATAAGTAACTTAAGTCCTGCACAATATCGGGATGGTGCGATTGAATATCAAGCGTTCGCTCAACTTGCCGCCATGTGTTGCCAATTCCCGCCAACCTGCGTATCTTGTCACCGCTCATCAAGGAGACACAGTCCATGGCAATACGGCTTTTTGTTACAGGCGGAACGTTCGACAAGGAATACAACGAGCTTACGGGATCGCTGTTCTTCAAGGATACTCATCTCCCGGAAATGCTCGCTCTCGGCAGGTGCAAGGTCGATGTCGGGATTCGGACACTTATGATGGTGGATAGTCTCGAGATGAGTGAGGCCGACCGCAATCTGATCGTCGATCAATGCAGGAAAGCAAAAGAGAATAGGATCATTATAACCCACGGCACAGACACCATGGAAGTGACGGCAAAGGTTCTGGGGGAAACCGTCAGAGAAAAGACCATCGTACTCACCGGGGCAATGGTCCCCTACAAATTCGGAAGCTCGGATGGACTCTTCAATCTCGGGAGCGCTCTTGCATTCGTTCAAACGTTGCCCGCCGGTGTGTACATTGTCATGAATGGAAGGCATTTCCATTGGGACAATGTCCGCAAGAACCGAAAGACGGGGCAGTTCGAAGAGGCACAACATGAAGTTTGAGGAGAAGCCCGTCCGTTTGGGCAAGAGCAGTATTAGCGTCATTCCATTGGGACTTGGGACATGGACGTGGGACAGCGAAGGACAGTATCGCTCCGGACGGGATTACGGGGAAGAGGAGTTGCGAGCATCGTTCCAGACGAGTCTAAAGCACGGGATCAACTTCGTCGATACGGCAGAATTGTATGGAAACGGCAAGGTGGAGAGGCTACTCGGGCGGTTTATCAAGGAGTCGGATGCAAAAGTTGTTGTGGCAAGCAAGTTTCCTCCGTTGCGCAACCGGTTTCTGAAGAAGCATCTCCTGACATCCCTACGAAATGGATTGCAGCGCATGGGGCTCGTCCAATTCGATCTCTACCAAACACATTTTCATTTTCGTTTTGTACCGCTTCGGACGTGGATGGGTGCTCTCGCCGATGCGGTTCAGGAAGGGTTGACGCGATCAGTCGGAACTTCCAACTACAATGCTGCACAGCTTGCGACTGCGGAGAAGCTGCTCGCGAAACGGGGCGTTCCCCTTGCAACCACTCAGTCGGAGTACAGTTTGCTCCACCGCCAACCAGAGTACAATGGTGTCCTTAATACCTGCAAAGATCTGGGAATCACGCTGCTTGCCTACAGTCCTCTCACAATGGGTTTGCTCACAGGCAAGTTCACGCCAACAAATCCGCCACCCGGTCTACGCGGACAGCGCTTCGGCGCCGAATACCTCGCAAAGAACCAGCATTTGATCGGACTCATGCAAGAGATTGGCCGGGGGCACGGTGCAAAGACTCCTTCACAGGTCTCACTGAATTGGGTCATCTGCAAAGGGGCCATCCCTATTCATGGAGCGAAGAACGGGCAACAGGCTGAAGAGAACGCGGGGGCACTCGGATGGAGGCTAACACCGGATGAGATTCGAGCCCTTGACGATGCAAGCGCTCCACTTCAAATCTGATTGCTTCGAGTCTCTCTCCACCAACCCCGACGTCACCATTTTACGCCGTTCTTCGCGAGGACCTGTTGTGCATCTCTGAAGCCCAGTTGCGCAGCCTTCTTGAGCGAATCGACTGCTGCGGCTTCGTTCTTCATTGCAATATTGATCACACCAATGTTGAAGTACGCCTCGGCATACGTCGAGTCCAGACGAACAGTCTTCCGGAAAAGGTACATTGCAGAGTCCAACTGTCCCCTATAATAACACACGTATCCCATGTTGAAATAGGCATCGGCTCCGGTTGAATCAATCGCCACCGCCCTTTTGAAGACTTCTTCCGCCTCATTGTATTTCCCGGCTTGAAGGTATGCCTGCTCAAGGTTAACGTAGCCGTCCATGTATTCCACGCTTGGGGATCCGTTTGTCAGCACATAGTTCCACAGGGTTTCAGAATTCTGCCAGTGCTGCACCTGGCGGGAGGTCAACAAACCGAGCACGACAAGGACGATGCCACTCATTGCTGACAGAGTAATTCGCACAGACGATCTTCTTCCCCGATCCCACAATCGCTGAACCCCGCCACCGACAAGTACACAAACACTTGTGGCCGCGAGATAGAAGTACCGGTCCGCAAATGGTTGGCTGCCGCTGGAAACCCCAACGATCGTTGGAAGCAGAATGATCACCGAGGCCATGAACGCTAGGAGTGGTGCGTACGACCGGCGCAGGGCAGCAAAGATACATGCTAACGCGATGCCGACGACAACGACAAGGGAAACAATCATCAAGCCCACGTTGACCGATGGATACATCGGCGCCAGACCAACCGGCATCAGAGTCTTCTCGATATAAAAGAAGATGGAGTAGAACGGAAACAGCCACGTCTCAACTCCACTTAGCTTTCCCACTATCACGTTGACCTTGGCATGTGGGGCCGCGAGCATTGAGATCAGGACAACAACTGCTGCGGGCATGAGCATTGGCACTTTTTCCCAAATCAGGCGGCTCAGTGGCCTCCTCCATTCCTTCGGCAGGAACAAATAGTCAAGAAGGAGAAACATTGCAGGCGCAACAGCCCCGATCACCTTCGACAACAATGCCAGGACAAACAGTGAGAAACAGAGACAAAGCCATCGACGGGCGCGTACCGTATCACGTAAGGAGGCATATCGAATGTATGCAATGAATGAAGGGACAAGGAAGAAGACGCACAACAGGTCTTTCCTGTCCGATACCCACGCAACCGATTCCGCCCGGAGTGGATGAAGCGAGAAGAGGAGTGCACCGGCTGCCGCCCCGAACAGCGGCAGGTCTCCAACAAGGCCGGCAAACGAAGAAGAATCGATTGTGCCCGAAGAACGCTGTCGCGCAATGCCAATCGCAATCAACCCAAAAAGAAACACCCATCCGGTGTCAAGGCTGTGCAGAACAACATTCGTGAGATGATGACCCCGTGCATCCGACTTCCACACCGCATAATCAACGGCGTGTGACATCATGGTCACCGGAATGTACTGATGATAGTACACATTGCTAAAGAGCCATCGGATGTTTGTCCATGACAACGTCTGGACCAGCGGGTTCTTGGCAACGTAGATGCTGTCATCGAAGTTCACGAAATCAAAACGGATCGTTCCGCTGAAGAACAGGAAGGTGATCATGACGACCGCCACGAGCACAAGCGTCAAGCGGGTGGACGGTTGGAGCTTCATATGTGAATGCTCTTCCATGAAATGTCCTTTCGATGTTCAGCAGATGGCAATCGCGGCACCAGTGACACTCGTCAGACTATCGTGCCGCTTTCCTCACCCACGCTGTCCCGCAGATGGTCGTAAACGGACATCTGACACAATGCTCCTGCAGCGCATCGGTCGGACGAAATGGAATCCCGTCATCGATGATTTCGTCCACGAGCCTCACGATGATGGTTTCAAGCTGCCGGTAGACCTCTTGCGGGTCCACATCTTCATCAAACAGACTGATCTCAATCCGTTCATCAACTCTGTTCTTTCCGAGTAAGAGGTACGCGGGAACAATATCTTCGAGCCGCGAGCCCGTCTGTTGTGAATACAGCAACGCGTACATTGGAAGCTGGAGCGACGCAATTGCTTCTCCCCATGTTTCCCGTTGGTCCACAATGAGTTTCTTGAAGTTCACACCAAGCCACTTTTCATCGCCGCCAGTCTTGTAATCAAGAATCCATATCTTTTGCCCCCGGCGCTCCACCCGGTCGAGCTTCCCGCTGAACGCGCTGGAGTCTTTCATCGCCCGTGGAATTTTCGTCTCGAGCTCAAGCACTGTTATCGGCTCGCGGACGCAGAGCGGCAACTGATATCGCGTAAGAAAGCGCTCCAACTGCGTCCGCAGCTGTTGTAACAATAGGTGTTTTGCCCCGGTGCGTTCCTCGCCGAACCACTGAGGAAACTTCAGGTCGAGGATGGCATTGAGACGCGCAACATCCAGATCCTCTGCGACCAGCAACCTCCCCACGGTTTCCTTGAAGAACACCTTCAGCACGTCGTGGACGAAGCTGCCGATGTCGCCACTGTCGATATCGCCCGCGACCTCCTCTTTCTCCCTCAGGCCCAACACGTATCGGTAATAGAACTGCAGCTGACATCGGAGGTATGTGTCCAGCGCCGTTGCGTGAAACGTAAATTGTCTCAGATGATCAAGGACCTCAGGTGACTTTTGAACCGGCTCCGGGGTGGCGTTTGCAAGCCACACGTTGTAGCCTATCACGTGTATGAAGTCATGGACCTCATCCTTGTCTTCTTGCTTCTGACGTTCCCAGAGAAGTTGTTCGACGATCCTGCTTTTCTCCTTTTGTGCATTCTCACTGAAAGAGATGTGAACTTCCTTGGCTCCTTGTATGAGCGTATCAAGGTAGTACGCCACCAGTTCTTCGCGGTCGCGGCGGGTCGGCAATCCAAGCCGCTCGCGGATTTTTTGGGGAATAATTGTGTAGTGTCCGCTCCCGCCGGTAAGCGTGTCCTCGTTGGCATCGAGGAGATGTACCGTATCGAACCGGAGATTCCGGGTCTCGAGGAGGCCCAGAACCTGGACGCCTCTCAGCGGTGTTCCTGGAAACGGAACCTGCGCTTGACCGGCACATCGCCTGATGAAACCCATGGCCCTCAGCGGATCGCTTAACGATGCGTTCGCGAGCAACGAGCCTGCGACGCTGTCGAGAGCTTCGATCAGCGTCTCCACGTACGGCCGAAACAACGGATGCTGCCTCGCGGTGCTGTGCTCATCGATGTACATCAATACATTGATGCATTGCTGCGCAATATGGCCGAGAGTTCCCGTGCCGTCAAGGCGCCGAACCGTCATATCATGAATCGTGGCAAGATGCTGCCGCAGAACAGCGGGAGAACATGCAACACCGATTGCGCCGACACGTTGCGCAATCCCGGTAAACAGCGATGCCTCGCCTTCAAGCTCGTCCAGAGAGAAGAATGTGCGGGATTTTTCGCCTGCAAAGTGCTCCTCGATGGAATGGAACAGGACACGCGTGACATCCGATCGTTTATCGAAGAGAATATTCTTGGTGTAGGGATGAAGAATGAACTTCATATAATCGGGAGCATAGAATCTCCCCTGGTAGGTCGACACGGCCAGGTCCATCAGGTTCTGGAGAAAGCCGTAGACCGGCGTTCGTGTTACAGGGTAGCCAAGTGAAATATTGTACTCATTCTGATCAAGCAGAGCCAACGTTTCGTGATACACGGGAAGGAGTGTTTCCGCCGCCGGCAGGACGATCACTGTTCGTTCATTCAGGGAAGCCTCGCTGCCGCGTTGTTTTCTAATACTGCCCGTTAATCCAAACACCTGCCCGTGTGAATCCGGGCTTTGATAGAAGTGTATTTTCTGTGTCGTCCTGGCTGAGACGGGTTCCCCAGCTGCACGTTTGGGGTTCAGGCCCAGCGCTTCAATGTGTCTCTCGATCCCCTTCCCTTCCTGAAACAGGAACAGGGCTGTCCCCACCGATGCCACAGTACGGAATATTGTCGCTTCGGCATTCGTCAGGGCGAAAAACCCCGCAAGAATGATGGGAGCAAAATCGTTCAGGTGGTTCGGCAAAAGAAAATCGGCGACAACGGAGTACTTCAATCCACGCGTACAGCACTTGAGAGTGTTCACCTTCCGGTAGAACGCATCGTACACATTACTCAGCGGACGCAAGCTGCCCAACGTGACACCGCCAAGCGCCTCCTCGAGTTTTCGGCCCTGCAGGTTGGCCATCTTCAATTCCTCCAGTTCACCGAACAGCTTCAGTCCGAGCGGAAGGAATGCGTCGAGGGCGTCGAAGCTTGTTCCGCTGAACCGTTCCGGTGAGCTGAGATAGATGTCGTGAAGGATTGCGACGGCATCCACTGCTTCAATCTCACGGTGCGGAAGGCCAAGCTGATCCGAATAGATGAAGTCAACAAAATTGTCGATGGAATAGATTCTCGGCGGAATGAAACCGTGGCCGACATTTTGACCGATCAGCTTGCGCAGGAAGTGCGAGGGACGCTTTCCGGGAAATACAACGAGATTGCATGAGTAGTCCGACCCGTCGGCCTTCAGATGGGCGAACACTTCCTCGACAAGGTCCCGACTTGGCGGTATGATAAGCGCCGTACTCATGACACCCACTTGATGTCATTCCGGTCGACGTAGGCGATTGCTCCGCTGACTCTCCTTCCGGGAAACACGTCCCGCAACAATGCCATGTAATTCCGGACTTGGACCCGGTAGTCTTCTTCCATCTCACTTCCACCGGTTTTGAAATCAATGACGGTAACAGTATCACGATCCATCACCACCCGGTCCATGCGGTAGAGCTGACCCGCAGCGTTCGCAAATTCTTTTTCGAGCAAGACGGTTCTCCCTTCTTTCGCAGCGAAGAATCTCCCAACCCCGTCATTACTGAGAAACACCTTGAGCAATCTCTGTATCTCCGATGCCGGGAAATGGCGATCAAAAGCCTCATCGGTCTTACGGATGGATTCCCCGAGCTGCGAATCAATGTCCCCTGCGACAAAATCGATATGAGAGAGAACAGCATGAATGATCTCACCACGCCTGGTTTCCAGCAGTCCGAGCCTGCCGCCTGGCACGGTTTCATACGGCCGCCGAATGCCATGGTGAAATGTGGGAAACGTGCGCCGGCGCTCGGCATGTTTCAGCGCGAACGGACGGACGTGGACCCGACTCAAACCCCTGATCAGGGAAAAATCTTGCAGGCTCTTTTCGTTCGCCATCGTATACACCAAGAACATACATCTCCTCCTTGGCACGAGTGAGCGCGACGTAGAGCTTGTTCAACTCGTCAACATTGTCCTTCAGCCGCTGCTCCTGATAGATGGCATCCAGATACTCCACCTTCTCATTCTGATGCCTTGAGATATGCAACAGCCTGATCCCATCACTCGATTCATCAACGTAATAATCTCTCGACCTTCCGGTTGCGTCATACAGCAAGACCACTACCACGGGGAAATCCAGACCTTTGGCCTTGTGCACCGTCATCAGCGTGACCGCATCATCGTCAGTCGGGACATCCATCTCCCATCCGGAGCCATCTCCCTCGTCAAGTGCAAAGGTCAGGAACTCCTTGATGCTGTTGTTCCCGCTTTCCTCGAACAATTTCACCACCTCGAGGAGCTTCACCAGTGTGCCTTCATCCTTCCCGCTCACCTGAAAGACATCGAACACTTTGTACACTTCGGAAACGAGATCATACAACGGAAGGTATCCCACCCTGCCGTACAGGCCGGAGAAATACTTCTCCCACAACTCCCCTTGCTCATCCTGAAACGCCTTGTACAAAGGGAATCGCCTCTCACGATACGAAGCAAGGATCAGATGGCGCAGGTCTTCACGCGAGACCGGGTCGGAGTGAGCCTCCAGTACGGCGAGAAAGAGATCGCCCAATAGAAACGAAACGAACGACAGATCGTCGATTGGTGAATCCAGGAATTGCAGAAGGGCAATGATCTCCCCGGTGATTCTTCGTGTCCGTATGTCGAGACTGCTGTGAGAAATGAATCGGATCCCCGCTCCGTTCAGCCAGCCGCTTACTTGGATGACATCTTCATTTCTCGGCGTGAGAAGAGCGATATCGCGCAGCCGGTGACCACGGGATTGGCAGTCGGCAATAATGTCGAGAAGCTTTGTCTGCTCCGGAGACTTCTCATCCTTCTGAAAAAGGGCTACTTCGACGTAACCCTTTCCTTCATGACCTTTCCGGACGCGTTGACCGCTGGTATCCAGTCCGCTCTTGCTCGCCGCTTCAGCATACTCGGTGAGCGGGATTATCCGCTGGAACACTTCGCGGTTGAAATCAAGGATTCTCTCGTAGCTCCTCCAGTTCGTATCGAGCACCCGAACGCTGTGCTGCGCGGACGGAAATTCGTTCTCATCGATCATGTGCTTCAGGATGGTCCAGTCGGCAAAGCGGAAGCCGTAGATGGACTGCTTGGTGTCACCCACAACAAACAGACTCCCGACTCCCTGCGCGAGAGAGTTCTCAATCAATGGCTTGAGGTTTGACCATTGAATCGGGGAGGTATCCTGAAACTCATCGATGAGGTAGTGGAAGATCGTATCGCCGAGCCGGAAGTAGATTTCCGGAATGCGGTCCTCCGCAATCATGTCGACCAGCTTCTTGTTCACATCCTGGATGAACAACTGACCCCGTTGGCGCTTGAGTGTTTCGAGAACTTCCCGAATTTCCACCACCGCATTGAGATAGGGTTGGTAGTACATCAGCGCACTGCAGATCCTGTACCGGGCGATGAGATCATTATATTCCGTAAACGTCGATTCAATATCGTCCTTGTGTCTCTCATACGAGCGTTGTGTGGTCACGGAGAGCTTCGCAACAACCCTGTCCTTGATGACCCTTCCCACAACAACTTCAATGTTCCCATCTTTCAAATCATCCAGATCATTCTGCAGATTCCGGCTCGCCGGTATCCCCGCCTGCCTGAGCATATCATCGAGATGGTTGCCTGTTGCAATGATTTGCTGCCTGAGCTGCTGCAACTCCTCCCGGTGATCCTCCTTCACCGGTTTATTCGGATGCGAGGAAAGCATCTCATAGAGTCTTTTGACTTCCTCCACAATATTCGAGTATGGATCCCATAGATATTTCCTGGTTCCCTCGCGGGTTTGTGAAAGCAGGTTCAGAAGATCGTCGAGCAGTGCCGTCCGGCCGGGATAGGCGGTTAATTCCCGCGAGTACCTGGCAAATGCCTCGCCAATAAGCGTATCATTGGTGAGAAGAATCTCGACATCAGGATTGAACCCCACATCGAGGGCAGACGCCTTGAACACACTTACCATGAAGCTGTCAATCGTCTTCACCTGGAAATCGGAATAATGGGCAATGATCTCATCCACCAACGCCGCCGAACGATTCCGGATTGCGGTCGTGTCAAGAGAAACGAGCTGGCTCATTTCCCCCAGCTCATTCTCCCGGCCGAGCGCGAGCGCTTTCAGATACCCAAGGACACGCTGCCGCATCTCCTTGGCGGCCAGGTTTGTGAAGGTGATCGCGAGGATATTGCGGAGGCCATTGTTCGAAATGCGGTCAGACAGAAGAAACTGCACGTACCTGTGAGTCAGTGTGTACGTCTTGCCGGAGCCGGCAGAGGCGCTGACAATGGTGTTTGCAGGAAATGAAAGCTCAGAATCTCTCTGAAGAATCCCGGACATGATCAACGTCAGGAGGGATCACATTCTGTAAATTGTTTGAGGGGCTGCCGTGCTGCGCAGAGGGGAATCATCGCTCTCATACGGCCAGGACCTGCACAACAATAACGGTGACGTTATCGTAGCCACCACGGTCATTTGCCAGATCGACAAGCGTGTCGCATGCCTGCTGGGGCTCGGATTTCAACACCACATCTCGAATCTCTCCATCCTCAACCATGTTTGTGAGCCCGTCACATCCGAGGACGAACCGATCATGGGCCGCAATTGTGATTTCGGGTTGAAGATCCACTTCCACCTGGGGCCCTGTCCCGAGCGCCCTGTATAACACCGAGCGTTCGGGATGCTGCATTGCTTCTTCCACACTGAGAAGTCCGCGGCGCATCATTTCCGCAACCAGGGTATGATCCTGAGTAAGCTGGATGATCTCCCCCGCGGATATTTTGTACACGCGGCTGTCACCGATATGTGCAACGTGAGCGCTGGTACCATCGATCGCAAGGGCAACACACGTCGTTCCCATTCCGGTCAGGGTGGGGTTTTTGATTGCTTCGTGTCGTATGGCATCGTTGGCCGTTTCAAGCGCCTCCACAAGGTTCTCGCCCACCGAGCCATTGGTCATGGAGAAATATGTTTCGCCAATGGTCCTGACCGCGAGCTCGCTGGCATTTTTCCCTCCCCGGTGTCCTCCCATCCCATCGGCGACCACAAATAACATGCCCCTCGGGTGAACTTCGCCGGGAGCGGGAAAAATGCCGTAGGTATCCTGATTCTCGGAACGCACCCGGCCGATGTTCGTTGCGGCTCCCATGACGATTGATGGAGTCATCCTGTCAGCGGGTCTTGTTTGAATGAACGCGGCTGTGTATGCAGGATAAGAAGCAAATGGGAGAAATGCTATGCCGAAACGGATGGATCATATTCCTCTCCCACGAGAGAACGCATTTCGTCCCTGGAGAGCAGCTTGATCTTCGTCGCATTGGCACGGTTGAGAACATATCGCGACAGGATCTTGTATGCATCATAGTCGAACCGGTGCGGACCGGATATTTTGAGCTGGTAGCCGTGATCGGAGTATCGGAAACTTGAGACGAGGCACCATTGGTCCACGAGGAACACCTCCCCCTCCCCCGTGCAGTCGTCCCGTTCTTCAATCAGAATCGCGCCTGTGAACGGCCACGCCTTGATCCGGCGATCGAGAAACGCCATCTCCACCCGTGCATTATAGATCGGTGGCTCTTCCTCGCCGACGCAGGCGCCGTTGCACTGGTGAAGATGATAGGAAAAACAATAGGACTGTGTGCGCTGAAGTCCAACCAGCTTGTGGCAGAGCTTGTGCTCCTTTGAAATCCGTTCGAGGTATTCCTTCCCCTGCTTGATATGTTTGAAGATGGCAAGAATGGAGGAGGCATCGCCAGGCTCAATGTGGTCGATCTCTTCGAGATTCACGGACGTATATCCATTCGGGGTGGTTGACTTCCGCGCAACAACAATGTCCCGATGACGTCGTGCAGCAACATTATAGATCGGATGCAGCTCCTTGATGAGTTTCGACTCGAGCAGGAGTGCTCCAAGCTCTCCGGCTGTTGGCGAGGCGTCGACCTTGTGCACCTGCTGGCACATCTTCATCTCACGCGATGACGTATGATCGTTCGCGAAATGTGATCGCACCCGCTCCTTGATGTTCACGCTCTTGCCAACGTAGAGCAGTTCACCATCCTTTCCATAGAAACGGTACACACCGCACGATTCGGGAAGACCTTCAATCTGCTGTTGATCGACATTGGAGGGCACGACGCTTGTTTTCAATAGTTTGTTGACGACCTCATCGAACAGATCCGGAGGCTGGGCATGTTCGGCGATCTTGAGGAATTCCAATGTCGCTCGTGCATCACCCATTGCCCGATGACGATCATCGCAGAGAATGCCAAATCGATTGATGACACTGGAGAGATCGTGGTTACGATACTGCGGGAAGAGCTTTCGCGACAACTTCACCGTGCACAGGCAGCGGGCATTGAACGATTTACCAAGCCGTCGGAATTCATTTTTGACAAAACCGTAGTCAAACCTCGCGTTGTGCGCAACGAAAATGGCCCCGTCAAGAAGACGCATGAGTTCACGTGCTATGTCCTCGAAGAGCGGCGCGCATTCAACGTCCTTGCTCCTGATGCCTGTGAGCTGTTCGACGGAGAACGGGATATACCTCTCGGGATTCACAAGAGATTGGAACGTGCGTTTGATCTTCCCCCCCTCCACACGGATCACCGCAATCTCGATGATGCGGCCGTAGCTCGCGCTTGCTCCCGTAGTTTCAACATCAACAATGGCGAGGGGCTTATCCATAAATCACCGCAGGGACAAAAAGGAAGAGGCCGAGGTATGTCAGGAAGGCATTCATTTGCTGTGAAGAAAATAGCGACAAGGCATGGAAGAAACAAGGAGACAAACAACAAGGTAGTCGGCAAATCTGGCAGATGCAACGAGGAAAGGCGTGTGACAATTTCTCGGCTCCGAGGTGGTCACCCCGTTGAAGATCTCTCATCTGTCCCCTCCTATATCCCACAGGCCAAAGTTGAGGAATCTCAATCCGGATGTATGAACTGTGGCCCAGGTTGCCGAGATTTTATGTTGCCGAGATTCTACATGACAAGGCTTGACTTTCTTCGTGCTTTCGCATAGATTCTCCCACGTCGTTTGCAGAACCTACTTGCGCGTTCTTCCTGCCCCAACACCTTCGTCGATCCGCACCCTGATGCCGGAGGCAGAAATCATATTACCCTCATCTGCATTTTGCAGACGGATATATTCCCCTGACCATTAGGAGGACGATCACATGAGACCGATGATATGTTGGTTGCTGACTCTTTCCACTGTAATCCTCGCGCATTCTCCCATCTCCATTGCACAAGAAGTTCCGCCCCCCATGGAGTGGGGCGAAATTCCACCGGAACAGCTTGCCATGACATCGTTCGCCGGCGACAGCAACGCTACGGCTGTCATTCTTTGCGACTATGGTGAATCCTCACTCACTAATGATGTTGGAGTAGCATACACACGACACCGAAGGATCAAGATTCTAACGAAAGCAGGATTTGATTGGGGGACTCACTCAGTTGTTCTCTTTACGAAAGATCACACCGAGAGAATCGATGACATTGAGGGGATCACCCATTCGTTCGGCCCTGATGGGAAGGTCGTTGAAACAGAGATGGATGATGATGCGGTCTTCAAAGAAGACGTAGACGGAAACCACACCCGTGTCCGTTTTACTCTTCCTGCCCTGACGCCGGGTTGTGTCATAGAATACAGGTACAGCATATTTTCCGAAAGTCTCTGGCTCATTCGCAACTGGGAATTTCAGACATCAGAGCCGGTTGTATGGAGTGAATACCGCGTCACTACACCCCCGCAAATTGCATATTCCGCCGTCGTCCATGGATATGAGAAATACGCTATCAGCGAGAATGTTGCCGTAAACAGGGTCTTTCAGGACCGAATGGCCGGGTACCTCGGATCGCAGATGGTTCGCTGCAACCATTTACGCTGGGCGGTTGCGAATGCTCCTGCAATGCGTCGCGAGCCGTTTATTACGACCACAGATGACTACATCAACAAGGTCTCGCTCCAGCTTGCCGGGTATGCGTTCGCAGGTGGTGGCGGCATCAAACGCGTGCTCCAGACTTGGGAGTCCGTCCTTGAGGAGTTGCTTGATGCCCGTGACTTCAGCAAGCGTATTGACGTGACGGGCGATGTGCGGGATGCCACGGCACGAGTCACCGCTGGCCTGACCTCTCAGGGAGAAAAAGCAAAGGCGATATATGATTTCGTTCGGAGAACGGTAGTCTGGTCGGGGTTCCATCGAACCTTTGCTGACAAGGAAGTGGACGATATCCTCGAAACCAAAAGCGGTGACGACGCGGAAATCTCTTTCCTTCTTCTTTCCATGCTGAAGAGTGCCGGCATTCCTGGAACTCCTGTGCTGGTAAGCACGCGCGAGAACGGCATGATCCAGAAGCTCTACCCGATTATCAACCAGTTTAATTATGTCGTTTGCAGAATAATGGTTGATGGCCGGCCGATGTTTCTGGATGCAACAGACCCCCTCCGTCCGATGAGCCTCCTGCCCAGCGAAGTGCTCAACACAGAAGGGTTGCTGATTGAAGAAGGACCTGTCACATGGGTGAGGATCGAATCACCCAGACTATATGTGCACAGATCTGTTGCCGCCATTGCACTTCGTGAAGATGGATCAATCAATGGAACTCTGGAGAGCGCTGATGAGGATTACAGCGCACTGGAGAAGCGTCGTGGCCTGAAGGACAAAAAAGATATCGACATTGTGAGGGAAGCATTTTCAACCGAGGAAACCGGCATCACGGTCGACTCGGTTGAGATCGAGGGACGCGACAGTGTCGAGGCTGAACTCAAACTGCGGGCTGAAATCTCTTCGGATCAATACGCAAGTGTTGCCGGAGATCTCATCTACGTCAACCCGCTCATAATCGATCGGAAAAAGGACAACCCGCTCAAGCTCAGAGTGCGCAAGTTTCCGGTGGACATGGCCTATGGAACCAGAACAACAACCGTCGTAAACGTCAAGGCACCGAAAGGATTTGTTGTGAAAGAACCACTTCCGGACAAGGTGGTGCAATATCAGGACGGCGGTGCAACATACTCACGCAAATGTCTTGTCGAGGATGGTCAGATCCAGGTGGTAAGTGACCTCAACATACGCCAAAGCTATTTCTCACCGATTGAGTATTCTCGGTTGAGAAATTTCTTTGCAGAAATGCTGAGCCTGCAGAATGATCAGATCGTGCTTCAGAAAGCCACATCAGCGAAACCAAAATGAGAACTGCACATTGTTGCGCCGGACGTAATGGAGGACTTTCCCGCCACTTCATTACTGTGTGCGCTTTGATTCTCCTTAACCCCACAGGACTGATTGCAGGGGACCGGGAGGAGTACGCTGTCACGAGAATACAGCCTGATCTCCTCAGAGATGAAGGAGCTGTGTATCGGTTGCATGAAATCGATTTCCAGGTCATGGATGATCATCGCGCCACCGAGCGCGTGACGGATGTTATTACCGTGCTCAAGAAGGAGGACCGTGATGAAGGTGAGTTGGTTGTCTATTATGACAGGCTTGCAGACCTCACGGATCTTGATGGAGCTCTCTACGATTCGACCGGGAAAGAGATCCGTTCGCTCGGAAAGCAAGACATACAAGACTACAGTGCCATCAGCAGCTATACGTTGTATGAGGACTCCCGTGTCCGAGTCGCGCAGCTCTACCATGACCAATATCCATATACCGTTGAGTTCACGTACGAGATCACATTCGATGGATATGTTGGATGGCCGACATGGTACGCGCAGCCTTCCCGGCACTCCGTTGAGGAGAGCCGGTTCGTTGTGGCACTCCCCAAAAAGATGACGCTCCGTCAGTGGACTAACAAGGATTCACTGAAGTGTACCCAGACAACTGAAGGAAATCGCACCACCTATCGCTGGACGGCCACGTTGCTCCCAAGAATCGCCGAGGAGTTCAGACGTGATGACTATGAAGATCTGACGACTGTGATTCGAATAGCGCCAACCAGAGTCACACTCGAAGATATTTCTGGAGATTTCTCCTCGTGGAAGTCTTTTGGCCAATGGTATGGCAGGCTATGTGAACGACGAGATGTCCTGCCTGAATCAGCAACACAACAGGTCGACTCAATTGTAAGGAATATCGAAAACGCGAAGGACCGGGCCGCCACCCTCTACACCTACCTCCAATCACGCACACGCTATGTCAGCATCAATCTCGGCATCGGCGGCTGGCAGCCGTTTGATGCAACGTATGTGCACGAGAGAGGCTATGGGGACTGCAAAGCACTTTCAAATTATATGGTCAGCCTGCTAAGCCGGGCGGGAGTGGTTGCGTATCCCGTGTTGATTGCGAATGGGCCCGCAGAGCCTCCGCTTCGGACGGAGTTCCCGAGCAACCAATTCAACCACGCGATCGTTTGTGTTCCCCTCCCTGCTGACACCGTCTGGCTCGAATGCACCAGCCAGTCCATGCCGTTTGGCCGCGTTGGAGAGACCAACGAAAACAGGGACGCGCTAATGGTGACACCTTCGGGTGGAGTCATTGTCCACATCCCTGCAAGCACTTCCCATCAGAATTTCCAGCGGCGTGTCGCCCTAGTGATGCTGGCCGGCTCGGGTACAGCCGACGCCCGGATAACAACGGTTGTGGGAGGAGACCAGGAGGATCGAGTTCGATTAGCCTTGTTTGAGGCACCTCCCATGGAGCGCGAAAAGTGGATTACAAATGAAGTCGGCATTGCGAATATGAGGCTCGTGAACTATTCGACGGACGGATTGGATACAAAAGAGGATGTCGTCTCCGTGTCACTCCAATTGTTGCTGCCACGATATGGCTCTGCGCCGGGCGAAAGGATATTCTTCAATCCGAACCTCATGGATCGCCAAACCTTTGTACCCCCCGAGAGATCTCGAAAGCTCTCGCCTGTCAGATTCAGATACCCATTCTTAGACACAGACTCCATTGTGTATCGAATTCCGCAGGGATACAGGTGTGAAGCACTGCCCTCCCCTACGAAGCTGGCCTCTTCATTTGGGATGTTCCAATCCAGAGCCACATGTGTTGGTGATACCACAATTGTTTTCACCCGCGCCCTGGAAATCACAACATCAGAAATTCCACCCACTCTGTACCCGGAGTACAGAAGCTTCTTCGAGGGGGTCGTTAAAGCAGACCGGTCTCAAGTGGTTCTTGTCCAAAAGTAGAGCTATCATTGCAGGCAATGCGCTTGACTTTATTGACGACTTGGCATACATTTCCCCCACGCAGACCCCACCTCATTTGACTTGCGCGTTCTTTCACACTCGCCCGAGCCCGAATCATCCAGGAAAATCTATACGCAAAGTCTGGACGGCTTACGCGATCTGACCCTCATGCTCTGCCCCCGAGACGATCTTGAAGCCAGGGAAAGTGTCCCTGGAAAGTGGCAGAGCTTATTCAAAACAGGATGACCATTCAAGGGGTACAATGACTCCATCTCAAATTTACATAGCCATATCTCTTGTTGTCTTGATCGTTATCGCCGTGCTTGTTCTTACCATAAATAGGAAAAAGGAAAAGAAACTCAGCCCGATCGCCGCGCTTGCCTTCGCATTCGTCCTGGCAGGGAGTGTGTTTGGCGGAGATGACAGAGTGATCGGTTATGGTCTCATTGGGGTTGGAATATTTCTTGCTGTCATGGACGTACTCAAGAAGTCAAGGAGTGCATGAAGGCTCTCATTTCACGAGTGAGAAAGTGGACAAATCTCATCAGAGGAAAGGAAATGGTCACTTCCCTAGAGGTCTAATACTCGATCGGGAATATTTACTGGAACGACGGGGACAAACAAACTGCAAGAAAATATTACAGGAAATACCTGGAGCGTTTCCCGAGAGACGAGACCGCCCGGAATAGAGTGCAAGCGATTCAAGAAGGCTCACAGAACTGAGGCCCACTCCATTTTCTGTTGCGTATGTCATTCTATCCCCCAGTATTCTGACGGGAGGATGCTTGGGACTTCTCCCGAAGGATCACTTCGTGACACCTGGGATAATCTCATCTGTCTTCTTGATAGAGCTACATTGAGTAAACCATGAAATTAGCAGACCTCGGATTTAACGCTTGGTTTCAACAAAAGTTGGAAGAATTGAACAGGCCCGATTGCGACATTGCCCGAATCACGAGGGTCGACCGGGATCGGTACATGATCCGTAATGAGGAAAACGAACTTCAGGCAGAACCAACCGGCAAGCTCCTTTTTACCGCAAACTCAAGCCAGGATCTTCCTTGCGTCGGTGATTGGGTCTTCGTCCAATACTACAACGAAAAGACGCTCGCAATCATTCATGAAATCATTCCCCGCAGGACGTTCCTTCGACGGAAGTCCGCAGGTAAGAACATTGACTACCAGATGATCGCAGCGAATATCGACAGCGCATTCATCATCCAGTCGTGCGATTTCGATTTCAACCTGCGCCGGATGGAACGCTACCTTGTCATGGCGAACGAAGGTCATATCGAGCCGATAATCCTCCTGAGCAAAACCGACGTTGTCAGTGCTGAGGAATTGGAGAAGCGACGGTCAGAAATCGGCAAGGGTGGAGTAGAAGCACCGGTAATCACGTTTAGCAATGTGACTGTTGACGGACTTGACACACTGAAACAAGTACTCGAGAAAGGAAAGACGTATTGCCTGCTCGGGTCATCGGGCGTGGGAAAGACGACCCTTCTGAATCATCTCCTCGGACGGGAGGAGTTTGAGACCGCTCCTGTCCGTGAAAAAGACGGCAGAGGAAGACACACGACAGCACGTCGTCAATTGTCTGTGCTTGATAACGGAGCATTACTTATCGATACTCCGGGCATGAGGGAACTGGGAATGATCGCGGTGGGCGAAAGCATTAATGAGAGCTTCTCCGATATTCATGAACTTTCCGGCACCTGTCGGTTCAACGATTGTACTCACACAACGGAAGTCGGTTGCGCAATCCTGATGGCGGTGGAACGTGGGGACCTGAATGCCGAACGATACCGGAGTTATCTGAAATTGATGAAGGAATCCGCATTCCACCAGATGTCGTACGTTGAGAGGCGTAAGAAGGACAAGCAATTCGGAAGAATGGTAAAAACCGTCATGAAACAAATCAGAAAGAAGTAGCCTTCCATGGCGGCGAGATTCCTTGCGATCCTCCTCTTCTCCTTGCTGCTATCAGCGCAATCCTTTGCACAGGTGCCTCCTTCCCATCGTCCGGTTCCTCTGCGCCACTACGAATCTGATTCGAGCAGCACCTCTGCGGAAGAGAACTCGTTGACCCATTTCTGGATCGGTGTTGGTCTGGGCTATGGATCAGCCACCGCCGTGTGCACCTCATGCGGAGAAAACGGACTCCAGAGTGGAACTACCGCAAACGTCCATCTCGGTTTCGGACTGAACAGGCAACTGCTTCTTGGTTTGCAGGCTTCCATCTGGATTAATGATGGTGGTATCTATCACTCCCGTGAAGATAATATCTATCGAACACATCTGATGATCATGGCACAGTACTACCCGTGGGTGTACTCCCATTTCTTTGGAAGGCTCGGTGCAGGCCTGTCGGTATACAACGCTTACAACAGATTCCAGCCGCGTATGCAGGATGCCAATGGGAACGACTTGCCGTCCCTGGTTCACACCGATGGTCCGGGGGTATCGGTCGCAGTGGGTTATGACTTCGGAGTGGCCGGCGACCTTGTCCTCAGTCCTGTGCTCTCATATTCGTACGCACATTTGGGCGACCTCGTTCTCAATGACACAAGGGTCCTCGCCGGGAACAAACCGCTCCAACTTCTTGAGCTAAACCTCGGGTTGATGTTTCGCTCGCCAGATTGACTCGACCACTGCGCGATGACGTACAAGCAGAACTTTTTCATGACCTGTTAGTTGGCCTGCACCACGTTCACCAGCACTACTCCGTGGTGAGGAACCTTGGTATGGAATTCCGTAAACACCCCAAGGTCTTTTTGTCTCCACAAATCCCTTACCTTGAACTTGCCCTTGAGGCCGAGATCGGCAGCCTTTAGCGTCATCTTCGATTGGGTTTGCTGTGACCAAGCGCTGAAGTAATCGACGGCAGCGCGCTTTCCTTCATCTGCATTGAAGAGCCCGACAGCCTTCGAGCCATCCTCCATCTCCTTCACCCAGATCTGTTTCCCCTGGTCATTCGATAAGCGGGTCGCCTGTCTGCCAAGTGGATCCCGGTTGATGGCAAGAACTTCGTCGTTGGTGAGCAAATTGCTCGTGAAGTCGTCAAGCTTGCTCAAGTCGCACCCGAGGAGCAACGGCGCTGAGAGCAAACACCAGAGACTGATATGCGTGTACTGTTCATCGGGAGTCAGCCGGGTCGAATGCAGTTGCGGTCCCCACCCAACAAGCCCGACCACGAGCATATCGGGGTCATTCCAATGGCCCGGTCCGGCAAACTCCTCGTGTCCTGCCTGCTTAAACCCGATTCCCGCCATGCTCGACCAAGTATCGTTGATATCCCCCGTCGTACGCCAGCAGTTTCCGCCGACTTCGGCTCCCCATTCCCACACATTGCCCATACCGTACTGACAGAGACTGTACACAATGTCGCGTGGAACACTGTCCAACGCAGCCTTCATCACCGCATACGGTTTCTTCAACTCTGGAAGGCTTTTGTCCTTTGCCACCTGACTGTAGGAGCACCAATCGTATTTCAGGTAATCGATCCCCCACTCACCATAGCGCCTCGCATCCTGTACCTCATATTGATAGCTTGCAGTATAACCAGCGCAGGTCAGCGGCCCGGGTCCGCTGTAAATGCCAAGCTTCAATCCCTTGCCATGTACATATCCGCTCAGCGCGTTCATATCGGGAAATTTGCTGTTCGAGTTGATCATCCCATTCGCATCACGGGGTCCTGGTTTCAAATTGTTCTTCGATGTATCCGGTTTCACCATCCAGCAATCGTCGATGTTGATGTATGTCCATCCGTGGTTGATGAGTCCTGACCTCACCATCGCATCGGCAGCAGCGCGGACCTTCGCATCGTCCACTGCCTCAGCCCAGCAGTTCCAGCTATTCCAGCCCATGGGAGGTGTGAGACAGATGTTGTCGCCCGCAATAATGAGAAGCTCCCGCTCGGCTTTGCCAAGCGCATTCCGCGCGACAAGTGTGACAGTGTAATCGCCGCGTTTTCCCAGAGTTCCGGTGATCCTCCCGCTCGAAGAATCGACCACCAATCCCCTCGGGAGGTTCTTCACCTCAAACATCATGGGACGCCTACCAGTGGCAGCGATAGTATAGAGGAAGGGATTCCCGGGCCGAACACCGAAGACCCGGGCACTATTGATGCGGGGTTTCTCCGATGGCATCGGAGTGAGAATGTACGGCCTGGGTCGGGGTCGCTGAACTGCAAGTTGCTGCCTGGTCCGCAGCGAGTTCAACTCAATTTTCGCATCACACCAATCCGCGTGATCGTAATCGATGCCGTCATCAGCATCGGTCACAAGCAGGCCGAGGATATCGATCTTCCTGACATCAAGGTCAACCAGTTTTGGCAGGCTGTCTTTCTTCATCACACCGCTCTCCCACAACACTTTCCGATCGCCAAGAACGTAGAATCTGACACTTGCCTTCTCTCGTGTCTCATCATCCACACCCACATTCGCGCTGAAACGTTTTCCCTTGCGATCAAGTTTGATCATGAATGTACTAATGGCATGCGTCCCGACCCCGTGCTCGAACTTCCGTCCCGCAATGCTCAGCGGGTTGCCTTCCACAGACTTCCGTGCCCCGGGCGTCCCCCACCCGATTTCCATCTCCGAAAGGTCAAGCTCATCGAGCCAGATGGTTTGCGCCAGGGATGGAATGCTGGAAAGCACCGTGATTGTCAAAACCGCAGCGACGAGCGATTTCATCGTTCATGACTCCTCTATTTGAAAAGATCCTCAGGGAACGGCTTGCGCAACAGGTACCGATAATAGAATCGGTAGTTTTCATTCTTCAGGTGGATCGCCTTCTTTCCTCCCCATCCATGACGGCTGCCCGGATACAACATCAGTTCAAAATGCTTGCCCTGGTCTTCCAACGCACTGACAAGTTGAATCGCATTCTGCATATGCACATTATCATCCATCGTCCCGTGGTCGATCCTGAGCATCCCCTTATACCTATTTACAAATGTCATCACCGAGCCGTTCTTGTATCCTTCCGGATTCTCCGACGGAGTGTCCATGTATCGTTCAACATAGTGGGAATCATACAATCTCCAGTCGGTCACCGAGAGTGAAGCGATCCCGTGCGTGAAGTAGTCCGAGCCGTACGTCAGCGCCATGCATGTCACGTAGCCTCCGTAGCTCCCGCCTGTGATGCACACTCTGGTCGAGTCGACGAAGGGTTTCGTGCGGAGCCACTTCACCACCTCGATGTAATCATTCATTTCCCACTTGCCGAGATTGCGGTACATGAGTGCAACACCTTCCTTGCCGAAGTGACCCGAACCGCGATGATCCATGGACATCTGGATCAGCCCCTCGTTTGCCCACCACTGCGAGCGGATTCCTTCCCATGTGTCGTGGACTGTTCCCGCATCCGGTCCGCCGTATACACTGATGAGAACCGGATACCTCACGGTCGAGTCAAAATCCACCGGCAAGGTCCATCGGACCGGCAGTGCATAACCATCAGGAGTCATAACGCGGAACGACTCGTTCCTGCCGAGATCATAGCGATCGAAGTCAGCCGTTTTGCTATCACCCAGCTCTCTCAAGAGTTTGCCAGCACCGGTCAGCAACGCCATCCGTGGTGGCGTGGAGACATTGGAGTATGTTGTGATGAAGTAACCTGCCCGGGGAGAGAGCTTGATCGAATGTGTGTAATCGCCGAACGTAAGTCGTTCCGGATCTCCTCCCTTCATGCTCGCCCGATACAAGTCTGTTCGCGTTGAGGCTTCTTTCCGCGCGGTGAAGTAAATAAACCCGCGAGGTTCGTCGACAAACAACAGATCGTCCACGCGCCATTTGCCGCTGGTGAGCGTCTGCTCGAGTCTTCCATCCATCGTGTGGAGATAGAGATGGCTCCAGCCGTCCTTGTCACTTTTGATGATGAAGCCCTTGCCATCCTTCAGAAAATGGATCGCTTCAAACCATTCCACCCAGGATGGCTGGTGTTCGGTGTACAGTTCTTTCTTCGAACCATTCTCAGAGTCGATCAGGTAAGGCCTCAACGTATCCTGCGCCCTGTTCATCCATTGAACGACAAGGCTCTTGCCATCGGGCGTCCAGAACGGGGTGCCGAAGTACTGGTCATGACTCGGGTCGAAATCCGCCCACACAATTTTGCCCCCGCCAACCGGCACCATGCCAATCCTGACTTCAGGGTTGGTGTCGCCGGGCTCCGGATACCGCTGGTTCTCGATGGATCCGTGGACTCCATCGGCATTGAAAAGGGGAAACAGGGGAACCCTCGACTCATCGGTCCGGAAGAACGCAATCCGCTTGCTGTCCGGCGACCACCAGAACGCCTTGTAGTGAGTTGGCCTGCCAAGAATCTCCTCCATGTAAAGCCACGACGACCATCCGTCGTACACAACATCCGAGGCATCGCCGGTATACTGCACGCCCTTTCCTGTGTTCACATCAATCGAGAACAGATTTTTGTCACGCGTGAACGCAACATGATTTCCATCAGGAGAGAGTGTTGGGTTCTTCTCCTCGGCGGCGGTTGTGGTGAGGCGTTTGAACTCCTTCCTCCGAGTATCGAGGAAATAGAGATCGTTGTCCTTGCTGTAAATGAAACGCGTGGATGTTTCGTTTTCGGCAACCGCATTCGAGGAGCGTATTCCGCTGTCGACGAGAGCCTTGTACTGTCCCGGATCTCTGTAGACCTTCTCTTCCCCGGTTCTCACATCCACGGAATAAACTCTTGCCCTCTCGTCTCCTGGTTTTTTCTTCAACTCGAGATAGTGCGTATCGTCCGCCCAGCCGGTGATATTTGGAAGGTCATGCAGGAGGTGCGGTTCAGCGTTCTTGAAGATCTGATCGTAGGTAAGTCTCTTCTTCTCTTGAGCATGGGAGGATACGAAACACGATGCCAACAGCATGGGAACAAGCAGTGCCCGAATCGTTCTGAATGATGAGCGGTGTGCAAGAAAAGACGAGCAGTCTTTCATCAAAGGGTCCATCAAAAGGTGTGGGGTTGGTAAGGAAAAGGCAGGCTAAATGCCTCCTGTGGCGAGCGTCATGATCTTCTCCTGTGATGCTTCCTTGCGCGCCAGCACCCCCATCAAACGCCCTTCATGCATCACTGCAATGCGCGTGCAGATGCCAAGCAACTCCGGCAGATCGGACGAAATCACCATCACCCCGATCCCCTTCTTTGCCAGATTGTTGATGAGGTTGTAGATCTCAAACTTCACTCCAACATCGATACCAGCGGTGGGCTCGTCAAAGATCAGCACCTTCGAGCGGGTGAAGAGCCAGCGGGCAAGCACTACCTTCTGCCGGTTGCCACCACTCAAAGCTTCAACTTCCTGCTCAATGCTCGGCGTCTTGATGCGGAGGTCAGTGGAAAACTGTTGGACAGCCGCGTTTTCCTTCGAACGGTTCACGAAGAATCCGCTGAGCACCTGCTGCAAGTTGGAGAGCGTGACGTTTTCCCTCACGTTCATTTGCATGATGAGGCCATACTTGTTGCGATCCTCGGTGAGCAGCCCTATGCCGAGATCGATGGCTTCACGGGGTGAATGAGGGTGGATCGAGGTTCCCTCAAGAAGAATTTCGCCCCGTTCCTTGGGATCGGCACCGAAGATCACGCGGGCAAGTTCCGTTCTGCCGGCGCCCACAAGTCCGGCGAGGCCGAGGATTTCTCCGCGGTACAGCGAAAGATTGACTCCGTGCAACATCCCCGCGTCAAGATTCTCGATGCGGAGAATCTCCCTTTCCTGCTGAAGCTCGACACGCGGGAACTCATTTTCAAGCTCGCGCCCCACCATGTATCGGATAAGTCCGGCACGATCGATTTCATTGATCGGACACGTATGGATCCATCTTCCATCCCGCAGGATGGTCACCCTGTCCCCGATTTCGAAGATCTCCTCGAGACGATGGGAGATATAGATGATCCCGACGCCTTCCGACTTCAGCCTCCGGATGACCACGAACAAATTCTGGAGTTCCTTCTCCGTGAGTGCCGCGGAAGGTTCATCCATTGCCAGGATGCGGACCTTTCTTGAAAGAGCCTTTGCAATCTCGACAAGCTGTCGCTGCGCAATGGGAAGCGCACTTACGGGAGCACGCGTATCGATTTCCTCGCCAAGTTGAGCGAGCGCCGCCCGCGCTCTTGCGTGCATCTTTTCAAAATCGATGAACGGAAGTCTCTTCCTCACCGGCTCGTTGCCGAGGAGAATGTTCTCGGCCACCGTCAGCTCGGGTACAAGCTTGAACTCCTGGTGGATGATGCCTATACCGAGCCGTTGCGCGTCGGCGGCGGAATGCAACAACACTGTCTCCCCCTCCACAACAACTTCGCCGGAATCCATTGAGATCGCTCCGGACAGGATCTTCATCAGCGTCGACTTCCCTGCACCATTTTCCCCGAGCAGACAGTGTACCTCACCTGCGTTCAGTTCGAAGCTGACATCATCCAGCGCGAGTACGCCCGGATACTGCTTCCGGATGGCACGCATGTGAAGAAGAGTTTCCATCAGACTTTCAGTTTATCTCCCTGACCATCAACTATCATTGTAGTCGCACGGTCATCTCAGAACCTCCCTGCCTTCCATTTCTGTGCATACTCTTCCACGTTCTCCTTCGTCACTACATCGAGTCCGGAATCAATGATTTGTTGAGGCGGTTTGCCTTCCTTGATCGCCTGCAAGGACCGGACGCTCTCATAGCCCCACCCCCAGAGTTTCTGTCCGAGCAGCACCTGAACATAACCCTGTCGGACGTACTCAAGCTCCTCCGGCAACGCATCAAACGCAATTACAGTAAGCTGACCCGGCTTCTTCGAAGCGAACGGCCCGGGCGCAGGAGTGAAGATCGGCCAGGCACCGGCAAGTACCCAACCATTCAAATCCGGGTGGGCTTGCATGATCGCTTCCATGACCGTGATTCCCTTGTTGACATCATCATAACAAAACTCGGTCGCGACCACCTTGATGTCCGGGTAGTCCTTCAGATATTCGAGCAACCCGTTCTTTCGTTCTTCAAGATTCGGGGCACCGGGGGTACCCATGAGGATGCCCACGTTTCCCTTCTTCCCCATATACTTGACAAGGTTCTCTCCCATCATTTTGCCACTGGCCGGATTGTTGGTGCCGTAGTACGACATCCGCTTACTCTTCGGAGCGTCCGAGTCGAATGTAACGACAGGAATACCGACGTCCATCGCTTTGTCAATCGTTTCCCTCAACGCATCGGCATCATTCACAGAGATCGCAATACCATCGACTTTCTTTTCGACAAGACTCTCGATGATCTGAGCCTGTTCGACGGCGTCGGATTTCACCGGAGCAAAGCGCTGGACTTCGATCTTTCCTTTCCCGAGATCCTGTGCTCCGGCCTGAGCACCCTGCCAGGCAACTTGAAATACCGGGTTGTCCAACAGCTTGGGAACGAACGCAAACACCATCTTCCTTTCTTCCGCCTTCTTTGAACAGCCTGAGAGGAGAAGAGACAGAACGAGAAGTGCATAACCGAACTTCGCCATTGATGCTCCTTCGCAATGATTACGAGTTACCGTTTCGATTTCCGATCAAGTACAACAGCAACGATGATCACCACGCCGATGGCAACCTGCTGCCAATATGCCGAAACATCCAGCAGGACAAGTCCGTTGCGGAGGATCCCCATCAACAACGATCCTATCATTGCACCGAGAATCGTTCCCCTTCCACCGGAGAGACTTATGCCTCCGATGACAGCCGCAGCGATAACATCGAGTTCGTAGCCAAGCCCCGCCGTGGACTGTCCAACACCAAACCGTGATGTGAACAGCACGCCCGCCAGCCCGGCCGAAAATCCACAGAGTGAATACACCAGAGTTTTGACATGGGCCACTTTCACACCGCTATATTTCGACGCTTCCTCATTCCCGCCAATCGCATAGGCGTAGCGGCCCCACGGGGAGTACTTCAAGAACACCCCAACAGCTGCCGCGAAGATCACCATGATGATGATCGGTGTGGGAACGGCAAGAAGTTCTCCCTGGCCAATGGTGAGGAAGTCGGGGGGAAGACCCCGGATTGTCTCACCTCCGGTAATCGCAAACGCGAGGCCGCGGGCAATACTCATCATGCCGAGTGTGACGATGAACGGGGGAAGGTTAGCCTGCGTGATGACCATGCTGTTTACGAGACCACAAAGAAGTCCGACCAGCGCTCCACTTGCCATGGCTACGGAAACCGGGAACCCGAGATTCAACAACACCGCTGCCACCACTCCGCTTAAGCCAAGCACCGAACCCACGCCGAGATCGATTCCGCCGGTGATAATAACTGCGGACTGGCCGACGACCATGATGGCAATGAAGGACAGCGCGCGGATGACCTGCGAGAGATTGGAATAGTTGAGGAAAGTGGATTCAAACACGTTTGATCCACCGAAGGTGGACGTAAGGATGGTCAGAAGCAGTACTTCTGCAAGGAGAACGAACCAGATGCCGAGGTGTCTCGAAAGCGGGCGCTTCATTCTTTGTCAGGCGTCAAGAAGCTTTAGGGGTTTTTCTCCATTGCACTCATCTCTGCATGGGATCTCACCGCGGTGGAAGTCGAAGGAGCAGGAACAAAAAAGTGTTAACAGGAGATCCCGTTAACACTTCACGGTTGTGGACAGGGACGGAATCGAACCGCCGACACATGGATTTTCAGTCCATTGCTCTACCAACTGAGCTACCTGTCCGTGCAGATGGTTGGGATACGTCAAGAACGTGGGGAACTGCGTTACGGGTTCGTCTATCAAACGCTGTTTCACCATGACCTGATGAATGTAGCAAAATCATGAGACGTAATCAAGATGATGCATAAGCGCGGGCCGGAATTGTCAATGGCTGAGTTCTGCCATCACGTGGCACGCGATCTCTCAGAAACCGGTCGTTGTGGACGAAGCGCTCCTCTTCATTAACGCATTTCCACACCCGCTCAACAAGTCCTCACCCACGTCGATATAGCTCTGTGCTGATGTATCTAAGACCGGAGTCAACCAGAATGGTGGTGACCGTCGTCCCGGGTCCAAGTCGCTCGGCAACACGCAACGCGGCCACAACATTCGCCCCGGATGAAGTCCCCGCAAACAACCCCTCCTCACGCGCCAGGCGCCGCGCCATTGCCCGTGCTTCGTCAGTGGAGACCATCATGATTTCATTGACAAGGCCCGGATCCCATAGCGGCGGAACGAATCCAATCCCGATGCCTTCGATCTGGTGGGCACCTGTTTGTCGTCCGGAAAGCACTGCCGACTCGGCAGGCTCAACGGCAACGACGTGAATTCCAGGGTTGTGTTGCCACAGCACCTTCGTCACCCCATGAATAGCGTGAGCACTGCCAACTGATTGAACGAATGCGTCGATTGCCCCATTGGTTTGATTCCAGATCTCTTCGCCGAGGGAGTAGTATCCGGTGACTCCATCGTGATTATTGAGTTGATCGGCCCACCAATGGCCGGGTTGCCGGCTGAGTTTGCGAGACGTCTCAATCATCTCTTTGATGAGCTTCTCTGTGATCATTCTGTTTCCGCTGGGAACATCGGTCACTTGCGCACCGAACGCTTGCATGGTAACGCGCTTCTCGTTGCTGAAGGCATCCGAAAACACGGCATGAAACCGGTAATCTTTTGCAGCACACGCAAGTGCAAGGGAGATGCCGGTAGTGCCGCCGGTGTATTCAACGACAGTACTGCCCGGCCGGAGCCGTCCGTCTGACTCCGCAAGTTCAATCACCGCCTTTGCCATGCGATCCTTCATACTTCCGGTCGGGTTTGCCCATTCCAGCTTTACAAGTACCCGTGCGGAACGAGACGGAACAACTTTGCGAAGTTCAACGATCGGGGTGTTGCCGATGGAGTCAAGAACGTTTGATGCAATCATAACCGGTTTCTCTGATGATGTTGGGACCCACTTGACCCGGCGGTAGGTTGTCTCGACTGCTTTGGCTTCCATTCCCTCGGGTTGGATATTGTAGGCCTTTCTTCCTCCCCTTCCTGACGTTTTCCCCGACTCTGAATTTCACCATTTTCTTGATCAACTCAACTGGCAACGGTTCATCGAGCGGAAATTGTACGGACCCTTTGGCATTCTTGAATTTTGACAGGTCGCGCTTAAATTTCGCAATCGCTGTTGCCCTCGGATAGAATCCAATATGGTTCGAGTGTGCGGCAAACCAGACCAGAATGCCGTTAAGATAGAACGCGGGCATCTGATAGCTTATCTTCTGCTGCGCATCGGGAGCGATTTGTGCGATAAGCAATTTGAGTTGAGTGAGTTTCCTTCGAACATCTTTGGGAAATGAGGCGATGTATTCGTCAATTGATGTACAACCCGACTTCTTCTCCATGCAAACCTCCGTCGTGCTTGTCAACCTGTCAATTTGAGGCAAGAATAAATGCGCTATCATGGCGCTATGTCTGTACCATCACGACCGTCACGTCGTCAGAAGCAGGTTGACCGGCAGTAAATGAACGAACGTCGTCGAGCAGGCTCCGGACCGTGGCCGAAGGTTTGCTGACATGATCGCGAAGTCGAGTTTCTCCGTACTGCTGCATTGACGTGTTCATCGCTTCGGTGACTCCATCCGAATACAGGACAAGCCGGTTTCCTGATGTCATCTCAACTGTCCGTTCAGAGAACAAGCCTTCGCGGATTCCCAGGGGCAATCCAGCTTCAGTTTCCAGAAAATGAGCGCCCCTTGAATCGATAAGAAGAGGATGGAGATGGCCGGCGTTCGCGAAAACGATGCTCTTGCGTTGCGGATCAAGAAGACCGTACACCATGGTGACGAACCTCGCCTTTGGAAAATCCTTCAGGAGGATGCTGTTGACACGGGACAGAACTTCCCCGGGGGGAAGTCCGGTTTCGGCAACAACTCGAAGGACGGTGCGGGTTGATGACATTAACAACGCGGCTCCCATACCCTTACCCGAGACGTCCGCCAGGACGACCGCGAGGCGACCGTCTTGAAGCGGGATGAAATCATACCAATCACCGCCAACTTCCTGACAGGGCAGACAAAGACCGTTCACCGCAAATTGAGGAATAGCAGGAGGCTGACCGGGAAACAGTCCCAGTTGTATTCGCTGTGCCTCGTTCAATTCCTTCTTCATTCGCTCCTTTTCCATGCGCTCCCGCCGAAACATCCGTGCGTTTTCTATCGCGGTTGCAATGTGTCCCGCCAGGGCCTCAAGGAGTTGGATGCGACCGGGTGGAAATGCGTCGAGTTCGTTGTGTTGTGCGTTAAAGACTCCGATCAGTTGCCCGCGTGATTTGAGGGGGATATCAACTTCCGAACGGGTCAGGTCTTCGCTCACCTGGTAGTACGGGTCTCTTGTCACGTCTGGCGCATAATATGTCTCTCCTGTCGCGCCGACGTGTCCCACTATCCCGAGCTCACCGACCTTGAAACGGTCTCCTTTCATGTGATAGTTCTTGGTCCAGCCGTGAACTGCGGCGATAACAAGGTCGTCGGTTTTCTCATCCTTGAGCAGCACTCCCGAGCGTGAACAACCGAATGTCTGTGCAACATCGGTGACGATCTCTTCGAGGAGCGAGTCGAGGTCCAGATTCGAATTAATCCGCTGAGTTACCCTTTGTAGCAGAAAGAGCTGCTGTATCAGTTGGTTTTGCTCTTCATTCTTCATCGTTATTCCTGGTTGCGGGAACTGTGACAACATCCGGGCAACCCATCTATTGTGAACTCAGCCTTTGCCCCGCCGTCTATCCAGTGTGCGGGCGTCAGTTTGCCATTTGTTGTTCGCGTTTCCCGACGTTGGTAAAGATCGTGCTACTTTCTCGCCAAAAGAAAGGTCACTTCGTAGTCGGGCGAATAGCGTATGTCCAGATGCCAACCGGCGTTTGACGCCCGATCCTGCCAAATGGTCTCAAAGATCTGTTTGTAGTCATCAAAAGAGATGACTGGTTTCAGATGCGCCGCGGTAGTATATAGGGAAAAGAAATGCGTATTGAGATGTACGATTGCTTCATTGTCCTGCAGTTTAAGGAGTGTGACCTGGTTACCTCTGAGATTTGCCTGCTCCCAGCACAAATAAAGAATGAATGCTTTATGCGGGGGAACAAACGGCACCCAGGTTCGAGCGCCAACGAAATAGCCACCGCCGTCCTTGAGTAGGTTCAGCGCTGCCGGCTTTCCGCGATCGGCGGCGACAGGGAGGTAGACGTTGAGAACGATGAACGACCAATAGATTTCTTCGCGTGCCCAGATCTTCATCTGCTCGGAAACATCTGGAAAGCTTGAGGTGGGATATTTGGATACCGTGTCAAGTCTGATGAAGATAGTCTCGAGATGCTGGAAGTACCATTGCCCTCCGTCCGAGAGCAATGAGAAACAAAACGTGGTCCTATGATTGCTTTCCGTCCACGGGACGACGTACTGAATGCGGTTATCAACTCGAAAGATCTCGGGAGTAGCTTCCCAGTCTGCCGGTGACGCCCAAGCTCTGAGGGAGTCGAGAAAGCCCATCAGGATGGGTTTGAATGTGTCACCCAGCTGCGCCAGCGGGCGTATCCGCTCGACGTTCATATTTCCAGCCCTGAGTGTGCCGGCGAAGTCTCTCCAAATGTGAAGATCGTCCTGGGCGGAGGCACCGTTGTACGAGGAGAAAATCAGAAAGGATTGCTGCAAACGAAACTGAAACTCGATGGTTCATGGCAACACTCGTTGAGCAATGGTAAGTGGCAAAAGAGCCAACGTTTTCGACAGACCACCGTTGCGAGACTGATTCCATTCCGCGGCGGTGAACACCTTGTATGTGGCCAGTTATTAGTTCAACTTCATCTATTCGGAGTGCGGGCCCCCGTGTTGACGTTGTTCTACGCCCCAGCCGGTCGACCTGTCGCAACTTCCCGGTGTCGTTTCTTCCACTGCCAGAGACCGGCAGTAATATCCTGTGGAAGTCGATGCCCGAGTTCTCTGGCTGCGAGAACAATCTGTCCGCGATGGTGGGTTTCATGAGCCACCAGGGAGGCCATGAAATGTACCGCATCGGAGGGAATGTTGGCCCATGGAACGTTCATGTTGAGCACTCCCCCATGATCGAGACCGGCGTTCAGTATTGCGATGATGCCCTGGCTACTCCGTCTTAATGCCTGGAGTAGTGCTCTTCGACTCACATGTCTTCGGTCAACACTTTTCGGCGTCTTGATCGCGTATGTTTTGCCGACCATTTTGATCCACATACACCGCGCATTATGAATATGGCCTGCGATCATGCGAATCGTCCGCCGTGGAGCGCCGGGAATCTTCTTGCTCCACAGTTCGGCCGGGAGATTCTGGAAAAAGAATTCCGTCACCCGGTTATTGGTTCGCCAGGCGGACAGAAGGTCATCGTGTTGGTGGTTCGTTCTCATCCTGAATATTCAACCTACGACTCCATGCACAGGCTGGTGGCTCATAACCTGCGTACAAACAACACCGTTGTGTTTGCCGCTACTGTGCGCTTGTTGGCTTGCGATATTTCTCATTACTGTCCAGCCTTACGTCCTTGATTGGAAGGCAAAGGGTCATTGAAAGCTCCGCTGCTGCGCAACACACAACTGCACATCGGGAAACAAGGGCCATGGTTGATATACGATCAAGCGGCCGGACATTCACGTCTCCTCCTTTGCACCCACGATCAGGATCCACGGCAGGCCATAGAGTCCTGTTATTGTCAAATGAGATACAGCATGCCGGCGAGTCTTGCAGTCTTCTTGGGTGAACCCGCGTTTGTTTCCATACCATTTAATCCTCAACGTCTTTCATGATGACGCTCAGGCAGAAGCATACGGAAGAGCCAGCAAGAAGTTCCACAACACACCGCATGCTATTGGCTGGCAATTGCCACCCGCTTCATTCCCAACAGGATTGTTACGCAATTCACTCCGACGGCCTGCGAAGGTATGGCGGCATCATATGGTGTCCTCATCGACTCGCTCCGGCGTCAGATGCCGTCAGTCGAAATTGCATTCCAATTCAAAATGATAACCATCTCGATTGGCCAGATACATTCCAATGCCATGAATACCTTTGAGTTGACCGGTGCCTGAGCCTTTGGCAATCCGCAATGCCGCTCTTGCCGTTCCACCTTCGAACGTGCCGTTGTCTTCGAGGACAAAGCTGCCTGACTTCCCCAGGAGTGTTCCATCAAAATATATGAGTCCAACATACGAAGCCGTGGATTTATGTTGATCCTTCTGGTCAACGTGACCATAGAACATGAGATACTCAACGGACGCCTTGCCTTCGATTTCTCCACTTAAAATGTATTCGACTGAGGCCTTTGTCATTTTCATTTCAGAAGTGATTTGTTGGTAGCTTGCCTCCTCCCACTTCTTTACTGTGTAGGTTCCTTTGGCTTTCATTTCTCACTCCTTTCACTGGGGTTGTTCATTTCACTTAACGTGGGCAGTTCCATTTCCTTGGCCGCCGTGCATGATGCATAGCGTCTCCAAAAACTACGCAACGCCCCACTCTTCGCTTTCCAGGAATGTGTGATGCATGGAGCGAATTCTATATTCAAAGGTGTGCATGCGCTTGTGCGTTGACTTACCGAATAAACGAGCGTCTTAGTTCTTCGGTGTTATGTGTTCCTGGTCGCCTGCTGCCGATTCGATAAAACAGAGTCAAGCGCAAACGCAATTACTATGCCTGCCAAATTAGCCACTAGATCCCAACTGTCATATACGTTACTCATCAATCCAAATCCATTAAAGAGTTCAAAGAGTTCAACTGTAGCGAGTGCAATAAATGCAGCCCACGTTTTTCTTTGTTGTGTCTTGAGCGGAATGTGGAGAGCCAGGAAGTAGACAGCAAACGACACAGCAATATTGCCAACGTAGCAACGCACGAGTGTTTCAAATGGTCCAGAATACCTGGACTTGAGGACTAACAGCGATATACCCAACAAAACAAAACTGATGTTTCGTGCTTTTGTCCTGCTTGCGGAGTCCATTTACGTCAGTTTTTCATCAATACTCAAGACACGGCGGGCGACCGTGACGCCTAACGTGTGCGGGCACTATGCCGTGACGCCGACCATTCTCATTAACTGACGGCGCCATGAAGCGAGGACTATATGTCATGCCGTTACCAACTGAATCGAGTGCCACAGCACCCGCTGTTAGGCGAAGTTGATTTTTCGTCAACGACCATTGAGGCGACCGACAGATTGATATGTGCAAATCACGGCGCGAAGATCACTGACGCCGTATCATTTCCGCTCAGAAAGATGGTTGCCTTGTTCAGGGCAGCCAAGAAATCGGATCGATTGATGTCGAGACCCATGCTGCTGGGTCTTGTCATGCCCCGCTCTGCGAGAGTGAGATATCGAGTGTCTACAATGAAGCATAGTGGCTCCCGGTTGACGAAGAGTACTGCTCGGAGACCCTTAAGAGGCGCATCAGACTTCGGGCGCCTGATACAAATGGAGGATCGCAGTGTTGACGTATCCGGTACTTGCGAGAATTCACGATAAGGCCACTCCGGCGATGGCTCTTTCGGGTATCGCTGCAGTGTGGAGCGCAATTGATATCCTGCCTGATTACCAAGCCAGAGGATCGTTTCAAACTCCGTTCCAAAAAGCTGAAGCGCGTTCGGAAACTGATGCCCTTCTGCCTCCGGATGTTGAAAAGGTAGAAGACGAATCGGCGTGAAGATACGAGCACCTTCTTCTACCCGACCCAGGAAGATTCCGACGGGGATGAATGGTTTTGCCTTCTGTTTCCCCAGGGAAAGACCCATTGCAAGAATTGCCAGTACAACTGAGATCAATCGACAAACTGTTCGCATAATTACTACCATGTGATATTGTCTTAAACCTACTGCAGAAACAATTTCGCATAACGTGTAGGCAACACGCCGTTGCGAGGCGCCTGTACTGAGCTGACTCTCCATCGCTCTGGCGCCGAGCAATAACCAAAGTCAACAAGATGATCCATTGTTCGCATTTGCCGCCTAACGGACTGGAGCTAAGCTGCGTTACAACGTTGTACTGCGGCTACGCGAGTTGTTTTTTGAATTGCTGATAACTTGTTGAATCGCATGTTGTCGGTTCGCTTCACGACACTAGGCACATTTTTGAGCCGCAGTTGCAGCGTTAGCTTGAGCGACTGGTTAGGCCGCACTCATGACGATTACATTCATAAGTTCAAAATATTATTGACCGTGTGGTGGTTGCCAGAGTTCAATACGGTTACCCTCTGGATCCATCACCCAACCGAACTTTCCGAATTCTGATTCATCCACTTTGGAATCGACAGTACAGCCCTCCGCTCGAAGAACGGGCAGAAGCTCATCCAAATTGTCGACACGATAGTTAATCATGAATGTCGATTGGCTGGGACTGAAATACTTCGTATCACTCTTAAAGATATTCCATATGGTTGTACCGCTTCCATCGGGATTTTGATCGGTTCGCCATTTGAACGCAAATCCACCCCAAGCTTCAACTTCGATACCAAGATGCTGACGATACCAAGCACGAAGAGAGTCTGGATCTCTTGCTTTAAAAAAAATGCCGCCGATGCCTGTGACTCGTTTCATAGGTTGTCCTCTTTTGGAGATAGTGGTAGGATCGGAAGTTGTTTGTCCAATACCAATAGAGGAAATGACAATGCTTAAGAATAGGGATCCGAGGTAGTATGATCGATTTGTCATAATATTCGCCGTTGTTAATTTGTGTGCGGCCTAATTATTGTTCGTATGGTTTCGTGTAAGACCACTGTATGTCCCATCGCAACATAACATGGCACGCTTCTCATTCCCTTGTGCCGCAAAACGCCTCAAAAAATGTAGCTTTGCTTGCGCGTAACGTTTAGGCAACACCCCGTTGCGAGCCGCCATCAAACAGATCGTCGATTGCTGTGGCGGCGAGCAATGGAGCGAGCACTATTAATTTAGCCAATCATCGAGCTTACTGCGGCAATCCAGCGTGCGAGCGCCGGTTTGCCGTTTGTTATGCGTTCGTGCCCCGCCCCAGAAGTCCATTGGCTCGAAGCACAGTTGAACAACACATCGGAGCAACAATGATTTGGCATGCCATTCTTGCTCACGTATGCTTTCTGTATTGAAGGGCAATGACTCCGGATTGCAAAGTTTTCGACCCAACAAAGTCCAGCCTAATCGTGTTTTGGAGCATCACGGTTTCGAATAACCGGGGCCCTCTTCCAGCGACAACTGGGTGAACCACGAACTGATACTCGTCAATCAAACTGAGCTCGGATAGCTGGGACGCAATGCTTAAACTACCGACGCAAATGTCCTTTCCAGGCTGCTGCTTCAGAGCGAGCACCTCTTCCGCAATGTTCGCACGCACGATTCTCGTGTTGTTTCCCTCAACGTGAGTCAAAGTCGTGGAGAATACGACCTTATTGAGCGAGTCGAACACGCGCGCGAATTCCTTGCTTGCCGCTGTCTCCGATTGCTTCTTGGCGACATCTGGCCAATACGGAACCATCAGTTGGTACGTGATCCGGCCGTAGAGGAGGAGGCTCGCATTGCGAAGCACCCCCGTGAAATACTCGAGCAATTCATCATCGGCAATCCCGTCGGTATGGCTACAGTATCCGTCAGCAGTGATATTGATTGCAAACACGACCTTCCTCATAGACCTCCCTATTTGCCGTTAAGTGACAAATTCAAAGACCGCCTGATCGAATAACCAATCACCGAAAACGGCGGCGGGGCATGACGCTTAACGTGTGCCGCAACAACGCCGTGCCGCCCGACCAGCTTTCTATCAACTGACGGGCGGCATGGAGCGACCTCTATTGGGCTTTCACTGAGCTTTATCATCGCCATATTAATGAGGGAGCGCCGTTGTTGGGTGTGTTAACTGCTGTGCCCCACTCCAATGTTTCAACGAGAGAACAATGGTAGAGCTTCAATCACCGTCCATGAAGCACGACTGTTTTCATTGGAAAATCTGATGTTATGCCAATTACGAACGCTTCCTTGCCGTCCGTCCACACCGATTGGAAGCGGACATTCTGCATGCGCAGTTGCGTGAACTCAAACCAATCGGACCCGTTATAGTGGTAGACACGGCCATTTGACTCATATCCCACTGCAAAAATGTTGTTCTCCGTGGAAGCACCCATCCCGACTGCCGCCAATTGAGACAGCACCGTATTCCACGTGGTACCACTTTGCCGCTGAATTCCTCCGGGGCCGTAGCGATATAATATACCCGAAGGGGATATGAAAAGACGAGCAAAGTCGTAGCTACTGTCACGCAGTACCCATTGCGACCCCAGTCGTTTATAGAAATAGAAGATCGGAAGAAAGAGTGTATCAGGTGCGTTGCCCAAGACCAGATATGTGACAGAGGCATCTCCAATGATCTGTGTGATCTGAGGATTCTGCGTGGTATCGTTGACAAACGTGTACGAAACAGAGTCCCTATCGAATTGACTCCCGTTGTAGTGGGCAAGGTATCCCTCCATACCACCAATCCAAAAATCGGTGGGGGATCGTCCCCAAAGCGACTGTAGTCCTCTTCCCCCCGAAACATTGATTTCGCTCCATTGGGCTCCATCAAAGCGAGCTAGAAAAGGGGTATTCTCTATATCGACATAGCCGGCTGCGTAGACAGCCTGTTCAGAGAACCCGAGAATGCTTGAAAATGTCCCAACACGCGTAAGAGGCCCTCCTTCGGTCACAAGCAACTTGACATTTGTCCACGATTGACCATTCCAATGATACATTCTGCCAAACCCCCGCTCATTGAATCCGCAAATGTAGATGTTGCTACTTGAGGATCCCCAGCTGTACCTCATCAATGTCTGCAGACTTCCTGGATAGGCTAATGTGTCAATCGTCCAAGCATACTCACGTGGATTCCTCGGCGGAGGAGGACCAGTCGACTCGGTCTTGCAACCTAATATCAAGAGTGGTGCTATCGCAAGGGCCACCACCAACACCATCACAAGCGTCTTCATGTCTCCTCCGATCACTTCGCAAGGAGAAGCTTGATGGTCTTTGTGAAGGAGGGTTTGCCGTCGCCTCGTGCAACATTCAGCCGGGCAAAGTACACTCCACTACTTGCAGGCAACCCAAACCCACTTTTGCCATCCCAGGTTACACTGTGATATCCTGCTTCTCGTTGTCCTTCCACGACCAATGCGATCTTCCCACCCTGAATATCGTAGATAGCAATGGTCACACTGCCATCTTCCGGAAGCGAGTAAACAATGGCCGTGTTAGGATTGAAGGGGTTGGGGAAACTCCTTATGTCGTACGAAGTTGGTGTGCCATTCTCGAGACCAGGTTTCGGCAGCCTCATGCCATAGACATGGTACCACCATGGGAATGAAGTTGCACCATTAAGTGAAAAATACGATCGCACATCGTAGCCAAGCAGATCGGGATGGTATCCGTGGATCGGAGCATAATCATAATCATTGAACTCTGTTGTGCCTCGATTGACGGTGGCAATCAGTTGGGGCGGGCCTGGGTTCTGGTTGTATGGCTTGACGGTACGCCAAATCTGATACTGCGTTACAGAAGAATGAGGATGCTCGCTCCAAGTGATATGGACATAATCTTCACCTCCGAGAGTGATGTTAGCAGGTGCCAGGGGTCGGGCATCGAAATGGGCCGTGTATGTTGCATGATCGCTTGGATAAAACGTCGCTGGGCTTGACCATACGGTATCACTTGCGAGCGTGTTAGTCCAGTAACTGAAGATGTACTCAATGCCACTAATAACCTGATAAAGAGCTTCACCCGTTACAGCGGGGTTTGTCTCCCGTATTTGTGCCACCTGCGGCGCACCGGAAGCTACGCCATTCACTTTGATCTGTCCGCCGCTCGCGCCAGCAAAGCTGTTTTGAAACGTGATGTCAAACTCACGAGAAAGATTAGCGGTGAATTCTGATATAGTGGTGAAGTTTAGCTGTAAAACGGGAAGTGAAGAAGTTACAGAGCCACTGCTGTATCCCCAATCACTTGACCAGTTGCTGAACCTTCTGATGTATCCCTGAAACTCTCTGCCGTCCATGACAGCCACACCAGCCACAGCGCTTTCCCAATGCAGATTGCTGACTGTGTAGCCTGAGGGATGCTCGGGCGGCGTCGGGCCAGTGCCAATTCCCACAGTACCTCCTGCGAAGGAATTTTGCAGCTTGATGCTCCAACGCGGTCGCTTGCGAAACATCATCGTAGGGTAGCCCCTCGGTCGGGCACCGCCAGTTCCATTGATGACGTTGGAGAGGGTGAGGTTTGGTTGCTCCGTTGTAGATCCTTCATTCTCGACTTGGGCGACGCGTATATTGCCCGGGTCCGGCCAGAACACAGCTGTTACATAGCAAACGTGGTCGGGTTGAGTCTGTGGGCCCCATCCAATGATGTCACCTGTCTGTACATCAGAAACGTAGAAAGTGAACCGCTCGAAGTGATCGAGGCTTATTGCGTTCACACCGTTGAATGTGGACGCGGGACATCGCGAGTCGTTCCAAGTCCTTCCGTACACGCGCGACGTCGCGTAACTCCAGCACGAAGAAGAGCCGCCGTGGCCGTACCCTCCACACTGTGGATGGTGTGGGTATCCTGGTTGTGCGTGCACACTGTCAAACGTAACGGTGAGCAAAGCAGTCATTAGAGCGACATGAGACAAGAAAGACAGGATTTGATTCATAGAATCACCTCTTGATAATTGTGACTGATTCATATGGATTGTGGGGCATTGCAGTTAACGTTCAGCAACAGCGCAACGCCACACTCTATGCTCTTTCTTTTCTGGCAGGAATGTGTGTGGCGTTGAACGAACTCAATTCACAAAGCCAGCACCTGAATCAACAGCGGCCTACCAAATGAGTGAGTGGCGCCGTTGCATTTGTTATGTGTTCGTTTGCGCCGCTGTTCGACATCTGACTTGACTCTATGTCGGATATGACATACATTGTTTCTGATGAAACAGACTGAGAAGCCACTCGTATGGCTACACGGTGAAGTAAAGACCCCGCCATTCTCCCACGCAGGGCGGGTTGAAGCTGGCTATCTGTTGCGCCAACTACAAATGGGAGAGAAGCTGTCGTTACCTCACTCACGTCCAATGTCCTCGATAGGCTCTCGATGCCATGAACTCCGGATCACTGACGAGAACAAGACATGGCGTATTGTGTACCGCATCGACGATGATGCCATCATTATTCTCGATGTGTTTGACAAGAAAACTCAAAAGACATCCAAAGAAGTTGTTGACAACTGCAAACGCCGAATTCGACTCTACGAATCAGCTTAGGAGGTGCATCTATGAACACAACAAAGCGAAAGCGTCTTGAAGCCAAGGGCTGGAAATTTGGCGACGCCTCTGACTTCCTCAATCTCTCTCCCGAAGAGGCTGCGTATGTCGAAGTGAAGCTTGCCTTGAGCAAACGCCTTCAAGAAACTCGTCGAGAGAAGAAACTCTCCCAAGAACAGTTGGCGCAACTCCTCAAGTCCAGCCAATCTCGCGTAGCCAAGATGGAGGCGGGAGACCCGACCGTGTCCCTTGATCTCCTTGTCCGCTCATTGTTAGCTCTTGGTGCCTCTCGAAGAGCCCTCTCCAGAATGCTGGCATGACCTTCTCTTTCCTCCGTTGGCTTTCTACTGGGCGGCGCAAATGACACATAACGTTTTAGGCACAAAGTAGTGCCGTGCACAATGCTGTTTGATGATAGATTCGTAGGACGCTTCATGACGGCAATGAACTTCAAAATCCATTTGGCATAAATGTGCACGGCATTGAGCGAACTCAACTTCATTGAGCCAACGTCTGCTTCACCCCGGCCTTACCAGATAACGTGAGCGTCTTTGTGCCGTTTGTTATATGCCGTTGCCGTGCCGTCCAGTTGACACTGTCTACTATTTGTGATACTTTGATACGTGGACATCATTTGGGACGACGACAAGAACAAAACCCTGCAAAAGGCACGTGCCATCTCCCTCGAAGAGATCGCACAGATCATTTTGCAGAAAAAGTATCTGGCAGTATTGGAGAACCCGTCTCGACCAGGCCAGATGATTTTCATTCTTGAGTACAAAGATTACACTCATGTCGTTCCGTTCGTGGTAGACAGCAACAACAATATCGTTTTGAAGACAGCATTTCCAAGTCGGAAGTTTCACAGACTTTTCGGAAGAGGGCCCAATGAAAACAAGACTTGACTCCTTTGAGCGAGAAATTGAAAAGAACGCATCCTCATTTCGTCCTGTTACTAAGAGGCGACTTCGCAAAGTTGAGTCAATCATCGAACGTGTGAGAAAGACCCGGAATGTCAACATCCGCCTTTCGGAAAACGTACTTGAACAACTCAAGCGACGATCTCAGCACGAGGGCCTTCCATACCAAACGCTGATAGCAAGCATCTTGCACAAGTATGTGACCGACAAGCTCATTGACGAAGATGCCATCCGAAAGTCTGTGAAGCTGCTTCAAGCCTCCCGTTAAGTTCTCCCTTCAAATACTGCTACACGGCAATGGCAAATAACGTCGAGCAAGCACGCCACGCCGAACTCTTTGTATATGATTGAGTGAGGCGTGGAGCGAACACTTTTTGTCGTGCTGACTTCGATTCAACGCTGACTTACCAGATGACGTGAGCGTCGATGCTTGCGTTTGTTAAGCGTTCGTGGACGCCCGCCTGTACTGTCCTCGATGTTCTCCATTCATCGCTCGTGAAGTCTGTACCGCCGCCGATGAACTGCAACACGCCTCACGCTTGTTCACCCGAGCAGAGCGCACGGGAGGGAGGAAACGAACTGCCCGTAGACACCACCGTCCGTTCTTGGCTTGACAACACAAAGAAAAGATCCTTGACTTTCACTGCTCACCAAATGGTGAGCCGTCGCTCGTTGACCCGCACTGCACTCGACGCCAACATTCTTTTCCTCCCCAGCGCGGTGATTGACCAGTAGGCCGACCGTGCGCTCTTCCGTGTGCCAATTGACTTCACCCGCCAGGAAATCTGAGCGCTTCACCAACCCACTCTCATTCTCTTGTTGATGCGGGCGGACATGACGCTTAACGTTCAGCAACAGCGCAACGCCACACTCTATGCTCTTTCTTTTCTGGCAGGAATGTGTGTGGCGTTGAACGAACTCAATTCACAAAGCCAGCACCTGAATCAACAGCGGCTTACCAAATGAGTGAGTGGCGCCGTTGCATTTGTTATGTGTTCGTTTGCGCCGCTGTTCGACATCTGACTTGACTCTATGTCGGATATGACATACATTGTTTCTGATGAAACAGACTGAGAAGCCACTCGTATGGCTACACGGTGAAGTAAAGACCCCGCCATTCTCCCACGCAGGGCGGGTTGAAGCTGGCTATCTGTTGCGCCAACTACAAATGGGAGAGAAGCTGTCGTTACCTCACTCACGTCCAATGTCCTCGATAGGCTCTCGATGCCATGAACTCCGGATCACTGACGAGAACAAGACATGGCGTATTGTGTACCGCATCGACGATGATGCCATCATTATTCTCGATGTGTTTGACAAGAAAACTCAAAAGACATCCAAAGAAGTTGTTGACAACTGCAAACGCCGAATTCGACTCTACGAATCAGCTTAGGAGGTGCATCTATGAACACAACAAAGCGAAAGCGTCTTGAAGCCAAGGGCTGGAAATTTGGCGACGCCTCTGACTTCCTCAATCTCTCTCCCGAAGAGGCTGCGTATGTCGAAGTGAAGCTTGCCTTGAGCAAACGCCTTCAAGAAACTCGTCGAGAGAAGAAACTCTCCCAAGAACAGTTGGCGCAACTCCTCAAGTCCAGCCAATCTCGCGTAGCCAAGATGGAGGCGGGAGACCCGACCGTGTCCCTTGATCTCCTTGTCCGCTCATTGTTAGCTCTTGGTGCCTCTCGAAGAGCCCTCTCCAGAATGCTGGCATGACCTTCTCTTTCCTCCGTTGGCTTTCTACTGGGCGGCGCAAATGACACATAACGTTTAGCAACAGCGCAACGCCACACTCTATGCCCTTTCTTTTTTGGCAAGAATGTGTGTGGCGTTGAACGAACACAATTCATACAGCGAACCTTGATTCAACATAGCCTTGCCAAACGACGTGAGTGGCGCTGTTGCATTTGTTATGTGAAGCGGCAGTTGACTCTGTGTATTACATATGTTATAATGTAGCCACACTTGGAGAAACTACCATGCTTAAAACAGCCGTTCGTCGAGTAGGCAACAGCCTCGGCATCACACTGCCGAAAACAGTCATCGACAATTATCATCTCAACGAAGGTGATGAACTCCATCTCGTCGAGACTGAAGAAGGCGTTGTCCTCACACCGTTCAACCCTGAGTTTTCAGCTTGGGCCGAAGCATACGGAAGAACCAATAAGAAATTCCGCAACACACTGCATGCTCTCGGAAAGTAATGGCCACTCGCTTCATTCCCAATAGGATTGTTGCCACTATTCACTCCGACCTTCTGCAAAGGTACGGTGGACGTCCAGGCCTTCGTGATCCCAACCTGCTTGACTCTGCACTTGCTCAGCCCAAAGTTACTGTCGGGGGCAAGGTCGCCCACAAGACGCTCTTCGATAAAGCTGCGGCCTACGGATTTCATGTCTGCAGAAATCATCCCTTCGTTGATGGCAACAAACGCGTCGCTTTCGTCTTGATGGACATCTTCCTCCAAAAGAACGGATGGGAGATCATCTCCAACGAGGAGGATGCCTACTCGATGATGATGTCGCTCGCGTCCGGCAAACTCTCAAAGGCTCAACTCTCCAAGTGGGTCAAAGAACATTCCTCAAAGCTTTCACGCTAGACTGCCGTTTCACATAACGTCGAGCAAGCACGCCACGCCGAACTCTTTGTATATGATTGAGTGAGGCGTGGAGCGAACACTTTTTGTCGTGCTGACTTCGATTCAACGCTGACTTACCAGATGACGTGAGCGTCGATGCTTGCGTTTGTTAAGCGTTCGTGGACGCCCGCCTGTACTGTCCTCGATGTTCTCCTTTCATCGCTCGTGAAGTCTGTACCGCCGCCGATGAACTGCAACACGCCTCACGCTTGTTCACCCGAGCAGAGCGCACGGGAGGGAGGAAACGAACTGCCCGTAGACACCACCGTCCGTTCTTGGCTTGACAACACAAAGAAAAGATCCTTGACTTTCACTGCTCACCAAATGGTGAGCCGTCGCTCGTTGACCCGCACTGCACTCGACGCCAACATTCTTTTCCTCCCCAGCGCGGTGATTGACCAGTAGGCCGACCGTGCGCTCTTCCGTGTGCCAATTGACTTCACCCGCCAGGAAATCTGAGCGCTTCACCAACCCACTCTCATTCTCTTGTTGATGCGGGCGGACATGACGCATAACGTTCAGCAACCACGCAACGGCACACTCAACGCTCTTTCTTTTTTTGGCATAAATGCGTGTGCCGTTGAGTGAGTTCCATTCGTAAAGCCTAACCGAGACTGAAATGGGCCTTGCCAAATACATCGAACGTCGTGGTTGCGGTTGTTATGTGCCGGGTGCCGCAAGTTGACTTTCTCAGTTAAATGATACTATATTGATACAGACAAATTGTGAGGACAGGATGCCAGTGATCAAACCAATCTCCGATCTCAGGAACAAGGCCAAGGAAATCTCCGACCTTGCGCACCGTTCCGATGAGCCCATTTTCATCACGAGGAATGGCGAAGGTGATCTCGTTGTGATGTCGATGGCCCAGTATAGCAAGCTTCAAGCTCAAGCTCGATCTGTTCAGCAAGCTCGCCGTTGCTCAAGCACAACGGGCAAGTGGTGACAAAGGCCGAAGTCTCTCTTCAGTCATGAAGGATTTACGGAAGCGTATCCGTGAGTCAGCCTAAGTACCACATAAAACTTCTTCGTGTGGCAGAAGAGGACTTCACCGAGATCGTTACCTACATTGCTGCTGACCGTCCCTCTGCAGCCGAAGCACTGGCAACGAAGATTGAGAAGAACCTCCACCTCTTAGCTCACAATCCCCGTCTGGGGCGAGTTCCCAAGGAAGAGGATCTTGCCCGCCATTATCGCTACCTCGTCGTCGAGAACTACCTTATCTTCTATGCCATCGAAGGAGAGACAATCCTCGTCCACCGAATTCTTCACGGTGCTCGGGATTATCAGGGTCTCATCTAATCACATCTAGCGGCACCTGGCACATAACGTTTAGCAAGCACGCCATTGCACGCTCTACGCGCACGGGCATTGAGCGATGGCTTGGCATAAACAAGCGGGCAATGGAACGAACACTATTTGATGGAGGAACAACATGAATCTCAAACGCCCTTACAGAGAAGTGAGTGACGTGCTTGCATTTGTTATGTGGAGTGCGCCGCCCACATCCTTCTGCTTGACTATGTCCTAATTTGGTACTAATTTGTTGTCAACCATAAGGAGCCACAAATGCCAATCATCAAATCCATTTCCAGCCTGCGACATCGTACCCGCGAGATTGCGTCCATCTGCCACAAAAAAGATGAGCCCGTATACCTCACGACGAACGGCGAAGGCGATTTGGTCGTCATGACTATCGAACACTATGAACGCCTTAAAGCTCAACTTGACCTTTTTGAAAAACTTGGCGTTGCCCAAGCTCAATCATCGGCAGGGAAGAAGGGTATTACACACCGACAGATGATTATGAAACTCCGTCGGCAAGTCAATGCCTGACAAAGCCACACTTCGCTATCTTCCCGCTGCTCAAGATGATCTCACGTCAATTCTTGAGTTCATCGCAAAAGATAGTCCAAGTCGAGCCGTTTCCTTCATTGATCGGGTTGATGAACGCATTGGACAACTTGAATATCATCCTCTCCTCGGACGAGTGCCTCGACACCCAAAACTGCGAGAGTACGGCTACCGCGTCTTGGTCATCGAATCCTATCTTGTTTTCTACATCATCCGTGGAAGGATTGTTGAGATACATCGTGTCGTTCACGGGTCCCGCAATCTCGACCACCTAATCTGACCTTTCGACCTTTCTTCTTTTCCAGGGCGGCGCATTTCACATAACGTTCAGTGGCCACGCCGTGCCGCACTCTATGCTTTTTCTTTTGACATAAATGAGGCGGGCATGGAACGAACTCTATATGTCGCGCCACACTCGAGCTTCACCTGCGCCTCACCAAATGATGTGAGTGACGTGGCCACATTTGTTAGTTGGCGTTTGCGGTGCCTCTTGACCCGGCGCCTCACGTTAGTCAGCAACCCTGTAACGTACGCCGGTGGTGTCACACCGACTGATGGCAGAGAGCCATCGTTGTTCAAGCTCTGAATTCGTCAGGTGCACCGAATGACAAAACGCTGATAACCCATCCTTCCAAAGTATCTTGACGTTCTCCTGCCCGAAGGTCTCATAGAGATATTTCATGAGGCTCCCTGCTTCCGGGTAGCTGATCATTGGATCATGATGCCTGAACCGTCCCGTCAGATCTTCGAACGTGAGGAGCTTCTGTTTCTGTCGCAGAAGGTTCGCTAGCGGATGTAGGTCATGCATCCACCACTTGTTGTCCGCATAGACCGCCATCCCCTCATTGACCCAGTCCTCAGTATGACCCCATACATTCATGGCGACCACGTGAAACATCTCGTGTGCGCCCAGAGCCCTCACGGAATCATTCGCCACCGCGCAAATGACGCAACGACTGGCAAAAGTTTTTCCGTTTATCTCTTGGTTGATCAGCGAGCGCATTCGTAAACGGTCGTTCACGATGAAGTAGCTGATTTTGCGAGGAAAGCTCTGCTCGTGAAGCATCTGGACGATGTGAACAAGGGCGCTGTCGGCGCCCTGTCTCACAGCGACAATGTTGCGAGCTGTCCACGAATCCGACTCGTAGAAGATCTCACAAGCAAGAGAACTATCTCTGGTCCACTGGAAATCGGGGTTCCCGAGGAGCTCCTCTTTCGAATAATCGCCGATAAGGCCGTCGATATAGATCAACCCGCAACCGGGAAAGATAAGCCATAAGGCGGCGAACAGAATAGCAACGACGATTTGGTTGTTATGTGAATGAGTCTTCACTGTACGTGGATGATGAGGCTTACCGCAAATGCCAGCTAACGTATAGAGTGTTCACGCAGCGTCAGCGCATGAAGCGTAGCGGAATAAGCTGCCGTTGAGCGACATCTATCTAACACTATTACTGATGGAGCGCCGTGAACACGAATGTTATGCGTTCGTTGGTGAGGGGAACACTCCCGTGTTGTTGCTGTTCATGACCCTCAGACCGATCCTAAAGCTCTATGACCAAACAAGAATGTACGGAGCGAGTTCATCTCCGCTGTACCGAACGTGAGGTCTTCACTACTCAAAAAATTGGGGAACTACTTTCATGCTTTTCGTGTTGAGCAAAGCGTCGTTCTGCTCTGAAGCTGCAACACGAACAATGATTACTAAACTTCACCGACAGTCCAGTTTCTCCGCATCACTCGCTTTGCTCAACTTACCGAACTTTGTACCTCCCCATCTTTTTCTATGAACCCCAACTCGCTCCCGTGGCGCTGCAGCGCCACGACGTTCTTGTTCTCTTAGCTCCTCGTCTCTGTACACCCTCACCCATGACGCCATAACGTTCAGTAGCCACGCCGTGCGACGCCTCAATGCTCTTGCTCTTTTGGCATAAATGGGCGGGCCATGGAACGAACTCTATTTGTCGAGTCCAACCGAGCTTCAAATGCGCCTCAGCAAATAGCGTGAGTGACGTGGCCACCTTTGTTATGTGCCGGCACGCCTCCGACGGGGTTTAAACAACCCCTTCAATATCTCATGCAACTCGGTAACTTCATTGACATATGCCCCGTCAATTTCTTGCATGAGCCCATGAAAGACGAGATTGCGCGTTCGATTGATTCCAAGAAGGCGTTCATGCAAATTGTCGTTGACAATCCCATTAAGTCGAAGCACATCGATCATTTGACGGAACGAAAAGTCCGTGCGTGGACGACCAAGGCTGATCTGAGGCAATTTCCGTTTGGTGATGAAGTCACGAATGTCCTTCTCCATAGCCACAAAGGCTTCAAAGAAGTTGTTACGAGCAGTTTGTACCCCAGAACTCTTTACTGTCTTTGTCTGCTCTTTCAGCAACGCTACAGCTTCCTTTTGATATCTACTTGGATCAGTAACGAGGACAACAAACCATATTGCCAAAGCAATAACAGCCGCGTTCAAAAGGAATACAGCCAGCGCAGGCCATCCTATCCAGGAATACTTCCCCCCGTTGAGATATATCATCAATAGACTCGATATGATCGCAGTGCCGGTCAGGATAAGAAGGATGACTATGTAGCGGTGATAAATTGTGAGCAGAGCATCATGAATTTGCTGCAACGTTTCGTCGCACGTATACGCGGCCTCTTTGAGCTGTAAGATGATTGCGTAAGCAGCAAGTAAGAATGCAACAAACGTCGCGATTGCTTGGGCTGACGAACTGAAGAGCCAATAGATTGGTTCTGATTCCATCGTCTATGTGTCCTCAGAGGGCAATTCTAGATGAGAGACTTCAGCATTATCGATTAAATCGAACGTGCTTGCACCGTTATGTGCCGACACTTTCCAGCCCGTGCTCGCGAGTCCTTTGACAAGGCCTTCGAGCCTGAGCATTGCAAACTGAGAGAATGTAAGAGAGAGATGCCGCAATAACCTTGCTTGATCGTTCTCAGCCATGTACGGATGACCACCAGTGTGGCTGAGAAGTGAATAGATTTTTGCAAGCGCTTCCTTCTCTTTGGCTTCCAAGAGTCCTTCTCTCTCAAGGTAATCACGAACCTCTCTGGGGTTTTCAAGAATCGCCACAGAAGGACGCAATCCCTTCACCATAGTGCCAAGAGCCACAACTATCTCGGCTAAAACGCACTCAAGAAACTTTCCGCGAGTTGGAAATTGAGTCATCCCACTTGCGATTCGTATAGTGCTCTTCTGAGAGATCAAGGTGATGCAGCGCGATCTTCTCGTTATCGAGCCCCAACGAAGTATATAGACTCTGAAGTACCCCGTGTTGTTCACGAGTATCGAGGACTTCAGCCTCCGGTAGCAGCAGTTGGCCATTTCGAAACATGAATCCGTCAAGCTCAAGGCTCTTGATTAGGCGATCTATCTGAGGCTTGTATCCGTCTTTCGTAGGGGAGTCGATCTCTTTGTCCCACAGATCGACTATGTCTTCTGCCAAATCCTTCAGGTAACGCTCTCCCAATTGTTGTCTTTTTTCCCAAGTCCATTCCCGTGTTGAGTCGGCAACTGTTTCTCCGGTATGCAAACGCATTATCATTTCGAGAACCGACCTCTTTCCTCCCCCTGATAGCGTCTTGGCGAGATTGCAAAACCAAGGTGAATAGTCATTGACAAAAAGGAAATCGTACAGTTCGTCTGACGAGACAAAGTGTGCAGCCGAGACCTAGAACCATACCGACCGCTGATGTGTTTGCTGTAGCTGAAACAACACTCAAAAGCCTCAGCAATGGATTTTGCTGTTTTCCTGCTGATCATCCGACCTCATTGATTAGCGTGCTGGCACATAACTACTTCAATATTGTACTTCCTGTGCGTTATTGCGCCCCACCGGGGTGGGGGGCTAA
>CAVTJO010000006.1:0-483449 GCA_963734955.1 uncultured Bacteroidota bacterium
ACCAAGGAATCAAAGCTTCGAAGGGAGAATACATTCTTCTTTTGAATCCGGGACACGACAATTCTTGACGGCGCAATTGAAAAGACTATTACCTTCATGGAAGTTCACCCTAACACGGCCGTCGTTGGTTGCAAACTGCTCTTCCCTGATGGTCGTCTCCAGCGTTCGGTGGGTGCTTTCCCGTGTGCTCTGAACGCTTTTCTTGAAGCGAGCTTTCTTTATTTGTTGATGCCCAAAACGAGGCTTGCCTCCCGCTTGGCATGTTATTTTGACTATTCGGTCGAGAGAGATTCATGGGTCATGGGTGCTTATTTCATGATACGTCGTTCAAGCATACAAGAATTGGGACCGTTGGATGAGCAATTCTATATGTATACAGAGGAAACTGATTTTTGCCTGAGGGCAAAGAAGGCTGGACAGCGAAGTATGGTTTGTTCCCACGGCGAAGGTGATTATTCACCATTGGGGTGGCATGAGTGCTGTGAACAGACGTGTGATTCTGTGGGTACATCTCAGTCAGCATCTGTTGCAGAAACATTACTCAGGCATGGAAAAGCATGCTATAGCCATGTTCAGATTTGGTGGCGCACTGTGCCGCGTCGTTGTGTATTCTGCTGTTGGCTTGTTCACTCTGAATCGCCAGATGCTCGCCGAGAGGCTCGGTATTTCGCAGATGCGATTGTGCTTTTGTCGTCACGCCGATGGCTCTACAACCGCGAGCCAATGAAACAAATGATTCCTTGGACTCGGTTTACATGAAGGATTCTGAAGGGTTGCTAGCATGCGAGTACTGATTGTCTGTCCCGTTGCTTCCTTATCCATTGACGGACGGGGGACGCAAGGGGGTCTACTATCCAATCAAGTATTTGACTGCTAGGGGGCATCAGATTCACCTCGCTTGTCTGACTGCGGAATATGATACGAATGCCGTTGCCGAAATGAAGAAGTTCTGTAACGTTGATGTCGTTGTGGCTCCTAAGGAACCTACCCTGTTCGGTGTGTTGAAAGGATTGTTTAGTACTACCCCCTATGAACTGAGTCGCTTTCATAACGTGGAACTCTTGAAGAATCCAGAAACTTATAGCGGCAAACTCCTTTGACATAGTGCAAGTTGAAGGCATTCACTCAGCCTTTTACGGGTTGGAGATTCTGAAGGCTACTGACATTCCGGTTGTGATGAGAGTCCACAATGTTCATTCTAGGAACCTTGTAAGATTGATTGACCAGACGATGGATCCGATTAAAACGTATCTTCGATACGAGAGCAGGAAAATGAGAATTTCAGATTCGGCAAAGTCCAGAGTTTGACCTGAACTTGTGTGTGTCAGGAGTCAATCAAGAGGTTGTTTTGTCACGAATCCGCCGGAACCAATGCACTGTTGTTCCGGCTGGGGTTAATCTATCCGAGTTCTGTCCGGGGAGTTCGGAAGAGGAAGAGGCATGCTCAGTCCTTTGGTTAGGCGGTTTGCAGTGGCTCCCCAATCAGGACAGTTTCTGGTGGTTCTACAAGGAGATTGTTCCAGGATTGTTGCGTTGGAAACGAAGGCGGAGAAAATCTCAGTGGTTGGTAGTAATGCGCCCCCGGAGTATTCTCGAACTGCAGCATCCTAATGTGAACATACTTGGTTTTGTCCCCGATGTTGAGCGGGTCATTCGCCGCGCTCAGGTTTGTGTCGTTCCTCTCTCGCGCAGGCAGCGGAATAAGGCTCAAACTTCTGGAAATGTTCGCAACCCAGAAAGCCGTGGTCTCCACCTCAGTAGGCTGTGAAGGACTTGATGTCAAGGACGATGAACACCTTCTCGTCGCCGACACACCAGAGGATTTTTGGGACGCGGTCATACGGCGACTCGGTGATGCAAACTTGCGTCAGCGGCTCTCCACGAATGCATTGGAGCATGTAAGACGTCACTATTCTTGGGAGAGGATTGCTGAAATGTACGAACAAGCCTTTTTGTCACTACTCGGCAATAGTGCTCATACGGCTCGAGATGAGAATCCTCTTTGTTGGTCCGTGGTTTGATTATGGCGACCCTCGGCGTGGCCTCAGCTTCGAGAATGTGAACTTCTTCGACACCCTCTCGCGAATGAAGGATATTCAAGTTGAGTTCTTTCCATTTGATGTCGAGCTGCGAAAACTGGGTCGCGATAAAATGAATGGTCTGCTCCTGCGCAGGGTGAACGAGATCAAGGAACCGGATCTTTGCTTCTTTGTTTTGTTTACGGATGAAATAGAAACGTCTACCATTGCGCAGATAACTGAGTAAGTGGTGCCGTGACTCTCAACTGGTTCGGCGACGACCATTGGCGTTTCAGGACCTTCCACGTCAATATGCTCCAACCTTCCAATGGGTTGTTACCACTGACTCGAGAGCAGTTGACGAGTACAAGGCTATTGGCTGTAGCAACGTCATCAAGACTCAATGGGGAGTTAATCACTTCCTATACAAGCACGAAGAGCGTTCGCAGGAATTTGATGTGACTTTCGTCGGGCAGGTGCACTCTAGTAGGCGTCAGACCGTAGAACGAATGAGGAAAGCTGCGTTGGATGTCAGATGTTGGGGTCGCGGATGGGCTGCAGGAAGACTGAGTCAGGAGGAAATGATCAAGATGTACTCGCGCAGCAAGGTCAATCTCAATTTTACCGAAAGTTCCGTGGCTTTTGGCTTGAAGCCGCTAGCCAAAGTGTTTATCAATCGTCGCGCGGATGATAGTATCAGTGTGAATAGCCTCGGTCAGATGTGGAAGTATTTCAGCGTGCTGTTCGGTGAACGACGTCCCCAGATCAAAGGAAGGAACTTTGAGATTCCTGGCAGCGGAGGTTTTCTCCTCACCTCAAACGCTGACAACCTCGATGAGTATTTTGTTCCGGAAAAAGAGATCGCGGTGTTCAGTGGAATTGACGACCTGATAGACAAGACCCGGTATTACCTCGTTCACGTCGATGAGCGAGAGGCTATTCGCCATGCGGGACATGAACGTGCCCTGCGCGATCATACGTATGAGCAGAGATTTCGCCAGATTTTTGAGAAGATGGGTTTGAAGCCTTGAGAAAATTCGTTAATCCTCTGAAAGAACTTGGCTACCTTGCGTACCGATGGATCGAACCAGTGGCCGATCCCATCAAGGCAGCGAAATCTATTCCGGGGTATCTGGCGTATTGGCGAGACTGGATTCACTACGCAAGGCTGCACGGGTCTGAAGCGATTCGGGTCGTCGATACGTATCCTCGGTTACATGACAAGACACCAATAACTCCATTTGATTCACATTACTTCTACCAGGACATTTGGGCTTTCAAGAAGATCAAAGAGTCCGGAGTCCAATGGCATGTTGATGTTGGATCGCGGATTGACTTCATCGGGTTCTTGACGGCAGTGTGCAGGGTTACCTTCGTGGATATCCGACCCTTGGAGGCTTCCCTGGACAACTTCGAATCCCAAAAGGGCAGCATACTTTCGATGCCATATCCCAACGACTTTGTCGGTTCGCTGTCATGTTTGCATGTTGCTGAACACATCGGTCTTGGAAGATACGGGGATGTTCTAGATCCCCTGGGGACGAGAAATGCTTGTGCTGAGCTTTCGAGAATTCTGGCTTCCAATGGTGACCTTTACTTTTCGCTGCCGATTGGAAGGCCCCGGCTTTGTTTCAATGCTCACCGGATTCATTCGCCTCGCCAAATTCTGGACTATTTTTCGGGATTGGAGCTCACCGATTTTGCCGTGATTGATGACAACCGTGTCTTTAGAGAGAATGTCGACTACCGCGATTTCGATAGTGCAACCTACGCTTGTGGTCTCTTTCACTTCAAGAAACGATGTGTATAAGTGGAAATGAGTCCTGAGCTGATAGCTCAAGTCTTTTTCTGGCTGGCTCTGTCGCTGGCAGTTCATGCATACGTGATCTATCCGATCTTCGTTTTTGTTGTTGGGATGATCCGAATTCGCAAGCGGAGGAGTTACAATTACTCCAACCTTCCAACTGTCACAGTCGTTGTTTCTGTCTACAACGAGGAGACAGTGATTGAAGAAAAGCTGAAAAACCATGAGGCTTCGGATTATCCCGTGGAGAAAGTGACTTTTTCATTTGGATCGGATGGATCAACTGACAGAACGAACGAAGTGCTTAGGAGGTATCGCGGAGAGAATGTTGTGCCCCATTTCTTCTCTTGTCGCCGCGGCAAGGCTGCTGTACTAAACGACCTCGTAAACGAGTCGCAAGGCGAGATTGTTGTCTTTTCCGATGCAAACACCTCGTTTCGTCCCGACACGGTTCGTATGCTGGTGCAGCCGTTTGCAGATCCCTCAGTTGGGGCGGTATGTGGTGAGCTAGTCGTAGTATCTGATTCCCAAACAACTGGGGGCTTTGGTGAGCGCCTATATTGGAAACTGGAGAACATGTTGAAGACCGGCGAAAGCAGGATCTCATCTACCCTCGGAGCAACCGGCGCTGTTTATGCGATCCGAAAATCGTTGTTCGTCCCGCTTCCTCTGGATCGAGTCGTCATGGATGATTTTCTTATTCCCATGGGAGTGCTCAAGAAAGGTTTCCGAATTGTCTATCAGCCAGCTGCCATTGCTTATGAACGATCATCAAACTCCGTCGAAGGAGAGTTTCGAAGAAGGGTCCGGATTGCTGCGGCGAACTTCAATGGAATTTCTGAATATTCATCCTTGTTGGCGCCGCGAAATGGTTTCGTTGCCTTTGCATTGTGGTCACACAAGCTGCTTCGATGGGTTGTTCCTTTCCTGTTCTTGATCGTCCTGGGTTCGACTGCTTTCGCCGCAAGGACCTCTCCTTTCTTCCTGTTGGTCCTTTGGGTTGAGATAGCCTTCTTATTTGTGGCCTTCCTGGGATTTATTTTGGACAGGCTAAAGATAAACGCTGGAATTTTTGGGATGCCGTACTATTTTGTTGCCATCAATTGCGCCTTGATCGTGGGTTTCATTCGTTATTTGTTTGGAAGTCAACAACCTACCTGGGAGATTGTCCGGTGAGCATCGCTGAAACGGATATATTGACTCAATTCTTGCTGAGGGGATTCTAAGACAGGGCGTATTTGTCAAAGCACCTTGAATCAACAATATTGCTAGTGCTCGATTTCGCCACGATCAACCTTGCCTACGCGGCATACTACCTGATCCGTGTTCGCAGCGGCTGGATTGATATGTCCATCGAGCCGGAGTTCTGGCTGCCGATGTTCGCCCTGTTTGTTTTTTGGGCGCTCGTGTTTTGGATGGTTGGGTTGTACCGATCGTGGTATGCAGCGTCAAGGTTCGATGAAATGGCGCTCCTTTTCAAGGCGGTCTCGCTCGGATGTTTGTTTCTCTTTTTTGTTGTCTTCGTTGATGACGCGAGTCGGTCCGCGGTTCAGGTAAGTACGCGCCTTCTCATTGCAATATACTGGGGCATTCTTCTCGGTTTCGTTTCGAGCGGACGTATGCTGATGAGAAGCGTTCAACGAAGAATGCTCATGGCCGGCATCGGGGTGCGGAATACGCTCATCGTTGGGAGCCAGGCGAAAGCGCGTGAACTCTACAGTGAGGTGGCCAAGTATCCAGCGCTAGGATACAAAGTGCTAGGTTTCATCGGTGTCGGCGGAGGACGCCCGGCGGCAGGCGCGAATCAGCCGCCTCAACTCGGGAAACTCGATGCCCTGCATGATGTCATTGCAGAGAGGAATATTCGTGAGGTTCTTATCGCACTCGACTCATCGGATCACGGGCGCCTCCTCGATATCATGGCCCGGTGCAACTCGCACAAGGTGGGACTGAAAATCATGCCGGATCTTTATGATGTTATCAGCGGTCAGGCGAGAACGAATGCCATCTATGGTTTTCCCCTTATTGAGATCAGTCCACAGTTGATGAGTCCCTGGGAAGAAAGCCTTAAACGAATTCTCGACGTCGCAGTCTCATCATTGATATTGATTCTCGGGTTGCCGGTGTGGTTGTTGATTGCTGCTGTCATTAAGCTGGAATCCCCGGGGCCGGTTCTTTACAAACAAGAGCGCGTCGGCAAGAACGGTGAACGTTTCAGCATCATCAAGTTCCGGTCGATGCGGCAGGATGCCGAGAAGGAGGGACCTCAGTGGGCGAACAAAAGAGATCCACGGGTAACGCGTGTGGGAAAGTGGCTGCGCAGGCTGCACCTTGACGAGGTGCCACAATTTGTCAATGTGGTGAACGGCCATATGAGCCTGGTTGGACCTCGCCCCGAACGACCCGTGTTCGTCGAGAGTCTTGCCAAAGAAGTCCCATTGTACACTCGACGTCTGAAAGTGCGACCGGGTATCACAGGTTGGGCACAGGTAAAACACCGCTACGATGAAACGATTGATGACGTCAAAAAGAAAGTGCAGTACGATTTGTACTACATCGAGAATATGTCGCTGCGAATGGATATGAAGATTATCCTGAACACCGCAGCCCACATGTTGCTCGGCAAGGGCCGATGATCCGGTTCCGACTAATCTCTCCGGAGTTATGCTCATTGTTTTGAACACCCACTCTGACAAGGAACGCACATGAAGCTTCATATGGTTGATGTTGTAGGACAGTATCAGAAAATCAAGCCCGAGATCGACGCTGCCGTGCAGAAGATCCTCGACTCGGGCCAGTTCATTCTTGGCAAGGAAGTAGGCGAATTTGAATGCCAGGTTGCGGGCTACCTCGGGGTAAAGTACGCGGTCGGCTGCGCGTCTGGTACGGATGCCCTTCAGGTTGCGATGATGGCCTTGGGAATCGGACCAGGCGATGAGGTAATCACGACGCCATTCACATTCGTCGCAACAACAGAAACGATCGTTCTGCTGGGCGCAAAGCCTGTGTACGTTGATATCGATCCCGCCACATTCAACATCGATCCCAAACAAAATTGAAGCTGCAATCACACCTCGGACGAAGGCCATTATTCCAGTTCACCTTTATGGTCAAGCCACTGACATGGATCCTTTGTTGGAGGCTGCACGCAAGCACAATCTGAAAGTCATAGAGGATTCCGCGCAGGCGCTTGGAGCGTCCTACAAGGGCAAGAAGGTGTGCACCTTTGGAGACGTTTCATGCATCAGCTTCTTTCCGAGCAAGAACCTCGGTGCCTTTGGTGATGCAGGGATGGTCGTATGTAATGACCCGAACCTTTATGAGAAGCTCCGTATGATTGTTGTCCACGGATCAAAGGTGAAGTACCAGCACGAGATCCTTGGGGTCAATAGCAGGCTTGATACCATTCAGGCTGCGATACTCACTGTGAAATTGCGCTATCTTGAGAACTGGAACATTGCGCGCAGGAAATTCGCCTTGCGATACGACGAAATGCTCTCCGGGACGCCCGTAAAGGTTCCATACGTTTCGCCAGCGTGCACCCATATCTTTCATCAATACACCATCCGGGTTCCAAAGAGGGATGCCCTTGCAGCACGTCTGAAGGAGAAGGGGATTCCGCACGCCATCTATTATCCGATTCCCCTTCATCTTCAAAAAGCCTTCGCTGTTACCGGCAACAAGAGGGGAGATTTCAAGGTTACGGAACAGGCCTGCGATGAGGTTCTTTCACTGCCTATGCATACAGAGTTGACTGAGGAGCAGCAAACGTATGTGACGGAAAGTATCAAAGAGTTTTACGGCGCACGCTAGGGGGAAGCCATGCCGAAATCGCTCGTCATCATACCGACCTACAACGAGGCGGACAATATTCCTCGTCTGATTCCCACTGTGTTGGGGCAGGCTCCGAATGTCGAAGTGCTTGTCGTGGACGATAACTCACCTGATGGCACAGCAGGTCTTGTGCGTGACATGATGAGTGCGGACTCGCGTATCCACCTCATTGAACGTCCGGGAAAGATGGGACTTGGAACTGCGTATGTGAGAGGATTCAAGTTCGCCATCGAACAGGGCTACGACTATGTCTTTGAAATGGATGCTGATTTTTCTCACAGCCCCAAGGAGATTCCGAACTTTCTGAAGAAGATCCAGGAGAATGACCTCGTACTGGGCTCTCGATATATCCGTGGTGTTCGTGTATTGAACTGGCCGATGCGCCGCCTTCTCTTGAGCTACTCCGCAAATGTGTACACCCAGTTCATCACCGGACTACCTGTTGTGACGCCACGGGTGGCTTCAAATGTTTTCGCCGGCAGGTGCTTGAAGCAATTAACCTCGACAAGGTCAAGTCGAATGGTTATGCGTTTCAAATCGAGATGAGTTTCAAGGCATGGAAGAAAGGATTTCGCGTTGCTGAAATTCCAATCATTTTCCTCGACCGGCGGTCAGGCGTGTCGAAGATGTCCCGCAAGATCGTGTACGAAGCGTTCTTCATGCTGTTGACGCTGAGGATTCGCAGTTTCATCAATCGTCTGTAGACCCATGGATGTTTCGGTCATCGTCGTCAACTACAACGTGCGACAGTTTCTTGAGAACACCATCACATCTCTGCTGCGGGCGATGGTGGGAGTGAAGGGGGAGGTGTTCGTGGTCGATAACGCCTCCGACGATGGCAGCGTTGAAATGGTGAAAGACGAAGTTCCCCGAGGTGTGCCTGATCCAGAACAAGGAGAACCTCGGATTTGCCCGTGCGAACAACCTTGCGCTGAAGCGGGCCACCGGGAAGTATCTGCTGCTCCTGAACCCGGACACCATCGTACAGGAAGATACGATTCACGTCATGGTGAAGTTCTTCAATGAAACGCCCGATGCCGGACTTGCAGGATGCAAAATTCTCAATCCCGATGGGACGTTTCAGCTTCCGTGTCGCCGAAGTTTCCCTACTCCGTGGGTCGCCTTTACGAAAGTGTTCGGGCTCAGTGCGCTTTTCCCCGGGTCGAAGATCTTTGGCAAGTACAACCTTACTTATCTGAGCCCGGATGAAACGTATGAAGTCGATGCTGTCAGTGGCTCGTTCATGATGATCACCCGCGAAGCGTACGAGCGTGTTGGCGGGCTCGATGAGATGTTCTTCATGTACGGTGAAGATCTGGATTGGTGCTATCGAGTGACGGAAGCGGGTTTCGGGGTGTACTACGTGCATTCAACAAAGATCATTCACTTCAAAGGAGAGAGCACCCGCCGCAGCAACCTTGATGAAATAAGACTCTTCTATGATGCAATGCAATTGTTTGTCGAAAAGCACTTTGCCGCATCGGGGGTCGCTGAATTCTTCCTGACGGTCGGGATCATCCTCAGAGCATGGATTGCGTTCCTGGCAAAGGCTGGGGGATCCCTGGCCATGGCGATCATGGATTTCCTTCTTGTGGATATCGCACTGCTCGCCGCCGAGTATATATTCCGGGGGCGCCTGTTCATCTTTCCATCGTACGCGTACCCAACCGTTTACATCATTCCGGCGTTGATCATCGTTCTCATCATGTATCTCGTTGGTGCGTATTCCTCCAATAAGCCTTCGATATCGCGTGCCTTCACATCGGTCCTCACGGGATTCGTTCTTATTTCTGCGGTCGTCTTTTTTGCAAAGGAGTTTGCGTTCAGCCGGGCAGTGGTCATCATCGCCGGTTGCATCAGTCTGGTTCTGCTCCCGGGATGGAGGCTTGCACTGACATCGTTGGGAACTCGTCGTACCGGAAGGGGAAGCATCCTGGGTACACGAACGTTGATTGTGGGCACCGGTGAATCGGCACAGGAGGTCGTTCGCAAGCTGCGCACCCGTGTTGATGGGGGCTATGATGTGTTGGGCTTTATTGGAATGAACAGGAGGCAGATCGGAGAGAAGATTGGCGGACTTGAGGTTGTCGGCTCCCTCGACAACGTGGGGAAGGTGATCAGTGAACGAAAAGTGGGAGAAGTAATTTTCTCGACCGACAACATATCGTACGCAGACATCCTGTCGGTGATTGCTCGCAGCAACGATCGCAGTGTGAACTACCGGCTCGTCCCCAACAGCCTCGAAGCAATTGTCGGAAAAACCCGTATCGACGCGCTGGACACAATGCCGCTGGTGGAAATCGACTATAATCTCCGGAAGCCTGCGAACCGGATGGTGAAGCGAGTACTCGACATGATGGGTTCGTTCGCTCTTCTTGTCACGGCATATCCTTTTGTATGGGTGAAGGCGAAGACTGTATCCTCGTCTCGTCCCGGTGCAGGAGCGTCGAGAATGCTCTTGCTTCCCCAGGTTTTTTCCGGTAGAATCAGTCTTGTGGGGCGCCCTCTTTCCGATCCCGATGACACATCGCGTTGGAATGGGAGTGTCCGTGACAACCCCCTCGCCTATCTTGGTCCGAAAGGTCTCACCGGACTTGTGCAAATCAATCTTCAAAAGAACCTGGACCCTGAGGAAATTGAGAGGTACAAACTGTACTACGCGAAGAACCACTCACTTGGACTGGATCTCCAGATAATCTTCAAGTCGCTTCTCATCTTGGCAAAAAAGTAACGCCCATGGCGAAAGTGATCCTGGATTTTGAAAAGCCCATTGTCGAGCTCGAGCAGAAACTTGAAGAGCTGAGGAAGTATGCAGATAATCCAGCCATCGCCGAAGAGGTATCGAAGATCGAGAAGAAGATGGTCGATCTTCAAAAGAGCGTCTATGCGGGACTTACACGATGGCAGAAGGTACAGCTTGCCCGACATCCTGACCGGCCTTACACCCTTGATTATATTGGTTCCATCACCACCGATTTCTTCGAACTCCACGGGGATAGAAACGTCCGTGACGACAAAGCGATCATCGGGGGATTTGCCCATCTGGGGAACCAGACCATCATGGTACTTGGACATCAGAAGGGACGCGACACGAAGACCAACCTGTATCGAAACTTCGGAATGCCAAACCCCGAGGGGTATCGCAAGGCGTTGCGTCTGATGAAGCTCGCGGAGAAATTCAAAAAGCCCGTTGTGACGTTGATTGATACGCCTGGTGCATTCCCCGGACTTGAGGCGGAAGAGCGTGGCCAGGCAGAGGCGATTGCGCGCAATCTTCTCGAGATGGCAAGACTTCGCGTCCCGATCATCGTTGTCATTATCGGGGAAGGTGCATCGGGAGGTGCCCTTGGCATTGGTGTGGGAGACAGAATCCTGATGCTGGAGAATACATGGTATTCCGTCATCTCCCCGGAGTCGTGCTCGAGCATTCTCTGGAGAAGTTGGGACTACAAGGAACAGGCTGCCGAGGCGCTGCAACTGACCGCACCTGACCTCGTGAAGCAGAAGATCGTGGATGTGATTGTCCCCGAGCCTCTTGGCGGTGCCCACAGGAACCCTGAACAGATGGCAAAGATACTCAAAGAAACGCTCCTGGAAGAACTCAAAGTGATTTCGAAGATCAAGATCGAAAAGCTGTTGGAACGACGCATCGAGAAGTTCTCAAAAATGGGTGAATGGGCAGGATAACCATGATCAAGCATGTCACACCAATTCGCATACGCTACGCCGACACGGACCAGATGAGGTTTGTCTATTACGGCAAGTTCTTTGAGTACTTTGAACAAGGCCGATCGGATCTCATGAGAGCGATTGGCCTCCCGTATCCGGAAATTGAGGCTATGGGTCTCTTTCTCCCCGTAATCGAAGCGCACGCAACCTACAAACAATCGGCAAAGTATGACGAACTCATTAACGTGGTTACGTACTTGCGCGAGCCCCCGGTTGCGCGGGTGCGTATTGATTACGAGGTATTTCGAGAGGGGGAAACGGAATTGCTGGCCGACGGCTATACGATCCACAGCTTTGTCAACGCGGAAACAGGAAGGCCTACCCGGGCGCCCGTACAGTTTTTGGAAGCCCTCCAGATGGCCATGAACAAGTAGGGGCCAATCATGCTGAAGAAAGAACTGCTTGACATCCTGTGCTGCCCGAAGTGCAAGGGCGATCTGGACTACAAACCAGACCAGAACACGCTCACCTGCAAGAAGTGCGGCAGAGTGTATCAGGTGAAAAACGATATTCCCATCATGCTGGTTGACGATGTCAAATGACGTGTTGTATGATAGCCGCGTGAGTCGGCTGATTGAGATCGCATTGATGGAGGATATCGGTCTCGGTGACCTGACAACGGATGCCTGTGTGCGGGAAGCCGATTTTGGGATGGGGGAGTTTTTGTCCAAGGAGGTGGGAGTGGTTGCGGGGATGGACATGGCGTCGCTGGTGTTCCGGTATTGCGACCAAAGCCTTACATTGACTCCCGCTGTCGCGGAGGGAAGCGTTGTTCGCGAACGGGCAGGTGATTGCCACGATCGACGGCAACACGCGGAGTATTCTGCGCGGCGAGCGAACAGCCCTGAATTTTCTCCAGCGAATGAGCGGTATTGCATCCCTCACACGCCTATTCGTTGATACGATCGCTGGCACACGTGCCCGGATCACCGATACGCGGAAGACCGCCCCGGGTCTGCGGGTGCTTGATAAACGAGCCGTGAAATTGGGTGGAGGTGTCAACCATCGTTTTGGACTTGACGATATGGTCCTCATCAAGGACAATCATATTGTGGCGGCAGGAGGAATTCACCCCGCCGTCGAACGTTGTCGCGACTATCTCAAGATAGAAGGCATGGATGTATCCATTGAGGTTGAAACAACGAACCTCGCCGAGGTGGAAGAAACACTCCGCTGTGATGGCGTGAAACGAATCATGCTGGACAACTTCAGCGAGGCCGAAATGCGCAAGGCGGTGGACATCATCGCTCACCGTGTCGAAGTGGAGGCCTCCGGAGGAATCACACTCCAGAATGTCCGGTCCGTTGCAGAAACCGGTGTGGATTTTATTTCCGTCGGCGCACTGACACATTCCCCGAAAGCTCTCGACATCTCTCTCGAGCTCAAACAGACAAGAGCCTAACCTTCTGCCGCGGGTCACTCACGCACATGTTCGACAAGATCAAGCGGCTGGGCACGGACACTGCAATCTACGGCGTCAGTACGATTGTCGGCCGCTTTCTCACCTACATCCTCACCCCGGTGTATGCCAATGTTCTCTCTTCCGCCGACGTTGGTATTGTGGCGACTGTATTCTCGTATATCGCCTTTCTGAACGTTCTCTTCGGGTACGGGATGGAGAGCGCGTTCCTGAAATACAGATCTTCGAACGAGATCGGTAATGAAAAGCAGAACTTCAGCGTCCCTTTCCTCTCTCTGCTCATCAGCTCAATCCTGTTTGCCGCCCTCCTGATCTGGCAGGCCGGTCCTCTTGCTTCGCTCGCCGGAGATCGCACGACGTATGGACCGCTTGTTGTGTATGCAGCAATAATTCTGTGCCTTGATACAGTGTCGATCGTTCCCTTTGCCGCTCTCCGGCTGGCCGGAAAGGCGAAGCGGTTTGCCACCATCAGGATGACAAGCATTGCCGTGAATGTGGCGTGCAATCTCCTGTTCCTGATCAAGTACCACACCGGGATTTCCGGAATCTTCTACAGTAACATCATTTCGTCGGCGCTTACAGTGGTAATGTTGTTGCCGACCATTCTCTCGAACCTGACCGTCGCATGGGAAGGCATTCTCTACAAGGCGCTGCTTCGCTTCGGGCTTCCCTACGTGCCCGCGGGTCTTGCGGCAATGATGATTCAGGTAATCGATCGGCCCATCCTGCTTTCACTTACCAACGCATCCACGGTGGGGATCTACCAGGCAAACTACCGACTCGGCATTTTCATGATGCTGGTTGTGTCGATGTTCGATTTTGCATGGCGACCGTTCTTCTTCATCCATGCAAGGGATTCGGACGCCAAGCAACTGTTCGCACGTATCCTGACGTACGTTGTGCTGTTGATGACGGGCGTGTTCTTTGCTCTGAGCTTTTTCCTCGAAGATGTGGTGAAGATCCCGGTGTTCTGGGGTCACTCGATTCTCCCCCCGGAGTATTGGCATGGTCTATCCATTGTCCCTGTTGTGTTGCTCGGATACATGTTCCTGGGCATCTCGAATAATCTTGTGGCAGGTATCTATATTGAGAAGAAGACACAGCATCTTCCGGCAAACACCTTCATAGGAGCGTTCATCAATGTTGCTGTCAACTTTATGTTGATACCGCTTATGGGAATCATGGGTGCAGCATTGGCGACACTGCTTAGCTATGCGGCCATGGCGATCGGCCTCTATATCGTTGCACAGCGATTCTATCCCATCAACTATGAATTCGACAGGCTCATGAAGATTGCGGCTGCAGGGATCATTGTCTTCTGTCTTTATTACTTCGTCAGGCTCGATGCATTCGAAGTGTTGTGGAAAGTCGGATTGCTTGTCCTGTTCCTGGTATTGATGTATCTGTTGAAATTCTTTGAGCCGTCCGAATTAAAAGCAATTTCCCGCAAGTTGACGTGGGGAAATTTGGAGAAGCCGGTGTCGGCGGGCGATGGATTCTCAGGGCTCAAATGAGTATTTTTATGATAAATTATTGAGGAGCGTGTGTGAACAAGCGTTTTGATTCGGCAAGGCCGATGCAGGTTGGAGGTCAGGCAGTACTTGAAGGAGTTATGATGCGGGCGCCCGGGATGGTTGCTACGGCGGTCCGTCGGGCGAACGGAGAAATTATGGTGCAGCAATTCCCGCACAAGTCCCTTGGTGAGAGGTTCTCAACGTTCAGGCTCCCGATAATTCGTGGCGCGTTAGGCTTGATTGAAATGATGGTCATCGGCATGCGTACGCTGAATTTCTCAGCGGAGGTGGCCATGCAGGATGCAGCGATTACGGAACGGCGAAATCATAACGGGCACAGGGAATCCGATGGCACGACAACATCGACCGGAAACCCGATGAGAGAAAACATCAAGCTCGGACTGACACTGACATTCTCCCTTGTTGTTGGGATTGCGATTTTCTTCGTCACCCCGTTACTCCTCGCAACGTTGATCTTTCATGTCGACCAGCAGCCCCTTGCCTTCAATCTGATCGCAGGTGTGGTTCGCATCGCTCTCCTGCTGGCATATCTACTTGCCATTTCCATGATGAAGGACATCAAACGACTGTTTCAGTATCATGGCGCTGAACACAAAGCCGTTTTTGCGTTTGAAAAGGGCGAGGAACTCACAGTTGCGGCAGCTTCCCGTCAGTCTCGATTCCATCCCCGTTGCGGCACGAGTTTTCTGCTCATTGTCATGATTGTCGCGATTCTGCTTTTCAGCATCCTCGATACATTGGTCATTACGATAACGGGCCAGATGACTCTCACCATCCGGCTGTTGACCCATCTTCCCCTCATACCTCTCGTCGGCGGAATCTCGTATGAGTTCATCAAGGCGTCCGCCAAAAGGAGCGAGACATTTGTTGGGCGGATGGTGGTTGCGCCTGGCTTGTGGCTTCAAAAGATAACGACGAAGGAACCGGACGAGTCCATGCTTGAGATTGCGTTGGTAGCCCTGCGATCTGCTTTGCAGCAGGATGAGGTTGGTCTCACTTCGCCGAAGGTTGCCTTGCTGCAGGAAATTCCCGTGGCTGGCAATGCTTGATCGACTCGAAAAAGTGAAGGAACGGTTCGAGGAGATCACGCGGCTGCTCAGCGATCCAACCGTTATCAGCAACCAGGATCGCGTACGGGAGCTCAGCAAGGAACATAGCGATCTCGTGCCGCTGATGCGTGTCTACGATCAGTACGCGAAGACGAAGCGCGATCTTGCCGGCCTGAAGGAGATCACCGAGTCATCGGCCGATCCGGAAATGAAGTCCCTCGCCTACGCAGAACTTGATGAGACGAGAGAGAAACTTCACCAACTTGAGGAAGAGCTCAAGGTTCTTCTCATACCCAAAGACCCGAACGATAGCAGGAACGTCATCGTCGAAATCCGTGCCGGCACCGGGGGAGAGGAAGCCGCCCTGTTTGCGTCAGACCTCTACCGGATGTATTCGCGCTATGCCGAGAGACAGGGCTGGAAGCTGGATATCATCGATTTCAATGACACCGGTATGGGAGGAATCAAGGAAATTGCTTTCGGATTGAACGGGGAAGATGTGTACGGCTCGATGAAGTTTGAAAGCGGAGTCCATCGCGTGCAGCGGGTGCCTGAAACCGAAGCGCAGGGGAGGGTACACACGTCTGCCGCGACAGTTGCCGTGCTCCCTGAAGTGGAACAGGTGGATGTCCAACTGAATCCCGCGGACATCGAGATGGATACGTTCCGGTCAGGCGGCAAGGGTGGCCAGAATGTGAACAAGGTCGAGACTGCCGTCCGTCTGACTCACAAGCCCTCGGGCATTGTCGTTGTCTGTCGTCAGGAGCGCTCACAGTTGCAGAACCGCGAGCGTGCGATGAAAATGCTCAGAGCCAAGCTGTATGAGAACATGGTTACCGCGCAGGTGGGGGATGTCGCGGCACAACGGAAGTCAATGGTGAAGAGCGGCGACAGAAGCGACAAGATACGGACGTACAACTTTCCTCAGAACCGTGTCACCGACCACCGCATTGGAGTCACGCTGTACAATCTCTCGGAAATTATCGATGGGAAGCTTGATGATTTGATCGAGCAATTGAAGATTGCCGATAGGGCGGAAAAGCTCCGGGCCAGCACTGAGAGCGCCGGCTAATTCCATTCCGGCTTTCCCACGCCACCTACGCGAACCTTCTTGAAGAAGTCCTTCACTATTCCACTGCACTTTGCCTCGAGGATCCCGCCCACGAGTTCCACCTGGTGGTTCAGTCGTTTATCCTGGACGATGTTGAAGAGCGTGCCGCATGCACCCGCTTTTGCGTCGGGTGTACCGAAGACGACCTGGAAGATACGTGCGAGAACAATCGCACCGGCACACATCGCACATGGCTCCACAGTCACGTAGAATGTACATTTCTCAAAGCGATGATTCCCGAGGGCGGCGGAGGCCGCCGTAATGGCGATCATCTCGGCGTGTGCGGTGGGATCGCGGAGGGTTTCCACCTGGTTATATCCTTTGCCGACAATGCGGTCCTTGTGAACGATGATCGCTCCAATGGGCACTTCTTTTCGCTTGTAGGCGAGCTCTGCTTCTCGCAAAGCATGTTCCATCCACCGTTCATGATCTGTCATGGGAAGGGGAGAGTGAAGTGATTGATGGTCTTGAGTGCACCCGGAGGGAGTCGAACCCCCAACCCTCAGATCCGAAGTCTGATGCTCTATCCAGTTGAGCTACGGGTGCGGCGAACGCAAAAGTGCTGGGTCGACCCAACGTGAATTACGAGAAGGTAACAAGATCGGAGTAGAATTCCAAAGGCAGGACGTTGCTCTGGTTGATGTTTCAAATGGGATTTTTTGTACATTGTGCTGACCCAATGGCAAGCCATCACCGGAGATATTTGACATTCCAATGCTGCTGATCGAAACCCATACCGTGTCGTTTCACCCTGTTTTCACGTCTCCACCAACTGGTACTTGAACCTTACCGCCGCCCCGAACATGTCGACGAAGAAAAAGATCGCTGTGGTTTTTGGTACGCGACCCGATACGATCAAGCTCGCACCGATCATTCTTGAGCTCAAGAAAGCTCACAAGTACTTCAATGTCATAACAATAGCCACGGCACAACATCGTCAAATGCTCGATCAGGTACTTGATGTGTTCAGGATCAATCCTGACTATGACCTGAATATCATGCAGGAGCGCCAGACGCTCGCGACAATCACAAAGAATACCGTTGAGGCGCTTGACAGGGTTCTGGAGGCCGAGAAGCCGGATCTCGTACTCGTTCAGGGCGATACCACCACAACGTTTGTCGGAAGCCTCGCGTCATTTTACAGGCACATTCCTGTTGGCCACGTTGAAGCGGGTCTGCGAACGCACAACAAAGCCCAGCCGTTTCCCGAGGAGATCAACAGGAGACTGACCTCCTGTATTGCCGACCTGCACTTTGCACCTACAGCAACTGCAAAGAACGCGTTATTGAAGGAGGGTATCGAGCGAGGGTCGATTTTTGTGACCGGTAACTCGGTGATCGATGCCTTGCAGGTCTCAGTGAAAAAGAAGTACCGGTTTTCTCAGCCCGTATTGAACACCCTTGCGTCGCGCAAAGAACCGCAAACTCCTCATCACCATGCACCGACGCGAGAATCTCGGAGAGCCGATGAGAAGTGCCGCTGGTGCGATCAAACGGCTCGCGACCAATTTCCCCGAAATCGATATTATCTTCCCGGTTCACCTTAATCCCGCTGTACGACATGTGGTGAACCCTGTGCTGGATGGAGTTGCCAATGTTCATCTTATAGAGCCTCTTGATTATATGGATTTTGTCAACTTGATGGCAAGGTCGTATTTGATCATATCGGACTCCGGCGGTGTGCAAGAGGAGGGGCCTTCCCTCGGCAAACCTGTTCTTGTGCTTAGAGAGGTGACCGAGAGGCCGGAAGCAGTTTCTTACGGAACAGTCAAGCTTGTCGGATTGGATCAGGAGACGATCGTTCGAACGGCGAGCAAGTTGATGAATGACGCGGCTGCGTATCGGGCGATGGCATCGGCGACAAATCCATACGGGGATGGCAGGGCTGCTCGCAGGACCGTCAGTTTCATCAAGAACTATTTCGGTCTCTCAAGGAGTTTGGAGAAGGAGTTCAGGCCTGCCAGTTAGTCACCGCCGTTCGGGAACATTGCGGTCGGGCAGGATAAGATGGCGGGTTGGATTGTTGGCCAGAATGTGCGCCCGAAGGGATTTGAACCCCTACTAAAAGCTTCGTAGGCTTTCGTGCTATCCATTACACCACGGGCGCATGAAGGACGCAGATAATATACGAAGTTCTTCAGGATCAGGCAAGAACTCACCTTCAAACGCCTAATGCCCGGGCCGCAGCTTCATACTCATTCGGTCGGACATAGATGATGTACCCAAAACTCCCGCGGCCGTCGCCAACCCCGCTCGCTGCCGATACATTGACGTTCGCCTCATAGAGCATCTGGTGGATGCTGGAGAGCGCTCCCAGTTCATCGTCGCCCTGAACGAGGAGAGCAGGCTGAGGTCCATTTAGTACAATGCCGGCTTTCCTGGCCGCATCAACCGTCGTATGTGTATCTTCAGGAAAAATCGTGAGTTGTGTCCTCATCTCGCCGGAGGGAACGGCCGTGAACGCGAGGAGATTGATGCCCATTGTTGCAAGCATGGAGAGTAGCTTGTAGGCCTCTCCCGGGTGGTCTTCAACAGTTGTATAAAAATAGTCGACTCGACGGACACTGAATGCCATGGTTATCATTCCTCCACGGGAAAAGTGTTGACTCTGTCAAAGACTGGAGATCGATTCGAGAGAACCCACCACAATAATTTATGAGAACAGAAAACAACACTGGAGGTGACCGGGAATTTATGAAATCGTTGTGAAGATTCACGGTTGGTCCGGATGTCGCGTCCCTCCGGGTTCTCAACAACAAATTAGTCCCTGCACGCGGGTGACAGTAACCCAGCACGACAAAGCTTTCACACCGCGGCTGACGGTCGTAGCCTTAACGGGGATCGAACCCGTATTTGAGCCTTGAGAGGGCTCCGTCCTAACCGTTAGACGATAAGGCCAGTGTGGGCAATGGTAGAATCAAGGATGAGTCGATCAGCGGATTGATGGACATCGCGCGGCATTCCATTCATCCAATCTTCCAACCATCCAACACCCGTGCTGCAATGTTCGCTGCCCCGCAAGGAGTCGAACCTCGATAAACAGATCCAGAGTCTGCTGTCTTGCCATTAGACGACGGGGCAAATCACCACCGTGGGCCATCAATTTACCGAATTCCTCATCGAATGTCAACGCGCCTGCTGATGTTGTGATCGAGCTACAGCATTCATCATTGTGAAGGACTTGTACTTGCAGTCACCCGTTTGATAAACTCCTTGACTTTTACACTCAAATCTGATAGTTTCTTCCAACAATTTTCGAACGCATCACTCGACCTCCTTCTCACATATAGGAGACTTGCTGAATGAAAAAACTCATCGTCATTACACTTCTGCTGTTTTCAGGTGTCTGGTTGCATCAAACGATTGCTCAGAACACACAAGGCAAGTGGGCGTTGGGTTTGCATGGAGGTGTCAATTCATGGTTTACAGATCTTAACAAACGACTGGTGTCGCCCGGCGGGGAATTCATCCTGCGGTACGGACTTCATAAGTATTTTTCGCTTGGAATTACAGGGGGATACGAGGTCTTCAAGGCTCAACAGGACCCTGTTGCTGTTCTGCCCCTCTATACCTACGATTATCTCAGAGTCGATGCAATTCCGATTGCAGTTGAAGCCTGGATTCATTTCGCTCCCGGTTATCGAGTATCCCCCTATTTTTACGTGGGGGGTGGCGGAATATTCTACAAGCGGAAGGATTTCGCCAACAACTTCGTACCACAGGACAAGTATTACAACTCGATCATGGTTCCTGTGGGTGTTGGGCTCGAAATTTTTGCCAGCAAGAAGGTCTCCATCAGTGTCAATGCGGGTTACCGACTGATGGATGACAAGACCGACTATCTCGAGTACAACAAACCGGACAGTTGGGCGACCGCCAAAGCCGGGGTCAATATCTATTTTGGGAGTGGGGACGCTGATGATGACGACAACGATGGTCTGACAAACGGTGAGGAACGAAGACTGGGTACCGATCCCGAAAACCCGGATACTGATGGTGATGGTCTGAAGGACGGGGAAGAAGTGAAGCGTTACAGAACGAATCCATTGGTTGTCGATACCGACGGCGATGGTTTGTCAGATGGAGATGAAGTATTCAAATATCATACGGACCCCACCAAATCTGATACCGACGGTGACGGCTTGTCAGATGGAGATGAAGTACTGAAGTACAAGACCGATCCGCTGAAAATTGATACGGACGGTGATGGACTTACTGACGGCGATGAGATTCTGAAGTACCACACCGATCCCCTCAAGGTGGATACCGACGGTGATGGGCTCTCGGATTGGGATGAAGTGAAGACCTACAACACTGATCCAACAAAGGCTGACACTGACGGCGACGGCTTGTCGGATTTTGAGGAGATACGAACGTATCACACCAACCCATTGAAGGCGGACACAGATGGTGGCGGTGTGGCCGATGGAGTGGAGGTGAAGAGGGGTACGAATCCGTTGAATCCCAAGGATGATCTCCCGAAGGAGACGATCATTCTGGAACGGGGGAAGACTGTTATTCTCGAGGGGGTGAACTTCGCCAGTGGAAGCTCAGCACTGACAAAGTCTTCCGAGGCCACGCTGCAAAAAGCGTACAACGCCCTCGTTGCCAGCCCCGATGTGTTTGTTGAAATTGCAGGATATACAGACAACGTCGGAACGGTCACGGCCAACGAGAATCTTTCCGCCCGCCGCGCGCAGGCAGTGAAGACCTGGCTGGTGAGGAAGGGTATCCCAGCGAATCGATTGACGACTGTTGGTAAGGGGATGCGCGATCCAATTGCTCCCAATGATAACGCCGAAGGTCGTGCGCAAAACCGGCGCATAGAATTCCACGTGATCAAATAGCATCACGATCGGAAGTACCTCATTACCGCCTGCCTTGATGAATCGGGGCAGGCGGTGCCATTCTTGAAGCTATCTTCCACCCGGGCCCTGAGGGAATTGACGAAGGAGTTGTTCAGCTTTGCCCGGTTCGCCGAGCCTTCTGTGGAATTCAGCAAGTGTTCCTGCAATTGCCTGGTTGGATGGAAAGAGAAGGAGGAGGTGTTCGAAGATGTCCTTGAGTTGCCTGATGTCCGTTTCCTTCCGCACCAGCTGCTGTACGCGTGCGGCAACGGGTCCGAATTCGTATTGCAGTTGACCTTTGATGCAGGCTCGGAGCAACCCTTCAAGTGCAGAGAGCTCACCAACGGTGTCTGAAAGACTCCGGAAGGCAACCGCCTGATAGTAGTAAGCATCCGGATGATTCCGGAGGGCCAACTCGCGATCAATTGCCTGAACTGCTTCATTGTACCTTTTCAGGGTGATGAATGCTGCCGCCTGCATCAGATTCAGCTTGGGGTAGCGCGGCGAGAGTGTCTGCAGTTGTTCCGAAGCCTGCAAGGCCTGATCGGCACGGTGCATTCGCAGCAACGCGAGGGTCAGATTTGATCGGGCCAGAAGATTGTCAGGATTTTGGTCGACGGCACTCCGGAATTCCGTGATGCTTGCAGGGAGGTCTCCCTTCTGTTCTTCAAGGATCCCGCTGATGAGGTGACCTTCAGATCTGTAGATCCCGAGTTGCAGGTTGCCGTACCATGCCGCAAAAGCAATCCAGCTGCAGAGCAGAAGGAATGCGACGGCCTTGGGAACACGTATGTCAACAGACAAATCCGGTTCTTTCCTGTACGGTTGCGATGCGAGGATGCCCATCAGCAGCCATGCGGTCGCACCAACCGGGACCACGCGCAACGACATGTTGGCAAGGTTATCTATGAGAATGGCGAAGATGGAGCAGAGAAGGCCCACCGCCAACAAACGGTCCTGCGCATTTTCCTTTGGTCTGACCTTCATGCCGGCAACTGCGACCGTCGCAAGAATTGCCAGATATGTGATGACTCCGGCTCCGCCAAGATCGACCGCGGTTTCAATCAGCTCATTGTGCGCATGTGGCACAACGTCTTCACTTTTTGCCACCCAGTATTCCGGTGATCGATAGTCCAGCACAACATGTTCAAAGCTGCCGATGCCGTGACCGAAGAATGGAGCTGCCTTGAAGGCGTTGTACCCTGCCTGCCAGAAATACAAACGGCGCGCAAAGGAAGAGCTTGAATCCTGGGAGAAGGAATTATCGATTCTTTTCATTAACGTGGGGGACAGATATATCGCGACACCCAATGCCACAATCACGCCAGTGATTCCCCAGAGGCGAGTCTCCTTCACGCGTTTTGAGAGGGGAACAAACGCGGCAATCGATACAACGAATGCGACAATGCTACTCCTTGTTGCCGTGGCAATAAGAAGAAACGCGAGCGCGCAGAGCAGCAGACCGAGCATCCATCGCTCCCCGGGCGTCCTCTTCCTGGCAACAACGAATGACAAGAGGATCGGGAAGAGCAGCACGATGTACCCACTCAGGTAAATGGCGTTTGTGAGTGTTGACGTAACACGTCGTTCGGTGCCAATGAAGAACTCGAGGAATAATCTATCCGCGAAGAAGTACTGCAGCAGTCCAACCACGCACACCAATGAAGCGATTGCAGAGATAATAAGGATGAGCCGGGTGAGATCTGCCTGGGTGACAAAGAGCTGTGTCCCCGCAAAGAAACAGATGATGAACGATATCCAGACCGCGAGAGCCTGCAGGCTGCTCCGGGGATTCTGTGTATACGTCAGCGAGACGAGGATGAGCAGGAACATCACAAACACAACGATATCGGCAGGCGTACGATAGAATTCAAGCTTCCTCATCCAGATTGCCCGGGCCAGGAACGCAATCGCGAGCAGGCTGCAGAGGAGGACCAGCAAAGGAGTTTTTGTGACGCTGCTGTCATTTGCATTGATCGCAATGACCAGCGTGGTGGATGCGAGGATCAGGTAGACAATCCCTCGCAGGATCCTTTTCCCCGTGAGGGAGACGTGGCTTGAGTTTGGCATGGTTAGGTTTGCAAGGTGGCCGGGTTCTTCGCTCTCAACATCTCCGATTTGGAATTCAAAGTCAACTGTGATACGCCTCCTCAACAGGTGGTGCTTTTTGACTTTCAGCCGGTCATTGCTTACCTTTGAACCATGTTTGTTCAGGGTTTTCTCTCTAACGATATTCGTAACAACTGATTCAAAAGGGTTTCGTGGTACGCGCTTTACGGGTGGGTGGGACGGCAAAGAATCTGTTTGAGGCTGAACAGGCCGGGATGCTCATACAACAATTCAAGGATACACATCAATCCCGCCGCAGTCCGGACGAGCCCGAATCTCGTCAGAACTCCGGCCAGCAAAACAAAGTTCCATCCCCCAAGATGACTAGTCCCGAACCATCCAGGAAAGGACAGACTACCACCGTCGCGACGCTCGCGAACGAGATTTCTTCCTACCTCTTCAAGTATCTGACCGGTTTCCGCATTCCGACACATTTCATGGACAAAGTATCAAGCTCGGAGATGCTTGTCAAGCAACTCGCCATGATTCCTCTGGAGGTGCGGGTGCATAACGTTGCGGCGGGAGAGTTCTGCAAGCGCTTTGGCATGAAAGAAGGAACCGAGCTTACGGTTCCGGTCATCGAACATTATTACAAGAATCCCGATCTTGGGAATCCCCTGGCAAACGAGTTCCACATTTACTCCCTCGGTCTTGCCACACCCGAACAACTGCGCGCCATTAACCGTCTTGCCTCAAAAACCAACGTTGTCCTGAAGTCGTTCTTTGATCGTCGTGAATTAAAACTGTTGAGCATGAACCTCGAGTTTGGTGTCGTGGGGAATCAGATCATGATAGGAGATGAGATTTCGCCGCGTACCTGCCGCTTTGCCGATATGCAGAAAAAGGATCGAGGCGCGAAGGACATCTTTGCCAATGGGAATGACGATACGCTCGAAGCCTACACGGAAGTCCGCAATCGAATCTATCGAACGTTCTAGGCAGGCAACCGGGTGATCACCAGATATGGCTACAGTGTCGTTGCCGCAACCCTCGTGGTGGTTGCAGTGGGCTTGTTGCTTGCATGGTTGTTCATCGACATGAGGGGCCTCAGGTTTGGCATCATCGGAAGCCTTGTTCTCGCACTCATCTTTGTGCTTGCTTTTTTCAGGGACCCTGACCGGACTCCGCCAGAAGGGGATTTGTTCGTCATCTCCCCGGCGGACGGCAAGGTGGTGGTCATCAGAGAGGTGGAAGAACCTGAGTACATGAAGGCGAGGTGTGTCCAGGTGAGCATCTTTATGTCTCCCTTTAACGTCCATGTCAACAGGTTTCCCATCAGCGGCACAGTGGCATATTTTGCACATATTCCCGGCAAGTATCTCGTGGCGTTTGATGAGAAATCTTCCGAGCGTAACGAGCGAACGCAAATTGCCATCGAGAACAAAAGGACGCGCGTGCTGTTCAAGCAGATTGCGGGGTTCATTGCGCGTCGAATTGTTGCGTCTGTGAGGGTCGGAGACACCGCGGTTGCGGGCGAACGGTTCGGGATGATCCGGTTCGGCTCGCGTGTCGATGTGATCGTTCCCAAAAGCTGTGAACTGAAAGTAAAGGTTGGTGACAGGACAGTTGCGGGAGAAACGGTGCTGGCTGTGGTTGCATAATTTCCGTCAATTCATTGCTGCGTGAATCGCGTATGAGAATAACCAGAGCCGTCGTACCCAGCCTGTTCACAGTGTTGAACATGTTCTGCGGCTTTCTCTCAATCATCAATGCCAGTACCGGAGACATGCTGCAGGCATCGTGGCTTATTATCCTTGCTGCGGGGTTCGATGCACTCGATGGTGTGATGGCGAGGATCACCAAATCATCCTCGCAATTCGGGGTTGAAATCGACTCCCTTTCCGATGTGGTTTCATTTGGCGCTGCTCCTGCGTTTCTCGTCTATCAGGTTCAGCTCCACACTTTGGATGGCTTTGGCATCCTGATAAGCTCCCTGTTGATGGTGTTTGCCGGCTTGCGTCTCGCCAGGTTCAACATCAACCTGGCGGGTTTCGAGAAGGACCATTTTGTTGGTCTTCCCACTCCGGCCAGCGCGTTAACAGTGGCAGCGTTCATGATCAACTATTGGAATGTCGGTACGGGACTGGGATCCGTTGCGGTCGTTCTTCCCTATCTGGTGGTGGTTCTTGCACTGCTGATGGTGAGCAAGGTGAAGTATGATACACTGCCCAGGATCTCGCGTCGTTCAGTCAGGCGGGAGCCGTGGAAATTCATTTTCCTTTCCCTCGCGATCGTGGTGGTCTTTGTGTCGGCGGGACAGGCGATCTTTCCCCTGTTTGTCCTCTTCATTGCCCTTGGCATTGTCCGTTACATTGGCAGCACCATCAGGCACATCCTCCATCACGAAGAGAAACGAAAAGAGGAAGAGAGTGCGGAACCAAGGGGTGTTGACATCTAAGCAGGGAACCATGTTTCTTTCAAAAGTACGTGTCACGCTTCGCAAGTCCATTCTCGATCCACAGGGCAAGGCCGTGGAGCATGCAGTCGCCACGCTCGGTGTCAAGGGTGTCCGGGGTGTGAGGATGGGGAAATATGTGGAGTTTACGGTTGATGGTACGACGGAGGAAGAGGCAAAACATGCCACCGAGGAAGTGTGCAGGAAGCTCCTCGCCAATCCGGTGATGGAAGACTATCAGTTTGAGATCGAGAAACTGTAAATGTCGCGGAAGGTGAAGTTCGGTGTCGTCGTGTTTCCGGGGTCCAACTGCGACCACGATGCCTATTACGCGTGCAAGAAGATCATGCGCCAGGATGCTGTGTTCCTCTGGCATAAAAACACCGATCTGCAGAGTGTCGATGTCGTGATTCTTCCCGGAGGGTTCTCGTATGGTGACTACCTTCGCTGCGGTGCCATTGCGCGGTTCTCTCCGATCATGAAGGAGGTGGTTCGATTTGCGAACGCCGGAGGGACTGTAGTCGGGATCTGCAATGGGTTTCAGATCCTGGTCGAGGCCGGGCTGCTTCCGGGAGTGCTGCTCCGGAATGCTTCGCTGCAGTTTGTATGCAAGTATGTGAACGTGAGGGTTGAGAACGTTGCCACCCGGTTTACCGGAACATGTCGGCCGGGCGAGGTGCTCGCGATTCCTATCGCGCATGGAGATGGCAATTATTTTGTTGATGACGAAACCCTGGCGCGACTTGAAGCGAACCGGCAGGTGGTGTTCCGGTACACCACCGAGGCTGGTGAGATCACCGGCGACGCAAACCCCAACGGATCACTTGCAAATATTGCAGGCATCGTCAATGAGAATGGCAACGTCCTCGGCATGATGCCGCATCCCGAGAGGGCGGTGGATCCACTTCTCCATCATTCAGACGGCCAAAGGATTTTTCAGTCCATCATTGAACGCTGCCTTTTATATCGGAATGAACACGATGTGGATCGCATGCACGTCCCAATCGTTGTCGTACAGGAAGGAACACGATAGGCAAGAGATGAAGCGTTCCGGAAATCCTCTTTTCCGGGACAGAAGAACAAGTAATGATAGGAAAGAAGGGAGAGAGGTGCATCATGTTTGAAAATATCGGTGGTGGTGAGCTGCTTGTTATCCTGTTCATCGTGTTCATTTTCTTCGGTCCGAAGAAGCTGCCTGAGCTCGGCAAGAGCATTGGGAAGGGCATCAAGGAATTCCGGAACGCGATGAGTGGGCTTCAGGAAGACATTCAGAACGCGACCAAGATCGACGACAAGAAGATCGACAAGAAGTAAGCTCCGTTCCCGACATTCGTCAGCAGTGTTCGACGAACAAGCCACCCGCCTGACATTTCTGCACAGACGGCATTCGATTTCCATGAGTAACTTACATTTTTAAAAGGACCGCAAACATCCATGAGTATTCTCGTCAACAAGAAATCCAGAGTTCTCGTTCAGGGTATTACCGGAGGTGAGGGAACGTTCCACACTTCTCAAATGATCGCCTATGGCACCAATGTCGTTGGCGGAGTCACTCCCGGCAAAGGAGGAACACGCTACGCCGGGAATGAGAAGGACAAATTCTCCCGTCCAGTGCCAGTCTTCAACACCGTGGCAGAGGCCGTACTCGCAGCGAAGGCTGACGTCTCGGTGATTTTTGTCCCCGCAGCGTTTGCTGGAGACGCCATTATGGAGGCCGCTGATGCCGGGATCAAAGTCGTTGTCTGCATCACTGAAGGTATCCCCGCACGTGACATGGTGAAGGTGTATGATTATGTTCAGAACAAGGGCACGGTTCTGATCGGACCGAACTGTCCGGGGGTCATCACGCCTGGCGAATGCAAAGTCGGCATCATGCCGGGATTCATTCACAAGCAGGGGAGGGTCGGCCTGATTTCTCGCAGCGGAACACTTACGTACGAAGCTGTGTGGCAATTGACTGAACGGGGCATTGGCCAATCAACGTGCATTGGCATTGGGGGCGATCCGGTGATCGGGACCAGGTTTGTCGATGCGATCAGGCTCTTTAACAATGACAGTGGCACGGATGCGATCATCATGATTGGAGAAATTGGCGGCACTGCTGAAGAGGAAGCTGCGGAGTACATCAAGCAGCACGTGAAGAAGCCCGTCGTGGGATTCATTGCCGGTCGGACCGCACCTCCCGGTCGTCGCATGGGTCACGCGGGTGCGATCATTGCCGGCGGCAAAGGGACGGCGCAGGAGAAGATGGATGCGATGAAGAAGGCTGGCATTCACGTCGTCGAAAGTCCGGCCATGCTCGGTGCAACTATGGAGAAGGTGCTGCGGAAGAAAGGTCTTCTTGCGACGGTCACCAAACGGAAGGCCATCTCCGGGAAGACTGCAAAGTATTCAAAAGCCACAGCAAAGAAACGAAAGAAACTTCCCGCAAGGAAGCGAGCGAAATAGCCCCCGTTGCAGCAGCTCGACAAGATTCCTGAACCCGACATGACAATTCCTATAATGGAGGCATGGTGGTAGAACGTACCCTCGCAATTCTTAAACCCGATTGTGTCAGAAAGAACCTTCAAGGAGAAGTGCTGTCGAGGATTCAAAAGGCTGGATTTAAAGTCCTCGGTGTGAAGCAGATTCGATTGACGAAGGAGGCGGCAGGCGCCTTCTACTCAGTACACAAGGGACGCCCGTTCTATGATGGTCTGGTGGAGTTTATGTCCGGTGGTTCTTGTGTGCCCATCGCACTCGAGAAGGAGAATGCGGTCGCTGATTTTCGCAGGCTGATCGGTGCCACTGACCCCAAGGAGGCGGCAGAAGGTACAATACGGAAGCTGTTCGCAGACAACAAGGGGGAGAACATCATTCACGGATCCGATTCAGCCGAAAATGGACGGGTTGAGGTAGCCTTCTTTTATTCCGAACGAGAGCTGGTTGAAAATATGTGACCTTCCGTTGATTTGAGTTTCAGAGAACCGCATCGAGCTTGAAGCTCCTTGCGGTTTCTTTTTCCCCAAATACCATTCGTGAGGACGACTCATGCCGTTGAAATCGTGGAAGAAACTTTCCGAATCCATTCTCTTTAAGAATCCCTGGTGGACGTACAGACGGGATGAGTGTGAGCTCCCGACCGGGAAATTCGGAGAGTACCACTATGTGCACACCAATGGCTCTTCGATGATTGTCCCGATCATGGAGGATGGCAGGTTCCTCGCGGTGAAACAATATCGTTACCTTTGCGGGAAGGAGAGTATTGAATTTCCTTGTGGAAGCGTGAAGGATGGGTCAGACTATGACCAGACGGCCTGGCATGAACTTGCCGAAGAAACTGGCTATTCCGCAAAGAGGTTGTTTCTTGCGGGAGAATTCAACCCATATAATGGCGTCACCGACGAAATGTGTCACGTGTACATTGCCCGCGAACTACAACATGTTGGCGGAACACCTGATGAAACCGAGGAGTTCGAGCTCTTATCGCTGACCCCTGCGGATCTCGACCGGCTTATCCATGATGGCATTATCTGGGATGGAATGACAATTGCTGCCTGGGCCATTGTGAAATCACGAGTGAACTCTTGAGGCGTTAACCTTCAGTGTTAAGCTTTCTTAATTGAAGAACCTGCCAAAGTTGTTGACTTTCCCGCCATTGTTGCTTAGATTTGAACGTTTTCGGACTTGCTCTACCCAATTCCAGATGGGATAGATGATTGACGGGAGCGCCAAAGCGATGGTCGAAACCATCCGACAGAAGTTATTGACTACCAATGGTGTCATCTCCCTGATGGTTGTTCTGGCGCTGATCGTCGGTCTCGCTCTTGGTTCGCCGGTGGGGCGAATCGTGTGTGGAATTCTCCTTGCAGCGGGCATTCTGTACGCCGTGCTGAAGGAATGGAAACCACGAAACACGAGATTGGGAAGAAGTCTTGAAATAAAAGAGGACGTGTATTCACAATCCCCCGAAAGCGACATGAAAAAACTACTCTTTGATGATCTGCAATCATCGGGTGGGAAGTATGTTGTGAAAGAGATTCCAGGAGACGAATCAAAAATCGTAATCCCATCCACCAGGAAAGCGCAGCCAATCGTGGTTACTGCGACAGAGGAAAAGGTGAAGGAGTTCCAGGTCTCGGATTTTTTTGATCTGAATTCCGACATCTTCAGAAGCGATGCAGAGCCACGAAGCGAGTTTAATTTTCTGCTCAACAAGGCGTTGCTGGCATTGAAAGAGGTTCTGTTCGCTCGTACTGCCGCGTTCTTCTGGGCGAACAGGGAGAAGAACCAGATGGTGCTTGAGGCGGTGGCCACCGAGAGTCAGGCCTTTTTGCCATCGAAGCGGTTTGCCATCGAGACTGATGTCGTGGGTCAGGTGGCGATGAGCGGCAAGCCACAACTTCTCGGGAAGATCAACCCGGTGTCGGAAAAGGATATGATCCGGTACTATGAGTCGACCGAATCCACCAAATCGGTGGTTGCCGTTCCGGTCTACTTTTTCAAAGGGGATGGCGATCAGCGGCCCGTTGGCGTTATTGTTGCGGACAGCAAAGCGGAGGATGCATTCGGAGCTGAAACCCTGAGCATGATGGGGAACTACACCAAGCTCATTTCCGCACTGATCAAGAGCTATACTGACAAATACGATCTCTTGCTGGATTCGGAACTGCTCTCCTCAATCCGGAGGATGCAGGACAGGATCAAGTCCGACGCCTCCGAGTTTACCGTTCTTAACTCTCTTGCAGAAGAAACCGGCCGGCTCGTGAACTGGGATTTCCTAACCATCGCGATGTATGCAGACGATCAGCGTGGCTGGGTTTTGCAGAAGGTCGTCAACAGGGGAAGTTACGCATACGTTGTCCCGGACCAGGTTATCGACTTCAACGAGAGTGTCGTCGGGAAGGTGATCCGCTCGAATGAAGTTGCAGTTGTGGAGAATGTGGCCGTGGAAAAACCCATCCGGTTTCTCTCATCGGAGAAGATTGATTCGGAAGGGTCGTTCCTCTGTCTACCGATCAGTTCCACCAACCGCTGTTATGGTGCACTGACCCTGGAGAGCCGCAGCAAAGCCAACTTCGCCGGCAACGAAGTGGAGACTATTTATCGGCTCGTTGAGAATGCGGCGATGGCCCTCGAAGTGCTGTATTTGAACGACCTCGTCAAGGATTTTGTCATCGTTGACCAGCTCACCGGGTCCTTCAATAAGAAACACTTCATAAAGAAACTGGAGGAAGAGGTTCGCCGGGCCGACGACTTCGGTCAGGAGTTGGCACTCGCTTCGCTGGTAGTGGACAACGCCCAGGAACTTACGAACAGGCATGGCCGCGAAGGCTTCGATGGAATACTGAATCAGGTCGCGAAGATCATCCGCGCAAATATCCGGCCGTATGACATCGTCGGACGGCAGGAGCCGGACGGGATGGGTGTTCTCCTGATCAGCACAACTGCGAGCGATGCCTATCTTTGGGCTGAAAAAATCAGAAAACAAATTGCCAGCCACATCATTACACTCGGCGGCAAGAGTTTCTCGGTTACCGTGAGCGCCGGCGTCTGTGGGTTGAGCGAGGGAATGTGCAAGGACGAACTTCTCGCAGGCACAACACGCGTACTGAGCAAGGCAATAGAAGACGGCGGTAACCTGGTACGGGTTATATAATCACAAGGGATATCCAATGGCGAAACAACAATCGTTCGCTGATAAGGCAACGAAAGCTGCTGCAATGAAGGGCTCGAAATGCCCTGTGTGTGGTACGATCTACCAACCTCTCTTGCTCGTCTCATCGGAACGCTCCAAGGTCGGTGCAAGCATCAAGTTCAATGAGCGGCGGGTCCAAGTCTGCAAGTGCAACGAAAAGCAGATCTACGCTTGAGCGTGATCTCTCAAGAGTAAACTTTCTGTCCGGCCCATCGTACAAGAATGTGGACCGAACGGAAGGACTTCACAAACTCCATCTGCGCATGAAGCGGGATCTTATCAAGACCGGTTGAATCCCCGTTCGTGAGCGATGCACAAAAATTCTCAGCTACGGCCAAGATAGTTCTCATAATTCTCGATGGTGTTGGCATTGGCGAACTCCCTGATGCGTCGCTGTATGGCGACGAGGGGAGCAACACACTTGTCAATACTGCGCAAGCGGTTGAAGGCTTGCGTATACCCAACCTTGCATCGCTCGGCCTGGGGAACATTGCATCGATAAAAGGAGTTGCTCCTGCTCCGTATCCGCTTGCGTCGTTCGGACGGATGACTGAGGTATCGAAGGGGAAGGATAGTACCACCGGGCATTGGGAGATTGCGGGTCTGATTCTGGACAAGGAGTTTCCGACGTTCCCGCGTGGGTTTCCGGATTCGCTGCTGAAGACGATTTCTGGCAGCAACCGGCTGCAAGGGATATCTTGGCAACACGACCGCATCAGGGACTGTGATCATCCAGGAGCTTGGCGACGAACATATGCGCACCGGATTTCCGATTGTGTATACGTCGGCGGACTCGGTGTTTCAGATCGCCGCGCATGAAGAGGTGATTCCACTTCAACAGCTCTACGAAATCTGCCAGCGTACACGCGATGAGGTGTGTGTCGGAGAGTTTGCAGTCGGACGGGTGATTGCCCGGCCCTTTGTGGGTTCAACCGGCAAGTTCACGAGGACGACCAATCGCCGCGATTTTTCACTTGAACCACCAGCGCCGACGGTCATCGATCTTCTTCACGATGCCGGCATCGAGACTGTGAGCGTGGGAAAAGTGGATGATCTGTTTGCAGGTCGGGGGCTGAAGAAGAAACTCCATACGAAGAGCAATGCAGAGGGGATTGAGTCTGTCATCCAGGAATCGTCACGGATGGAGAACGGGTTGATCTTTGCGAACCTCGTTGACTTCGATACGCTCTACGGCCATCGCAATGATCCGAAGGGCTTTGCGAATGCGTTGGAAGCATTTGACAAGGAACTACCGAGAATACTCGAAACAATTGATGAGCGCAGACCTGTTGATTATGACGGCGGACCACGGGAATGATCCTGTAACACCGAGTACGGACCATTCAAGAGAGTACGTGCCATTGCTTTGCGTGTCAAAACCCCGATGTATCGGAACGAGACTCGGTACGAGGTCGTCCTTCGCAGACATCGGAAAAACAATTGCGGAGTTCTTTGGGGTAGCAAACACACTGGCGGGGACAAGTTTCCTGGCGCAGGTTGTATGACTGATTCTCACCGGGCAAGTGCCGAGTTCGAGGCGTCGATTGAACCATCGGGTACGATTACCGTACCGCCTGATATAGCGCGGGAGTTTGGGAAAAGAGGAAGGACTCTCCACGTGACGTTGACGGCGAACGCTATCAGTGCCGGTTTGAAAGACAGGGAAGTGAACGAAGAGGAGATCGAACGCATCGGGGCCATTCAGCTCGAGTCCCGTGAACAGGTGGTGAAGTTTCTCATGTCTGAAGGTGCGTTGCTGCGGAGAAGCGTTGGACGGAAGAGGAAGCACTATTGACCGCTCCCAAGATCGTCGTCCACACGGACCTCTTTGTTGATCATCTGTGTGGAAGCCGACATCCGTCATTGTTGCGGCAGGCAATGGGAAAGTTCTTTTGTTATACCACCGTCTTCCAGGCAATCGAGCTTTTCTCGCTCGCAGAATCAGAGAACGAGCGGGAGGCCATCGAGGATTCGATGGCAGCCGTGAAGATCATGGGGTTGAATCCAAAGCGGGCGAGGAAGTACGGTGCGCTTCTGACGTCGGCGAAACGACTTGACACGCTGAATGTTCTGATTGCAGGGTTGTGTCTGGAGAGCAGGCTTCCCATTCTGACGAACAGGAACGAGGACTTCAAAGGCATCAGGGGATTAACCGTTGTGCCGGCAAAGCTCTTGTCGAAGTTCGAATCGGGACATGAGATCTTGGCCTCCGCCCGACGGTAATACTCAATTCTTGAACACGAGGGAATCATGATACTCGGCAAAGTTGTTGGAACTGTGTGGGCAACGCGGAAGGACGAGGAACTGGTGGGAATGAAATTCCAGATCGTCAAACACGTTGACCTTGACTACAAAGTCAAGGACACGTTCGTCGTTGCCGTCGACACGGTGCAAGCCGGTGTGGGCGATATTGTTCTGATGTGCAGTGGAAGCTCTGCACGCCAAACGTCCCAGACCAAAAACAAGCCCGTTGATGCGGTGATCATGGCGGTGGTTGACAAGCTGGATATTCCCGACTGAGCATGTTCTTTGCGCAGGTCATAGGCACGGTCTGGGCGACACGCAAGGATGAGAACCTGAAGAGCTTCAAGCTTCAGTTCATCCAGCCGCTGAACAGCAGACGCGAGAAAACCGGGGACCCGATTGTGGCCGTTGATACGGTCGGGGCCGGAGTTGGCGAGACAGTCATGTACATTACTGCCCGTGAGGCAACGATTCCCTTGCCTGTCGAGATGGCGCCTGTCGATGCGAGCATCGTCGGCATCATCGACAGGATCGATACCGAAATTGAAATCTAAGACACGTGAACTCATGAAGGTGAATGAATGGTGAAGATAACCAAGCAGTATACGAATCGAGAAAGCCAGTCGCTCGACAAGTATCTGCAGGAAATCGGCAAAGTTGATTTGTTGAAATCGGAAGAGGAGATCGAGCTCGCGCAGCGGATCAAGAAGGGTGATCAGCGCGCGCTCGAGAAGCTCACCAAGGCGAATCTGCGTTTCGTGGTAAGTGTCGCGAAGCAATATCAGAATCAGGGATTATCGCTCGGCGATTTGATCAACGAAGGGAACCTCGGACTCATCAAGGCTGCAAAGCGTTTCGATGAGACACGCGGCTTCAAGTTTATTTCGTACGCCGTGTGGTGGATTCGTCAGTCGATCCTGCAGGCGCTTGGCTGAGCAATCGCGTATCGTTCGTTTACCGTTGAACCGTGTTGGTGCATTGAACAAGATTGGCAAGGCATTCAGCACACTGGAGCAGGAATTCGAGCGTGAGCCGAGTGCAAGCGAGCTGGCGGAAGAGCTCGACATGTCCCTCTTTGAGGTATCAGACACACTCAAGATTTCCGGCCGCCATCTTTCGATGGATGCACCATTTGCGCAGGGTGAGGACAACCGCCTGCTTGATGTCATCCAGGATGAGCGTCAGCCGGCACCGGACTCGGAGTTGATGAAGGAATCGCTGAGCCGTGAGGTGGAGCGGGCACTTTCCACGCTCAGCGAGCGTGAAGCTGAGGTGATTCGCCTGTACTTCGGACTTGGCCGTGAGCATTCGTTGACACTTGAGGAAATCGGGGAGAAATTCAAGCTCACCCGCGAGCGCGTGCGCCAGATAAAGGAGAAAGCAATCCGCAGACTACGCCACGCCTCGCGCAGCAAACAATTGAGAGCATATCTCGGATAGATCTGGAGTGAAAATTGGTCATCTTGAGCGCAGTCCCGACGGCTTCTCACGCCGGGACGAAGTCGAAAGATGTAATGAGCAAAGAGCCTCCTTGACGGAGGCTCTTTCGTTTCGTATGTTTAGTCCATGCCAAAGATTGACCAGGTTCCCCGTATCATTGCAGGTCCAATTATTCTTGGGCTGGCAGTGTACTTGTCAGGCTGCTCATCGTCCCCCCGGTTCCGATCATCAGACACACGCAAGGACTATGTTGTTCAAGACGAAGACGAGTTTCGCTTTGCCTCCAAGATCAAGGCTGAAGTTGCGAAAGAGGATGACAAGAAGGTTGACATCGAGAGTCTCGAGAAAAAGCTCTCCGAGAAACCGAAGGGCTACAGTAACGCCACTCCCAAAGGCATGAACCGGGATGCTGTGTTGCTGGATGCGGTTTCCTTTCTCGGGGTTCCATACAAGTACGGTGGAAACTCCAAGCAGGGTGTGGATTGTTCCGGACTCACCTGCAATGTGTACGAAACGGCTGTCAAGAAGAAGTTGCCGCGTTCCGCCCTCGAGCAATTCCACTCGGGCACACCGGTGCAAAAAAGCGAACTAGAGTTTGGTGACCTCGTCTTCTTCAACACCACCGGACGGGCTCCTTCACATGTCGGACTGTACATCGAGGACGATCTTTTTGTTCATGCAAGTGTCGTTTCGGGTGTCACGATTTCTTCACTCGAAAGCACATATTACAAGAACCGCTTTGTCGGAGCCCGGAGAATCGTGGATCAAACGAGCAATTGAACTTTAATCCCACCTCTCGTATATTCAACCATTCCGTGTCAAGTTCTGGAGAGATGTCATTTGGCGATGCTGCCGATCTACACGTACAATCAGTCAGTACTGAGGAAGAAGGCGAAGCCTGTCAAGTCGGTTGATGATGAGTTCGTCCGGTTTGTGGAGGATATGATGGAGACCATGCACAAGGCGAATGGCATCGGTCTTGCTGCAAATCAGGTGGGCTCGCTGCAGCGTGTGCTTGTGGTTGATGTTTCTGAGGTACTGAAGGAAAAGGAAGAGTCGGGAAATGCGGAGAGCGAGGAAATCCTCCCCGAAGCAAAGTCTCCGCTGGTAATGATCAACCCCGTCGTTCTGCTTGGAGAAGGCGAGTTGGTCATGGAAGAGGGATGCTTGAGTATTCCCGACATCCGTGAAGAAGTGAAGCGTCCCGAAGCCATCCAGGTCAAGTACAGGGACCTGAAGATGCAGGACAAGGATCTGTTTGCCGACGGACTCTTTGCGAGGGTGATCCAGCACGAAATCGATCATTTGAATGGAATTCTCTTTATCGATCATCTTGGGAAGATGAAACAGAAACTTCTCAGGGGACGCCTGAATAGGATCCGGAAAGGGGAGATCGAAGTCAGTTATCCCATTGTCGCTGAAGCCTTACCTGCGGATTGATTTTTCTCTGTGATCTGCACATGGCCAGGAGAACAACGTAGCCGCAACCATCGTATTCATGGGGACTCCGGATTTTGCAGTCCCCAGTCTCAAGATTCTTATCGACAACGGTTATCCGATTCCTGCCGTTGTAACTGCGCCCGATAAACCCCGAGGGCGAGGGCAGGAGCTTTCCCCTACTCCCATCAAACACATTGCGGCTCAGTACAGCCTCCCGGTTTTCCAGCCTGACTCTCTGAAGGATCCTCTCTTTGCGCAAGAACTGAAGGATCTTCATCCCGATCTCATTGTTGTTGTTGCGTTCCGGATTTTGCCACGGGAAGTTTTCACGATCCCCAGGGTCGGGTCGTTCAACCTGCACGCGTCGCTCCTGCCGAAATACCGCGGCGCAGCACCAATCAACTGGGCAATCATCAACGGGGAGCGGGAAACCGGTGTGACGACCTTCCTCTTGCAGGAGAAGGTGGATACCGGCAACGTGCTGCTTCAGGCGAGAATTGCAATCACGGATGAGGATGACGCGGGAACCCTCCATGATAGACTCTCCGAGGTCGGCGCGGAGATTGTGCTGCATACCGTTCGGATGATGGAGCAGGGGAAAACGAATCCCCATCCTCAAGATGATACACTTGCGTCCCCCGCTCCGAAGATATTCAAGGATGATTGTCGCATCGGTTGGAATCAGCCTGCCGTTCGCGTGCACAATTTCATTCGAGGGCTGTCTCCATATCCGGCCGCTTTCACCCGTCATAAGGGGAAGACGCTCAAAGTCTACAGGACAAAGTTGCTGGATGTTCCTGCACAGAAGTCGCCGGGTGAGGTTACGGTCACGCAAACAACTCTTGCCGTGGCAACTGCCGATACCATGCTCGGGCTCGTTGAGCTTCAGCAGGAAGGAAAAAAGCGAATGGGAGTTGAAGAGTTCCTTCGTGGGTACAGGATTGCGAGCGACGATCAATTTGAATAGCCAATGCAGCGTGACGATGAATTGCTGGAAAGGTGTTCCTGACGTGAGTGCACGAGAGACCATTCTTGTGGTGGATGACGAAGCAGACATTCTCGAGATGTTGAAGTACAATCTTCAGAAGGAAGGGTATGCTGTCCTCACAGCGAAGAACGGAAAGGCGGCTCTGGAGGAGGTCAAGCGAAGTCCAAATCTCGTCCTTCTTGATGTCATGATGCCCGAGATGGATGGCTGGGAAGTATGCAGGCGAATCAAGCGTGAACCAAAGACTGCTTCGGTACCCGTTCTGTTCCTTACAGCAAAAGGATCGGAAGTTGACGAAGTAGTGGGATTGGAGCTTGGCGCCGACGACTACATCGTCAAGCCGATTAGTGTGCGAAAACTCCTTGCGAGAGTCAAGGCCGTACTGCGGCGTCAGGAAACGGCAAAGAGCGAACCTGCCGTGGCGAATGATATCATTCGTCTTGACAAGCTCGAAATCAACGTGCCAAACTACACGGTCACCGTCGGCACGAGAGAACGTTGTGCTCACGCGGAAGGAATTTGAGACGCTCGTATACCTTGTGCAACATCGGGGCCGGGTGATTTCGCGTGGAGACTCTTCTGAACGTTGTCTGGGGAGAGAATGTCCATGTCGTGGACCGGACCGTTGATGTCCATATCAGCAAGGTACGTGAGAAGCTTGGGAGTTCCGGAGAGCTTATTGAAACCGTCAAGGGAGTCGGCTACCGTGTGCGAAGTTAGATCATGAAAAGGATACAATCCAAGATAACGTTTACGTATGTCGTGTTGACGTTTGCGGTGATCGCCGTAGTCGGAGCGCTCTTCAGCGTAAAGATGGAGGCATACTTCAAGAACCGGCAGGTTGCGGAGCTGCGAGTTCGCGCGAACCTCATGGCGTCGTTGCTCGAGCGGGAACCCGTTGCAGCGGTCGACGAAGCCAACAAACGGATCGAAGAGCTTGCGCGCACCTCGAATCTGAGGATCACATTGATTGACTCGAGCGGAGTTGTTTTGATGGACTCCGATGTGCCCATTGAAAAGCTTCGTACGGTGGAGAACCATCTCCTCCGCCCGGAAGTACAGTCAGCGTTGCGCGAGGGGTTCGGGACGGACACGCGACACAGCGCCACGGTTGGGAAGGATTTCCTGTACGTGGCAAAAGTGCTGGACGGCTCGCAGGAGACGGGGCTTCTTTCTCATGTCAGGTTCATCCGGCTCAGTGAGCATCTCGAAGATATCGAGGCTGTGGTCAGCGAGATCAGATGGAGCGTGTTCATTGTCGGGTGTGTGGTTCTGCTCCTTGTGGTGATTGTGAGTGTGTTTGTCTCGAGACGTGTGGTTCGGCCCATGGTCGACATTGCCAAACGTGTCGAGGAAATCAGGGCAGGGAACCTTGACACGCGCATCGAGGTGAACTCGGATGATGAGATCGGCCGGGTGGCGCAGGCCGTAAACGAAATGGTTGACCGGTTAAAGGTCGATATCGCTCAATTGAAGAAGCTTGAGCGGGTTCGCAGTGAGTTTCTTGGCAATGTTTCTCACGAGCTTCGCACTCCAATCTTTTCGCTCCAGGGCTTTCTTGAGACGCTGATCAATGGAGCGGTGGACGATCCGGCGGTGAACCGGGCCTTCCTGCAAAAGGCATACAGCCACGCCGAGCGCCTGAACACACTGCTCGGCGATCTCATCAACATCTCGCAGATTGAGTCTGGAGAGATGAAGCTGAGTTTTAGATATTTCCCTGTGAAGGAATTCCTGATTGCAGTGGTGAATGACTTTCTGCCTGTTGCGGAACGCCACCAGGTCCGGTTGAGTTTGCAGCCGCAGCTTACATCAGACGTTGATGTCTTCGGCGACAAGGAACGGCTGACAGTCGCACTCGGCAACCTGATCGAGAACGCCATCAAGTACAACAGACCGGGCGGTGAGGTGATCGTTTCATGCAACCTCGACCAGGGGAAAGTGCACATCGCCGTGTCTGATACCGGGGTGGGCATCGGCGTAAACCATCTGCCTCGCATCTTCGAGCGATTCTATCGGGTCGACAAGGATCGTTCACGCGAAGTCGGTGGAACCGGGCTCGGCCTCGCCATTGTGAAACACATTATCGACGCCCACGGCAGCTCGGTTCATGTCGAGAGCGAAGTGGGAAAGGGAAGTTCGTTTGGGTTTTCTTTGAAGACCTGAATCTGAGCTCTGAAGTTGCGCTGTTCGCCGCGGGTCCTACCTCCACGAGTATCCCCCCTTCCAAGAAATCATCATTTCATAACATTCCCTTTATCCTCACGTAACATCGCGCTCTCATATTGCGGCAACAACAGTGAGAGGGTGAGCCAAATGTTGACGTGTTCGAGATGCAACGCCGGAGAACTCAAGGTTCTTCGTGGTTCAAAGGTTATTCGAAGTCTGTTCGAGGTTCAGTGTCTCAATGCGGAGTGCAAGGAAGTTTACTCTATGAGACTTGGCCTCGGATCTGCACTATCAGAGATTCTGGACGAGGAGTTTGCCCGAAGAACCTCGAGAGGAAAGACCGTGGAGAGCGCTTGACGGAGGATGTGGGGATATTTCGATTCCCGGAGGTTCGCGGGCCGGTGCAAAGTGTTGCCACAACTAACCCGTATGGAGCACTCGCACGGTAGCTGATCCGGGATGAAGGGCAATATGGGTTTCTCGACCCGTGATCGTCCATTCTGTTCCGACTGAATTGTCGATATGAATTTCGTCCGCTACCAAGGGGAGATCAAGTGTCCAGGTTCCAGCAGCAGTAGCGTTCCCCTTTTCCAGACCTATGACGACAATGGTCTGCCCCCGGTTGCATTCGATCGACAGGGATATTGTGCCATGAGGAGTAGGAGTTGAATCGATGGTGAAGGAATTGCCGTTGGTAAACCATGTTCTGGGCAGGCCCGCGCAAAAGAGAAGGTCGTACCTTTGCGTGGCGGGGTTCCAACGTTCCTGAACGAACGCGTCGCGCATCGAGTGAAGCACTTCCGCAGATGCCCAACCATGATGACCATCTCCCATTGAGCCGCCACCTGTCGAAGGATGTATCGCCTCCGGATACGTCAACGTTGAAGAGGCTCGTGAAAGAACTGCCGCGAAGAGAGTCCAGAACCTTTGACGGTCGCCCGCGTACAGCAATGCTTGGGCGATATGGAGAGTGAGGTATGCGTTCATCCCCGAGTGTACAAAATCCTGAAAGAACATTTCGTCGACGGTGTATCGCTCCAACAGTGTATCGACGGTGTCCATCATTCGCCGGTCGTCCGGAGGGAGGATTTGAAGAGGATACCAAAAGCAGCACGATCCGATCATCCCACAATCTGCTCCCCGCGTAGGAGCGGCAGTGATTCCCATAAAGTGGTGTTGTTGCTGGGAATGCTGGATCGCACGTTCAATGTCAGCTCCATAGTCTGCTGCCAGTATCTTTGCACGCCGTCCTTCTTGTTCGTGACCAAGTAGCTCGCATACGTTGATGAACGCCTCGATACCAGCAATTGACCACGCATTATCCCAGAAGTAATAGTCGGCGAGTCCAAGATGTTCCGCACTCAATCCGGCAGGGAGAAGTCCGAAGAAGGGGGCCCCGCGGTACTGCCTTTCGTTCAAACGCATCTTCTCGATCCATTTGATGCCTTTTGCCAGGAATGTGAAGGAATCTTCGAGAATAGCCTTGTCGTGCGAGTGAAGAAAATGCTGCCATACCGTCCAGAGGGCCTGGCCGTTCGAATCCCATTCCCCCCGCTGTGAACGAAAGAAACCCGACCGTTCTTGTCTGTCCGGAAAAGTACGGATAATCGGTTCTGTCAACGCGGAGAAGCCAAACTTGTCCAGGGCGCCCAGCATATACGCTGCGTCTCGAAACCAGAACTGGTGATACGTAAAAGGCCCCGGGGTAATGTCATCGCCATCGGTAAGCATAAGGAGAGAGGAGAGGGATGCTTTGACCATTGCGTTGATCAGAGGGTCTGGAGTCACGATCATCGTACCGTGATCAAGAAGGGCAGTCCAGGCGGCCACGGCTTGTTTGACAGATGAAGTTGCCTGGATCTTTTCTTTTCCCGGAACCAGATCGACCCGACAACTGAGCGTCGCGGATTGATTGCCGTCGAGCTCCAACCTGTATCCGGCAAAGCCACTGGCGAGACCTATGCTGCAATGTACTTTATCCTTGCTCCTCCCGTCACAGGATTCTCCAAAACTCTCCGCGCAGTCTCCGTCTTCATAGCTGGAACAACTGACGAAGTTCGGGGTTTGCAATAGGTGGAGGGGAGCGTCATCATTGACACAAAATGTACAAGAGCTGGGATTGAACTGCAGGTCATGGATCAGGCTTATTCCTTCGGGGTTGAATGGTCGGACGGAAATGGCGACCACGAATTGCTTGTGTTCGCGGGTTGCATTGTGGACTTCCACCTGATGGATTACACGGTCACCCTGTGTGTACGATGTCAAAACAAGGTCGACCTCTTCTGGTCTGAATCGCGTGGACACGATTGGGAGATCATTCAACAGAGTCTGTTCAACGTCGCCCGACCTCGAAGGGAAGAATGTCACACCATCCATGGCTATCCATACATCGATTGACCATCCATTTCTCAAGGGAGTCAATAGTCCTCTCGGGTCGACGATTGGTTCGATGGGGCAATGCGGGTTGCCGATTGCGGTCCAGTTTCGATTCGTGATATTCATCGACAGTCCCAGATGTGAGCGCGGTATGAAGCAAGTCGAAGCGGGATTATACTGCTGCTCAGCCCAGTACGGAAGGATCCAATTCCGGATGGTTTGAAGGAGTGTGAAATTGAGAAGCCCCCGTGAGAGCTGGATCGAATTCAGGGGGATCAACTCTGTGGGGAGCGTCTGAGTATTCAACCCGCTCGCCTGATTTGCTGCATCGAACATCTCCATTGCAATATCAGGGACTTTCAGCATCTTCCCGAGAGCTTTGAGAATGAGCCGGGAGGGTTTCAATCTGCTTCTCCTGTGTTTTTAAGGTGTGCCAATATGTTCACAATCATTTTGAAATTCAAACACCGGCTGATGATTTAACACAAACTTAATAGTGGAGTAACACTGTGATGACATCCGCGGGGTAAATTTCTGCGGTTAAGAGTTAGTGAGATGGATTCTGTTGGATCAACAGAAGGGAGCCGTATGAAATCGACAATCTATTTTCTTCTTGCACTCAGTATGGTCATTCTGGACTTCCTTGTCATGAGGAGGGGAAGACATCACCTCCGGGGGTATCTGGCCGGATGATCACACTCTCGTCTCGTGAAGTCTCGTCGAAGCCATTCGATCTGCCAGTGAAGCCACGAAGTCTCCGCGTGGCGTATTTCGCAGGCACCATGCGGCCCGGTCACGATGGGGTAACGCGTGTGCTTTACGAGCTCATCTCCCACCTGCAGCGCCGGCACGTTGAGAATCTATTCTTCTCGCCGATTGTTTCTCCCGGGGACCACCCGACGAGGATTCTTCAGGTTCCCTCGGTGACATTCCCATTGTACAAGGATTATAGAATTGCGGTTCCGGGATCCAGACACTTTGAAGAACGGTTGAAGGAATTTGAACCCGACATTCTCCATATCAACAGTCCATGTTCCCTCGGATACGCGGCGGTGAAGTATGCGCACAGGGCGGACATTCCGGTGGTTGCGACGTACCATACGCACTTTGCAAGTTACGCGCGGTATTACAGCGCGCGTGCCTTTGAGGCCTTGAGCTGGAACTATTTCAGGAAGCTCTACAACGGCTGTCAGCGGGTGTACGTTCCCTCTCAACCCATCCTCCGCGAGTTGAAGGAACACGGTTTGAGAAATCTCGAGTTCCTCCCGCATGGTGTTGACGCGAAAGCTTTTCATCCCCGCTTCAAGGATGATGCTTGGAAGGTGAGGTTGGGGATCGAGGGGAAAATCGTTGCGCTCTATGTCGGCCGCCTTGTCTGGGAAAAGGACCTCCAAACGCTTGCCGATACGTACCGGATCGTTGCCGGACAAAGGAAGGACATCGCATTTGTTCTTGTTGGAGATGGGCCCATCCGCTCCGAGCTGGAGTCACTCATGCCCGATGCGAAGTTCCTCGGGCATCAGAGCGGTCAGGATCTTTCCACCGCTTTTGCGTCCAGCGACATGTTTGTCTTCCCATCGACGACGGAAACGTTTGGCAACGTGACCATCGAAGCGATGGCGTCAGGAGTGCTGCCGATATGCGCACGGCAAGGAGGCTCGAGTGGAGTAGTTCGGGATGGCGAGACGGGGGTGTTGGCGATTCCACGTGATCCGGAGGATTTCGCCTCGAAAATCAATGCCCTGGCAAATTCACCTGCAATGCGGGAGCGACTGGCGGGCCAGGCATCTGCGTTTGCCCAAACACAATCGTGGGAGAATATCTTTGACCGGCTCCTCGAGAGTTATGACAGGGTGATTGATGAATTCGCTCTCCTTCGCCTGTGCAAGGAACGGGAGGCCGCCTGACGAACATATTCACGATTGCACATGTCTCCGACCTTCACCTCAGCGCCGAACACGGACGAAAGAATATGCAGGCGACAAAACATCTGCTGCAATACATTAGCACTCTCGGTGTGGATCACCTCGTTATCACGGGAGATATTGCCGCCAATGCTGAGAAACGGGACTTCCAGGTTGCGCGAGCCATACTCAAGAGTTCAGGCTGGCTTGATTCGAGATTGCTCTCTGTGGTAATCGGAAATCATGATATCTTCGGAGGAGTGCACCACGCGGAGGACATTCTGACATTTCCAAGGCACTGCAAGCATACGGACTACAAGGAGAAGCTGTCCGAGTTCTATGACTATTTTCACGAGGCTTTTGACAGGTGCATGCAGGTCGGCGATTCCTCCTTGTTTCCGTATGGGAAGGTCGTCGGTGATGTCGTGATCGTGGGGATGAACTCGGTAGCGAAGCATTCCAGCGTTGGCAATCCCATTGGATCAAATGGTGTGGTTGATGATCGGCAGTCCCACCATACGGCACAGATACTCTCGTCGGAGTTGTTGAAGGGCAAAACGAAAGTGGTTCTTATCCATCATCATCTCTACAAGCGAAAAGAGGAGGACCACGATACAATTCATTCCATCTGGAACGCCATTGAAAGCCAGACGATGAAACTGAGGGGGAAGAAGAAACTGCTGAAGTTGTTTGCTGAATCCGGAGTCGACCTTGTGTTGCACGGACATTTGCATGAGAACAGAGAATACTGGAGAAAGGGAATTCATTTTCTCAACGGCGGTGGATCCATCCTTGAACATGACGGAACAGCGTCTGCAGTGCAATCTTGTCAGGATTTCGGAAGGAACAATCCAGGTGGAGCACATTGTCGTCCCGGGTCGCACCAAAGACAAGGGACGCGGCGTTCCGGAATCCGGATTAGTGACTCACGCTGCAGCGTAATCCGATCCAATGCATCTCTCTGGAAATCAAAATTGTCTTGGCATTCCTTCCGGCCCTCCTTGTCGGGAGGAAGAGAGGCCCCCCGCAGACCCTGACCCCTGCGACGGGGGCCTCGCCAATTTCGGGGCTCGGGATTTAACAATTTCTTAACATTGGGATAATACTGGAATAACGCTTAGAGCATACATTGTGCACGCTCGGTCAGGCGCCTTGCCGTTGTTGAATCCCCGATCAAACAACTTTCTCAGATCATCGTTTGGGCTGTTGTTTGATTTCAACACACATCATCAACAAATCAAAGGATCTTTTCATGCGAAGAGTTCTTGTTACTGTAGTCGTTGTGCTCTCACTCCTGACTGGAGAAGCAGCTGCACAAGGCAAGTTTAGCGGATACATGTTCGGTGACTATTTCTACAATGTTGCGCGGGACACTGCGTTCAACTCGGGCGGGCTTTCGAATGCAGCCGACGCCACCAAGGGCGCGAAGGACTTCCAGGGATTCCAGTTTCGGAGAATCTATTTCGCCTACGACAATGATATCTCCGAGAAGTTCACCACACGGCTCCGGCTTGAAGCCGATCAGGGCGATATCTACGGTTCCGGCAAGATAGGCTTTGCCATCAAGGATGCCTACCTTCAGTGGAAGGATGTCTTCGAGGGCAGCAATCTGATTTTTGGCATCTCGCCGACTCCCTCATTCGATGTTTCCGAAGGAATATGGGGATATCGGTTCCTTGAGAAAACCATTATGGATCTTCGCGGAATTGATCCTTCGCGGGACTTCGGAATAGCCCTCAATGGGAAATTCAACGATGAAGGTACAATTAACTACCGGGTCATGATTGCCAACGGCTCAGGGAACAAACCCGAGTCCGACAAGTATAAGAGATTCTACGGGATGTTGCACTTCAAGCCAACGAAGGAGCTGGTGATTACGCTTAACGGTGACTACAAAGCCGCCCCCTCAATCAATGATCCTGCGAGCACAAGCGTCCCGCGGGCAACCATCTCCAATAGTACAGTTACCGGTTCGCTGTTCGCCGCATACAAGGAGCCGGACAAATTCAGCATTGGCGTCGAAGGCTTTCTGCAATCTACCCAGAATGGATACCACGATCCGACATCTACTTTGCCCGACCTGACCAGCAGGAGTACAATGGGTTTTACGGTCTATGCCAGTGTGAACTTCAATCCTGATCTTGCATTGGTTGGTCGTTATGATTTCTTCGATCCCAATTCCAAGTCCGGGTCCAAAGGGGATTCACGGAATCTTATCATCGGTGGGCTCTCGTGGAAGCCTGACAAGAATGTCTCCATCGCGCCGAACGTTGAAGTGGAAACGTACGAGAAGTCACCATCACCAAGTACCCGAACGTATAACGCGTCGGTTACAGGACGATTGACGTTCTACTATGTATTCCTCGAGTCAAAGTAAAATGCCCATAAATCATCATCCAATATCATTTCGGGAGGTCCCCATGAAGTCTCATGCAAAAACGGGCATCCTTTTAGCAACATTGTTGCTCGGGTCGCTTCCGTCGGTGGCACAGTTGAAGCTGAACGGAGCAGGAGCAACATTCCCGTACGTCATCTATTCAAAGTGGTTCGATGTGTATCACGAGAAGACCGGCATCGAATTCAATTATCAGTCCATCGGCAGTGGCGGCGGAATCAAGCAGGTGACCGAGGGTACGGTTGACTTCGGTGCATCCGATGCTGCATTGACCGATGACCAACTCAAAACGATCAAGGAGAAGCAGGGTTCGGACGTACTCCACATTCCGACGGTGATGGGTGCTGTTGTGCTCTCCTACAACCTTCCCGAAGTCGGGAATGGTCTTCGCCTTGCACCTGACGTCGTTGCGGGAATATACCTCGGAGAGATCACGAGGTGGAATGATTCGAAGATCGTCGAAATCAATCCCGGCAAGACCCTTCCAGACGAGGCAATCATTGTTGCGCATCGCTCAGACGGCAGCGGAACCACAAACATTTTCACGGACTACCTGACGAAGGTGAGTAAGGTATGGGAAACCAAGGTTGGCCGCGGCCCGTCGGTGAACTGGCCGGTCGGACTTGGACAGAAGGGTAATGAGGGTGTAGCCGGCATCATCAAGCAGTCTCCGGGTTCAGTTGGCTACGTTGAGCTTGCGTACGCGGTAAAAAATGGGTTGGCGTATGCCACACTCAAGAACAAGGAAGGGAACTTCGTCGAAGCAACGTTCGATGGGGTATCTGCCGCTGCTGCCGGTGCCGCGAAGAACATGCCTGATGACCTCCGGGTTTCCATTACTGATGCTGCAGGGAAGGATTCGTATCCCATCTCAGGGTTCACCTGGCTCCTGATCTACCAACACATGAAGGATAAGGAAAAAGCTGGGGCCATGGTGAAGTTTCTGAAATGGGCCATGGCAGACGGTCAGTCGTATGCGAAGGACCTTTATTATGCACCTCTTCCCAAAGAGGTGGTCAAAATGTGTGAGAAGAAGATTGCCATGATCGCAACGAAATAGCAGCCGTCACCAAACATTCGATGCAGCCCGGTACCAAAACTGCTGAACTGGACCTCGGTGGAGTACGTACGTTCCCTACTCCACCAGTTGTTTCGTCGGAGACGCAAAAGAAAGCCTTCGGGGGCAACGTTGGCGATCTGTTCTTCAAGAACCTGACGTTTCTCTTCGCCCTGTTTGTGTTCTCCCTTGTGTTTCTGATGGGCTATGAAATGTATTCGGGCTCTGCGTTGTCCATACAGAAATTCGGTCTTTCGTTTCTGACAGGCACCACCTGGGACCCGGTTCTTGATCAGTACGGTGCGTTGCCGTTCATTTTCGGAACAGTGGTATCATCCACACTGGCACTCATTATCGCCCTACCATTGAGTGTAGGTGTTGCCGTGTTTCTTGCTGAACTTGCCCCACATTGGATAGAAACGCCGCTCTCGTACCTCGTGGAATTGCTTGCTGCTATTCCGAGCATTGTGTACGGTCTCTGGGGGGTGTTCGTGCTGGTTCCCTGGATCAGAACGTCGGTTGAACCATTTCTCTCTCGCACGCTTGGGTTCATTCCATTGTTCAAGGGTGCTCCATACGGCTTTGGCATGCTTGCTGCCGGTTTGATTCTCGCGATCATGATTCTTCCCATCATCACATCCATTTCCAGGGATGTGCTGAAAGCAATTCCAAACCTTCAACGAGAGGCTGCGCTGGCGCTTGGAGCGACAACATGGGAGAAAACCAGGATCGTCCTTTCGAGTGCGCGTTCCGGTATTTTCGGGGCAATGTTGCTCGGTCTGGGGAGAGCCGTTGGCGAGACAATGGCGGTTACAATGGTCATCGGAAATCGACCTGAGATCTCGTTCTCGCTGTTCGATCCCGGGCATTCGATGGCAAGCGTGATAGCAAACGAATTCACCGAAGCGACAAGTGATATGTATGTGAGTTCATTGATAGAAATTGCATTGGTTCTATTTGTCGTGACGATGGTTCTCAACGCGCTTGCCCGGCTCATTGTGTGGAGTGTGACAAAGAATTACAGGACGACGTAAACCGTGAGCAGTGTGGCTTCATATCGCTGGCGCAAAGTTAAAAGCGGAGGCGCAACGGTGTTCTCGCTGGTGTGCGTCGTTCTTGCAGTTGCGCCGCTGTTCATGATCTTTTTCTATACCCTATTCCAGGGGATCTCGGCGCTGAACCTGGATTTCTTCATCAAAATGCCGAAACCGGTTGGGGAGGCTGGCGGTGGAATGGCGAATGCGTTGGTCGGCACCGGTATCCTGATCGGCCTTGGCGCCCTGTTCGGACTTCCCGTCGGGATTATGTCCGGGATCTATCTTGCAGAATACGGGAACAACCCGTTTGCATCGACCGTGCGATTCCTGTCCGATGTCTTAAGCGGGATTCCGTCGATAGTTGTGGGGGTGGTTGCGTATGTCATCGTGGTTCTCCCGATGAAGCATTTTTCAGCGCTCGCCGGCGGTGTTGCGCTCGGTATCCTGATGATCCCCACCATTACCCGGACGACGGAAGAAATGATCCGGCTGGTTCCTCACTATTACCGGGAAGCCGGTCTCGCCCTCGGGATCCCTCAATGGAAAACAACTCTCAGGATCATCCTGCCGACGGCCCTTAAGGGAATCACAACGGGAATCCTTCTCGCACTTGCCCGCGCTGCAGGCGAAACAGCTCCATTGCTCTTTACAGCGCTTGGCAACCGGTTCTGGTCCACCTCGATTGGTCAGCCCATCGCATCATTGACTGTCTTCATCTATGACTATGCGAAGGCGCCGTTCGAGGATTGGAACAGGCAGGCTTGGGCAGCAGCTTTTGTCCTGATCGCGCTGATTTTTCTTTTGAATCTGGTCTTCCGATTCGTCACACGAGGTCGTTATGCAGAGCGTTGAAACAGTGAAGCCATCGGTAACACAACATGCCGCACCCGGATTGCACGACTCTCCGAACGTAAGTGCGCCGCAGGCATCAAAGATCGTTACACGGAACGTCAGCGCGTACTTTGGCAAGACACGTGCATTGAAGGATGTATCCCTGGAATTCGTCTCCAAACGCGTCGTTGCGATTATCGGTCCATCCGGATGCGGGAAATCCACATTCCTTCGATGCCTTAACCGCATGCACGAAGTGGCGGGGGGGACAATGACTGGTGAAATTCTTCTTGACGGAGAGAATATCACGCACTATGACCCCGTGCTTTTGCGCCGCCGCGTGGGCATGGTGTTCCAGAAGCCCAACCCATTCCCAACCATGTCGATCTATGATAACGTTGCGGCCGGCTTGAGGCTGAACGGAATTCGTGCCAGGAAGGTCATTGCCGAAACTGTGGAGAGGAGCTTGAGGCAAGCGGCACTCTGGGACGAGGTAAAGGACTCCCTTCAGAAATCCGGCACAAGTATCTCGGGCGGCCAGCAGCAGCGTCTCTGCATTGCACGTGCGCTTGCCGTCGACCCTGAAGTGTTGCTAATGGATGAACCCGCAAGCGCCCTCGACCCGATCTCAACTGCCAAGATTGAAGAGTTGATATACCAGCTCAAGGAGAAGTACTCCATCGTTATTGTCACGCACAACATGCAGCAGGCAGCCCGGGTGAGCGATTACACAGCGTTCTTCTATATCGGCGAGTTGATCGAATATGATGAGACCCGGAAAATGTTCACGACTCCGGAGAAGAAGCAGACCGAGGATTATATCACAGGACGATTTGGGTGACGTATGGAACGGCATTTTGAGCGTGAGCTCGCCGAGCTCAAGAACAACCTCGTTGCCATGGGCAGCCTGGTGGATCAACAGATCAATGAGGCTTGCAACGCCCTGTTCGAAGGTGATCTGAAACTCGCCGAACGCGTCATGAATACCGATGCGGCGGTGAATGGTTTCGATACGCTTATCGACAAGCAATGTCAGCGGATTTTTGCGCTGAGCCAGCCTGTGGCTATTGACCTGCGCCTACTCATGTCCGCGCTGAAGATCAACAACGAGATTGAGCGCATCGGGGATATCGCAGTCAATATTGCCGAGAGGGTCGAACCCCTTGTTCTTCACCAGAAGTTTCTGCACACAACGCGACTTTCGGAAATGGCGCAAATTGCCCGGATCATGGTGAAGGACAGTCTCGATGCGTTTGTCGGAAACAATCCCGGCATCGCAACCCGGGTTCTTGAGAGCGATGATGTCGTCGACTCACTGGACAGGACGGTTTTCAGACAGATGGTGACCGCGATGAAAGCAGACGCCTCGATGATCGATCCCGCGTCTCATATTATTGTGCTGTCCCGCCATATTGAACGCCTTGCCGATCATTCAACGAATATCGCTGAGGACGTGATATTTCTGGTTGATGCCAAGATAGTGAAGCACAATGCATTTCAGGAGAACGAATCATAGGTTACTTGCGCGTGAACGTGGAAATGCCTATCTTCGAATCGATGGTCAGAAAGTAGTGGAAGGGAGTTGGAACCGGAGATATGCAGAGACATTTTCTACAGGAACTCGAAGGTCTCAAGACGAATCTCATAAAGATGGGGAGCTTCGCCGAGCGGGCGATTCAGGATTCAATCCGGGCCCTCCTCGATGGGCGTGCCGACATTGCCCGGCAGGTGATGGCGCAGGACCAGCAGATCAACACTTTTGAGATCATCATCGATGACGAGGTAGTGGACCTCCTTGCCCTCCAGCAGCCCGTTGCCACCGACCTCAGGTTTATTTTGGCGGCGTCGAAGATCAACAACGATCTCGAGCGCATCGGCGATCACGCGGTGAATATTGCTGAATCAGCCCTTCAATGCTGCGAGCTGCCTCCGATGAAGCCGATGGTCGATATTACCCAGATGGCCCAGATTACCAAAGGGATGCTGCGGGATGCAATTGACGGTTTCATCCACAATAATTCGACCGTCTGCAAGGCCGTGCTCAGAAACGACGACATCATTGACGATCTCAATAAGAAAGTCGTTCACGATCTCGTCGAGGTCATGCGCCAGAACCCTGCCGAGATTGAGCATTCCCTCGAAATCATTCGCGTCAGCCGCAACCTCGAGCGCGTTGCCGACCTTGCAACGAACATCGCAGAGGAAGTGATCTTCATGGCTGAGGCCCGGGTCGTCAAACATCATCTTGGTGACCAGGCGGCTCGAAGTCGCTGAGCTGCGTTACCTCGCTCCACACCTGCTTGAGATTCCTCAACTAATCCATTGCATTGCAAGCGCAAATGATGTATCTTGCCTGCGGATTTGTTGATTTCACGCTGTTTCACGTTGGCAGTCTCCTGCGTTGCTGAATGGATTTCCTCCTCTGGGCCACCCGAAGTATCCACATCTTTGCAGTAGTGGTCTGGTTGGGTGGATTGATGTACCAGTCGGCCGTTACTCTGGCAATTGCTCGAGCTGACGGGTCCGAGTTCGCGCATCATACGATCCATGCGTTGGGAAGATTCATTCCATTTGTCTGGATGTGCGTTTGGACGGTGCTGGTGACTGGACTGGCGATGATGCTCTTCAGCACAAAGTACGTGTTCCTCGAGTATCACGATCGATGGTCCGTTCTTCTGTTGCTGAAGCAGGTGCTGTTTGCGATGATGGCAATCTTCTCGCTCGGGTTTGCCAGAATGTTCAGTCTGGTTGAGGAGATGGTGAAACAAGGAGGACATCCGGTCGGCGATATCATGCCATATTATCACCGGATGGTCCAGTTTGGAAAAATCAACGTCGGTCTTGGCATAGCGACACTGTTGTTTGCAGCGGGAATGAAATAGAGACTCTCGATTCGAACCGCAACCAGCTCAGGTAACTCCCCAATCGGAGTTGGTTGTTGTTAAGAAGGTTTATTCTCCAGCACTGAGGGTCAGAGTAAGCAGAGTCGAACCCTGTCAAAGCCGCCAATGACACGCTTTGACTTCGCTACTAATGACATCACGGTCCCCATTTCTTTGTGGGCCAAAGAAATGGGGGAAAGAAAGCCTTTCCGAAATCGAAACGCGGCGATGGCTTTCACCGCCCGTGCATCGATTTCAGCCGCAAGGTCATGACGTGTGGCTGAAATCGGAATGCACGCCATCGCCTCAACGCTCACGGCCGTCGATTTCGGAACGCGCAGTTTGCGGAACGAACCATCTCCCGCCCCTGCGAAATCGACAGCGTTGCGGGAGTGAAGAGTCAATCGGGGGTGTGAATTTCGGCACCCCTGAAATAGTAACAACTTGGCTGTTCTGATGTCATTGTCGTGACGTTTCTTGACAAGATCGACATGATGACCTCGGCGTGACGGTAACTCGGTTTTTTCAACCTGATAGAACATCGATAGAGAAATTGGGCAAGATCATCACCATAGCAAACCAGAAGGGGGGCGTCGGCAAAACGACAACCGCCGTCAACCTTGCGGCATGCCTGGCCGTTGCCGAGAAAAAGACACTGCTCGTCGACACCGACCCCCAGGCAAATGCAACAAGCGGCGTTGGCCTCGAAGGTTCGTTTGAAGGTCGGAGCATATACGAGGTCCTCGTCGGGAACATGCCTGCCGGTTCGGCGATCCGCGAAACGCAACTGCCATTTCTCTCGATCATCCCGTCACACATCAATCTTGTCGGCGCTGAAGTGGAATTCATCGAGCTTGATGACCGCGAGCGTCGGCTGAAGGACGCATTGGCCGCTGTCCGCAACGACTTCGAGTTCATCATCATTGATTGTCCGCCGTCGCTTGGCATCCTGACCCTCAATGCGCTCAATGCCGCCGACTCAGTAATGATCCCGGTGCAGTGTGAGTATTATGCGCTCGAGGGGCTCGGGCAGTTGCTGAACACGATCAATATGGTGCGAAAGCAGATGAACGAGCAACTGGAGATCGAAGGGGTGCTTCTCACCATGTTCGACAGCCGGCTCCGCCTTTCCAACCAGGTGGTGGAGGAAGTGAAGAAACATTTTGGCGACAGGGTGTTTAACGTGGTGGTGACAAGGAATGTACGGTTGAGCGAGGCCCCGAGTTTCGGCAAGCCCATCATCCTGTATGACGCGATGTCGACCGGGTCGAGGAACTACATGGACCTTGCCCAGGAAGTTCTCTCACGGAACAATCATACTGTAGAAACGGTCTAAGTATGGGAGACCCTACGATGGCGAAAGCAAAACAGGTGCTTGGTCGCGGCCTTGCGTCATTGATTCCAAGGCCAACGGTGGTTGTCCCGCCCGCGTCAATAGCCGGACGGCAGGATGACGGCGTAACGAATGAGATCATCGCCAACATCGAGATCGAGAAGATTCAGAGCAACCCGTATCAGCCGCGGGCGGACTTCGATCAGGTTGCCCTCGATGAGCTCCGGCAGTCCATTGTGGAAAAGGGAATTATCCAGCCGATCACTGTCCGTCGGTTCGAGAATGGCTATCAACTCATCTCCGGAGAACGACGGGTGCGCGCAGCACGTGATGCCGGTCTGACCCACATCCCCGCCTACATCATCAAGGTTAGGTCCAACGAGGAGATGCTGGAACTTGCACTCATCGAGAACCTGCAGCGTGAGCATCTGAACCCGATTGAGATTGCGATTTCGTACAAGCGGCTGATCGAAGAGGTTCAATTGACACACGACCAGCTTTCTCAGCGCATCGGCAAGGACAGGACGACCATCACGAACTTCCTTCGATTGCTCAAGCTTCCTGACGCCATTCAAAATGCCGTTCGCAAGGGCGACGTGAGTTCTGGCCATGCCCGTGCGCTCATCAATGTTGAAGATGGAGCGGTCCAACTGGCGATCTTCCATAGGATCGTGGAAAAGCAGATTTCTGTGCGCGAGGTCGAGCGCCTTGCCCGCGATTACCAGCGGGAGAAGACGAAACGACGGGCCGTGATTGGACGTGCCGGCGATTCGGTGGTTACGGCTGTGGGCAGCTCGATAGAAAGCGTGGAAGAGAAGCTGCGGCAACGGCTCGGAACCAAGGTGTCTGTGAAGTCGATGGAGGATGGAAGAGGAGAGATCGTCGTTGAATACTACTCTTCGGATGACCTTGAGAGATTGATCGATTTGATTGCAGGAGACTGAACACAATTGAAAGACAGGTTTTGCTCATGATGAAAAGTCCAATTCTTACCAAAAACGCTCCTACTCCAATCGGCCCTTACAGCCAGGCGATTGTAGCGAAGGGGACGCTGCTATTCACCGCCGGACAGGTTGCGATCGTTCCTGCCACGGGCGAGATCGTCGCGGGCGATATCAAAGCCCAGACCAAACAGGCTCTCGAAAATGTGAAGGCTATTCTGGAGGCGGGAGGATCGAATCTCGCGAACGTTGTGAAGACAACGGTGTTCCTGAAGGACATGAACGAATTTGCTGCGATGAATGAAGTGTACGCGCAGTACTTCGGCAAATCGGCGCCTGCCCGGTCCACGGTTGAGGTTGCACGGCTGCCGAAGGATGTCCGTGTTGAGATTGAAGCGATCGCCCTCGTAAACGACTGACGGTGGTCCATGAAGTGGATGGTACTTGCCCTTCTCGCCTTACTTACGCCATCACTCTTCGGACAAACCGAATCCGCAGCTGTTACACCTGATTCCACAGCCGGATCCGGACCCATCGTTCCGGGGGGAATTTCTTCAGCCCGAATCGATACAGTCACTCGATACCATCCAACAAAATCTGCCGGACTGGCGATGCTTTTCTCCGCGGTTCTCCCCGGCGCGGGACAGTTCTACAATGAATCGTATTGGAAGGTTCCGGTGGTCGTTGGATTTGGAGTTTACTTCGCTACACAATGGCTCCATTACAACCGTGTCTACCATGACTATCAAGATCAATATCGTGCAAGCTTCACACCCGAACTTCCCGGCGGCAATGGATACCTGCAATCTCTGAGAGAGTTTTACAGGGATCAACGTGATACATTCACATGGTACTTCTTTATCCTCTACTTTCTCAATGTTGCTGATGCGTACGTTGATGCGAGTTTGTACGATTTCAATGTGAGTGACAACCTTTCGATCAGGCTGATGCCGGAGACAAACAACCGGTTGACCCTTCGAGTGTCCTTCTAGACGCGCAATGCTCAACTACATCTGGATCTCCCTCATTGCCGTCGGCATTCTCGTTGCTGTTGGAAACGACATTCGCAACGAATCGATCAATACCTACCGGAACGGAATTCCTCTCGTAGCCAGGGTCGAGATCAACAAGTCTTCAACAATCCCCCGCCCTGGCTGGGAGGGAACGCTAACCCTTTCTCGCGGCGCGTTCAACTCGTTCTACAATATTCACTCGGCGGGTGAAGACATCCGTCAGCCCGTTGTCATTTCCACTCTCCCTTCGGGTGAACACTCGATCTCATTCATTATCGGTGACGCTACGCCCGATCGTTGGAAGGAAATGGCGCAGGGAGCCAGCGCAAAAGACAGGCTGAGCGGAAAGATCAGGTCATTCAATCTCTCCGCTGATGGACATACCGCAATCGTCCAATTCGAGATCGAACCAATCCATTTTGTGAAGATGAAGGCCGTCACCCAGGCAGCACTGGATATTGCTGGCACTGCCGTGAACATTGCACTTGGACTTATCGGCATTATGGCACTCTGGCTTGGCGTGATGAAAGTCGCTGAAGAGGCCGGGTTGCTCAAGGTACTGACCCGAATCCTTTCCCCGATCACAAGAAGGCTGTTCCCTGAGGTCCCGCCTGATCATCCTGCGGTTGGGGCTATGATCATGAACATCGCCGCCAACATGCTCGGACTCAGCAACGCTGCAACCCCACTTGGACTGAAGGCAATGGAGGAGCTCAACAAACTCAACCCCAAAATCGGAACTGCTACCAATGCAATGGTGACGTTCCTTGCAATCAATACCGGCGGACTGGTTCTTATCCCTGTCACAGCGATAGCAGTTCGAGCGGCTTCGGGCTCAGCGAACCCGGGAATTATTATTGGAACATCGATTGTTGGGGCAGGGTGCGCGACAGTTGCCGGCATCATCGCTTCCAAGGTCTTTCAACGTCTGCCCCGATACAAGAGAGCCATGGAGCCGAACAATGGCTGAGATCTTCCGCGCAATCATCAATGCTATCTCGATATTTGCCATTCCGCTGGTGTTGCTGGTGTTCCTCGGCTGGGGGTTCGTCAAGAAAGTGAAAGTGTACGAAGTCTTCGTCGAGGGGGCAAAGGACGGTTTCACCACTGCGATTCGTATTATTCCGTACCTGGTGGCAATGCTTGTTGGCATTGCCATCTTCCGCGCAAGCGGAGCAATGGATCTCCTCAGCGCACTGGTTGCTCCGATTACTTCTCTCATCGGAATGCCTCCCGAGGCGTTGCCAATGGCAATCATGCGGCCGCTATCCGGCAGCGGTTCTCTCGGCATCATGACAGAATTGATGAAGACACATGGTCCCGACTCGCTGATCGGAATCATGGCATCGACAATGTACGGAAGTTCCGAAACCACCTTCTACGTTCTTGCGGTGTACTTTGGTGCCGTGGCAATCAAGAACACGACGGCATGCAGTTCCCGTCGGCATTATCGCTGATGTTGTCGGAATGCTTGCTGCAGTGTGGATTGTGAATCTGTTGTTTGGATAGCTGTGGTGATTTAACCGCAAAGGACGCAAAGAGACTCTAACAGACCAGCCGCCATGCCCCTTTTCCCTTGCTTTTCAAGGGGGTGGTGTCTATATTTTTCAAATCTTATTCGCTCTTTCCCTCCATCAAAGTGCCCTGGCCATCGTGCCCTGACGCAATATTCCTGACAGCAGAACTAAACTGATTCATGAATCTTCTCAACAAGCTTGTTGTTGCAACCATCCCCGCAATCCCCAAACCTATTGTCCGTCACTTTGCCGGCCGTTACATAGCCGGCGAGACGCTCGCAGATGCGATCCGTTGCGTACGGCAGCTCAATGGGGAAGGTGTGTGTGCCACACTTGATGTTCTCGGCGAGGATATTACCAATACCGACGAGGCAGTTCAATCGCGGAACAACTCGATCGAGGTTCTCCACACAATTGCCAGGGAAAAGCTCGACTCCAACCTCTCCCTCAAACTTACTTCTCTGGGATTGAAGCTCGGCAAGGACATCTGCACTGAAAACGTCCGGGAGATCCTGAAAGTTGCGTCGAAATACGGGACGCTTGTCCGGTTCGACATGGAAGACTCGACCTGCACCACCGACACGATCGACGTTTTTCAGGCTCTCCAGAAAGAGTTTCCGAACACCGGCATTGTGCTTCAGGCCTATATGCGCCGCTCCGAGGATGATGTGAAGATGTTGATGAAGAACAGGACGAACTTCCGGTTGTGCAAGGGGATCTATAAAGAGCGACCGGAGATCGCATTTCAGGGACGCAAGGAGGTTCAGGACAATTACCTGAAGCTGCTCGATCTGATGTTGCGCAACAAATGTTATGTGGGGATTGCCACACACGACACCGTCCTTACCGATGGCGCATACCGTTTGATCAAGGAGATGGACCTAAAGAAAAGCGATTATGAATTCCAGATGCTTCTTGGTGTGAGACCCGAACTGAGAAGAAAGCTGGTCGCGGATGGACACAAGGTGCGGCTGTATGTCCCATTCGGCGAGCATTGGTACGGATATTCGACCCGCAGGTTCAAGGAAAACCCGGAAGTGGCAGGATATGTGTTCAAGGCGCTTTTTACGCGCAATGTGTAGCTCGCATTTGTTGGCAATCGTTTACCGAACAATGTCCATCAACTGAAGGAGTCAATATGGCTGATGCTAAATCCACCGGAGGCGAACCTCCGAGATTCAAGCCGTTCGTTCCTGTCGAGACGGACATGAAGGAATTTACCCTTCGTGCGCTCATCATCGGCTTGGTCATGTGCGTGGTGCTTGGTGCTGCGAATGCGTACCTCGGGTTGAAGGCAGGGATGACGATCGCTGCAACGTATCCTGCAGCTGTTATCGGGATGGCGCTGCTCCGCATCATGAAAGGGTCGGTGCTCGAAGAGAACTTCGCCCGTACGGTCGGCTCCATCGGTGAGTCGGTTGCGGCAGGAGCAATCTTCACGATCCCGGCATTCTTCATTGCAGGCATCTGGCCGAATTTCTCCGATACCCGTCACTACTTTGAATCCACGGCAATCATGGTCGCGGGTGGTGTGCTTGGAATTATGTTTGTCGCCTTGCTCCGTCGCGTGATGGTGGAAGATGTGGAACTGCCATTTCCCGAGTCGGTTGCTGCATCAGAGATTCACAAAGCCGGACGCTCGGGCGGGACCGGGGCGAAGTTCCTGTTCGGAGCCATGGGAGCCGGTGCGTTCATTCAGGCTCTCGGACAGTTCAAGTTCTTCGCGACCTCGTGGGAAAAGTTCGTCAGCTTCTCGAAAGCCTCGATTGGACTCAAGGCTTCGGGGACCGTTACTGCTCAAAGTGGCGTGTTACTAAGCACTCCGGGAGTCAGTCCGGCATACATTGGCGTCGGGTATATTATTGGCCCGAAGCTCGCATCGCTGAACTTCAGCGGTGGGTTGCTTGCCTGGGGATTGTTTGTCCCCATTCTCACCTATTTTATCGGTCCGACACTTCTTCCGGCAAATGCCACCCCGGATGACTCCACATGGATTGCCATGGCGAATAACGTTTGGGGTCTCATTGTCCGACCTATTGCCATCGGAGGAATGCTTGTGAGCGCGGGGTTCACATTGTTCAGGATGCGCAAGAGCCTCATCACCGGCATCAGGCGCTCGATCGGAGATGTGAAGAAAGCTGCAACCGGTGAGCATGTGTCCATCAGGACCGAACAGGATCTGAGCTTCAAGTGGATCATGACTGGCATCGGTGCTGCTGCAATTGCGACGTTTTTCATTTATAACTATTTTGCGGGCGATGTTGCTGCAGCCCTTGTTGCAACAGTGGTGATGATTGTTGCCGGATTCTTCTTTGCTGCAGTGTCCGGATATCTTGTCGGAATCATCGGCTCGAGCAATAACCCGATCAGCGGACTGACGCTTTCCACGTTACTCGTCGCCGCATTGCTGATGGTCGCCCTTGGCATGAAGGGTCAGCCGGGTGTTGCAGCGGTTCTCGGTGTTGCCGCTGTCGTGTGCGTTGCGGCGGCTGTTGCAGGCGAGATGCTGCAGGATCTGAAAGTGGGACATATTCTCGGCGGTACACCCTGGAAAATGCAGATCGGAGATTTGATCGGCATCGCGCTCGCCGCATCCGTGATGTTTGTGCCTCTGGTTGTTCTGCATGAAGGTGATATACTCTCTGGAGGTGCGGGGTTCGGTGGCAGAAGTCTCCCGGCTCCACAGGCTAGCCTCATGGCGCTACTCTCGCAAGGGATCGTTGGCGGACAAATGGCCTGGCCGCTGATCGTCGTCGGCATGTTGATGGGACTTGCATTTATTGCCATGCAAGTAAAAAGTCCCATGCTCGTTTGCGTTGGTATGTACCTTCCTCTGGAAACGACATTTGCGATTTTCATTGGCGGCGTCATCAAGGGGATCGTCGATCGGATGAGCGTGAAGCGTGGGCACAATGCAGCGCAGAAAGCCCGTGTGGAAAACAACGGAGTGCTCCTCGCAGCCGGTCTGATCGCAGGCGAAGCATTAATCGGCTTGTTCTTCGCGGCGTGGGCATTTACGGGCAAGGGACTCTTCGCGTTCTTTGAAGAGCCATCCTTCATTGTCAGCTTGATTGTATTTTTCGTGATCGGATGGATTCTCGTCCAAATCCCGATGAAGAACGCAGGTCGCCCCGATGAACCTGCACCGCCAAGTGCGGTGTTCTAGGAGGTGAGGGGAGCAAGAATCAGGGGGGAAGCGTGAAACCGACAGAGTACCAGAATCTTTTGACGCTGAGGCCGAAGCGGAACCTCGAATGGGAGTCCGGCGAGAATAGTCTCGTGGTCCTTCTCGTTCCGAAGTTCCGTGGCAAGCTCCTTGCACGATGGTTTGTTCCGATGCTGGCCAAACCGAATATCCGGGTCAAGCTTGATGAGCGGGGGAGTTTCGTGTGGCAGCGATGCGATGGCAATACAACTGTCGAGAGCATTGGAGAACAAATGTCGACGGCGTTCAGTGAGCCCTTAGAGACTGCGTATGATCGCATCGGGATGTTTGTCCAGAAGCTGACGAGAAGCAAGTTTCTGTCGCTCCATGTCGCTGGATGAGGCAACATGATCACAAAGCGACACATGCGTGCAACCAGCAGGCAGAGGCGCAATTCACTTCGCTTGCAAGGTTACGATTATGCACAGCCCGGTGGGTATTTCGTCACCATCTGTACGTATGGCAGGCGTTGTGTCTTGGGTAGGATCGTTGATGGTCGGATGCTATTGTCTGAGGTCGGGAGAGTTGTGGAAGAAGTGTGGGCAAGGATTCCAGAACACTTCGAGAACACGCGAGCCGATATGTTTCAGGTAATGCCGAACCATCTGCATGGGATTGTCGACATCAAAGAAGTAGGTCGGACGCATATGGTGACGCGAGCCGGGAAAGTAAACGGCGCGACGGTATGGGCACGACATGTCGTGCCCATACAAGAACCCACCAAGGAAGAGTTTGGGAAACCCCGATCAGGTACTCTGTCAACGATTATCGGTTCATTCAAGGCGGCTGTCACCAGAGAGTTACGACGGCAGGGCAAGTGCATGGAACGTTCTTTCTGGCATCGCAGTTTTCATGACCACGTGCTTCGCGACGACGTCGATCGGTTCTTCGTTGAGCGGTATATTGAGCTCAATCCGATTCTATGGGACCTTGACGCGGACAATGCTGCCCTGGATCCGAATTCCATCGCTGTTCTTCGCAGGAGATTGCAGGAACTCTACGGGCTGACGGGCCTTGCACTCGAACGAGTAGTCGAACATGAATTAAATTATCGTACCTGGCGGGAAAGAGAACTGCAATCGGAAACGGTATGTGCCGATTAGCGAAAAAGAGGATAGAGGTTTGTTCGTGGTAAATTGGGACTCGAATCCCAAAAGAAACTCTTGTGATGAGACATTTGGAACCATCAAGTCAACTTAAACCAGGAGGAAATCTTGTCGAACGCAATTGATGGATTGAAACCGGAACTCGTGTGGAAGTACTTTGCAGAGATAGCAAAGATTCCCCGCCCCTCGAAGCACGAAGCAGCAATGACGAAGTACGTGCTTGACACCGCCAGGAAACTGGGTCTGAGTGCAAAGACCGACAAACTTGGAAACGTCGTCGTGAAGAAACCTGCCTCCGCGGGAAAAGAGCGCGCACGAAGCGTTTGCCTGCAAGGTCACCTCGATATGGTGGCGGAAAAGAACAAAGACAAAGTGCACGACTTCATGAAGGATCCCATCGAGCTGGTAAGAAAGGGAAACCTGATGATGGCGAATGGAACGACACTCGGTGCCGATAACGGCATCGCCGTGGCAACGAACCTTGCCATCATGGAGGACAGATCGCTCGTCCACGGGCCGCTTGAGTTTCTGTTCACTATCGATGAAGAAACCGGTCTCACCGGTGCAGCAGGCCTGGAACCGGGTTTTGTCGAGAGCAAAACACTGATGAACCTCGATTCTGAAGAAGAAGGAGCACTGTATGTCGGGTGTTCCGGTGGCAGGGATACCATTGGCACATGGAAAGTGGATTTCGAGAAAGTCCCTGCAAAGCATGTGGCATTGCAGCTCCGCGTTGCCGGACTGAAAGGCGGGCACTCAGGACTGGAGATCGACAAGGGACGGGGCAATGCGATCAAGATACTCAACAGGGCTTTGATGGTCGTTGAGGAGCTTGGTGGAAGACTCTCGAGCATCGAAGGCGGCAACAAGCACAATGCGATCCCGCGTGAAGCCGAGGCAATCATGTTCGTTCCGAAGAAATATCTGGATACAGCAAAGTCGTTGGTAGCCGAGTTCAACACGGTGGCGAAAGCAGAATTGGCAACTGTCGAGCCGGACCTAACTGTTTCCCTCACAGAAATCAGGCCGAAGGGGAAGGTGATCAAGAAGGGACAACAGAAGAAGCTCTTCCAAACGATTGCTGCGTTGCCGCACGGCGTTGCGAAGATGAGCGCAGACATACCCGGGTTGGTGGAGACCTCGACGAACGTTGCAGTCATCAGGACCGAGAAGAAAGTCCATCGTACTGGCAACAAGCCAACGAAGCTCAGTGGCATCGGAGTTGACAGAGATTGCCTATTCGGTCTCGTGCGTGTTCCAGCTTGGCGGGGCAGATGCAAAAACGAGCGATGGCTATCCCGGATGGAAGCCGAACATGAGTTCGGAAATCCTGAAAGTCGCAAAGTCCACGTACAATCAACTCTACAACAAGCAGCCTGAAGTCAAAGCCATTCACGCCGGACTCGAATGCGGCATCATTGGCGAGCGGTATCCCGGCATGGATATGGTTTCATTCGGTCCGACCCTTGAAGGCGTCCACTCTCCCGACGAGAAGATGCACATTGACACAGTGGAGAAGTTCTGGAACTTCCTGCTGGGGATTTTGAAGAACGTGAACTGAATGTCATTGCGAATCCCGCTTTAGCGGGATGAAGCAATCTCGCTCTTGACTATGTCAGAGACTGCTTCGTCGCTGAGAAACGCTCCTCGCAGTGACATGTGGGTTCCTTTGCATCATCCTCATCATCAGCGCCATCGACCTTCGATGGCGCTGTCGTTTTGCGCAAAAGGGTCTTCCCTCCTGTCCGACTGGGGCTTCTGTATTGTTTCTTCCCTCAATTTTCTTATCTTTTCACAGCTTTTTCGTTTGAGCTTCAGCCCGGTTGCACGCCACATTGTTTCTCATATTCCGGAGAAGGATCCGAATGGACACGACGAACACTGTTGATACGCACTGGTTTCATCCCGCCAAACGCGCCTATCGCTACACCATACTCTTCTTCGTGGCAATCCTCACCTTCGGCAGCTACTTTGCGTATGACAGCGTTGGCGCCATTGCTCCGACGCTCATCGAGAAGCTTGGACTCGACCGCGAAGCAATCGGCCAGATGTACACATTGTACAGTGTTGCTGCGATCCTCTCTGTGTTCATCGGTGGACTTCTTATCGACAAGGTCGGCACACGCCGGGCGAGTTTGCTGTTCTCCGGTCTGGTGACACTCGGGGCGGCGATTGTGGCGTTTGCTCCCAATGTCTGGGTCCTCTACTTCGGACGTTTCATCTTCGGTTGGGGGTCCGAATCTCTTGTTGTGGCACAAAGCGCAATCTTCTCACGATGGTTCAAGGGGAAGGAACTCGCGTTCGCATTTGGCGTCGGACTGACGTTGAGCCGGCTGGGTACACTCTTCAGCTTCAATACGGAAGCACTTGATCGCGGAATACTTCGGAAACTACAGCTACGCATTGTGGGCTGCAGTGATTTTCTGCATCGTGTCGTTGCTTGCGAATTTCGTGTACATCGCTATGGATCGCAAAGGAGAAAAGGCTCTCAGGCTCACTGAGGAAGGCGGCGGCGACAAGATTGTGTTTGCCGATATCAAGAAGTTCAACAACTCGTACTGGTACGTCACGCTGCTTTGCCTGACATTCTACTCGGCGATCTTCCCGTTCACTTCGCTCTCAACGGACTTCTTCAATACCAAGTACGGTCTGCCCATGACCGCGCCGAGTGAGGGCGGATTCTTCTACCAGGTCTTCTACAATATCTTCCATATGTTCACGACAGCCGGGGGAACGACAACCATCATCATCTTTGCCTCGATGGTGTTTGCGCCCTTCTTCGGTCAACTCGTTGACAAATTCGGACGTCGGGCGTCGGTGATGGTTCTTGGTTCAGTTCTCATGGTTCCCGCGTTTTTGATGATGGCGTTTACCATGGTGGCACCTGCGATTCCCATGATCGTGCTTGGTGCGGCGTTCGTCATGGTGCCTGCTGCAATGTGGCCCTCCATTCCGCTGATTGTGGAGAAGAATCGTGTCGGTACGGCATTCGGTCTGACGACGATGATCCAGAATATCGGTCTGGCGTTGTTCCCGTGGCTCAACGGCTTGCTGCGGGACATGACTCATGACTATACCGCCAGCATGGTGATGTTCTCGATGCTTGGAATTGTCGGCCTCACATTCGCCGTGCTGCTGAGGCGGGCAGATGGTCGTGAAGGTGGCCATCTGGAACGGGCCGAACGGGAAGTCGTTGCGTAGCCATAAAGCGTCAGGTCGTCGCTCAAGAGGTTCCCCGACATGGCTAAGCATGTTCATACAAAGCACTTCACCCTGGAAGAGGCGCGCAAGGAGCTTACGTCGGTTCACGCTGCGGCCAGCAGGATGGTCGAGCTGAAGCGCATTCTTGACCTAATGGGATGGGATGTGTTTCGCCACAGGTACTTCGGCGGAAGAGGTCCGAACGGTGATGGGACATTCCCGAAAGAGATGGAAACGCTCGTGGAAATCATGAAGGGACTGGATGAACGCGGCATCATCGTCAAGAGTATTGATGAAGGACTGATCGACTTCCCCCACCTGCGTGGGAACGGCGAAGAAGTGTACCTGTGCTGGAAGATTGGTGAAGACGATATTCTCTTTTGGCATCGAATTGCTGATGGATTTTCCGGAAGAAAAGGTGTCGACCAGTTGTAGTGTTTGCATTTGGCATGCACGTCGCCTTCAAGTCCGACTGCTCCTTGCCACCCTCGTGGTTCTGTTTGCGAGAGTTCATCATGGGTACTCACAGACGGAGACCGGTCAATTTCACTGGAGCGTCAAAACTCTCGTGCAGTTTCAGCAGCGTCTCCATCCTTCGTTGAAGGCTCAGGATGTATACAAACTCTTCTACCAGGCGGCATTCGGGGTGGAGCACATTCTTACCGATTCATCGGAGGTTGCCTCGTACCTGACTCGTGAACTCGCAAGCGTGGATTCTGCCATTGCTGGCGAGCCTCTTTTGGAACGGATTTCCATTGAGAATGACGTCGTGCGGGTGAACCTCAGGCCTTTCAAGCACTTAAACCTTGGCCCCGCGTTGCTTGTCAAAGCAATGTTCAGGTCCGCCAGCGAAACCACTCCTGACACCCTGATGTTCTACCGTATGTGGAATGAGTTCTCGTCGTTGGTGAGATTTGGATTACTGGAGTTTCCCACGGATGACCTTCAGAGTATGGAGCGCAAAGGTGACCAAGGGAGTGATTGAACCTGTGCATCATTCGGCTGAATACGCGGAACACAACCGGCCTTCCTACCGGGTGGTCAGGCGTGACGTTTTTGAATCAGTATTTGGAGAGTTGAATCAATGAAGAAGCGAAAGCTCTGGATGACCGTTGGCGGTATCATCGCCGTTCTGGCAGTTGTGTTTTTCTTTATCGCCAGCGGGAGGAATGACAAGATCACATACCGGTTCGATAAGGTTGATATGGGCGATGTTATCGTGAGCATCAGTGCAACCGGTACATTGAATGCCGATACGACCGTGCAGGTGGGTTCACAGGTCTCGGGACGAATCGCAAAACTCTATGCTGATTTCAACAGTGTCGTGAAGAGGGGGCAACTCCTTGCACAACTCGACCCAACGTTCTTACAGGCCGCGCTTGACCAGGCGAAGGCGGGAGTATTCAGGGCCCGTGCGACACTCAATCAGGCGGAGCGGGATCATAAGAGAAACACGGATTTGTTCGCGAAGACGTTGATTTCACAGGCTGACATGGATGCGTCCCTGACGAATTATGAATCCGCTCAGGCGGGTCTCAAACAGGCAGAGGCTGCCCTTGAGGGGGCGGACGTAAGTCTTCGTTACGCTACGATTACTTCACCCATCAGCGGTGTCGTCATCTCGCGAAATGTCGATGTGGGGCAAACAGTTGCTGCCAGCCTCTCTGCACCCACGCTCTTTGAAATTGCAAACGATCTGAAGAAAATGCAGGTGCAGGCCAGTGTCGATGAAGCAGATATTGGCAACGTGAAAGTCGGCCAGATAGTGACATTTCGAGTTGACTCTTACCCCGAAGACACGTTTGAGGGGGTGGTGAGCCAGGTGCGACTTGCCCCGGTGATTACGCAGAATGTCGTCAACTATACGGTCATCATCGATGTTGCCAATCCCGGACTGAAGCTGATGCCCGGGATGACGGCCACTGTGTCAATTGAGGTAGACAAGAGGGAAAATGTTCTTCGCGTTCCCATCCAGGCAATTCGATTTACTCCTCCTGATGAACCGAAAGAGAGTTCGACCCGGCGTGGTGAGGTAGATGGTAGCAAGACAAGGGAAGAGGCGCCAACAGATTCCTCGAAGGAGATTCGTTTATCGAAGAAGGGCGAGCGCGCAACCCAGGACTCTGGCAAAAGTGGGCGGATGAAAATGTGGCATACAAAGTCGTCGCAGGATTCAAGTCACGGGGAACGCGGTCCGAAGAACACTTCGAGCAGTAATATTAGTCGGGCAAAAGTCTGGGTAATGCAGGATGGAAAACCCAAAGCGATCTCGGTTGTCAGAGGTTTGATGAATACACAGTATGTGGAAATTGTGGAAGGTGGGATTAAAGAAGGCGACCAGGTAATTATTGGAGCAATCGGGGGGCAGACACAAGTTGCATCGGGCGCGCAGAATCCGTTCCAACCGAGAATGCCAGGCGGTGGTGGTGGTGGCGGCAGGAGAGGGTTCTAGCCATGCGACTTCTTGAGACAATTCGGATTGCCATTGATTCTCTTCTTCGGCAGAAAACCCGGGCCATTCTCACAATGCTTGGTATTATTATCGGCGTGGGTGCAGTCATCGCCATGGTTGCCGTTGGGCAGGGAGCCCAATCCGCTGTTGAGGCACAGATCGCAAGTCTGGGGACAAACATGCTCATGATAATTCCCGGGGCGACATCTCAGGGTGGTGTGAGTGCGGGCGCGGGGATGGCAGTTTCGCTCAAGGATGACGATGTGGAGGCAATTCGCGACCGATGTCCCGCGGTTGATGCAGTGAGTCCTGCTACACGCACGGGACGCCAGGTTGTCGCAGGCAGCCTCAACTGGAGCACGTCTGTCCAGGGTGGCAACGTTGACTACTTCAAGATCAGGGATTGGAAGCTGCAGGACGGCGGGTATTTCACAGACCAGGACGTGCGTGGTGCGACGAAGGTATGTGTAATCGGCCAGACAATTGTGGACAATCTCTTCCCGGGTCAGGATCCGGTGGGACAGATGATCCGGATCGCCAAACTCCCATTTAAAGTTGTTGGCACGCTGCAACCCAAGGGTCAGAACGCGATGGGACAGGATCAGGATGATCTGATCATTGCTCCATTCCCGACGGTTCAGAGAAAGATTCAGGGGATCGATTGGGTGAGCATGATTCTCGTTTCTGCCGTGTCAAAACAGGATATCCCTGAGGCACAGGCGCAGATCTCTGACTTGCTCCGGATACGCCATCGGTTACAGCCTTGGGAGGACAATGACTTTACGATCCGAAACCAATCCGATATTGCCAGTGCCGCCACCGCAACATCCAGTATCATGACGGTGCTATTGGGCAGTATCGCTTCGGTATCCTTGATCGTCGGCGGCATCGGGATCATGAACATCATGCTCGTGTCGGTCACGGAACGTACACGCGAAATCGGTATTCGCATGTCCATCGGCGCCCGGAAGAGCGACATTCTGCAGCAATTCCTCATTGAGGCCGTTTCATTGAGTGTTCTCGGTGGATTGATCGGTGTTGCCATCGGTCTTATGAGTTCCAATCTCATCTCCAAGCTTGCCGGCTGGCCAGTGTTTGTGTCCGTAAGTTCTGTGACACTGGCATTTCTATTCTCTGGCTTGGTTGGGGTCTTCTTCGGTTTTTATCCTGCACGCAAGGCCTCGTTGCTCAGCCCCATTGAGGCCCTGCGGTACGAGTAGCAAGCTGCTGTTTGGCCAAGTAGGTTCTGAATCACGCCTCTTGCTTTTCTCCGCGCCTCTGCGGTTATTTCTTTCAACACATGCCCATCTTCAAACTCAAATCCGATTTCAAGCCCAGCGGCGACCAGCCTGAAGCGATCAGGCAGTTGACGGAAGGCGTCATTCGAGGCGACAAGTATCAGACCCTCCTCGGCGTCACGGGAAGCGGTAAGACGTTTACCATCTCCAACGTCATCGCCAGCATCGACAGGCCCGTTCTCGTCATGTCCCACAACAAGACTCTTGCGGCGCAGTTGTACAGCGAGTTCAAGGGATTTTTCCCGAATGACGGGTCGAGTTCTTCATCAGCTACTACGACTACTACCAGCCGGAGGCTTATGTCCCAACGTCTGATACGTACATCGCCAAAGATGCCTCGATCAATGATGAGATCGACAGGCTGCGTCTCAGGGCAACAAGTGCGTTGTTGAGTGGAGACAGGAACGTCATCGTGGTGGCATCGGTCAGTTGCATCTACGGCATCGGCGCGCCGGAGGAATGGGCGAACCAGATTGTGGTGATCAGGAAAGGTGAGCGGATTGAGCGCAACCAGCTTCTCCGCAGGCTGCTGGATATCTACTACATGAGGAATGATTTTGAATTTGTCCGGGGGACGATGCGCGTGCGGGGAGATGTGGTTGAAGTGATTCCAGCATACGAGACCGAAGAGGCGATCCGCGTCGAGTTCTTTGGGGATCAGATCGAACGGATATCATACATCAATGCGGTTGACGGCAAGGTCATTGGCGAGACGGACTATGAAGTGATCTATCCTGCGAAACAGTTTATCACTTCGAAGGAAACGCTTGCCCGTGCGTTCAAAGGAATTGAAGAGGAACTGGAGGAGCGTCTGATCGAACTCCGTCGACAGAACAAGCTTGTCGAGGCGCAGCGGCTGGAACAGCGGACGCGGTTCGACCTTGAGATGTTGCGTGAGGTCGGGTATTGTTCAGGCATCGAGAATTATTCCCGTCATATTGCCGGACGGCCGCCGGGCTCGCGCCCCGCGTGTCTGCTCGATTACTTTCCTGATGACTTTCTCCTGGTGATCGATGAATCACATGTGACTGTTCCCCAGGTGGGAGGAATGTATCACGGTGACCGTTCCCGCAAACTGACTCTTGTTGACTACGGCTTTCGACTTCCGTCGGCACTCGACAACCGTCCGCTGACGTTTGATGAGTGGGAGCAGATGGTGAAGCAGGTGATTTTTGTCAGCGCAACGCCGGGCGACTACGAGCTTGAGAAATCCAAGGGTGTCGTGGTCGAACAGGTGATTCGCCCGACCGGCCTTGTCGATCCCGAGGTCGAGATTCGTCCCGTGAAGAACCAGATCGACGATCTGATTGCCGAGATTCGGACGCGCGCTGGCAAAAAGGAGCGTGTGCTGGTCACGACTCTAACCAAGCGAATGGCGGAAGATCTGACGGATTACCTCGTTGATATCGGTGTGAAGGTCAGGTACATTCACTCGGAAGTCGATGCTCTCCAGCGTGTGGAGATCCTGAGAGATTTGCGCCTCGGCGATTTCGATGTGCTCGTGGGTGTGAACCTGTTGCGCGAGGGTCTGGATTTGCCGGAAGTCTCACTTGTAGCGATCCTCGATGCTGACAAGGAAGGCTTCCTCCGATCGGAGAAGTCGCTGATTCAGACTGCCGGACGTACTGCGCGTAACCTGAACGGCAGGGTGATTCTCTATGCAGATACCGTCACCGGCTCCATGGAACGCATGATGGACGAAACAAAACGGAGGCGGGTAAAGCAGGTCGAGTACAATACAGAACATAACATATCACCGCAGACAGTCTACAAGACCGTGAATGAAGTCCTTGCTGCAACCGCCGTGGCCGATGTCAAGGCCGCACGGGATGCCCGTCGCGAGAGGGCGAAGATGCCGATGGTGGCGGAAAGCGTCATCAAGTATCTGACGGCGGACCAGCGAAAGGATCTCATCGAGGAACTGCGCACGGAAATGATGAAGGCTTCAAAGGATCTGGAGTTCGAGCGTGCCGCCGACCTCCGCGATGAAATTGCGAAGCTTGAGGCGATGGGGAAGAAGTAGTTGTGTCTGTGTCATTCTGAACGAGCGAAGCGAGCGAAGAATCTGATTGAGCCAAGAAGCGCTCGTCATGTTGATGTTGGTAGCAGGGGGCTGCCGTGCATTAACATAGGGATGACATGAAAACCATCGTCAGGTTGAGCGAGCCGCTGTTTTGCAGTGGCGAGTCGAAACCTGTCATGGGCCGGAATTTCACTACATGGTTTAGATTACCGGGTTCATGTTTCGACTCCCTCACGGCTGAGGGGCGCCGTTTCGGTCGCTCAACATGACTTAGGGTCCGTCAGGTCATCGCTGCCACCGCGAGGCGCCGGCGATTCCGCATGAAGGGTTTCCTCAGAGTAAGCATTGTCCACAATCAGAAGCTCCATGTTGAGTACAAGCTCCACGCTCAAATCTCTCATCCGCCCTTTCCTCGAATTCGTCTATCCGCCGACATGCTTTGTGTGCGAAGCGCTCCTGGAAGGTGGACGCAGCCGTGTGTGTTCAGCCTGCTGGTCAACCATTCGTCGCATCAGTCACGATGATTCACTGTGTCGGGAGATGCGCGAGCGTTTGACCCGGCCTCAATCCATTGCCAATCTCATTTCTCTCTATCACTTTGAGAAAGACGGCACACTCCAGGCCATCATCCATCAATTGAAGTACGATGGCATGACGGTTCTGGGCCGGGAACTTGGGAGAAAGCTTGGGGAAAAGCTCTTGAAGGAGGTGCCTGATCATTCCATTGATGGCATCGTTCCTGTTCCACTGCACTCCACAAAGCTTCGAGAGAGAGGGTACAACCAAAGCGAATACATTGCCCGGGGAATTCGAGATGCAACGGGAATCCCGGTCTATACGTCGTTACTCAAGCGACACAAGTACACGTCGTCGCAGACCAAACTTACCGCCTCCGAGAGGAGAGAAAACGTCGGCGATGCGTTTTGCGTGAACAAACGATCGTATGAGAAGATAAACCAGAGATCTTTTCTCGTCGTGGACGATGTGATCACGACCGGCTCAACGATTGAAGCTTGCGCAGAAGTTCTAATGGCCCATGGAGCGAGTTCTGTTATTGGTAGCTCGGTTGCGCTTGCCGAGCGGACAGTGTAACGGACTCGCATGCTCCAACCTAATGGTCACACTGAGCGACTAAATCGGTCGAACGTCGTGGAGTCGAAGTGTGACTGTTTTTGTTCAGAACATCTTTCGACTCCCTCCACCGGGTTTGCACTGAGATGTCGGTCGCTCAAGATGACGTTTGTGTAATCTGGAGAATACCTCAGTCACACTGAGCGATTCATGCGTCTCAACCTTGTGGAGTCGAAGGGTGACAAGGGCGATTCCTCCTACCTGAGTCGATTCATCACTGTCGTGAAGTTGACCCAACTTGCGTCGAGGTCAAACATGGAAAGCATGTTTGACTCGACTTCGTCGAAGTCAAACCTAGAAGTCAGGTTTGACATTCAAACCAATTCTTGATACCTTATTCAAGTTTTCCATCGAATTTGAATGATTTTCTGACTTTCTTCTCACCTAATCTGCACACACGGAGGGTTCTTCATGGCGGTTAACATCGGAATCAACGGCTTTGGCCGGATCGGAAGACTTGTCTTTAGACGCATGATGCAACAGGGAGGATACAACGTCGTCGCAATCAATGATATCACGGATGCAAAGACACTCGCTTACCTCTTGAAGTACGATTCGGTGCACGGAATGTATCCCGGCACGGTGACGGCAGACGGCGATAACATTGTCGTTGATGGAAAGAAATTCAAGGTACTTGCAGAAAAAGACCCCGCCAAGCTGCCATGGAAGGAACTGAATGCCCAGTTGATCGTCGAAGGCACCGGCATCTTCACGAGTCGTGACAAGCTGATGCTTCACATCCAGGCAGGTGCAAAGAAGGTGCTTCTGACCGCTCCCGCAAAAGATGAGATCGACGCAACCGTTGTGCTCGGTGTGAATGACAATATCATTACCGGAAAGGAGCAATTCCTCTCAAATGCCTCCTGTACAACCAACTGCCTCGCTCCGATGGTAAAGGTGTTGCACCAGACGTTCGGCGTGGATCATGGGTATATGACGACGATTCATTCATACACCAATGACCAGCGTTTGCTCGACCTGCCGCACAAGGATCTCCGTCGGGCGAGGGCTGCTGCACTTTCCATTATCCCCACCACGACAGGTGCGGCGAAGACGGTCGGAAAGGTCATTCCGGATCTGAAAGGCAAGCTCGACGGGTTCTCGCTTCGCGTGCCAACCCCCGATGCATCGATCACTGATTTTGTGGCCGTGGTGAAGAAACCCGCCACAAAAGAGGAAATCAACGCTGCAATGAAGAACGCTGCGGCGACCTCCATGAAGGGCATTCTCCAGTACAGCGAAGAAGAGCTCGTATCCTCTGATATTATTGGCAATGAACACTCGTGCATCTTTGACTCGAAGTTGACAATGGCCCAGGGCACGACAGTCAAGGTGTTTGGCTGGTACGACAACGAGTGGGGATTCTCCTGCCGTGTCGTCGATTTGCTGAAAAAGATAGCGTGAGGCGAGGGAAGATGATCAGTGCCTGCCCTGATGTCTGTCAGGGCAGGCCTTTCTTCTACTACTCTATTTGGATGGATTTATGCCTCCCATGACTATTGATGATGTTGATTTGAAGAACAAGAAGGTGCTGGTGCGTGTTGACTTCAACGTACCCATGACGGCCGAGATGAAAGTCTCCGACGACAAGCGGATTGTGGAGGCACTTCCAACGATCCGTAAGATCCTGAATGCTGGGGGCAGTGCGATTCTCATGAGTCATCTTGGCCGACCCAAAGGCCAGCCGAATCCGGAATTCTCACTGCAACCTGTGGCGAACCACCTTGGCATACTCCTGAATATTCCCATCAAATTCTCACGAGACTGCATCGGCAAGGCAACGCGGCAAATGGTGAACGAGCTGAAGCCAAAGGAAGTCTTGATGCTGGAGAATCTCCGTTTCCACATGGAAGAGGAGAACAACGACCGCAACTTCGCCAAAGAGCTCGCGAGCTACGGCGATCTGTACGTGAACGATGCCTTCGGCACGGCGCACCGGGCGCATGCTTCGACGGAGGGGATCACGAAATTCCTCAAACCGGCGGTTGCAGGATACTTGATGCAGAAGGAACTGGAGTATCTCGGGAGGGTGATGTCGAACCCGAAGCATCCGTACGTGGCCATCCTCGGCGGCGCGAAGATATCCGGCAAGATTGACGTCATTCAAAACCTTCTGCCCAAAGTTGATGTCTTGATTATCGGCGGCGGGATGGCCTTTACGTTTTTCCAGGCACAGGGACTGGAGATTGGTGATTCGCTTGTCGAGCAGGAGAAACTCGGGCTTGCCAAAAAGATCCTCGACGAAATCAAGGCAAAACATCTCCGGGTGATTCTTCCCATCGACTGTGTGGTTGCCGACCGGTTTGAAAACGGAGCGCAGCGAAAGGTCGTGCCCGTTGCGAAAATTCCACGTGGCTGGCGTGGCCTGGATATCGGTCCGGAGACAGTCAAGTTGATCAACATGGAATGCCGCCGTGCCAAGACCATTGTGTGGAATGGCCCGATGGGTGTGTTCGAGATGTCCAACTTTGCCAACGGGACGTTGGAGGTTGCGCGCATTCTGGCCGAAGCAACGAAATCCGGTGCAACGACTGTTGTCGGCGGCGGAGACTCTGCTGCCGCGGTGACACAGTTGGGATTTGACGGGGCGATGTCGCACGTGTCAACCGGTGGCGGTGCTTCACTAGAGTTCCTCGAGGGAAAGAGACTTCCCGGCGTGCTTGCGCTTGATACTCAGTGAACTTATTTGCAGTATTATACGTTGCATAACCAGAGATAGTGATAGAGGCGGGAGATGCCGTTCTTTCACGCACAAACATACGGGAACTATTACCGTCCGAGCTTATTCGGCGGGTTCAGGTTCTTCCCTCCAGTCATCAAGTACCTGCTCATCAGCAATGTTGCCGTCTGGTTACTGGTAGATTTCTTCCTGGCGCCTTTTACGGTTGCAGGCATCAGGGTGGGCGGCGCTGACGGAATTCTCACCTACTATCTCGCGCTCTGGCCTCTTGGCACCCACTTCCTCCCCTGGCAGCTCTTCACGTACATGTTTATGCATGGGGGGCTCGCTCACATCTTCTTCAACATGCTTGCGCTGTGGATGTTCGGCATGGAGTTGGAGAATACATGGGGCTCAAGGAAGTTCCTCATCTATTACCTGATGTGCGGACTTGGTGCAGGGATCTCGAACATGCTCGTTGCCCCGTTGATCGGGCAGGCGGGTCCGACGATTGGAGCTTCGGGAGCCGTGTTCGGGGTGCTTGTTGCGTTCGGTATGCTTTTCCCTGATCGCCCGATCTACATCTACTTCCTTCTGCCGGTGAGGGCGAAGTACTTCGTTGCCTTCTATATGGCAATGGAACTTTTCTATGGCGTTACGGGAACATCGGATGGCGTTGCCCATTTTGCGCATCTCGGCGGCGCGGTGGTTGGATTGGTCTATCTGCTCGTCGATCGCGGCGTTATTCCGTTCAGATCCTGGTTCAGCACGCTGAAGATGAGTGGAGAACGGCCACTGAATGAATTTGGCAGGTTTGGCAGAAAGTATGAAGAGGTGCACGAGGCAAAGTTCTACGATATCAAAAGCGGTCAACAACGCAAGAGCAGCGGTCCCACCACACAGGAACAGATCGATGCCATCCTTGACAAGATCAGTGCGGGTGGCTACCAGAGCCTGAGCGAGGAAGAAAAGCGAATCCTCTTTGAAGCGAGCAAGAAACTCAACTGATAATTGATCGATGATCGAAATTCCTGTCCTCAATCTCGCCGGTGAGCACAGTTACTCCTCATCCGACGTACAAAGTTGGTGTGAGACGCGCAACGCGGCAGGTGAACATTGGTGGTGTGAAGGTTGGAGGTGGCGCACCGCTCTCCGTGCAGACAATGACCAAGACGAAGACGAGTGATGTTCAGGCCACTGTAAAACAGATCGTCGATGCGGCGGAGGCGGGATGTGACATCGTGCGTGTTACGGTCAACGACAAGGAAGCCGCCGATGCGATGAAGGAGATTGTGCGTCAGTCGCCAATACCCGTCGTGGCCGATATTCACTTCAATCACATCTTTGCGCTAAAGTCGATCGAGGCGAATGTCGCCAAGGTGCGGCTCAATCCGGGCAACATCGGGAACCGCGAGCGGATCCATCAGGTTCTGAGTGCTGCAAAGGACAAGGGCATTCCGATTCGTATTGGTGTGAATTCCGGCTCTCTCGAGGAAGACATTCTGAACAAACACGGTTATCCGACCGCTGAGGCTTTGTTCGAAAGTGCCATGCGCCATGTGGAAATCTGTGACGAGTTTGGCTTCAAGGATGTGATTATCTCTGTGAAATCGACGGATGTGCGTCTGATGGTGGAGGCCTATCGCCTTGTCGCCGAACGAACAGATATCCCCCTCCACCTTGGTGTTACCGAAGCAGGGCCGACAAAGACCGGTACCATCAAATCTGCGGTTGGTATTGGAACTCTGCTCGCCGAAGGGATTGGCGATACGATCCGCGTGTCACTCACGGACGAGCCCGTCAGGGAAGTCGAGGTTGGGAAGGAAATTCTTCGTTCACTTGGACTTGCGTCGCGCAATGTGGAGTTGATCGCCTGTCCGACTTGCGGCCGACTTGAGGTGGACCTGTTCGGAATCATGGCCGAACTGGAGAAACGGCTCGAAGGTGTGAAGAAGCCGGTGAAGATCGCCGTGCTCGGATGCGTGGTCAATGGTCCCGGCGAGGCAAGCGAGGCCGACATCGGCATTGCTGCCGGTAAGGGCGTGGGCATTCTTTATCGCAAGGGCGAGGTCGTCCGCCGTGTGAAGGAGTCGGAGATCGTTGATGTGATTGTTGAGGAGGTGAAGAACTTCCAGCCGCAATCTGAGCAACCCATGTAGACTCATTACAAGCGCATTGAGCGTTGCCTGACCCGAATGTTGAAGTGAAACATTCGGGTTTTCTGTTGTAAAGACCATCACGATGTTCCGCCTTCTTTTCCGCAGCGTGAAAGACTTCTAAATTCTATCTTTTCCATTGACAAATTGTTTTTCAGGCTGTATATTAGTTGCGGCTGAGCACAGAAAGTGAGGATTCACCTCACCTCACCTCACCTCACCTCACCTCACCTCACCTGTTCCTACGTCAAGTCCCCCGAAAGTAGACCAAGTTGAATTCGGAGTCTGAGTATGCCTTCGTCCAGAGGATTACTGTGTTCCGTCCGGAATATTCCCGCCTTGTGTGTGGCAATGGGTTTGCTTTTCTTTGGCATGGTGAACGTCAGCTATGGTCAGGTGACCATCAAAGAGAGGGTTGAATTGCAGCCTCACGTATTTCAAGGACAATTGGGAGATAACCCGACAGAAGTAGTGTACGTGGCAGGCGATTCGGGCACCTTTGCTGGAACCGTGATTCTGGCGCACAAGTACACTCCGATAGTTCCCGGCAGACTGTCCGTCACCCTGCGTGGCGAGACATTCGACTACAACACCGTAGATTACGTTGATCACTACGTCACCCGGGGAGGGCAGGAAGAATGGCGATGCAGTGACGGACTCCACGTACAATTCACCGGTTATTCCGCGATGTCTCAGTATGGCTATCCATTGAGGTTCTTCCTCCCTGACGTTCACATAGGTGACACGTTACATTTTGTGTATCATGGATCGACAGATATTCCCGCAACATCATTCTCCAACCCTCGCTTTGAGGGAAATGTCTTTATGTACTTGACCGACGACTGCTACACATACCCTGACGAAGGAACACTTCAGGAGCTTGAAATGTGTGCGGTTGCGCTCGGAGTTGTGTATCCCGATACAGCAGGGTTCCGCATTGTCACAGAGAGGGACACAATAAGTCATGGGGAAGCGATAGCGGTGCGAGCAGTTGCAGTGGATGTGAACGGAGGAGAGGTGCAGATCGACTCGACGACGGTCGTACGATACACGCAACTCCCGGACACGCTTGGGTCCTTCATTGATACAAACGGTGACCCGGTGAACTCCGTTGATGCAAGGTATGCTGATGCCAGGACTGGCAGGATCAGGTTTGTGGCAAACAAGAGTAAGCCGGATTCGGCTCGCTTTGTTGCCATTGAGGTGATTCAGATGTCAGACACCCTGAAGCGGGGAAGAGACACGTTGTGGGTAAAGCCGGATGTCATTGAAATTCTGTTGGGAGAAACGAAGTATTATCAAGCGAGACTTCACCCGACACGTGCCGACCGGCTAATTATTGACGAGTTGACTTCTCCAGTTCTTAATGGCGGCATTGCAGATAGTGTTTGGTCTGGTATACCTGTAACCGAAGTCTCTGGTGGCAAGCTTGGTGTTTACTGGGAAAAGAAATACCCTGTTTGGGCGATCGACGATAGTTTTGCAACGATGCGTCCGTTGTCAGCCGGGCTTATTCGGCTCATTGGGCGTTTCTGGCGCAATGATACAACCTACAGAGTAAGGCTCACAGCGTCCTACCAAGGTCGGACAGGTAGCATTGATATTGAGGTTAGGAGGCCCGACTCACTTGGAGTTCCCAGCATCAACAACAGATATTATATGAGCGATGTGTTTGGTAGTTCTCCATTCAGTATTGACAGCTTGATATGTTACTACGCTGGCAAGGAGGGTATACCACCTCAAGTCATGAAGGGTCAGATGTTGGAAGAAAGCTCCTTCCGCAATGCGTATCGATATGAACCGTGGGAGGATATTCGATTTCAGACAAACAAAGACTCGAGCATTAGGGCAAGATATTTTGGACAGGGGAATCATTTTGTAGTTACACAGAACAATATGGGTACAGGAGATCCAATTCCAACTAATCACACGAATGTCGTTCCAGTAAGATATCCTACATCGCCCATGAGAATAGGTGAGTATGTTGGCACAAACGATGCGCAGTACATCTTAACAAAAGACACAACCTATCTATACAATCCAGGTATGACAGCTTACTGGTTGAAGTGGACATACTACTTCAGGGACTCGGTGGAAGGCATTGGAGAAATGGCAAAAGCTGCAGCACGCACTAGGACCCGCGATGATCTCATTAACGGGATCATCGACAAAGATCATAATCTCATTGCACAGACAAGGATCATGTCATCGTACGGCATGATCCAAATGACTCATTACACTGCGACAGACAGTTCACTAAATGGCTTTGGCAAAACAATCTATTGCAAGAATCCAGAGGATTTGAATGATCACCACGAAGTCATGCCGGCATATACCCAATGGTTCATGCGTAAACTAACAGGTATCTTGGGTGCCCCTTTACCTCAGTGCACGTGGAATGCTGGCTACGAGGAAACGTGGGTGAGGGCCCTCCGTAAGTATAACCGTGACCGGAAGGTCTACACTGCACATGTCATGAAGTATTCAAGGTATTATCCACCTTTGAGGAGAGATCAATAATGAAGGTATTTCCGTGCCTTGTAGGAATGCTTCTAGTTCTCACTTGTAAGAACAGCCAAGCACAACATCCGCATGATCCCAATGGTGTCATTCAATCACAACTGGCGCCCCTTATTCATGCGAGGTTTGGATCTCAGACTAACTTCGACTACGCAGTCTTCGATTCAATGATTGGCAAGAATCCAGTTCACTATGGTTTTGAAGACATAACAGACCCTTATGGGACTCTTCGCGGATGTGTCATGTTTTCATATTTCCTTTCGGGAGACTCAAGTGGCGTCGGTATGTTCAGAAACGGACAAATCGTTTGGTCATCCCAGCCAACGATCAAAGCGAACGGAGCACACTGGGGGGAAGATATTTTTGCCACAGCGGACATCAACGACGATGGGGAAGTGGATATTTTGCAGGTGGGTTGGGAACTGGGAAAAGATAATGTTGATTTCATGTGGATCTTCAGCTGGGACGGAACGACCGGAAGAATCGTCAATGACGTTGATGCGACGGGACAGAGTACGTTGCTAACCACGAATGGATCGACCTTTGAACTCCTCGACCCAAATGGAGATAGTGTTTGGGATATACGTGCCTACTGGTCACCGCACAATGGGTGGGTGCCTGACGATGAGGTTTCAACCCTTCCTTTCGTCACCTACGGATGGAATGGTTCTTTGTACGGGCTGTGGCCATCAGTGCGGCAAATTCCTAGAACTGAATTCCAACCGGCAAATCGACTCAGTGTCACCAGTCAATGTGGAGTTGTGAAAACTGGGGTCACATTTGATTTTTCTTACACGATAGGCAATGCCTCAACAAGCAAACAAAGGATGTCAGAGTTTTACCTCGCGGGTGTCAGCCGCAATGCAAGTTCTCGCGGCCCAGAGCATTGGGAAATGCAAAGTACGACTCGGGTCAATGGCAGGAAATGGATTGTCTTTCCGAACTACAGAACCAGTATGTTAAAGCCGGGACAAGTTAATAGTGAGTTTGGGTTATCAAGTTCCGAGCTGCCAGTCATCGCAAGATACTACGCCCGCGGGTTGACCATTTTAGCCAATTCGGATGACGTTGATGCAATTACCGAAGAGACGCTAACAAATGATGTTTTGAACAACTCATACACCAGTTACACGATTGGGCCTAAGGATCCCCCCACGCCCTTTAACGGCCTCACCTTTCTCGACACCACCAAATACTACGTCACGCAATCCGGCGCGCTCAATTGGATCACCAGCCAGAGCACTGCCAGCAAATACACACGCTTGCTTGATACCGCCCGAGCACATCTTGTGGCAAACGACCGTGGAGTTACAAAGTCGAGGTTGGATTCCGTGCTCATCAATGTCCACGTGGATAGTGCAAGCACACTCACGAGCGAAGCGTACGCATTGCTGCGCTTCAACACGGAGTATCTCATGAAGAAACTGCGGGAGGAAGACTCAACGTTCGCATCAGCGAACGCCTCCAGCTCGTCCAATGCCACCGCCACAAATAATGCTCGCCACCTTGCGAAGTCAGAGGGCTATTTGCATGAAGTCTTGATGTCTGGAGGAACGGTTTTCTACCGTCGGTCAGACGATGGGGGATCGGCATGGGACCAAACGCTTCAAATCACAGAAAATGCAGGCAACTCTCGCCCGTGCATTGCCATTCAACATGGTGCTGTCCAGATAGTCTGGCAACGGCAAACCGACAGCTCGACATATGAGGTTTGGCATGCATATGGCGAGAATCAGGGTTCGAGTTGGTCGACGCCACAAATACTCCCGCATGCGTCCACAGTGCAAGTCTCACAATATCAAACGGAAGGACCAATGCCTGTTGTTGCCCCACTGGGAACCGGAGATGAAATGGTCGCCGTTTACTGTAGTGCACAGGGTTTGCGCTATAGAACCTCTCAAGACAGGGGAAGTAGCTGGCAGGCGCCTCAACAAGACATTATCAGTGGGGAGAGCACTGGCCGTTCGCAGTTTCCAAGTCTTGCAGGTGCAGACTCGTACGTCTCTCTTTTGTATGATTACGCCGGTCTGGATGGTGGTCCATACTCACGCATCTATGATGGATCAAGTTGGAGCAAGGAAACCAGTGTTGCTGATGGTACAGGAACAAGTGTAGGCGCATTCTCGTCCGTTGCAATCGATCCCGACAAGGGTCCAATTGCTGCCTGGAGCGGAATCGCTAACACATGGACCAAGAGCATCATATTCCGAATGGGATACTCCGATAACAAGTGGAGCAACTGGTTCGTAGCATTCGGTGGAACTCAATTCGGCCCCGATTGGTTCAATCCCTCACTTACCTACTACATTCCCGGCGGAGGCCAGTACGGTGTTGCCATTGTGAATCATACCTCTTCAAATCTCATCAAGCTCATTCGTTACGTTGATAATGGTTATGAGGCTCCATCGTGGAATACCAGCACACTCAGTCAATCAGGCGCGTGGGCGAACATAACTCAGGAGAATTCTTCATCTGGGACGCCTATCCATTGCTGGACAGACCAGAGCAGTTTCCCGTATGACATAGTTACCGGATCGACGGGTGAGGTTTCTCCCTTGAGAGGCGGCGTGATTGGGATGACCAATTCCACTGGTCTCCTTCAGAAACGGCGTGCTGTTATCTATCATAAGCGATTGCATGCGACACTCACATTGGATATCGACCCGATAAGGATCGTCAATGCAAGCGGTGACACGACCGTTGTCCCTTTCAAGCGCTCCCGTATGCGGGATCGCGATAGCATCAATGTCGTGCGTGTATGGGATTACCTGGGATCTGACGTTGTCAGGTTGCCGGCAAATGCACGACGATTGATTGTGAGCAAGCGGTTTGCCGACCGTGGACCCTCGATTGGGAGGAGGGGATTCGCCTTCCGCCTGTTGAATGGAAACGGAACTCCCATTGCTCTCTTGGATACAACAGCAAACTCTGGAACGGTTTCCGTGAACGTTGAACAGTATGCTGGCATGAGTCTTATTCTTCGTCCACAGGTCTCGCTGTTCGAAATCGATCCTTCTGCCGTGAGCGTATGTGCAGGGGACGTATTTACCGTTTCAGATGAGCAGATATTGCCTCCGAACAACAGGAAAGCGAAGTCAAGATGAAAGGAGTCATGTTTGTCTGATGAAACCGTCATCCTATTGGAGCAACAACCATGAACACCAGAATCAGCCATGCACTCATTCTTGCATCTCTTTGGATCCCTGCGTCGATGGCAGGTCAGACCTACCATGCTCTTGCTCCCGGCACAAAAGGGAACAAGATTGAGTTAACTGTGGCAAATACATCATCAGTCCCCGCAGAAAGCGTCGTTGTCAGGGTCACGAAGTCATGTCTTGGATTGACCTTCGCCTCCACGGTCAAAACGATCCGGTCGATTCAAACCGGGCAAGAAGCTGATGCTCTGTTCGACTTCAGTGTTTCCCGCTCGGTTCAAGTGAATAGGCGGGATACATTGGAGTTTAGTATCACAGATAGAAGCGGTTTCACATGGACGAAGTCCATTGTGGTTCAGTACACCGGTCCGGCAACGTTTGCCCTCGACCAGAATTTCCCCAATCCGTTCAATCCGGTAACCACGATTCAGTACCAACTGCCAACGGTTAGTTGGGTAAGTATGAAGGTGTACGACATGCTTGGCCGTGAAGTGGCGACGCTGGCAAGTGAGGCGCGCCTGGCGGGTTATTATGATGTTCGCTGGGATGCGGCAAATGTCGCCAGTGGTGTCTACTTCTATCGGATGGAAGCAAGACCCACGAACGGAGGTAAATCCTTTCAACAGATCAAGAAGCTGATGGTGGTGAAATGACAGATTACCGTCTGCCTCTGCAAGACAAGAAGTCCCGTGTCTCAGTTCCGACACGGGGCTTTGGCTTTCGTTGGCAAAGTTCATATATTGACGGGCAAGAACGAGAACGAGTGATCAAACACGCCCGCAGTGATGAATCTTCGATTTCTTCCCTTAGCAATTCTGCTGTGCAATGTTCCACTCTCCGGTTTGGCGCTCGGAGCTTCAAGAGACTCAAGCTTCATTCTCCTCGTTGTTCCTGAATCCGACACTACCGCAACTCCCACATCTGTCTATCGTCTTTCTGCGAGCACAAATCCTCGCAACCGGGTTACAGTCAACGACAAGCCATTCAAGGTCTACCCATCGGGCGCATTTGTGGGGCTTCTCGATTTGGAGGTGGGGGAGAATCCTTTCACTATACTCTCGACGAACGATTCCGGCAAGTCGGTTTCAAAGTCGTTCCTGATCATCCGCAGCAAACCACTTGCGACAACGCTTTCGGACACGCTGGCAATCGAGGACGCAATGATCGAGCCTGCGTCCGACGTTTGGCTGAATGAGGGGGATGTGCTCGAGGTTCAGATCAAGGGGACGCCGGACTGTGTGGCAACGTTTCTGGGTGGAAGAGTCATGCATGAGATCTCCCGTTCTGAGGCAAACGGCCTCGACGGAGTATACCGTGGTACCTACAAGGTTACGATGGGTGATACACTCGACAATCTTCCGATGACATTTCGATTGGAGGGAAAGGACGGCAACTACGTAACAAAGGACTCCCGATCACGAATCTGGTTCAGGCCGCGTGATTTTCCACTCGTCGGAATCACCAGGGGTGAGAGGGTGGCGCTCGATTTTGGCCTGGGTGATGATAGGCTCGGCGGAGCGAAGCTCTCGTTTATCCAGGAGGGAATAAGGCTTGCCATCACGGGCAAAATGAACGGTCGATATCGGGTGAAACTCACTGAGAATCAAGAGGCATGGATACCGGAGGACCAGGTTGCCCTGCAACCGCCCGGGACACATTTGCCGTATTCCTTGACCGGCAACTGGAGTGTCATGGGAGACACGAAGTTTGACTACGTCTCTGTCAGTCTGGGCGAGAAACTCCCCTATTCATCGTTCCAGGAATCAGATCCAACCCGCATCAACGTGGACGTGTACGGGGCAGTTTCCAACTCGAATTGGATCACCCAACAACTGAATACGCGGGAAATCAAGAACGCCTACTACACCCAGGTCGCAAAACAACAATTCAGAATCACCATTGAATTGAACCACAAACAGATCTGGGGTTACCAGGTTGGCTACAGAGGGAATACTCTTGCAATAAAAGTAAAGCGTCAACCCGAGCGGCTGAAGGTCAAGGCGCTGACCTATGTGCTCGATGCAGGCCATGGAGGAGAAAACAAAGGTGCACTGGGAGCCACGGGCGTCAAGGAAAAGGATATCACCCTTGCGATTGTGAATCACCTCAGGGATTTGCTTGAGAGGAAAGGTGCCCGTGTGATATTGACCCGGACGAATGACTCTTCCCTTACCATGCTGGACAGGTTGAAAACGGTCTGGTCGTCAAACGCGGACATTCTTATCAGCGTCCACGCCAACTCGGTTGGCCTGACGACGAATCCTGAGGACGTGATGGGGATCGCCACGTTCTACAAACATGTTTGCTATCGCCCACTGTCGCTCTTCATACTCAAGCAGATATTGAAAACGGGGCTTTCTTCTTTTGGAAATGTCGGGAGCTTCAATTTTGCCCTCAACTCTCCGACGGAGATGCCGAATGTTCTCGTTGAGGCGGGATTTGTGTCGAATCCCACTGACGAAATGAAACTGCTCGACGATGATTTCCGGAAAGCCCTGGCCGAACGCATTGTCGATGGTATTGAGGATTTCCTTGACTCATGCGAAGACTGACCCCATGATGAAATGTCTCCCCCCGTCCAACCCCACACCTCATTGGTAAACAGCAGGGTTCTTTTCACATACCCGCGATCCTCTGCCGGACACCTCCCGGAGTTGTGTGACGAACTTCTCCTTCAACAGCGATCATCATGGCCACAACTTTGCGAGGGTTATGCCGCACTCGATGCGGTTCAGGTTCGGGAGGTTCACTGCCAGGGTTATTCAGTGCAGGTCCAGTTCAATCCCGGCGGATCACCAGCACCGCGGCAGACGTCGATCCCCGATCGATCAGCAATCGGCAATGCTTCCTCTGTGTCGACCATCTTCCCCCGGAGCAAAGGGGAATTCAATATCAAGATGAGTTTCTCATTTTGTGCAATCCCGTGCCAATCTTTGACAGACACCTGACAATCCCGCACGTCAATCACATTCCTCAGGCGATCGAAGGCTTTGTCCCCGCGTTTCTTGAACTTGCCAGACACATGTCGCCGGCGTTTACAGTATTTTACAATGGGGCCCGATGTGGTGCTTCGGCTCCTGATCATTTGCACTTTCAGGCGTGCCCCACCGGGACGATACCGATCGAACGGACGCCGCGGATCCGTCGAGGAGGAACCTCGGTTCAAACGTTCGATGCCGGCATACTGTGCACTCTCGGGAATGTCGGACGGCAGGTTATTGTCACGGAAAGCTCTGATTTCTCCCGGCTTGTGTGGCTTTTCGAGAGGCTCATCAGCGCGATGAGGGAACTCACCCATAGCGAGGCTGAGCCGATGCTGAATATGATTTGCTCATTCATCAATGGGATGTGGCGGCTGATTGTCTTCCCGCGACGAAAACACAGACCTTCAGTGTATTACAAATCAGGAGAAGCACGTGTCTTGATCAGTCCGGCCGCAGTTGATGTCGGTGGATTGGTGATCACCCCGATCGAGAAGGATTTCGAACGAGTGGATGCAGAGATGATCCAAAGCATTTATGATGAAATTCTGTTGGGTGAGGATTCGGTCAAACGTATCATTGCGTTAATGGAACATGATCTCTGAGGAGCCCAAACTTCGAGTCGGTATTATTGATGGCCGGCAGCACGTTGTTGGCGAGTTCAATGGCAGATTCACCATCGGTGAGAGATCAATCGAAGGCGCTTTTACAGCATCGGCGGATGGTGAGTCCATTGAGGTTGCCGGTCATGATCGCAACGCTGGAGTCCGTGGCAGCTCCATACTTTGTGAGCATCAGGGTGATTCCACATTCACTCTGAGCGATGTTACGATCGGCGCCGGATTTCACTGGCAGAGAGAGGAACGCCAGCAATTCAGGGGAGATCTGATGCTCCTCTTGCGGAACAACGGAAGCATTGTGGCAATCAACATCGTTCCTTTGGAGCAGTATCTCGCCAGCGTCATCTCATCTGAAATGAACCCGGAGGCACCACTCGAATTTCTCAAGGCTCATGCTATCACCTCACGAAGCTGGCTTATTGCGATGCTCGAGAGAAAGAGGAGGCGGCGCGGAACGATTCCCCGTAAGACAATCCAGACTGATGAGGAGTTGATCCGGTGGTACGATCGGGAAGATCATGATCTGTTCGATGTGTGCGCCGATGATCACTGTCAACGCTATCAGGGTCTCACCCGCATTGGCTCGGGTTCAGTTGCTTCAGCCATCGATGAAACGAAGGGTGTTTGTCTTGTATTTGAAGATATAGTCTGTGATGCGAGATTCTCAAAAGCCTGTGGCGGGCTCACCGAGCAATTCCAGAGCTGTTGGGAGGATGTTGACGTGCCATATCTTCAATCGGTGGCGGACTCGCCTCATCTGCACAAACCCATCACGAGCGAGCCGCAAGCTGAGGCATGGATACGCTCATCTCCGGCAGCCTACTGCAACACGTCCGACGGAAATGTTCTGCGCCAGGTTCTCCCGTCCTTTGACCGTGAGACCTCGGATTTTTTCCGCTGGAAGGTTGAATACGAACGGCAGGAACTGGAGGAACTTTTACGGACCAAGTCCGGCATTGATTTCGGGACATTGAACAACCTTGTACCTGTCGAACGCGGGCCCTCCGGCCGGATTGTGAAACTGAGAATCGAAGGGAGCCGCAAGATCCTGACGGTTGGGAAAGAGCTTGAGATACGGCGATGGCTTTCGGCGACTCATCTCTACAGTTCAGCCTTTGTCGTGGAGGCTGAACGAGATCCTTCAGGCATTCCGAAACGCTTCGTTCTTCGCGGTGCAGGTTGGGGTCACGGAGTCGGGTTGTGTCAGATAGGGGCGGCGGTTATGGCGACGAAGGGATTGAATTGCCAGCAGATAATCAAGCATTACTTCCGCGGTGCAGAGTTGAAGAAACTGTATGCGTAAAGATCGACTTCCATCCGTATTGGCAAGCCTCTGATGAACGCGCCCACAACACGCAATCCCTGGACCTGGGTTCCTTCCCTGTACTTTGCTGAAGGTCTTCCGTACGTGGTTGTCATGACGGTTTCGGTCATCATGTACAAACGGTTGGGTCTTTCCAACACGGATATTGCGCTGTTCACGAGCTGGCTGTATCTTCCCTGGGTGATCAAGCCGTTGTGGAGTCCATTCGTTGACATGTTCAGGACGAAACGGTTCTGGGTGACACTCACACAATTCATCCTCAGTCTCACTCTCGTCAGTGCGGCTTTTTCGATACCACTTCCAAATTTTCTTGCGGTGACGCTCACGGTATTTGGCCTGATGGCATTCTCGTCTGCCACACACGATATCGCCGCCGATGGCTTCTATATGCTCAGCCTCGATGAGTCGGCACAGGCTGCATATGTTGGTGTACGCAGCACATTCTATCGGATTGCGATGATCTCCGGTCAGGGCGGCCTGGTCGTGCTGGCGGGAACGCTCGAGCCGGGTCTGGGCATTCCGCTTGCCTGGTCGATTGTCTTCATTGCTCTAGCGGTGGTGTTCTTTGTTCTCTCTGTTTATCATCGCCTGATCTTACCCTCTCCTGAGTCCGATAGCGGGTCGGTTTCGGGAACATTGAGCGGCTCACAAGTGGGCGCCCTGGCTGGAGGTTTCGTGGCGATCGCTCTCGTTCTCTCAGGCGCTTTTTTCATGTTGATGTTTGTGTTTGAACAGACCGGTCTCCCTGCAACGTTTGCGACAGCAGTCAGCATCTTCGCGCTTGTAGGTGGCGTTGTCATTCTTCTGCGCACAGTGGTGGGAACCTGGATTGACCGCTCCGCCGGCAGGCCGGAACTGACATACCTGGGGCCATTCATCGAATTCCTTCGCGCCTTTGTGCTGTTTGTCCGGAAGGATAATATCTGGAGCATACTCGCATTTTTGCTTCTCTTCCGTTTTGCAGAGGCTCAGCTCGTCAAGCTTGTGTCGCCATTCCTTCTTGACCCGATCGAGAAAGGGGGGCTTGGGCTTTCCACAAGCGACGTGGGGGTTGCTTATGGAACCGTGGGAATCATTGCTTTGACTGCGGGAGGCCTGCTCGGTGGTTATGTGATGTCAAGAAATGGGCTTCGGTGGTGGCTGTGGCCGATGGTCATCGTCATGCACACCCCCGACCTTGCATTCGTATACCTGTCGCAGGTTCAGCCGCGGAGTTTTTTTCTGATCAGCAGTGCGGTTGCCGTGGAGCAGTTTGGGTATGGTTTTGGCTTCACTGCCTACATGATGTATATGATCTACATTTCTCAAGGTGCATTTAAGACGGCACATTATGCAATCTGTACCGGGTTCATGGCGCTGGGAATGATGTTGCCGGGCATGTTCAGCGGAGCGTTACAGGAATATCTCGGGTACAACCGTTTCTTTGTCTGGGTCGTTCTTTCCACCATACCGGGTTTCCTCGTAGCGGCACTGGTAAGGATCGATTCAGGATTCGGCAAACGAAAAGCAGTCATGGAATAGAGGGGGAGGACATGTCAAAACCAATCACGGCGTTTGTCCCGTTCAGCGGCGGTGAATTTACGCGGAGAACCGTTGAGCAACTGAAGGACCTCAGTCAAGTCGGCAAGATCTTTCTGCTGGAATCTCGTGAGAGCCCCCGCGGTCTTGAAGGATTTGAGTCGCTCATGGTTGACTCCCTCACTGGCACTGACGCAGTTCAGTTGATGATAGAACGCTGCAAAACATCTCATGCAATGGTTATCCTGCATGATACACCTATTGAATTCGGGCGTTTCTGTATTGAACGGCTGCTCGCTATTGCTGAAGAGACCGGCTCGGGCCTTGTTTATTCGGACTACCTTGAGATGGACGAGGAGAAGCTGACTCCTCATCCTCTGATCGATTACCAACTGGGAAGCGTCAGGGACGATTTCGACTTCGGCTCGGTCGTGCTCTTCAGTCTCAAGGCTCTGGAATACGCGGCACGAGTGCGAGGAAAACAGGAATACAGGCACGGCGGAATGTACGACGCCCGACTGTCAATCTCCCGCCGTTATCCAATTACACGCATTAACGAGTGTCTGTATTCCAGAAGCAGTATTGATCGGAGAGCCTCCGGAGAGAAACAGTTTGACTACGTCAATCCGGGAAACCGTGAAGTGCAGGTTGAAATGGAGGCGGCGGTCACCCGTCATCTGGAAAGAATCGGCGCATACCTGGAACCGAAGTTCAAGAAGGTGAACCTCGCTGACGGAAGGTTTGAGTGTGAGATGTCGGTTATCATTCCCGTCCGGAATCGCGTCAAGACTATTGGTGATGCGGTGGAATCCGTGCTCCAGCAGAAAGCGGACTTCCCGTTCAATCTGTTCGTCGTTGACAATCACTCCACTGATGGAACGATCGATCTCGTCAAAGCACTTGCTGCCACCGATGCGCGGATCATCCATCTCACACCGCAACGACTCGATCTCGGCATTGGCGGGTGCTGGAACGAGGCTATTCATCATGAGAAATGCGGGCGCTTTGCAGTACAGCTTGACAGTGACGATCTCTATGCGGACGAAACAATACTACAGCAGATTGTTGATGTGTTCAGGGCAGAGAGATGTGCAATGGTAATCGGGTCGTACCGGATGGTCAATTTCGAACTGCAGGAAATCCCTCCGGGGGTCATCGATCACCAGGAATGGACGCCGGAGAACGGACGGAACAATGCGCTGCGGATCAACGGACTTGGCGCCCCCAGGGCGTTCTTCACACCTGTCATCGGGAAGGTGAATTTCCCCAATGTCAGTTACGGCGAAGACTATGCCGTTGCACTGGCGATTACGAGAGAGTATCAGATTGGCAGAATCATCAATCCAATTTATCTCTGTCGGAGGTGGGAGGGGAATACCGATGCCAATCTCGACGTGCAGAGACTCAATGCATATAATGCATATAAGGACAAGGTCAGGACCTTTGAAATCCTGGCACGACAACATCGCAACCAGGCGGCGAAGCAGAAGGTGAAGAAAGCCGTCGACAGACGGATGTGAGCTTTGGTTTCTAATACAGCAGATATTTCTTTGACCTTGCCCGGAAGGACTCGACGTCCTTCTGCAGATAGTCTTTGATGTCTTCGTACCTCATCCACTTTACAAAACGTTTCCGGATCTCGCCTGTTCCAACGACACGATCGAACTGCTCAAGCCGGGAGTCATTCGCCATGACAAACGGATTCTTGTCCGGATACAGGTTGTTGTGTGTCTGGAGGAGCAGAAACTGAAGACTCATCAAATCCGCCGTGTCATAATCTGTGATGTAAAGCTGGACACCCCCAAGCATCTTATCCTTGTACTGCCCGTAGAACGGTCTGAATGAAATTGGGCGGAAGAGAACGCCGTCAATGCCCAAGGCATTCATCCTGTTTGCCAGAAGGGTTGGGTCAATCCATTCTGCGGCAAATGTCCGGAATGGGATTGTATACCCGACGCCTTCGGAAATCACTCCCAGCTCTCCGAGAATTCCTGTTGCCACGTAATATTCCGGCGACTCGGACGAGGGAATGTGAGGAGACGGCGGGACCCACGGAAGGCCCGTGTCTTCGAATGTCATGCTTCGCTTCCAGTCTTTCATCGGAACAACTGCAAGGTTGCATTTTACACCGTTGGCCAGCATGCCCTCATCGTTGATCAAGCGTGCCAGCTCACCGCATGTGAGGCCGTAAACGTACGGGATCGGATATTCACTCAAGAATGATTGGAACCCCTTCTCGACGGTGCACCCCTCCACTTTCTGCCCGCCAAGTGGATCCGGCCGGTCGAGTACAACGAAGTTGATCTTCTGTTCTCCTGCCGCTTCCATCGCCAACCCCATGGAGCTGATGTAGGTGTATGACCGGCAGCCGATATCCTGCACGTCGTAGACCAGCACGTCGATTTCCTTGAGCATTGCGGGTGTGGGCTTCCGCGTCTTTCCGTAGAGGGAATACACAGGGAGCTTTGTTCGTTCGTCGGTGTAAGTCTCCGTGCTCTCTCCGGCTCGATGGTCTCCGCGGACACCATGTTCCGGTCCAAACAACGCAACGAGATGAACATCCGGCGCTTCAAAGAGGATATCAATTGTTGACTTCAAGTGGGAATCAACACCCGTCGGATTGGTAATCAGACCGATCCGCTTTCCATGCAAGATGTCGAACCCGCGCTCCCGCAGGACTTCGATTCCCGGCTTCACTTTTGCGGTTTGAGCGATGAGGCAGTGTACGGTCAGCAATGAAGCAAGGAAGGGAAAAAGTCGTCGTTTCATTTGCTCTCCGATTCCATGAGAGAATATATGAGTCATGGCCCGAGAACGCAACAGCCAATTCCTCCTACCATTTGCCACGGAAAATCTCTATATTGGTTCCCAACCACTCGGTACATCCAAACACCTCCATTGCCAAAGACACTGAACATTTTTTTCGTCGGCGACATCGTAGGCCAGCCGGGGCTGGATATTGCCGTCAACCTCGTTCCCAACTATCTCAAGAAATACAGCGTTGATCTTCTCATCATCAACGGCGAGAATGCCACGGAAGGGAAGGGTATCGCCGAAGAACACGCCAAGAAGATCTTCGAGCTTGGAACGCACGTTATTACCACGGGCAACCATGTGTGGGACCGTTGGGATAGCAGGAAAGTTCTGGGTGCCGATCGGCGAATTCTGCGACCGCTGAACTATCCGAGGGAAAACGGGGGCAATGGCTTTATCGTTGTTGATCTGGGGGAGAAGGGGAAGGTCGGGGGTTCTGAATATCCAGGGTCGCGTGTACATGCAACCCATTGATGATCCGTTCAAGACTGCGGATTGGGCTATTGCAAAAATTCATGAAGAGACCAAGGTGATTCTCGTCGATTTTCATGCCGATGCCACTGCCGAGAAAATGGCGATGGGATGGCATCTTGATGGGAGGGTTACCGCGGTGGTGGGGACACACACGCATACGCCCACCGCTGATGGAAGGATTCTGCCGAGAGGCACTGCCTTCCAATCTGACGTCGGGATGACCGGTCCGTACGACTCGATCCTTGGTATGAAGAAAGAACAAGCGTTGAAGCGTATGATTCTTCAGACTCCGCACAAATATGAAGTTGCTGCGCACGATGTCCGGTTGTGCGCAGTGTATGTGCAGGCAGATGTTGAAACGGGGCGCGCATTGAAAATGGAAACTGTAATCTTCCCCGCTTTTGGATAACGACTACAAGACTCAAACCAGCAGACCTCGAGATGCCCGCCCGGATAATTGACGGGAAAGCAATAGCCGCCCAGATCAGATCTGAGGTGAAACGTGATGCGGAACGACTGAAGAGCGAGCGCAACATCGTTCCCGGCCTTGCGTTTGTGCTCGTCGGCGAAGACCCCGGGTCCCAGGCATACGTGCGGTCGAAGGGCAAAGCCTGCGAAGAGATGGGGTTCTATTCAATCACCGAACGGCGACCCGACTCGATTTCGCAGGAGGAGTTGCTTGCTCTCATCAACCGGTTCAACAAGGATTCGAGGGTTCACGGAATCCTTGTCCAGCTTCCCTTGCCGGAGCACATCGATGAGGCAACGATCATCGAGGCGATTGACTACAGGAAGGACGTTGATGGTTTTCATCCTGTGAACGTCGGGCGTCTTGTGCTCGGTCTTAAATGTCTGAGGCCGTGTACGCCGGCAGGAATTCAGGAACTCCTCCTTCGCAGTGGCAATGATCCCTCGGGCAAGCACGTCGTGGTGGTGGGACGCAGCAACATTGTCGGCAAACCTGTGATGAATATCCTCCTTCAGAAGGAGCGCGGTGCGAATGCTGTTGTAACGATCGCTCACACCGGCGCATTGGATCTGTCGGCGATCACGAGTCAGGCTGATATTCTCGTGGCGGCACTCGGGAAGCCGGGGATGATCACTGGTGACATGCTCAAACCAGGTTGCGTGGTCATCGATGTTGGAATCAACCGCGTTGCAGATCCCGCAAACAAAAACGGAACACGACTTGTAGGAGATGTCCACTTTCCTTCGGCATCATTGGTCGCCGGCGCAATCACACCGGTCCCCGGTGGTGTGGGGCCGATGACGATCGCGATGCTCATGAAGAACACTCTGCAAGTGGCACGAGGTTCCTCCTCCTCATAACAGTTGCCAGGTTCCCGCATTCCGGTGGTGCCTCAGTTTGATCCCGACTGTGCACGACGGTCACCTTGAACAGAGTCGAAAGGTGACATATGTTGATGCGACAGGCTTCGACTTCGCTCAGCCTGACGTGGATTCTGAAAGTGAGACACCATCGCCTTCCAGTCATCTTGCTTATCAGACCACTTTTCGGTACATTTTTCACAAGTTCTTGTGCGTGCCTCACTTGCAGCCCACAATAATCCCCCGCGAGTTTGAATGAGCAGGAATCCTCTTGTCTTGGGAGTGGATGGAGGCGGGACGAAGAGCCTTGGTTTGATCGCCGATCCGTCCGGCAATATTCTCGCGAGCCGCGAAGGTGGGGCATCGAACATCAACGTGGTGGGAGTTGACGCTGCAGTTCGGAACCTTTACAAGGTGATGACGGATTGCTGTGGTGATGTCCGCTGTCCTCCTGAAGAGCTGCGCTCCGTTGTTTTCGCACTGGCAGGCGCCGGAGACGAGGGGAGTCGGGCGCGAATCAAGGATGCCGTCATTGCTCTGTTTCAGAAGAACGCAGTCAAGCCTCCCCCCATTACAATCGAGACAGATGCCCGCGCTGCGGTCGAAGGTGCGTTTGACGGCGGTCCTGGTGTCGTTGTTATCGCCGGAACCGGCTCGGTGGTCATCGGTAAGACGGCGCGCGGGGATATCCTGATGTGCGGTGGATGGGGACGCTTTCTGGGTGACGAAGGAAGCGGATATTTCCTGGGCCGGGAAGCTCTGAGGGCAGTGACTCTTCAGACGGACAAGCGCGGCGAGGCTACAAAGCTCAAGCAGAAGCTGGCGAAAGTTCATCACATCGACAGCCGTCAGGATATTACCAGGGCAGTGTACCAGGAAAAGTTCGAGTTGTCACAACTTGCCCCGCTGGTCATGGAGGCAGCCGCCGAGAATGACCTTGTCTCTCAGAGGATCATCCAGAACGCCGCACACCTGCTTGCCGAGCAGGCGCGGGTGATCGTTATGCAAATGGGAATTCTCCGGAAGATAGGCCTGGTGATGCTTGGCGGACTTATCGATCACGAAAATGTCTATTCGAACACACTTCACTTGAAACTCTTGAAGTTGCTTCCACAGGTGGAGGTTCGTCAGCCTTCGCATTCGCCGGCACATGGTGCAGTACTCATAGCGCTTGGCCGGAAGCAGAAAGCATGACTGAATCTCAAGAGGCGATCCGCACCCGGTTACACTGTACCCATTTGCCCTTGCGATATTAATTCTTGCTGCTTGCGTCGTACTGTGACACTATCATCTCATTGAGGAATCCATGGCAATTGCAAAATTCAAAAACGAACGACTCACCGATTTTTCCAAACCCGCGAACCGCAGGAAACAACACGCCGCAATTGAAAAAGTGCGGGCGGAACTCGGCAGGGAGTATCCCATTGTGATAGGCGGGGAAAGGATCTTTGCAAACGAAAAATTCAATTCATTCAATCCCTCGAGACCAGCCGAAGTTGTGGGTGTGTTTCAAAAGGGAGATGCGGCTTTAGCCAACAAGGCGATGGATGTCGCACTGGCGAAGTTCGAAGAGTGGAGGAATGTTCCGGCGAAGAAACGGGCGGACTATCTGTTCAAGGCAGCCAGGTTGATGCGCCAGCGGAAGTTTGAGCTCAACGCGGTCATGGTATTCGAGGTTGGTAAGACATGGCCTGAGGCGGATGCAGATACCGCCGAGGCGATTGACTTCCTGGAATTTTATGCCCGGGAAATGCTGCGCTACGGGGTCGATCAACCGGTGACCAAGAATCAAGGCGAACGGGGGAAGCTGGTATATCTGCCTCTTGGAGTCGGGGTGGTCATTCCGCCGTGGAACTTCGCACTTGCCATTCTTACGGGAATGACCTCGGCCGCAATTGTCACAGGGAATGCGGTCGTGCTTAAGCCGTCCAGCGATTCTCCGTTGACCGGTTGGAAGTATTTTGAGATCATGGAGGAAGTTGGTTTGCCTGCCGGTGTATTGAATTTCGTCAGCGGCCCGGGAGGTGCTGTGGGGGATACACTCGTGTTGCATCCGAAGACCCGGTTCATCTCCTTCACGGGCTCAAAAGAGGTTGGCATCCATATCAACGAGGTGGCTGCGAAAGTTCAGCCCGGACAAATCTGGCTCAAGCGTGTTATCGCTGAAATGGGTGGCAAGGACTCCATCGTCGTTGATGAGGGAGTAGATCTTGAAGATGCGGCGCAGGGAACTGCCGTCTCGGCGTTCGGATTCCAGGGGCAGAAGTGTTCGGCATGTTCACGCGTGATTGTTCACGAAAAGGTCTACGACAGGTTTGTTGATATTCTCGCGCGGAAAGCGGAGGCGTTTACGGTTGGCGATTCGACGGACCCCGGGAACTCCATGGGACCTGTCGTGAACAGGCGCTCCGAGGAAAGCATCCTATCGTACATCGAAAAGGGAATCCGGGAAGGTGGCCGGCTGGTGGCCGGCGGCAAGAAGTCCGGCGATGACGGCTTTTTCATTCGGCCAACAGTGATCGCCGATGTCGATCCTCACGCAACAATTGCCCAGGAAGAGATTTTCGGTCCGGTGCTCGCAGTGATCAAAGCAAAGAACTTCGATGACGGATTGAACATTGCCAACAACACGGAGTTCGGTCTGACAGGTGCGGTCTATACCAAAAACAAGAGACATCTGGAGAAAGCCGAGCGGGAGTTTTTCGTTGGCAATCTCTACTTCAACAGAAAATGTACCGGCGCCCTCGTCGGTGTCCATCCGTTCGGAGGCTTCAATATGAGCGGGACCGATTCGAAAGCCGGCGGAAAGGATTATCTGTTGCTTTTCCTGCAGGCCAAATCGATTGCCGAAAAAGTGAAGAAGTAGCGTTTTCACGGGCGTGACGCCATTGTGAATTGCAGAACCGAAACAGTAAACCGGACTCATCGGAGGCTCAATGAAAGTTCATGAGTATCAAGGCAAAGAGATTCTGAAGAAATTTAACGTTGAAGTCCCGAGAGGGAAAGTGGCGTTTAGCGTCGATGAAGCAGTGAAAAACGCGGAGGAGCTTGGCGGCCGTGTCTGGGTCGTGAAGGCGCAAATCCATGCTGGTGGCAGGGGGAAAGGCGGTGGCGTGAAAGTCGCACGAAGTATCGATGAGGTTCGCCAACTGTCAGGACAGATTCTCGGAATGACGTTGGTGACTCATCAAACCGGTCCTGCAGGCAAAGTGGTGAAACGATTGCTGATAGAACAGGGAATTAACATTGCCCGGGAGTTGTACGTCGGTGTGACGCTGGATCGTGCCTCGTCCCGTAATGTTGTCATGGCATCCACCGAGGGTGGGGTTGAGATTGAGAAGGTTGCAGCGGAGACACCTGAGAAGATTCTGAAGGAGTTTGTCGATCGCGCACAGGGGTTCCAGCAGTACCAGGCGCGGAAACTTGCATTTGGCCTCGGGCTTTCGGGAGACGCTTTTAAGAACGGTGTCAAATTCCTGATGGCACTGTATCGGGCGTATGACGCGATGGACTGTACACTGGCAGAGATCAACCCGCTTGTAGTCACCGTTGAGGGGGGAGTTCTGGCGCTGGACGCCAAGATGAACTTCGATGACAATGCACTCTATCGTCATCCGGAGTTGGGGCCATTGCGCGATCTTGATGAAGAGGACCCTCTGGAAGTCGAGGCCTCGAAATCAAATCTCAACTATATCAAGCTTGATGGCAACGTGGGCTGTATGGTCAATGGTGCGGGTCTCGCCATGGGGACCATGGATATCATCAAACTTGCGGGTGGCGAGCCGGCAAACTTTCTCGATGTGGGTGGTGGTGCGAGCCCTGAAACCGTTGAGGCAGGGTTTAAAATCATTCTCGCCGACCATCATGTGAAAGCGGTGCTGATCAATATCTTCGGCGGAATCGTCCGGTGCGATCGCGTAGCGACCGGTGTTGTCGAGGCTGCAAAGAAGGTACAGGTGAATATCCCTGTGGTTGTCCGCCTCGCCGGAACCAACGCGGAACTTGCGGGAGACATTCTCAATGCGTCCGGACTAAATTTCCTGGTGGCTACCAGCCTGAAGGATGCCGCTGAAAAGGTGACCCAGGCGATCAGGAACTGACCTTTGTATCCGGGCCGGTTGAAGGGTTGAACCCATCCCGAATAACTGACGGCGTATAACACTCGGACTACTGACATGCGTAGACAATTCATTGCGGGCAACTGGAAGATGTTCAAGGATCTTGTCGGAACCGCCGAGCTTATCAACGAGCTCAGGGGGCGCATTGAGTCTGCGAACTCCAAAGCCCTTGTCGCCATATGTCCGCCCTTCACGTCCCTCGCGATTGCGGCAAGTCTCCTGAAGGGGTCTCAAATAATGCTCGGTGCACAAAACATGTCGGAGCATGATGAAGGTGCTTACACAGGTGAGATATCGTGGAAGATGCTAAAATCCGCAGGCTGTGAATTCGTTATTCTCGGTCACTCAGAACGACGCCTGTACTTCGGTGAAACGAACGAGTTGATAAATGCCAAGGCAAAGAAGGCTCTTGCCAGTGGTTTGAAACCCATTGTCTGCGTCGGGGAAACATTAGAGCATCGGGAAAAGGGGGTGACCCACCAGATCATTGCAGCCCAGGTCAAAGGAGTCCTGTCGGGCATCTCGTCGCAGGAAATGGAAAAGGTTACCATTGCTTATGAGCCTGTTTGGGCAATAGGTACGGGGAAAAATGCCACCCCTGATCAGGCGCAGGAAGTGCACCAGGCAATTCGGAAGCTTGTAGGTCAGCTTTACAGTTGGGCCATTGCCGATAGGGTGGTGATCCAATACGGGGGGAGCGTCAAGCCGGAGAACGCGGCAGGCCTCCTGAAGCAGAATGATATTGACGGTGCACTCGTGGGAGGAGCCTGCCTGAATCCTGATTCGTTCGCGGCAATCATAAAGTCCGCTCGTGAATAACTTTGGATTTTCAACGCGTTAGGATGTAGCTCTCGCCAATCCCTTTAATTTCCGTTGCTTTCCCTGCTTTTTATGCTTATATTTATGCGGAAATTACTTCCTCTCCACACTCGGTGTCAGTGAATAGTTGCCGAAACACACGCCCAAATCGAGGTTCGGCTTTCTTCCAACGCTAAGTTTCACAAGAACTCTCGTCGTACTTCTGGCTTTCCTCGTGCCTTTCTGCCATTCGCTTGCAGATTTCCAGTTTCTTGAGAACGGAAACCCGGTTGCCCGGGGCCTTGACGTTGGATTCCTGCCCGATTCACCTTTTCGATCAAAGATTGACTTGTCGGGAGTCTGGAACTACAGTGTTGAAGGCGGGCCGTCCGGCACTGTAAGAGTACCCAGTGCTTATGATTTTACGGGAAAGGTGTCGTTCGAGCGCACCTTCGAGGTCACGGCGGAACAACTGGACAAGTCTCAGTTCCTGCTGGTCATGCTTGGCGTGAATCATTCATGCGATGTTTCAATCAACGGGGACTTTATCACCACACATGCGGGGGGTTATACAACATTTACCCAGCCGATACCGCAGAATACCTTGCAGCCGGGGAAGGAGAACGTCATAAAGGTTGTGGTGAATAACACGTTGGATCCGCGAAAGACACTTCCCCTGAGATCCACCACTTGGGGATGGAGAAACTACGGGGGGATTCTCCGTGATGTATTCATCATGGCCATCCCAAAGCTGGCGGTTGACAATGTTGCGGCAACTTCGGAGTACTCTCCGGAGAATGGCAAGGCAAAGGTCAACCTGGATGCGACATTTGAAGGCACACTTGAACCCTCCAACCAGGAGAATGAAATCGTTGCCCGCAATGCCCCCGTCGGGATGTACGTCGAAATGCTGGACAAGATTTCAGGGTTCCAAATCGCCAAAAGCCCCGTCATTCCCCTTACCCGATCGGGCAACGGTTGGAATCCGATCCATCTTGAAATCCCGTTGGGAAATCCCAAGCTCTGGAGCCCCGACTCGCCGGAGTTGTATTTGGTGAAGGTGTTCCTCATCCAGGGCTCAGCAAAAGAGTTCACGACCATCGATGAGTATGACCTCAACTACGGCGTCAGAAGCCTTGAGATCTCTGACGGCCACATCGTTCTTAACGGCAAGCGCATCATCCTGAAAGGCGTTGTGTGGCAAGAGGACCACCCGGCGTACGGAAGCGCCATGCCCAACGAGGAAATTGAGAAGGACGTGGCACTCATCAAGAGCCTGGGCGCGAACACGATCCGGTTTGGGAATCATCCACCGCACCCCTACATGCTGAACCTGTGCGACCGGTATGGCCTGTTTGCAATGGAAGAGCTTCCGATTGCCGGAGCCCCGGCGTCGGTCCTTGGCGACGAGTATTTCACAGAACTTGCCAGCACCATGATGAGGGAGATGATTGTGCGGGACAGACGGCACGTCTCAGTGCTGGCGTGGGGAGTCGGTGATGAGTTTGAGTCTTCAGCCCCCTCGGCCCGGACCTTCGTTGGCGGAATGGTCAAGTTGATCAAGAGTCTGGACGGTCGGTTTACCTATTATGGTTCGCGGCTCATCGATTCGGACGAGTGCTCGGATCTTGTGGATATTGCGGCGCTGAATGTCCATTCGCAGGACCTCAAGGTCTTCAAACGGCAGCTCGAAGAGTGGAAGGCAAAGAACCCCGGGCGCCCGGTCATGGTGGGGAAGTTCGGCACGGAAGTGAAGCAGAACGACAGAAACGGTTACAGCGATCCGCTGTCGTATGAAGCCCAGGCGCGATTCTACATTCAGCGCTTCGATGTTGTGAAGAACCTGGATTATGACGGCGCAATCATTTGGTCGTTCAACGACTGGAAGGGCGACCGCCCCTCGCTCACGGTGAATTCCGGCGACCCCTGGATGCACAATATGGGGCTCGTGAGTTACGACCGCGAGAAACGGCTTGCGTACGATGCTGTTCGCTCGATCTTCCGCGGCGAGAAGTTTGTTGCACTGCCCATGGGTAACTATGCAGCAAGCGCACCGATCATCTTCGTGCTGAGCGGGCTGGTGGTGCTGATCGGGACTGCCTATATCTACAACTCAAATCGACGCTTCAGAGACAATCTCAATCGCTCGGTCATGAACCTCTATAACTTTTTCGCCGATGTGCGCGACCAGCGAATTGTCTCCTTCATTCAGACGGCCTTGCTGGCGCTCATTATTTCTGCCGCTGCCGCAATCGTTACGTCAAGCATTCTTTTCCACTTCCGTCAGAGTTGGATCCTGGATAACCTGCTGTCGTATGTGTTGATTTCCGACGGCTTGAAGGAATCGATGGTCCGGATCATCTGGAACCCTCTCAAGTGCATCATCTATCTCTCGGCGTTTTTCTTCCTGCTGTTTGTGGTGTTGTACCTGATCATCATGGTGTTGTCGGCGATCTCCAAGTCCAGAATATTCTCCTACCATGCCTACGTCGTTGCTGTCTGGTCTGCGGCGCCCATGCTGATACTTGTCCCGGTGGGCATGATTCTCTATCGCATCCTCGATGGACCGATGTACGTTGTCCCTTCGCTGGTTTTTCTTTCCCTGCTGTTCGTGTGGGTACTGTTAAGGATACTCAAGGGGATTTCCATCATTTTTGATACATATCTCATGAAGGTGTACGTTATCGGATTTCTCTCACTGGCGTGCGTGTTTACGCTGGTCTATGTGTATTATGATTACACCGAGTCCACGGCGATGTATTTGACGTATATGTATCATGTGATATCGAATTCCCAATAGAACGAGTCATCGATCTCGCGTAGATGGGTTAAGGCTTCATGTATTTATCGAAATTGGAAATCATAGGGTTCAAGTCTTTCGCGCAGAAGGTGAATCTCACATTCGATAGCGGCATATCATCGATTGTCGGACCGAACGGCTGCGGCAAAACCAACATCGTTGATGCCATCCGGTGGGTGCTGGGAGAACAGCGGTACAGCGCCCTGCGCAGCGAGAAAATGGAAGACGTCATCTTCAATGGCACGAAGACTCGGAAAGCTCTCGGTATGGCCGAAGCTTCACTCGTCATCGAGAACACCAAGGGTATCCTCCCTTCAGAATATACCCAGGTGACTGTCGGGCGGCGCGTGTATCGTTCGGGCGAAAGTGAATATTTGCTGAACAAGGTTCCCTGCAGGCTCAAGGATATCCTTGATCTCTTCATGGACACCGGCATGGGCCCTGATGCGTATTCCGTGATTGAGCTCAAGATGATTGAGACAATTCTCAGTGACAAGACCGAGGATCGCCGTAGGTTGTTCGAAGAAGCAGCCGGAGTCACGAAATACAAGCACCGCCGGAAGGCCGCCTATCGCAAGCTGGAAAGCGTCCAGGCTGACCTGATGCGCGTGAACGATATCGTTGCCGAGGTACAGAAGGCGGTCAGTTCGCTCGAGCGGCAAGCCAAAAGAGCGGAACAGTACCATGATGTCCACGCGAAGCTGAAGGAACTTGAGATCGAGTTAATGGAGCGCGAATATGCCCACCTGTTCTCACGCATCGCGCCCCTCGAGGAACGGTTTCAGTCTCTCTCCGCCGACAAGAACAGGATTGATGTGGATCTCTCGCAGGAGGAATCGCAACTCGACCAACTGCAGGGAAGGATGAATGATGTCGAAAGGCGTCTTGCCGAGGCACAGCGTGATGTGGCCACCCATCGGGAAAAGATCAATAGGATCGACCAAAGGAACCTTGTCGCAAGTGAACGCATACGATCGCTGGAAGGCAACGTTGGGCGCTTCGAGTCGGAAAAGTTGGAGTTGCAGCAGGAACTCACGCGGCTTGACTCGCTCAAGATTTCACTGAATGAGGGAATGGTCACGCTTGAGGACCAGCAGCGGTCCCTTTCTGCACAGTTCGATGAGAAACAGTCCGCGTTGCACGAGTTCAAATCTCATCTTGATGCGAAGCGTTCGGAAGGGCAATCTCTCAACGATAGAACGATCGAGCTTGTCCATACCATTGCAGACCTACAGTCGGGTCAGGACAGGAAGAAGGGGCGCATTGAGAACCTGCACGGCAGGCAGGCGCATGCCGAAGAGGAGATTGCGGCATACGAAGAGGAGATGCACCGTATTGAAATCGAGACAGAAGAGCATGTTGCCGAAGACAAGAAACTTCGAAGGCAATTCACCGACGCTGAAGTACGATTCTATAATGCCGAAGGGAACAAGAAGGAACAAAAGGACAAGCTCGATGAGCTGCAATTCAAGGAGCTTGACGTGCATGCCGAGATCCAGCGCAGAAAAGGCAAGATCGATTTCTTCAAAGCGGTGATTGAAAGCAGGGAAGGCCTTCCCGAAGGTGTGAGATTCCTCTCCACCACAGGGAAGTGGACTCCCAAACGCAGGCTCACTGTTGCCGACGCCGTCAATGCCGACGAAAAGTATCGGACGGCGATTGAATCGGCCCTCGGCGTCTACTCCGAGTTCATCGTGGTCGATACGGAAGCGGATGCGGAGCGGGGCATAGCCCTTCTGAAAGAGGAACAACACGGCAAATCAACATTTGTGTGTCTTGACAAGTTGCCCGAGATCAACTCGAAGGTGAAACGACCTGCTCTACCCGGGGTGATCGGATGGGCGCTTGACCTGGCAAAATGTGACGCTGTCTATCGGCCTCTTTTCAAGCTCATCCTGGACCGCGTGCTCGTGGTGGAAAACCGTGACATTGCAGCCAAAGTTGCACACCGTATGGCGGGAGTTCGATGTGTGACGCTCGAAGGTGAGATCGCCACAGGCGTTGGCATCACCAGAGCCGGAAGCCGGCGGCATGACGAGGGAGGAGCCATTGGAAGGCGGGCGAACATCGAACAGCTTGAAAGGGAGATTGTCTCCCTGCAGACCGATCTCGACGGTGTCCGGAGGCAAAAGGAGGAGCTGCAAATCCGTCACGACGCCATTGACCTCAAAGCCTTCAGCGATGCAGTGAAGATCGTCGAGAAGGAAATGAATGGCGTTGAGATGCGGATGGCACAGCTTCAGTTTGAAAAGAAGCGCGCCGGCGACATCATTGCAAAAAACAAGGAAGAGATCGAGACCCTTGGCATTGAAGTCGCGGGCCTCTCGTCGGAAATCATCGAGGCGCAGCCTGCGTTGACGGCATTGCAGGTCGAGAAGACTGATATCGAGCGGAAGGTTGGCGCGATCTCCAATGAAATTGAAACCCTCGAAGAGGACTACGCGGGGCGGTCACGTGTGGTCAACGAGATCGAGATTGCCATCGTCAAGGTTAAAGGAGAATTGCAGAATTCTCAGAATGATCTCAAGCGCACCGATTCAACCATTGACAGTATCCGGGAAACGCTCTCACGTCGCGATCAGGATATCCTTGATGGCCGGAACGGCATGGCTGCTGCGCGTGCGGTGGTGCAGGAAAACGCCGCCATACTTGCCGCACTTGGAACCGAGCTGCAACTGCTTGAACTCAGGAAGGACGAAGTTGAGAGCGAGGCGTCGCACGCGAAGGATGAAATTCACAGGATTGAGCTGAAGATCAAGGATGAGCGCCGGTACCATGACGATTCGATGAAGGCTTCGCACGAGCTTGAGCTGAAAATCGCCGACCTGAGAGCCAAGGCGGAACACATCAAGGCACGGGCGTTGGAGGAATTCGAGCTTGCGATGGAGCTCAAGATCTACCCGGACGATGAGTTTGTCGATTTCGCGGCGCTCCGCGATGAGATCCAGCGGTTCAGGGACAAGGTAAAGTCCCTCGGTAACATCAACTTTGCGGCATTCGAAGAGTACACTACCGAGAAGCAGCGGCTGGAGTTTCTCACGAATCAACGCGCTGATCTGGTCGAGGCCGAGAAGACGCTGCTTGCAACCATCGAGGAAATCAACACGACGGCCCAAAACAAGTTCCTGGGGACATTTGAGCAGATCCGGAAGAACTTCGCCGAGATCTTCAAAAGCCTGTTTGACCCGGGAGATGAGGCGGACCTGAAACTCGAAGAAGGCATTGATCCGCTTGAAGCCAACATCGACATTATTGCAAAGCCGCGCGGCAAGCGTCCAACCTCCATCAGCTTGCTCTCGGGAGGTGAGAAGACGCTGACAGCAACAGCACTGCTCTTTGCCATTTATCTCGTGAAACCAAGCCCGTTTTGTATTCTCGACGAAGTTGATGCGCCGCTCGATGATGCCAACGTCGACCGTTTCACCAAACTTCTCCGCAAGTTCTCCAACAATACCCAGTTCATCGTTGTTACTCATAACAAGCGAACGATGGAGGCCGCGAACGCCCTCTATGGTGTGACTATGGAGGAAGAGGGAGTCTCGAAGCTTGTTGCCGTCAGGTTCAACAAAGCTGCCGTCGCGTCGGCGCAGCTGGTGTCAGGTTGATTGATGGTAAAGGTGTTTGTTGATTTTGATGGGACGATCACGAAGGCGGATGTGGGGAATGCGTTCTTCAGAGCATATGCAGGTCGTGAGATCTACGACGAGATGCTGCGGGAGTACAAAGCTGAACGGATCTCCGCGCAGGAGTGCTTTCGCCGCGGCATCGCCGCGATTGGCAGGCTGAGCAGGGATGAAGCGATCGCGTTTGCCCGGAGTCAGGACATTGACGCTTCCTTTGCGGACTTCATAAGGTTTTGCCGCGAGAGGGAGATCGAATTGCATATTGTGAGTGATGGCCTCGATTTCTACATCAACGAGATCCTCCTCGCAAACGGTTTTGACGGTCTCTCCGTGTTCGCGAATGTTCTGGAGTTTGGAGCGATCGCCGACGAGGGCGGCTCGAATCTTCGGATCGGGTTTCCCTACACCGATGCCGAGTGCAATCGCTGCGCCTGCTGCAAGCGCAACATTATTCTGACACACACAGGTGATCGGGACATCATCGTGTATGTAGGGGAAGGGTATTCAGACCGATGTCCGGTGCAGTATGCCGACATTGTTTTCGCCAAGGAATCACTGCAGACGTTTTGCCAGTCAGAGAACATCTCGTACTATCTTTACCGGTCTTTTGAAGATGTTACTGGACGGATGAACGAGGTGCTGGCGAAAAAAAGGCTGCGTAAGCGACGTGCGGCTGAAATCAAGCGGAAAGAGCTCTTCTTGCAGGAACCGTAAGGATCAGGAATTCACTCGCTTCACATACGTGCATGTCATCAGGGCAGCCAGATATACGGCGGCTGATATTCACATACCGCAGCTATACTCCCATTCCGTTCATTGTTGTGATGATCTGGTTCGCCCAGCCAACCGTGTTGAGCATGGTGGTCGGGTTTCTGTTGATTGTCTGGGGGGAGGGAATTCGCTTCTGGGGTGTGTCAATTGCGGGAAGCGAAACGCGAACAACCGGCAGGGTGGGCGGCACCTATCTCATTACCAATGGACCGTTCGCGTACGTCCGAAATCCTCTCTATGTCGGTAATATGTTGCTGTACGCGGGCGTCGGCGTAATGTCGATGGCACTTGTTCCGTGGCTCCTCATTATTGCGGTCGCATGGTTCTATGTCCAGTACCATCTCATCGTGACGCAGGAGGAAGAGTATCTTGCAGAACGATTCGGTGGGGAGTACGAGGAGTACAGGAGAAGAGTGGGACGATTCGTTCCGCGGCTGAAACACTATGTCTCTTCAAATCCTCCAGCCAAGTTGGTGAGCGTAGGTGAGGGTCTCGCATCCGAACGGCGAACGCTCCAGGCAATTGGCCTCGTGACATTGCTGCTTGTTGCCAAGTACGCGTATCTTCGATGGCAGGTGTGAGAATATGCTTCAACGGGTGATGATGATCGCTGGTGAGGCATCCGGCGACATCCATGGTTCAGGCGTGATCAGGGAATTGAAGCTTCGTCGACCGTCGGTCGAGGTCTATGGGATCGGTGGTGACAATATGCAGCGAGAAGGGATGGAGATCTTGTATCATTCCTCTTCGCTTTCGTTCATGGGATTCATCGAAGTGATCAGGCACGTGTCCCTGATTCGAACAGTTGAGGAAAGGCTCGAGAAGGTTCTTGTCGATCGCCCCCCCGACGTTCTTGTGCTGATTGATTACCCCGGATTCAATCTTCGTTTTGCGAGGAAGGCCCGACGGCATGGCGTGAGGGTCTTGTACTACATCAGTCCGCAGGTATGGGCGTGGCACAAAAGCCGTGTGAAAAAGATGAGACCGCTGGTCGACCGGATGAAGGTGGTGTTTCCCTTCGAAGTGGAGTTGTACAAGAACGAGGGGATTGATGTCGAGTTTGTAGGACATCCGCTTGTGGAGTCGCTGCGGTCGAATTTGACAAGAGAGGAATTCTGCGGAAGCGCGGGCCTTGATGCGGGAGGGAAGATCGTTGGCCTCTTTCCCGGGAGTCGACGGCAGGAGATCGCGAAGATCCTTCCAACGATGCTTGAAGCAGGGAAAGAGCTGCGACGGACACACGGGGTGCAGCTGGCGGTTGGCGTGGCGTCAAATCTTGGGGCTGGCGAGCTGAAAAAATTTATCCGTGATAATTCGCCCGTTGTGCTGATAGAAAACAAAACGTATGAACTCATGCGGCATTCAGATGCCGCCATTGTCACCTCGGGAACCGCAACGCTCGAAACTGGCTGGTTCGGAACTCCCCTGGTGGTGGTGTACAGAACGTCACCCGGGTCATACTTGATTGGCAGGATGCTCGTGGATGTCCCGAATATTGGACTTGTGAATATTGTTGCGGGGAAAACCGTGGCACCTGAATTTCTGCAGAACAAGATGACGCCGGAGAACCTCGTTGCTGCAGTCGGACTGATCCTGACGGACGAAACATATCGACAGAACATGAAGAGAGAGTTGTCGAAGATAAGGGAAAAGCTTGGGCCGCCTGGTGCTTCTGCACGGGTTGCTGAAGGAATTATCGCGCTCGGAGAGGCTGCGTGAAGAGGTGGCTTCCCGTACTATCGATCCTTGTGGCGCTGGCGCAGAACGGTTGCGGCCCCTCGTCCGAGACGGTGAAGCCGCCGACACCTTTGCCTGACAGCAAGGAGGCATGGTACAATGTCGGCCATCAGTTCTACGTCAATCAGGAGTATGATAGCGCAGATGTGTATTTGCAGAAGGCCTCCGCAATCGACGCGGCCTATCTCGCTCCGCTGAATGACCTTTCCGAGATGCACTACTCACTCGGGATGCAGGAACAGGGTGAGAAGAACCCGAAACGTCTCAGTCACTTCAAAAAAGCATTCGGGTATTTCGCGAGACTTGAGTCACACGGCTCGAACGATTCGGAGATTTACGAAAGACTCAGCGAGCTCAGCAACGCGCTTCATGATGACAGGTCGCTCGTCAGGTACGCGAAGAAGAATGCCGAGATGTATCCGTACGAACGACAATTCTTCAATCTTGGGTTCGCCTATATCCAGGTCGAGGATTATCAGAACGCCATCACATCCCAGAAAGAGGCAATCGGGAAATTCAAGGGTTCAACGTACACTGGGAGTTTTTACAGGCAGCTTGGCCGGGCCTACATGAAGGTTGACCGGGACCAAACGGCGGAGCGAACCTTCGATGCAGGCCTGAGCGCCGTGAACGCGGTGATTGCGGAGCGAACGGCTGCTGATTCCCGCTTCAAATCCTCGGACGAGTATCGCCGACTTGTCGAGGACCAAATTGGGATGCTGGTTTCTCTAAAAAGCCTGCATCAGACGTATCACGCCACGGAGAAGCTCAGGAAGGTCGAACAACAACTACAACAACTTGAACGCACAAAATAACATGCACGATTCCTGATTCATGCGGGCCACCTGACATGAAAATCCTCCTGCTCCCGCTTTCCTGGCTCTATGGGATGATTATCACGTGCCGCAACAAGGCATTTGACATGGGGATGTTGAAGAGTGAACGGGTCGGCAAGCCTGTGATTTCAGTCGGAAACATGACGATGGGCGGAACCGGGAAGACTCCACTCGTCGAATACATCGTTAGGTTCTGTCTCGCGAAAGGAAGAAAGGTCGCTGTGGTGAGTCGGGGATATATGAGGGAGTCTGCAGGTGTTCTGATCGTGTCCGACGGCAAGAACCTGCTGGCTGGCCCAGGAGATGGCGGTGATGAGCCCGTGCAGATCGCAAGGAAGTTTCCGGAGGCGATTGTGGTTGTTGGCGAGCGTAGAGTGGATGCTGCCCGTGTTGCAGTTGAGCAGCTGAACGCAGACGCTGTCATACTCGACGACGGCTTTCAGCATCGGTACATATATCGTGACCTTGATATTGTTGTGCTTGATTCCAGAAAGGACCTGTTTCGTGTGCCAATGATCCCCGCGGGAGAGCGAAGGGAGCTGCTGCGTGCAATTGGCCGCGCCCATCTTCTGGCGTTCTCGAGGGGGGATCAGGTTCAGGAGACCAATCGGTGGGTGCACTCGTTGTCCGGTGAATTCAGGTCGCCAAAGATCCATTATCGATACCAGTTGGAAAAAATTCTGCAGGTTGGATCTGATTGCCAACTTTCTGCCCGTGACCTGAAAGGCATGAGAGTAGTTCTGTTTAGTGGCATTGGTGATCATACGGGCTTTGTGAGTCAGATGAAACGGAACGGTGTAGAAGTTGTCGGTGATCTGAGGTTTCCTGACCATCACCGGTATACCGGTGATGATGTATCGGGAATAACGAACCTGGTGAAGAAGACAGGAGCAGATGCACTTCTCACAACTGAAAAGGATGTTGTGCGACTCTCCGGAGAGAACGCTCTGTGTAACACGCTCGTGAAGGATTGCCCGCTCTATTACGCGAATATTGTTGTCGATATCACCGAAGGCCGGAGAATTCTGGACTCCATGATTGACAAATGTCTGATGGGGAGCGTGTGCTGATGGTTCTCGGAGTCACGGATACACTCAAAGACACGATGCAGCTGTATGTCGACTGGATTCAGGGAATTGTGGACGATGCGGAGATCGTGTCCCTATCCAGTGTTCGTCAGAATCTCGGCGCCCTGAACCGTTGCGATGGCCTTGTGTTGACCGGCGGTGGTGATGTTCATCCGAAGTTCTACGGACGTGAAGACGCAATGACGATGGTGCACGGGGTTGATGAACGGCGTGACGAGTTCGAGTTTGCCGTCATTGATGCTGCGATGAAGGCAAGACTGCCCGTGTTGGGAATTTGTCGTGGGATGCAGATATGCAATGTTGCCCTCGGAGGCACATTGGTGCCGGATGTTCAAAGTGCAGGGAGCCGGAACCACGGGAAGCCGAAGGATGCAAAGACTGATCCGGTTCATGCCGTGCAAATAGTGGAGAAAACGTTGCTGCATACCACTGTCAGGGCCACGCACGGCGAGGTCAATACGCACCATCATCAGGCCGTGGATCGCCCGGCGCCCGGGTTGCGGGTTGGTGCACGCTCTCTGGATAACGTTATCGAAAGTATTGAATGGGAGACCCCGGGCGGGAAGCCGTTTCTGCTTCTGGTTCAGTGGCATCCGGAACGGATGATCGATTCAGAGAGTCCTTTTTCTCTCGGGCTCATCAAGCGCTTTTCAGTTGAAGTGAAGGCATCAAGAAAAGACCAGGTTGTTTCGTGATCACGACTTCTCCAACAATGCAACTCAAAAGGACTACACCATGAAGAAATACGTTTTCTCATTCGGAAAAGGTAAGGCAGAGGGAAGTGCAGACATGAAAGGTCTGCTTGGAGGCAAAGGCGCCAACCTTGCCGAAATGACAAACATCGGGCTTCCCGTGCCGGCAGGCTTCACAGTCTCAACGGAAGTCTGTACTTATTATTACGCGAATAGAAAGACTTATCCGAAGTCGCTGGCGGGTGAAGTGAAGGCCGCCTTGAAGAAGGTCGAGAAGGCAATGAAGGCCACGTTTGGGGACCCGAAGAACCCGCTTCTTGTTTCTGTACGTTCCGGTGCCCGTGCGTCCATGCCGGGAATGATGGACACAATCCTGAATCTCGGCCTCAATGATGTTGTGGCAGAAGGGTTGGTCAAGAAGACCAATAACCCACGGTTCGTCTATGATTCCTACCGCCGTTTCGTCCAAATGTACGGCGATGTGGTGCTTGGACTGAAACCGGTGCACAAGGATGAGATCGATCCGTTCGAGGTCATCATTGAAGAGAAGAAGAAGGCAAGGGGGGTGCATCTCGATACTGAGCTCACCGCCGATGATCTGAAGGAACTTGTCACCTTGTTCAAACAGGCCATCAAGCAGAAGACAGGCCATGACTTCCCGCAAGACCCGTTGAAGCAGCTCTGGGGTGCCATTGGCGCAGTGTTTGGCTCGTGGAACAATGACCGTGCAATTGCGTACCGCAAAATGTATGACATCCCCGAATCGTGGGGAACGGCCGTGAACGTGCAGTCGATGGTGTTTGGGAACATGGGTGAAGACTCCGGGACCGGGGTCGCCTTCACACGCGATGCGGCAACAGGTGAGAATGCATTCTACGGCGAGTACCTCATGAATGCACAGGGTGAAGACGTTGTGGCAGGTACACGCACTCCTCTGCCGATCTCCGAGCTCGCCGAGGCGAATCCGAAAATCTACAAACAACTGGAGAGGATCAGGAAGACCCTCGAGAAACACTACCGTGACATGATGGACATCGAGTTCACAATCCAGCAGGGCACACTCTACATGCTGCAGTGCCGCGCAGGAAAAAGGACGGCGTTTGCGGCGATCAAGATCGCTGTTGATATGGTTGGAGAGAAACTCATCTCGGACAAAGAGGCCCTCCAACGGATCGAGCCGGACCAACTGAACCAGCTTCTGCGGCCGGTGTTCGATCTGAAAGAAAAGGATGCCGTCGTGAAGGCCGGACGGTTGCTTGCCAAGGGACTGAACGCAGGTCCCGGTGCCGCAACCGGTCGGGTTGTGTTCAATGCCCCCGATGCTGAGGAATGGAAGAAACGAGGCGAACAGGTCATCCTCACCCGGATTGAAACATCCCCGGAAGACATCAAGGGAATGAATGCTGCCGAAGGGATTCTCACCGCGCGCGGCGGCATGACGTCTCATGCTGCGCTTGTTGCGCGTCAGATGGGCAAGGTCTGTGTTGCGGGATGCCCGGCCCTGCAAATCGATTATTCTTCTCATTCCATGAACGTGAAGGGCAAAGTTATTCGTGAAGGCGACTGGATTTCACTCGATGGGACGACAGGCGAAGTAATCGAAGGCAAGGTTGCGACGAAACCATCGGAGGTGTTACAGGTTCTGATCGACAAGACTCTCGATCCGAAGGATGCCCCCGTCTATCAACAGTATGCGAGAGTCATGTCGTGGGCTGACAAATATCGCAGGCTGAAGATCCGCACCAATGCGGACCAGCCGGATCAATCGTCCAACGCGGTCGCATTTGGTGCTGAGGGTATCGGTCTCTGCCGTACCGAGCATATGTTCTTCGGAAAGGGCAAGATCGGTCCGATGCAAGAGATGATTCTTGCGGACACAGAGCAGGATCGGCGGAAAGCGCTTGCCAGGCTCCTACCTCTCCAACGGGCGGACTTCGAGGGCATTTTCGAAGCAATGAATGGCCGGCCGGTCACCATCCGCACTATCGACCCGCCGTTACATGAGTTTCTTCCTCACGAGGAACGGCTGCAGCGCGAGCTTGCTGCGGAAATGGGCACGAGTTATGAGAAAGTTCATCAACGAGTAGAGAGCCTTCGTGAGGCCAATCCCATGCTTGGCTTCCGCGGCTGCCGTCTTGGCATCATCTTTCCAGAGATTACGGAGATGCAGGCCCGCGCCATCTTTGAGGCTGCCGCCAATGTGCAGGCACGTGGCATCAAGGTTGAACCGGAGATCATGATCCCGCTCGTTGGCAATGTGAAGGAACTGGCGCACCAGGAGAAGATCGTCCGGAGAGTTGCGGCAGAAGTGATGAGCGAGAAAGGCGTGAAGTTCAAGTATCTTGTCGGCACCATGATCGAGATTCCGAGGGGAGCCTATCACTGCCGATGAGATTGCCGGTGTGGCGGAGTTCTTCAGTTTCGGTACGAACGATCTGACACAGACAACACTGGGTGTGAGTCGTGATGATGCAGGGCGCTTTCTCATTCCGTATGTCGAGAAGGAAATCTACGCGAAGGATCCGTTCGAAGTTATTGACCGGGACGGCGTCGGCACGTTGATGAAGATTGCCGTGGAGAAGGGGCGCTCAGTCCGGGAGAATCTGAAAGTCGGCATTTGTGGTGAACATGGCGGTGATCCATCCTCGGTGGAATTCTGCCATATGATTGGTCTCAACTATGTCAGCTGCTCGCCGTTCCGTGTTCCCATTGCCCGTCTTGCGGCGGCACGTGCGAGCCTTGCCGATGCGAAGCCTGCGTCCAAACGAAAAGCACGATAAGTTCATTTACTGAGAGGCATATTTTATGACGTCAATGAAGCTTTCTGATTTTCGGTACCCGTTGCCGCGGAACCTGATAGCAAAGTTCCCGGCCTCACCCCGTGACAGTGCGCGGATGATGGTGCTGAACAGGGCCGATGAAACAATTGTGACCAGGAAGTTTACCGATATCCTCCAGTTCTTCAAAAAGGGGGATTGCCTTGTTGTCAATGAAACTAAGGTTTTCGCAGCCCGTTTGTTTGGCAGGAAGGAGAAGACAAATGCCAAGATCGAGGTGTTTCTCCTTCGCGAATTGAACAAGGATGAGAATATCTGGGATGTCATCGTCGATCCTGCCCGAAAGGTCCGGATCGGGAACAAGATCTTCTTCGATGATGGAAAGCTCTGGTGCGAGGTGATTGATAATACAACGTCGCGCGGCAGGACAGTCCGGTTCAATATCCAGGGAGACTTCTTCAAGATTATTGATCGCATCGGAAAGATGCCGCTGCCGTATTACATCAAGCGAGACCCGACAGACAGGGACAAGGATACGTATCAATCGATCTTTGCCAGGAATCTGGGGGCAGTCGCAGCGCCCACGGCCAGCCTCCATTTCTCACAGCGCGTCGTGACCGCTTTGAAGAAAAAGGGGGTGAAGATTGTTCCCATCACACTTCACATTGGCCTTGGCTCCTTCCGTCCTGTGGAGGTGGAGGATCTCACCAAGCACAAGATGGATTCGGAGTACTACGAAATCCCTGAAGAGACGGCAGTTGTCGTGAACAAGACGATTGATAGTAAAGGCAACGTGTTTGTCTGCGGGACCAGCGCCTCGCGTGCGCTTGAATCCAATGTCACGACGGACGGACACCTGAAGTCCAACCGGGGATGGACGGACAAATTCATCTTCCCGCCGTACGATTTCAAGATCGCTGACAGGCTGATTACAAACTTCCACATGCCCGAGTCCACATTGATCATGTTGGTCTCGGCATTTGCTGGTCGGGACTTCATCATGCGGGCGTACAAGAGGGCAATTAAGGAAGGGTACCGGTTCTATAGTTACGGCGATGCCATGCTCATCATCTGACGCAGTCTGAGCCCTGATGTCGCATGAAACTCACGATCCTGATCGTCCTTAACGTCGTCGTTGTTGGAGTGTTCGTTCTTCTCTTCCGGAAGAAGGACCTGCTGACCTCCTTCAGCGGCGGGCGCTGGTGGTTGACGTGGCTTTCCATTGCCGTGATTACGCTGATGGACGAGCTTACGTCCATCTTCTACGCGCCAAGCGAGGCCCATCGGTTCATCGGCTCGTACGCGATTGCCTTCATCGCGATCACCTCGTTGTTCATGAGATTCCTGTCGTCCCGCATGGTCGAGATTGCAGAGATTCTCGAACATCATAACATCCGTGGGGGTGGAGTCTATTCGTTTTCCTACTTCGTTCTCGGTCCCACCCTTTCATTCATCGCCGTCGCATCCATCATCGTCGACTACATCCTGACCGCCTGCATCTCCACAGTCAGCGCCGTGGAGAACGGCCTGACGTTCATCTCGCTGACACACGGCTCAAAACTCCTCATCCAGTTTGCCATTGTCTGGGGAATTGCAGGCCTGAATATTCTCGGGATCAAGGAGAACGCACGGTTTACGTTTGGGATATTCTTTGTGGTGACTCTCGTTCTGCTCTCGCTTCTCGGGTCTGCGCTCTACGAAGCCAATCCCGGCGCATGGAAAATGATCGGCGAGAGTTTTCAGTATTCAGGAATTCATGTCGGAGACTTGGGGCTCTTCAAGGGCTTTGGTTTTGTTATCATATCCATTTCCGGGTGTATTCTCGCCTACTCAGGGATTGAATCGGTTGTGCAGACCGCCGGGCTGGTCAAGAGCTGGAAAGACATTGGCAAGGCGTACATCTTTCTTGCCCTTACCACCGGACTGTTTACGCCGATGATCTCCGCCCTCGTGCTGAGTTCAGGGCTGAACCCTGTGGAGCACGAAACTGATCTCATCACCCAGTTTGCCGTCCACCTCAACGGCATTCCTTTTGGGGTGATCGTGGGCGTCATTGCCAGCATAGCACTTATTATGGCGGTCAACACGGCCTATGTCGCCTCGAGCGAATTGATGGAGCGGGTGGCGCATCGATACAATTTTCACTGGATCATCAAAACCAACCGCCGGCAGTCGCTTTACCGCATTCACATCCTGAGCGCCATCTTCTTCTCCATCATTATTCTCATTACAGAGGGGAGCCAGAAGATCCTCGCTGAGATGTACGCCCTGGGATTGGTGGCAAGCTTTACAATCAACATGGGAAGCCTGCTGTATTATCGGTACTTCACAGGAACAAAGGAAATTCGGGAGTGGAACACTTCGCGGGGTGGTACCGTGATCCTCTTCGTGATTCTTGTAAGCTGCTTCTTCTATCTCAGTATCACAAAACCGTACGGCGTCACTCTATGGCTCATTGTGACGACAGTGTTTTTGTTCGTTGGATTTCGCGTGGCGCGGAAGAGAGCCCCCGAGAAGGTGGTGATTGAACAGACCGACACGCCGCTGCAAATGGTGTTTGCTCTTGCCGAGAGTCCGAGCGACAAGCTGGATGTGTATTTCAAACGCCCCACGGAAACCGTGAGCAGTGTTGAATCAGGGGTTGCATACGTGAGCTTCTATCATCCCCGGTCCGGCATTCCGCCGCGTCTTGCCGCGAATCATTACAGGTTTGCCAACCCCAATCTGAGCCTCTTTGACGGCATCACCGAACTCCTCTATGTATTGAAGTATGAGCTGCCTCATAAACAGGTTACCGTACACTTTGGCTGGCCGCAATCCTCCTGGATTGACCGTTTGGCGATTGGAGTAATGGTCTTCAGCATCATGAAACTTCCGAAGCTGTTTCCCGAGTTCACGTTCGTCATTGAGTACTTCGGCAGGAAAGATGCCTAGGGTTGGAGTGGTCATAGCTGCGGGAGGAAAAGGGAAGCGGCTTGGCGGGAAGATCCCGAAACAGTTCATCCGTCTGGGTGGCATTCCCATTCTCCAGCATTCCATTGAAGTGTTTTGCTCGATCCGGTCAGTTGACGAGATCGTCGTGGTGTCGGCTGCGGAGTATATGCGCCGAGTCGAACGGTTGCTTGGACAAATGGGCTGCAAGCAGATTCTCACCATCGTTTGTGGCGGGAAGGAACGACAGGACTCCGTCTGGAACGGGTTGAACGCGTTCGTATCAGGCCCCGAAATAGTGCTTGTCCATGATGCCGCCCGCCCGTTCATTTCTCGAGATATGGTGAACGAGGTGATCGCTTCAGCGGCCCGGTACGGTGCGGCAGTAGTTGGTGTGAAGGTGAATGACACAATCAAGGTCGAGGGAAAGAAGGGTTTCTATGAATCAACTTTGGACCGGGAAAGATTATGGGCTGTACAGACGCCTCAAGGGTTCAGATTTGAGCTTCTCATGAAGGCTCACAGGTCAGCGCGCCGCGGTGGGTATCGGGGGACCGATGAAGCATCGCTTGTTGAGCGACTGAAAATCCCGGTCCGTATTGTTCAGGGCGACCACAGAAATATCAAGATTACATCCCCTCATGATTTTCGGACCGCCAAAATGTGGCTTGAACGGGGCGAAATCAGGCCTGGAACGCGCTGCTGAGGAAACTGTTGCATGTCTCGCACCCAATTTCTATCTTTGCAAGTCCGTATCTTAAAAGGTCAGGCAGGATGATACCGATAGCAGTCATTACAATTCTCAGCTATCTTGTTGGTTCAATTCCAACAAGCATCATTGTTGCGCGAAGCCGCCGTGGCATCGATATCAGGCAACACGGGAGCGGCAATGCGGGAGGGACAAATGTGTTCCGGGTGCTGGGGTGGAAGGCAGGACTGTTCGTGATTGTTGCCGATATGGCAAAAGGCCTTGTGGCAACCATGCTGATTGCCCGGCTGATGTACGGACCGATTCCATTTGAGAACAAGACGCCGTTCGACGATTTTACGGTTGTACAGATTATTGCAGGGTGTGCTGCGATTCTCGGGCATGTCTGGACGTTGTTTGCGGGTTTCAAGGGGGGCAAGGGTATCGCAACAGCGGGCGGTATGTTGCTCGGTATCTCCCCGGTGGAAGTGGCGGTTTCACTTGGAGTGTTCTTGATTGTGCTCTCGATTTCTCAGTATGTTTCTCTGGGTTCACTCAGTGCTGCGGTTTCGTTCCCTTTGACGATGTTCTTGCGTGAAAATCTGTTCATGGTGGATATCAACGGATATCACACGCTGATTTATTTCAGCATTGCCATCTCGCTGTTGATATTCTTTACGCACAGGACGAACATCAAACGCCTGCTGGCCGGCACTGAAAACCGGATCGCTCGTATCCGGCTCTTCAACAAGTAGACACTTCTGCTGTGTAGTCTTCTCTTTGGGTCATCATGCGGATTACCGTGCTTGGTGCGGGGAGTTGGGGCACCACCCTCGCCATTCTGCTTGCGAACAACTCGCATCGCGTAACTCTCTGGTCGTATCAGCAACAATACACTGACGATATCCTCGCGCGCAGGGAAAATCCCTCGTTTCTTCCCGGCGTCAGGATCCCCGAAAGCGTCACACCGACAAGTGATCTTGCGGCATCCATGCATAACGCGGAGATGGTCGTTGCCGCGATACCATCCCAGCACGTCCGCAGCGTCATGGCGCAAATCAAGCATCTGCCTTTTGACGGCATCACGGTTGTGAATGTCGCCAAGGGGATCGAGAACGAGACATTGATGACCATGTCGGAGATGCTGCATGACACGGTCCCCAATCTCGCTGCCAAAAGTATTGCCACCCTCTCCGGGCCAAGTCATGCTGAGGAAGTGAGCCAGGGAATTCCCACGACGGTTGTTGCCGCCTCGACAGATCTTGATACTGCGAAGCTTGTTCAATCGACGTTTATGATGCCGTATTTCAGGGTCTATGTGAGCACCGATTTGCGTGGAGTGGAGCTCGGGGGTTCTCTCAAGAACGTCATAGCGATCGCTGCCGGTGTTGTGGATGGAGCCAACCTTGGAGACAACACCAAGGCCGCCCTCATGACCCGGGGGATCGCGGAGATAACCCGCGTCGGAGTTGCGCTCGGCGCCCATGCCCGGACGTTCGCCGGTCTGTCGGGGATCGGTGACCTCATGGTAACGTGCATGAGTCGCCACAGCCGGAACAGATTTGTCGGAGTGGAAATCGGGAAGGGGAGAAAGCTCCCTGATATTCTTTCGGAAATGGTGATGATTGCGGAAGGGGTTGAAACGACTAAATCAGCGAGTGAACTTGCCAGGAGGACCGGTGTTGAGACCCCGATTGTGAATGAGGTCTACAAGATGCTCTTCGCCGGAAAGGATCCTCACGACGCCTGCTACGACTTGATGACGAGAGATCCGAAGGGGGAGGTGTGAGGGAGTGAAAATGCGATCGTTCGAGTGGGTTTCGGTTCAATGAGGCGGTGAAACGCAACAAGGAGAGATTCCCAGACGATTTCATGTTTCGTCTCACGAGGGAGGAGCATACAGCTTTGACATCGCAAAATGCGATATCAAAGAAAGGTCGAGGTGGTCGCCGTACGTTACCCTATGCCTTCACCGAGCATGGAGCCATCATGGCTGCCAACGTCCTCAACAGCAAACGCGCCGTGCAAATGAGCGTGTTCGTTGTGCGGGCATTCATCAGAATGCGGGGCATGCTCGCTGATAACAAGGAACTCGCACACAGGCTCGCTCAACTCGAAGAGGAGTTGAAGAAGCGCCTCGATATCCACGAAACTGCGATCGTCGGTATCCTGCAGCGCATCATGGATCTTGTTGATCCGCCTGCGTTACCCGAGCCAAAGAAACGACCGATTGGGTTTGGCGCCGATGATGCCTGACACTGCATGCTGCCTGCCATGATCTGACGGCGATAGGTTCAAAGGAGGAGGTGTGATAGGAATTGACAATTCTGAGTTGTAAATTGTCAATTGTAGATGGTCAGACGGTGTAGGCGATTCCAGCGCATCAACGTCAGGGGCCGCAAATGTCACTCTTCGACTCTCGCCTCGCTTTTGCCCGGCGAAGCAATCGCTCAGCGTGACTTTGGTTTGAGCATTCAAGAAGAACATTACCCGTTATGAATATCCCATTTCAGGTATCGGAAGAAACGCGAGAAAAACTGGAGAAGGTTTGCCAAGCGTACCATGTCCGGAGGCTCTCGATCTTTGGCTCGACGCTTCACGGCGATGCACGGCCAGATAGCGATTTGGACATTCTGGTGGAGTTGGTGCAAGGCCAACCCATGGGACTGTTTACATTCGCGGGCCTTGAAATGGAATTGTCAGAGATTCTTGGGCGCAAAGTGGATCTTCGGACAGCGGAGGATTTGAGCCGCTACTTCCGCGACCAGGTCGTGAAGGAGGCCGAGCCTCTGTATGCCGCACAGTAAGGGCGATACTGTTCGGTTGAAGCACATGCTTGAGTATGCAAGCAAGGCAATGGTGTTTGCAAAGGGGAAAACACGAGCCAACTTGGACAATGATGAACAACTCAGGCTCGCCCTTGTTCAGTTGATTCAAATTGTCGGCGAGGCAGCGTCGAAGGTTTCCCGGACCCTCCAAGAACAAATTCCATCCGTCCCTTGGGCAAGAATCATCAGCGCACGGAACAGACTCATTCATGCATACTTTGACATCAATCTGAACGTACTTTGGGACACGATTACAGACGATCTACCGCCCCTCGTTGATCAACTTCAAAAGATTATTGACGATGCCGAAGAAGCAACAGAAAGTTATTCTGATATATTTCTGACAAGAGTGAATGACCACCGGCAGAGGTGGTGGCTTCCTTTATCGACCTCACCCCTCGTTCCCCTCTCCTGCGAGGAGAGGGGATGTCGAGCGGAGCGAGACAGGGGTGAGGTCGGTTTTTGGCGAAGCCGACTGGGCATCACCACCGGGACTCAACTTCGGCTGCATGACACAACAAGAACAAATGGGAAAACCTATCTAACCTAAACACATTTTAAATAACGCGTAGCTTCGGCTGCTGTCTTGACTTGAAAACGTGGAAATTTTCTAGCCAACAAGATGGAGCCAGTTACGCCCCGAAAGGGGCGTGGCTGGTGATATCCTTTGTTGGCGGGCATCCACGTGCCTCAAGTCAGAGGGTCATCGGTTTCACGCCCTTTGTTTTTGAGGCACTTCTGTTGTAGCCCGCTCAACGAGTCTACGAATCATTTGAGTCGTAGACCGCATAGAATCAGCCAATCTTGTTTTTGTCGTAGGGGCGTTCAAATTGAACGTCCCTACAGAGACACCCTCCGAAGCTCCGAGCCCTCGACGAGGCACACTGAGCGAAGTGGCGCTGAAAGCGCCACGAAGTCGAAGCGTGCACTGAGGAAAACACACGGAGCCAATGTCCCAACCTCGTTACGACCAACACAGCGAACTTCTCTCCAACATAGAGTTCTCTTTAAGACGACACCGCAACGCGCGTGATCAAATCAAGGGGGATAATAGGCTCGAGAATATGAAGCAGGCAATCGAGAAGGTGAAGAAAGGAAGCTGAACGCAAATGCCCTCAAAAATTCAAAAAGCAAATAACACAGGTCGGAAAAGTAGTGAGAAGGCTGCGGGTTCTGCTGTTGCAAGATCGGCACTTAAAGAAAAGCTATTTGCGGCTGCTCTGAAGTCAAGAGAGTTTCATGATGAACTTAACGATGCGGCTAGAGAAATATACTCTGCTGCAAAACAGGAATCTACAGAGGCAACAATTGCGGGTGTCTTCGAACGCACTCTGTATGCGGTTCTGCGAGACGTGGGGCTAAAGTTCAATCCAGAAAAGGAGGATCGACTAGACACAAAGCGTCATATTGGCCACGGACGGATGGATAGCCGAATAGGCGCTGTCGTGATTGAATACAAACGTCCCTCCAAACTAAAAACAGATGCACAGATAGGCAAGGCTCGTGTTCAATTGGGCGACTATCTGACCTCCCTATCCGAGAAATTGGGGACAGCGACCTATGGATTCCTAACTGACGGTAAGAAATGTTATGAGATGTACGTGATTGATGCCAGGAGTCCGTCACAATCCAAGCAGTTCCTCCTCAATGGTGAGTGTCTCTTACGGCTTACAAAGAGCATCTACTCTCTGCAACTAACTGCACTGACGTCTAAAAACCTAATCAGAGACTTTTGCAGTTCAGATGGTAGTGGAGCAATGCTTGACGCCGCAAGGACGATGTTCAACGTGCTCATGAACTCGTCATCGCTGAAGACGCGAATGCTGCGAGAAGAATGGGAAGAGATCTTCAGGCTTGGGCACGATGATCATTCTCAGCAGCGGAGAATCCAAGAACGAACGGCATCCCTTGCAGGCCTTCTGGAACAGACACTTACTTCCGCGGCTGATGAGTATGTTGCTCTGTTTGCCCTACACACTGCCTATGCTTTGGTCGTTAAGCTAATGGCTTACCGCGTCGTTTCCGAACTGCGCCTTCGTCGGCAGCTTGTTTTGTGGAATGACTTAGTAGTTTCTGAATCCGAGCCGCTAAGAGTGTTTTGTTCTGGGTTAGAAGAGGGCGAAATATTTAGAAAGCTCGGAATCTTAAACTTACTGGAGGGTGACTTCTTCTCTTGGTATTCAGACAAGAACCAATGGAACGATGATCTTCACTCGTCTGTGAAGACTATTCTACAAGTTCTCGGACGATATGAAAACGCAAAGGATTTGTTTGCATCCGTTGGAGCAGTCGATCTGTTTCGTGAACTTTACGAGGCAACGGTTCCCCGGCCGGTCCGATCTAGCTTCGGGGAATTCTATACTCCACATTGGCTAGCAGAACATGTTATTGGTTCGACAAAGCCTGAAAAGAAGTGGCGTTGCCTAGACCCTTGTTCGGGCTCGGGAACTTTTGTTGTCGCTGCCATTGAACGAGTTCGCATAGAATGCCAAAGACAAGACAAGAAAGCTGTACTCAATTCGGTGCTATCGCGAGTGGTCGCCATTGATCTGAACCCGCTTGCGGTACTTACTACACGTGTAAACTACTTCATACATATATCGGATCTTCTGGAAGATAATCTACCAAATCTGATAATACCTGTGTTTCTTGGCGATGGTTCTTATGTTCCCGCACGCAAAACTATCGGCGGAGTTGAGTGTGTCGAGTATAGGCTCAAGACGCTGAAGCAACCGATTGATATTAGGCTGCCCTTCTCTTTCGTGAAAGATACTGTGAGTTTTCTGAAAACAATGCTGGATTTCGAACATGCTGTTCAACGCAAGAACATTGGGAGAGCAGCACAAGTAATCTTAGGTAAACTGAATGCGAAGGAACGAGTGCCACATTTGATTCGTATGATAATGGAGTTATCCGCACAACTTGTTCGTTTGGAAAAAAGGGGGTGGAATGGAATATGGGCTCGGATTATTACCAACTTCTTGACAACGGCAACCTTAGAGAGGTTTGATATTATTGTTGGAAATCCGCCTTGGATTGACTGGAAAAATCTCCCTGAAGGGTATCGTGATAAGATCAAATCTCTGTGTATTGATCGAGGTCTTTTTTCTGGAGATGGCAGAACCGGTGGAATCAATTTGAATGTGTGCGCCCTCATTTCTCACGTTTGCATTTCGAACTGGCTCAAGGATGATGGGAGATTGGCATTCCTAATGCCAAAAGAGCTGGCTGTCCAGCAGTCCTATCAGGGCTGGCGGCGGTTAGCTGGAAAAGAAAGACGGTCCTTTCACTTGTTTGTGGATTGGTCCGGGGTTGGTCATCCATTTGACCCTGTAAAAGAAGATTTTATGACATACGTAATTGGCAAATGGAGAAAGGGCTATACAGTATCAGTTGTGAAACCTGTAAGGAATGATAATTCTAGGAAGGCAAAACATTGGAAGAACCTTTTCGAAGCGAAAGAGAACTTCAAGGTTGAGAGTCATGTCGCTGGCCAAATCATTCCCGGCAGTAGCGCGTACACTTTTGCTCGAGACTTAGAGGACCTTACTGAACTCTCGCTTGTAGCAGGTGAGTGTGCTTACATAGGTCGTGAAGGCATTGAGTTCTATCCACAAGAACTTCTGCTTTTCCGATTTGACAGCCTTGGTCCAACGGCGAACACAGTCTACCTTCGCAACATACAAATTGGGAAATCGAAGTACAGAGTACCAGCGCACACCAAGCTATTTGAAAGCGATTACATATTCCCCTTGGTGAAAGGTTCAAACATTAAACCGTTCTACCACGAATACGACAGTCTACTAGTTCCATTCCCTTACAGGTCAGATGATGCGAAGCGTCCAGTCTCGATGGATGTGTTGGATTCACAATCGCCGCTCTTACTTCAGTTCTACCGGGATTTTGAGAAGACAATCCGTTCTCAAACGGAATTCAGCGACAAGATTCGGGGTCTAAATGCTGGCGAGTTTTACGGCTTGGCTCGAACGGGACCATATAGTTTTGCTGGTACTTGGGTTTGCTTCAGGGACAATACCAACTGGTGTGCAGCCGTGGTGACAGGGACTGACTTGCCCTGGATTGGGAAGAAAATGTTTGTGTTTCAGAACCATGCGGTTTCTATGTGCGAACGAGCCTCTGGTGGATTCATTAGCGAGGAGGAGGCACACTATATCTGTGCGATTTTAAATGCGCCGCGGGTCAAGAGGTTCATCAATGCCTCATCCGACCAACGGTCGTTCAAGATTCGTCCACCTGTCTATGTTCCCGAGTTCATCCCCATGAACGAAAGACATGTGAGGCTCTCTCAACTGTCACAGGATGCTCATAGGGAACCTGAGACCACGGAGAACATTCTCCACGAAATCCAGACTATATACCTGAGTCTTTGCAGAGAAAAGCAATTCACGCTCTCCGGCATATGATGTGTGGTTATTGGAAGTTCATTCGGCGAAGAGGAACTTCCTCGAAGCAACAAAAATCCCGCCCTCACGAGCGGGATTTGTGTTCTGGACCCTTCTTGGTGCCTTTGTGCCTGGTGGCTATTGTTGTTCAGATCCTTCGTCCCGACTGAAAAGCGTCGGAACTCAGGATGACGTGAACGTCAGATGAACAACGGCGCCAGCACCAGCGTAATCGTGCTCAGCAGCTTGATCAACACGTGAAGCGACGGTCCGGCGGTATCTTTGAACGGATCGCCCACCGTATCGCCCACCACAGATGCTTTGTGGGGATCGGATTTCTTGCCTCCGTACATTCCCGTCTCGATGTACTTCTTCGCATTATCCCATGCGCCACCGCCGTTATTGAGGAACAGCGCCATCAGGATACCCACAATCGTTCCCACCATCAACAATCCCCCAACCACTTCTGCCCCGCTTGCGCCGTTGGCGGGGGATCCGGTCGCAACGTACAGCCACTTGAACAAAAGTCCAACAACGACAGGCATGCCGACGACCAGTAACCCGGGCATGACCATCTCCCGCAACGCTGCTTTTGTCGCTATGTCAACACACTGACCGTAGTCAGGCTTTGACGTCCCCTCCATGATGCCGGGGTTATTCTTGAACTGCTCACGCACATTGTTGATGATCGAATACGCCGCCCGTCCGACTGCTTTGATCGCCATCGAGGAGAAGAGGAAGACCAGCACCGCTCCGAACATCGCTCCAACAAAAACCTCCGGCTTGTTCAGGTTGATGACGCCTTCGAAGCTCGGAAGGTACACACGCACTTCATCGATGTACGCGCTGAAGAGAAGGAATGCTGCCAGCGCCGCCGACCCTACTGCATAGCCCTTCGTCAATGCTTTTGTTGTGTTTCCAACTGAATCAAGTCGGTCGGTACGTTCACGAATTTCGTGGGGCTGTTGGCTCATCTCCACAATGCCGCCTGCGTTGTCCGTGATGGGACCGAACGTGTCCATGGCCAGAATGTATGCAGCCGTGCTCAGCATACCCATGGTTGCAACCGCCGTCCCGAAGAGTCCGGAGTGTTGGAGACCTGAGCTGTCGCCAAGGAGATACGCCCCGACGATTGCGGCTGCGATCACCAGAACCGGATAGCCTGTGGATTCCATGCCGACGGCAATACCGCTGATGATGTTGGTTGCCGGTCCGGTCTGCGAGGCTTCCGCAATGGATTTGACCGGACGGTACCTGTACTCAGTGTAGTACTGGGTGATGATTACAAACGCCAGCGAGGTGAGTACACCGATCAGGCCGCAGAAGAAGAAGTTCAAGTAGTACTCGGAGCCGAGGAGCCAATGTGAGGCAATGAAGAAACCAACGATGGCAATTGACGATGTAACATAATACCCGCGGTTCAGGGCTTTCATCGGATCGTCTTTGTCGTTTGTCTTTACCGACAGGATACCGATGATGGATGCGATGATACCAAACGCACGTGCAACAAGGGGAAAAAGGAGAACTCCGAGCAGTGTAAGCCCGTGTGTTTCAAACACGGCACTATTGGCACGGTACAGTGCGGCTGCAAGGATCATGGCTCCGATATTCTCCGCAGCCGTCGATTCAAACAGGTCGGCGCCACGGCCGGCGCAATCCCCAACGTTGTCGCCAACAAGATCGGCGATCACAGCGGGGTTCCGCGGATCGTCTTCAGGGATTCCTGCTTCGACTTTTCCAACCAGGTCGGCTCCGACATCGGCAGCCTTTGTATAGATTCCTCCGCCAAGCTGGGCAAAGAGAGCAACGAAGCTTGCACCGAAGCCGTAACCAACAATCAGAAGAGGAATCTTGGTCACATCCTCGGTCACGCCGGAAGCCTTGGCGAGGGCAAAGAGTCCCGCAACTCCCAACAAGCTCATCGCGACGACGAAGAATCCCGAAACTGCGCCTCCCCGCAATGCAGGCTGCAAAGCGCTGTTCATATCTCTGGTTGCACCGGCGGCTGTGCGAATGTTCGAGCGGATTGCCACCCACATGCCCATATATCCGGCAGCGACAGAGCAAAGGGCACCCAATACGAATGACACTGTTGTCCACAACGCGAGGCTGCTTGCGCTCGCAGGGTCATGCTCGTTATGTGCCCGGACGAATGCGTAGAGAATGTAAATGATCGCAGCCAGCGCGGTTGCCAGATAAAGGATTGTCCTGTTCTGCCGTCTCAGGAACGCCTCGGCGCCCGCCTTGATTGCATCCGATATCTCCCGCATCTTCGGTGTGCCGGTATCGCGCCGCAGCACATCCCTCATGAGCCAGAGCGCAAAGAGAAGGCCGAGAATACTGATTCCTAATATGAGCGTTAATTCCATGTTACCGGGTGTACTCCTTTCGACTGTTGGTTACTTTGGATTTTACTCTACGATTCGCTGATCAAAAGGGGAATGGCACAACGCTTGGATTTGCAGAACAACACCAGCCCGTTGGCGTATGCACACCGCAACATATACTTCGTCGCTACGCAGGGTCCCTTGATTTTCTATCGAATGTGGAGGCCAGACCCGCGCTGTACGCCGGGTTGACCGTGAGAAACACCCAGGCGGGTAATGCAAAAGATTGCTCACAAGAAACGGAATAATAGAGACTTAATCAAGAGTCGCACTGCCAAAAATATCGGCCGAACCTGGCAGGACCATCCTTCAAAGGGGGATGGCGAAAACGCTCATGCGTGTGGATGTCGTCTTGATGCTTTTGACCAAACGTAATAAATCGGAATCCCCAGGAGGACGATGATCACTCCCGGCCATGTATAGGTAGGTTTGAGGATCAAGAGGTCGATGGAGATTGCGGTTGCCACCACCATGTAGAGTGCGGGAAGGATCGGGTATCCGATTGCCTTGTACGGTCTTTCAGCATCCGGCCGCATCTTTCGCAAACGGAAGATTCCTCCGACGGTAAGGATATAGAAGACGAGCACTGCGAAGATCACATAGTCAAGCAGATCGCTGTAATTCCCCGACAGGCACAGCGCACTCGCCCAGATTCCCTGAACGAAGAGTGCCACGCCGGGGACGGAGTTCTTGTTAAGTGTTCCGGTGCTCTTGAAGAAAAGACCGTCGCGGGCCATGGCATAGTACACACGTGCACCTGCCAAAATCAGGCCATTGTTGCAGCCGAACGTTGAGATCATGATCAGCGCGGCCATGATGATTGCGGCGGGTTCCCCAAAGATCATTGACGCGGCGGCAGTCCCCACCCGGTCGTTCGTGGCGAACTGCATACCCCGGGCGAGAACGTCAGTTCCGTCGGGTGTTCCAGTCACCGGCAGGATGAGGATGTATGCGATATTCGCCATGATGTAAAGGATGGTGACAATACCCGTCCCCAATGCCAGGCTCAACGGAATATTCCTCTTCGGGTTGACAACTTCGCCGGCTGTGAATGTGATGTTGTTCCACGCATCACTGGAGAATAGCGATCCAACCATTGCAACGCCAATCGCAGCACATAGGCCGAGCCCGCCCAGGGAGTCGATGGAAATAATCCTGCCCTGAGCAACATGTGTCCATGCCGCGTGCCAGAAATCCGTCCAGTTCGCCGCAACCGCGACAGCATTCTTTCCGACAAAGAGACCGAGCAGAATCAGCCCGAGAAGCGCGATGGTCTTCGCGATGGTGAAAATGTCCTGGACAATCTTTCCCTCACGAAGTCCCCGGGCATTCAGATACGTCAACCCCGCAATCACCGCGATCGCCAGTACCTGTGCAGCAGAAATCTGCAGTCCCCCAACCGAGAAGAGAGCATTGCTTTCGCTCAAGGAGGGGATGATGACAGCTGTATATTTGGCGAATGCCACACCTACCGCTGCAATTGTTCCGGTCTGGATCACCATGAAGAAGGTCCACCCGTACAGAAACCCGATGAGCGGGTTGTATGCCTCGCGCAGGTACACGTATTGTCCCCCTGCCTGCGGCATCATTCCTGCAAGCTCGCCATAGCTGAGGGCCGCGATGAGGGTCACCGCTCCCGTAATCCCCCATACGACGAGCAAGTAACCCGGCGATCCGACTGTGCGTGCGATATCAGAGCTGACGATGAATATCCCCGAGCCGATCATCGAGCCGATCACGATCATCGTCGAGTCCAGCAACTTCAACTCACGCTTGAATTGTGGGGTACCCTCTGCCATCATTTCCTCGCAAGGCGGTGTATCGAGATGTCACTTCGCTTGTGCGTTCAATCTCGCCATCACGCTGTGCTTTCTTCCATATCCAAAATAGATGATGAAGCCGATGAGAAGCCAGATGATCAATCGCCACCAATTCTCGGCAGGCAGCGAAAACATCAACAGCGTACAGGAAAGTATTCCAAGGATCGGAACTACCGGGAAGAAGGGTGCCCTGAACGGGCGCTCCGCCTCGGGGTGCTTGTATCGCATGATCAACACCGCAGTGCACACGATAACAAACGCGAGCAGAGTGCCAATGTTTGTCAACTCAGCGAGAATCCTGAGCGGAAGGAAGGCTGCCATGATGGAGACGAACAGGCCTGTCAGGATCGTGGATTTCCACGGCGTCCGGAACTTCTCATGAACCGCGCCAAAAAATCCGGGCGGCACAAGTCCATCACGGGCCATGGCGAGCAGGACACGGGGCTGGCTCAGCATCATCACGAGCAGCACAGAGGTGATCCCTGTAATTGCCCCGACATCGATCAGCCGTTGCGCCCATGGGAGCCCCATTTGCTTGAATGCCACCGCAACTGGAGCATTGATATCGATCTGATCGTAACGCACCATGCCCGTGAGAATTCCCGAGACGACGATGTAAAGGACAGTACAGATCACGAGCGAAGAGATGATCCCGATCGGAACATCGCGTTGAGGATTCTTTGCCTCTTCAGCATGTGTCGAGACGGAATCGAACCCGATGTAGGCGAAAAAAATGATTGCTGCTCCTGCCAGAACGCCGAGTGGAGCGCCACCCAAGCCTGTTTGTCCAACAAGTGTATGTCCAAAGAAACTGATCCCGCTGTACCCGAATGGTGCGAATGGTACCCAGTTATCGGGATTGACGTAGAACGCTCCGACGACAATAACGAACAAAACAATCGCGAGCTTTACGATCACCATTCCTGCATTGAACCTTGCACTCTCCCTGATCCCGATCACCAGAATTGTGGTGATGATTGCTGTTATGACAATTGCGGGGACATCAAAATATGCTCCGGTGGCAAAGAAGTGCCCTGTCCCCGGATCGAAGTCGAACGGGGCGCTTCCGACGGCGAAGGGGATCTTGATTCCGAGGCTTCCCAGAAGATCCTGGAAATGGGCCGACCATCCATGCGCAACGGTGGAGGAGCCGACAGCGTATTCCAGAACCAAATCCCACCCGATGATCCACGCGAACAGCTCGCCCAGCGTCGCATAGGCATACGTGTAGGCCGATCCTGCGACAGGAACCATCGATGCGAACTCGGCGTAACACATTGCCGCAAAGACGCACGCAACACCCGCCGCCATGAACGAGAGGATCAGTGCCGGTCCGGTCTTGTCGTGCGCAGCGACACCCGTCAAAACGAAAATCCCGGTCCCGATGATTGCTCCGACGCCGAGTGAAGAAAGCGTCACGGGGCCAAGCACGCGGCGCAATCTGTTCTCACCCTTCATCTCCTCGAGCAGCAGGCTGAGCGGCTTCCTCGCAAACAATTGACTTGGCATTCTGTCGGCTCCAAATAGTGAGTATTGACTCTACATCAGTAGTTTCTTGAGAAGAAAGAGCAGTGCTACAAGTCCAACGATGAATCCAATGATGCCAAACAGTACCTGCTTTCCCGATTGAGGTTTTTCTTCGATGGGTTCTTGTTCAGCCATGACGATCTCCTATGTGTTGTCCCGAAACTTGTTTGTATGGGATTCCTTTGGGATGATACTCCCGAAGGGACCCGAGTGTCCATCCGCATCACAACTCTGAGCGAGGTTGTGATTTGGAGATGGTTGGATAACAAGTGAAGGATCACAAATATCCGGAGACCGTCTGACTGTATACGAGATGTGCAGAAAGTGGTACGCAGGCCCCGTTGCACGGTCGGGAATTGGTACAAAGGAAACTATACTTGTTTGATTTCTCAGAGTTCAGGGTGACAAGGACGCCGCACTGCCTCGGACCGTTCTCACTCTTCTTGAGCTGTGTTGCGGCTGACTCAAACCCTTCAAACTGAGATATGGATTGATGGGCCGTGTCGAACGTCTGCGTTTGGAGATGAGAGAAAAGCGGAGAGCATATCGATGTCACGACAACGAAAACTGCAAGGAGAACCACGGGAAATTGCCGCAGAATCTTGAGCCGGTGCATGAGGCAGGTATCCATCACTCTCTCGGCATCCCTGCTGCGATACGACGTTGCTTCAACCGGTGCTGGGCGTATTTTATGAGCATTGGGAGGATTGATACGAATACAACAATAGCGATCACATATTCAATGTGCTTTTCGATGCCGGGGATGGTTCTTCCGAGAAAGTAACCGAGGAGCGTCATGCTTATGACCCATCCAATGCCACCGGTGATATTGAAAACAGCAAATCTGCGGTACTTCATCTCAGCTACGCCGGCAACAACTGGTGCGAAGGTCCGTGCAAATGGCATGAACCGGGCTATGATGATTGTTATACCCCCATACTTTTCATAGAACTCTTTTGTTTTGACCAGGTGATCGCGTCTGAACCATCGGGACTGCGGTCTGTTGTATAATCTGTGCCCGGCCCTCCGTCCGATTGTATACCCGACGGCGTCTCCCGAAACTGCCGCAACGATCAGAAGAAGGTTCAACCAGACTATATCAAGTTGGACACCTTCCTTGACACCCGCGGCAAACAATCCTGCCGTGACTAGCAATGAGTCACCCGGTAGAAAGAAACCGATCAACAATCCGGTCTCTGAAAAAATGATAATGAAGAGGCCGACGTATCCACCCCACACGATGATCTCGTCCAACGTCGGTAGTTGAGGAAGGAAAGCAACAAATTGTTCCAATGGGTCTTCTCCAGAGATGTTTGCTTATCCTTTTCCTGCGGTGTTTCCCGAGCTGGCGGCGAGAATGAAAAAAGGAGCAAGCATCCAGATGTCCAACAGGGAGTCGCCAGGGAGAAAAAAAACGAGCATCGGGCCCGTCTCTGAAAAGATAATGACGAAGAGAGCGATATAGCCGACCTTGATTGCCCAATCGGTAATGTCACCGAGGGGGGTGTTCAATATGAACGTCACCTGTTCCACTACTGACTCTCAGGCTGTTGCCTGTCCTTTTCCTGCGGAGTCCGGAGCACCTTGAGAAAGAACCTGATCGCAAAAAAGGCAATGATCGTCCACGAGGAAAGCATCGTGATCAGTGCGCTCGTTGTCATTGAATCTCCATGATCTAAGCTATCGTCTTGTTTTGCATCCCATGCCTTTTTGACGAGGATGCCGACGCCGATCAACACCAGACAGAGCAGGATCCGGGTGCCATCAATAACGAAGACCGAGGTTGGCTCGCCGCCGACGAACCAACGGGTATCCGCAACTCCGACGTTGAAGACTGTCCCGATGATACTGTCAGGTCCGAGGGGCCATCCATTGCCGGCAAAGAGTTGTGTGAGTGCTGCATTCCATTCTCCTCCCGCCGGTTTGATCAGGGATCCGATGAACACCGCGAGCAGGAACAGCGGCGTGACATACTTGATCACAAACTTGAAGACTGTCGGAATCCTGATGTCAGCCCCCCGATTGATTTCCTCCCATCCCTTGTCAATCCCGAACACCCATGAGAAGAGTATGGTCTCTGCAAGGGCAAAAAGGACAAGGGAGAACGTCCCGGCCCAATAATCGAACTCACCGAAGGCCCCCTTTTCGTACAAAAAGACGCACGGCAATGCAAGCAGGAATGTGGCGAGGCCAAATATCCACGCGGACCGGTTCCGCTCCATCTTAAAATGATCCTGGAGGAATGCCATCACGGGCTGCCCCATTGCCAGCGAACTCGTGATGCCGGCGAAGAACAGCAGACCGAACCAGGCGATGCCCGCGAGCGCGGCAAGTATGGGTCCCCAGTGCTGAAAGAGTGTTGGCATGGTGCGGAACCCCATCTCAAAGCCGACGTGTGCCTTCACCCAATCGAGGCCAAGATATGCCACCGCGATCGGAACGATGATCGTTCCGCCAAGCAGTACTTCGACGAATTCATTCATCCATCCGGCAGAGGCTGCATTAAGCGCAATGTCATCTTTCTCTCTCACATACGCGGCGTAGCATTGGATCGATCCCATTCCCACTGAGAGCGTGAAGAAAATTTGTCCGGCCGCCGCCAGCCATACCTTTGGGTTTGTCAAGGAATCGAATTGTGGTTCCCAGAGAAAATTCAGTCCGACAGTTGCACTATTCACGGCTCCCTGGTCACCGGCATCGAGAGTGAGTGCGCGAATAGCCAGAAAAATTCCAAAGACGATGAGAACCGGCATCCCGATTTTGCTGGCGATCTCGACACCCTTGCTCAGACCCCGGGAAAGAATCCAAACGTTGAGGCCAAGGGTGATGAAGAAAAAGGCAAATGCTTCACCTGATACGTTGAAGAAACCGCCGGAGCCCAGGGCGAGGTAGTTGCTGAAGAAGTTGGAAACCTCATCGGCAGATTTCCCGTAAAATGCCCCCGATACTGAATGCCACACGTATGCCAGTGTCCATGATTCGATGTAACAGTAGTAGGCCGCCACCGCAAGGTTCGTGAAGATGCCGAATGCGCCGAAGTACTTCCACACCTTGTTTCGTGTCATAACGTCGAGCATTCCGGGAGTCGAGTGGTATCCAAACTTGCCGCCATGCCGGCCAATTGCCCACTCGATCCAGAGCAATGGGACACCCATCAACAGAAACGAGACGAGATAAGGGATGATGAATGCACCGCCGCCATTCTGGACGGCCTGCGCCGGAAAGCGGAGAAAATTGCCGAGCCCGACCGCATTGCCCGCCATTGCCAGTACCAGCCCGACACGCGATCCCCAATTCTCCCTTTGCGCCATCAAACGCCCTTTCGTGTCAGGAGGTGAAGAAGAGCCCGGTGTTCAGAACGAAGGTGTGCATTGATCACAAGATCACAACGTCGGAAAGAGATGAGGTGTGTGAGGGGATGAGGCCGGTTGCGACCAGATGATCCGAAGTGAGGCCATTGTTACGATCACATTCAGGAGAATATCTTGCGATGGTGTTCGTTATTCAAGGTGTGTCAGCAAGATACATGGTTCATAGTAAAAAGACAACAACAATCTCATTGCACCTTCAAATGAAAGATTCTATCTTGGCGTCAACTTCAAGGTCTGTTCCAGTTCATTGTGCCGCACGGTCATGGTTGAGTCGGAATCTCCACGCACGGCTGGTCTCGCCCGACGTTTGGGGCTCACATCCGCAATCATGGTGGTGATTGGCTCTGTGATCGGGTCGGGGATTTTCCTGACCCCGCAACGGGTTGCGTCAGTGGTGCAGGTGCCCGGAGTGATGATCGGTGTCTGGATCCTCACCGGTCTGCTCACACTTGCAGGCGCCCTGACCAACGCCGAGATTGCGAGCGAGATTCCCGAGGCGGGTGGGCAGTACGTCTTCTTTCGTGTGCTGTATGGAGACCTCACGGCGTTTCTGTACGGCTGGACAACGTTCATCGTCTACCAGACGGGATCAATAGCCGCAATTGCTGTTGCGTTTGCCGCGATACTTCGGATACTTCGTTGATCTTCCGCATCTCAGCCCGGCCCTGGAATCCTGGAAACTTCCGTTCATCGGCAACATCGCTCCGATGGGAGACATCGGTGTGAAGCTCGTTGCAATGGGAGCAATCATTGCCGTAACAGTGGTGAATTACTTCGGAGTGCAGTTCGGTGGATTCGTCCAGAATGTGTTCACCTCCCTGAAGGTCGGCGCAATTGGCGGGATCGTCCTGCTCGCCTTTACGGTTGGTCATGGCAGTGTCGGACATTTCTTTCCCTTGTGGGAGATGCCTTCATCGGGCAGTCTGCTTGCGGCAATAGGTGTGGCGATGGTTGCGACTCTCTGGTCGTACGACGGATGGAATAGCCTGACATATCTCGCAGGAGAGGTGAAGGAGCCACAACGGAATATCCCGAAAGCGTTGATCGTCGGGACGGCTGCCATCATTGTTATCTACGTGCTCACGAATCTCGCTTACCTCTACATCCTCCCGATCAATGAAATAGCGACATCGAAGCTCGTTGCGGCGGATGTCATGGATAGAATCTTCAGTGAGTATGGGGGAGCAGCGATCTCACTTGCCGTTATGATCTCGACGTTCGGGACCGTGAACGCGACATCGATGACAACGGCGAGGGTGTTCTTTGCGATGGCAAAAGACAGGCTGTTCTTTCAGAGGATGTCCACTACTCACGAACGCTACAAAACGCCAACAACATCACTCATCGTGCAATGTGCCTGGGCCTGCATCCTGACACTCACGGGTACGTACGACCAGCTTTTCACCTACGTGATCTTCGCAAGCTGGATTTTTTATGCACTCGGTGCCGCTGGTATCTTCATCATGAGGAGGAAAATTCCCAATCCGAACCGGCTGTATCGCGTTCCGGGATATCCAATCGTTCCGATCCTGTTTGTCACGGTGGCGACGTGGTTTGTTATCAACACGCTTGTACATGATACATCCGACTCGATGGTGGGAGTGGTTCTTCTGGCTGCAGGACTGCCGTTCTATTTCTATTGGGAGGGAAAGATGAGGAAGGGCGGGAAGCTCGGTTGAGGAACGTGATGTGGAGAGAAAGTATTTTTTCGCTTGATAATGCCTGAGTGGCGACGTATATTAGTTGCGAGTTAATGAGAAAGTGAGGATCACCTCACCTCACCTCACCTCACCTCACCTCACCTCACCTCACTTGTTCTTACGTCAAGTCCCCCGAAGTAGACCAAGTTGAATTCGGAGCCTGAGTATGCCTTCGTCCAGAGGATTACTGTGTTCCGCCCGGAATACTCCCGCCTTGTGTGTGGCAACGGGTTTGCTTTTCTTGTTCACCATGCACGGTAATGCGCAAGTTGTCATCAAGGAGCGCATTGAAATCAACACAAATGCGAGCTCCAATACTCCTGCAAATGGGATCACTGACGATCCTTCCCTCGGTCCACTGTATCTCCGGTACGGGGGAAATGTACTGCTTCGGTATACCGGCGTTTCGCCTTACACCGATGGATGGCATCGATGGTCATTCCAAGAGGCAAGCGCGGGATTCCTCTCACGAGGCGATCGTCATGGGGGAGCGATTCCAGACTCAGTCACCTTGGGACCCTTCCAACAGTGGCATCGGTTTGACCTCTCGATTGTCGATAGCACGGTGGGAAACGTCACCCTTCCCGCAGATGGCAATGCCATCCTGGGCGATCCCTCTTCTCCGACATCGCCATCCACGGTGTTCTTTCTACTTCCGGGAGACACGTCAATAGGAGGGTTCGACCACTACGAGTGGGTGGCGAACCTTACACTCGAGAGTGGATACGAGCATATGCCACCGCCTGAAGTGCTCGCCGCCCTTGGTAATCCGTACGTTCCTTCAGCCACTCTCGTTTCTCCCGCCAAAGGTGAAGCCATACTGGTGGGAGCGTATGCGAATGCAGATGGTGCGCTGTACACGGAACTGCCTCATGACAGCCTTATCGCTGCCAATGTGCGGACAATCGTTGGGGACACACTCCATTTGGGAAGGGTTGACTCAGGCTCAACCTACCGATTCTATATCAGATCAAGCAAGCCGCTTGTTTCCGGGATAAACCTGTATCCCAACAACTCCAGTGGAGGGGAACGAACTGCCAATGGTGACATTCGTCTCGGATCGCTCGACTTCGAAGACGGAACAGACCTTGACTTTGGCGATGCGGGCGTGTCATTCGAGATTGTCCCGGATCGGGTAGGCGGCATTCCCGGTCCTGTTCTTGTGGAAGCATCCAGAACAGAAGCGTCACTCGGCGACACGGTAACATTCCATGTGCGTGGAAGGGCAGATGATGGAACGCTTGTCGAGTATCCAGACACGATGAGGTTCAGTGTGTCGCTTGTGCGGGGCGCGAGCTACGGGACGCTTGTTTCCCAGGAAGGAGATGAGGAGGGGGATGAGTTATACTGGACATTGAATGGATTCACACTGGTCGTTGCTGACACAATGTCGCTGGAAGAGATTGAGATTGGCGTTGGGGCAGGCCCCAACATATCTGTGCCGGCTCGACCTGCTCTATCTCATGGCGTCAAGGGTGGACCGATACAAAGGGAAAAAGGCCCGAAGCATCTTGATGCCCGATCCAAAACGCCTATGTTGCGTGTCGGTGGTAATGATGTTAAGGGTGAGGGTGGAATTCGGCGGGCGAGCATACAGGATGAGCCGATCGGTGGTCTTGGGTTCGCGAGTGTGATGGTGAAGAATCACACGATTCTGTTGGGCGAGACGAAGTATTATCAGGCGCGCATCGACTCACAAGCCACTGGCAAGTTGATCATCGAGGGCCTATCCGAGCCAACGGCGAATGACAACTGGATCACCAGTGCTGCTATATGGGGGGACTCTTCACTTCAGGTGGTCTCTGGAGGAAAGCTCGGTGTTTATTGGGACAAGAAGGTTGCAGCGGTCTATACCACTGGCGCGCAGGAGCCGGTGATGAGCGACCTGCCCTCGGGGCTAATCCGCCTGATTGGGCGATATTGGGATAGGGACTCGACTTACCGTGTGAGGCTGAGAACCGCAACATACCAAGGGCGCAGCGGAGAAATCACCATTGCGGTTGAGAGGCCGGACTCACTCGGCTCAACCCATACAATGGTGACCGGCCCAACGAGGGTGAACAGCGTTGACAGCACATGGAACCTCGACTCATTGATCATCGAGCACGCCGGTAGGGAAGGTATCCTGCCCCAGATCATCAAGGGGATCATGGAGAAGGAGAGCATGAGCTTTCATCCATCATACCGCTATGAGCCGTTCGCGGATATGCAGACTGTCCACAATGTGCCAACTTGGTTCGACAGCACGCATCGCTACTGGATTCGGAGCGCCACGCAGTTGGGGAATCCCGGCATACCCTTGCACAATAATGTGCATCTTGCTACTGGAGGCGTGATTCAGGAGTACCCGGGCTATCAGAACGCTTGGTCGTACTATTCTAACTATGACAGTAGTCTGTACGCAAAGAAACATTACAAACTCATGAAGGACCAATGGAAGGGGTATTTTGAATCACATCTTGACAGTCTCCTCAGGACAGGAGTTACGCGCTCACTCGCAATGTTGCAGGGAAGAATTCTTGCCGACACGAGTTACGTTCACTTCCTTCAAGATTCGATTGGCATTATAGGCATGCTTACGACAGTAGCCCAAACCCGCATTGCGGCCTCCTATGGTCTGATGCAACTGACGTACTATGGCGGGGTGATGGGATTCAAGGAGGAGGTGGAAGAGAGTCGGGGAAGGTCGGAGATAGAGAAGGCAGAATGGCGCAGATACCGCTATCCGCAAAACAACGTGGACCATTTGCCTGAACACATTAACATTCCCCCTATCAATCTGCGGTACGGAGTTCTGCATCTACGGGGGAAGATCCGTAAAGGATTGAGAGCCACACTTTTCACGGCCGATACCTGGCCGCAGGGATTGGAGGTCGGCTATTGGCGAGGATTGAAGAGATACAACGGTGGCGACGGTTATCCGAATCCAGTGTTTGGCTTTGCGCAGGATTATGTACCGCGCAAGAAGAAGTGAACCGTATGGAGAAACTACTTATGACCAAAAACAGGATGATCTTGCAGATAGCCATGGTGTGTCTCATAGTGTTTGGCACTGTGGCAACAACGCGAGCACAGATAATATTGACCAACAGGCAGAGTGAGACTCCTGCACGCGCGGCGATTAATGCGATACTCTGGAATTCGTTCCGAGGTTGCTACCAGGTGCATCAAGTGCTTGACCTTGATTCACTTCAAGGAGACATGAGGGTCTTCAACGAGCCTCTTGAAAATCCGTACGGGACATTAAGTCATTGTTTCTTCTTCACTACGGAAGGCAGAGACACAACTGTGATTGACCCAAGTTTGCCTGAAGGGGACATTGTTGGACTCTTCAGGAATGGTGCGATCATTGCCTACATCGGAGACGTAACCTCTGGAGTCAGGGGACATCTTTATGCAATCCGGGACATAAACAACGACGGTTCAGTAGATATCCTAACCCAGTGGGGGACAGACGATCCAATTCATTCACAGTTGTGGATACATAGTTGGGACGGGACAAGTTTGAGAAGGTTAAACGCCGTGCAGGATCGATGGGTCGAGAACGATAGAACAGACGAATCAGTGATTGTGGGAGAAACAAACTCGTTCGTATTGTTCGATGCTGATGGGGACGGCGTTTTGGAGATTAAGAGTCTGGAAGTGGAAGACGGCTCATTAACGTGGAGTTGGAATGGCCAGTTCTACGGCAGTTGGCCAAATACGCCACACCTCTCGGAGGCAACGTGGCTGCCGAGGAACAACTTCTCAATCACCGTAGGTTGTTCAGTAGGAAAGCCATCGGGGCTTTTTGAATATTCCTACAATATCACAAATGCACCCACCAGCAGGCAGCGCATAAACGAACTCTGCCTCGAGCAGATAGTAGACTCTGCACAGGTTCTCTCGCCGTCTGGGTGGCAGAGAGGTGGAGTGGTTGATTCAAATCTGAGGTTGGGATGGCATGCAAGAGTGACGGATCATCGGGGACTTGTCCTCCCCGGTCAGACAAGAGATGGATTCGAGATGCTCAGTTTGGGTCTTCCTTCCATCGTCAAGTTTGCGGCTCAGGCTGACAACGATCTGCCAGATTATGAGATGCTCAGCGATGCCCAGTTGTGGTCGGGCATGTATAATGACATTGCCAACAACGCGGTGTGGGGTCAAACCATAGGACCTAGGACGCCTCCTCCTGTTGAATCATTCGGATCACTCTTTCTTACCGATACATTGCTCTCCTACACAACGCGCAGTCGTGCTCTCAGTTGGATCCTCGACCAGCCTACGGCGGATAGGTACACAGGCTTGTTCAATCGCATCCATTTAGACCTGGATCAACAACAGAAATCCATGGCTTTGCTTCGCGTAGATACCGTACTCACTCAAGTACATCAGGATAGCGCCAGTCACCTCACAAGTGAAGCGTACGCGCTACTCAGGTTCAATGCCGAGTATCTGCAAACGCTCATTGGGGAAGATCCATTGCCAATCCAGCTCTGGTACTTCACTGCTACTGTCATTGCAGACAGACACGTGGAATTGGAGTGGGGCACACTCAGCGAACAGAACAATTATGGCTTCTTTGTACAAAAGTCCCAGAACGAGACAAGCGGGTTCACGGACATTCCGGGCAGCTTCGTGGCCGGTCATGGCACCACAAACGATCCTCATGAGTATTCATGGATCGACACGAGCACAAGTCCGGGTCAGTGGTACTACCGCCTGAAGCAAATGGATTTCGATGGAACACTGCACTACACGGATGCCGAAAGGGTCTATATCCCTGAAGAGCTGCAACGAACCGAGATTGTGAACTTCAAAGGAGCGGTTCTTAGCGACAACTCTGTTTCTTTGGAGTGGACGACACTCTCGGAGTACTTGTGTGAAGGGTTCTACGTGCAGAGAAAGGCGGATGGAGAAGAGGACTTCCAGGATGTCAATGGGGGTTTCGTTCCGGGACATGGGACGACGGACAAGGAACAGCTGTATGGTTTCACGGATAGCGAGGCGAAGAAAGGGAAATGGTACTACCGGTTGAAACACCAGGGGGACGGCAGTGAGTGGTATTCGGACACCATCCATGTTGCCGCAGACGACACGGAGATCGGTCCGTTTTCGGCAGAGCCCCTCATCGGGCAACAGGTGCGTCTTGACTGGACAACACGGAGAGAGGTCGACAATCGTTATTTTGAAATCCAGGTTTCCCGAGGTGATTCGCTTCGCTATCGTCCAGTTCCCAGTGGCAGGGTGCTCGGACATGGTACCTCGACGCAGCGATGGAAGTACACCTATCGCGACAGTCGATCGAGTTCAGGGATCTGGTACTACCGCCTGAAACAAGTCAATGGGTCACGACAAGCTCGCTACACAAGGGGCATCAGGGTAAGCGTACGATAAGAACGGAGGAACCCCATGAAGTGGATTCTGAAGGTCCTTTGTATGACTGCGTTCGGTGCGGTCGTGTCACACGGTCAGCAGGTGTACACACTGATGCCTGACACAAGGGGGAACCAGATTGAGCTGACGGTCGCAAACGAGTCGGTGGCCTCATCGATCGACAGCATCGGCGTGCATTTGGAGACCACTCGGCCGTGGCTGGACTTCGCCTCGACAGTTCAGGGAATTCCAGTCATAGGGGCAAATCGGGAAGGCACTGTCACCTTCACGTTCGCAATTGACCGTTCAGCTCCCGTGAACAAGAAAGACACGCTGGAGTTCAACGTCAGAGACAAGAATGGTTCCACATGGACGAAGCCCATCATTGTGCAGTACGCGGGCCCCACGACGTTTGCGCTCGACCAGAACTTCCCCAATCCCTTCAATCCCACAACCACGATTCAATATCAACTGCCAACCGACAGCCGGGTGAGTGTGAAGGTGTATGACGTGCTCGGTCGTGAAGTAACGGCACTGGTGAATGAGGATCGTCCGGCAGGTTATCATGATGTGAGATGGGATGCCTCCAACATTGCCAGCGGGGTGTACTTCTATCGCATCGAAGCCCGCCCGTTGAACAACAGTCAGAGCTTTCTGCAAGTAAAAAAGCTGATGGTGGTGAAGTAGTGGCGGCGCGATAACGTACCGATCTTGACACTCGGAGAGGATCGACGTATCTTCTTCCTGCCATGACTTCACCTCTTGCCCCGTCAGGCATACTCTCATCTCCAGTTCAATTCCTCAAAGGCATCGGCCCGAAGCGGGCTGCTGTTCTTGAGAAGTACGGCATCAACACCATTCATGACCTTTTCTTCTATGTACCCCGCCGCTATCTGGACCGGACTGCGGTAGTTACGATTGCTCAACTCCGGCAACTCTCATCTCGATCTCAATACGTCCCGCCCGACGAACCGGGTGCCGATGTGAGACGGGACTATACCGTTGTGGGAGATGTGCGTTCATTCAGGGTCGTCGGGTTTCGGGCGAAATCGAGATTTGTCCTCATTCTCGGAGATGATACGGGAACAATGCAGTGCCTCTGGTTTGGAGGTGTGCAGTACTGGAAGAACAGGTTCAAGGTGGGAGAGACAATTGCCGTTTCGGGCCAGCCGACATATTACGCAAATGTGCTCCAGTTCGTTCATCCTGAAATTGACCGGATATCAGGTGCAGATTACGAAGAAGATGAACAGTCCGACCAGCCTGAGATCGATTGGAGCAAAGCCCTCAACACCGGCGGGTTCATTCCACTTTATCCGTCAGGGCAGGAATTGGAGCGGGTCGGGCTGGATAGCGCAGGGTTCAGGAGGGTAATCGGGACAGCGATTCGCAAGCACCTGCCCGAGCTGCGCGATGCCATGCCGGAGACTTTGCTGCAGGCTCACAAGCTTGTTTCCCTGCAAGCGGCGCTCCAGACTGTTCATTCTCCGAAACGACAGGATGAGCTCGAAGCCGGCCTGAGGCGACTCAAGTACGATGAGCTGTTCTACTTCCAATTGATGCTGGCGTTGAAACGACATTGGATACGAGATGATACCGAGGGTATCCCGTTCAATATCCAGAGCAAACTTGCCAGGCAATTGGTCGATTCGCTTCCGTTCAAACTGACGGGGGCACAGATCCGCGTCATCAAGGAGCTCGCAACCGACATGCAACGGCCCAGACCGCTGAACCGTTTGTTGCAGGGAGATGTTGGAAGCGGCAAGACGGTGGTTGCACTCATCTGCATGCTTATTGCAGTTGAGAATGGTTATCAGGCCGTATTCATGGCGCCGACCGAGATCCTCGCTGAACAGCACTACAAGACACTTGCCAATCTGCTTGCGGGCCTTGCTGTGAATGTGCGTCTGTTGGTCGGAGGCCAGCGGAGCCGTCTGCGTCGGGATGTACTTGAAGATGTCCGGCGGGGTTCTGCACAGATCATTGTGGGAACTCATGCCTTGTTTGAGAAGGGTGTGGAGTTCGCCAACCTGGGATTCGTGGTAATTGACGAGCAGCACCGGTTTGGAGTGATGCAGCGGGCTTCGCTCATCAGGAAGAGCGTGAATCCCGACGTGCTCGTCATGACCGCGACACCCATACCCCGGACGCTCTCCCTCACGCTGTACGGCGACCTTGATGTTTCAGTGATCGATGAGATGCCGAAGGACAGGAAGCCGATCAAAACCATGCTCAAGTATGACGAAGAGAAGGAATCGGTGTTCCGTTTTGTCAGAGACCAGGTACGGCAGGGAAGTCAGGTCTATTTTGTCTATCCTCTCATTGAAGAATCAGAAAAGGTTGACCTGAAAGCAGCGACCGTGCATTTCGAAGAGCTGCGGACGAAGGTATTCTCCGATTTGCGGCTGGCGCTGATTCACGGCCGGATGCCGAGCGAGGAGAAGGATCAGGCGATGCGGCAGTTCAAAGACCGCAAGGTCGACATTCTCGTGGCCACGACTGTGATTGAAGTCGGGATTGACGTCCCGAATGCGTCTATTATGGTGATCGAAAACGCAGAACGGTTCGGGCTTTCCCAGCTTCACCAACTGAGGGGCAGGGTGGGTCGGGGAAGTGAGCAGTCGTTCTGCATTCTCCTGACCAAGAGGTGGATTGCAAGTGCTGCCAAGCGGGTTGGGAGAAGAAAAACGGAACCTTCGCTCTCGCTGGACCAACAGCGGCTTGCCGAGCGGAGGCTTGCCACCATGATTGACACGACCGATGGCTTCAGAATTGCCGAAGTTGACCTCGAGTTGCGTGGTCCGGGCGACTTCTTTGGTACCCGGCAGAGCGGCATTCCCGAATTCAAAGTCGCCAACATCCTCACCGACACGCGACTCCTCGAGCAGGCGCGTGAAGACGCCCGTGCGTTGATCGAGCGGGATCCCCGACTCCAACTTCCGGAACATCGCCTCGTCGCCGATCATCTCCGAACTCACTTCCGCGACGCGCTGACGCTCATGCAGGTCGGCTGACCGTCTCATCCATCCCGCGACTCTCACTCGTCACCTTCTCCGGCGCGCGCATCTCTGCGCGCGATGACATCGCGCCGCGCGACTTTGCACCGCGAAATGCATTTTTTTCTTGACAACGAAAGTTAAATGATTATATTACCACACAGATAAACACTTTGTTGAACGATCAGGAGAGGTTCTGAGTTTACCCTCGCAACAGGTTCCGCGCTCACCGATGACGGTTGCACTCATCTACAATGTCAAAGCGGAACAGCCCGAACAGTCTCCCACCGCCACTCAGGTTCTCACTCCCTCAAGCGACACCTCTCCTCTCGCACTCGATGGCCGACGGCTCACCATCAGAGTTCCAGGTAGCAGCGATCGCGCGAATGACATCTACATCGAGTGGGATACGATGGAGACAGTGAACGCCGTAAGGGATGCTCTTGAGGAGAAGCACTCCGTGCTTATGATAGAAGCGAATGAGGAGTGCATACCAAAAACTCCTTGAAAACAGGCCGGATTTCGCATTTAACATGTCGGAAGGACTGTACGGGGTGTCACGAGAAGCCCAGATTCCCGCCATGCTTGAAATGCTCCGGATCCCCTATCTTGGGTCCGATCCTTTGACGCTTTCGGTGTGTCTGGATAAGGCAAGGGCGAAAGAGATTCTTTCCTACCACGGAATTCCCACCGCTCCCTTCGCCGTCGTCCGTTCGATGGACGATTTCTCTTCCGAGGTTGGCTTCAACTCTGAACGAGGCGGGTCAAGGGTCAACTTTCCCGCAATCGTCAAACCGCTGCATGAGGGTTCGAGTAAGGGAATTTATAACTCATGCGTGGTGAGGAACGACGGAGACCTGGAACGGGAAGTGAGAATTGTTCTGACGACCTACAGCCAGCCGGCACTTGTTGAAGAATTCCTTTCAGGCCGGGAGTTCACTGTTGCTCTCCTCGGGAACGGTGACGCCGTTCGTACACTGCCCATCGTCGAGATCAAGTTCGATGCATTGCCCCCGGGCGTGAATCCGATCTACTCATACGAAGCGAAGTGGATCTGGGATACGACCGAAGATCCGCTCAAGATATTTCAGTGTCCTGCTGAACTGGACGAGGGTCTTCAAAGCGAAATTATCACCATCTGCAAAGACGCCTACAGAGTGTTGAATTGCCGTGACTGGTCGCGCATCGACGTGCGTCTTGATGCGGAAGGGAATCCGCACATCCTTGAGATCAATCCTCTTCCGGGGATTCTTCCCAGGCCTGAGGACAATTCGTGTTTTCCAAAGGCTGCGCGGGCCGCAGGAATGTCGTACAGCCAGCTCATCAACGGTGTGCTGGATATTGCCATGGAGCGGTGCGGGCTCCAGGTGTTCCAGCATGCGAGCGTTGCTCAGGCCGTGGCAATGGCCTGGCCTCGTCGTTAACTCATACACCATCAGAGGCAGATATGCCACGAAAGTTGCGCATTGCCATCCTTTATAACGAGCCGCTTGTAGGAACCGACGCAAGTCGTAAGTACATCTCTGAAAATGGACAACTTCAGGATGGGCCGCCTCCGAGCAAGACTCAGAAGATCAACGGAAAGGTCAGAGTCCCGGTCGATCCGCAGGTGGATTTGTCTGAGATCGGTGTGGTGGAAGAGATGGACGACATCAAGACTGCACTGAACTCGCTGGGGTACAAGTCCGCCACTCTCAATGTGGACAGCGACGTCTTCCGCATGATGGATTTCCTGAAAGCAGAGAAGCCCGATCTCATCTTCAACCTTGTGGAATGTGTGGAGAACGAGTCGCTCCAGGAAATGAACGTTGCCGGAATTTATGAGCTCCTGAAGATTCCGTATACCGGAGCGAACCCGCTTAGTCTCGGCATTGCCCTCAACAAACCTCTCGTCAAGCAGCTACTCACGTACCACGGCATCAAGACCCCGAAGTTCCAGGTTTTCAAGTTCCCTGAAAAAATTGTTCCGCGTGAGGACATGAAATATCCGCTTATCGTAAAGCCGGCGCGGGAAGATGCAAGTGTCGGGATCAGCGACGAGTCTGTTGTGTACAATATTGCCGATATGAGGAAGCGGGTCCGCTACATTTTCGAGGAATTTGAGCAGCCGGCGCTGGTGGAGGAGTACATTGAGGGACGGGAGTTGAATGTCGCGATCATCGGATACCGAAAGCCCGTCGTGCTGCCCATTTCGGAGATTGACTTCTCGGGTTTGACCAAGGATATGCACAAGATCGTAAGCTACGATGCCAAATGGATGCACGGTACTGTGGCATACGAAGGGACGAAGGGTGTCTGCCCGGCGAAGCTTCCGCCCGAGACGGAAGCAAAGATGAAAGACATTGCGCTTCGCTGCTTCCGCATTATCGGGTGCAGGGACTACGCCCGCGTCGATTTCCGGCTGAACAGATCCAACGGCGAGCCCTACGTTCTTGAGGTGAACCCGAACCCGGACATCTCCGATGATGCCGGGTTTGCGCGCTCGGCGAGGACCTACGGTCTTACGTTTGCCGAGACCGTGGGAAGAATTGTTGAGTCTGCCCTTGAGCGGTCACAGTGAGTGGCGTCATTCGGCCGCTCCTTCGCGAGGATCGGGAACCGATCCGCCAACTCATTGTTGAGACGGGGGTCTTTACGGATGAAGAGGTCGGCATTGCGCTCGAGCTCATCGATGTTGTTCTGGACAAGCCTGGTCAGAAGGATTACATCATCTTTACATGCGTTGATGGAAGCACCGTTGTGGGCTACTATTGTATTGGCCCGACCCCGGCAACGGCATCAACGTTCGATCTTTACTGGATTGCGACGAAACGATCGGTACAAGGGAAGGGCATTGGCAGCAAGCTTGACGACCATGCCATGAATCTTATCAGGTCCAAGGGCGGCAGGCTTATGATTGCAGAAACCTCGTCGCAGGCGAAGTATGAAGGGACCCGGAAGTTCTACATCGCACGCGGGTACACCGAGCTCGCACGCATCCGTGACTACTACCGGATTGGCGATGACCTCGTAGTATACGGAAGATACATTACTTAATCGGAGGGTAAAAGGCTCCAATGGAACTCTGGCAGGAAATGTTGCGACAGAGTGTGGACAGTGGAAAGGATCTCGTTGAACGATTCGGCTTCGATGGCGAACTGGCTGATAGACTCAACAAACTGTTTCATATCAGGATCAATCCTTACTATCTCAGCCTCATCCGTTATCCCGGCGACCCCATCTGGCTGCAGTGCATTCCCAACGGCAAAGAGCTCGAGGAGGATGGCCTTCCCGAGGACCCTCTTGCCGAGGATTCCCACAGCCCGGTCCCGAGCATCGTCCATCGTTATCCTGATCGCGTGCTGTTCCTGACGACGAGTCAATGCTCGATGTATTGCCGCTTCTGTACGAGGAAGCGCAAGGTCGGCGATTCGACGAAAATCAACATGAAGTACATCCAGGGCGGCATCGATTACATCGCATCTCATCCGGAAATCAGGGACGTGATCCTCTCTGGCGGCGATCCACTGATGCTGACCGACTTCATGCTGGAACGTGTCATCTCCGGGCTGCGGGCAATTCCTCACATCGAGATCATTCGACTCGGAACGAAAATGCCCTGCGTGTTGCCCCAGCGCGTTACCCCGAAGCTCTGCAAAATGCTTCGCAGGTATCACCCTATCTATGTGAACACGCACTTCAACCATCCGTGGGAATGCACTCCGGAGGCAAAAAAAGCTTGTGAAATGCTCGCCGACGCCGGTATTCCCGTTGGGAACCAGGCTGTGTTAATGAAGGGTGTGAATGACAACCCGGATGTCATGCTGGAACTCATGCGGAAACTCCTGTTCATGAGGGTGCGCCCGTATTACTTGTATCAAGCAGATATAACCAAGGGCGCAAACCACTTCCGGACCCCGGTGAGCGTGGGACTGGACATCATGGATAAACTGCGCGGACATACGTCGGGGCTGGCGATCCCGTATTATGTTATTGATGCGCCAGGTGGTGGGGGGAAGATTCCACTGCTACCCCAGTATGTGCTCGGTCGTAATGGGAACCAGATCATTTTGCGGAACTACAAATACGACATCTACACGTATCCTGACGTTGAAGAGGAATCCGGTACTCCAACACCCGTCGTGGAGAAAAAGTTTATCCGAAAGAAAGCGAGACCGAAAAAGGTCTACGAGCCGGACAGGGAGATCGTGTAGAAGAGAATCCGCGGCGAAGACAGAAAAGCCCGTGGAGCAATCCGCGGGCTTTTACGTTGATGTGCAAACTTGCGAGATTTCTAGATCTGCGGTTTGGTCTTTCCGGAAAACATCTGCAGAAGCCGCTCCACCGGAAAAGGTTTCTGAAGAAGCAAATCCTTTTTTGTGGTGCACTCATCTTTGACCCGTTTCACGTTAGTCGCCCCTGTCAGGAATATGAAAGGTGTCTCCTTGTATTCCTGCCTTGAACGGAGTTGCTTGTGAAATTCAATCCCATCCATCGAGGGCATGGCAACGTCTGAAAGAACCACATCCACTTTTTCCTTTTCGGCAACACGAATAGCTTCAATGCCGTTCTTTGCAATGATCACCGTATGGCCAAGACTGCTCATCACCATCTGCAGCATCTCGAGATATTCGGGATCATCCTCCACCGCAAGGATTTTCACTGGCGCTTCTCTTCTACGTGGATTCCTGTGTTACTCATGCCGTACAAGGTACCACATCGCGGGGGTGGATTCAACCACTGCTTTTTCTTGCCTCTCAGGGGCCTTTTCTTTAGATTCGTTCAGTTTCATCTCCACACGAGTTGCGAAGAGCCGTCCGGAAATCGCTTTCCATGCGCATCCCCGATTCCAAAATAGACGAAGTCCGTAGTGCCTCAGACATCGTCGATGTCATTTCGTCGTATGTTCGCCTGAAGAAACGCGGTAAGAACTTCGTCGGGCTGTGCCCTTTCCATCAGGAGAAAACGCCTTCCTTTAACGTCAGCCCGGACAAGCAGATGTACTACTGCTTTGGATGCGGGAATGGTGGCAACGTCATCACATTCATCACCCAGCTGGAAAAAGTTTCATTCATCGAAGCGGTGCGTACGCTTGCCGAGCGTGCCGGCATCACGCTGCCATCGGAGAGCGTCAGCGATGCTGCCGACGCAACCGAAAGCGAGAAACTCTACGACGTGTGTCGCAAGGCCGGGCTCTACTTCTACGAAAACCTCACATCAACCGTCGAAGGAAAGTTGGCGCTCGAATACTTCCGTCATCGGGGCTTTGCCGACGACACCGTGAGGAAATTCGGGCTCGGGTACTCGATGAATGCGTGGGATGAGTTGATGAAAAAGATGGAGCGGGAGAATGTCTCGCTGGAAATGCTGGACAAAGCAGGACTCGTGGTGAAGCGTGAAGATGGCTCTGGGTATTATGACCGCTTCCGGGGGCGTGCGATGTTTCCGATCTTTTCACCGTCCGGCCGGACAATTGCGTTCGGTGCCCGCAAGATGCGTGAAGATGATCCTCTCGGGAAGTATATTAACTCTCCTGAAACCACCGTCTACAACAAGAGCCGCAATCTTTACGGGCTCTTCCAGGCAAAAGACGCCATCAGAGAGAAGGAGTTTGCGATACTTGTTGAAGGGTATGCCGATTTAATCTCGGTGTTTCAAGCCGGGATCCAGAACGTCGTTGCGTCCAGTGGCACCGCTCTGACCGAAGAACAGATTCAACTGATCAGCCGATACGCGAAGAATATCACCCTTGTATACGATGCGGATTCTGCGGGTTCCGCGGCGACGATGAGAGGCGTTGATCTTATCATTGAGCAGGGACTTGAGGTAAACGTGGCCGGGCTTCCTCCAGGCGAGGACCCCGACTCATTTGTAAAGAAGAATGGGGGTGGGGAATTCCAGAAGCTTGTCAGTAACGCCGTGTCGTTCCTCGACTTCAAGGCGAAGAGCTTTCAGTCTCAAGGCTTGCTTAATACGCCAGACGGCCAGGCCCGGGCTGTGCGGTCGATTGTGGAGACAATCGCGCGGATGAAGGATGAACTCAAGCGGACGTTCTATATCAAAAGCGTGTCCGAAAAATACGGGATATATGAGTCGGTTCTGTATAGAGAACTGGATCAGATATTTGGCCATGAGCGATCACGTGCCCAATTTTCGCAACGAAGGGAGGTTGCTCCTGCGCTGGACGAGACAAAGATCGACGAGGTGCCTATTCAACCAGTCAAGGAACTGTCTCCTGTGGAGCGTGATCTCTTGAAGCTGATGCTCGAACATGGGAACGACATGGTGGGATTCATTTTCTCCCATATCGAAAAGGATTCCTTTTTGCATCCGCAGGCACAACAGTTGGTGCAGCTCATTCTGCGGCACGCTGAAAGCGAAAGCGCGTGGGATGCCAACACGTTGATCGGCGAAGTTGATGACGGCGAATTCCGTCGGTTTGTTGCAGACCTTGTGTTCAACAAGTACGAAATCAGCAAGGGATGGCAGACAATTGGCTCCGCACCGGAAGAGGCTGACCCGGGCCGGATCGCGGAACGGTGTATCTTTATCATTCGAAGACAAGAGATTGATCGCTTGCTCACGGAAAACCAACGAAAGATGAAGGAAGCATCGTCGCGCGGTGAAGACATGCGTGAGTTTCTTGAACACCATCAATCGCTGATGAATGAGAAGAAGGACCTGGAGAAGAGTGGCTCTGGAGTGAAGTGACTCGGCCAGCGTGACAATGGCCCGATCTTCAATTCTTTGCTGACTTCATCGGAGATCAACGGGAGAATAGCATGCCCACAACGATCCGTCAGACAATCACGCTCCAGGCAACCCCGGCGGAAGTATTTGAAACACTCATGGATTCGAAGAAGCATTCAAGGGTGACAGGGGCCCGGGCGAGGATTAGCCGTAGTGTTGGGGGAAAGTTCAGTGCGTACGATGGCTACATCGAAGGGGCGAACATTGAGTTGGTCCGGAACAAGAAGATCGTCCAGATGTGGCGTGGGAGTGATTGGCCTGCAGATCATTATTCCAAAACGACATTCTCGTTGAAGAAAGTCAAAGGGGGAACGAAACTCACGCTCCGCCAAAGCGGAGTTCCGGCTGATCAATACGCGAGCATCAAGCAGGGATGGATTGATTTTTATTGGAAGCCGATGAAGAAGACGTTCCGGCGGAAGTGATTGGTTTGCTATTGACTTCTCCTTCGCCTATATTTCTCCGTGTCAAACGCACGGAGTCTCGACCTGTTCCATACGCACGCGACCGATACGTCCCGGCACGGTAAGCGAATCCTTTTAGTCCGGACCGACCGACTTGGCGACGTTGTCCTTACCCTTCCCATGCTCCCCATTCTGCGCAGGCATTTCCCCGACGCATTTATTGCGATGCTGCTCCGGAGCTATACGGCAACGCTCGTCGAAGGACACCCTCATGTTGACGCGCTCCTGCTCTACGACGATGGCAACCAGCTGATTGCCTTCAATCAAATGCTAAAGCAAATACGCGGTTACGAATTCGACATTGCCATTGTTGCCCGTCCGACGGCGCGACTCGCCTGGATGATGTTCCGTGCGTCAATTCCGGTTCGCGTTGGCACCGGGTTTCGGTATTACTCGCCCCTGTTCAACAAGCGTATCTTCGAGCATCGGAAGGATGCAAGGCGCCACGAACTTGACTACAACCTCAATCTGCTCAAGGCTCTTGGTTGTGCGATCGAAGGGCCACCGGAATTTTCACTGACAATTCCATCCGACTCCGAGGCGAAGATTGATGAGCTACTGCGTCAATTCTCTGTCGATCATGACAAGGAACTCATCGTGATCCACCCTGGAACGGGAGGTTCGGCGAGGGAATGGCCGGCGGAGTTCTTTGGTCGGCTTGCCGCCCGATTCGAGGAAGAACGGGGATCACAGGTGGTACTGACCGGCGCCAAGGGTGAGGAACGCAAAGTCGCCGAGGTTCTAATCGCCTCGAAAGGGAGAGCGATTCCGCTGGTGGGCAGATTGTCGCTCAAGGAGCTTAGTGCGGTCATCAAACGCGCAAACCTGTTTGTTTCAAATTCGACTGGTCCACTCCATCTTGCTGCCGCGCTCGGAACACCGGTGGTAGGCCTGTTTCCCCAGCATATTCCCATGAGTGCTGTGCGTTGGGGGCCGTATACATCAAAGAAGAGAGTGCTCGTCCCGGATAAACCTGTGAATTGTTCGGAATGTATCAACAACAAGGGCGCTCCGTGCGATTGCATGATGAGCATTTCAGTGGGTGATGTATACCTTGCATCAAGTTCACTTCTGGCCGAGCAAAGGAACAAACACCTGGTCTCGAATGCCTAACCCGCTCCGCGTAACACGATATGTACTGCTGGCTCTTCTGTCATGCTTGACGGTTGTGATCATTGCCGGGCAGACGACCCAGAAGAAACACGTCCCGAAGCCACCGAAGTCGAAGGCTGCGATTGCCCGCGCAAAAGTGGTCGCTGACAGCATTGCTGCTGCACGAGCAGATTCTCTTCACAACGAATTGCTTGCCAGAGCCATTGCTGATTCAATTCAGAAGAAGCAGATGCGGGATTCACTTGCACAAGAGCAGGATGATTCCCTGAAACGAGCCCGGTTGCGAACGATTGAGAATGACGCGTTCGGGGTTGGAGAGCGCCTTGTCTTTGACGTGAATTATGGATTCATCAATGCCGGCGAGGCGGTGATGTATGTCGCTGGGTATGATTCAATCTCGGATCGCAAGTGCTACCGCGTCGAGTTTACGGTCACCTCGCATCCGAGTTTCAACTGGATCTACAAGGTTGACGATCGATACCTCACATTCATCGATGCCGACGCGATCGTTCCGTGGAAGTTCGAACAGCATATCCGTGAAGGATCGTATCGGCGGGACTTTATCGCGGAGTTTGATCAGATACGGCATGTCGCCACGACGACTGAGGGAAAGTATGAGATCCCTGACTACGTCCACGATATTATGTCGGCATTCTATTACGCTCGGGTCCTTGACTACTCGACCATGAAGGTTGGAGAAGGCCCGACGCTGTTCAACTTCTACAAAGACAAGAGTCATGAATTGAAAGTGAGATTTCTCGGCAGACAGGAGCTTGAGGTCGAAGCAGGAACGTTCAACACAATTGTCGTCGAGCCGCTGGTGAAGGAAGGAGGGCTGTTCAAAAGCGAGGGACGCATCGTTATCTGGCTGACGGATGATGAGCGGAAAATCCCGGTGCGCGTGAACACCAAAGTCGTCATCGGTTCAATTGACACCGAGCTGAAGCAATACTCCGGACTGGTCGGCCCGCTGAAAGCGAGGATCAAGTGACGGTAAAGTGGGAGAGTGAATGATCCGGATTGTCCGTTCATCCATCAAACGAACATGTCACAACACAAACGTGCAGATCTGACAAAGGTCAAGACCATCTCCATCAGGAAGCGGAAGAGCAAGGTCACACCTGCCGACTTCGCGAGGGTGTTTGATGGCAAGAGCGGGTCGTTCTCATCGTTCGTCGATAGTTTGCCCAGGATCCTCGTGGCAGATGACTTGCGAACCCTTGTGGACGATATTGTCGTTGCGCGAAAGAAGAACAAGCCCGTCATTTTGATGATGGGTGCGCACGTGATCAAAGTCGGTCTTTCACCACTGCTGATCGATCTCATCAAAAGGAACATAGTCACCGCTGTTGCGATGAACAGTGCCGCGGCGATTCATGACGTCGAGACCGCAATGTGGGGACAGACGTCCGAGGATGTTGCCGTGAGTATTCTCGATGGAAGCTTCGGGATGGCCCGCGAAACCGGTGAGTTGATGAACCAAACGCTCGCGGATGCCTTTCGAGACTCGGACATGGGATATGGCGAGGCCCTTGGGCGGAAGTTGCTGGACCTCGATGCACCGAATGCAAATGTAAGCCTGCTTGCATCATGCTACTCCTTGAGTATTCCCATTACGGTCCACGCTGCAATCGGGACCGATATCATCCACCAGCAGCCGACAATGGACGGAGCCGCAACCGGCGAGCTTACATTCAGGGATTTCAAGTCTTTTGCTGAAACGTGCAAGGGTCTGGTTGGAGGTGGTGTCGTCCTCAACGTCGGCTCGGCAGTTATCATGCCGGAAGTGTTCCTGAAAGCTCTCACAATTGCCCGCAACCTCGGGGCCCGGGCAAAGGGATTCACCACCGCTGTGTTTGACATGAATGTCCATTATCGTCCCACAATGAACGTCAGACTTCGCCCCACCCAGGATGGTGGACGCGGCCTCTACTTTACGGGGCACCACGAGATCATGATTCCCTTGCTCGCGGCGATGATAAAGGTCAGGATGGCAGAGAATCGATGATACGCAGTTGGTCGGGCAGAACAGCTTAGTCGGATGCAAGAACCATACTCAGTTCAACCTCAGCCAGAGATTCCTCCACAGCAAAAGCCTCCGCCTCTTCTTCAGCGAATGGGTCCGGTCTCTTTTGCCGTTGTGGCACTTGCAGTCGTGTTCTTTCTCTATCAGTTTGTAGCTGGTGGCATCACGCTGCTTCTCTTTGGCATGCGTGTCTCGAGTGATGAAGTCCAGCTCTTCCGTTTTGCAACGCTTGTCGGACAGTTGCTTTTCGTCCTTCTCCCCACTGTATTGCTTGTCAGATTTCGGGGGGAACGGATCACGGAGTACTTCAGACTTGCCGTCCCGGAGTACAAGGAAATCATCCTTACGTTCGTTGCGGTGTTTGCTTTGCAGCAGGTGCTTCAGGGTTATATGGTCTTACAGGATGCAATTCCCTTGCCCGCGCCCCTGCAACGGATCATCGATGAGCTGAAGGCCGTGTTCGAGGAGACCTATCGTAACCTCGTTACATCTCACTCACCAGGAGAATTCATTTTTGTCGTTCTTGTTATCGCACTGACGCCGGCAATCTGCGAAGAGATGCTCTTCCGTGGTCTCGTGCAACGCAGTTTCGAAAAGGTGACAGTCGGGGTACAGGGAGCGGTTATTACCGGTGTGATATTTGCAGGATTCCATCTTGTGCCGTATTCCTTCGTTCCCCTGGCAGCGCTCGGGATCTACTTCGGATTCATCGTATACCGGACGCAGAACATCACCGTGGCAATCTCGGCACACTTCTTTAACAACTTCATCGCATGCACGGCAGTGTATCTTGAAATGAATGATGATTTCGTCGCCATTGCCCCTCATCGCACACCCACACCATCCCTGGTGTTCCTGAATACCATTGTCTTTGTGGTGGTTTTTCTTCTTGCATCTTATTACTTTATCCGTGTAACGGAGCCCGCCGAACATCCACAAGAGTGAGGAGGATGCCATGCCTTACTGCCCGGAATGTGGTTATGAGTATGTTGCAGGAGCAAAAGTGTGTCCGGATTGTCAGACCTCATTGATGGAAGGCGAACAACTGTTCTGCGACTTTTGCGACGAGCCGATCACCTCCGGCACGAAATTCTGTCCGCATTGTGGTGCCCTGATGAACTCGGGGACAGAACAGGGAAAAGAAACTGCGTGCGACACACATCATGAGAATAGCGCGGTCGGACGATGCGTCGTGTGCAAGAAGATTGTATGTGAGGAATGTGCAGTACAAAAGCGCGGAAAATACTTCTGTTCCAATGACAAGCATGTCGAAATGGCGTTCGATTGGGTGACGGTATTTACGACGGGGGCCGAATACGAGGCAGACATGGTGGCGGCAAACCTCGAAAGCGCCGGCATTCCTGCTCGCGTGTACGTCCAGAATGACCAAATGTTTGTAGCAACTGTTGGAGACCTCGCCGTGACGAAGGTAATGGTTCCGGTGGATGTTGCGGACGAGGCGAAAGCGTACATTGCGTCGCTCCCGCTGCACGAATCAGAAGACGAACCGAACGCCTAATCCCCACGGCCGCATTGAGCAATCTTACCGCCCGAATACTCGTTGCACTAATCGGCATTCCTCTCATCCTCCTGCTCACCCACGCCGGAGGGTTTTATTTCTTCAGTCTCGTGGTGATTGTCTCGGGCGTCGGGTTGCGCGAGTACTACAGTCTTGCGCGAGCGAAGGGCCTGCAGCCGCAAACTGTGGTGGGCATCGTGTTCGGGTTTTGCGTCAACGCCGTCTACCTGTATGACAAACTCAGTCACGCGTTGCTGCGCTGGTTGTCGGGGTTGAATGTCGGCGTGCCGCTCCCGTCGATGGCACAGCTATTCATGATCCTGTTCCTGTTCTTCGTTCCTCTCGTCCTCCTTCTGGAGTTGTTCAAAAGAAGTGGAGGGGGATTTGGCAACACGGCAGCCACCTTGACCGGTGTGTGTTATGTGTCGATGAGCCTCGGGGCACTCGCAGGGTTGCGCGAGCTGTTCGTGCCGGGAGACTTTCCCTTCTATACATACTTCAATCTTCCCGGGGCGACAATTCCGGATGATCTTGTGGATCGGGTTTATGGATGGGGGGGGTACACGGTGATGGCTGTTTTTGCCTCGATCTGGCTGTGTGATTCCTCTGCGTTCTTTTTCGGGCGGAGGTATGGGAAGCACAAACTCTTCGAACGGGTAAGTCCGAACAAGACATGGGAGGGAGCCATAGCCGGGTTCGTCGGCGCGCTGGTTGCATTCATTGTCGCACGGGCGATCGCGCTCCCATACATGTCATTGACAAATGCAATCGTCTGTGGATGCATCGTCGGGCTGTTCGGTCAACTGGGGGACATGGTTGAGTCGATGTTGAAACGGGACGCGGGAGTGAAGGACTCATCGTCGCTTATCCCCGGTCACGGCGGGGTGCTCGATCGGTTCGACAGCCTGATTTTCGTGTCACCGTTGATATTCCTGTATCTCGATTTCATTGTGTTCTGACGAAAGGAGTGTCGTGAGGAGCAGAGGCAGAGGGAAGGTTCACGTGATCACGATGGGGTGTGCGAAGAACGTGGTCGATTCTGAAAAGCTGATGGCCCAGCTAAGGCTGAGCCACATCGAGATTACTCCGCGTCTGGAAGATGCTGATATTGCTGTCATTAACACGTGTGGATTTATCGAGGCAGCGAAGCGCGAGTCCATCGACATGATCATCGAAAACGTGCGCCTGAAGTCCAATGGCAAGCTGAAGAAAGTGTATGCGATGGGGTGTCTCACGGAACGCTACAAGGCTGACCTGCAGAAAGACATTCCCGAAGTCAATCGATTCTTCGGCTCCGATGAGCTGCCGGCGGTGCTGAAAGAGCTTGGCGCCGACTACAAGTACGAGCTTGTGGGCGAGAGGTTTCTGACCACGCCACGCCATTTTGCATATCTGAAAATTTCGGAAGGGTGTGACAATCCCTGTTCATTCTGCGCCATTCCCTTGATGCGCGGCAAGCATGTCAGTCGACCAATTGAAGCACTCGTGGATGAAGCAAAGAGGTTGGCGGAGCGGGGAGTGAAGGAACTTGTCGTTATTGGGCAGGACACAACGTATTACGGTCTGGACATCAATGGGACGAGAACGCTGTCGAAACTGCTTCGCAGGCTTGCGGACATTGATGGGATCCAATGGGTGCGTTTGATGTATGCCTACCCTGCGAAATTTCCGGACGACGTTCTCGAACTTATCGCCGGTCATCCTCACATCTGCAAATATATCGATATGCCTGTGCAGCATGTCTCCGACGCGGTGCTGAAATCCATGCGGCGCGGGATTTCACAACGCGGACTGCGCAATCTGATCGAGAGAGTGCGGGCAGGTGTTCCGGGTATTGCATTGCGCACGACGCTGATTGTCGGATATCCGAACGAAACCGAGAAGGAGTTCAACGAGTTGCTGGGTTTTGTGAGCGACGTGAAGTTCGACCGTCTGGGTGTATTCACGTATTCACTCGAAGAGGGTACAACGGCGTTCCCGCTCGGTGATCCAATTTTGCCGGAAGAGAAGGAACGCCGCCGTGCCCTAATCATGGAAATGCAGCAAGCGATTTCAGAACGGCGGAATCAACTATTGATAAACACAACCCAGCGTATTCTTCTTGACAGACTCGATGGCAACGTGTACGTCGGGAGGATGGAACGGGATGCCCCCGAGATTGATAATGAAGTGCTGGTCCACAGCCCGCGGCAACTTGAGATCGGCGAGTTCGTGGATGTTGACATTGATGATGCGACTGAGTATGATTTATCCGGATCTGTTCACGGAGAAGCAAAGGCCCGGGCAGCGGGTTAGGATTCCTCTCCAGGAGACTCTCATGAAATCTGTGGGGATGTTGTTCGCGTTGATGTGTGTCTCTCGGCTTGCCGTAGGGCAGGTTGAGGTCGCGCAGACTGAGGAGGTTACTCCGTTTAATCTCGATGCTATCAGTTTTGCCTCGGCCACGCGCGGTCAAAGCCGGATCGATATCTTCATTCAGGTGCCGTATGAAGTTCTTGCCTTCGTCAAGAAGGATGACGGTTATGTCGCGTCGTATGAGGTGACGATTGACATTCATGATTCAGCGGGCCAGCTTGCGGGCGAGAAGCTTTGGACGGAAGAGGTGAAGACGCTGAACTTTGAACAAACCGGATCGTCGCAAGCATACAGCCTTGTACAGCGGGTGTTTGAGGTTCATCCGGGCGAATACACGATCCTCGCAATTGTGCGGGATAGCGAGTCCCGGCGGAGTCAGCGGTTGACCCGCAAGCTGACGGTGTCGGACTATTCTACGCCACAATTCTCCCTTTCCGACATCATGCTGGTGAGCAAACTGAGCATCAACGGCGACAAAAGGACCATCGTCCCGAGCGTTTCTCCCAATGTCGGGCTTATCCCCGATGCCTTTCACATCTTTTTCGAGATTTACAATCAACGGAACATGGATTCCGTGAAGGTTGTCGTCGACGTCGTGAACACAAAGAAAGAGAAGGTGATGCAGTTGAGCGAGCTTCGCCAGCTCGCAGCCGGACGGAATCAAGTCTTCATCAAAATCGAAAGCGGCACGTTGCCCATCGGGGACTATACACTCTACGTGCTTGCGTTTCCTCCCCGTGAGGCAGACAGCACTGGTGGGCAGTATCTTGCCACCACAAGCAGAACGTTTGTGGTGAGATGGCGCGGATTGCCAAGGGGAATCAAGGATATCGACGCGGCAATCGATCAGTGTGTGTACATTGCCAAGGATGCGGAGATGTCGTATATGCGGGAGGCCACCACCCCGGAGGAAAAGCAGAAACGCTTCATCGAATTCTGGAAGAAGCGCGATCCCAACCCGAGTACTCCACGCAACGAAAAGATGGAGTCATACTACGCCAGGGTCGAATATGCGAACAAAACCTTCAAACACTACATCGAAGGCTGGCGTACGGATATGGGCATGGTGTATATTATCTTCGGCCCCCCCAGCAACGTTGACCGGCATCCATTCGATGTTGACTCGAAGCCGTATGAGATCTGGACGTATTACGAATTGAACCACTCATTTGTGTTTGTGGATCATACGGGTTTCGGCGACTATCGTCTCACAACACCGATCACAGATGTATGGCAGCGACCGAAGGATTAGTTGCAGGATCGTTGGTAATTGCTGTCAACCTTTTTGATGTTACTATGGTCTAACCATTGACCAGTAACACATGCTGTACCTGCCTCTCGAAAGCCGGTTCCGGACTGACCATCTGGACCGGCTTTCACCTCAATAGGACAGACGGTGAAGATTACTCCCCCAGGTATCCCGCGGGGAGCTCGACCTGAACACCGTATTTCCCGGCAAGAATAGCCTGGCGCAGAGCGCGTGAGAGGAATGTGGCAGTGTTACTGTAACACTACCAGGGATGTTGCCTTCTTGAAATCGTATCGAAAAGTGTGTACTCTGTCTGATATTTCAGGCACCGCGTTCATTCCAAACTCTGGTCGATTTTACTCTTATGAATGAGACGGCTTTGAGGAAGGGCAAGTTGTGCTAAATGAACTTCTGACAGTCAGAATTGGTTTTCTTTACACCAGGTGAATGGAGAATCGTCATGAGACCCACGTTGGGTGTTCAGTTTTTGAAGGAATTGGAAGCGGAAGCAGGTGCATCCCGCAAATGTCTCGAAAGAATTCCGGCGGAATCGTTTGGGTGGAAGCCGCATGAAAAATCCATGGCCATGGGGTATCTTGCACTGCTTGTTGCGGAAATCCCGAAATGGATCACGGATGTGGTCGAAAAGTCAGAGATTGATTTTGCAACATTCAAGCACTTCCAACCGAAGACCACCGCTGATTTGGTGAGCCACTTTGATGAGAACATGGGAGGTGCGAGAAGAGCTTTGCAGCATGTGTCAGATGAAGCTCTTGACGGAACATTCTTCCTAAAGAACCAGGGAGAGGTTCTATTCAGTTCGCCAAAGAACGACACCATTGGATCGTCAATCAACCACCTTGTCCACCACCGCGGGCAATTGACCGTCTATATGCGGCTCAACAACATTCCAGTGCCATCAATTTATGGGCCTTCGGCGGATGAAAAGGCATTCTGAGGGCAAGACCCCGGCAATAGATGAATCATAATGACACCAGGCTCACCGACTCCGTATGCTTCGACGGGACTCTGCAATTTGCAACACTTTCTGAATGCCGGAAATCGACGTTGAACATATCCGCACGCTGCTTGACGGCCTGTATCGTTCCGAGTCGCGTAGGATTCTTGCCACCCTGATTCGCCTGCTCGGCGACTTCGAAACAGCGGAGGAAGCGCTCCACGAGGCATTTGCTGCCGCAATGACCCAATGGATGAAGGAAGGCGTGCCTCAGAATCCCCGGGCGTGGCTGGTCTCTGCGGGACGATTCAAGGCCATCGATGGCATGCGGCGGAGTGCCCGCTTCATTTCCGCCGGAAAGGATGGGGAGTGGTCGGGCCCCAACCTTGACGAGCAATTTGCTGCTGAGACAAAAGATCCTGCTGAGCTGATCGATCAGGGCGTGCAGGACGACGAATTGCGTCTGATCTTTACGTGCTGCCATCCGGCGTTGTCGCCGGACGCCCAGATAGCCCTCACGCTCCGCGAAGTGTGCGGGCTGACCACTGAAGAAATTGCGCGTGCATTCCTCACTCCGGCTTCCACACTTGCCCAGCGTATTGTGCGAGCCAAGGCGAAGATTCGCGACACGCGCGCATACCATATCAGGTGCCATCGCCGGCCGATCTGCAGGAACGGCTCGATGCCGTGCTCCGCGTGATCTATCTCGTGTTCAACGAGGGGTACGCAGCATCCTCGGGTGCATCGGTGACGCGTCATGATCTGTCAGGCGAGGCCATACGTTTGGAGCGTTTGCTGATTGAGTTGCTGCCCGAGCCCGAGGCAATCGGCCTTCTCGCCCTGATGCTACTGCAGGAATCACGCCGACCGGCGCGTACCTCGCCCGAGGGAGACCTGATATTGCTGGAATATCAGGATCGCTCGCTCTGGAACCGGGATCAGATTGCAGAAGGACTGGCGTTGGTGGAGCGGGCATTGCTGTCGCGCCGCTTCGGACCGTACACCCTTCAGGCGGCAATCGCCGCCGTGCATGCCGAAGCAACCACTGCGGCTGCGACGGATTGGGCACAGATCGTTGCACTGTATGACCTGTTGCTTCGCGTGGAACCGTCGCCTGTGATTGAGCTGAATCGTGCGGTTGCGGTGGCGATGCGCGACGGACCGCTCGCAGGTTTGGAGCTGATCGATGGCATTTTTGCGGGTGGTGATCTCGTTGATTATCACCTTGCCCACTCGGCGCGCGCGGAGCTCTGCCGCCGATTGGGAAGGACAAGTGACGCCCGGGATTCCTACGAGCGGGCTCTCCACCTTACGCAGCAGGAGCCGGAGCGACGGTTTCTTGAAATGAGGCTGCAAGAGTTAAGTTAGGACGCAGGAAACTTGAGCCTACTGTGGCTGGTGCTTGAAACATTCCGTGCGCAGCATGGCTGGCCACCGGTTCGGAAAACTCCTTCTTCGCCGGTTTTGGGGTCGCTACATCATCCAAAACTCGACGCTGTGGTCCTCTGGCTTCCGGCATCTATCCTGTATCTTCACCGCGTGATCATTCAGATCCCAACAAGCCATCCCGACTCCAAGGCAGAGATGGTCCGGCAGGTTGAAACCGAAATGGATAACACTGTCGATTTCGCCCCCCTGCGAAACGACAATCAATAGTACTCACGGCAAAACCAAGGAGATCCCATGAAATACCTTATGTCTTGTTTACGGCGAAGAGAACCAAATCCAGGCCATGAACGATGACGAATGCATGGAATACGATGCGGCGATCAGGAGGGAGGGGTTCTGCCTTGCTTCCGAGGCCCTTCAACCAATTCAGACCGCCACCACGGTGCGGGTCAGGGGCGGCAAAGTGTCCATTACCGACGGTCCGTTTGCCGAGACGAAGGAGCAATTGGCCGGGTTCTACCTGATCGACGCAAAAGATCTGGACGATGCCATTGAGATTGCCTCGAAAATTCCGCCGGCGCGTGTCGGCAGTATTGAAGTACGCCCGGTCAGGGAACTTGTCAGCACCAGGGGAGAGCGACGGCGATTGGATTGATTTCCGGAGTGCAATGTCGATTTCTGATACCCCGAAACGACTATACAGTGTAGACAGGGAATTAACATCAACGAAGGAGATACTGGAATGCGATTCATGGTGCTGGTAAAAGCCGACAAAAACTCAGAGGCGGGCGTTCTTCCTGACAAGAAGATCCTCACTGAAATGGGCAAGTTCAACGAGGACCTGGTGAAGGCCGGCGTGATGCTCGCGGGCGAGGGACTTCATCCCACCTCAAAAGGAGCGCGCGTCAGATTTGAGGGGAAGAAACGGATCGTCACCGACGGGCCGTTCACGGAGACGAAGGAGCTTGTCGCCGGGTTCTGGCTGTGGCAGGTAAAATCGAAGGATGAGGCGATCGAATGGCTCAAGCGCGCCCCCTTTGATCAGACCGAGGTTGAGATTCGTCAGGTGTTTGAAGTGGATGACTTTGGCGCTGAGTTCACTCCGGAGCTAAGACAACAGGAAGAGCGCCTGCGAGCGCAGGCCGAGAACCTTGGCAGGTCGGGGAAACGGTAGTTCCCAATTCGGACAGGTGGAATTGAGAAGATTTCCGGTAACCTGACCCCCAGAGGCCACGAATCATCATCTACAACAATTCAACAACAAGAGAGGCATGAACAAGAACACTCTCAAAAGCATCGGCGCCGTCCTTGCAGGCTTCGTCGCGGTTGTCATCTTGTCTGTCGGGACAGATTCTTTCCTGGAAATGCTGGGTGTGTTCCCACCGCCCGAAAAGGGGCTCTTCATCACATGGATGTTGGTTGTCGCGCTCATGTATCGATGCATCTATACGGTGGCAGGCGGCTATGTGACCGCACGGTTGGCGCCGGACCGACCCATGCGTCATGTGATTATCCTGGGAATCATCGGCATAATCGCAGGGACGATCGGGGTGGTTGTCGGATGGCATCTCTCGGCACATTGGTATCCGATTTCGCTTGTCATCACTGCTTTGCCTTGTTCGTGGCTGGGTGGAAAATTGAAGACGCGATAATCGCGGAAGACAATACAAACTGTGCGGAACAAACAAAGGAACGCAGGTGAGAAGACTGGTCTTATTCATGCATACATCGCTTGACGGTTTCGTGGCAGGTCCAAATGGAGAAATGGACTGGATTAACGTTGACAACGAGCTCTTTGACTTTGCCGGCGAGTTCACCGACCGGGCAGACACAGCGTTGTACGGTCGTGTAACGTTTCAAATGATGGAAAATTATTGGCCAACAGCCGCAGACCAGCCGACAGCGTCCAGGCACGACATTGAACATTCCCGGTGGTACAACTCGGTCGCCAAGATCGTTCTATCCAGAACAATTCAACAAGCAGATTTTGCCAATACAACAATTCTTTCAGACAACATTCCCCAAAGCCTAGTCAGGATCAAGCAACAAACAGGCAAGAGCATACTGATGTTTGGGAGTCCAACTGCTGCGCATGCCCTTACGCAGCACAACCTGATTGACGACTACTGGCTCTTTGTCAATCCTGTTCTCCTCGGCAAGGGTATTCCTCTGTTTGCAGATGTCAACGAACGAAAACTGCTCAACCTCTCGGGTACCAGGGCCTTTTCATCGGGCGTTATCGGGCTCCACTACGAGAGGAACGGTCTCAACTCGTAAAACAATCATTATAGGAAAATGCCATGCAAAAGATCACTCCGTTTTTGTGGTTCGATACACACGCCGAGGAGGCAATGAAGTTCTACACCTCGATTTTCAAGAACTCAAAAGTCGGAAGCATTACCCGTTATAACGAGGCGGGTGCAAAAGCTTCAGGACAGAAGGCCGGAACGGTCATGACTGCAGCATTCCAACTCGAGGGTCAGGAATTCGTGGCGCTCAATGGTGGACCTCTTTTCAAATTCACTGAAGCAATTTCATTCGTCGTCAACTGTGAATCCCAGGAAGAAGTGGACCACTATTGGAAGAAACTCTCCGAAGGTGGCGATGAAAAGGCACAACAATGCGGCTGGCTGAAAGACAAGTTCGGTGTGTCGTGGCAGGTCGTTCCCACTATTCTCAGCAAGCTGCTGGGGGATAAGGATCCCGGGAAGTCGAAAAGGGTCATGCAGGCAATGCTTCAAATGAAAAAGATTGACATCAGGGAATTGCAGAAGGCGTATGATCAGCAGTAGCCCCTTGCAGGACGCGGTGGCAAGCGTTTGGACCGTAAAGAATAACACGGAGAAAAAACATGCGGAAATTGATCGTGTTCAACATGGTGTCGCTCGATGGTTACTTTGTCGACGCGAACGGCGACATGAGTTGGGCCCATAAACAGGATGACGAGTGGACCGCGTTCGTTGCAGATAATGCGAAAGGAGGCGGAGAACTGGTGTTCGGCAGGATCACCTACGACCTCATGGCCAGCTACTGGCCGACATCCGTTGCAGTCCAGAACGATCCGGTTGTTGCCGGAGCAGATGAACAGTCTGCCGAAGGTCGTGTTCTCAAGAACGATGGCAAAGGCGTCGTGGAACAATACAAGAGCTGGTGAAGGGTGACATTGCAGCCGAAATACGAACGATGAAGAAAGCAACCGGGAAGGATCATGGTGATCTTTGGAAGCGGGAGCATTGTATCACAACTCGCTCAAGAAGGGTTGATCGACGAATACCAGATCGTTGTGAATCCCGTCGTTCTCGGGAGTGGGAGAACAATGTTTGAAGGTGTCAAACAGAAGCTGACCCTGAAGCTGTCAAGGACACGGACGTTCGGCAATGGGAATGTTCTGCTCTGCTACGCGCCAATGACGTGAGTGTTGTTGATGGGAACGACTAAACGGTGTACGTGAGACCAGATGTTGGTGGAACAATTATTTCCCAAAATCAGGAGTGAACCATGAAATACATTTGCCTCGGATATATGGACGAAAAGAAGTGGGACACGATGTCCGAAAGCGAGCGAAATGCCTTTGTGGACGAGTGTTTCGCTTATGATGACGAACTCCGGAAGAACGGTCACTTTGTAGGCGGGGAAGCACTCCAGGGTGCCCGCAACGCTGCCACATTGCGATACCGGGGTGGCAGGATTTCCGTCACCGATGGTCCCTTCGCCGAAACAAAAGAACAACTGGGGGGTATCATGATCCTTGAAGCGAAGGATATGAATCACGCCATCCAATTGATGTCCAGGCATCCGAGCATTCGCATGGGCGGATCCTTCGAGGTGCGGCCCTCCGCCGACCTGACGGCAATGGTGGAGGAAAGCGAGCGGCGGCGCACCACTATGGGAGGATGATCACCATGAGAAGATTTCGTTCAAATGACGCCACTTCCATCGCACCTGTGCTCGTGGAGTTTTTCGCAAACTGATTCTCGCTTCACACCTCATCCCTCCCTCCGACGTGGCAAACAAATCTTCACTTTTTGAATGCTCCTCAACGAGCGAGGACGGCATGGGGACCTGCAGTTCAAAGAACTGCTAACCATGATGTCGATTTCGATCCCCTCCGAACGACCAAATGGTGTACATCATATATTGTCTGTCAAACAGACGGCCCTCGGAGAACGATTTTGGATTTCACGAATCTTAATCACACTTTTACACACAATCCTAATGGAGGTTCACAATGCCAAGTCTCAATCCATATCTGAATTTTCCCGGCAACACCGAAGAGGCGTTCAATTTCTACAAATCGGTGTTTGGTGGAGAGTTCGTCATGCTGCAGCGTTTCAAAGATACGCCTGAAGCCGGCAGGGTCCCGAAGAACGAGCTGAACAAGATCATGCACGTCTCGTTGCCGATTGGGAAGGGAACCATCCTCATGGCCACCGATGCCCTGGAATCGATGGGACACAAAATAACGAGCGGAACCAACTTCCATCTTTCGCTCGGAACTGACAGCAAGGAGGAGGCAGACAGGCTTTTCAAGGCGCTCGCGGCCGGGGGCAAAGTGACGATGCCGCTTGCTGATGCTTTTTGGGGCGCATATTTTGGAATGCTCACGGACAAGTTTGGAACCCAGTGGATGGTAAGTTACACGGCTCCACAACAGCGGTGATTGAATCGGGGACTGAACTTTGGGATGGGAAAAGTCATTTCAAGTGATTGGGGTTCCGTGTGGAACCCCTTGTCCCGGTCTTCGTCAGTTCTTCACACTTTGACACGACAACACAGCAACGACTCCCGGAGATAAGACCATGGAATCGCTCACGCAATCTTCCCCGACCTCGAAGGCAGGGCTCTGGACCGGACGCGTTCTTGGCGGTATCGCCATCATCTTCATGATCTTCGACAGCGTCATCCATTTGATGGTGGTCCAGCCGGTCGTGGATTCGTTCAATCAGCTCGGATATCCCGTTGACCTTGCAGTGATCCTCGGAGTGCTCGAGCTCGTGTGTCTGGTGATGTACATGGTTCCCGGTACCTCGATTCTTGGCGCTGTTCTGCTGACAGGCTACCTCGGCGGCGCGGTTGCCACGCAACTCCGCATCCATGCTCCACTCTTCAGCACTGCCCTGTTCCCCGTCTACATTGGCATACTTGCCTGGGGAGGATTGCACCTGCGAAGCAACCGTCTGCGTGAAGTGTTCCCCTTGCTCAAGTCTGAACGAAAAGGAGCATAGCAATGTTCAAGAACACAAAGGCATTCATCATATGAAGAAGACAAACGTTATCTACTGGATTCTCACGGGACTATTGGGGGCGCTCATGCTGGTGTCGTCCATTCCCGATATTCTCAGCGTTCCCGATGCGGTTACCCTCGTGTCGAATCACCTTGGCTATCCCCGATACTTCATTCCCTTTATCGGAGTCGCCAAGCTTCTGGGAGTCGTGGCAATTCTTGTTCCCGGCTTTCCGAGAATAAAGGAATGGGCGTATGCGGGGTTTGTCTATGATCTGACAGGCGCGATATACTCAGCCATAGCCGTTGGCGATCCTGTGGATAAATGGGCGCCAATATTCATCGGGATCGCGTTGATGGCTGCCTCCTATTTCTACCATCACAAGAGACTACGGGCCATTTCCTAGAAATTGAGGAGAATCCTTTATGGGCGATACAGGCAACACACAGACTCACAAACAGGCGGCCGTGCAGTTTCTGCAACTCGTTGTAGCAGGCCGCATCGATGAGGCGTATCAGAAGTACGTCGACACGAAGGGGAAGCACCACAACCCGTTCTTCTCCGCGGGCTTTCCTGCACTGCAAAAGGCGATGAAGGAAAACCACGAGCAGTTTCCAAACAAGAAGATCAGTCCCAGGAACGTTCTTGGCGATGGAGACCTCGTGGTTGTGCACTCGCACCTTGTGATGAATCCCGGCGAAAGCGGCATGGCGGTCTTCCATGTGTTTCGCTTCCAGGGTGATAAAGTCGTCGAGTTGTGGGATTGTGGCCAGGCCCTTCCCGCCGACTCGCCCAACAACGACGGCGCATTCTAACGCCTATCAGAGAACGCACGTCATGCTGAGCGACCGACTCCTGAGGTCAAAATGGTGGAGGGAGTCGAAGCATGTTCTGTGCTGGCCAGGGTTTCGCCTTCACAAACAAATAGCGGTGGGATTTCGCTCAGTTGGCAGCCAACAGGCCGCTCCTAACGGAGCTTCGCTCGATTTGGTCTTTGTTCATCGTCAACAAACAGGTCGTCCCTACGGGACTTGTTCAAGGTGCTTGATTGCTCTGTTACTAGGATCACTGTTCTCGGCGTCATGCTGAGCGACCGACTCCTGAGGTCAAAATGGTGGAGGGAGTCGAAGCATGTTTCGCGGACTGGGCGCAATTTGTAATCAAACATGCCGCTCCTAACGGAGCTTCGCTCGGTTTGGTCTTTGTTCGTCGTCTGAGATAGTTCGTTCGGCAAGCTGCGCGTTCCGAAATCGACGGCCGTGAGCGTTGAGGCGATGGCGTGCGTTCCGATTTCAGCCACGGGTCATGACCTTGCGGCTGAAATCGGCGGCACGGGCGGTGAAAGCCATCGCCGCGTTTCGATTTCGGAAAGGCTTTCTTTCCCCCATTTCTTTGGCCCACAAAGAAATGGGGACCGTGATGTCATTAGGAGCGACCGACTTCTGAGGTCAAAGTGGTGGAGGGAGTCGAAGCATGTTCCGGGATAACTCCCGTTGACAGGTCAACTGCCGAGTTCGCTCAACGTGAAGGGGATCTGGTTTCCCTCAACCGGCTTAACAATCTCAAATGCCACGGCAAATGCCGGCAAGAGCAGGATCGATCCGAAATTCTCAACACCCGAACGTTTCGATTGGGAAGCGTGTTACTGTGATACCAGTGGGAGAACAGTCAGGAGGCAGCATGATTGCACAGAGCATGGTTACGAAGTGGTCGGAGTTGGCGCCGCGACTGCAGAGCGTACTCCGCGTTGTCGCATCGCTCATGTTCATGACGGCCGGAACGATGAAGCTCTTCGCGTTTCCCGTGGGAGTCCCGCCGAATGGCGGTACCGTGCCGTTGATGTCCGAGGCCGGTCTTGCTGGAATCCTTGAGGTCTTCGGCGGCAGCCTGCTTCTTATCGGTCTGTTCACTCGTCCGGTGGCCTTCCTTCTTGCCGGCGAGATGGCGGTTGCATACTTCCAGTTCCACTTTCCCCACGGTTTCTGGCCCGTCATGAACGGCGGCCAGCCCGCCGTGCTGTACTGTTTCATCTGGCTCTACTTCTCTGCCGCCGGTGCTGGTGCATGGGGCGTGGATGCAAAACGGGGGAAGTGACACCTTCCATCGAGATGGTGTTGCTTCTCTGAACCCGGATTGCCTGGTGAATCAAACTGGTGGCGCAAACATTCCTGTTTGCCCACAATGCTCACCGACTTTTTGTTGCCATTTCTCTTTGGAAGAGAAATGGCGAAAGAGAACTCTCCCGAATCGAATCCCGCAGTCATGGAGTATTCAATGCAAGGCTTCATGCGATTTCATCACCGGGCAAAGAAGCAGTGAGCGATGAAATCGCAAGCCTCGTTGTTTGTCATCCCACGCAACCACCGATTCGGGATCCGCAGATCACTCAGCCGTCCGAACTTGCGCATATCATTCTGGGACACGTCTCTCAGTGGCGAATGCCGAAGGCATCGGGAGAATCTGACTTGCTCTGGCGTTCGGATCCTTCGGTTGCTTCCGGACCGGAAAGACATTCGTTCCCACCTCTTGCTTTTCTTCGAGCACCCGGATACATTTGAGTGCCCTGCCTGATGACGGGCACCCGACGCGTTCAGTTACCCAACGCTACTCCCGAATTGCCTGTTGATGATGTTCGACCTGTTGTACAGACATATTGGCAAAAGAGTCCACATTACTTCAGAGGAATTTGATCTCTGCACCCAGTTCTTTGTCCCGAGAAAGGTCACAAAGCGACAATTCTTGCTTCAGGATGGAAGCGTGTGCCGGCATCTGGCGTTTGTGAACAGCGGGTGTCTCCGTGAATACACCGTTGATCATAAGGGAGACGAGCACATCATTCAATTTGCCATTGAGGACTGGTGGATTTCGGACCTCAACAGTTTCCTCTCAGGCATGCCTACGACGCACAATATCGACGCGTTGCAGGACTCCGACGTTCTCTTGCTCGACTCATCCGTACGGGAGCGTCTGTTTGAAGCCGTTCCCCGGATCGAGCGCTTCTTCCGATTGCTCCTGGAGGCGAACTACGTCGCGACGCACAAGAGGATCAACGAGACACTCAGCGCTTCGGCGGAGGAGCGATATCTTGCGTTCCTGAAAACCTACCCCAACCTGGTTGAACTCGTCCCCCAGAACCAGATCGCGTCGTACCTCGGCATTACACCTCAATCGCTAAGCCGTATCCGGAAAGAGCTTTCCTCGAAAGGCTGACTCTCGTTACCATAGGTTCATCCGATTTCTTACCCTGTGTGAATGCCCCGCAGCTCCTCCGGCTGTATCTTGGTGGTGTTCTTATGATGAACCATATCCGTCAACCGAAAGAAAGGAACTCCACCATGGCACTCTGGAAAATCGATCCTGCACACTCCGAAGTCAGCTTCAAAGTGAAGCACCTCGTCGTTTCGACTGTTACCGGACATTTCGGTCAGTTCGACGCCACGATTACATCGGAGAAGGAGGATTTCACCGATGCGATCGTTTCATTCGAAGCCGACGTGAACAGCGTCAACACCAAGAACGAACAACGTGACATTCACCTGAAGTCCACCGATTTCTTCGATGCTGCACGTCATCCGAAGATGTCGTTCGTCTCGAAATCGGTGAAGAGGACTTCCGACTATGAACTGCAAGTGACCGGCGACCTGACGATGCGCGGAGTGACGAAGGAAATCACTCTTGACGTCATCTACAATGGAACGGTGGCGGGGTTCGGCGGAGTTCAAGTCGCGGGGTTTGAGATTCGCTCCAGGCTGAACCGGTTCGACTTTGGCTTGCAGTGGAGTGCCCTCACGGAAACGGGTGGTGTCGTCGTGAGCAATGAAGTGAAGATCGAGATTCTTGCCGAATTCACGAAGGCGCAAGCAGCATCAAAGGCAGCATAATCCCATGGACCATGTCAGAATGCCACCAACCAGGAGAATTGTCATGAAGAAGATAGTATCGTACACCATGATTGCCCTTGCCCTCGTCCTGTTGCTCGGTGTGTTCCCGGGATGCGGCGGTGAGACACCTGAAGTGCAAGCGATGAAAGCCGAGCTGAAACAGATTGCAGGCGAACAGGCCATGATTGCCGGACACCTCGTGACCTTTGATACTTTGGATTTCACGGTGTTCAGCAACCAGGAATGGACGACGGCTGCACGAGAGCCACTCACCGGACGTCAGGGTCTACTGGCCCGACGGACACATGACCCGAGGGGATTGATGTGCACATCCGGGACCTGAAGGCGTTGTTCGTGTATGCGCCCGACACGAGAATCAAGGAACATCCGATACGATTTGGGTCCGGCAAGTACACTGCAGTCACCGGTGTGTTCGAAGGCACATTCACCAGGCCCATGCCTCTCGGGGATGGCAAGTTCATTCAACCTACGGGCAAAGCATTCAAGATGCCGATGGCGACAATAGGTATCTGGGAGAATGGAGTGATGGTGGAGGAGCATCTGTTCTGGGATAACCAGACATATATGAGGCAGATCGGTCTGGCAAAGTAAATCTGCCGTGGTATTGATCCTCAACGGCCCGGACGACGCAATGCCGACTCCGGGCTGTTTTGCGATTATTTCAGGCATTTGCAGAGAAGCGGCATGTCATTACAGGGACACGTCGCTCAGTGGCGAATGCCGAAGGCCTTCGGGAGAATCTGACTTGCTCTGGCGTTCAGATTCCCTGCCGTCCCCGCCTGCGGGCTGGAAAAACATTCGCCAACCCCTTGCTTTTCTTCGAAGACTCGGATACATTTAGGCAATAGTCCTCCCTTAACACCCGGCCCCGCCGGTTTTACTCAGTTCTTTCCATCCATCTCCAACCATTATCGCCAACGAGGATTCCCTCCCGATTTCTTCCTGGTCGCAGAGGTTCGAAGCCCCTGATGATCCTTGCGTCCGGCTGACTTGGAAGGCGACAAAGATTTTTGAATCTGATTGTGCGCAAACAGACTCATTGCGTCTGGCTATCCGTGTTTGATGGCTGAACGCGATGCATAGTGACACTCGAAATTTGCGCTGTCTTTGATACTGGGTCATACAAGAACAAATCGACAAACACAGGAGGCAAGCATGAAACTGCAGACTGTAATCGCAACGGTTTTAGTAGCTGCGGTTATTTCGTCATGTTCCAGCGTCAAGCCGCCAACCACTTCGGCTCTGCCTGATAAAACGCCGCAAGTGAGCAAGACGGTTGAGACAAAGTTGGAAAGGTTCTTGAAGCGAAAGGTTGCCATTGCGCGGTTTACAAACGAGACAAAGTATGGGCAAGGTTTTTTTTACGACCAGGATGATGATCGACTTGGAAAGCAGGCAATGGACATATTCTCGGCAAAGCTTACTTCCACCGACAAGTTCATCATGCTTGAACGGGCTGACCTTTCGAAGCTGACCAAGGAAAAGGAAATTGGCAATCTTGGAACATTCAATATTGCCGCCGACTATCTCATCCTCGGCTCCATTACCGAGTTCGGTCGTAAGGCGACAAGCGATGTCGGAGTGTTCAGTCGAACCAAGAAACAGACCGCGTATGCAAAAGTCAGCGTGAGGCTTGTGGATGTTCGGACCGGTCAGATTGTATATTCGGAAGAGGGCGACGGGGAGGCATACTCCGAGGCCGAAACTGTCCTTGGTGTGGGCAGCACGGCTGACTACGACGCAACATTGAATGACAAAGTGATCTCCGCTGCGATCGCGAAGCTTGTGAACAACATCGGCGAACGATTGCTTGACAAACCATGGCGTTCCTATCTCCTTTCCTACGAAGAGGGAAACTACGTGATTGCAGGCGGCCCCATGCAGGGCATCAAGGAGGGGGACTCATTCACGGTGTACAAACGCGGGAAGAAAGCGGTAAACCCTCAAACGAATGTTGAAATCGAACTGCCCGGGAAGGCGATTGGAAAAATCAGAGTAGCCTCTGTCGTGCCAGGCGATGTAAATACTGAGCTTTCAATTTGCACGAAGGTTTCAGGAGAGATACCGACAACTGAATTCACGGACTACTACATACAAGAGAACTAGACTGGAGGACGCTGCTATGAGGACAATCATTAGTGCCTTCATCCTTTCCATGACGCTTGTCTCGTGCGGGGGTTACACAACAGGCACGATCCAGAAAGGCGGAAAAGGGATTTCTGAAGTTCACCGGAAACACGGAAGCCATAATGATATCCGTGGATGACGGGACCCAATTCTCGTACGACGTGAAGATCGACTTGTATGAGGTGAAGCCTGGAAGACACACGATAAAGGTCTATCGAAACAACCAGCCCATCGTCGACAGAGTTGTCATCGTCGACAACCAAACCACTCTTGAGATCGAGGTCCCATGAAGACGCCAACCATCATCATATTTCTGACACTTATATCCCTTGCAGGTTGTGCCCCGCCAGAGCAGACATTCTATTGGGGCGAGTATTCTTCAACGTTGTATGATTTGAAGAAGAATCCGGATGAAAAGACTCTTGAGGCTCACAAGAAGGGACTTCTGTTAATCATGGAGGAGTCCGGCAAGAAACACAAGAAGGTGCCGCCCGGCGTCAATGCCGAGTATGGATATATACTCATCCGGGGTGGGAAAGAAGCGGAAGGAATGGAGTTTCTTGACAAAGAGGCTGCCCTCTATCCGGAGTCAGTGGTATTCATTCAGCGGCTCAAATCAGAATATGCGCGGAGGAACAAATGAGATCACTTCGTCTTTTCATCCCGTGGCTTCTCATCATGTCCCTTGGCGGATGTGCGTCATATGTGACAAAAGAAGAATTTGCTCCGGAGATGTACACCGAACACCCGGCAAGCATTTTGGTTCTGCCCCCCATGAACAAATCAACCGCGGCCGACGCCAAGGAATACTACGCAACGACTGTTGCTGAGCCCCTCACAAACAGCGGGTACTATGTCTATCCCATGGAAGTTGTTTATGACATCCTCCAGCAGGAAGGACTCTTTGACACTGAAACGATGATGAATATTCCCCCTCAGAAATTCAGAGAGTACTTCGGCGCTGATGCGGTTTTGTACGTCACCCTGTTGGAGTGGAACACGTCGTATTTCATCACCTCAGGGAGTGTGACCGTTAAAGCGGCGTGCGAATTGCGATCGACACACACAGGGAATCTGATTTGGTTTTACGATGAAGCCGTTGAAGTGAATACCAGCGGCGAGAGCGGCGGTGCTGGCGGGCTTGCGGGATTACTCATAAAGGCTGTAACAACTGCGGTCAAGACGGCCACACAGAGTTACATTCCGGTTGCCCGCGACGCCAGTGCAAAAATATTCCTTGCCATGCCGTACGGGAAGTATCATAAAGACTTCGACCAGGACAGGAAAAACAAGGTCGAGAAGAAAAAGAACCCGACTCAACCTGAGAAAACAAAATAAGCACTGCTCGTTCTCCGGGCGCGGCATTTCGCTCGACCCGGCGGGTCTCGTTTGACGTCGTACCAGCTTGCGTATTTTGGCTCGAAGCTTCTGCCGTCCGACGTCGGGTTCATTGCGGGGATGAGTATCGGGTTTTGATCTGTTGGGAAGGTCGGCCTGGGCTGCCGGGCTGGAAGCTGCGCGTTCCGAAATCGACGGCCGTGAGCGTTGAGGCGATGGCGTGCGTTCCGATTTCAGCCACGCGTCATGACGTTGCCGCTGAAATCGGCGGCACGGGCGGGTGAAAGCCATCGCTGCGTTTCGATTTCGGAAAGGCTTTTCCGCCCCTTGGATTCCGCCCATGTGCGGGATTCTGGAAGGCGAACTTTCCCCCATTTCTTTGGCCCACAAAGAAATGGGGACCGTGATGTCATTAGTGGCGAAGTCGAAGCCTGTCATGCGAATAATGTCCCCTTTCACCTCTCCATTCGTGCCTTCGCGGTAAACATTCGCCAACCCCTTGCTTTTCTTCGAAGACTCGGATACATTTAGGGCACCAGTCCTCCCTGAACACCCGGCTCCAAACGCTTCACGTCGTTCTTTTCATCCATCTCCAACTCAGGATCGCACTAAACGCAATGCGTCTATCCATCTGTAGTGGGTGGCTAAACGCAATGCGTTGTTACGGTAGTTATGACGAAATGGGCTCGGGTGCAAACAGCGTGAGAGTCAGAAGAACAAGAACGTCGTGTAGCCTCTGGCTACACACGAGCGAGTGGACATCGAAAAATGGGGAGAAGATAGAGTGCGGTGAAATGAGCAAAGCGTCAATTGGGAGGGAGTGACCGCCCGTTGCAAGTGGTTTTGCTCAGTGCTCGAGAATTGGTAGAGCGGGATGGTACGCGAGAACATCAGGAGGATGCGGAGACTGTAACGGATGAATCTCGGTGTTGTGTGGTCACTCACGGACAAGAAGACGCTTTGCTCAACGCAGAACGAGTGAATTTGGTTCCCCATTTTTAGATGTGGCTCCACTTGAGAAGAGAGTGGAGCCGACTCGCTCTGACATTCTTGTTCATTGTAGGATGATGTATGAGAGCGACGGGCAGGATCTTTCAGACCACAGGCTGGAAGCTTCCCCTCGCCCACTTCGCATAACAGCGGCAACAATGGCACTCACATCATTTGGTAGCCAGGCCATCGTACTATGGAGTTGCTGTATAAATAGAGTTCGTTCAAGCCGCCTCATTGCATTCCATATCCATTCGGCGGCTTGCATTGTTGCCGCACACGTTAGGCGGTCTCGCAGTCTCCAGGTTGTGGTTGTGGTTGCAGTTCACTGAATGACTCACAATTCATCTTGAGAAATCCAATGCGAACAATATGCGTTCTTCTCTGCTCAATGCTCTTGGGCTCAGCGGCCCTATCACAGACCGAATCTGAGTTCCTCAAAACAAAGTGTCTCTCCTTCAGCTTCGACGGATTCGACCTTGGGGCACTTAATGGTGGAATCGGCGGCAAGATATGGACCTCCGATGCAACGGCATTCACACTTACCGTCGCTGGCAGCTTCGGCTCTAGTAAAACAGATGGGAATGCTCAAAGGACGGAACAAAAACAATCTGTCAGCTATGTGCGACTTCAGGCAGGTTTTGAGCAACACACTGATTTGGCAAATGGATTTTCTCCTTACCTTGCTGAAGGTGTCTTCGGGAGTTTTCGCACCCAGAAATACACCTATTCGACATCGCCCCCTGCCACGGGCGATGAGAACAAACAAACGACGAACGCAATTGGTGCCGTCGTGGGTTTTGGCGTGGAGTATTGGTTTACAAACCGAATCTCCGTGGCTGGACAACAACTCTTCCAAGGATCTTATCAATTCGGAAGCTTGACGGACGGTTTGCCCAATTCACCATCGCGCAACACGTCTGGGTTTGACGTAAGTCTTGGAACGTCTTCACTGATCTTGTCGATCTATTTCTGAGTGAGACCGCCTAACCAGCGGTTCAAGCTGACGGTGGGAGCGTCGTGCGGTACTGGCTGGTTTGATTCAAGGTGAAAAGATGTACGTCAATCATAGATGTTGGCTCGGCACAGTACCGACAGTACACTCCCAACGGGTACGTTGCCGCAGCTTAACCGCCAGACGTTAGCTGCAACTTGCGCAATCAATGAGGCAGACATGAAAATCATTGGATTAAGAACAAAGAACTACAGAACGCTGGAATCACTGGATTTGTCTTTCCCTACTTTTTACACTGCAATCTGCGGAAAGAACGACTCTGGTAAGACCAACATCATCAAAGCGCTTCAAGCGATAATGGGAGAAGAAGGGCCATTTTCGCAGACGAAGAAATCGGTTTTGCAATGAAAGAGGATTTCCCAAAATGGAAACAGAATGCACCACAGCCCAAAAACATATCTGTATCAATGGAACTTGAGGTGAGCAAGTTAGCCGATGCTGGTTTGTTCGAGTTTCTCTCCCAGTATCTCAAACTCACTCCTACTTCGGACGAAATCAAACTTCAGTTGGAACTATCTAATAAGGGAGATGAAGCCAAACAAGAGGTCGTGCTACAGATAGCCGACACTACATACGATCCCCTTCAATCTCAGGAGGTTCTCAAAAGAATACGCACATCGCAAGTGTTCTTCTTTCACAATTCGACGGAGCTCCTACCTCCCGAGTTCTATCGGAAGCTGGGCTACGCGGGGAACCCTGCGGGAACTCTCTGGAGAAGACAGTGCACAAGTCGAAACGGTAAAGAAGTCTATGAACAGAACACTGAAGAAGATCGCTAGACGGCAACAGTCCGAGATTACAGAGCTTCTTAGTCGTTTGGAGTCAAAATACACCGTAGGCCTTACGTTGCCTACTTTCGATCCTGGGATAATGCCTCTGAATATAACCTTAGGAGACAAAAAAATCGATGTAGACTTGGATAGCTGGGGTAGTGGGACACGAAACAGAACCCTGATCCTAATAAGGCTTTTCCGAGCGCATCAGGTTAGCCAAGCGACTACCTCTCCGTCAAAGATCACGCCTATCATCGTCATTGAAGAACCTGAGAGCTTTCTTCATCCGTCTGCTCAAGCCGAATTCGGAAGAATCCTTCAAGATTTGTCTGAAGAATTCAAAGTGCAGGTCATAGCTTCCACACACAGTCCTTACATGCTCAGCCAGAAGAAACCTGAGTCGAACATTCTATTGGCTCGGAAGGTCACCCACAGTCGCATGAAAGAAACGATCAGAGTAAACACTACTGGCGACAATTGGATGCGACCGTTCGGTGAAGCTCTCGGAATCGATAACAGCGAGTTTTCTCTTTGGAAGGATGTTTTCTTTAACTCAACTGAGTGCATACTCCTTGTCGAAGGTGAAATAGATCAGGAGTACTTCGAGCTTCTAAGAGATGAAAAACACGGTCCTAATAGATTGGATTTCCTGGGTGAGGTCTATCCTTATTGCGGCTGCGGCAATCTGAAGAACACGGTATTGCTTAGGTTCCTTAAGAATCGTTACGAACGAATTTTTGTAACTTACGACCTTGATAGTGAGAAAGAGATCGAGCCTTTGCTAACTCCGCTAGGATTTCACCGAGGAAAACAATACGCGCCAGTTGGCCTGAATGCAATCGGAAAACGGAGCATAGAAGGTCTACTTCCAGAGCAGATTAAACAGGCCGTCAACAACGCTCATCACGACTTGGTTGATCAGCTAATGAGCCCTGAAAAGAGCGAGCGGGATAGCGCAAAGTCTCGCCTAAAGAAGTTCTACTTGGAAGAATTCAAATCGAAAGCCGTGGCCGGTGAAGAAGACTTTAAGAACTTCTATCAATTGGCAAGAGTTATCACCAAAGTACTCAAAGCATAGATGGAAATCGGTTATGGCAACTGCACATAACAGAACCGATATTGAAAGCAGGGAGGGTCCGGCGCAAGCTCGGCAAAAGGATGAGGGGTTTGCCGAGCGTACCGCACAAGAAGCAGTGGGTGAGAATAAATAGAAAACCTCCTCGTCGCATGATTATATTGGGAACTCAGAGGTTCCAGTAATCAAACGGGCTCGAAGCCCAAAGCCGGTATGTTCCGGCGCGACGCGATCGAGGAGGTTCTATGGCAAATGTACGCGACGGGTTTGCCAAAGGCAAGCCGATTTTTGTGGGAATCGACGTGCACAAGCGTGACTGGACGGTGCATGTCGTGTGCCAGGGAGAAGAGTTGTACCACAGTACGGCACTATGACGCTCGGTTCATTTGCAAAAGCGAAGTTCATTCTCAGGTTCGCTCTATCAGTTGTGTGCAATTGCCCTTTATTCATCAATAGAAAGGGGATACGCCAATGAGAACAGTCATCTGCATTTCAATCCTGATTGCCGCGTTGTTCGTAACATCCATGCCCCTTTACAGTCAGTGGGTGCAAACGAATGGACCGCTTGGCGGCTTTGTGTACTGCATTACCGTTTCGGGATCAAACCTTTTTGCCGGGACCAATTGCGGCGTCTTTCGTTCCACCAATAACGGAACGGACTGGACGTATGTGAGCTCGGTCTGACAAGCACGTATGTCGAGGCGCTCGCCATGAGCGACGGGATGGTCTTTGCCGGGACGAATAACGGCGGCGTCTTTCGTTCCACCGATAACGGCGCAAGCTGGGTACCGATCAACGTCAACCTGGGAACCCTGACCGTCCATGCTCTTGCCGTGAGCGATACAATTCTTTTTGCCGGCACTTGAAGGGCTCGTGAGTGAGGGTGAATTGAGAGCCACTATCAACAACGGAGTCTTCCATGTCATCCACATTCCAACTTCGACCTCTGGGCAGCACGGGAATCAACGTGACGCCGCTTGGCCTCTCCACGTCCTACTGGCCCGGAAAGAAAACCGTGTATACTGCCGTGGATGAGGGGGTGAACCTGTTCTTCGCGTTCGGTTTCGATCTGCAGATGAGGCGTGCGCTGCGGGAATTACTGCCACGGGAGCGCGACAGGTTCGTGCTTGTGACCGGCGCGTATAACTATATCTGGTGGGCGCAGGACGTTCGCAAGGCGTTGGAGGCGCGTTTGCGGCAGTTCAATACGGATTACATCGACGTGTTCCTTTTCATGGGAGTGATGAAGCCGGCAGAGTTCACGCCGCGAGTTAAAGAGGACTTATTGAAGATGAAAGAGGAGGGGAAAGTTCGGGCGATCGGACTCTCCTGCCATGACCGTGCCTTCCTTGGCCGGCTTGCGGCAGACGGCGACGTTAACACCTTGATGCTCCGCTACAACGCGGCGCATCGCGGGGCTGAGCGGGACATCTTCCCCCAGCTCGCCGCGCACAACCCCGGCGTCATCAGTTACACAGCCACCCGCTGGACATATCTTTTGCGTCGTCCGAAAACCTGGCCGAAGGGTGCGCGCATCCCGACGGCAGGGGAGTGCTACAGGTTCGTCCTTTCGAATCCGCACGTGCATTCTGTCCTGACTGCTCCGCGGAACGAGCGTCAACTGAGGGAGAACATCGCTGCCGTGCAGAAGGGTCCGCTGGATGAGGATGACATGAAATTCATGCGCGACTTCGGCGATGCCGTTTACGACAGGAAGCAGTGGTTTATGTAAAGCATGGTTTGCTTTGTTAAGACGATTCTTCACGCAATCCCATAATCTCGGAAAGCAACGGTCCATACATCAAGGCCATCACGTTTGTGGGATTGAGCGGCATGTGGCCGTTGATTGTCGGCTTGCTCCTCGCCGCCACGAGACGGCGAAACCACAAAGTGTTTCGGACGAGAAGCCAGGCTCTTGAATGGCTGATCCATCGGTAGGATGGCGTCTGGCGTGTTGTTGCCAAAAGATCGCTTATCGTTCTTACCGCACGCTGATTCACTGTTTGCGTTTGACCTCCGTGCGCAACGCTCCACAACTCGTTACGTTCTCCGTTCATCAACTTACGAGAGGAAACGCCATGAAACAGACCATGTTGGTTTTCGTGATGCTATTTTCTTGCGTCTCATTGCTATCCGCCCAGGATGAAGAGCCCGGGGCAGGCCAGTTCATGTTTTCTGTGAAACCCGAGTTGTTGGGACTGGCAGGCGGATCATTCGGGTACAAACTTCCAAGTGATCTCGTGCTCTTTGGCGGGATCGACTACTTCCATCTCGGTACCACGATAGACGTCAGCACGACATATCTGAATATTGTCGGCCCGGGCATACCCTCGTCGTCATCTTCAGAGACGGAGGCATCTCTGAACGTTTACAATCTTTACGTTGCGGCCAAGTTGTTTGTTGTGAAGAAGAACGCAATCAAAGGGTATCTGCTCGCCGAGGTTTCCAAACCCATAATCAAAGGTTCACTCGAAGTAAATGGAAAGTCAGATCCGGGGGTCGAGAGCATCTCTGACAATCTGGACGTTTGGGGGCTGAAGGGTGCATTCGGCACTGAATATTTCTTCAGCGACAACTTTAGTCTCGGAGGGGAATTTGGCTTGCGAGTTCTCTTATTGAGCTCGACTGATTCCAAGGACACACCGTACTACAGCTTCTACTATGATCCCAACACAGGTCAATACGTTACTGTCCAGGGAACCCGACGACAGGAGACAAAAGTCAGTTTCAATTTCAGTCTTACGTATTCCACGCTTACACTGAACTATTATTTCTGAACCGGAGCCCGACGCGATGAAAGCAGATCGAGTCCCGATCATGAGCCTGACGTAATGGTGGGATGCTGCCACCGTGCGAGAGAAGGACAAATCCACCGTGGAGAAAGAACCAAATGCAAATCAAAAGGAAGCACGTTTTGGCAATGCTGCTGGTGATCGCGTGTAGCGGGTTGCCATGAAAGCAATATCGAGCGCTCGACACTGCACCCGTACGCACTGAGCCAGTTCAACAGTGCAAAGAATCAAACAGTTAAAAGCGTCGTCTCCGTACATCAAAGCGCACATGAAGAATGGCGGTCTCTATCTCTTTGACAAGTGGGATGTGGACCAGAAGAATTCGACGATTGCGGGTCATGCGACACTCTTCAGTCCTCTCCGCGATACACTCGGGGAATCCCCGTGTACGATCGGGTTGGATTCCATTGCGATCCTGGAAACAAATGTCATCGAGAACTCGGGGTCGGCAACAGCGATTACATTGTTCATGGGGGTCACGGCAGCCTTTACAGTCAACTGCATAGTGAATCCGAAGTCGTGTTTCGGATCCTGTCCAACGTTCTATGTGGATGATGGAAAGAGCCTGCGTTTGCAGGCCGAGGGGTTTTCGTCGAGCATCTCTCCTTCGCTGGAGGCCACCGACGTTGACGCACTCTTTTCTGCAGTGTCAAAGGACGGCAAGGTGAAGCTGGTGATGAAGAACGAAGCCCTCGAGACACACGTTGTTCGTCACGTGGATCTGCTTGCGGTCCCAAGGAATGAAGGGTGCCACGTTTTCGCGACAATGGACCAGCAATTCTGGGAGAGCCCCCTGCAGCATTCCCCTGTCGCTGCGACCGGGCCTGAAGGCGATTGCCTTGCAAAGGTCATTGCTGCCGATGGCAACGAGCGCTTCAGCACGGCCGATGAGAAGTATCTGGGCACGAAAGAGGAGATTGAGCTGCGATTTCCCACCCGGCCGGGCACAGCGTACGGGCTCGTGGTTGGGTGCCGACAGACTCTGCTTCCCACGTACCTGCTGTATCAAACCTTCGCGTACATGGGAACTGAAGCCGGATACTGGCTGGCAGAATTGGAGAGAAAGAAGATTGCGAAAGCGAAAAGCATGGAGGAGATCATCGGAGGAATTGAAGTATGGCGGGAGACTGACGGTGGGCATCGCCAGATCATCGATCAGCTCTGTGAGCATGGTCCGCTTGCGATGGACGTACATTTGCTTCCGCTCCCCGTTTCCGGCGACACGATTCTTCACCTGCAACTTCGAATGACGAAAGGCGCCTGGAGAATCGACTATCTTGCCCTGGCCGAGCTCTCAAAATCTCTCCAACCGGTCCGGATCCACCCGGACATGGTCCTCAACGGCGGCTCGGAGGACGCTCACGCCCTCTCGGCTCTGACTGCTTCAACGGAAGGTCTCATCACTTTCCCTGGCGATGAGTTTACGATGCAGTATGTTCTTCCGGCAAATCAGTCAAACTATGAGTTGTTTGTCGAGAGCAGGGGATACTATTTTGAATGGATGCGACAGGAGTGGATCAAGGAGGAGAATCCGTTGTTGCTCGCCCAGGTACTGCTCGACCCGGAGGCCGCATTGCGACGCATGGCTCCCGAGTTCAAGCAGGTCGAACCAACCATGGAGGACTGCTTTTGGAGGAGCCGCTATGCAAAGCCGTAAGTCATTGTTGAATGTATCGGTCATCGTGCTCAGCCTCCCGTTTCTCACTTGCGCAAGCACGGATGCGCCAACGCGATGGCTTGCCGATCCGGACAATGTTCCATCCGACGTATATGGTGCGTGGATCAGTGTAAATGGCGATTCGGCGCGCATTGCCGGAGAGTTGATTGCGATTTCTGATGATACTGTCTTCGTTGCGGATTCAACCCTCCATGCCATCGCCGAAGGTGAGATCCGTTCTGCCAGGCTCGTGGTGTTTCAGCCGGGAGGGTCGATTGGGGCAGGTGTGTTCTTCGGTACGCTTTCGACAATTTCCAATGGTTGGTATCTTGTTTTTACTGCCCCGATGTGGCTCATAGGAGGAACTATCGCGGCATCATCCCGTTCCTTTGATCCCATCATAGACTATCCGCAAAGGTCAATGGAGAAACTCGTTCCCTTTGCCAGGTACCCGCAGGGTCTTCCGCCCGAACTGAATCGGGACCGCATCAGGATGAAGGTCCAGCGAGAGTGAAACCGCCATGATGGGCTAGGTCTCACGCAATTCAAAATCAACGTATCGAGTACCGAGGTTGGATCCAGCCTCACTCGGAAGGGTCGGCTGTTGCACGGTTCTGACAACGAGCTGAATCCACACTTGAGTTTTTCATTTGAGATGCAGTTATTGGGGCTGGCCGGCAGAGGAGTGGGTGGCGTGTGAGGGACAAGCCACAACTGTTCATTGCTATACAAACATCGAGAGGTGCGCATGCCATCAGCCTTCAGGAAGTTGATGACACTTGAAGTCGCAAATGTCCCCGCCGTGGTTTCCCGATTGGCGAGCGACTCACCATCTGTTGGAGACGCGTCGGTTACCGTGCAATCGACAAAGCCGGCGCGTATCATGTCGGTCGACATGCTGCGCGGGATTATCATGGTGATCATGGCGCTCGACCATGTGCGCGACTACTTCACGAACGTCCATTTTGATCCCGCAGACCTGACCCAGACAACGGTCGCGCTCTTCTTCACGCGGTGGATCACGCATTTCTGTGCTCCGGTGTTTGTGTTTCTCGCCGGGACGGGTGCATTCCTCTCCGCTTCTCGCGGCAAGCCGATCGGGGAACTCGCGCGATTTCTGTGGACACGCGGCCTGATGCTCGTGATCTTCGAAGCAACAGTGGTCCGCTTCGCGTGGTTGTTCAACTTCAGCGCAAACCTCCTCATCGTGCAGGTCATCTGGGCCATCGGGGTGTCGATGATATGTCTCGCGGCTTTTGTGTATCTCTCGAAACGGACTATTGCCATCATCGGTATCGTGATGATTGTCGGTCACAACGCGCTGGATGGGATTAAACCTGAAACGTTTGGCTCACTCGGTTGGCTTTGGGGAATCCTCCATGTCAGTCAGCCGTTCCAGCTTTCGCCTCATACTGTCTTCTTTCCCATCTATCCCCTTATCCCCTGGATCGGCGTTATGGCGGCGGGGTACGTCTTCGGCTCCATCATGCTGTACGAACCCGACCGTAGAAAGAAGACGCTGCTTCAACTCGGCACCTGCCTGACGGCGTTGTTCGTGATCATCAGAGGAGTCAACGTCTACGGTGATCTGGTGCCATGGACGGCTCAGAAGGATGCGGTCTTTACAGTCCTTTCATTCATCAACACGACAAAATATCCGCCATCGCTTGACTACCTTCTCATGACCCTTGGTCCGTCGATTCTTGCACTTGCATTGTTCGAAAGGGCAGGAGGGAAGATGGGGCAATTTTTTGTTACCTATGGCCGGGTTCCGATGTTCTATTACATTGTACATTTGTACGTCATTCATGCGCTGGCGATTGTTGCAGGTGCGATGCAGGGTTTTGGGATTTCACCATTTTTTGACGTGTTCCTCGGCTACCCGCGAGCGTACGGCTTCGGGCTGGCTGTGGTTTATATGGTATGGATTGGTGTTGTGCTGGCCCTCTATCCTCTCTGTCGATGGTTTGGAGAGTTGAAACGTCGGCGGAAGGATGTGTGGCTGAGTTATCTGTAGAACGGATCAACAAGCCGATAGATGGTAGATGGATAGATGGATTGACGGTGTTTATCATCTGTTGGGGGGATTTGATCAATCCCTCAATTGATTCAATTTCAGCCACTGTTACCTCATTTCGTTATTTAGAGTAGGGGGCCTCATGGCCCGAGCCTCGAACAAGCAAATCGTTCAGGAACTGAAAGACGGAAACCCGTCCGGATGCCGGCATCTCGTGGACCTGTATCAGGAGCGGCTGGTTGGGGATGCGGTAGGTGTGTTCGATGTCGTTCAGGAGGATGCTGAAGAACTTGTAAGCGATGTTCTCTTGACAGTTGTTGAGAAGATACAGGCATTCGAATTCAAGCGGGGTGAGGGAGATTTTCATTACTGGGTGATGACGATCTTCAGGAACAGGGTGCGGGATTTCGTCCGTCACCAGGCCATTACGGGAGGGATGGAAGAGCGGTTCCAGGAATCGGAGTACGACGACGAGGGGCAGTATTCCGGCGTTGAACGGGAAGTGGTCGCCGAGGTCGTCCGCCGGTATCAAGATTCGCTTCGTGAAGCTGATGGCACGTCGGATGCCGGCGGCGAGAGACTCCGAATAGTCACAGAGACGCTGGAGGGCATGGAGACCTGGGAACGTGTGCTCCTCCGCTGCCGGGCGCTCGATGTACCGTATGAGGAAATCGCGGGCTATACGGGAAAACCGGCAAAGCAACTGAAAGTGTACCATGCCCGCGTCAAAAAAAAATTCGTGAAGATGCTCGGAGAACATTTTCCCGAGCTTGCACAACAGAATTCGGAATCTGTCGCCAATGAAACGTGACCGTATTGACAAGCTCCTGCAACTCGCCTACCTCGAAGGCCAGGTACATACGCGCAAGGCGTACGAGCGGAGCATCCTGACGAAACGGGTTGCCGCGAAGGTCTCCGTGGCATCGAAAACGGCTTTGCTGCAAAAGCTCGAACAGTCGCTGGCACGCAGCCACGAGCACGCAGCACCTCTGACGGTCGGCGCATTTCTCAAAGGGATGCGGTCCGAGCGACTCCTTCGATCGTGGGACATATTTTCCCGCATTGGGCTGACCCAGAATATTTACAGGATGCTCGAAGAGGACAGGATCTCTCCGCTGAAGATCTCCGTCGAATCATGGAAACGGCTGCGCACGCTCTTCAACCTCTCCATCGACGACCTGGTCGAAATGATCCGTCGGACGCACCAGCTTGTGTTCTTCAGGCCCTCATTCCGGACAACCCTTGCGCGCTATGATGCACGAAAGAACAGGAACATGAAGGCGGCGACGTTGGAAAGAGCAGCGACGGAACTGTACACACGGGCGCGGCTTGCCGTCCCGGACGATGAACAGCGGCAACTTGACGAACTCATCAAGGGCATTGGAGAATAGGGAGAGCAGATGATATACCAGGTGACGAAGGAATTGCGGACAGACATCTGTGTCAGCAAAGCGCAAGAAACGCTTGCCGACTACGCACGATCACGCCCTACCATGAAGCCGCCCGTGAAAATCGAATCTGTCGCTGAGTGGATGGGATTTCAGGTGATTCTCCTCTACAGTGTTGGCGAGGAGTTCTCGGGAATGGTAAGTGTCCGGCAGAAGCTGATCGGTGTTAACGGGAGGCATCATCGTCACCGGCGGCGATTTACGATCGGTCATGAACTCGCTCATATTCTCCTCAGGCATCCGCCCGAGAGCCACTGCACGCCAAAGGAAATTGCGCTCTGCAACGCCGAGGCTGATGCTTGTGCCGCAGAGTTGCTGATGCCCGCGAACCTGCTCCTGCAATGGTTGCCAATTACCCGCAGTGTCAGCAATCTTGCCTATGCCTTCGATGTGAGCGAGGAAGCGATGGAGGTCAGGCTGAGGGACATGCGCGGCGACGGCACTGCAGGCAATCGCAAAATCATTCCGGCATAAGAACCTCCCGCACTGACCGCAGGCCGGCGGTACTCCTCCGCTGCGGGTTCTATTTGCCGAACCCTCCAATTCGCGTCACATGAACTTGATCAAACCCATTGGCGCTGCAATCCCGACGTATGCACGCGCAGTCCAGGATAGATCTGGTGTGGTCATTTTTGACTAACCCCGTTCAGAAATGGCGCTTTCCGGGGTTGTTACCTCATTTCGTTTCTTATAGTAGAGGGGGTCAGAAAAAAGACCTCTTCTCCGGATCCAGAGATGAGCTCTGGCGGAAGATAATCAACAATACAATGTGTGGAGGATGTCATGACAAACAACAATTCGATCTACTCGACGATGGTTCGCTCTGGAAAGACAACGTACTTCGTGGACGTGAAAGAAGCAAAGAACGGGAGCAAGTATCTCTCGATTTCCGAGAACAGGCTTGATGGCGAGGAGAAGAAGAGAACCACTGTCCGGGTGTTCGGAGAGACGGTTGATCAGTTCCGTCAGGCGATCGATGAAGCTGCGACTGCCGTTGCGCAGCAGCAATAGCTCGCATCGCTTCACGATGAGAAGGCGGCTCCGGATTCGGGGCTGCCTTTTTTTATGCGTTGCGTGAGCCTGACCAGTGCGGCAACGCATTCAAGTTCGACAGTTGCTATCAGTTTGAACTTGTCGTATATTTGAGCATGGTTTTTTGAGACAATTCTCAGGAGGAAGAATGAACATGAATGAGCAGATTACAGCACGAATGGTGACTACGGAGCAGGCAGAGGAACTTCAGCGCGCATTTCTTGTCAAGGTTTACGGCTGGATGACAGCAGGGTTGATGATGACGGGGATCGTCTCGTTACTCACACTCTATACACCGGGGATGCTTGAGTTCATTTTCTCAAGCCGCCTGGTATACTTCGGGTTGTTTATCGGTCAATTGGGACTGGTGATATACCTGTCCGCACGAATCGAGAAGATGACTGCCATGACTGCAACGATGGTGTTCATCGGTTATTCGGCCCTGACCGGTCTGACCTTATCGGTGATCTTCCTCTTGTATACTGCAGCATCTCTGGCGACGACATTTTTTGTCACAGCAGGAACGTTTGGCCTGATGAGCGCGTATGGCTATGTCACGAAACGAGATCTGACAGGGCTAGGTGGGTTTCTCATGATGGGGCTTGTTGGAATAATCCTGGCCTCGGTGGTCAATATGTTCTTCAACAACTCAACAGTCTACTGGATCACGACATACATCGGCGTGTTCATTTTCGTCGGGCTGACGGCATATGACACGCAGAAGATCAAGCAGATGAGCGGTCTCGCGTTGGATGGCGGTGAGGTCGAGCAAAAGGGCGCGATCATGGGCGCCCTGCGACTCTACCTGGATTTCATAAATTTGTTCCTGCTCATGCTCAGGCTCATGGGAAACAGGAAGTAATCACTCGTGGAGTCAAGTGGTGTTTCACTCAGGAGCCGATCTGACTAACGGAGGGTCGGCTCTTTGTTTGTTCTTCACGCTGCAAAAAGTCGCGTGGCCCGGCTCCGGCCATTGTTGGCGATAATTCTCTGTTCGACGACCGCATTTTCAGGGGTACCATGGAAAACAGGATTGAAAAGCTGAATCTGTTCTTTGATCAGGTCAAGACCATAACGTTCTGGCAACGTGTGTTTGGCTGGAAATCGCTCCGGCGCCTGAGTTATGAGGCATACGAAGAATTCCGCGCGATCATAAATACCGTTGACCACCTTTCCAAGAAATCTGCGGAACTTACCAACTCCATCTCGGTTCTTCAGAATGACAATGATCATTTGAAAGAGAAGACTGCTGCCCTTGAGAACGACCTCAAACGCCGGGTCGAGCAGTCGGATGAAGATCAATCGAAGATATCGGAAATGAAGGCGCAGATTGCCACAAAGGAGGAAGCAATCCGGCAAGCCGAGGCAGTGAAAGTGGAACAAGAGATGGAACTCTCCTCGCTGAAGCAAAAGGCTGAACAACTCAGGCGGGATCTTTCCGATGCTGAACAAGAGAATGTCGCGTTCAGACAGAATGAAGGTAATCGCCAGAAGGATCACGAGAGCAAAATCGTGGTGTTGACAAAAGAGATCGAACGCGTCGCCAATGAGAGGAACAAGGAAAACGAGGAACACCAACGGGAGGAGATCGAGAAACGTGAGTCGATGCGGGAGACGTGGGCAAGGCATCAGGAGAGCGTGAAGAATTCCATCAAGCTCATATGTCAGAAACATACAATAGAGTACGTCGACAATGTCCCGTTTAGGGGAAGTCCGGACAATACTGTCAGGATCTGCAATGAATTTGTCGTCTTTGATGCCAAGAGTCCTGCCTCTGACGATCTTGAGAATTTCCCGACCTACCTCAAGGCACAAACCGAGTCTGTCAGGAAATATGTGAATGAGGAAGGAGTGAGAAGAGACGTTTTTCTTGTCATTCCGTCCAATACGGTGGATGTTGTACAGCAGTACAGCTTCAACATGGCGGACTACAACGTATATCTTGTCACGCTGGATGTTCTTGAGCCGCTCATTCTCTCACTCAAGAAGATTGAGGATTATGAGTTTGTGAATCAGCTGAGCCCGGACGAGCGGGAGAATATTTGCAGGATTGTCGGTAAATTCGCCCATCTGACAAAACGGAGAATCCAGATCGACCATTTCTTCGCCTGGGAGTTTCTGGATGTCCTTACACGATGCAAGGTTGATCTTCCCCAGGAAATACTCGAACGAGTTATAGAGTTCGAGAAGTCCGAGAAGCTGAATCCCCCGCAGGAACGTCGGGCAAAACAGATACTCACAAAGGACCTCCAGTCGGATGCCGACAAAATCCGAAGGGAGGCTGAAGCAAAGGCAATCGTATTCCCACCATCCCTTCAGGAGGATCTCAGAAACCTGCCTCTTTTTGAGGGTGACGCATCGGACTCGACCGGTCATGGATGACCGGAGAGACCTGGCAAACGAACAGAGAGAGTGAGGTGTTGCCACGACTTGATGATTCCCGGATCAGAACAATCACATGAATCAGGCATAGGAGGAATAGTCTTGAAAATCGAACGCTATCTTGTTGCCGCTCTGGTTGTGGGGGTCACGACGTTGTTTCTCAGCTGCGGTCAGTCCAAAACCGTCAGTCGCGTTGAACCCACCACCACCATCGATTTGAGCGGGGACTGGAATGACACCGATTCGCGTCTGGTTGCCGAAGAGATGATCAAGGATGTGATGAGCAAGCCGTGGCTCGGTCAATACACGGGGGCAAAGAGCAAGAACCCGGATGTTATTGTTGGAACGGTCAAGAACCGCACCAGTGAGCACATTGCCACGGTCACTTTCATCAAGGATCTTGAGCGCGAGCTCATCAACTCCGGCCGTGTGAACTTTGTGGCGAACAAGGAAGAACGCAGCGAGGTACGCGAAGAGAGGGCTGATCAACAGGAAAACGCGTCCGCGGAATCGATGAAGAAGTTCCAGCAGGAGACCGGCGCTGATTTCATGCTCCGGGGGGACATCTCCAGCATTGTGGATCAGGACGGCGGAGAGAAGGTGAAGTTCTACCAGGTGAACCTCGAGCTCGTGAACATCGAGACCAATCAAAAGGTGTGGATTGGTGACAAGAAGATCAAGAAACTGGTCTCTCAAAGCGGCTCAAAGTTCTGATTTCTTCGGAGTCTGATCTGATGTTATTGTTCAGAAATCCTGTGAAAGCGCCGTGGCTGGGTGTCGCGGCGCTTTCCTTTTTCCTTGTGTCCTGCGGTCCGTCGACGCAGTTTTACCGGGAGGTGGACGATTACGCGTCACAGGGGAACTATGGGAAGGCAGTTGAGGAAGTCAAAGACAATGAGGGGTCATACGGTGACAAGAGTACTGTCCTTTACAAGCTCGATCTCGGTGCACTCTACCATTATGCAGGCGACCCGGATTCCAGCAACAAGTACCTGTTTGCGGCGGAGAAGGAAATCGATGACCTCTATACGAAGAGTGTGAGCCTTACCGCACTCTCATTCGTTCTGAATGACAACGTCATCCCTTACGAGGGGGAAGATTTTGAAAAGGTCCTGGTGAATGTGTTCCTTGCCCTGAACTTTGCCTCGGAAGGCATGGATGATGATGCGCTTGTCGAGGCGAGGAAGGTGGATTTGAAACTGCGTGAATACGCGCGGCAGTACGACGGGAAAAACAGGTACCAGGATGATGCGTTCATCCGATACATAGCCGGTGTTCTCTATGAAAACGACGGGGAGATGAACGATGCCTTTATTTCGTACAAGAAGTCCTTTGAAGCGTATGAGACGTATGAGAAGGAGTATCATACGAAAGCTCCGACCTTTCTTGTTGACGACCTCGTTCGCACCGGAACATATCTGTCCTTTGATGACGACGTGGAAACATTCAAGAAGCTGGGAGGGCGTGAGGCTGATAACGCAGAGGAACGCATGGGGGGTATCGTTGTCGTCGCATACGCGGGGAAAGGTCCGATCAAGATTGAAGAGAGGCCAACGGTCACGATCCCCGATACATCGGGGACGCTTCACACATTTCAGATTGCATTGCCGAAATTCGTTCCGCGGCATCACCCCGGACGTTCATACGATGTGGCCCTTGTCTCCGACCGGGACACGTTGAAGGCTGAAACAGAGGTTGCCGAGGACATCACCGCGATTGCCGGGAAGGCGCTGGAGGATCGTCTTGGCCTCATTTATCTCAAGAGTGGCGGAAGAGCACTCGCAAAGTTCCTGGCGTCGGAGAAAGCGAAGAAGGACGTCACGGAAGGAAGTGAGAGCAAGGTGAAAAACTTCTTCGCGAGCCTTGCCATTGATTTGGCGGTAGGGCTTTCCGAACAGGCTGATACCCGTTCGTGGCGAACACTGCCGGCGGAAGTCCAGTTGGCCCGATTGAGTTCCCCTGCCGGTCAGTATACGCTCTCTGTCGTGTCGTCCGATGGAGGGTACGAATTGAAAGGCGTGACTGTTGACGTGAAGCCGGGTAAAACCTCCTTCGTTATTGCAGATGATCTTCGTTAGCTCTGCCGCACCATAATCGTTAGAGATTTCTCCTCTTATCGCCTGGTTGGGCCCGGGTCTCCCGGCGACGGTATTCTGGAACGAGATCAGTCGCTGCCTCTCTTGGAGTTTGTCAGCAATTCGATTATATTTTCCCGTGCAGCGTCCTTCACATTCTTCCTTGTTGTTCGACTACCAGACCTCGCTCTATGAAGACAACGGCTCCGGTTGACGAAGTATACCAGGTCATTCACACCGATCATCCTGATCCGTTCAGCGTGCTCGGACCTCATCTTGTAAAAGAGAAGGGTGGAACCGCCCTCGCTGTACGGGCGTTCATCCCGGACGCCGAGACTCTGAGCGTCATTCTCGCTTCTGCAAAGAGCGGAGGAAAAGAATATGCAATGGAGAGAGTTCATGACGCGGGGTTCTTCGAGGTTGTCATTCCGAGAAAAACGGTCTCGCGATACCAACTGAAGAAGACAACATCATCGGGCAACGTTGAAGTGTTCAACGACTCGTATTCCTTCCTGCCCACGTTGTCGGAAACAGATCTGTACCTGTTCAACAAAGGGGATCATCATCGGGTCTACGAGAAGCTCGGTGCCCATTTCGTGAAGGTCGATGGGGTTGGTGGAGTGCAGTTTGCAGTATGGGCTCCGTCGGCGCGAAGCGTGAGTGTGATCGGGAATTTCAACGACTGGGATCGGCGGAAACATGCGATGCGCGTCCTTGGCTCATCCGGCATATGGGAGATTTTCATTCCGGGATTGGCGGAAGGCGCACTGTACAAGTTCCATGTCAAGACGCAGCAGGGGTTTGTCATGGACAAGGCAGACCCGTATGGTTTTGAAATGGAACTGAGACCAAGAACTGCCTCGAAGGTAAATTTCCTGGACCACTTTCAATGGTCTGACGATGCATGGATTCAGCACCGCGCAGCGTCAAACCTTTCCGAAAGCCCCATCGCGGTGTATGAGGTACACCTTGGGTCATGGCAACGCGGAGAAGATAACAGGTGGCTTACCTACCGCGAGATTGCGGACAGGCTCATTGAATACGTAAAGAAGATGGGTTACACACACGTTGAGCTCATGCCGGTGATGGAGCATCCCTTTGACGGATCATGGGGATACCAGGTAACAGGATACTATGCACCGACGAGCAGGTTCGGATCACCCGATGATCTCATGTTCCTTGTCGATTGCTGCCACCGAAACGGGATTGGTGTCATCCTGGACTGGGTGCCTGCGCACTTCCCGAAGGACATGTACGCTCTTGCCCAGTTTGATGGGACGCATCTCTATGAACACGCCGATCCCCGGAAGGGTGAACATCAGGACTGGGGCACCTACATCTTCAACTACGGTCGGCATGAAGTGAAGAATTTCCTGGCGAGCAATGCATTGTTCTGGATCGACAAGTATCATGTCGATGGCCTGCGCATCGACGCCGTAGCCTCAATGCTGTATCTTGATTACTCACGAAAAGAAGGAGAGTGGCTTCCAAACCAATACGGTGGTCGGGAGAATATCGAAGCGATCGACTTCATCAAGCATGTGAACGGACTTGTCCACCACTACTACCCCGGTGTCCTCACCATTGCCGAGGAGTCCACGTCCTGGACCGGAGTGACAGCATCGCTCGCCAGCGGGGGACTCGGGTTCGATCTGAAATGGAACATGGGCTGGATGCATGACATGCTCGAATACTTCACGAAAGATCCAATCTACAGGACTCATCATCACCGCAATCTTACGTTTGCGCTCCTCTATGCGTTCAGCGAACGATTTCTTCTGCCACTTTCGCACGACGAGGTCGTTCATGGAAAGGGCGCGCTGCTCGCGAAGATGCCCGGCGATATCTGGCAGAAATTTGCCAATCTCCGGTTGCTCCTCGGTTTGATGTATGGGTTTCCCGGAAAGAAACTTCTCTTTATGGGGGGTGAGATCGGACAGTGGAACGAATGGAATCATGAGCGGGGTCTCGACTGGCATTTGCTTGAACACGATACCCATGTGGGGCTGTCCCTCTGGATGCAGGATCTCAACAGGCTGTGTGCGCATCAACCATCCCTCCACGAGGTGGACTTCGAGTACACGGGTTTCGACTGGATCGATTTCCAGGACGCCGCAAGCAGCATCATCGCATTTGAGCGCAAAGCAAAGAACCCCGACGATGCGATCATCGCGGTGTACAACTTCACTCCCGTTCCACGGCAGGGATACCGTATAGGTGCCCGGGCCGCCGGAATGTACAAGGAGTTGCTGAATAGCGACGCAGCAGTATATGGCGGCAGCAATATGGGAAACAACGGGGAGGTGCGATCCCAGCCGATTCCCCATCACGGGCGGGACCATTCGCTGTCATTGGTATTGCCGCCTCTCGGAGCATTGTTCCTGAAGCTTCAGTCGTAAGTGAATGCAAGCCCCGTTGGTGAAGGAGGATGAAATGACGTTTGACCACGTTGCGCTAAATGTCAAGGATATCCGAAAATCGGTGGAATGGTACAAGTCCAACCTCGAGGCCGCGGTTGTGTATGAAGATGCAACGTGGGCGTTGCTGGATGTTGGTGGTGGCAAGATCGCCCTGACCCTGCCGCAACAACACCCCGGACACGTTGCGTTCGACGTCGGCGCCTCTCCGACGGAGGAATTCCTGAAAACCGCCAGAAAGCACCGCGATGGATCGCTCTCAAAGTATGGTGTCGACCCGGATGGGAATGCGATCGAATGGATTTACTATCCTGAACAAGTAACGCGTGAGAAGAACCTATGAGAATCGTTGTCGCAGGTGGAAGCGGCTTCGTCGGTCGGACCTTGGTTCCCGGGCTTCTCACCGAGGGACACCACGTTGCAGTTTTGACCAGAGATCCGGACTCGACACGGCAGACAACGGATGGCCGTGTGACGATCGCGCAATGGGATGGCAAGAATCCAGGCCCATGGTTAGAGCACATCGATGGTGCGGATGCGGTGCTCAATTTCGCGGGGGAGTCCATCGGCGGTAAACGCTGGTCTGCGAAACAGAAGAGGCGTATTGTCGAAAGTCGGTTCAATGCGACAAGCGCAATTGTTGATGCGATTGGCAAGGCAACAGGGAGACCTTCCGTGCTGATCAACGCATCCGCGGTCGGCTTCTATGGACCTGTCGGGCAAGGCGATGTGGTGGAGGAGTACCCTCGAGGGGATACATTTTTGAGCGAGACTGTCGACCAGTGGGAAACGGTGGCGCGGACTGCCGGGAAGTTCAACGTTAGGGTTGTATTACTTCGGAGTGGCGTTGTGCTTGGAAAGGGTGGCGGCGCTCTTGAGAGGATGCTTGCTCCCTTCAAGATGTTCGTGGGTGGACCACTGGGTTCAGGACGTCAATGGTTTCCCTGGGTTCACGTGGATGATCTTGTGGGCGTTGTTCTATTCGCTCTGGCAAACGACGATGTTGCCGGTCCGGTCAATGTCGCTGCGCCGCAGTCTCTGACGATGCGGGAATTCTGCAGTGAACTTGGCAATGCAATGCATCGCCCCTCGTGGGCTCCCGTCCCGGGGTTCGTTCTCAAGATGGTGTTGGGGGAAATGTCTGAGATGGTTCTCACCGGGCAGCGAGTTGTCCCGAAGGCGCTTGAGCGTCACGGCTATGTGTTCAAGTTTCCACAGATAGCTCCTGCTCTTGCAGACATTCTGAGGTAGGAGCTGTTTCCGATGCGAAATGTTTTTATGAGATTCCGGCTGTCGCCGCCCCGGGGGAACTTCTCTTTCCGTTTGTGATGTTCTAAGTGTGGGTTCTTTGTGTGGTGGTAATGTGGACATTCAACTTTTTGAATCTTAATACGGAAGGATTCGCTGTGAATACAATGAAGACGTTCTTCCTGATGGCTCTGCTGACAGTGTTGCTGGTGTTTGTCGGCGGCTTTCTCGGAGGTCAGAATGGAATGTATATTGCGTTTGCTTTTGCACTAATCATGAACTTTGGTTCGTACTGGTTCAGCGACAAGATAGTTCTGCGGATGTATGGGGCCACCCAGGTGCAGCAGAACGATCACCCGGCCCTTTTTGGAATTGTTGATGAGCTTCGCCAACGCGCTGGATTGCCCATGCCAAAAATATACATCATCCCATCGGCGCAGCCGAACGCGTTTGCAACCGGGCGCGATCCGGAACATGCTGCCGTGGCGGTGAGTGAGGGCATTCTGCGCCTGCTTTCCGACGACGAACTTCGCGGTGTCATCGGACACGAGCTTTCGCATGTCAAACATCGGGATATTCTCATTGGTACTATTGCGGCGACCGCCGCGGGGGCCATTAGCATGCTTGCGAACATGGCACAGTGGGCTTTCATGTTTGGTGGCGGGAGGGGCTCCAATGACAGAGACGGCGGCAGTCCGGCCGCTGGATTGGTGATGATGATTGTCGCTCCGATTGCGGCAATGATGATCCAAATGGCGATATCGCGATCACGCGAGTTCCTTGCTGACGAAGGCGGTGCAAAGCTCTCAGGCAATCCTCTTTCCCTTGCCAACGCCCTGCGACGTCTGGACTCTGCCGCGCATGCAATTCCTATGAACGCCTCTCCGGCGACTGCCCACATGTTCATCGTGAACCCGCTCGCGGGCGGCGGATTGATGAAACTCTTCAGTACTCATCCTCCAATGGAAGAACGGATCGCGCGTCTTGAAGCGATGGTGTACGGCAGTGCGGCCCTGCAATCGTAAGCTGCCAGCCATGTAAGCGTTGAGGTATTCAACATATGGGAGAACGAATTGGCCTTTTGGTGAATGAGGTGATGGCACCTGGTCGCTATGCAGTTGATTTTAATGGCGAACGCATCCGAGTGGCTTGTATTTTTATCGGATGAAGGCATCATCATTCATGGCGGTCCGGCGGCACGATGCTGATGAAATAGGTTCACCACGCGGATTGTGACGATGGGGAATGTTTTCGACCGTATCCTTGTTCCCAACCATGAGACAAGCCGTCTTCTCTCAGGTTCTCACGTACTCGCCACAATCGTTCTCTGAGACAACATCGCAAGATGAGAGTCACCCCGTTCAGAGCATTGACCATTGCTTTTCAGTCGCTCCTGCTCTCGATGACTTATTCCGGCGCCTCCGGCAGCGGGACTCCGCGGCGCAGCGTAATTCCTCCGATTCCTTCCATAGTATTCGTCTCACGAAATCCGGTCCCGGCTTCTGATCCAAGGAGCAAAGGAGCAATCCCAGGGTTTGGTCCACAGTTCAGAACAATTGTCGTTGGGGGCAAACTGATGCTGAGGAACAAGGATGGCTCGTTGAGAACGATCGTCGGCGGTGACCGATTGTATGACGTTGCCGATCCTTGCATTTCATGGGACGGGAGGACGATCGTTTTTTCAGGTGTCGTTCATCCTGACAGCAATTGGAGGATTTACCGCGTCGGTATCGATGGGGCCCACTTTGGACAGATTACTCACACGGACCGCAACCTTGACCTCTCACAATTCGGCGGGGCCGCATCGGCGTTTTCTCGTTACGATGATTTTGACCCATGCTGGCTGCCGGATGGCCGAATTGCGTTTGCGAGTACGCGGCATCCTTCCATGGCAAGCATTGATCAGGTTCTCGCCAGCAATCTCTATGTTGTAAATGCCAATGGCACCGGTTTGCACCGCATTACCTCCGAGCGCAATGGCGGGGAGGAACCTGTCGTTGATCCCCTCACCGGCAGGATTGTGTTTGCACGATGGTGGGTGAACCTCGACCGGCCCAGCAACCTGACACGCGAAGGTTTGGCGCGTGAGGATCGACTTGCGTTGACGACCGATATCGGAAATGTATGGCATGCAATGTCTGTGAACCCCGACGGCAACATGCTGAAACTCTATGCCGGCTACACGCGGACGCGTTACGGAACCCAAACATACAAACCTGCTATCATGTCCGACGGCAGACTCCTCAGCACCTTCAGCCCGCGCACGTCTCTCACTCCGGCAATCGGCGGAACAGGCATCCGCTGGTTCAAGGTGGGTGTGGACTATGAGCACTACGTCATCGGGGTGAAGTCGAATGATTCATTGAGATCGGTGACAGACGTTGCACCACCGTACGCAACGGATCCGGTGCAGCTATCGAAGAACACCATTCTCTGCTCATTCTCGACCGACGGAAAGGATTATGGCATCTACGCGTGCACTCTTGATGGGAACAGGGTTCAAAAAGTCATCGACCTTCCGGTAACACTTGAACTCGAGCCTCAACCGGTTCAGCGCCGGCGAATCCCTCCAATCCTGAAGGACGAGTATCCGCCGATTCTCTCCGAGCTTCCGCCGACTCAAGATCCGGCGACGTACTATATCAATGATGCATTCCGGTTCGATTGTATGAACATCTTTGCCAATGGTGCGGTGGATGAGCCGATGCCTGATGCCCCGCGGATTGCGATTGGTGCGAAGATCCGGTTCTTCATGAATACGCAGCGTCAGAATCCACGAACACCTGATCCTTCAGTTCTTGTCAAAACAGTGTCCCTATTTCCGAAGGGCGGGGTACACGAGCCGGATGTTCCTGCCGACGTCCCACTATTCGAACAGGTTATTGACAGCAGTGGCCACGTTCTGGAGAGTTCCACCGGGGGTTTCGCGCACGTGACGGGAATGAACTACGAACGCATCGGGGGTGGCACAAAGTGTGTCGGATGCCATGCCGGACATTCTGTGTTAACCGTTCCGGTGAATGGCACACTTGCAGAGTGGTTCAATGCTTCACCATCGGCGACCGTTTCAGGGTCATCGTTCTTTGTGAATGCACTGGGAACGGCGTGCATTCCCCGACGAGTGGTGGACAGGCAGGCGGAAACAGGTGGAGATTCCGTGATTTGGGTCGCAAATGAAGGGGAGGGGGCATCAGTTGCGCTGACGTGGGACATTCCTATTGATGTAAGGGAATTTGTCCTTTATGGGATTACACCTGATTCTGCCCGAGGAACGAATATCCGCGTGCAAGATTCAGAAATTCTTTTATATTATAAGTCCAACGGAGTCGGGGATTTCAAATTCACCGACACGATCCGACCCGCGGGGACGCACATCAGGGTCCCGATTACTTGCATTGATTCAGCGAAGATCGTCGTAAGTAAGTTCTTTGGAACAATATATCATCGTCGGCTGGCAGGTCTGGCTGAAGTCGAGACGATAGCAAGAATTCATTGACACTTTCATTCCATTCTTCCGGGAGGAGTAGTATGAACAGAGCGTTGGTATGTCTTGTTGCACTTGCCCTTGTCTCGCTGCCGGCTTTCGGCGATGGGTTCTATAGTCTCCATTCGCCCAACGGAGTTGATGTCTGGGCTGTGGGGAATGCCGGAACAGTGTTCCATTCGTTCGATGGGGGCGTAACGTGGACCACCTCGACCGAAGGTTCCGCAACCCTTCGCTCGATTTATACGATGAGCTCAAACGTCTGGATTGTCGGCGATAACGGCACCTACTATGCCTCTTCAGACGGCGGAAGCACGTGGGATATTCAAACTCTCGCCAGCGGTGCCTCCCTCATGGCGGTTGCCTTTGTCAGCCCGCAATTGGGCTGGGTTGCAGGCAACAACGGAACAATCCTCAAAACCTCCAACGGGGGCTCCTCATGGACCCCTGAGCCTTCGAACACATCTCATCAAATCAATAGTCTCTGCTTCATTGATGCACAGACCGGCTATGCGGCCGGCGCCCTTGGTACTCTTTTGAAGACCACGAACGGTGGCTCATCCTGGAGCAGTGTTGCCCAATCCGGCTGGACCAAAGACATACTCTCCGTGAGTGCGTCCGGCACAAGCGTGTACGTTGCGGGAGTAGACGGGTTCTGCTACACGACCAGCGACGGCGGTACATCCTGGACGAAGCTGAATTTTCGAACAGACTCTAACTCGGATGTTGACGGCGTCTTTGCTGTGTCTGCGTCACATGCGTATTTCGTGGGTGGAGGGGGATTCATCCGAAGCACAACGGATGCAGGAGGGTCCTACAGTTACGGAATCCATCAGATGCACGCGAAGTTAAACAGCGTGTTCTTCTACGGCGCAACAAACGGTTGGGCTTGCAGTGAGAAGAACAACGCTATCCTCCGCACTACCGATGCCGGGGCGACGTGGCAGCTTCCCCAGGGAACGACAGTAAACTACCAATGGGTGCAGAAATTCAGCGGCGGTTCGATTGGAAATACCTTGTGGATAAATCCGAAGAACAAGAACAACATCTATGTTGTCATGGGCTCGACCGTGTACATGAGCACCAACCGCGGCGACACGTGGACTACGACGGCAACGATTGCCGGTGGTGGTTCAACGTGGGCCTTCTGCGTTTCTGCAACTGACACCAACGTCTGGATTGCAGCGACTTCGGGGAGTGGGGGGAAGGGAGTGCGACGGACTACCGATCATGGGGCAACCTGGACGACACCGCTCCTGCGCAACTTTACCAGCTACGGGATCCCTCTGGAAGTCGATCCCGAGCATCCGGACACAGTGATATTTGCAGCCGAAGGAACTGGCAGCGGTCCGGACGGCATCCTCTATATCTCCAAGAACTTTGGAGCGACGTGGGATACACTTGCTCAGACACATTTCAGAAGTCCATGTGACATCGCGATCATTCCGGATAACACAAATCTCTGGTATGTTGCCGATGGTGTAACAGGAAGTGGCCAGGGTCAGATGTGGCGATCGACTGACTACGGGAAGGACTGGACCTCAATCTATACCACGTCCGGTTCCGAGATTCCCATGATTGGACTCTGCCGCTTGCGGAATAACTTTGCGTACGCGACCGCCTGGGGATCAGGAGGATATAACAAGACAACGGATGAGGGACTTTCCTGGCCCGTGATCGCATCAACAGGATCGACATGGGGGACCGACGTTGCGAAAGACGACCCCAACGTTGTGTTGTACGGGACCTACGGCGGAGGTACGTCATACCTTTCCACCAATGCGGGGGCGACCTTCAATGCCGTAGCGTTGAGCGGAGCAAATTCCGGAATCCTCTGTTATGACCGCGCGACGTTTATTGCCCAGCAGGCGGGAAATGGAGTCTGGAAATACAATATCACGTATACCGTTCCCACCTCGAATGCTCAGTCGATTACCCTCATCTCACCAAGCGGTGGTGAGAACTGGTCGTATAATTCCGTCCGGAACATCACCTGGTCAGCGGGAAGCATCGCCAGCGTGCGAATTGAGTTCAAGACGAGCCCCGGGGGGGTGTGGCAGTTGATCGCTCCAAGTGTTCAGGGTTCGCTGGGTACATACGCCTGGACAATACCGAACTCGCCGACGTCGCAGGCGCGCGTGAGAATCAGTGACGCTTCGGATTCATTTCCCGTGGATAGCAGTCATGCCGACTTCTCGATCACAGTCGCCAGCATTGCTACAACGCCGGGTTCAATCGCATTTGGGAACGTCGGAGTCGGACGGACGCGCACCGATACGCTGCAAATTACCAATGGCGGAAACGGTCCGCTCGTCATTACAAGTGTAACAACAAGCACCTCTTATTTTGCCCCCGGGAGGAGTTCGCTGACGATTTCCCCCGGCGCATCAGACACTCTTTCGGTGATGTTTGCACCGACAGCGCTTCGGGGGTATGCCGATACGCTCCGTATCAACAGCAATGCAGTGAGTGGACTTACTCTCGTGCCATTAACCGGCACTGGAGCCATTGTTGCGGCAGTCTCAGTTGTCAGCCCGAACGGGGGTGAAGTCTGGACTGCGGGAACAGTACACAATATCACGTGGTCGTCCACATTGGTCGATCAGGTAAATCTCTTCTACAGATCTCTTCCCGGCAACAATTGGCGCACGATCGCTTCAAACGTTCCTGCCGTGACGGGTTCTTACGCATGGACGGTGGCCGAATCTCCGGGGCAGGCGCTTGTCCGTGTGGTATCTTCCACGGATGGATCTTTGCTCGACGAAAGCGATAATCCCTTTACAATTCAGTCATCAACATCAGTGGTGGAGCTCGGCGGCGTGCCCTCGACGTACGAGCTTGCGCAGAACTATCCCAATCCTTTCAATCCCACTACGCAGATTACGTATGGGTTGCCGAAGGATGGACATGTAACACTCACAGTATACAACTCTCTTGGCCAGGAGGTTGTTCGCCTGCTTGACCAGAATCAACCGGCCGGGCGGTATGCGTTGCAGTTTGGCGCGACGGACAAAAAGGGAGTCGCTCTCTCAAGCGGAATATATTACTACAGCCTCCGGGCTGGTGACTTTGTTGAAATCAAAAAAATGTTGTTGCTGAAGTGAAGCCCGACTCTGTCTCTCCGGCAAAGTTGCGTTGGAGAGTGTATAAGTGATCCTTGAAGGCTGAGAGATGCTGATTGCTCTTCTCAGCCTTCGCGTATTTTTCAGACATCAACGATAATGCCCATTGACAGAGAGTCGCGACTCTTGCCCGACAGAGTTGAACTTGAACCGGACTTTAACGTTCTTGCAGTTGATGCAGAAGAACGACCCGAACGTTCCGGCATAAAATAGAAGAATATTCCAAGTTCTGTTGATGGGCTCCAGTATTTATCAGTGTGGCACGAAGCCCCCGGTTTGAAGGGGGCTTTTGCATAAGTCGTTCGTCGGGGGAATTGCCTTCAATCTCCCGAGTGTCGCGGTGATTCCGGAAAGTAAGGAAAAAAAATCCGAGAAGTTTATTTCCCGTTCGGTTGTCGGTGGACGGTGCTACTTCAGCTCAGAAGCCAGGCGGATCAGATCGCTGACAAGATTGGTCTTGCTGAATACGCGTACGTTTCGTGCTCTGCAGTACTGCATGATGGTTCTTTCAGCGGACCCTCTCATGAAAATGAACGGGATACTTCTCGTTGCTTCGTCAAGTTGAAGTCGCGCATGAAACTCCATGCCATTCATGCCAGGCATTTCGAAATCGGACACGATCATGAGAGGCGTGAAGGTTTTCAGAAGATCAAACGCCGCGGTCCCGTTGAGAGCGGAAACGACTTCAATGTCCTGGACAGCGAGTATATCTCTGACAAGATCGACGTAGAGAGGATCATCATCGACAACGAGGATTTGTTTTCGCATTAGCAATGTACCTGGATTTGCGCCACCGAATATATGAACACTCGGCTCGCATGCCAACGAGAAAGATATGCGAGACCAGCGCAGAGAATTTTGTAGACGATGTGTGTACGTGGTGCGGCACGATCGATGCACCACAAATCCTATCATCAATTGACAGATTTTTCGACCAATGACTGAACGCAATCTAAAGGTTCCAGAGTGACTGCAATCGATGCGGTGCTCCTGGGTTTGATTCAGGGCTTGACCGAATTTATTCCGGTCAGCAGTACGGCGCACCTGACACTTGCCGGAAAACTCCTGGGGTTGGTGAAACCCGACAACCTTGCGGCCTGGACCGAGTTCATGGCGATCATGCAAATGGGTACACTTGCTGCAGTCATCATCTATTTTTCTCGGGACCTGATCGCAATGGCCACCGCGGTCGTCAACGACACGCGCGAACAGGCTGGGGGGAACGGTTCACAGTCATGACGTAGCACATGCAAGGTTGGGCTGGTATGTCATCGTGGGCACGGTGCCTGTAGCGATCATCGGATTGCTCTTCAGCCATCAGATCCACGGCTGGTTCACAAAAAGCACCACAGTAATCATCGGTAGTCTTATTATCCTTGCGGGACTATTGTGGTTCGCCGAAAAGGTGGCACGTCATGCGCGCACACTCGAACAATTCACATGGAAGGATGCCCTCATCATCGGAGTTGCGCAGGCGATGGCCCTGGTCCCTGGATCCTCGAGATCAGGAACAACAATCACGGCAGGACTCTTCCTGAGTTTCACCCGGGAATCGGCTGCAAGATTCTCGTTCCTTCTGAGTGTCCCGGCTGTTTTCGCAAGCGGAGTATATGAAATGACGAAGGTTGATGGTGAATTCATGCAACTGGGGTTTGGAAACCTCATTCTTTCCACCATTGTCGCAGGTGTCTCGGGCTATCTGGCGATCGCCTGGCTTCTGAGGTATCTCTCACGAAATTCTGCTATGCTGTTTGTATGGTACCGCATTGCCCTGGGCATCCTTCTTATTCTGTTCCTTCGGTTCGGCTTCATACAACCGTAGATTCCCACATGCTCTCGACTACACGAGGTCACCACGGTAGCTCTTTTGACCGCGGCGGGCATTGCACTGTTTGTCATCGAATCATTTATTCCCAGCCACTCCCGTTTCTGAAGATCGGGTTTGCCACGTTTCATCTGTTGTAGCCTTGCTGGCGATAGGCATTCCCCAAATGTTTGTCGTTGTCGTCCTCGTGTGATCGTCGGGTCGATACTCGTGGGTTCGCTCTTTTCGCCAGGATTTGTCCTTACGTTCTGTGGAGGTGTCGTTTCGGCGGTCGTAATGGCGATGGTACGAAGTATAAGCAGGGATCTCTTCACCCCATAGGCATCAGCCTCATCGGCTCGCTGACTCATGTTATCACACAGTTTTGCTTGGTCCTGTTTTTGTATGTGCAGAATTCTGCAGTGTTGTTCATTCTTCTGTTGTTGCTCTTCTCAGGTTTGATCGGCGGGATTATCGTGGGTTGGATTGTCGGTCGGGTACTCCCGCTTCTGGAATCAGCGCGCGTCCATTCGTAGTCGCCGATTTTGGATTTACAGCACGCTTTGCAGTTCCGCTGATTTTCTGTATCTTTACGCCACCGAAATGGTACCCCGTCTCACCTGTGCCGATAAGGTGTTAGTTGCTGCAAGTGTATGTTTGATTGTAGTGAGTTATGTTGTTGTGAACACTGCCGCCGGGCGGGGAAGTGAAGTCCTGATTGAGGTCGATGGTAAGACAGCTCACAAAACCTCGTTGCGAGAGGAGCATGTGATCACCTTGCATGGCGCCCACGGGGAATTGAGTGTTGAAACTCGAGCCGGGAAGGTCGCCATCACCCATGCTGAATGTCATCGTGCGTCCGTTGCAAGAGCTAGGTGTTCTGACGATCGTAGGGTCATCACGAACAGTGGGATGGCCGCGGACAGGGCGAAGCGGAATTGGCGGACCACATTCTTGTCCGGTTCGGCGCCGCGTGAGATCTGTGCATTCTTGATCTGTTGAGCGGACCGGATCAAGAGGGGGACGAAGTTCAAAGCAATGGTGAGACCTGAATGATCGCGCCAAAGCGCTTCCGCAAGGGCCCAAGTGTCACTTCGAAGCCATCGGTCATCGCGACGACGGGAGTTGTTCGTGCAAATACCGTGGCTGCAATGAGGAGTATCAGGATTCGGGAAGAGAGCATCGCTCCTTGATGTAAACCCTCCCGGGTTGCATACATCCCAGCGAATTCAAAAATCACATCTCCGGTCACAGGAATGGGTTGAGGCCGAAAATGAGAATCAGGAACACGGAGACTGATACCAGTCGTCTCAGCAGGATCAACAACAGAATTCTCGCGGAGATTGCTGCAACTATCAGGAGAACGGCAGCTGCAAGGAGAGACACGAAGGACGAGAACGCAAAAGATTGAATCGCAAGAATCATGACCGCAACGAACTTCACGCGGGGATCGAGCCGCTCGACGACATTTGTTGTTCCGCTATACCGTCTCGGGAGCCAATGCAGGAGGCTCAAACGCAATGAATTCTTTTGTGAAATCAATATTGCAGAGCGGTGCAGGGTGTGACCACTGAATTGAATTCCCCCCGTCGAATCCTCCACGTCCAGAAGTCACTCGATAACTACCAACGACTTCACATTCCGCTTTTGCTGGTGCTTGCACTGCTCACGAGGGTTGGCGTATTGTTCCACCTTAACACGGTCATGTTGGGCTGGCGCCAAGCCGACTTGTCAAGCATTGCAATGAACTATCTCCACAACGGTTTCCGTTTTTTGTATCCTCAGATCGATTGGGGCGGAGATGGCCCCGGCTACGTTGAAATGGAATTCCCAATCATTCCGTTCCTCACTGCGGTTCTCTTCAAAGTCTTTGGTCCGCACGATGCTTGTGCGCTGGTTATTCCTTTTGTTTGCGGACTTGGCGTTGTTGTTGCCGTCTACTTGCTTGCACGAAAGCTGTACGGCTCCAGCGTTGCCGTCGTTGCAGCAGCATTCGTTGCGCTCTCACCGCTTCTTTCCCTGGCCAGCCAGACGTTTCTTGGCGAGCCAGCTCTGCTCCTGAGCACGATCCTGTCGGTGTATTTTCTCATTCGGTGGGCGGAGACGAATCGAATGCGCGATTATCTTTTGGCGGCGATGTGTACAACGCTTGCCATACTGCTGAAATTGACCGCTCTCTATATCGGGTTGCCTCTCCTTGTTGTATTCATCATAAAACATGGGAAGCGAGTGGCGACCAAGGGAGCCTTCTGGATATTTGGAGCTCTTGCGCTGGTACCCGTTTGTCTGTGGTACTATCATGCCCATACTCTCTATTTGGAATACGGGAACACGTTCGGCATTCTATCGGGTGGCTACAATAAGTTCGCCCGTGCAGATTTGTTGCTAAGTCAGGATTTCTATCTGCTTATGGCGAAGCGAATTTTGCTCTCGGTTTCCACTCCGATTGTGTTTCTCTTGTTCTTGGTCGGATTGTTCCGGCGGCCACCAAGCGCGATCGCGTATACACTTCACTGGTGGGTCGCTGCACTGGTAATCTATACGTTCCTCATCGCAGAGGGGAACAAGGACATGATCTACTACCAGCTGCCGTGGCTTCCGGTTCTGTCAATAGTCGGCAGCGTTGGATTGTTCTCGTTTCTCGAGGAAATAGGCCGCTGGCCAATTGCTTCCTCGCCCGGTCGCCGACGCATTGCCTTTTTTGGCGTGAGCGTGCTCGTTGCACTGAGTATTGTTGGTGTGATGGTAAGATCGGCTCACGTTCCGATAACATTCCTTGATGCCGAGGCTCGCATTAGAACCCAGGCCGAAGAAGTCAAGGCGGCCACTCCGGAAGGGGCGCTGATAATTGTTGCGACGTCGTATGGGAACGAGAAAACCCCTTTGACAATCGACACGCCTCCCCAAATGTTCTATTTCAGTGAACGCCGTGGCTGGTACCTTGCTCTTGCCTGGCTCACTCCCGGAGTAATCGACTCGCTGCAAAAGGAGGGCGCTGATTATCTTGTCGTTTTCGGCGGTGACATCGAGGCTCTTCGTTCCGATACCGCGCTCTATAAACAATTGACTTCGACGTATCCTGCCACGTTGGATCACACAGACCTCCTTGTCCTTCAAATGACCCGGAAACGATCATCGTGACGGCTCTCACCTCGGTCCGGTTGTTTATGAAAAGTCAATTGGCTATGATAAGTCCTGGACGACAACCGCCTTCCTTCAATTCCTTGAATGAGGAACGATAGTGTCATCGGACAAGCGAGTCTTGGTTACCGGCGTCGCCGGATTTATTGGATCGAATCTCTTGCGGGTACTGATCGATAGGGGATACCAGGTCGTTGGGATCGACAACCTCGCGAACGGATTCACACGGAACATTGCACCATATCTCAAACATCCACGATTCCAGTTCGTTCAGTCAGATATCACACTCCCGGAGACGTTGCTCGGTCAACCCCGGGTTGACTACGTTGTCCACCTCGCCGCATACAAGATCCCCCGTTACGGCAACATTCTTGACACACTCCATATCAATCTGCGCGGGACGGAGAACATCCTTGAATTTGCCCGTCAAGTTGGTTGCAAGGTTGTGTTTGCCTCGACATCAGACGTGTACGGCAAGAATCCCGAGGTTCCATTCAAGGAAACTGACAATCTGGTGCTCGGGGAATCAGGGATTGCCAGGTGGGCATATGCCGCATCGAAGATCTATGATGAACATCTTTGCTTTGCACACAAGGAGAAACATCATACGAGGATAACGATTGTCCGCTATTTTGGCGGCTACGGTCCGAATCAGCACATGACGTGGTGGGGTGGACCTCAGTCGGTGTTCATCGATGCGATCCTGAACGACAAGCCCATCGACATCCATGGTGATGGTCTCCAAACCCGCTCCTTTACATACGTGGATGATCTTGTTGCCGGAACAGTTCTGACAATGGAAAGTGATGCGGCAGACGGGGAAATTTTCAACCTTGGTGATACCCGGGAAGTGACGATTGTTGGTCTCGCCGAGATCATTTGGAAATTGATGAAGGGCGAGGGCCCGGTATCTCTGAAGTTCATTCCATATTCGAGCTTTTTCGGTGGGAAGTATGAAGACGTACGTCGAAGAATTCCGGACATAACAAAAGCGAAGGAAGTGCTCGGTTTTGAGCCCACCATGAGACTCGAGGAAGGCCTCAAGATTGCCATTGATTGGCAAACCGCAACATGGCGATCGGAACGCCTCAACCCCATCAAGGGCATCAACAACTGAGTCCTTCCCTGAAATGTACTATTTCATTATCCTGGCCTACAACGAAGAACAGAACCTTCCGCGTCTCTTTACATCCCTCCAGGCCATAGGGTCGTCGATGGCCAGTCCCTACAATGTCATTCTCGTCAACGATGGCAGCACGGATCGAACTCTTGCTCTCGCGCAGGAATTTGCAAAGGTTATGCCAATGCAGATTGAGAGCCATCCCTCGAATCTTGGGGTTGCACAGGGATTCCGAACGGGGTTTCGCTCTGCACTTGCGATGGCGGCCGACAGCGATATCATCTTCACGATGGAAGCGGATAATACCGGGGATCCGGCACTTCTGCCTGTAATGGCTGCAAAGATTCAGACGGGTGCCGATGTGGTGCTTGCTTCTTGTTATGCCCCCGGCGGTGCGGTGCGGGGAGTGTCGCTTGCGCGGAGGCTCATGAGTGAATGCGTGAACCTTGCCATGCGCACGCTTTTTCCAATCAAGCAATGTCATACATATAGCTCATTCTACAGGGCTTACAAGGGAAAAGTCCTGCGGCAAGCATTAGCGCACTTTGGCGATGAGTTCATTCAATCACACGGATTCACTGTCGCCGCCGAAATACTGTTCCAGTTGCGTCGATTGGGAGCCGTTATGGATGAAGTCCCGGCAATCTTGCAATTTGGTGAACGTGTGGGGAAGAGTAACATGAGGGTGTGGAAGACGATAAGAGATTATATTTTGTTCCTGACTCGAGAGTTTAGGAAAGAGAATCAGTTCCGCCGGGACCCAAGGTGACAGAATCGAAGGCGAGGAGCATCGGCATCATTGGCGGCGGGATTCTGGGCCTGACGCTGGCATATCGTTTTGCGCGGGATGGCCACCGGGTAACGTTGTATGAGAGAGACGAGTCCGTTGGCGGACTGTTACGGTCCGTCGTTGTTGACGGCATCTCAATGGATCGCTTTTATCATGTCATTCTGAAGAGTGATCGACACTGGATTGGTTTGATCAATGAACTTGGTCTTGGAGACCGCGTGTATTTCCGGGAAACGAAGGCTGGTTTCTACAGTCATGGGAGGACATACTCGTTGGCCTCCATCAGCGAATACTTGCATTTCCCCTTGCTCTCGCGTTCGGAGAGGGTTCGACTTGCCTTGACCCTTCAATGGTGCAGGATGCAGAAAGACTGGCGTCCGCTTGAGCATGTGTCGATACAGGATTTCCTCGTTGCCAGGGGTGGCTTGAGCCTCTTCGAGAAGTTCTGGAAGCCGCTTCTCAGAGCAAAGTTCGACGGGCAGTATGAAAACATCCCGATGACGTACATCTGGTCGCGTGTCCGGCGCATGGCGTCAACAAGGCGAGCGATATCCCAGCGCGAGGTGATGGGCCATATCAAAGGAAATCTGCAAATCGTCATTGACGCGTTGCAAAGGAACATTGATGAGCTCGGCTCAACCATACTGACCCGGGTTACGGTCCGCACTGTTGCGATTGAGAACGGAGTTGTGCAAGGAGTCATTGTCGGTAATCAGACTTCTCCCCACGATGTGGTCATCTCGACATTGCCTCATCCTCAATATCAGCAACTTCTCCCTGAAGTACTGCGCGACAAGCAGAGAAACTGTGTCGAGTACATGGGAGTTGTCAGCGTTCTCCTTCTGATGAGGAAACAGCTGACGCCGTTTCACACACTCAATCTTGTTGACGGAACCACTCCATACACCGGCATCATTGAGACAACAAATGTGATTGATCCCGCGTTGATGAATGGGCGGCACCTGGTATATGTTCCGAAGTATGTTTCTCCCCGGAATAAGCAATGGCTCGGTCGCGCCGATGAGGATCTGAAAGATGAATGCCTTGGGCATTTGAAACGGATGTTTCCAACATTTGATTCGTCGTCGGTCGAAGCCGGCCGGGTTGACCGCGAAGCGTTTGTGGAGCCTCTGTACACGCTCGACTTTTACAGAAGCATTCCGTCGATTGAAGGACCGGCCAAAGGTCTGTATGTTGCCAATAACAGTCAGACGTATCCATTCCTTCTCAATTGTGAATCGGTGGTTACGTTGGCAGATTCTGTTGTGTCAAGAGTTTGTTCGTCATTCTCGCCACAATGACATGCCGCTGAAGAAAGTCCTCGCAGTTGTTGGTGCCCGGCCGCAGTTTGTCAAACTTGCCCCCGTTGTGCGTGCTTTCGACGGAAGGATGCACCATGTGATTGTTCACACAGGGCAACACTACGACGACGCAATGTCCAAGGTGTTCTTTGAAGATCTCTCGATCCCGGTTCCTGGTTACAATCTTGGCATGGGCTCCGGCACCCATGCAGTTCAGACAGCGTCAATCATGACCGGGCTCGAACAGGTGATGATGAAGGAACAACCCGATATTGTCGTCGTTTACGGTGATACAAACTCCACACTTGCAGGTGCGTTGGTCGGAGCGAAGCTCAATATTTCCGTTGCGCATATCGAAGCGGGGCTGCGGAGCTTTAACCGATCCATGCCGGAAGAGGTCAACCGTATTATTGCCGACAGAGTGTCGCGATTTCTCTTCTGCCCCACTGAGACCGCCATCCGGAACCTCTCTCTCGAGGGGATGGATGACAACGCGTATTTAGTGGGGGACGTTATGCTCGATGCTTTGAGGCGCTGCGAGACTCTGATCGACGGACATTCATCCATTCTTGGTCAGCTTGGAATCACTGCAAAGGAATTCTACCTTGTAACCGTCCACCGGGCCTCGAACACTGACAATGCAGACAACCTCGGGTCAATTCTTAAGGCCCTTGATTCACTGGATGCTCCGGTTATCTTCCCATTACACCCCAGGACAAGGAAGTCCATTGAGCTTCACAGTCTGAGAACTCAGGAGGGTGGCAACATCCATTTCATTGAACCTCTTGGGTACCTCGATATGCTTGCGCTTCAAAAGCATGCGCGGAAGGTGCTGACCGACAGCGGTGGGGTTCAGAAAGAGGCGTACATTCTCGGGACCCCGTGTGTCACGTTGCGGAACGAAACCGAGTGGGTGGAAACATTGGAGAACGGCTGGAATATTCTCGCCGGCGTTGAGCGACGTGCCCTTCTGGACGCTGTGAAATCGATGCCCGCGGTCCCCCGCCGAGAATTCTATGGGGATGGTCGTGCGAGCAACAAAATCGCAGAGATCCTCCTTGAGAGCGAAACGTGAGCATCTTTTACTGAGCTTCTTTATATTGTGATGCCCAAAACAATCAAGATTGTCTCCTACTACTCGCGAGCGAACATTGTCGCTTCTTGAAAAGATTGAAAACAAACAGGCCATCGTTTCCGTTATCGGTCTGGGATATGTTGGACTCCCCCTTGCCGTTCAGTACGCGATGGCCGGATTCAGGACAATCGGCATCGATGTAGATTCGGACAAAGTCCGTGACGTGAATTCCGGGAAGAACTACATCGGCGACGTGGATGATACACACCTTGAGTCTGTGGTTCGCTCCGGCGCGTTACAGGCGAGCACGTCGTACGATCCTCTTGCTGATTCTGACGTCGTATTTATCTGCGTCCCTACACCGTTCACCCCCACCAAGGACCCCGACATCAGTTACATCATGTCGGCGACTGACGAAATCCGACAGCGCCTCCACAAGGGTCAGCTCGTGATCCTGAAGAGCACCACGTTCCCGTCGACAACAGAGGACTATGTCCTTCCCGTGCTCGAGCAATCCGGGTTGAGGGCCGGGACTGATTTCCACCTGGCATTCTCCCCCGAACGCATCGATCCCGGCAACAAAAAGTACACAATCCACAACACCCCTATTGTCGTTGGTGGATTGACGCCGGCATGCACACGGGTTGCGGTCGCGATTACACAGCACGTCATCGGGCAAGTCATTCCAGTCTCCAGTCCGCGTATTGCCGAGATGGAAAAACTGTTGGAGAATATTTTCCGCAGTGTGAACATCGCACTCGTGAACGAAATGGCTCAGTTGTGCGAGAGAATGGGTGGGATCGACATTTGGGAAGTGGTGGATGCCGCTGCAACGAAACCCTTTGGGTACATGCCGTTCTACCCGGGGCCCGGGATCGGCGGGCATTGCATTCTGGTTGATCCGTACTACTTGAGCTGGCTTGCAAGGAAATACGACTTTCAGACAAACTTCATTACGCTCGCGGCAGAGACCAATGAGAATATGCCATTTGTGGTGAAGGACAAAGTCATTTGGGAGATAGCTCATCTTCCCACGACGATCGCCGAGGCCAGGATTCTTGTTTTGGGGGCTGCATTCAAACGCAACGTGGATGACACGCGTCATTCCCCGGCAATCAAAGTATTTGAATTATTGCTCCAGGCTGGTGCGGGGAACCTGGCGTATCATGATCCGTATGTTCCTGTGCTTGATATTTGCGGAGAACGGTTTGCCTCGGTCCGGTTGACAGCTGAAGAACTCAAAAACTCTGTCTGTACAGTGATTCTCACAGATCACAGTCAGTTCGACTATCGAATGATTGGCGAGCACGCGAATCTTGTTATTGATACGCGGAATGCGATGAAACATATCCTGACGCCTCGGGCCCGTGTAGTCAAACTGGGTGGAGGTCGCATTACTGTGAGAGACCACGAACCTCAGGATTACAAGGGGATGCAATGAAGGAAGATTTTGGTGTTGCGGTGATCGGATGCGGGAAGTGGGGTGTCAACCATGTCAGGGTCGCCGGCCAGTTGCTCGGCGAACGTCTCAGAATGGTGTGTGATATTGCCGATCGAAGTCTTGCGAACGCCAGAAAGGTTGCTCCGTCTGTGCGTACCACAAAGTCTCTGAAGGATGTTCTAAGCGATCCCGAGGTTGGAGCCGTGATCATTGCGTCTGGTGCTGAGACCCATCATAACATCGGGATGCAATGCCTTGAAGCAGGAAAACACTGCCTGATTGAAAAGCCGCTCACGTTGAAATCAGAAGAAGCGGTTGGTCTTATGGAAACAGCGGAGAGAAACAAGCTCACCCTCATGGTTGGTCACCTCCTGTTGTACCATCCAGCGGTGAACCGCATCCGGACTGAGATTCTCTCAGGTGAACTCGGGCAGGTTCTCTATCTTTACTCTCAGCGCGTCAATCTGGGTACTATTCGACGGGAGGAGAATGCATTCTGGAGCCTTGCTCCACACGACATTTCTGTGATGCTGTACTTGACCGGTCAGTTTCCTGCATCAGTGTCAGCTGTTGGCGGAAAGTTTATCAGCAAGAATCTCCCCGATGTTGTCTTCTATCACCTGGAATTTGAGAATGGCCTCCTTGCTCACGGACATGTTAGTTGGCTTGATCCACACAAGATGAGGAAATTCACCATCGTGGGCAGCAGAAAGATGATCATCTTTGACGATATGGAAGCAACCGGCAAGCTGAAAATCTTTGATAAGGGTGTGGGAGTCGATGTTGGCGTGGGAGATCTGTTGTCCCTGGCCGGAGTTCCCGAAATGCAATCACACGGCAGTCAGTTGATGATTCGTGAAGGAGATATCCTGATTCCGAACCTCATTCAGGTGGAGCCGCTTCGAATCGAACAGCAGCATTTCTTCGAGTGTGTTGCGACCGCGAAGAAGCCACTCACGGACGGCACCAACGGATTGATGGTGCTGCAAGTAATGGAAGCAGCACAGGAATCGCTTGACAAGAATGGGGTTCCAATAGAAATCAAACGGATGAAATATGCCTGATGTAGTTATTGCTCGAAGTGCAGTTGTGGCTGAGACCGTGAAGTTTGGTCATAACGTCGTTGTCATGGAGAATGTGAAAATCGGCGGTGGGTCTTTGCTGGGAAACAACGTAGTGGTTCATCCGGACAGCGTCATCGGGTCCAACGTCAGAATCGATGACAACGCGGTGATCGGGAAACTCCCCATGAAGGCTGCCAACAGCGCCACTACCAGAGATGGTGCCCTGCCACCATGCCACATCGGGGACAATTGTATTGTTGGGACTTCTGTGGTCATTTATCGTGGCTGCAGCATAGGCAACAAGGTACTCATCGCGGATCTCTCGAGTGTCAGGGAAAATGTGAAGATTGGGAGTGGGACGATTATTGGACGGGGTGTTGCCGTCGAAAACTTCTGTACCGTCGGTGAGTACTGCAAGCTTGAGACGAATGTATATCTCACTGCGTATTCCACCGTTGAGGATCGATGCTTCATTGCCCCGTGCGTTGCGACAAGCAACGACAACTTTGTTGGGCGAACCAAGGAGCGGTTCAAGTATTTCAAAGGCCTCACCCTCCGTAAGGGCGGGCGGATCGGGACGAATGCCACCATACTGCCGGGGAAAGAGATAGGTGAAGATACCCTCGTGGCCGCAGGGGCAGTCGTGACACGAGACCTCCAGCCTCGGAAGGTCTATGCGGGGGTTCCGGCAAGGGAACTGAGGGACGTGCCTGAACCACAACTGCTTGAGAATCAGGATCTTGGGGCCTTGCCATCCGGGAGGTAGGCTCCAGTTCATGCAAGCCCGGTGTTTCGTCCGTTGGGAGATCGGGTGATTTCCGGCACAGTCCCGTGAGCGACCAACGTATATCTTAATACCAGCTTTCTGCACTCTCCATTCCAGATCTTCATTGGAGGTATCGATTTGCACACCGTTGAAACTACCTCGGAGACAACCGTGGGTCCCCAGAGCTTCAAGCAGGCGAAAATAGAACATTACTTGCAGCGAGCTGAGGATCACCTGCAAATGGCGCGGTATACCACCGCCCTCAGTACCCTAAGAACAGTGTATCAACTCGATCCGGAAAACTCCGCAGCGAAATCACTTCAAAAGCGTATCGAGTATTTCGTCTCGTCTCTGGTGTCGAACAAAGCTGGTAACCCGAACGGAAGACATCAAAAGCGGCGGCGCGACGAGCTTGTATTAATTGTTGATCAGGATGAGAGAGTACTTACCTCGCTCACGTCGTCACTTCGGAAGTATGGATTTGGCGCGATTGGCGCCGGGAACTACGACGAGGCGGTTGAAGCAATAGCGAGGTTCATGCCCAACATGGTCGTCTCGGAAGTGAATTTCGAAAACGGCTCGGTCGGATATGATCTATATCTTTGGATCCGGACAAATATTCGGACACGGGAGTTACCGTTTCTCTTTCTTGCAACAAGGATTGACCGGGATACTCTGATTGCCGGGAAACGTCTCGGCGTTACCGATTTCGTACTCAAGCCGCTTGACGAAGATTTGGTGATCGCATCCATCATGAATTGCCTCACGCGGACAAAAAGGAATGGCACCTTAAAGTAGGTCCTGCATTCTTTCCGACGGTTGTCCATCCGCGACCAACCAACCGTTAGCATTTCTTGCTTTTCCTTCCTCTTCTTGCTACCTTTTTTTAGCTATTGTCGCCATACCAATGACACAACTCGTCGTTAACGAAATTTTCCACAGTATTCAGGGTGAATCCACACATTCAGGCAGGCCGTGTGTTTTCGTGCGGCTGACCTACTGCAACCTTCGCTGTTCGTACTGCGATACGGAGTATGCGTTCCACGAGGGAACCCCACAGACCATTGACCAGGTTCTGAAACGCGTCAAGGCTTATGGAACCAGACTTGTGGAAATTACGGGGGGAGAGCCCCTTTTTCAGGAAGGTGTGCATGAGCTTATGACCCTTCTTTGCGATCAGGGCCACGAGGTTCTCCTTGAAACGGGGGGAAGCCTTGACATTTCACGAGTCGACTCCCGGGTGAAAAGAATCATGGATCTTAAGTGTCCAGGCAGCGGAATGCTCAGGAAGAATCTCTACTCGAACATTGACCATCTTCGTTCTACTGACGAAGTGAAGTTTGTGATTGGTTCCAAGGAAGATTTTGACTGGTCTGTTGGAATCATACAACAATACGCCATCGCAGACCGTTGCACCATTCTGATGTCCCCGGTTTTTGGAGAGCTTGAACCTGTGGCCCTTGCGGGCTGGATTCTCGACCAAAAAATCGATGTCAGATTTCAGATGCAACTGCACAAGTATATTTGGGAACCGGAAACAAGGGGTGTTTGATGAAGGGAAGAGCGGTGGTGCTCGCTAGTGGAGGAATGGACAGTTGTGTAACCACTGCAATAGCTGCGCAGAACTACGCTCTTGCCTTCCTGCATCTGAATTATGGTCAACGGACCGAGACCCGCGAACTGCAGGCTTTTCGTGACATTGCCGATCATTATCACGTCGAACGAACCCTTGTCGTCACCATGGAACATCTGTCGAAGATCGGCGGCTCAAGCCTCACTGATCTCAGCATGTCTGTAAGCGGGGCTGATCTCCACCGCAAGGATGTCCCAACCTCCTATGTCCCCTTTCGCAACGCCAACATGCTTTCCGTAGCGGTGAGTTGGGCTGAGGTTATTGGTGCTACCGCAGTTTTTGTCGGTGCGGTCGAGGAGGACTCATCCGGATATCCTGATTGCAGGAAGGAGTTCTACGACGCTTTCAACTCAGTCATCGAGCTTGGCACGAAACCCTCAACTCACATCGAGATTGTAACACCCGTTATCCAGATGTCGAAGGCGGAAATCATCCTCCGTGGAAAAGCACTCGCGGCACCGTTCCACCTCACGTGGTCGTGCTATCAGCGCGAAGACGTGGCATGCGGGCTATGTGATAGCTGTGCCTTGCGTCTACGGGGATTTCAAGCTGCCGGCATCGAAGATCCTGTACCATATGCAAGTAGACCGCAGTACGCGCGTCAATAGTGGACGCGTTCAATCAAGGAGAATTGACAATGGAACATTTCAAAGAGAGCATCCTGAAACTTGTTGTCGAGACATCATCCAACCTTCCTCCGGATGTCCGGAGAGCAGTCGAGCGATCAATTGAGCTGGAAACCCCTGGCACGCAGTCAGCGCTCGCGCTGCAGGCGATAGCGGAAAACGTTGACATGGCATGTGACACTGAGGCGCCGATTTGCCAGGATACCGGCATGCCAACGTTCGAAATCAAGGTCCCTGTTGGCGCGAACCAGATTATCATGAAGAAGCAAATCGGAGAAGCGATTGCTGAGGCAACCAAACTCGGGAAGCTGCGCCCGAATTCGGTCGACGTTCTCACGAACAAGAATACCGGGAACAATCTTGGCGTCGGAACACCGGTGGTGCATTTTGAACAATGGGAGGAGAATGACATCGAGATTCGCCTTATTCTCAAGGGAGGTGGATGTGAGAACAAGAATATCCAGTATTCCATCCCATGCACGCTCGACCAATTGGGACGAGCCGACAGGACCTTCGACGGCGTTCGCAAGTGCATCCTGCACGCCGTATTCCAGGCGCAAGGGCATGGATGCAGCATCGGGGCGCTCGGCGTCGCAATTGGCGGCGACAGGGCTTCAGGGTACGCCTATGCGAAGCAACAGTTGTTTCGTCCCCTTGACGATATCAATCCGAATCCGGAGCTCGCGAAACTTGAGAACTACGTCATGGAGAATGCAAACAAACTTGGCATCGGCACGATGGGGTTCGGGGGCAAATCCACACTGATCGGCTGCAAGATTGGCGCGTACAATCGACTGCCGGCAAGTTACTTTGTTTCCGTTGCGTACGACTGTTGGGCGTTCCGTCGCCTTGGTGTGATTCTGGACTCGAAATCGGGGAAGATCAAACGCTGGCTGTACAAGGATGACACTCCGGCTGTGAGGATGGCCAAGACTCACGGGCTGCCTGCAACCGGCCGTGAAGTACATCTTGCAACACCGATCTCCGTGGAACAAATTCGGTCTCTTCATGTTGGCGATGTCGTACTCCTGAGTGGAATCGTTCACACCGGTCGTGACGCAATGCATCATCATTTGATGACTCACGACGCCCCCGTTGATTTGAATGGAGCGGTGATCTATCACTGCGGTCCAGTTGTTCTCAAGGATGGTGACAAATGGCGGATGACAGCCGCGGGTCCAACCACGAGTTCACGTGAAGAACCATATCAGGCTGATATCATCAAGAAGTTCGGCCTTAGAGCAGTCATTGGAAAGGGAGGCATGGGGGCGCGGACCCTTGCAGCGTTGAAAGCCAATGGAGCAGTGTACCTCAATGCGATTGGCGGAGCGGCGCAGTTCTATTCCCGATGCATTACTGAAGTTGAAGGTGTCGACCTTTTGGAATTCGGAACGCCGGAAGCAATGTGGCATATCAGAGTCAAAGACTTTCCGGCGATTGTGACCATGGACTCACATGGACACAGTCTCCATCTCGATGTCGAAAATGCTTCGGCGAAAGAGCTCGCGAAGTTTGCAGAACCTGTTGAACTTTGAGAGGGATTAGTTCTTTACTGATGGCGCCTTCGGCAACCTGATCTTTACGGCAGAATCTGGAGTGTTGTCCGGCACATCCCGAAAGGGAAAGTAACCTCCTACGGGGAAATCGCCCGTCAGTGCGGTTTTCCCCGGCATGCCCGTCTTGTGGGTTATGCATTGCACAATCTTCCGCTTGGTTCAAATATCCCGTGGCATCGGGTTGTCAATTCCCAGGGAAGGATATCCCTTCCGAAACGGAACGGCCATTACCAAACGCAAAAGCAACTTCTTGAAAAGGAAGGCGTTGTCTTTCTCAAGGAGAGGATTAGCATGTCTGTATACGGCTGGTGGGAGTAAAGAGGCGGGGGAGGTGAGACGATTGCGGTGGTTCGGAATCTCTCGGTATCTCCTTCCGAATTTCAAACCTCTTACACTAAGCAAGTATAACCGGTGCGTCGACGTAGCATTGCTTTTTTCTTCTCGGCCGCGTTTGCCGTGTATGGTCTTGCTGAATTTCTATATTTTCATCCGGGGATGGGGAGTCGTTCGGGAGCACTTCCTTTGCTGTCTCCGTACTTGGCTGCCTTTCTCGTGTTGTCACTATCGTTTATCGCTGGACGATTTCTCGAGCGGGTGCGACTATCCTGGCTGAGTTCATTGCTTGTGTGGATCGGCTCGTTCTGGCTTGCAGCCTTGGTGTATTTCCTGATCGCTGTTGCCATCATTGACATTGTTTCCTGGGTGAATCTTTTGATTCCAGTGGTACCTGATTCTCTGAGCGGACCATTAATGGCGATGTCCGTCGGATTATTGGTACTCGTCATCGTGATTATAGGCCATTTGAATGCCCTCATGCCGAGGATCCAAACCCTCGATCTTCTTGTCCACAAAACCTCTCGTCATTTCCGAACGTTGAATATTGCCGTTGCCTCCGACATCCATCTCGGCACGATCGTCTGCAAGGCCAGATTGGAGCGAATTGTCCGTGACATAAACGCTCTTAGTCCCGATCTGGTTCTGCTCCCCGGTGATGTTGTTGATGAAGATATTGGGCCTGTCATCAAACAGAATCTCGGTGAGACGCTGCGGAAACTTAACGCGAAGTTTGGGGTTTACGCGATTACAGGGAACCATGAGTATATTGGTGGAGTAGAGGCTGCGTGCAAGTATCTCACCGAACACGGGATTACGATGCTGCGGGACTCTTCGGTCAAGATCGATGATAGTGTCTACATCGTTGGGAGGGAGGATCGGGCAATCAGTCAGTTTGCGGGGCGGAGGAGAAAATCACTCGATGAATTGATGACACACGTTGATCGGTCGTACCCCGTTATTCTGATGGATCACCAGCCGTTCAGGCTCGGAGAAGCTGTCAACGCCGGTGTAGACCTGCAGCTTTCGGGGCACACTCATCACGGGCAGCTCTGGCCATTCAACTTCATCACACGAAAGATATATGAGGTGAGCTGGGGATATAAGAAAAAAGGGAACACACACGTTTACGTTTCCAGTGGGGTCGGGACCTGGGGTCCCCCGGTTCGCATCGGGAACACTCCGGAAATCGTTAATGTCAGACTTACATTGGCCTGACCTTGATATTCATTCACCATTTCAATTAATTCACTTCACAATCCCGGAGTATCCTGTTCTTTAGATCTGAGGAGCGAATGTCTGACGAAGTTGTCCAGCATGATCCCCCGCTAAAGGCTAAGAAGCGGCCAAGAGAATTGGCGGTCATAAACCAGGCGGGCTGCACCGGATGTGAAGTATGCGTTGAGTTCTGTCCCGTGGATTGCATCCTCACCGTGCCCGGGCCCGACTTCGACCAGCACAAGAAACTCGTTGAGATCGATCTCGATATTTGTATTGGGTGCAAGCTGTGCGTGAAGTACTGTCCTTGGGAAACAATCGAGATGGTCGCGAGTAATGAGGCGCTTGAAGTGGCCACCGCCTGGACCCAGCGTTCCGTCCTCCCGAACGCGGAATGGGTACAGGGAACGGAAATAGAGATTGTCAAGGGGGGCCCGCTTCCTCTTCCAGGATCGAAGTCGGGATAGTTTTGCCTCAACTTGTGTGTTCGAATTGGATGAGCTGGCCATCTCCACAGGAACCACGACGACGATGATGTTGAGGGAAGCACGTGCTTCCCTCATGTGTTTCTGTGCATTGCAAGTCATGGTGATTTTTCATATTTTGGTTCCGCATTGTGGGACTGCACTCTGCGCTGCCCGCTCTCCAATGCATGCATTTGGCGCGTAAGATTGAAGTATGCTGGCGTAGCTCAGTTGGTAGAGCAGCTGATTCGTAATCAGCAGGTCGACGGTTCAAGTCCGCCCGCCAGCTCAACAGTCTTTTAGTCACTTGCCTGTCGGATTTTCATCCTGTAATCCTATCTGCAACCCATCGGCGTTGATTTTATGGTGAGCTTCAGGCGGCACCCTTTGTCACAGAAGCCAAGGCATCAGGGAGTCTTCTCGAAAAATGCTATGCGCATACCAGGTCAAAGGACGCTCGTAACAAGCGGAATTACGCCATGTTTGATGTAATCGTTGTTGGTGGAGGTCCTTCAGGCCTTTCTTGCGCTATTGAAGCCAAGAAAGCGCAACTCTCAGCGGTTGTACTCGAAAAGGGAAGTATCGTTGATGCGATCAGACGCTTCCCATCGAATCTCATCTGGTTTTCAACACCAGAACTGCTGGAAATCGGGGATGTACCTTTTGTCATTTCCTCCGTTCGACCCACCCGTGTGGACACTCTCAGATATTATCAGAAGGTGGTCCAATATCACGGACTCGAGTTCAGATACTTTGATCCGGTTGAGAGTGTTACAAAGGGGAAAGAGGAGTTCACTGTGACAACGTCTTCAGGAAAAGTCTACAGGGGACGAAATGTAGTCCTCGCGACTGGCTACTTCGACAACCCCAACCGTCTGGACGTTCCGGGCGAGTCGCTTCCTCACGTAATGCACTATTACGATGAGCCATTCAAATACTTTGATTGCGACGTTGCGATCATAGGTGGTCGAAACTCGGCAGTTGAAGCGGCCCTGGATTTATATCGTCACGGTGCGCGCGTGACCCTCATTCATCGTAGAGAGAATCTGAGTCCTGGAGTAAAGTACTGGATTCTTCCTGACATTGAGAACCGCATCAAGGCCGGCCAGGTGAAGGCCGTGTTTGGCACGACAGTCCGCGAGATTCGTCAGAGATCAGTAGTGGTGAACGCGCCCGATGGGGAAAAGGAATTGTCAAGTGATTTTGTCTTCGTGCTTATCGGGTTCCATCCGGATACAGCGCATCTCAGACGGTTCGGCGTTGAAGTACAGAGTGACACCCTTGCCCCGTGCTTCGATGAACGTACGTTCGAAACGAACGTGAAGGGTCTATATGTTGCCGGATCGCTTGTCGCGGGCAAAAACAACAATAAGGTGTTTGTTGAGAACGGCAGGCTTCACGGTGCGGTGATTGTCGAATCCATTGTCTCATCCCGAGGATAGTCGACCAACTTCATGCATCATGCGTGATGAACGATTCGCTTCAGAGTCCTTCTGTCGAGCAGTGTCGTGAAGTGGTCGTTTTGTTGATTTGCAGCCAAGTTTTTCGTAAGTTCTGTCCACAAGATCTCATTCATCTGTCTGGTGTACTTCCGAAAGGAACCGAATGAACGAAGGTAAGATTGTCCAGATTATTGGACCAGTTGTCGATATTGATTTCTCTGGTGGCAAGCTTCCCTCTATTCTGAGCGCCATCCGTATCCCTCACAGCAGCGGCGACGGCTCGACGGAAGACCTGATTGTTGAAGTGCAACAGCATCTTGGCGACAGCCGGGTGCGCACGGTTGCAATGGACTCGACGGACGGTCTTTCCCGGGGGATTACCTGTTACGATACGGGTGGGCCAATAACGATTCCGGTGGGGCCTTCCACGCTTGGTCGCCTGATCAACGTTATCGGCCACGGCATTGATGGTCTCGGGCCCATCAAGTCGGATATCCAGTACCCCATTCACCGCCCGGCCCCTGAATTCGATACACTCTCGACAAACAAGGAGCTGTTTGAAACTGGGATCAAAGTTGTTGATCTGCTTGAGCCCTACACAAAAGGAGGGAAAACAGGGCTGTTCGGTGGGGCAGGGGTTGGGAAGACTGTGATCATTCAGGAGTTGATCCACAATATTGCCAAGGAACACGGAGGTTTCTCTGTGTTCAGCGGTGTCGGGGAACGAACGCGCGAAGGAAATGATCTGTGGATCGAGATGAAGGAATCCGGTGTTCTCGACAAGACTGCACTGGTATTCGGCCAGATGAACGAGCCGCCAGGGGCTCGTGCTCGTGTTGCGCTCACGGGGTTGACCATTGCCGAGTACTTCCGCGATTCGGAAGGCAAGGATGTGTTGCTCTTTATTGATAACATTTTCAGGTTCGTCCAGGCTGGGTCAGAGGTATCTGCCCTTCTTGGGCGCATGCCGTCCGCCGTCGGTTATCAGCCGACGCTGGGAACGGAAATGGGGGAGTTGCAAGAGAGAATCACCTCAACCAAGAAAGGGTCGATCACGTCGGTGCAGGCAATCTATGTACCGGCAGACGATCTTACGGACCCGGCCCCGGCAACCACATTCTCGCATCTCGATGCCACGACCGTTCTCAGCCGTCAGATCTCGGAGCTTGGAATTTATCCGGCCGTCGACCCTCTTGATTCAACGTCACGAATTCTAGACCCGCTTATCGTTGGAGAGGAACACTATGCCGTCGCCAAACGTGTAAAGGAAATTCTGCAGACCTACAAGGACCTTCAGGATATCATCAACATCCTCGGCATCGATGAGCTCTCCGACGAGGACAAACAGACGGTATCACGCGCCCGGAAGATTCAGAAGTTCCTCTCGCAGCCATTCCACGTTGCTGAACAGTTCACAGGCATTCCCGGCAAATATGTGAAGCTGGAGGACACGATCCATAGTTTCAAGATGATCATCGATGGTGAATGCGATGAGCTACCCGAGCAGGCATTCTTGATGGTGGGAACTATTGAAGAGGCCTTCGAACAGGCCAAGAAATTGCAGACTGCCTGAGCTGGTCACAGAGCCATGTACGAAAAATCATTTGACCTCCGGATCATCACCCCAAACCGCGTTGTGTTTCAGGATGCAGCGACGAGTGTGAGTGCCCCCGGAACAATGGGTGGATTTCAGATTCTCTGTGATCACGCTCCATTCATATCCACGATTGAAGTCGGCGAGCTCAAGGTCAAGGACAAAAAAGGCCATGACCTGCTCTATGCTACGAGCGGAGGTTTTGTCGAGGTCAAGGCCAATGCTGTGGTGATACTTGCGGAAACCGCGGAACCCGCGGGAGAAATTGATGTGCCACGAGCAAGAGCTGCCAACGAGCGGGCATCGACCCGTCTCCACTCGAAAGATCCGAATATTGATGTTGATCGTGCCCGTCTGGCGATGATGAAATCGCTGAACAGGCTGCGCGTTGCTTCCAAAGCGTGATTCTTCAGAGCCCTGCCCGACCCCCATGCGACAGGGCTTTCTGGTTTTTCCACCGCCAGTCGTTGGATTGACATTGCTACTGCAATCACCTATATTCTGCAAAAAAGTGCGGCATTCGAATGTCGGGGGCACAGAGCTACATTGTGAGGCTTCTCCGCAAGGTGGAGAGTTGGTTGGGTGAACACGGTCATCCGTCGGAGGCCTCCAAGGTGGGCAAAGTAATTCAGAAGATCGCTCAAGCAGACGAGATTCATGGTGCTCTATGCACTCTCTACCGGGTGGATCGCTTTGATCAGTTCTCCCTTAGTTTGATGTGGTTTTTGGATAAGGCTGAACGTGGGGATCTGGCTCTCGATAACGGTGTGATGGATCACCAGGCAGAAATCCTCGGCCTGTTGCTTGTTGATGCATATAGGAATGGGCACGTGGAAGGCCTCCCTGCTGCACCAAAGACTCTTCCGGACCAGGTCGAGAGTCTGTACGACTCGCTTCACAGGTTTGGCCGGGTCGTGGAGGAACTGAAGCGAAATTCATTCGAGGGCGGAACGTTCTCCGGTATTCCCGATAGCCAGTTGTACAAGATCCTGAACGAGCTTGTTTCGTTAAGGGAATGCGCATCCGCTGCTGCCAAGGATGATGTGGTACAGTTTGCCTCGGCATGTTCAGGGTTCGTTCAACACGTGCTCGATTTGGCCTTGCTGCACGACGTTCGGATAGTCAATCTCCTTGACAACGCAAATCTCACGTTACAAACCGTGTTCGAGGCGGCCGGCATCGAAGACAACGATTCTCTCCAATCGACAATTGATCTCCTCAAGCGTCCCGAGGACTTGTTAGACGAATGGGGTAAGTGAACATGCCAAAGACATTTGCTGTAATTATGGCTGGTGGTGTTGGCACGAGGTTCTGGCCCCGCAGCAGGGAGAAGTCCCCGAAGCAGTTGCTGGAGATTCTCGGCAAAGGGACGATGATCCAGAGTACCGTGAAGCGTCTTGACGGGTTCGTTCATCCTCGCGACATGTTGGTTGTGACGAACAAGATCCAGAAGACAATGGTGTTGAAGCAGCTTGAGAGTCTCCCCGAGGAAAACATTCTTGTCGAGCCCGTTGGTAGAAACACGGCTCCTTGCATCGGTCTTGCTGCGCTCCATGCCCTCCACATGGATCCTTCCGCAGTGATGATTGTGTTGCCATCAGACCATGTTATTGAGAATGCTGAGGAGTTTCGAAGGGTACTCCGTCTTGCCACAGAAACGGCCTATGAGTCTGGCAGGCTGCTGACCATCGGAATCAAACCTACAGGCCCGGAAACAGGCTACGGATACATCCAGATGTTCATGGAGAACGATGCCCATAATCCGTATCTGTCAAAAGGTGTCTACAGGGTCAAGACATTCGCCGAGAAGCCAAACGTCCAGACTGCCGAACGATTTCTCGCGAGCGGGGACTTTCTGTGGAACAGTGGAATGTTCATCTGGCGGGTCGATTCCATCCTCAAGGAAATCGAGCGTTGTCTTCCTGAGCTGTACGCCGAACTGAAAACCATTGAGCCTGCAATCGGAACGCCCACCTACCAAGCCGCCCTGGAGAAGGCCTACGGGCTTATCCGGGGTATTTCCATTGATTACGGTGTGATGGAGAAATCGGAGAGGGTGTACGTGATCCCCGGTGACTTTGGCTGGAGCGACATTGGATCATGGGACGAAGTGTTCAGGCTCTCTGGCAAGGATGAGCATGGAAATTCGATCACCGGCAAGGTTATTCAGAAGGATACAAGGTCTTCGTTCATTTACTCGCCTGACAAAGTCGTCGCGACGATAGGCGTTGAAGATTTGATTATCGTAAACACACCCGATGCTCTCCTGATTTGCAAACGAGGGAAGTCCCAGGATGTGAAGGAGATTGCAGACTATCTCAAACGCAAACAGATGAACGAGTACTTGTAGTTGGTTCCGTTGCGCGCGACCCGGAAATACCTCGTTGCTTTATTGAGTCTTGTCCTAATGGGTTGTGGCACGGCGGTCCCCCGTTTCACGGCGAAGGAGCGGAATCCCGGCAGGACACCTTCGGTTCTTGTTTCTGAATTGGAAGGCATCGCCTCTTACTACGCCGACGAATTTCACGGCCGGAAGACATCGAGCGGCGAAGAGTACGATATGCATGCGCTTACAGCTGCCCACCGGACACTTCCCTTCAACACGAAAGTGCGCGTATTGAATCTGGAAAACATGAGGAGCGTAATTGTACGTATCAATGACAGGGGACCGTTCAAGGACGACCGCATCATTGACGTTTCCCTCGAGGCCGCCAGGCAACTTGGTCTTATTGCAAACGGCACCGCACCCGTGAAGATGGAGATACTGGAAATGGGGAAGAGTCCAGACTAAGGATTCTATGGGAAGACAGCTCATAACGGAACAGTTGGTCAGAGAGGCTATAGATAAGGGCTTGAAGACCCTTGATGTTCCACAGGGGGCAATTGTTACACCTCTTGCCGCTGAACGAGCATCTGCGGCGGAGGTCAGGCTTGTTGAGCAAAAAGAGCATCCCCCCCGGGTACCCATTCCCACGCAGAAACAGCCTTCAATGCCGGAGGCAGTGGTGGCGCCGACGGGGGACAAAGTGGTAGTGTTTGGAAGTGATCATGGTGGTTTTCAGTTAAAAGAGCTGCTCAAGAAGCACGCCGAAGGTCTGGGATACAAAATTCTCGATGTCGGCACCACCTCAGAAGATCAGTGTGATTACCCTGATTTCGCCTATGCGGTAGCAGCGGTCGTATCAAGGGGAGAGGCTTGGCGGGGAATTATGATCGACGGGGCGGGAATCGGGTCATGTGTTGTTGCGAACAAGGTGCCTGGAGTGCGGGCAGCGTGCTGCCACAACGAGTTCGTGGCAAGAAATGCAAGAGAACATAATGACACGAACGTGCTTACGCTGGGAAGCAGAGTCGTAGGAAGCGAGGTCTGCAAGGAGATCATGCGCATATGGCTGGAAACGTGGTTTGCCGGTGGACGCCACAAATCCAGGGTAGATAAGATCCTTGATGTTGAAGCGAGGTTCATAAGGAAACCAACCCAATAAGACTCAAAACGGGTAATATGCCCGTGACTGCATTATGTGACCCTTCTCTCATCTGCAACAAACGTCTTGACATTTATAGCCGTTAGCTGTACCTTTGTACAAGTTCTTTTCAAGATCCCTTCATATCTTGAAAAATGAACAAGTTCGCTGCTTACCCCATCCTGATTAAAGTCAAGCTGTAAATTAAGCGTGGAAAATGACTGGAACTGTTTGCCAGTGATGTTTCATGAGAGAAAGGGTTTGGTATTGGGATCGAATGACAAAATGAGGATGTTTTTTGCCGGCGCAATTTCTAGTCTGTTTTTGATTGTCTCGGGCTGCAGCCCTGTCAGTGAGAGCTTGGTCAAGAAGGCGCAAGTACGCCCAAATGAGGTGAATTCTCGGATTTCCGACTCCCAAATTGGTCAGGAAGCTGCTCTTGGGCTCCCCGAACCGGACCGGCTGATCATCAAGAGCTATGGGGGAGTAGTGAAGAGATATTCCCGGGAATACGGCTTGGATTGGAGGCTTGTACTTGCTGTGATGAAGGTTGAATCGGGTTTCTCACGGGATGTTGAAAGTGACAAAGGTGCGGCCGGGCTCATGCAGATAATGCCGGTTACCAGCCATGAGGTGGCAAAGAGCCTTGACATAAAGGACATGGCACACCCCATGAACAACATTCGAGGCGGGGTATTCTATCTCCGGAGGCTGTACAACCTGTTTGACGGTGCCGAGGAACCCGAGAGGATTCGTCTTGCTCTGGCTGCCTATAACGCGGGAGTCGGCAGGATATACGATGCCCAAGTGCTTGCGGCCTATCTGCACGACGACCCCAGAAAATGGGAGGCGGTCAAGGAGGCGTTGCCGCTTCTTTCAAAGCGGTATTATACACTTCACCGAAGCGTGTGGGATCAAGATCGCCCGAAAACGGCCGGCTGGTTCGGAAACTCGGGCGAAACCATCGCTTACGTGGAACGAGTAATGGACTGCTATGAGGATTACAGGAATCTTCTGAATTGAAGGATCAGGAAGTTGGTGAATCCAAAGCCCGATGAGGTGTTCTCATCGGGCTTTCTGATTTGCGGGAGACATTCAGGGGAGGAGGATGGCGGTTGCCACAACGGTCGTCCAAATCCCGTCCTTGTGTCCTTCGGCCGACTGCGTAACATTGTACGTCTTGACAATCTTTCCACTCATCTTGTATATCTTCTCCCGCTCATCCCATCCTGTGGTTGCATCGAACTCCACCCCGAGAGTCGTCGCCAGCATGGTTGCCGCAAGATCTTCGGCGTACTCACCCGCCTTCTCGTCAGTTTCTCCAAAAGGATGGTGTTCTGAAAGGTAGCCATACTGGGATGTGTCCGCAGGAGTTGCGACTCCGATGGAGGCAGCTATGAGTCTGTTAGGTTCGTTCGTGGCATTCCTTGCCATTACTGCAAAGGTAATCTGACCAGGCTGGAGAAGCTTGAGGCCATCCTCCGGAGGTATGCGTTTACAGCCGGGCGGATAGATGCTCGATACGGTAACAAGGTTACACTTCTCGATCTTTGCGTCACGCAAGGCAAGCTCGAACGACTGCAGGTAGTCCTTGTGGCGACCTACGCCCTTGGTGAAGAACATCTTTGTGGGAACGTACAATTTCTCCTCTCCGGTGATTATGTTGATGAGTTGTTGCTTTAGGATTTTTTGACTCGCATGAATCGTCGTTTGCCAACTTTGATGACAATGCTTTCCGGAATCCGTATCTCGGCATTGTAGTCGGAGATGCGTTCTCCGTCGATTGTGACGCCTCCCTGTTCAACCATCCTCCGTGCCTCACTGTTCGAGGAGGCGAGCTTCGTCTCGGTGAGTAGCTGGAGGATGCCAATCCCTCCATTTCCGATCGAGATAAGGTACTCCGGGACTTCATCCGGAAGATCCTTCTTGACGAACACTCGATCGAACTCCTCCTCCGCAGCGTGGGCCGAGTGTTCATCATGGTACATCGCGACGAGCGTTCGCGCAAGTCTGCGCTTCACGTCTCGAGGGTTCAGCGAGCTGTCTTCAAGCTGCCTTTCTATTTCTATCAGTTCCTCACCTGAAACATTCGTTGTGAGAAGAAAGTAATCGTAGATCAATGTGTCGGGAATCGAGAGGGTTTTGCCGTAAATCTGCCTCGGCAATTCATTAATTCCGATATAATTATCGAGTGATTTACTCATCTTCTCTACACCGTCTGTCCCCGCCAGAATGGGCATCGTGATTGCCACCTGTGGCTCAAGACCGTACTCGCGTTGGATATCCCGCCCGACTAGAAGGTTGAACTTCTGGTCCGTGCCGCCGAGCTCGACATCTGCCCGGATAGCGACCGAATCCATTGCCTGTGCCAGCGGGTAAAGCATCTCATGAATGCTGATGGGTTCACCGGCTTTGTAGCGCTTCTCAAAATCGTCCCGTTCAAGCATCCGCGCTACCGTATACTTGCTTCCGAGCATGATCACATCAGCAAAGCTCATCTTTCCGAGCCACTCCGAATTGTACAGCATCTGGATCTTCTTCGTTGAGAGGATCTTTGTGGCCTGTTCGAAATACGTCTGACCATTTCTGCGTGTTTCGTCGATGGTGAGCGGTGGCCGCGTTTTGCTCCGACCGGAGGGGTCTCCGATCATCCCAGTAAAATCCCCGACAATCAGGGTTGCCTGATGTCCCAGATCCTGAAACTGCCGGAGCTTGCGCAAGACAACCGAATGCCCCAGGTGGAGATCCGGTCTGCTCGGGTCACATCCTAGCTTTGTATTGAGCGGCTTCTGAGTCTTGATGGACTTCTCAATCTTCCTGGCGAGGTCTTCTTCCGGGATGATCTCCGAAACTCCTCGCTTGATCACATCCATCTGCTCGTTGAGGGGAGGGAACAAGATAGTCTAACGCCTTAGTCGTTGTCTGATGCTGCGCTCGGCATCGCGCTTTGCAATGTCCTCGCGTTTGTCGTATTCCTTCTTGCCACGGGCAATTCCCACGAGGACCTTGGCAATGTTATTAGTGAAGTACAAACGGAGCGGAATAACGGCCACCCCTTTCGAAGCGACCTTTCCAGCGAGCTTGAGAATCTCCTTCTTGTGCAGAAGTAGCTTTCGACTTCTCAGGGGGTCGACATTTGCGTAACTCCCCCGATCATACGGCGAAATGTGCATTCCAATGAGCCACAATTCTCCGTTCTTCAGTAGTGCGTAACTATCGGAAAGATTGGCGTTACCTTGTCTGAGAGATTTGACTTCCGTTCCTGTGAGGACAATTCCTGCTTCGAAGGTGTCGAGTATTTGGTAGTTGTGTCGAGCCTTGCGGTTGGTTGCAACAACTTTTTCTGCACCGACCTCCTGGTCTGGCATCTCTGCATCATTGAAAAAATTCGTGGTAAGTATACCTATTTTGATCTGCAAAATCAATTTGTTTCTTATCCGAGGACAAGACATGCACGCGCGTTTGCTCTTGCCTCATCGTGGTCAAAAGTCACCCGGCACGCTCTGAAGGACGTTTGGTGCACCGCGTAGACGCGACATCCGCCGGCTGAACGGAGAAACAATGCTGCAAACCAATCAATCCATTATGCCTTGGAGTACGAATGCCGGTTGGTTGACTTTCTGGGCACGTTTGAGTATATTTTTGACGTTTTGGCTCCGCAAAAACTACTCAAGGGAATTTGACTTCCCTTTTTTGTTGTTCCGGGAAAGGACTCCATGACTGAGAAGTCGTTTGATATAGCAGTTCTAGGCGGGGGACCTGGTGGGTATACCGCAGCAATCAGAGCCGCACAACTGGGGATGCGGGTGGCAATCGTTGAACGAGATCGCCTTGGAGGAGTCTGCTTGAACTGGGGGTGCATCCCAACGAAGGCGCTTCTGAAGAATGCCGAAATTCTCCAAACGTTCAGGAAGGCCGGGGAATGGGGCATTTCGTACGAGAACCTAAAGGTCGACTTCAGCAAAATAATCAAACGGAGCCGTGCTGTTTCGGAACGGATTGTCAAGGGCGTTGAGTTCCTGATGAAGAAGAACAAGATCGAAGTCTTCCCGGGATACGGGACTTTGCTCGGGAACGGGGGAATTGAAGTCAGGACGGGTGAGAAGCCTGCCGAGAAGCTGACTTCAAAGCACATCATCCTGGCCACTGGTGCCCGTCCGAGAACAATTCCCGGAGTTGCCATTGACCGAAGGAGGGTTATTTCGAGTACCGAAGCGATGAATCTCCCGGAACGACCGGAGTCGATGATCATTATTGGAGCAGGGGCGATCGGGATTGAATTCGCCTATTTTTATAACTCGCTGGGCACAAAGGTCACTGTGGTTGAAATGATGCCGCGAATTCTCCCCATCGAGGATGAAGAGTTGACAAAGATGATGGAGTCGAGTCTCGGGAAGCAAGGTATCGAGATTCTCACCCAAGCCAAGGTGGAGAGCGTGAAACCTGGCGCGAGCGAAGTTGTCGTCACGGTTTCAGGTGCGGAGGGGAAGAAGGAGTTGAAGGGAAGCGTCGCGTTGATGGCTATAGGTGTGCGCGGAAACATCGAGAACATCGGACTTGAGAAACTTGGAGTTAACGTCGAAGGAGGACACATCAAGGTGGATGCAGATTACCGGACGAATGTTCCCGGTGTCTATGCGATTGGTGACGTCATCGGCCCTCCCTGGCTGGCACATGTTGCCTCAGCCGAAGGCATCCACTGTGTGGAGGCCATCGCTGGAAAGAACCCTCCACCGATAGACTACTCAACGATTCCGGGCTGCACGTACTGTCAGCCGCAAATCGCCAGTGTCGGCATGACCGAGGAGAAGGCAAAGGCAGAGGGCTACGAACTGAAGGTTGGCAGATTTCCTTTTCGCCCGCTTGGCAAGGCTGTCGCGTTGGGGGAGACCGAAGGGATGGTGAAACTGATATTCGACGCAAAGTATGGAGAACTTCTTGGTGCTCATATCATGGGTTCCGAGGCGACGGAGATGATTCATGAGCTTGTTGTGGCGAAGAAGCTCGAATCAACGGGGACGGATATCTTCCGAACCATTCACGCCCATCCTACCTTGAGTGAGGCGGTGATGGAGGCGGCCGCGGCTGCGTACGGTGAGGCAATCAATATCTAGGTACTGCGGTGAGAACGATCAGCGTCATCAACCTTGGTCGCACGGACTATGGACAATGCTGGGGACTGCAGCAACGCCTGTTCGAACTGCGTTCGAGAAATGAAATTGACGATCTCCTCCTTCTGACCGAGCACGATCATGTATATACCATCGGGAAGACGGGCGACGATAACCATCTTCTGGCAAATGGTGAAGAGTTGACTCGTAAAGGGATCGGCGTCTACCACAATGATCGTGGCGGCGACATTACATATCACGGTCCCGGACAGTTGGTGGGCTACCCGATTCTTGATCTCAACAATTACTATTGTGATTTGCACCGATACCTCAGAGATCTGGAAGAAGTCATTGTCCGGGTACTTGCGCGTCACGGGGTAAAAGGGTCAAGAGATGGGGACTATACCGGTGTTTGGGTCGGCAACGAGAAGGTCTGTGCAATTGGCGTCAAGACCCGCCGTTGGGTCACGATGCATGGCTTTGCGCTGAATATCAAGACCGATCTTTCATTCTTCGGACGGATTATCCCGTGCGGGATATTTGAAAAGGGAGTGACGTCGCTTCAGAAACAGGTCGGGATGGAACTGGACATGGATGAAATCGCAAACACGCTCGCCCTGGAATTCGGTCACGTGTTCGAGGCGCGCATGCACATGGGGTCTGTTGAGCAAGTGCTGAACAAACTCGAAGCAGCGTAGACAGTTCTTTCAAGTTGTTCTCCACATTAACCACAAGGGATCAACGGTGGCAACAGCAAGGACGCAAAAACCCGTGATGGTTCCGAAAGGATCAAACGGTGATTCCCCCGCCTCCGACAAAGTTGTTGCGAGGGTATCGAATGATCAGATCCTCACTGCCTACAGGAATAGCCTTTCCGCCCGTCTCATCGATCAGAAAATCCTCGTTCTCCTCAAGCAAGGGAAATGCTTTTTCCACATCGGTGGATCGGGACACGAGATTGCCCAGACAGCGATGGCGCTTGCGATGAGACCAGGATACGACTGGGCCTACCCATACTATCGTGACCTCGCGTTCTCTCTCCAATTCGGATATACGATAGAGGAGATCATGCTCGAAGCTCTTCATCGGAAAGGTGGTCCGAGCAGCAATGGCTATGCAATGCCGTTCCACTATGGCCACAAGAAGCAGAGAATAGTGGCTCAATCAAGTCCCACCGGCACGCAATTTCTCGAAGCGGTGGGGACGGCCATGGGAGCAGCCAAGGCCGGGAAAGATGAGGTTGTATATGTGTCGTCGGGGGAAGGTGCAACGAGTGAAGGTGAGTTTCACGAAGCTGTGAACTGGTCATCCCGCGAACGATACCCTGTGATTTTTCTTGTTCAGAACAACAAGTATGCAATCTCGGTGCCGATACACGACCAGGTTGCGGGGGAATCGGTCTACGGGATGGTGAAGGGCTACCCTGGGTTGAACCGATACCGTGTTGATGGATGTGATTTCAAGGCGATGTACGAAGTTGCCGCCGATGCGGTTGCAAAGGCTCGCAGGGGCGAAGGTCCGAGTCTTATCGAGGCTGACACTGTGAGGCTTCTCCCTCACTCTTCGTCGGATGATCATCGGAAGTACCGTGATGCGGGAGAGATTGAAGATGATTTGAAGAAAGATCCGATTCCGCGCTTTGAGACATTTCTGACCTCCCAGGGAATCATCAAAGGTTCTGATATCACCAGAATCAAGGATGAGATAACCCAACGGATCGAGGCCGCAGTGGGGGCAGCGGAAGCCGAACCACTCCCCGATGTGAGTGAGCTTGAGAAACATGTGTACTCGCCAGGCGTCATGGTATCCAAGTCGGGTTTCAACGAACCTAGGCACACCGGTCAGAATATTGTCCTGGTTGACGCAATCAACCATGCTCTCGCCGAGGAGATGGAACACAATCCCCGAATGCTCATCTATGGTGAAGACGTGGCGGGGAAGAAGGGTGGAGTCTTTACCGCAACCAAGGGACTGACAGCCAAGTTCGGAGAGAAACGCGTGTTCAACTCGCCCCTTGCCGAAGCGAGTATTGTCGGAACCGCATTTGGTCTTGCGGTTCGCGGTGATTTCAAGCCTAACGTTGAGATCCAGTTCGGGGATTACATCTGGCCCGCGTTTATGCAGATTCGCGATGAGGTTGCCATGTTGCGTTTCCGCTCATGCAATGAGTGGTCCTGCCCGATGGTGATTCGCGTTGCAGTGGGGGGCTATATCCACGGCGGACTGTATCACAGCCAATCGATCGATGGGTTTTTCACACATATACCGGGGCTCCGAGTAGTGTACCCATCGAATGCCGCCGACGCCAAGGGCCTGCTGAAGACCGCATGCCGTGAAGACGACCCGGTGCTTTTCCTTGAGCACAAGGGCTTATATCGGCAGTCATTCGCGTCATCACCCGAGCCTGATGCCCACTACTTGATTCCGTTCGGGCTTGCTAAAATCGTGAGGCAAGGGGATGATGCGACCGTGATTACATGGGGAATGCTCGTCCAACGATCTCTTGAAGCGGCTGCAAAGGTCGAGGCAAAGCATGGGGTCAGTGTCGAGGTAATTGATCTTCGCACGTTGAACCCGCTCGATAAGGATACAATCCTGCAATCTGTCCGCAAGACGGGGAAGGTCTTGATTGCGCACGAAGACACGCTTACCGGTGGCTTTGGTGCAGAGATCTCCGCGATCATTGCCACTGAAGCATTTGATCGGCTCGATGCCCCTGTTCTCAGGGTGGCCGCAAAAGATACTCCTGTTCCGTATGGGCCAGAGCTCGAAAATGCAATGCTTCCCCAGGGAAAAAATGTCGTGGCCGCATTGGAGAGTCTTATCGCGTATTGACCGACGATGCCTGCAACAGCGCGAAAAATTTCGGACGTTTCCCATTCTCCCGTGACACTGTCGAATCCCGATCGTTTGGAGATATACCATTTCCTCCGCCTGGCGCGGGAGTGTGACAACGCGATTCTCCGTCTGTACCGGCAGGGCAAGATCGTCGGTGGTGCGTACACTGGCTACGGCAACGAGGCCACAGCGGTTGGGAGTGCGTATGCCCTCGAAGACCACGATTACCTCTTCCCGATGCATCGGGATCTCGGTGCACACCTTGTCAAGGGACAAACACTGAAGAATATCTTTCTTCAGCAGTTGGGACGCGCCAATAGTCTCACCCATGGGCGTGATGGTACCGGTCACTATGCCGATCCCCATTTAAAGATCTACGGGAATGTTAGTCACCTTGCTGCGATGATACCGATGGCTGTCGGTGTTGCACTTGCAGCAAGGATGCGGAAAGAGAATGCTGTGGTGATGAATTACATTGGTGATGGTGGATCCAATGTCGGGGATTTCCATGAAGGGTTGAACATGGCATCCGTGATGAAGCTTCCGTTCGTACTTATTGTTGAGAATAATCAATTCGCCTACTCAACACCGAACGCAAAGCAATTCGCTGCGCAGAGACTCTCGGATAGGGCGTCGGGGTATGGCATTCCCGGAATTACCATCGATGGAACGAATGTCATCAAGGTATATGAAACGTGCAAGGATGCAGTAGATCGGGCGCGTCGGGGTGACGGGCCAACCCTCATTGAATCAATCACTATGCGCTTGCATGGTCATTCAGCATCCGATGACGCCTCGTACGTTCCAAAGGATATGATCGATGAGTGGAAGAAAAGGGATCCCATTGAGAAATTCGAGCGTGTCCTCTTCAATGATCGTGTTCTCAATGAGACGAACAAGAAGCAGCTGGAAGAAAGGATTGCCGGTGAGATTGAGTCAGCAATTCAGTTTGCATTGGAGAGCCCGTATCCAGATGGTGAGGACGCAAGAGAAGGAGTGTACGCTCCCTGATGCCCGCAATGACGTACATCGAGGCGATCTCGAAAGGAATGTGGGAAGAGATGGAGCGGGACCAGTCGGTGTTTTTGATCGGAGAGGATATCGGTGCATACGGTGGGGCATTCAAGGCGACGAAGGGGTTTCTGCAGCATTTTGGTGAGGAACGCGTCATTGACGCCCCGCTCTCCGAGGCCGCCATCATCGGCGCGGCGGCTGGAGCCGCAGTTGTTGGTATGAGACCGATTGCCGAGATGCAGTTCGCTGATTTTGTCACGTGTGGATTCAACCAGATTGTCACGAATGTGGCGAAGACCCATTATCGCTGGAACCTTCCGGTCCCCATGGTAATCCGGCTGCCTAGTGGGGGTTACATTCATGGTGGACCCTACCACTCATCGAATCCGGAAGCGTGGTTCTTCCATATGCCCGGACTGAAGATCGTCGCTCCATCAAATCCGTATGACGCGAAAGGACTGATGAAAGCGGCAGTTCGCGACAACAACCCGGTACTCTTCTTCGAATACAAATACCTCTATCGCCGGATCAAGGGCGAGGTGCCCGAAGAGGACTATTCAGTTGAGATCGGGAAAGCCGAAGTGAAACGCCGAGGCAGCGATGTGACATTATTCACGTATGGCTCAACCGTTCATCACTCGCTCGAGGCGGCCGAGATTGTGGCAAAGAACGATGGACTGGAAACGATGGTGGTTGATCTGCGCACGCTCCAGCCGCTTGACATGGATATGATCCTTGATTCCGTCAAGTCCACCGGCAAAGCCCTGATCGTTCATGAGGACACATTGACAGGTGGCGTTGGGGCGGAGGTTGCCGCGCTGATATCCGAAAAGGCATTTCAGCATCTGGATGGCCCCATCAAACGAGTAGCATCGCTTGATACACCGGTCCCGTTTGCCCCACCCTTGGAGGAATATTGTTTACCAAACACGGAAAAGATTGTAACGGCTCTTCGAGAGCTCGGCAGGTTTTGAGAAGGTCCATCTAAAACAAAGGAACATCATTATGGCCAGGATTGAAGTCGTAATGCCGCAAATGGGGGAGAGCATTGCCGAGGGAACGATCGTTAAGTGGCACAAGAAGGTTGGGGATAAGATCAAAAAGGATGAAACCCTGCTGGAGATTAGTACGGACAAAGTTGACTCCGAGATTCCGTCACCGGCGGCGGGTGTGCTTGCAGAGATTGTGGTCCCTGAGCAAAAAACCGTCGCCGTCCGGACCGTTATTGCTTACCTTGACACGGACGGCGGTGTTGCCGCATCTACCTCGGCCATGACGGAAACCGAGCCTCCGAAACCGTTGCCTGCTGCGCCCGTTCTGTCGGCACCCGCAGCCCAACCCGCACCCTCGGCCGTCAAACCACTCTCCGCGCCAGCGAGTGGTCGATTCTACTCGCCGCTCGTGCTGAATATTGCGCGCGAAGAAGGCATATCGATGAATGAGCTCGAGTTGATTCCCGGAACGGGAGAGGGCGGTCGTGTCAGTAAGAAAGACATGCTTGCGTATGTGGCGGCGAGAAAGAGCGGCGCTTTGGCCGTCCCAATAGGTGCATCTGCAACGGTTGCAACAAGGCCGCCGTCAGTTGGAATTGTCGCGAAGCCGGTCGATGTACCTGAGCTTCGGATGAAGTATCCATCGCCCAATTTTGAAATTCTGCAGATGAGTAACGTCCTGCAGAAGATGGCAGAGCATATGGTGAAGAGCGTGCAGACCTCGCCGCATGTGGCCGCAATCCACGAAGTAGACATGACGAACGTTGCGAAACACCGATCTGGTCGTAGTGCGGAATTCGAGAAGAAGGAGGGATTCAAGCTCACATTCACACCATACATTGTTGAAGCCGTCACAAAGGCGATCAAGAAGTACCCGCTTGTGAACGTCTCTATCGAGGGTGATAAGATCATCAAAAAGAACTTCATCAACATCGGCATTGCGGTCGCATCCGATAACGGACTGATTGTCCCGGTGATCAAGAATGCTGAAGAGAAGAATTTTCTCGGGCTGGCCCGTGCGGTGAACGATCTCGCGACGCGGACGAGGAACAAGAAACTCTCGCCGGACGATATCCAGGGAGGAACGTTCACGATCTCCAATTACGGTGTCTTCGGGACGATGTTCGGTACGCCAATTATCAACCAGCCCCAGGTTGCAATCCTGGGCACTGGAGCAATCAAGAAGCGAGCTGTGGTCATTGAGGACGCGATTGCGATTCGGTCGATTGCATACTTCACATTGTCATTCGACCACCGCATCGTTGATGGTGCGCTGGGCGGGATGTTCCTCGAGGAGGTTGTGCAGCACCTTCAAAACTTTGACACTGACCTGAGGTTCTAGCAAGCATGGATTTTGTCATTCAAGAAATCGAAGAGAAATCGCCTCCCCGGCCATCGAGACCGGAGTGGCTGAAAGTGCGCGTCCCCGGGGGCAAGAACTTTGCCCAACTTAAGGGGTTGCTCGATGGGCACATGTTACACACGGTTTGCGAAGAGGCCCGTTGCCCCAACATGGGTGAGTGCTGGGATGCAGGAACCGCGACGTTTATGATTCTCGGGGATATATGTACACGCTCGTGCGGTTTCTGCGCGGTGAAAACCGGCCGTCCCGCGAGTCTTGATCTTGAAGAACCCTACCGGGTGGCGGAAGCAATCCGCGTCATGAAAATCAGGCATGCGGTGATTACGTCTGTGAACCGCGATGAGTTGCCGGATGGCGGTGCTGCAGTGTTTGGCGAGACCATCCGTCAGGCGAGGCTCGTGAATCCTGACGTGAAAGTTGAAGTGCTCACCCCTGATTTTCGCGGCGTTTGGTGGGCGTTGGACATTGTAATTGATGCAAAGCCAGACATCCTCAATCACAATACGGAAACCGTCCCAAGTCTGTATCCTACGGCGCGGCCACAGGGCAAATATCACCGCTCGTTGGAACTTATACAGAGAGCGAAGCAAGCTCATATGGTCACAAAGAGCGGTCTTATGTTAGGTCTGGGAGAGACCACTGACGAGGTTCTTCATGTAATGGATGATCTCGTTGGTCACGGTTGCGATATTCTTACCCTCGGGCAGTATCTTCAGCCAACGAAACAGCACCTCCCGGTTACCCGCTTCGTTCACCCGGACGAGTTCCGAATGTTGAAATTCAAGGGGATGGAAATGGGTTTCAAGCACGTTGAGTCTGGTCCGCTTGTACGGAGCTCCTATCATGCCGAACAGCAGGCCACGTGAGACTTTTGCTTTGACTCTCTGACGGGAAATCCTTATCTTTTCAAACATTTCGTTTGGCGATTTTCTTGGCAACATTTCAGGAGTGGCGTTTTGTGGAAAAGACAACCCGTTTCTTTCGAACGACTGATGTTCCTCACAAGTGGCACCTTGTGAATGCTGACGGCCAGACTCTTGGCCGCGTTGCGAGTACTGTGGCCCGTCTGCTCAGGGGCAAACACAAAGTTGAATTCACTCCAAATGCTGACGTTGGCGATTTCGTTGTAGTGGTCAATGCTTCCAAGGTGAGAATGACCGGCAAACGGTCCGAGCGAAAGGAATACTTCCATTACACAGGCTACCCCGGGGGAGCAACGTTTGAGAAGTACCAGGATCTCATACGGAAGAAGCCGGAATGGGTGTTTGAAGAGGCAGTGAGGGGAATGTTGCCCCACAATCGTCTTGGCCGTCAGATCATCAAGAAACTCAAGGTCTATGCAGGTGCTGAACATCCTCATGTTGCGCAGCAACCTGTTGCATATACCATTCAGAATTAACGAGCAGGATTCAGCAAATGCATGCGCATAGCACGACAGCAGTTGGTAGAAGAAAAACGTCGGTGGCAAGAGTGATTCTCTCACCCGGCTCGGGCAAGATCACTGTGAACAAGAAGGCGCTCGACCAGTTCTTTCCGCTTGAGACCCTGCGCACCGATGTTGTGAAACCGTTTGAAGCGACCCAGACAAGTGGCAAGTATGATGCCCACGTCAATGTCGATGGTGGGGGCTCCACGGGACAAGCAGGAGCGATTCGCCTTGGCATAGCCCGCGCCCTCGTTGAAATGAGCGAAGACAACCGGCCCCTTCTTCGTACCGCAGGGTTGCTCACGCGCGACCCCCGCATGGTAGAACGAAAGAAATACGGCCAGAAGAAAGCGCGCAAGAGATTCCAATTCTCGAAGCGGTAAACGAATTGTAGTTCATTCAATACGCATACCTTCGGATTCTGATGGGAGTGTGGCGCTGTCAAGCGTCATTCCGGAAGAAAATGAAGAAGGTAGAAGTCCAACTCACATAAGGAGTAGCCATGGCAGTAGAAGTAGCTGAATTGCTTGCCGCGGGGTGTCATTTCGGACACCTGACCCGCCGATGGAATCCCAAAATGCGACCGTACATCTTCATGGAGCGCAATGGCATTCACATCATAGACCTCGTGAAATCAAAATCCCTTCTTGATGATGCCTGCAATGCCATTGCCAACGTCGTTGCCGAAGGCAAACGTGTGCTTTTTGTTGGGACAAAGAAACAGGCAAAGGACATCATCAGAGAGGAGGCAGTGCGCTGTGGTCAGTTCTATGTCAGCGAGCGTTGGCTCGGTGGCTGTCTCACAAACTTCACCACAATCCGCAAGAGCGTGAAGCGTCTCACGAACATTGAAAAGATGGAGAGTGATGGCACGCTCGACAAGCTGACGAAGAAGGAAGGGCTCTTCCTGTCACGGGAGAAGGAGAAGTTGAACAAGGTACTGTCGGGTCTTGTCGAGATGACGCGGTTGCCCGGTGCGATTTTTGTCGTTGATATCAAGAAGGAGGGGATTGCAGTCAAGGAGGCGCGACGCCTTGGCGTTCCGGTGTTTGCCATCGTCGACACCAATTGTGACCCTGACACCGTGGATTATGTCATCCCTGCGAACGATGATGCAATCAAATCAGTTCAGGTGATCACGAAATCGTTTGCGGACGCAGTGCTGATGGGCAAGGAACGGTCTGCCGCACGGCAGATGGAGATGGCTGCTGAAGCGGAAAACAAAGGAAAGGAAGCGTTTGAAGAAAAAGCAGCATTGAACTAAACTGTGAGTACACTAAGCGAGAAACGAATTGGAAGTCATGGACATCACGAGTGACATGATCAAAAAGCTCCGGGAGAAAACCGGGGCCGGAATGATGGATTGCAAACGCGCGTTGGAAGCCACTGCCGGCGACATGGACAAAGCCATTGAACACCTGCGGAAGAAGGGGGCAGCGGTCGCCCAAAAGCGTTCTGATAGAACCGCCAAAGAAGGGGTGATAGTTACACGGGTCGGCAACGACGGAAAGACCGGCGTCATTGTCGAGGTCAACTGCGAAACGGATTTCGTCGGGAGGAGCGATGATTTCATCCGGTTTGCGCAGGCTGTGGCAGAGGTGATTGAACTCCACAAGCCGCAGTCACTGGATACCATCCCCGCACTGGAGGACAGGTCGGGAAAGAAAGTCGCCAACCTGATGAATGACGTGCTGGCGAAGGTCGGCGAGAAGGTGGATATACGGCGCTATCAAGTCTTCGAATCCCACAACGGGATCGTCTGTTCATACACACATCTCGGGAACCGGATTGGTGTCCTTGTTGAGATTGAAGGTTTGGCCGCGAATTCGCCCGTAGCACGCGACGTCGCAATGCAAATTGCCGCCATGAACCCTGCTGTTGTTTTGCGGGACCAGGTGGACAAGCAATGGGTCGAGAGAGAGCTTGATATCTACCGCACTCAGGCAAAGAACGAAGGGAAACCTGCACAGATTCTGGAGAAGATTGCAAACGGCAAGCTGGAGAAGTTCTATCAGGAAGTGGTGCTAACAGAGCAGACCTTCATCAAGGATCCCGGGAAGACCATCCGGGATGTTCTCCATGAGACCAACCCTTCGAACCCTGTGGTTGTGAAACGATTCCAGCGGTTCCATCTTGGAGAAGAAACCAGGTAACATGAATGTCCCCTTTTCGGGGACATTTTTGTATCAACCATAACCGGTCCAACATGGAAAAACCCAAGTACAAGCGCATTCTTTTGAAGCTGAGTGGCGAAGCTCTCATGGGCAACCAGGAATATGGGATCGACCCCCACGTGCTCGATCAGTACTCGGCGGAAATCAAGCAGGTCAAGGATCTTGGCGTGGAAATCGGTATCGTAATCGGTGGCGGGAACATTTACCGTGGCGTCTCAAACTCCTCGAACAACATCGACAAGGTCACTGGTGACCACATGGGCATGCTGGCCACACTGATCAATGCCCTTGCGCTGCAAAGTGCTCTCGAGCACGAAGGACTCATGACCCGCTTGATCTCTGCAATCAGGATGGAGGTGATCGCAGAACCGTTCATCCGCCGCCGCGCCGTACGGCACCTGGAAAAGGGGCGCATCGTACTCTTCGGCGCCGGTACCGGCAATCCCTACTTCACAACGGATACTGCAGCAGCATTGAGAGCTGTGGAGATCGACGCCGACGTGATCATCAAAGGTACCCGCGTTGATGGTGTGTACGATTCTGACCCCGAACGCAACCCGGCTGCTTTCAAGTTCTCCGAGATCTCCTATCTCGATGTGCTCCAAAAGGATCTGAAGGTCATGGATATGACCGCGATTACATTGTGCAAAGAGAACAGGCTCCCGATTCTTGTGTTCAACATGAACACTCCGGGAAATCTCAAACGTCTCATTCTGGGCGACCCTGTTGGTACCCGTGTGTTTGAAGCCGTCGCCAATTCCTGAACATCACAAGGAACACCTGCATGGTCAAGCAAATCCTCAAAGAGGCTGAAGACAAGATGCATAAGGCGGTGGAGGTTGTGCGGCAGGAGCTGGTAAAAATCCGGACAGGCAAGGCGACCACCGGCCTGCTCGAGGGTATCAAAGTTGACTACTATGGTTCGGTGACGCCGTTGCAGAAGATTGCCAGTATTTCCATTCTCGACCTGCATACGCTAACAATTACTCCATGGGATAAGAGCGCACTCGACGCAATCCAAAAGGGCATACAGACTGCGAATATCGGATTGAATCCGGTGAAAGAAGCGGACCACATCCGCGTCCCGATCCCACCCCTCAACGAAGAGAGAAGAAGGGAGTTGGTAAAACTCACGAAAAAATTCGGGGAGGATGGGAAGATTGCAATTAGAAATGTACGACGCGACACGATCGAGCATCTGAAAAAGTCGGAAAAAGCCGAGCACTTTTCGGAAGACGAACGCAAGCGCGCCGAGACCGACGCTCAGAAAATGACCGACAAAATGATCAAGGATGTTGACAACCTTCTCGCCATGAAGGAGAAAGAGATTATGGAAGTGTAGTGCAGCATGTTTTGCGATCAGAAGGGGCTGCCTGGCAATGGCGCCCCTTTTTTGTTGATGTCTGCGCAACAAGTGTATCGCCTCGTCGTAAGAATATGTAAAGGGGCACAGAAAGGAGCACATTTTATGAACGCTTCAAACGGCATGAAACGGCTCTACAAATCGCGGACGGACAGAATGATCGACGGAGTATGCGGTGGAGTGGCTGAGTACTTCAGTCTCGACCCGACTCTTGTACGGATTGCGTGGGTTCTCCTAACCTTGCTCGGAGGATCGGGCATTTTGCTCTACATCGTTGCGATGATTATCATGCCTGCAAATCCCATCATCGCGGTTCAGCCCGGAGGGGCATCGGCACAAGTATCGTCACCGGGCAATCACCGGTTTTGGGGAATACTCCTGGTTATTGTGGGGATATTCTGGCTCATGAGTAACCTTGGACTCTGGCACCGATGGTGGGGATTCTCCTGGGACATGATGCTGCCGACAGTCCTGATTCTTACGGGGATTGCATTCCTGTTTGGTGGGCGGAATTATGTCTCGGGCGCTCAAACCGTCCCACCCGCACAACCTGAACCATCGGACTCCGGTTCCTCTCAGGCGGGGTCACAAGTCCAGCCGGCAAGATTGTATCGTTCCCGCGTCGAACGCAAGATGTTTGGAGTGTGTGGGGGACTCGGGAGGTACTTCGGAATTGATCCGACAATTGTTCGTGTCCTCTTTGTCATAGCCGCATTCGCGTCATTCGGGCTGGCAATACTTGCGTATATTCTCATGGCGATTGTTGTTCCTGATGAGCCGTGGGTTATCGCTGCTCCGGGGTCCTGACCATGGCCAGGTTCTCGTGGATTGGCATCGTGCTAATTCTCGTTGGATCAGCGTTATTGCTGGACCGGGTCGGTGTAATCCGATTTGGGTTGCCGCCGCTTCTGTGGTCCTTGCTCGCGATTTTTGGTGCTCTCAAGGCAATCGAAGGATTTAGCAGGAAGAAATCAGGCCGGGTCTTCTGGGGGACATTCCTTTTTCTGCTGGGGGTGTACGGCGTATTGCGTTATCTCGATGTCATCGAACTTCGTTCATATTGGATGATGCCTGCAATACTGGTTATCGCAGGGTTGAGCATCTTGATGATGTTTGTCAGTTCTCCTAAGGACTGGCATTTGTTGATTCCCGCGTTGTTGCTGACAGGTACAGGTTCTGCAATCATTCTCACTGAGTTAGGATACCTTTATCGGTATGACGTCCTGGAATCACTCCGGATTTACTGGCCGGTGGGAATTATCCTGTTCGGCCTCGCCCTTATTGTGAGAAACGTTTCATTTCACTCGCGGTCGAAGTGAATGAGCAGTTCTCCCGGAGTTATCTTGCTTCGGAGCTTGTCAGGTGCCCCCAAGTTCAATGCTGCTGTGAATCCAGTGTTCCCCCGTCTCATGGATTGGGGTTGACCTAAAAACGACAGACGGCTTGCTCTATGCAAGCCGTCAGGTCTTTGTTCTCTTTCCTTTGAACGCTTAATTCGTCCTCGAGCCACCTTGACTCTGAGGAATCTGGTCCATCGTCATCGAGTCGACAGTAACGCTGTTATTCTCGTCGATCGCGAACACAACGTGGAATTTTGCTCCGACACTTTGTACGTAGTAGTCCCGCTGCACGTACGTCACTCCCTGCTTGCTTGCAAGCGAAATTTGATAGTCGGACTGATTGTCAATCGTTCCAAGAGGCAGAATTGGATTGCTGGGAACAAGCTGCGCTTGAGTGTTGAACGCGAAGTCAAGAATGGGGTCTGCCGGGGTGCCGATCACACTATAGGAATACGACACCTGACCAGTGACGTGAAACACCAAACCCTCACCTCCGATGCTTGTCGGCGAGACATCGCCCTTCAGTTGCACAACGCCGGCAGTGGGCGTGGGCTTCAGCAGTTGATTCTGAACGGAATTTGTAACCGGTTCTGTTGCGCTATTATCCTGGCAACCGACAGCAAATACTGCAACGGCGACGATGAGAATGGCTACTACGTGTTTCATGACTCCCCCTTGTTATTTAATTGACGATTTGGGTTTTTCCCCTGTGTATTGCGTTGGCCTTAGCAATACCAAACCCATGCCATCTCATGATAAGTCAAAAACGAAACGGATTTGGTGATTGCATGTTCACCGCGAGTTTCAATTTTACTTCTGCGGTAACCTCTGCCGTGGTTTGCACACAGGTGAGTCAAGGTATGGTACTTGGGAGAGGGAAGAATGATACGGGAACGCACGGTCAGTGCGCTTCAAGCCAATTGGGTCCCGTTCCTATGTCAACTTCGATGGGAACAGTGAGCTGCATCGCATTCTTCATTTGAGAGCGTATCAACCTGGAAAGGTGATCCGTCTCATGGCGCGGGAGTTCGAAGACGAGTTCGTCGTGTACCTGGAGTAACATTTTGGATTCCATGCGGTCATCGAGCAACGCTCTGTCAATGCCGATCATTGCGAGCTTGATCATGTCTGCGGCCGTCCCCTGGATTGGCATGTTGATCGCCTGACGCTCGGCATTCCCCCGCGTATTCTGATTTCTGCTATTGATGTCGGGAAGGTAGCGCCGTCTGCCAAGCAGCGAGCTTACGTATCCCTTCGACCGTGCAGCCACAATGGTATCGTTAATGTACTGTTTGACGCGTGGGAAGCGTTCAAAGTATCTCGCAATGATTTCCTTTGCCTCGGTCTGCGTGATTTCAAGGCGATTCGCCAGTCCGAACGGACCGATTCCATACATGATTCCGAAGTTTACTTCTTTTGCTCTTCGCCGCATCAACGGGGTGACGTCCGAAATGTGGACGCCAAACACCTTTGCCGCGGTTGAGGCATGGATGTCCTCATTGCTGCGAAAAGCCTGCAGGAGTCCTTCATCCCCGGAGACATGAGCCATCACGCGGAGCTCGATCTGCGAGTAATCGGCTGACATCATCAGCCAGTCGGGGTTGCCCGGAATGAAGGCTTTACGGATCGCCCGCCCCAGCTCAGTTCTGATCGGGATGTTTTGGAGATTCGGGTCACTCCCTGACAATCTCCCTGTAGCGGCCACCGTTTGATTGAACGATGTGTGTACTCGTTTCGTTTTTGGATGAACAAGCTGCGGGAGCGCGTCAATGTAGGTCGATTTGAGCTTGGTGATCTGGCGGTACTCCAGAAGCCTGTCAATGATCGGGTGCTCTCCCCGGAGCTCTTCCAGCACATTGACATCAGTCGAGAAACCTGTTTTTGTCTTGCGTACCGTGCGGAGGTTGAGTTTGGTGAAGAGAATCTCGCCGAGTTGTTGGGTTGAGTTGATATTGAATGGCCCGCCAGCGAGAGCATGGATGTCGTTGATGAGATACTCAAGCTGCCGTTCAAGGTCCTTTGACATTTCATTGAGGTACTCAATGTCGAGAGCGATCCCTGTGGACTCCATTCGCTCCAGGACGCTGATCAACGGGAACTCCACTTCCCGGCACAAGGTGAGCAGTTCCTTCTCTTTCAACGCTTCAAGTTGTCTGCCGTACACACGCATGGTCACGTCCGCGTCTTGGGCTGAGTACTGAGCGATGGCATCCAACGGTACCTCGGTGACATGTTTCTGATTCTTGCCCTTCCCAATCAGCTCGTCAAAGTTGATGATCTTGTAGTTGAGGTGCTCCATTGCAAGTGCGTCAAGGCTGTGTTGGCCGTCGGCGCGGAGGACGTAACCCGCGACCATAGTGTCGAACTCCACCCCCTGCACGTGGATGCCGCGGGTACCGAGAACCAGGATGTCATATTTGATGTTCTGGCCTATCTTGCGATTGGAAGGACTCTCCAGGATCGGTTTCAGCTCTGCGAGCACCAGTCCCGACTCCAAAGCCGCTATCGTATGATTGGCTTCAACTGAAGTTATTGGACCGGCAAACAATTCTCCTTCACGTTGCCTGGCGAACTTCACGGGTATATAGTACGCCTCCCGCTCCCTTGTGCAGAGAGAGATTCCCACGAGGTCAGCCTGGAGTGCATTCTGCGATGTGGTTTCGGTATCCAAAACCATCAGTACAGCTTTTGAAAGTTCGCTGCAAAGTGCTTTGAGCGCGGGCAACGTGGTAATGCAATGGTAGTTATGCTCGTCCGAAGAAATGTCCACGGGTGTGCCTTGAAGGTGTTCCGCAGACATCGACGTGCCGGGGGAAGGCGCAGGTGCTCCAAATGTAAATCGCTCCAGATTTCTGAGGCGACTTGCCAGGGTCTTGAATTCGAGTTCATCGAAGAGTCTGATGATGGCCCTCGCATCAGCTTTGGAAGCCTTGAGCTGGTGGAAATCTATCGGGATTGGCACTTCGGTGTGTATCGTCACGAGTTCACGCGAGAGGAAGGCCAGATCTTTGTGTGTGGAGAGTTTCTCCTTCACTCCCTTTTGCGGCAGTTCCTCCAGGTGTTCGTAGAGAGCGGGAATGGTTCCGTATTTCTGTATTAACGGTGTTGCAGTCTTGGGACCGATGCCGGGAACCCCGGGGACATTGTCGGAGGAATCGCCGATGAGTCCGAGCACGTCAATGACCTGTCCCGGGCTCACGCCAAATTTCTCCCTCACTGCTGCTTCATCCACGATCTCAACCTCTCCACCTGCTTTTCCCGGCTTGTACATCTTGATCGTTGGCGAGATGAGTTGCATGTAGTCTTTGTCACCGGTGACCATGTACGTGAGCACGCCTTCCTTTTCCGCCCGACGGGCAAGTGTACCGATGATATCGTCTGCCTCAAATCCGGGAAGCTCGATACTTGGCACATTGAACGCACGCACAACCTCTTTGAGTCTTTCCATTTGTGAGGACATATCCTCGGGCATTTTCTGGCGCGTCGCTTTGTATTCGGGGAACTTCTTATGGCGGAAGGTCGGTTCCTTCGTATCAAACACCACTGCGACATGCTCGGGTCTCTCATCGTCAAGGATCTTCATGAGGGCCGTGACGAAACCGTAGATGGCACTTGTGTTGATTCCTTTACTATTGAGAAGTGGGCGTGAGATAAAGGAATAATACGCCCGGTAGGCAAGTGCCATCCCATCAAGAAGGAAGAGACGCTCGTTCTGTGGCATTAAGGAGAGTAGCTTGAAGTGCGTTCAGACAATCATGTACAAGAGAACTTACAGAATTACAGGTGGAAATCCAATCATGCCTGAATCTCACCGATGAGCTTATCAGACGGAAGGACCTTCGGGATCTGAATCCTCATCAGGGTTTTTCCCAAGCTGTGAGTGATTGCAGAGGAAAGGGCCGGAAAGTTCAAAACCCTTCACGGCGTCAGCTCGCCCTTGTCTGCGATCCCTACTTGTCTGACGAAAAAAGGGAGGAGGAGAACCGGCATTGCGATGAACCGCACATCGTACGGAAGTCTTTACATCGCAGATCCAAGTCCTACTGCTTCTTCTGCCCTGGACCGGATTGCTTTTGCGCCTGCCATTCCTTGAAATTCTTCAGGAGGCCCCGCTGAAACGAAACCTCTGAAACAATCTTCGTCTTGATGTACAATTCCCTGGAGTCCTTCTGCCAGAATACAATAGGCATCCAATCCCTCCCGAGCATCCCATTGGACTCAACGTATTGCTCGGACGAAAGGGGGCTTCCCACCGCATACATGAATGGACTGTTGGCATCGTACTTGAAGATGCGGACACTGCCGAGGCTGTCAAAAGTAAAGGTAATCTCTCCACACAGAACACTGTCCTCTTCATACAGACGTTTCTTTACGTTGTGAAAGCCCGGATTTTCTTTCTCAAGCTGGTTCCCCTGAAGATAGAAATCGATCAGTTGGTGGAAGTCGTCGCTGGAGATGTCCACCGTGTCGTCCGCCTCCGACATGATGTTGACGAACTTGATAACCGCCTCTCCCGAATGATCGGCGTTCAACTTGATGCGATATTCCTTGCTCTCAACGGTGAGACACGCGGAGAACTCCAGGGCAAGGAATGGGATAAGAAGAAGGACGAGAAGACGATGCATGGCGATGATCTGGATGCGTTGCTCGATGAGAATATACCGATTCGAGTCAGTAAATGCAAAAGGCCTGTGTTGACTGTTAAGCCATTTTCACCTATCTTTTTGCGGACGAGTTGCTCGCTCATCATGTACAACGCATCTTCCGTGTGAAGATCCTATTCACTTCAACCCAGCACACGTCATTCATCTCGCAGGATCTGGACTTACTTCGAAAGCACCACGCCGTTGATCATCTCATCACGCGGGGCATATTCGCGCCTTTTGCCATCCTCCGGCGCATTCTCGATACCGATGTGACCTTCACATGGTTTGCATCCACGTACTCATTTGTCGTTGTTCTTCTGGCGAGGCTGATGAACAAGCCGTCAGTACTTGTTATTGGCGGGGTGGACGTTGCGAAAATCCCGGAGATGCGTTATGGCATCTGGCTTTCTCCATGGAAGGGACTTCTGGTCAAGTATGCGTTGCGGCACGCCTCGAAGGTCGTTGCAGTTGATGAATCGCTGAAAGAGAAAGCCATCGCTCTCGCCGGTTACGCAGGATCCAATATCCTGTGCGTGCCGACCGGGTACGACGCGGCGAAATGGCATCCACAAGGAACAAAGGAGCCAATGGTTCTGACGGTCGCAAAGTGTGAGAATGAGTGGAAGATGAAGGTGAAGGGAGTCGACGCCCTTCTTGACTGCGCCCGTGCGCTGCCAGATATTCGGTTTGTAATTGTGGGACTGGCACCCCAACTTATGAACAGATCAAGGGAGCGCATACCGGCAAATGTCGACATGATGGGAGAGATGGATCAACCCGAACTGCTGCAATGGTATCAGAGGGCAAAGGTGTATTGCCAGCCGTCGTACAGCGAAGGATTTCCAAACAGTGTGTGCGAAGCGATGCTCTGCGAGTGTGTTCCTGTTGGTACAAACACTGGTGGCATTCCCCGGGCAATCAACGGATGCGGTTTTCTGGTACCTAATGGCAGTGTGCCTCAACTTGCAGATGCGATTCAAAAGGCGTTTACCGCTCCGGGATCGGTTGGAAAATCTGCGAGGGCATACGTTGCGGAACATTTCACTCTGGAAAGGAGGGAAGCTTCGCTTCTCAAAATACTCGAGGAGAGTCGTAATTGAAGCGCCCTCTTGCCAACCTACTCTCGTTGCTGATGGGGGATTTGGGGAGCAGGTTTCTGGGGTTTTTCATTTCAGTATACCTGGCGAGGGTGCTCGGACCAATCGGGTTTGGCCTCATGAGTGTAGGGTTTGCCGTATTGGGGTATCTCCAGCTTGCAGCCAGTCCTGGCATACAGGTATTGGAAACGCGGAATGCGGCTGCATTTGCCATCGTCGACCAGACGCGCGTGAACGCGGTGTTATCCATGCGACTGATGCTAGCCGCTCTGCTCTGGACTCTGACGGCGCTTGCTGCATTGGTTTTTCTCCCGGACACGATAACCCGTGGCGTCATCATTTTCTTTGCTCTCTCGGTCTTTCCGTTGTCGTTAATGCTCGACTGGTTCTTTCAAGGGAAGGAGGCATTCCTTGCCGTTAGCGTTTCGAAGCTTGTACAGTATGTTGTGTATGGTTTGGCTGTGGTGATTTTTGTGCACGGGGTGAATGATGTACTGCGGGCGGCAGTTGCGTTCGGAGCTGGGTCCATTGCTGCGGCGATGGCTCTGTGGATATGGTTCAGCCGGAAATGGGGATCGATCAGGCTCCAATGGACTCCATTAATGTGGAAGGAGATTCTGGCAAAGGGAGTACCGGTGGGGGCTGCGATTTTCCTTGCCCAGAGCGTTACGAATCTTCCTCCTCTCGTTATTGGTTACTTCTGCGGAGCAGGAGATGTGGGATTATTCAGTTCGGCGATGAAACTGGTATTTCTTATAATGCTTCTGGATCGCGTACTCAACGCGTTGCTTCTGCCAGTGGCGACAAGGTACTTTTCATTTCAGAAAGACGAAGTGCTCAGACTAATCGATATCACCCTGCGGGTTGTTCTTGCCTTGATTGTTCCGATAGGCGTTTGTGGGGTCATCCTGAGCAAAGAGGCGATCGCTCTCGTTTTCGGCGCGGAATACCTCGGCGCATCTCCGTTGCTTCAAATTCTCCTTGCATTCCTTGTACTGACGGTACTGAACTCTGTTTTCATCTGTGTGCTTGTCGCGTCTGGCAACGAGCGTCGATACACGAAAATGGTCATGGCAGGATCGGCGGTTCTGTGCGCTACGGCCGTCATTGGAACAGCGGTGTTTGGTGCCGTTGGCGCGGCGTGGGGTGTTGTGCTTGGCGAGTTGGCCACCACGATCATGTTGGCCAGGGAAGTTCTGAAAGTCGTTCGCCTGCCCTTGATGTCTATCCTCACTCGTCCTCTCGCGGCTGGTGGTTGCATGATTGGCGTTGCTGTGCTTCTCCTTGGAACGAATTCCTTTGTCATTGCGATAATCGCTGTTGTTGTTTTTGTCACCGTTGAGCTGGCCCTGAAGGGAATCACGCTGAAGGAGATCGAATTTCTTCGGGAGCGATTTGTTTGAAGATCAGGGTAGGGCTTGTTTCGCCGTCATCTGGTTGGGAACAACTTCTGGTTCAGGAAGGCATTCCTTACTCGATCCTTGATTTCGATACACCGGATATCGCGAAAGAATACAGTGTCCTTGCTGTGAACAGAATGCTGGGCGTTCAGGAAATGGACATCGTCGAACAATACCTGAAGGCCGGCGGAGCAGTGATTGGATCTACCCACCATCTTCTGCATGTGGCCGGTGTCGATGGAACGGAACAGAAGATCCAATACATCATTTCGAATCCTGAGGATATTTTCCCGTCCATCCATTTGCTTGATGTGGGAGTAAATGGATTGATTCCGCGTGGCGCAAATTCCTGCCGAACCGACCAGAACACGTTTGCGATTGCCGCCGGAGAGTTGGGGGGAGGGTACGGTGTGATTCTTCCATTCGAACCGGGGGCTCTACTGAACGATGACCGGCCTGCGACCAAGAACTTCTACTTCAAACCCGAACGGCTTCCTTCTGAACGGGTCTCCCTTGTCGCAAAGGGAGAACTGCGACACCTGGTTCACCGTGCGCTCAAATATCTCCATCATATTCGCGGCATCCCTTATGTCCATCTGTGGTATTTCCCTACCGGCGTGAGGAATGTGTTTGCGTTTCGCGTCGATAGTGACGGCGCATCTCGTGAGGAAATTGACACATTGTACCACATCGGGCGTGACCATGACGTATCAATGTCGTGGTTCGTCGATGTCAAAGCTCATGAGCACTGGCTGGATCACTTCCGATATTTCGTTGACCAGGAAATCGGTCTCCACTGCTACGAGCATCAGACGTACCCTACCTACGACGCAAACCTCAAGAACATCAACAAAGGCCTTCAAGGGATGCGTCGTGCAGGGCTGGAGCCGTCGGGTTTCACTGCTCCGTACGGCATATGGAATCCGGCGCTGGCAAAAGCGGTTGACTATGCCGGGTTTGACTATTCTTCTGAATTCTCATTTGCGTATGATACACTGCCGATTGTTCCCGCAACCAATGAATACAGATATTTAACACCCCAGATCCCCGTTCATCCGATATGCATTGGGAGTTTGGCGAAGGTTGGATATTCTGAAACCAGAATGTTTGAGTATTTTACGACGGTGATCCATTCGAAGATTTCGAGGGATGAGCCACTGTTCTTTTATCATCATCCTTCTCATCGTCACTGGAACGTCGTCCGTTGGTTGTTCAATCTCAGACCGCAAGGCATGGAGGCGATCACGCTTGGCGATTATGCCAGGTGGTGGCGACGCAGAGTGAGGTTCGATATGGTGGTTGAGTATGAGGGAGATTGCATCAGCGTTCAATCGCTCACGCCCGACGTCCCCGACGACGTGTACCTCCGAATCGTGAACACCCGGGGAGAGGAAGTGATTCTTCCGATCGCGAAGAAAATCAATATGTCGTCCATCCTCCGGTGGGATATTCCTGACAAGCCTGCACCTCCACCTCACGACATCCGACGCGCCCGGGAGTTTGATCCGCGGCAGATGATGAGTGAATTGTATGACACGATTCTCAGAAAGTTCAAATGAAAGTGAGCGTTGCTTCATATCAGGCTGTCTCAATTCTCCGCGGAGGACCGAGTACACAGATCCGCAACACGATGAAGCATATGGCCTCGCAAGGAGTCGAGGTCAGCTTCTTCGATCCTTGGACATCGTTCAAGCTCAAGGACTCCGAAGTGTTCCACCTTTTTGCTGCGAACATCGGTACATACCATCTTGCAAGAGAGATCAACACGCTTGGCATTCCTCTTGTCGTTTCTCCCATCACATACGGTAATCATTCCCCCGCGTTCATCCGGAATGCCCTTTTGCTGGCCAGGTTGGCGGGGAAAATTGGCACCGGCCTCTGGTCCGATTATGGCGTGACAGCTCAGATCTGCACATGGGCTAGTAAGGTTCTCCCGAATACGCGTGCCGAAGCGGCACTTGTCAGTGACGGTCTCGGAATTGCGCAATCAAAGATCCGCGTCATCCCCAACGGGGTGGATGAACGGTTTGCAGGTGGTGATCCGTCGCTCTTCAGGGCAAAGTATGGGATCAATAAGTTCATTCTGAACGTCGGCCACATCGGTCATGAGAGAAAGAATATCCTTGCGTTGATCAGGGCACTTGCGCACATAGACCATCCCTCCGTGATCATTGGCAGGATCATTAAGAATGAGTACGGTGAAGCTTGTGTTCGTGAAGCTGCAAGCTACAGACATATTCTCCTCATCGACGGACTGGATAATGACTCAGAAATGCTCGCTTCCGCCTATGCCGCCTGTGATGTGTTTGTCCTTCCGTCGATGTTCGAAACTCCCGGGATCGCGGCGCTTGAGGCCGGGCTTGCCGGGGCGAAAATCGTGATCACACCTCACGGCGGGACCAAAGAGTACTTCGGTGACATGGCGACGTATGTTGAGCCCGGATCTGTTTCAGGCATACGCGATGGAATTGTCAAAGCACTGAGTTTGCCACGGACGCCGGTTTTGCAGGACCATATCCGGCGTGAGTTCCTGTGGCCCCGGATTGCTGAGAAGACGGCCCAAGTCTATAGAGACATATTCGGTTCCGCTTGAACTGCACCATTCGCCCTTCGAGGTTGCCTTCACGTCTGAACTTCCTTATCTTTTGATCCATGGTTGTATCGAAACCGACCTACCGCTTAGTTGGAATTGGTTTCGGAGAGCTGGCAGAACGGCTATTGCACCGGTCTTGAAAACCGGCGGGCGTAAGCCCTTGGGGGTTCGAATCCCTCGCTCTCCGCAAAGTGGACATGCTTATCGTATACATGCTTGAGTCTGAGCCGACGGGTCGGAGATACACCGGTCACGCGACCATGTCGATTTGGTTTGTTCAATGTCATAAGGGCATGATCTGCTAAACCCAATTCCGAGGAGTTACCATGGCATACACATATGAACAGTTAAGCAACCTGACTGTAGCCCAGCTTCGAGAGGTTGCCCAGGGCATTCAACACGACGCAGTAAAAGGCTTCAGTACGATGCATAAAGAGAAACTGCTTCCTGCCCTCTGCCGCGCCCTTGGTATTGAAGCCCATGCACATCATGTAGCAGTCGGAATAAACAAGAGTGTGGTGAAGGCTGAGATTCGCAAACTCAAGGTGGAACGGGATGCAGCGCTGCAAAAGAAAGACCGCGTCCATTTGAGGGATGTGCGCCACCAGATTCGTCTTCTCAAGCGGAAGTTGCGGAAAGCGATTATCTGATCTCAAAGATGCTGTGGACATATGATTGACTGTGAGTCGTGTCCCCAACATTGCTGTTGCTTTTGATGCATGCTCTACCTCAAAATCCTCGGGGTTTGTGTGTCCGGCCAGTTGGTTCCTCGGCCGATCCTTGTATCTCATGGCGTGCAGAACGAGGCCCACGCTGGCTCAATTGATCCAACATTCGAGTAAGGGTAGGACGACTATCCCTTGGCTGGCAATGCGCCCCGGGGGATATTGTTGAAAAGATCGAAGTCGGTGAACGGACGAATCGTCATACTTGCCGGCGGTGTGTCCTCACGGATGAAAGCGTCTGTGACTGGTCTTGATCCATTACTCCAACAGGACGCGGCAACAAAGGCAAAGGGAATGATGCGGGTGGGTGAAGGCCAACGCCCATTTCTCGACTACCTGTTGTTCAACGTGGAGAAATCCGGATACAGGGACGTCGTAATTGTCGTCGGAGAAAGAGATAACTCTATTCGACGTTACTATGAAGAGGAAGGGGCTGACCGACAGTTCCCCCGGTTGAGAATCGTATATGTTCCTCAGGAGGTTCCTCCGGGTCAGGAGAAGCCGCTTGGAACGGCAGATGCTCTTCTGCAAGCACTGCGGGCTGCCCCTCTTTGGAAAGGCAACGGCTTGACTGTTTGCAATAGTGACAACCTCTACTCGGAGAAGGCACTGCGAACACTGCTTGAAGACGCGCATGATAATGCCATGATCGACTATGACAGGGCGGCCTTGGGTGTGGATGATGAAAGGATTTCCGGATGGGCGGTGGTTGTGAGAGACGAGCGAGGGTTTCTTCGGGATATAGTTGAGAAACCATCACGTGACGAGATTATTCGGGCGAAAGACAAGAGCGGAAGAGTGGGAGTGAGTATGAATATCTGGCGGTTCTCGTACGATGCAATTCTGCCATTTCTGGAAGAAGTCCCGGTGCATCCGATACGCGGCGAAAAGGAACTTCCCGCAGCGGTGAGAATGATGGTGTCGGCGCGTCCCCAATGTCTGTTTGCAATCCCCTTTTCCGAACAGGTCATAGACCTTACGAGTCAGGGAGATGTGATTCCTGTAATGGAGTACTTGCGAAAACACTATTCCCAATTCTGAAATGTCAAAAGTGAGAAACCCTGGCGTATCGGGAGTCTTCGTGACTACGATTGCTTTCCTGTCAGCCTTGACTGCACTCAACTGCAGTGGAACATCTTCCCGTGTTCTTCCGGGAAGGATTTCAGATAATCGAGTACTCCTTCCCAACGGATGGATGCTCTCACCGGCCGGGACATCGGTGCAGGTCGGAGAACTGCCACTCAATATGGACGTCACCCCTGACGGGCGGTTCCTTGTTGTCACCAACAACGGCACCAAGGATCAGACGCTTTCGGTCGTTGATGTCAGGTCTTGGTCCGTCGTTCAGACTGTTCCTCTGAGAAAAGCGTGGCTTGGTCTGCGATTCATTGAAAAGGGAACTCGTCTTCTGATTTCGGGGGGGAATGACAATCGTGTTGGTATCTACGATTTTCAGGAAGGTCGCGCGGTTCTCTCTGATTCCATTGTGCTGGGGGCACCCTGGCCCGCCCAAAAGATCTGGGCTGCTGGGCTGGATGCAGACGACGCATCACACAGAGCGTTCGTAGCCGGAAAGGAAAATGATTCTCTCTATGAGCTTGACCTACACCTCCGGTCAGTTGTGGATCGTATTTCGCTTCCCGGGAAACCCTACACATGTTTGGTGTCGCACTCGACTCCGTTGCTGTATGTTTCCCTCTGGGGAAGTTCGTCCGTCGCTCTTCTTGATCGGAACACGCTTGAGCCTGTCGCCATCATAGCGGTCGGCAATCATCCCTGCGAGATGCTTGAGTCGCCCGATGGAAAGCGTCTCTTCGTGGCGAACGCAAATGACAACACCGTTTCGGTGATCGATGTGGCTCGCAAAAAGGTAACAGAGACTCTCTCGACAGCACTGTTCCCCAAGGCACCTGAGGGGAGCACACCGAATTCCCTTGCCATAAGCGCAAACAGTCGGACGTTGTACGTCGCAAACGCGGACAACAATCATGTGGCTGTCATGGATGTCTCGGTTTCCGGCAACGCAAAGTCGCTCGGATTCATTCCCGTGGGTTGGTATCCGACCTGTGTCCGGATTCTTCCTGATGGGGGGCACATTGTCGTGGCGAATGGGAAGGGAGGTCTGTCCAGAGCGAACCCTCGTGGACCAGTTCCGGGTCGGCCAAACGTCTCTGAGCAGTACATCGGCTCGTTGTTCCTCGGCAGCGTTTCTATCATCGCATCTCCCGATCAACATCTCCTGGACCAATACACGCGTGAGGTCTATGCCAATTCGCCGTACAATCCCGGGCGATCTGAAGAACCAGGGTCAGCGCTCAACAGCCCTGTGCCGGCGAAGATCGGGAATCCTTCCCCTATCAAGCATGTCTTTTACGTCATCAAGGAAAACAGGACGTACGATCAGGTGTTTGGCGATATTGCCGAAGGCAATGGGGATCCTTCACTCTGCCTTTTCCCCGATTCCGTAACACCCAATCTTCATGCTCTGGTGAGGCAGTTCGTTCTGCTGGACAACTTTTACGCGGATGCCGAAGTGAGCGCGGACGGTCACAATTGGTCGATGGGTGCGTACGCAACCGACTATGTTGAAAAGACATGGCCGACGATGTACGGTGGGCGTGGTGGTGAGTATGAATATGAAGGTGGCTATCCGATGGTGTACCCCTCCGCGGGCTACCTCTGGGATAATTGCAGCCGCCATGATGTGAGCTACAGGACCTATGGCGAGTTTACACATAATCCGGAGAGATGGGGCGACTCGGCGACAGCCACGACGCCATCGCTGGTGGGTCGCGTTGCGCCGTTCTATCGCGGATGGGACCTTGATTACTCGGACGTCCAAAGGGTGAAGGACTGGATGAAAGAATTCGACGCGTACGAACGGGCAGGGAATCTTCCCCGGTTTCAAATCATCAAATTGCCGAACGACCATACTGCGGGAACCAGGGTGGGGAGCCTGACGCCAAAAGCATACGTTGCACAGAACGATCGCGCCCTCGGACTGCTCGTCGAAAGAATATCGCACAGCAGATTCTGGAAGGAATCTGCGATCTTCGTGGTTGAGGACGACGCCCAGAATGGACCGGATCACGTGGATGCGCATCGCACCGAGGCCCTCGTTATCAGTCCCTATGCAAAACGCCGCGTTGTGGATAGCGATCTCTACTCGACAAGCAGCATGGTGCGGACCATGGAACTGATTCTCGGACTACCCCCACTGTCACAGTTCGATGCTGCCGCAACACCAATGTACAATTCGTTCACGCAAAATCCCGACATCACTCCTTACGTTGCGCGGAACGCCACAGTCAGCCTCGATGAGAAGAACATTGCGGGCGCATTTGGACAGGAGGAAAGTGGAGAAATGGATTTCTCGCGCGAGGATGCTGTAGGCGACATGGATTTCAACGAGATCGTTTGGAGGTCTGTGCGAGGCTACCATTCCGAAATGCCTCCGCCTGTTCACAGTGCGTACGTTCGTGTTTTCGAGAAGGATAATGACTGACATCCAGCACCGCGTGTTCTTTATTGCCATCGGTTTTGCGTAGAAGAACCAGATCGTAAACGTGTGGTTCGACCACCCGCCAATTGTTAAAAATAACTCATCTACAGAAAAATCATTAATATCAACTGAATTTGAGGATTCAGTCACTCAAGTGTCGAAGGATCACTTTGAGTGCCGTCACGAAACGGGGGATTGCGCCTGAGTATATTCGTAAGGCATAACGAATGCACAGGGGCGTATGGCAGCACAGTTCCATATGGTTGGCAAGAGCAAGCACGTCGAGCAACTACGAAAGCTCATTGCCAGATTCGCATCGAGCCGTGAAGACGTTTTGATCATTGGTGAGGCGGGGGTTGGCAAGAGCACCGTCGCATCCCTTATTGCCTCCGGCGATGTGGTAACAATGTTTGATTTGGCGCTTCCGCCTGAATCAGAGGTGGACGCTTCGCTTTCCTCAATTGTCAGCGGAACGGTGGTATTCGAGAGGCTCGGCGAAGCAAGCTTCCGAACCCAGGATGTCGTGTTGAGGTTCTTGGAGAGCAGGTGTGTGGGCGTTCGTGCAATCATTACCATGAACCTGCCTACGAAAGATCTTCTGGTCCAGGGAAAGCTGTTGGAGAGCCTCTCTGCACGGATTAACGTTTTTGAACGCGTAGAGATTCTCTCGCTTCGCGATCATCCGGATGACATTCCCGTTCTCGTGAAACACTTTGCCAATGGACTGATCATCGATATCAATACTCTTGATACTCTCGTCAACCTTTCGTGGAAGGAGAATGTCCGGCAGTTGAAATCAGTGGTGGAGCGCTGCGTATCATCGTCGACTGATGGACGGTTCGTGTTGCCGGAAGAGCTAGTCGATGAACGGACTGAGGTAGCGAAGATGGTCAGCGGATTGATGGAGCGCCAGAAGCCGCTTCTGGACAAGTCGCTTGACATTATGGAGAATGCCATCATTCGTCGTACCCTCGAGCGCTTTGGTTTCGACGAGTCAAAAGCTGCTCAATTTCTCGGAATGACCGACCATACGTTTGGACAGAAGCTCAAGCGCCTGGTGACCGCAAAAACTGCCTCCAATTGATCCAATCCCGGTGTAGAATCGTATCTCCGGTTAGGCCCCGATTGTACCCGTTTTAGTAGCCATTCCTTTCTCTCCATTGTTCACTTCAATCGTTATGCGTTACTCCTTGCCTCTAACCAATAGGTATCGTATCTTTACTCACCGAGTCCATTGAAAATGGAAACCTCTTTCGTCCTGCATTGGGTGGAAGGGGTTTTTTGTTGTCTCACTTATGATTTGGATTGATGAACATGTCCGAGCTGCAAGATGCCAACGCTCTCGTTCAAGAGGGCGTAATCAGGAAGACCATCCATGAGGTGACTCAACCGTTCATTGATCTGGTCCATGCCTCAAGGGCGTTGTGGGGGATAAACCTCTCGTATCTCCTTGAGGGTCTCACCTATTTCGGCGTTGTCGGATTGCTGGCAATCTATTTCAACGATTATGTGGGACTGAACGATATAAATGCGGGAGAAATGGTAGGCCTTCAGACTGCGGGTATCACTCTGGCGATGCTTTTCCTTGGTGCAACGGTGGATATGTTCGGCGCGCGGAAAGCATTGCTCGTCTCGCTCTCTGTAATGTTGGTGGGAAGGATACTTCTTGCTGCGGGTCCGTCAATCACGGGAACCCAAGGCATGTGGTCATCGGCCCACCTTGTTGCCATGGGAGGGATTCTGGGGATTGTTATTGGCTATGGTATCTACATGCCTGCCTGTTACGCTGCAGTAAAATACTTCACCAATGAAAAAACAGCGGCAATGGGTTATGCGATGTTGTACGCCCTCATGAATCTCGGCGGGTTTCTCCCAGGCCTGATCTCTCCACCGTTACGGAGATCTTTTGGTATCACAGGCGTTTTCTGGGTCTACGCCGCCATCACTGTTCTGGGAATTCTTGCCGTTGCGATCATTCTGACAAAGAAGGCAATGCGGGACGCCATGGAGAATTCAGGCTGGACCAAGGCGAACAAAAATGATATCCCGGATGAAAAGAAGTCGGTCAAAGAGCAGATGCTCTACTATGTCAAGAACTTCCCGATTCGCGACTATCGCTTCATGTTTTTCATTTTCATTCTTATTCCTGTTCAAACTCTTTTTGCACACAACTGGCTCACGCTTCCCCAGTACTTCAGTCGGGCTTTCACTGGCGTGGTTCAGAACAACTTTGAATTCTTTGTGAACTTCAACCCGATTCTCATCTTTATTCTCACGCCGATGGTTGCAGCCCTCACGACGAAAAGCGATACGTATAAGATGATGATTGTCGGGACGTTCGTCATGGCATCGCCGACATTCATTCTGGCACTCGGCCCGAGCATTTATACTGCGTTCGCCTACCTTATTATTATGACCATCGGGGAGGCGATGTGGCAGCCCCGTTTCCTGCAGTGGGTGGCAGAAATTGCGCCGAGGGAGATGACAGGAATCTATATGGGCCTGGGGCAGTTCCCCTGGTTTCTCACGAAAGTCATCACAAGCCTCTACTCCGGGTGGTTCTTGATGCATTACTGTCCCCAGGGAGTGCCACCAGACCAAATGCATACTGAGACCATGTGGCTCATCTATGGCTTCATCGCGATCATCAGCCCGGTCGGATTATTGCTGGCGTGGGGATGGATGAAAAAGGGATTTAAAGTAAAACATGCAGAGTGACAATCGATTCGCGGTCGTGGCTCTGTCGATAGACAACCCAATATTTTGAATGAGAGAATGATCATGAAACAATTTCTAGCCTTTCTACTGTGTACTACGATAATTCCCCTTGGTTATGCACAGCCACAGACCGAAAGGAACCGAGCAGAATTCGTGCATCCACGGAATGAGTTCCTGGATTCCATCAAGATGAAAACTGAGGGCTACAAAAAAGGACCGGAGAAAACCAAGAAGCAATTGCGTGTGGATTTCCGCGGTCTGGATCTGCCAAAGTCTGTCGGCGAGTTCGAAAGCTACTGGCGCACCCCCCCGATATCGCAGGGCTCCACAGGGACGTGCTGGGCATTCTCGACGGTTTCGTTCTTCGAATCGGAAATCTATCGACTTACAAAACGTGAAATTAAGCTCTCTGAAATGTACACTGTTTACTGGGAATACGTTGAAAAAGCGAAGCGGTTTGTCCGTGAGCGCGGCAATTCGGAATTTGGAGAAGGTTCCGAGGCAAACGCAGTGACGCGCATCTGGAAAGCGTATGGGACGGTTCCTGAGGAGGCATACACCGGACTCCAGCCTGGTCAGCAATTTCACGATCATGGTGAACTATTCCGGGAAATGACCGAGTATCTGAATTCTGTCAAGATCAGCCACGCGTGGAATGAAGAAACGGTAGTCTCCACCATCAAGTCGATTCTGAATCACTACCTGGGAGAACCCCCGGCAACAGTGGTAGAGGGTGGAGTTGCGTTGACCCCGGCAGAGTACTTCAACAAAGTTGTCAGGCTGAATCTCGATGATTATGTGGACTTCCTTTCCCTGAAGGAGAAACCGTATTATCAACAAGTTGAGTACGAGGTTCCGGATAATTGGTGGCATAGCAAGGAGTACTATAACATTCCGTTGGATGAGTTCATGGTGATTGTGAAGCAGGCAATTCGCAAAGGATACACCCTGGCTCTCGGAGGTGATACATCGGAGCCCGGGTACGAGGGGCATGCCGGTGTCGCGCTGATACCGACATTTGATATTCCGCCAGACTACATCGACGAGGACGCGAGGCAAATGCGCTTCAGCAACTCAACATCGACCGACGATCATGGCATCCATCTTGTCGGATTTAAGGAAACTCCCCGCGGGGATTGGTATCTCATCAAGGATTCCGGGGCAGGTTCGCGAAACAACAGCCATCCCGGATACTATTTCTATCGGGAAGACTATCTCAAACTCAAGATGCTCGACTTCATGGTTCACAGAGATGTAGCCGGAGAAATCCTGAAGAGGTTCAGACCTTGAGCAAGGGATCACGAAAGGAGGGAGGCACAGGTTTGGACTTGTAGATGAACCAGGGGAAATGCCAGGTATCAGGTGTCGAGCGGGGGGTCGTTGGTGGGATGAATTGGTGATGCCCAGGCAAATGGGTAAGATGCTTTGTCCACGCGTGTCAGAATTCAGTTGGCTTTGGCTCGGGTTCTTGGTCTTTGGTCTGTTCTTCCACCTGGCCCGCGAGCAGTTTGCTCACATACTTCATCGACAGCTTGATCTGTGAGTTTTCACCAGCAAGAAACAGCCACACTTCCGTGGAAGGTGTCTCCCATTCCGCGGCAAGGCTGAGCTCGCCCGATCTTATCGCAATTCCCACTTTGTCGCTCTGACCCTTGTATGTGTCTTTCTTCCACTTGGCGTCGTCGAGGCGTGGAGTTCCATATTTCTCTGCGATTGCCTTCTTCAGCTTGTCGTACTCTTGTAACGAAGCGTTATCATCTCTCTGGGGGGTGTTGAAGAAATAGTGACCATTCACAAGTTGATTGTTAACGAAGATGTAAACGATCTGGCATGGAAGCCCGCCCACGACCCCTTCGAATGACAACATCTTCCCGTTGTCCAGAACAAGCCTTGAACTCTCCAGCATCTTTACCTGATCGCTGGTGATGCCCCAATTTGTGTTTCTGAAATCCGGTTCTTTGCGTTTTTCAGCACAGCCGGTTATCCAGGGGATCGAGAACACTACCAATGCGAGACGCAAGTTCATGGCTTCCCTCATGCTAACGCTCCAAATGTGCACAAGAAATCGAAGTATTGCAAGGTCAAGCTCTTCCCCCAACGGAGAAGATTGCAGGATTGCCTGGCGCGACCAGCTTGATGGATGGGGGGGATTCTCGCCTGATGTGCAAGGCCTCGTGGGCAAAATAGTCCTTGCTATTATTGTTGGATTGCATTATCTTTGTGTGTCAACTAACAGTACACCGTTGTTGGGCTTTTGCAGGTTCGCTAGAGTTCTTTTGTACAAACCCGTAGCAGAATACTGATCGCAGCCATGGTGAACGAAGACCTCGACTGCGATTTTTTTTGAAGGCACACCACCTCGATGTACGTACCGTGTCCGCCGGGTTGCGGATTTGTATAGAAGAAAGGATCTGTCCCATGGAAAAGGGAACAGTGAAGTGGTTCAACGGAGCCAAGGGCTTCGGGTTCATCTCGCGACCTGGTGGCGAAGATGTGTTCGTCCACTACAAAGCCATCGTCGGTGATGGTTACAAGAACTTGAACGAAGGTGATCAGGTTCAGTTTGAGCTCGAACGAGGCCCCAAGGGCCTGCAGGCAACCAACGTTAGTAAAGTCTAACTGAAATTGCTGTACCTATCGGGTCCCGGTTCGTCAGAGACGGACCGGTTTTTTTTTGTTTCCCCGCCCATTGATTTACCTGTCGCACTTCGACTCTCTCCGCTTTGAGCAGCCATTTCAAATCTACAAATTGCACGGACAGAGATGTACGGCGTTTGAGGGCGCAATGGAAGGTACTTATCTCATGCGCCGCGAAAACGGTGAGGAGTTTAAAGTAGCCAGACCTCGTTTTGTGCTGCGTGCAGCTGCAAACTGAATCAGTCGAGCCTCTGGATGATCACGATCTGCTTGAATGTGATGGCGTGAGAAGGCGGCTCATTGAGAGATTCAGATTTCAAATTCCTCTTTCCTGCTTCTTTTCTTTTTTTTCACCTCTTGACTCTCTGTCCAGTTCCCGATACCTTCGCAGAGGTAGGTGTTCTTTGCGTTCTTCAGATTGTGTCACGGGAGTGTGCCGCAATCAGGGACCTTGAAGGTGGAGGTGTTTTTGCATTGAACCCTTTTCGTCCGCTGTGCGGCGACGTGGGAGGTTCCTTATTTTTTCCCTGCACGTTCTGTCTCGACACGATTTCTAAGAGCAAAAGACGAAGAAACTGATTCAGCGGCTTCGCGTTCTCTATGCGGAGTTCATTCCCCGGAAAGGAAAACCCATGAACAAGAAATTATTGCTGCTACTTGTTGTGGCTGCACTGCTTGCTCTTCCCGGGTTACAGGATCAGGCAAACCCGATCATGGAGGGATATTTCAATGAGTTCATGTTCGACTCCGGCTCGTGGAGGCTTGAGATGCATGTTCACTCTACTATGACGCTGGATGGGTGGTCTCTAACGTCCCGGGCGGGGCAGGCCTATTTCAAGTCCGGTATTCAACTTGGAAATCTGTACGCGGTGATTGCCCCCGAGAGTCTCATCACACCGTTGACCATCAACGAGCTTGGTGACAGTATCACACTCCACTCCCCGCAGATTCCATTGGCCCACTTGTGGTTCGGTCCCGGTGGCTGGATTCCTGCGCCGCGAAATGGTCAGTCAATCTGTTTCAAGGAGTCAGGGACGCAGTTCTATTATCTTGACAACACACCAACACTGGGCCGGGAGAACGACGGGCTGAATGCGATGGGTATTGTTCGCGGACGTGTCGCGGATTCGCTGGGCCAGCCGATTGTCAGCTCCATGATCTCATGGGATTCGTTCCCCGTTCAACATGCTTATTCTGATACGGCGGGATACTACTCGATCACCGAATTTGCAAGACCGGTGACATTCATGTTTAGTCATCCCAATTTTTCTTCAAGAGATATTTCGGTCCAGGTTTGGCCCGAGAGCACCATAGTTGTGGACGTCAACCTTCGAACGCTCTCCGGCGTTGGGGGGGATGGCCAGGACGGGCCTGCTTCGTTCAAGCTTTGGCTGAATTACCCGAATCCATTCAATCCGAATACAACAATCAATTACAGGATACCATCTCAAAGCCAAGTGGTTCTAAGTGTATTTGACATTGGGGGGAAAGAGGTCGCCAGTCTTGCCAATGAAGTCAAAAGACAAGGGAGCTACTCGTTGAAGTGGGATGCCTCGGCTCTACCCAGCGGCGTATACTTCTGCCGAATCCAGTCGGGAATGCAGGCCCAGACAATCAAGATGGTGCTCTTGCGCTAGGCAGAGGTAAGTCCTCAGCCTATGAGTTTGATATTTGTCATTTCCCGACGCGCAAAACGATAGAGGGCCAGAAAACGAAGAACAAAGGGTCACCTGGGGTGACCCTTTTGATTTTTGGGCGAATGTTAGTGCGAGTCCCTTTCGGACCTCTTGCTGCAAGATTTCCCTACTCAACGAATATCTTTCCGGGATTCAAGATATTGTTGGGGTCGAATGTCCGTTTTATGTTCTTCATCAGTGTCAGTTCTGATGGAGACAGGGCGAGGGGGAGATATGACTTTTGCGAGTAGCCGATACCGTGTTCGCCGGAAATTGTTCCACCAAGAGATATGGTGAGCCGGAAAATCTCACGGATCGCGATATCGAGGTTCCTCTCCCATGTGGCGTCATCCAGTTTGTCTTTGAGAATGTTCACATGGACGTTCCCATCACCTGCATGTCCATAACAAATCGATGTGATGCCATATTTCGAGCAGACGTCTTTCACTCCACGGACCAGTTGAGGAAGCTGTGCCCTGGGAACGACCGTATCTTCTTCCTTGTAGACTGAATAGGATTTCACTGCTTCTCCCATGCTCCGCCGTAGAGCCCAGATATCTTCAACCTTCTGTTTGTCTTCGGCAAGAAGGACGTCGAGTGGATGATAGGTCTCGACAACCCCGGCGATCACTTCGATATCCTTATTGAGCATCTCATCGTAGTTTCCATCAACCTCGATCAAGAGTTGAGCTTCGGCATCTCCATTTGGGAATTTCTTCCCGAGTCGTTGCTCTGCAGCGTTCACAGCAGTTCGCTCCATGAATTCAAGAGCCGAAGGAGTGATCCCTCGTTGGAAGATAGTCGCAACGGCACCAGTGGCGTCCTCGATGGTCTTGAATGCCACGAGCACCACCTTCCTGAGACGTGGAAGGGGAATGAGCCTGAAGATGATCTTCGTGATGATTGCGAGCGTGCCTTCACTGCCGACGATCAACTGAGTAAGATTGTAACCCGAAACATTCTTTAGAACCCGACCGCCCATATTAACGATTTCGCCTGTGGGAAGAACCGCCTCGATGCCGAGCACGTAATCCTTGGTGACGCCGTATTTCACTGCCCGCGGCCCGCCCGAGCATTCGGCAAGATTGCCGCCGAGATGGCAACTTCCGCGTCGATGCCGGATCAGGTGGATAGAACAACCCACGGGTCTCCAATTCTTCCTGAAATTTCTGTGTGATAACTCCGGGCTCAACAACCGCCTGAAAATTCTTCTCGTCGATCTCCAGGACATGATTGAGTCTCTCCATCGACAGGCAGATGCCTCCGTACACTGAGAGTGCTCCTCCCGATAAGCCCGTACCGCCTCCGCGGGGGGTAACAGGGATCAAAGCCGCGTTGGCTAATCGGAGTATCTCGGATATCTGTTGCGCGGAAGAGGGTTTTACAACCACTTCAGGTGGGAACGTTAAATCCTCGGTTTCATCTCTGCCATATAGCGATCGTGATTCGCTGTCGGTGAGGATGTTCTCTACTCCGACAATCTGGGCAAGGTTGTCTATGGTCTTGGCTGTGAGAGCTCGATACTTCATGTGCCAGATTGGGTTGCTGACAACAATATATCAAGTTCGCGTCCTTGTTCAAAATTCAGGGTAGACGGATCGAGATCCTCGCCCGAGGGTTCGGCCAGGCTCTTCATCACCTCGAGGGAAGTTCTGCAACACGAGGTCACTTCAGCAGCAGCATTTTCCTGACTTCGACACGGCCTTGCGAGGCGAGTTGGTAGAAATACAGCCCGCTTGAGTAGGTGCTCGCGTCCCACTTGACGGAGCAATCTCCTGCCGGCTTTGAATCATCAACGAGGGATGCAACGTCTCTGCCCAACAGGTCAAGGACCTTCAGCGAAACGTGTCCCTCGGTTTGGATCCGGTATCTGATTACTGTGGAGGGGTTGAATGGGTTGGGATAGTTCTGGTCCAGTGAAAAAACGACGGGCACCGCGACGCGTCGATCATCGACTGCTACAACCTGGGAAAGGGGACGCGTCCAGACTCCGCCCGTTAAACTGAGTCCTGCCTGCGTACCCGCGTACAATGTGGTTGAGCTGGTGCCCAGGGAAAGGATGGATAAGTCTCCCAGTCCCGTATTGATCTGGGACCAGCTGGTGCCGGCGCTTGTAGAAACATAGACGCCACCAGTTCCTGTTCCGGCGAAGAGATTGCCGCTGTGCTCGATGATGACGCGGATGTCAAGGGAGGTTATGCCCACTGTGTCTGCAGTCCACGTATTCCCATTGTCCGTGGACTTGTACACGCCATTGAATCTCGTGGCAGCGAAAAGGTCTGTGCCAAGTGCTGCAAGAGACCGGATATTGAGAGGCCCTCCCGAAGGGAGAGTCCATTGGGATCCTCCATCGGTTGAGATGAAGACGCCTCCATCTGCACCTGCGAAAACTTGACCGGGTGTCACCAGCAATGCATGAACTGCGAGGCTAGTCAACCCGATATTTGACTGCACCCATGTCCCACCATTGTCAGTTGATCTGAATACGCCACCGTTCAGAGTCCCGGCTATCAGCGTACTGCCGTTGAATGTGAGGGCATGGACGGTGGTGCTGCCAAGCCCAGAATTTGCTGTGGACCAGATACCACCGTTGTCGGTTGTCAAGTAGATGCCTCCACCGCCATTCGTTCCCACAAACAGATCCGGGCCGTTTGGCACAAATACTTTCGGGAAGAAGCTCAGAGTTGTTGGCAGTCCGTTGCTCCTGCGCGCCCATGAAATGCCGTCGTCAGTTGAGAGATAACATCCTGAGTCGCTCCCGGCATAGGTAAACCCACCATTGGTCAGAAGAGCGTGGACGTTCTGATTGGGGATTGCACGAAGTTGCCACTGAGCAACTACGCGGGAATTGACATTCCAGAGAACTGCGCACAAGACAACAAGGCGGGGAGCGGTTTTCACTGATACCTCTCAAATGGTAACGTGCGCTGATTACATGTTACTCTATGATGAAGCATCAGGCCCGCTGAAAAGTTCCAACAATTACTCGCCTTCTTGAGAAGCGGGTCAGGAGACCGTTCTCCATCACAGGATCTACTTCCTTCGGGGTATCATTTCGTCGGACATTGCTGCATCATACGCAAATCCTGCCATGATAGTTGCACCCTGTTTGAGGTCGTCCTCAATCGCCCGATCATACAGATCCATCGTCGAATGCCACGTCTTCGTGAAATATTCGATATCGTCCTGTATAAACTGAAATGAAGGCAACGCAATCTGGTCGAATGATTCGTGATCGGTGCTTGCTGTGCCCGTGATCGTGAGTGTGAAGGAAGCCTCCTTGCCGAATGGTTCGAACCACTTACGGAAAATAGGACGGACTCCTTCATTTCTTTCCATGTACAGCCCGCGGAACTTTCCCGTTCCATTGTCGTCGTTGAAGTAGACGGAGAATTTCGCGGCTTCAGGTTTATAGGTGTATTTCGGCTCTTCTCCGTCTGAAGATCTTATGCGCTCGCCAAGATGCTGCTTCACATATGCCCTTGATCCAAGTTCCCCCTCCTCTTCTCCTCCCCATAATGCAATGCGGATGGTCCGCCGTGACTTCAGGCCGAGTGCCTTGAGGACACGCATTGCTTCCATGCAGACCGCGACTCCCGAGCCGTTGTCGGTCGCACCCGTTGCCCCATGCCACGAGTCAAGATGTGCCCCGATCATGACGACCTCATCCTTGAGATCACTGCCGGGCAATTCGGCAATCACATTGTAGCCTGAATCGACTCTTGTGAATTCTACATCAACCTCCATTTCGATTTGCAACTTCTCACCCCGTTCCAGCATCCTCGCCATTCGGTTGTAATGCTCAACGCCTACTGCAATCTGCGGAAGAATCCTTGGAGCCTCGGGATCCCACACTCGAATGCGATTGGCCCAGGGTGTATCCGGGGGCTGCGGAACCGCCGCCGACATAACCATGATGCTTCCACCGTCGAACGCTCCGGGCGTAAGAAGTGCAATCGCTCCTTCCTTTTCACACATCTTCACCTTCCGGTATTCAAGAGCCGCCTGCCTTTGGCGATCAGGGCCGAATGCAAACCGCCGCGGACGGCGCGGTTTTGGAATGTCCGAGTCTGCAAGTTCAAGCAGATGAGCGTCGGTTTCGCGGACAGCAGCCGGTTCAAACCTGGGGCCAACCTCTCTTGGGGCTCCGAGCAGTACGAATTTGCCCTTCAACTTTCCCTTGAATGTATCCAGTGCGCTGTCGGTCTTTGCATCAAGGAGAACTACTTCGCCGGTTGCATCAACACCCGGCGACCACGCCTTGGGATATGAGAGAAGTGGAAATACCTGTTTGCCAATAACATTTGCTGAATACTTCTTGAGTTCCCAGCCTCGTCCAAATGGGCCCCAGCTCTCAAGGTGAGCATTAGCGAGCCCCATCGAGGCCATCTTGTTTCTTGCCCATTCTGCGGCACGCTTGTAGCCAGGTGAGCCAGTGAGGCGAGGGCCGTATACATCTGCAATATAGCTCAACAAATCCATCACCTGAGAATGTGAAGTTGCTTCATTGATGATCATCGCAATGGAATTGCTGTCAGCGCCCTCAGTGACCAGGGAGTCTGTTGCCGCACGCGGTTCCTGCGAGAATGCAACGGACGACAACAACAGGGGAATGAGGACGAGGAGGAGCGGTCGCCGTTTCACGTTGACTCCTTGGGGTTGGTGGTTGAAGCCAGATGCAGGAAGCGAATCAGACCTTCGCGTTGAGAACTTTTTCTCGCATTCGCGCACGGTACTGTTCCAGCTTCGCAGTGAGTTCAGGATGTTGTAGAGCCAGGATTTCCACGGCAAGCAGCCCGGCGTTTGCAGAGCCATTGATCGCTACGGTCGCCACAGGTATCCCTGAGGGCATCTGAACAATCGAAAGCAACGAGTCAAGTCCGTTGAGCGCTTTGGACTGTATCGGAACGCCAATAACGGGGAGGGTTGTTTTTGCGGCCAGTACGCCCGCGAGATGTGCTGCTCCGCCCGCCCCTGCAATCAAAACCTGAATACCGCGCTGCGCCGCCGTTTCGGCATAGCTCAGTGTCTGGTCCGGAGTGCGGTGAGCAGACAGTACCTTGAACTCGGACTCGATCCCGAATTCCTTGAGTGCAGTCCTCGCGGGTTCCATCAGCTCTGCATCCGAGGCGCTTCCCATGATGATCCCCACGAGAGGTGTGCCGGTGAATGAATCGCTTTTCATAGTTCAGCAGTATGATATAGGAGACCTGTGTTGATGCTGCTAGAGTGCGTCAAAGATCTTCCGGAGCTTGTCAAGGTTCATCTCAAATGTTGCCTGCTTGTCCCGTTCTTTCTGCACGATCTCGCCCGGTGCTTTTGCAGTGAAGCTCTCGTTCATTAGCTTGCTTCGGATGCCATGAAGCAGGCCCGATAGGCGCTCAATTTCCTTTTTCAAACGAGCTTTCTCGACTTCGATGTCGATCAAACCTTCAAGAGGAACAAATAATTCTTCTCCCTGTACCACTGCGCTTGCCGCGGGTTTTGGTCGCGCGCCGTCGGACAGAAAGACGAGCGACGCAACCCTGGCAAGGCGCTGAAGGTAGCCTTCGTAGCGCTTTAGCCCCTCGGCCTGACGGGCAGCGCTGAGCTTCATGACGAGGGTGACTTCTTTGGAAGGCGCAATGCCCATCTCGCCACGGATGTTCCTGACCGATTCAATGACGCTTTGAACAAATCCCATTTCGGACTCGACCTGTTTGTCAATCATCCGAGTATCCGCGTCGAAGATCTGCGACAGCATGATCGTCTCATGGGCAGCCCGCGGCCGGATGTTTTGCCATAGCTCTTCGGTCACAAATGGCATCAGAGGATGGAGAAGTCGCAAAGCCCCGTCAAAAACATCCAGTGCCCGGCTTACGACGGCCTGCTTCACTTCAATTGGTTCATTCCCATAGAGTCGCGACTTGATCATCTCGACGTACCAGTCGCAGTAGTCGTGCCAGAAGAAATCGTAGATGGTCTTGGAGACCTTGTTGATCTCGTAATCGTTCAACGCGCCGGTGATCTCCTGTGTGGTTGAATGAAAGCGGGAGAGTATCCACTTGTCGGCAAGGTCAAGGTGATCGAAATTGAATCCGGGTCGTAGGGATGCTTCGCCAACCTGGTCGCGGTTCATGAGCAGAAAGCGGCCGGCGTTCCAGATCTTGTTCGCAAAATTACGACCGAGCTCGTTCTTTTCTTCCGAGTAGATGATATCCTGTCCGAGAGGGGCAAGGTAGAGAATGGTAAACCTGACGGCATCCGCCCCGTATTCCCTGATCAGATCGAGAGGTTCGGGAGAGTTCCCGAGTGACTTGGACATCTTGCGTCCTTTACCGTCACGGACAATGCTCGTGAAGTACACTTCTTTGAACGGAATGTTTCGTTCCGGATCGTCCGAGCCCGTGAATGTCGGCCCGAACTTCAATCCGGACATGACCATGCGCGCAACCCAGAAGAAAATGATTTCGGGTGCTGTGACCAATGTGTCCGTGGGGTAGAAATATTTCAAGTCGGCAGTCTTCCCGTACCTCTCCTGTTGAGGCCAGTCGTGAACCGAGAAAGGCCAGAGCCATGATGAGAACCAGGTGTCCAGCACATCCTCATCCTGGCGGAGATTTTTACTGCCGCAATGCGGGCACGCCTCGGGAGTCGTACGGCTGACGATCGGTTTCTTGCAGTCGAGTGTGCAGTGGTCATCGCCGACGCAGTACCACACCGGAATCCGATGACCCCACCACAGTTGGCGCGAGATGCACCAGTCGCGGATGTTGGTCATCCAATGCTGATAGACTTTCGTCCATCGCTCGGGATAGAACTTGATCATTCCATCCTCAACGACTTTCAGGGCCGGCTCCGCCAGAGGCTTCATTTTCACGAACCATTGGTCCGAAAGGTACGGTTCAATTATCGTGTCGCAACGATAGCATCGCCCAATATTGTTGATATGATCGTCGGTTTTTGCAATGAGCCCTTGTTCCTCAAGGTCGGCTAGGACCGCTTTGCGCGCATCGTACCGGTCCATTCCGCGATATTTTTCGGGAACGTGTTCGTTGAGTTTTGCAGAGACATCGAAGATGTTGATCGGGGGAAGATTGTGTCTCTGGCCAACCCAGAAATCGTTGGGATCGTGGGCGGGCGTAATCTTGACCATGCCTGTGCCGAATGTTGCATCGACATACTCATCGGCGATGATGGGAATCCCGCGTCCTACAAGAGGGAGTGTTGCAGTCTTACCTACAAGATGCGAGTATCGCTCGTCCTTCGGGTTGACGGCAATTGCCACGTCGCCAAGCATTGTTTCCGGACGGGTCGTGGCAACAGTGGCGTATCCTATGAATCCTTCACTCTCGGTTTCATCGTCAATTGGGTACTTGATGTAGTAGAGCTTCCCCTGCTGCTCGGAGTAGTTTACCTCATCGTCACTGATGGCGGTGTGGTCCCTGGGACACCAGTTCACGATGTACTTCCCGCGGTAAATCAATCCTTCCTCGAATAGGGTCACGAATGCTTCACGCACCGCCATGGAAAGCGTTTCGTCCATTGTGAATTTTTCGCGCTGCCAATCACAGGATGAACCCAGCGTTCGGAGCTGTTGAATGATGACACCTCCGTACTTCTTCCGCCACTCCCATACCCGCTCCACGAACTTTTCCCGACCGAGATCGTGCCTGGTCCTTCCTTCCTTCATCAAGGCCTTCTCGACGACATTCTGTGTAGCGATACCGGCATGGTCTGTTCCTGGAATCCAGCATGCCTCAAAACCCGTCATCCGTTTGTAGCGAATGAACACATCCTGCAGAGCGTTATTGAGGATGTGTCCCATATGTAACACCCCCGTGATGTTGGGTGGAGGTATGACAATTGTATATGCCTTCTTTCCGGGATGCACCGTTGCGTGGAAGAAACCGCTCTGTTCCCAATGGGCATACCAGCGGGCTTCAACCTCGGCGGGTGAATAGACTTTTGCCAGCGAACTACTTTGTGCTGTCTCAGGCAAGGAAAAACCTCAGTTCAGAGTTGTAGATGGAAGTGGAGGAAAGGTTGAAGAGAGCCCTTCAACGGACTGAAAACTGGCGTTGCACAATGCTGCCGTTTTCCATTTTGTCCTTGATGCGGACGGTCAATTGGTGGGATCCCCGTTCCAGTGGGCGAGTAGCCTTGTATGTTGCTTTATGGTGTTCGCCGTCCACTTCGGGTATTACTGCTACACCGTCAATGTACATTTTTAGCTCTTTATATTCAACGCCCGAAAAGTTGTCGCCGTAGCGAAATGAGATCACGGGTCGTCCCGATGATGCTCGGCTGATGGACAGCCGGGAGATGTTGGGCGGAGTGTCATCCACTCTCACTGAAATCTCGCCAAGGGTTCGCGTGATTGTTCCCGAGAGAGCCTTCGTCGTATCGTTCAGTGAGTAGTCAAGCACTTCCCATCCTCCGAGCCCGGAGAAGAAGAGCCCTTGATTGGATTGGGGCTGCTGGATTTTGACTGTGACGCGAAGTCCCCCCTTGAGAACTGTATTCTCCGGCAACAGGGTGTATTCCGATTCGTGGCCGTCGTGCTTTTCGACTTGCAGGAACACAGTCTTGAACACCGAGGAAGAGTCGTAGCTTACGGCAAGCGTTCCGCCATCGACATTGATGGATCCGGATCTTCCCGGAACTATCGGATACATCTCAAACTCATCGACGGCAGATATTTTCGCCCCGTTGATCTCGGCGTCGGCCACCAGACGCCGTGTTCCTGAGAACGACTCGAGAGGTCTGAATGAACCTGAATATGAATCAATGTCCGTTGCCTCGAGGTCGATTGCTCTCCTGGACGTCCCTTCATATACGATCAGTTTGGGAGTTTCAGTGAAAGGATAGTGAGACCGAAGAGATACTTTCACAAAGTCGGAGCGGATGTCATGGTCCAGTGCGATGGTGCCTGCCGGTCCTCCGGGCTTGTGCAAGAACAGAAATTGAGGGTGGGATCGTGTGCCACGGATATTCTGGGCGATGACTTTTACGACGTCCCATTTTCGGCTCACCTCGGGAATTCGAATGACATTTCCTTCGGCATAGGGAACGGGTGTCATGGTCTTCAGATCCCAGTCTTCACTCCCCGTTCTCCTTGAATACACCAACACCTTTTCAATTTCCTTGATATCGGCAAACGTCAGACTCAGTTCATTATCTTCCTGTGCGAGCTCGAAGTGTGGAGGATGATCGAGGATGAAATTGCCGGTGACCTCCGCGCTGTTGTTATTGAAGTCTGTGGAAATGATGCGAAACGTATGAGGTCCTTCTGGAACTTCCGGTGCGCCCACAGTCCCGGCACCGGGCGTTCGTGGGGCATAAAACACGAGCGTGCTGGGCGAGTCCATGTACAATTTCTCAAACCGCCCCCGGCCTTGATCGAGGAGACTCCAGTCGTAATACAACCCGATCTCGTGCGCGTCCCTTCCAGGAACCCGATCGAGCTGGACAGTGTACACAAGCTTGTCGTCAATGTACAATTTGTTGCTGTAGACTCCGTGCTTGAAGCGAGCACCGTTTGACAAGTCGGTAACGGCGATGGCGAATCCCACAGTGCCGGTGATCCGCACTGTCTCGGCAAGTTTGAAGTGATGACTACCGATGTGTCGGAGAGAGAATATTCGAGCGGACGACATTCCATCGACAGAGGAATGCCCGTCGAGTGGTGACATGGCAATCCGTTTGACGGTTGGTGCTATGTTATCTGGAAAACTGAACTGCGTGCACAACAGAGGGTTGATCGGTTCCAGGTTTTCGTCGCGGATTTCAAAATGAAGGTGAGGTGTGCCGATGCCTGTGTCTCCTGTATACGCAATTACGTCCCCTTTCTTTACGGGCAATTCGTCGGGTGTGCACCAAAGATCAAGCAAAAAAGACCCCTGCTTGATTTGCTCTCGCAGAACGAGTGCGTCAATTTCTGCATTGAAATGACTGAGATGAGCATATGTGCTATAGTAGCCATCAGCATGCCGGACATAGAGCATCTTTCCATAGCCAATCGGGCTTACCCGAATTCTCGCAATGTATCCATCCCGCACTGAAAAGACACGATACCCGGTGGTATTCTCGGTGCTGATGTCGATGCCTCCGTGAAAGTGCGTGCGACGGAATTCCCCGAACGTCGAGGTGCCGATGTTTCCAGCATCCGTCGGCCACACATAGTCGGCCAAGTCGGTGGCGATTGATTCGTGGGAGGAACTGGAAGCAGCGATCTCAGGAGTGCTTGCGATTGGTGAAACAGCACAGAACACAAGGATCAATCCGGCAGAGAAACCAACACAAGTCCGACCCGTCGTCCGCGATTCCAACGTCACTAGCCCTGCCGACCGAATTGCTGATTGACGGTGGGCTGAAACCCCTGGGCCTTGCGCAACGCTTGTCGGGCGATTATTTCCACGCGCGAGAGTGAGATAGGCGGCTGACCCGCGGGAATTCACGTCGTATAAGATTGCCGGTTTCCCGTAGAAGCTGGCCTCACCGAGAATCGTGTTTTTCGGGATGATCGTCTTGAGCAGGTAACTGTGGTACTTGGACTGCAGTTCACGCATTGTGATATCTGTGACCCGTGTGTTCGGCTCATGCATTGTGAGGAGAATGCCCTCGATCTCCAGCGACTTGTTGGCAAATTCCTTCATCCATTCAACATACTTGAAAAGCTTGTCGACGGCATCCAGCGAAAAATGGCCGGACTTCACAGGAAGAAGAACCGAATCGGCGGCTGTCAACGCGTTGGTGGACATCCCCCTGAGGATCGGCGGGCAATCGAGTATGACATAGTCGTATTGCTGGGTAACACCGCGCAATGAATTCTTCAGGATTGATCGATTGTCTGCAAGACGTGTGAGGCGCTCTTCCATTTGTAGCGACTGGACGTTGGAAGGCACGAAATCCAAAAACGCCAGGTCGGTTCTGTGAATTGCGGTTGAAAGTCCGGCGATGAAGTTAAATACTTCGAAGACACCCGCCTTGATGCGACCTTCGGTGAACCCGAGTGAAAGCCCGGACGCGCCGAATGTATCCATGTCTATCAGCAGAGTGCGTTGTTCTGCAACGGCCAGGCTCGCGGCGAGGTTGACTGCTGTCGTGGTTTTGCCGACTCCTCCCTTGGGAAGCGCTACCGCTATTACTCTGGCCATGATGATCTCTTCAGTGTTTGGATTCGTTGACGACGTTTACACGCAGTGTTCCTACTGATTCCAGCTCAGCCTCCAGGATATCTCCATCATGAACCGGGCCAACTCCTTCAGGCGTTCCGGTAAAAATCAGGTCACCGGGCTCGAGTGTAAAAATCGAGGAGAGGTATGATACAAGATAGTCCGTTTTGTAAATCATGGCGCTGGTATTGCTTTTCTGGCGGATTTCGCCGTTCACTTTCAGCGAGAGTCCAAGTGAATGCGGATCAATCACTCCTGCTTTCTCAACTACATCCGACAACGGGGCTGAGGTATCGAAACCTTTTGACACCGTCCACGGTAATCCTTTCCTTTTTGCGTCATTCTGAATGTCACGCAGGGTCATGTCCAGTCCCACCGCAAAACCCTCCACGAACTCGTTTGAATGTTCCACTCTCACATTTCTGGCTCGCTTGCCAATCACAATCACCATCTCAACTTCGTGATGAATGTCAGAAGAGATGTGAGGAAGGACCACGCTCTCCCCACTATGAATGACTGCAGTTGCGGGTTTCAAGAAAACCACGGGAGACTCAGTGAGGGTCGAGTTCATCTCTTTTGCATGGGCAGCATAATTTCGTCCAAGACACAGAATCTTTCCTACCTGAAGCGATTTGCCCGATCCTCTAACGAATACTCTGCTCATTCATAAGAGATTATGATGATAGGTATGAAGAATATAGTTAGGTGAAGGTGGATTATCAAGAACAATTTCAATAATCTGAAAATCATTACGAATAAGAGGACCTGCTTGCAATTCTATATTTTTCTCTCTACTTTTGCGCATCAAGTTTTCCTTGAACACAGGTTCCTAAGTTGTCAATTACCTACGCACAGTCGGGAGTCGACGTTGCAGCGGGTGACAAGTTCGTTCGACGCATAAAGCGTGCTCTCAGGTCTACATATTCCAGCTCAGTTCTCGGGGATGTCGGGCTTTTCGGAGCATTTTACGACGCGAGATTCAGGAATTACAAATCACCCGTTCTCGTCTCGAGCGTTGACGGTGTCGGAACCAAGCTCCTTATCGCGCAGATGATGGGCAAGCATGACACGATCGGCCAGGATCTTGTCAATCATTGTGTTAATGATATCCTTGCCTGCGGTGCGGAACCCCTTTTCTTCATGGACTATTTTGCGACCGGCAAACTCCAGAGTAACGTTGCCACTCAGGTGATTAGTGGATTTGTGCGAGCGTGCAAACAGAACAGGTGTGCTCTCATAGGGGGGGAAACTGCGGAGATGCCGGGTGTTTACGAAGAGAACGTATATGATCTCTCCGGCACAATCGTGGGCGTCGTTGAACGAAACAGAATGGTCACCGGCAAACGTATCAGGCAAGGAGATGTGTTGATTGGACTACCCTCGACCGGATTGCACACTAATGGGTATTCGCTTGCCCGGGCTGTCCTTCTGGCGAAGTATTCCGTCGATGAAGTGATCGATGAATTGGGGTCGACGCTCGGCGAAGCCCTCCTGATGGTGCACCGGTCCTATCTGAAAATTGTTACTGGTGTGATCAAGAAGTTCGATGTGAAAGGTTTGTCACATGTGACAGGCGGAGGCATTGAAGGAAATACGATGCGAGTGATCCCGCGCGGACTTTCGCTTAAGTTGGATTGGGGCTCATGGAGACGGCCTGCGATATTCAGACTCATCGAACGCCTTGGTGGGGTTCCTGAAGCGGACATGCGCCGCACATTCAATCTTGGGATCGGATTTGTCATGATCGTGTCGAAGAAGAAATGCGATGCAATCTTAGGTTACCTCAAGAAGACGGGATATCCGGGCTACGTTCTCGGTCAAGTGGTCCGGGGCGTGTAGGAGGGGACTACATTTGTACTTTCGTTAGGGGAAAATAGATTCGAGTGGCAACCGAAAACGAGAAGAACTCAGTTCAGGATGGCCTGCACCCGAAGTCGATGAAAATCGGATTGACTCGGGCCCTAAATCTTACGGATGAAATTCACCTCAGTCCCGATGAAATGAGGATGAATCTCGTGAGAGCGGCCTCATTCTACAATTCGGTAAGCACTCTCAGTGAAATTGCGCTTCAAATCGATGCTGCTCATAGTCGCGAAGAGATCCTGGGCACACTACGCGCACAGACAAAGTGGATTCTGGATCATGATGTGTACTTCGTTGCCCTGCTCAACAAATCGCATACGCACTACGGCATCAACACACTCTCACCCATTGCCGATTCCACCGGTCTCAATCATAAGCACTTTCCGCTGAACCAGGGGATGCCGGGATGGGTGATTCAGAACCAGTCGCCCATTGTAATTGACGTTACTGCAGGGCCGGCATTCACCGAATCCATCGAAGGTACACTTGCCGACCTGGGCATGAAATCGCTGCTCATGGTGCCGCTGCGAACCGGTGAGGAGACAATCGGAGCCATTGTGCTAAGCTCCGCCCGCCCGAGCGCCTATGGAGAACATGAGATGTGTTTGGGGCAGTTGCTTGCCCTTCAGGTTGCCATTGCGCTAAAGAACTCTGCCATGTTTGAGGATGCCACCAAGAGGATTGCACAAATAGAACTCGTGAATGAGATCGCGGAGAAGCTCACCTCTACGCTTGAGCTGGACGAGATCCTCGACTCTGCAGCTGATTCAATCCGGAAAGATTTCAACTACTTTGATGTGACCATTTTCCTGGTGAATCGACAGGAGGATGAGGTGGTCCTTGTTGCTCACTCGGGCAACTACGTTGATTTCCTTCCCCACGGTTACAGGCAGAACATGTCCGAGGGTATTGTCGGGTGGGTTGCCATGCATGGTGAAAAGATTCTGGCAAACGACGTCGCTGAAGACCCGCGCTACGTTTCCTATGAGTATCACAGCACAAAGTCGGAGTTCGCGATACCAATCCTCATCGATCAGGAGATTGTCGGCATCCTCAACATTGAAGACACCAAGCTGCATGCGTTTGATGAGACTGATGCGATTGTGCTCGAAACGCTTTGCGATCAGTTGGGAAGCGCTATCAAGAACGCAAAGCTCTACGAGGAAGTGAAGAAGGCCAACTCAAAGCTGACTGAGCTGGACCGGATGAAGTCAGATTTCCTGAGCATTGTTTCTCACGATTTCCGTTCCCCGCTTGCAAGTATTATTCTTGCCGCAAAAGCACTGTTGAAACGAGGCGACGCCACCGATCCACGGCGATTCAATGAGTATTTGACGATCATTGTGGATCAGGCCAACAAACTCAGCCATCTCGCCGAAGATACGCTCTCCATCGCCAAGATGGAATCAGGGCAGCTCAGTTATTTCTTCAAGGTCGTTAACGTCGAACGCTTGATCAAAGATGCTGCCTCGCTGGTGAGTTTCTCCCGGCGGCATACCCTTGAACACTTTGTCGATGGTGGGGTCTCGTACATTAAAGGCGACCAAACCAAGCTCCGTCAGGTTGTCCAGAACCTTCTTTCCAATGCCGTCAAGTACTCCCCCAGGGGGGGAACCATTCGCGTACGGGCGGAGAACTATTCAACCGATCAAATGATTATCTCTGTTGCCGACGAGGGGATTGGAATTCCTGTGGATCAAATCGGCAAGCTCTTTCAGAAATTCTCCCGGATTGACTCTGACGAGGCACGTGAGATCAAAGGGTCGGGACTCGGCCTGTGGATTTGCAGGGAAATTGTCAAGGCACACGGCGGGAAGATCTGGGTGGAGAGCGAGGTTGGGAAAGGCAGCGTGTTTAAGTTCACACTCAAGAAAGCCAACCAGGAATAACGTTGATTCAAATCAGCTGCGGGGCCTTTCCTGCGGCACCTTCTGTTTTTCATTGAGACGTTTGATCACTCCCTCAAAAAAATCCCTCCACTTCCCAGGGTTGGCTCTGTAGGCCTCCACAGTCGAGCGAAACGTCTGCTCTGAGGTTCCGAATGACCGGAAAATCGAATCGGGGTCGAACTGTCTGGACGAATCGGCAGGTACGTGCCTGAGGCCCCCAGTCTCTTCAAGCAGTGAAGCATATACCGCCTCAAACCGATCGGCAGGGAGGATCGGCTTCGGGCCTTCCTTACCGCAGGAGGCCGACAGCAACAATACAGCAAGCAAACCCCAGGTTCTCGAATTCATAGTTGCAGACGTCTGGGAATGACGGTAACCATTCCATCGATTCCAATCAAGACCCTCTGAGACTGGGCTCGAAGATTTTCACATTACCTTGACTTTCACGCGCAATTAGTATATATTTTTGCCCCATTCTTGAAGAAAATCGATCAATTTTCAATCATTTTTGTCTTTTTCTTGAGTATTTATGCCTTCAACTGCTGATTTCCGACCGGGTCTTGTTATCAAGATGAACAATAACGAGCTGTGGACGGTTGTCGAATTTCAACATGTGAACCCTGGAAACTGGCGGGCATTTGTCCGTACGAAGCTCAAGAACCTGAAAACCGGAAAGGTCGTGGAGAACCGTTTTCGCGCCGGGGAGGCAATTGAGATCGTCCGGATCGAAAGGAAGGAGTTCCAGTTTCTGTACCGGGATAACTCTGGCTATGTTTTTATGGAAAAGGATACCTACGAGCAGCTCACCGTAGATCCCAAGGAAATAGGGGAGGGGGCTCAGTTTCTAAAGGATGGGGAGTCAGTCGATATTCTCTTCAATGGCAACGAAATCACTGGTGTTGAGTTGCCAATAACCGTTGAGCTCAAGGTTATCGAAACAGTCCCGGGCGTTAAGGGTGACAGCGCAAACCCCGGCAACAAACCGGCAAGGCTGGAGACCGGCGCAACGGTGGGCGTGCCACTCTTCATCAATGAGGGGGATGTAATTCGCATTGATACCCGCACTGGAGAGTACCTTGAGCGGGTGAAGGTCTGAGGATCATCCCGACGATTCAATTCACCATACCCCGTCATTCCTGGAGTCTGATATGGACCTGAGCTATGTGAAGAAGCTTATCAAGCTGCTATCCGACAGCGAGGTTGACGAAATAGAGATTGAGGAAGAGGGGAAGAAAATCAGAGTCGTGAAGCATGCAAACAACTCCTTAGCCTTCAACGCTGGAATGATCGGGGCTCAGATACCGGTATACCAGCAGCCGATACAACTGCCTCCCCCCCCGGCTCAGCCAGCTCCGGGTGTGCCGGCCCAAGCGACCGCAACTCCCAAGACAAACCTGCATGAAATAAAATCACCCATCGTCGGCACGTTTTACAAAGCGCCCGCTCCGGATGCAGCCCCTTTCGTGGAGATAGGGTCAGTAATTCAGCCGGGAACCGTGCTCTGCATTGTCGAGGCCATGAAGTTGATGAATGAGATTGAGTCTGATGTCTCCGGCAAGATCGCAAAAGTTGCGGTCGAGAACGGCCAGGCAGTTGAGTACGGCCAAACGCTCTTCCTTGTCGAGCTTGTGTAGTTCGCAGCCAATCCCCTCACAGGAGCCAGACGGTGTTCAAAAAGGTCCTGATTGCCAATCGCGGTGAAATCGCCCTCCGCATTATTCGAGTCTGCAAGCAGTTTGACATAAAGACCGTGGCAATCTATTCCGAGGCCGATCGGGATTCGCTGCATGTCCGCTTTGCGGATGAAGCTGTCTGTATCGGTCCGCCTCCTAGTAAGGAAAGCTATCTCAAGATTCCCCGCATCATTGCCGCTGCAGAAATCACGAACGCGGATGCCATTCATCCGGGCTATGGATTCCTCGCAGAAAATGCGGGGTTCGCTGAGATCTGCACAACGTCCGGGATAAAGTTCATCGGACCGACTGCTGAGATGATCACAGCAATGGGTGACAAAGCACTTGCCAGGGAAACTATGAAGAAGGCGGGAGTGCCCGTCGTTCCCGGCAGCGATGGAGTCCTGAAGAGTGCGGGTGAGGCGACAGAGGTGGCGAAGACAATCGGCTTTCCGGTCATTCTCAAAGCCGTCGCCGGTGGCGGCGGAAGGGGGATGAGAATTGTTCGTGAAGAAAGTGAGATAGAGAACTCCTTTAAGACAGCCCAGCACGAGGCAGAGCAAGGGTTTGGCAATCCAGACCTGTACGTTGAGAAGTACATCGAGCAGCCGCATCATATCGAAGTTCAGGTGTTTGGAGATGAACATGGAAATGTTATTCACCTGGGTGAGCGGGATTGTTCAATACAACGTCGGCACCAGAAGCTTATTGAAGAATCACCCTCACCGTTTGTCGATGAAGACCTCCGGAAGAAGATGGGGGAGGCAGCCATCAAGGGTTGCAAGGCCGTAAACTATGTGAATGCCGGGACGGTTGAATTCCTCGTCGACAGGAACAAGCATTTCTATTTTATGGAAATGAATACCCGCATACAGGTTGAACATCCCGTCACCGAGCAGGTCACCGGTCATGATCTGGTGAAGCTTCAGCTGCGCGTTGCCGCGGGGGAGCGTCTTCCGAAGCGGAAGATCATACAGCGTGGGCATGCGATCGAATGCCGGATCAACGCGGAAGACCCTTCACACAACTTCAGACCGAACCCCGGGAAAATCACCGACTTTCACATGCCCGGAGGGTTCGGAGTAAGGGTGGACACTCACAGTTATGCCGGGTACGATGTACCACCGTATTACGATTCGCTCATTGCAAAGCTTATTGTGTACGCCCTGACCCGCGAAGGCGCCATCAACAAAATGACATCCGCCCTTGATGAGTTTACCATCGAAGGGATCAAGACTACGATTCCATTCCACCGTGCAGTGATGCGGGAGGAACGCTTCCGTGACGGCAAGTTTGACACGAGTTTTCTCGAAACATTCCAATACCAAGCACCAGCCATCTGAAAGGATTGACCATGAATTTCCCCGAGAACCTCAAGTACACCAAGGACCACGAATGGATACAGATTGACGGAGATACTGGTATCGTTGGTATCACCGACTATGCGCAGGGAGAGCTGGGCGATGTCGTGTTTGTCGAACTTCCCGCCGTGGGGAAAGTGGTGAAAACCCACGACTCGTTCGGCACAATTGAGGCAGTGAAAGCAGTATCAGACCTTTTTGCGCCGGCGTCAGGTTCCATCGTAGCCGTGAATCCGGAGCTGGAAAAGACCCCGGAAATCGTGAACAAGGATCCGTACGGGAAGGGGTGGATGGTGAAGATCAAGCTCTCCAATGCTGTTGAAGTCTCAAGCCTCCTTTCTGCCACGGCCTATAAACAATTAATCGGCAAGTAATTCCGGGGAGTCTCCTGGAAGCAGAAACGCCGGACATGGATCCTGTCCGGCGTTTCTTTATTCAATCCAATCCCCGATTATTTGATCAGCAGCAATCTCCTCGAGTCCACGCGATCGTTCATCCGAAGTCGACACATATAAACACCGGACGAGAGAGATCTTGCATCGAATGTCAACCGATGAGATCCCGCAGACATTACTTCATCCGCCAGGGTTGAAACTTCATTTCCCAGAAGATCATACACCTTCAGAGATACAAACCCTGCGTTGACAGTCTTGAACTCGATTGTCGTGCTGGGGTTAAATGGATTGGGATAGTTCTGAAAGAGCGAGAACTCATCCGGGACGCCAGCAGTGTGATGGACATCGGTCGATATTCCATTTCCCGTGAACGTGAGAACGCGTTGGTCAAGAGGGTTGTGAGTGTTGCTCGAAACAACACGGACAATTCCCGTGCCTGCATTCGTTACTGTATAGATGTGCATTGAGAATGGAAGTGTATCACCCGAACTCATCTGCGGTGTGACTATGCTGTCCACCTCCGGAGGGTAACAGGCGGTCACACACATTGCCGATTCCCAGTTCTGGGGGAGATTGTTCACGGTCCGAACGAGCAACAGCGTCAACGTATTCGGTGATGTGTTTGTGATTGTGCAATCGAACACTATTTCAGAGCCCACGGGCGCGGCAAGAGTCGTTTCGGCCGCAACGAATGTGAAGCTCTGTGCTGGTGCGTTGCCCGATCCGAGCAAGGCAATCGTACTCAGAATAGCTAATACTCTCATCACACTATCCACTCCTCCAGTCTTCAGTTCCGAACATCGAATCCCTGCCCCTTTGCTCGCATATACATCCGACCCGGCTATTCGATGGCCGGGTCAGATTATTGTTTGCCCGCCGGCTTACAATCACTTCACGAGTGTCATCTTCTTCGTTTCTGTGAAGCCATTCCCGTTGAGTTTATAGAAGTAAACGCCGCTCGACAGTCGTGAGCCATCTATCTGCACATTATAGTAACCCGGCTGCAAGACCTCATTCACGCCCGTGAGTACTTCCTTCCCGGTGATATCAAACAATTTGAGGGAAACAAGTCCTGCCTTCGGTACCGCAAACTTGATATTTGTTTCCGGATTGAAGGGGTTTGGATAGTTCTGGGCAAGTTCATAGCTTGCCGGCAGCTCGTTCCCTGTTCCGACGCCAGTTGAACCCGTGACAGATGTGACGATCGCGTTCTGGACCTCTGCCATGCCAAGTTGTGCATTGTCCTTGTAAACGAATACGGTAAGGTTACAATTTTCGGGCACCCATGCCGCGTTCACGGTGGTTGAGAATGTCTTGGTGATGGTTTGACCGGAAGTCCATGTTCCAGTATTGACGTTCTCACCGGTTGCGCCATTCACCATATTCCGGACCACCCATTCATGAACCCAGGTTGAGCTCCCGGGGCAGGTCCCGTTTCCGATCTGAGCATACAGCAGATTACCTTCAGTGATGACGTAGTTGACCTTGTATTGAGGTGTCAGGGTGATGTTTGTGGTCAGATCAAGAGTCACATCCAACTGACGCGTTCCGGCGTTGTATGTCTTGCTCCGGACCGTAATTGAAACCGGTGTGTATCCGTTGTTGGCATATCTGCTGTCGCAAAAACCCGTCCAGGTCGTGTAATCACCGGGAGAATTCTTGCGATCGAGAATGGCGGTCGGGTATCCTGTAAATCCCATGAGCGAAAGAATGTTGTTCCCATTGTAATTTGAATATGGGTCGCTTGTCGTGCCAGCGGGGCCGTGATAGGCCAGCACAACCAGGCCCGGATATGTGCGTTGAAGCTGTGCAGCAGTACTGTCACCACAGGGACACCATTGGCACCATGCGCCCGTGCAGAATTCGAGCAGAACTGCTCTGCTGATGTCCGAAACGAGGTGGGCAGCGGTCATGGTATCGTTTGAATTATTCTGGTCTGAACCGAGCTGAGTGACCACGGTTGATGTATAGCTCCCGATGGAGGGTATCCAATCGGCAAAAGTGAGTTGTTGTGTTGCACCTGGTGCCAGACTTGTTACGCTTTGAGTGGAAGTATATCCGCCAGGAGTGATGGTGAATGTCGTGGCGAACGATTGCGGCAGTGTGCCATAGTTCTTGACTGTAGCCTTTGGCTGGTAGGTACCAGGAGCAATGCTTGAATTTGGAGCATCAACAGAAGAAACACCTGCATCATTCGGGTAGGGAGTGCCGACCTGAATATTATCAACGTAAAGTTCATTGCCGAATGCTGAGATGCCTGTAAACTTCACTTTGTTGGTTCCAACTGGGAGGGAGTATTGTTTCGTCGCCCATTGTGATGCTGTCGGGACAAACACTGCTGTCGTTGGAGGAGCTGTCACAAGTGGACCGCTGACACCTCCTGCAAGAGTTACAAGAACTGTCCAGCTCGTTCCGCCGTTTGTCGATGTTGAGATTTGCAGTTGATCATTCTCGGTTGTATACGTGGCGTATGCATGATCGAATTTCACGGAATCTCCTGCAACTGATGCCGGAATAACCGGAGTGGACAGAGAGAACTGCAAACCAGCCGAGATGCCGTAGAAGTCGGCAAGTGCAGAGCCAATTCCTACGCCGTAGCCACTGGCGTCTGTCGTTCTTGTCCAGAATGCGGACCCACTTCCCTCGGACGTCCATCCGGCGGGTGGAAACGCGCCGCCCTCAAAGTCCTGGAAAAGGGAAGTCAGCACATTGTCCAGGCCAGGAGTTGTGACAACAACTGGAACACTGGTGGCCGGCGTAACAATCACTTTCCTTGACTTCGGTGGTGATGAAGTTCCGGTCCGGTCGCTCTGGGCCAATGTTGGCAGAGAAAGAACAAACATCAACAGCACCGTAACTGATACCATCTGTTTCATTGTGAGTGCCTCCTTGGATGAGAATACTGATGGCTCCCCTTGGGGGAGAACCATCGTGTGGAGCTTGGAATTAGGAAGAACGGTATAACATGATGAGAGGAACATCCGTAGATCATCGTCAATGATGATCAATGGTGTCTCGATTTGGTCTGATCTTAATCTACTTCACATGCGTGCAAGAGTCAAGCGAATATCGAAAAATGTCGGGTGATTCGCATTGGCACGGCAGAGCCTTCAAGCGGGAATTTCAGTCTGATTATTTGATCAAGACCATTTTCATCACTTTGCTGAACCCGTTTGCGCTGAGCCTATAGAAATAGACACCGCTTGACAAATGCGAGGCGTCGAGCAGTAGATTGTAGAATCCTCGTCTCAACACCTCATTGACTCCGGTCAGAACCTCCTTCCCCGTGACGTCAAATACCTTCAAGGAAACAAATCCTTCGTTTGGAACGGAGAACTTAATATTGGTCTCGGGGTTGAATGGGTTTGGATAGTTCTGCGCGAGTTCAAACTTGGTCGGAAGGCCATGGTCGGTTGATTCTCTGACATCGGTCAGATCCCCAACTGGGATGGCAATTGCATTCTGGACTTCGGCAGAACCGAGAAAGGTGTTGTCCCTGTACACAAATATATTGAGGCGGCAATTTCCTGATACCCACGCCGGGCTAATCGTAGTTGAAAGGGTCTTCGCAATGGTTGAGTCGGCAGGCCAGCCAGGGGATGCATTGGCATTTTCTCCGATTGCGCCATTGACCATGTTCCTGACAACCCGGTTATGCACCCACGTAGGACTGCCGGGACACTCAGCGTTACCGACCTGTGCATAAAAAAGATTGTCTTCGGTGATCACATAGTTCAGTTTGTATTGGAAAGGGAGATTACAGTTTGATGTCAAGTTAACAGAGACATTCAGCAGCCGGGTAGTGTCATTGTAAGACTTGCTTTGAACTGAGACGGCGATGGGAGTTGGAGCAAAATTCGTCGAACGGTTTTGATAAAGGGTTGACCATGTTGTATAGTCAGCAGGCGCATTTTGCCTGTCGAACAACGCCGTTGGATATGCAGTAAATGAGAGACGATTCACGATGTCGTTTCCATTGAAGTTTGTATATGGGTCTGAGCTGCCCACATACCCGTGATAGGCGAGCACAACGAGGTCTGAATGCGATCGCAGAAGCGCCTGAACTGTGCTGTCGGCGCATGGACACCATTGGCACCAGGTTCCGGTCGCGAACTCAAGCAAGACGGTTCTATTTACGTCCGACACAATGTTGAAGCTCGTGAGCGTGTCATTTGTATGGTTCGAGTCTGATTCGAGTCGGGTGAACACTTGCAGGGTGTCGCTTCCCACGGTTGCCACCCAGTCAGAGAAGGTGACCTGCTGCGTTGCACCCGGGGCCAGATTCGTAATGGTCTGTGTTGAATCATCGTATCCCGCGGGCAAGATCTTTAACTCCACCCCGAATGATTGGGGCGCGGTTCCGTAGTTTCTTATTGTAACTTGCGGAGAATAGGTTCCCGGCGTAATGTTTGACCCGGGAATCTCTATCGATGCCACGCCGACGTCGTTGGTGAATGGCGTACCCACGCTGATATTATCAATGTAGAGGTTGTTGCCGAAGGCTGAAATTGCAGTGAATCTCGCCTTGTTGGTTCCCACTGGAAGACCATAGCTCTTCGTGGCCCATTGCGAAGGTGAAGGGAGAAATGCGTTGGTATCAGGAGGCGCTGTTGCAAGCGGACCATTGATGCCACCGTCCAAAGTAACAAGCGACTGTCCAATTCACTCCACCGTCAGTAGAGGTGGAGATTTGAAGTTGATCGTTCTCAGTCTGATAGGTGCAGTATGCATGGTCGAATCGGAGAGAATCCCCCGCGACCGTCGGAGCGAAGGTCGGAGAGACAAGAGAGAACGATCCGCTCTGAATATCGTAAAAGGAAGCAAGGGTCGATCCCGTTCCCACCCCGTAACCACTCGCATCATTCGACCTGATCCAAATTGACCATCCGCTTCCTTGAGATGTCCAGCCGGGCGGCGGAAATGTTGCTCCTTCGAAGTCCTGGTAAACAAAGCCAAGGGTGTTGTCTGTACCGAAGGTGGTTGTCATGGTTGGCGCGCCTGCGGCAGGGGCGGCATCACGATACTTCTTTGAATGATGTCCCACCTGGCCTCGCGCAGGCTGGCAGAGAACGACCAAGAAAACCATTACGAACACACCCGACCACCTCCTGGCACGCACCATCGCAACTCCCATTCGAAACTGATAGCTTCTATGACTCAGAAAATCGAGGACCGCTATTGAAAGATGGTATGTCATCATGCAGGATCGACAACATGCCTGCGATTCAGCACTCTCTAAGGTAGTTGAGTCATGACTGAGAATCAAGAAGTTCTGCACGGTTCCATGTCATCTCTCACAACCGGCGCATGTGCCGGAGAGACAGAGGACATCGAGTCGGTTGATCGGCGGGGTCGTCCTACGAAGGTAGAGCCCAGTCTATACGAAAGGTGAGTTTGAATTCCGTCCGAAGCCTGTCATCCAAAATACGCGGGTTCATTGCCCGGCTTCCACTTGATGTTACAGCCAATGCTCGGTTTCTGATCCGGGTCAACTTGCCTCCCACTCAGGACAGCATCAAGAGCTGCTCGCACGTGTTTCCCTGTTACCGGGATTTCATTTCCCCGTCTGCTATCATCGAGTTGCCCGCGGTAGACAAGGTGCCTTGACTTGTCAAAGACGTAGAACTCAGGAGTGCATGCCGCTGAGTAGGCCTTTGCGGTTTCCTGACTTTCATCATAACACATAGGAAACGTGAGGCCAAGCTCCCTTGACATTTCTACGAGACTGGCTGGTGAGTCATCCGGATATGCCTCGGCGTCATTGGAGTTGATTGCCACAATGCCAACATTCCTGCTCCCATAGTCTCTGCCGATGCGAGCGATTTCATTTTGGATATGCTGGACGTAAGGACAGTGACGACAGATGAACATGACAAGAAGTGCCTTGCTCCCTCCAAATGTATCCAATGAGATGGTGCGGCCGGAAACAACGTCGGGCAGGGAGAAGTCTGGAGCAGGAGTTCCGAGTTCAAGCATTTGTGAAAGGGTTGCAGCCATGGTGTCCGCGCCTTCTACATTGTGGTTCCGTGTCCAAGTAATATAACTCACTGATGCCTGAATATGCAAGGCGGAGAACGGAAGAATGCACAAGGACATCGGCCCGCTGATGCATGGAGGTGGTCCGGGGTTCTCTCTCGATCTACTTGGCAGAGTGCAGTAGAGAACCTGCCATTCAAGGCGACCGCGGGGGTTGGCGGTCGCCTGGGGGAATTGAGTCTTCTATTTGAGTGTCACGAGAACCCTGATGACGCCTTCTCCTGACGGAAGTCGTCCGAGAGCTTTCCCGATGATTGTTCCAGCGGGATAGATCTTGAGGCCGTTGACATCAACCGGCGTGGCCTTCATTGCGTGCCCCGGCACACTGGATGTGGTCAGAAGGTCGCCGGGTCGAATCGGGCCGTTCTCGTCCGTGACCTTGGTTGGCACAATGCCTACGATCGCTATGGGGATGTCATTCTCATCCATTCTTGTGATGCCTTCCTTGTCAGCGCCAAGGACACCGGGTCGTGTCGAGTAGACTCCGGCAACCCGGGTGTCGTATGGTGTTGATGTCTTCTCAACCCCTCTTGAATTGTTCTCACTCAGTACAACGACGTCGCCGGGCTCGAAGGCAGCTTTCCCTCCTGTGGCATCGAACGCTTCGGCGAAGTCCGACCCGGCAGTGTAGGTGCCGGCCGCACTGATATGAAACTTGCGCGTCAGGGTTGAGCCACCATCCCAAGTCCAGCCATCAACAAAGTCACTGGTGGAGCTGGGATGAATGTGCAATTTCAGAAGTGCGTCCGTGTTGGTCGGACTCGCATTTCTAAACCAACCCCCATTTCCCGTTGTATTGAAATTCTCTTCCTGCAACACTGCATCGGTACTCGTCGCGATCGACCCTGTCCCTCGCTTCACCAATGCCTTGCCGTCTGAATACAGACCAATAGCACCTCCGGTTCCTCCTTTCGCATAGACTGCGCTCCAGAAACCATCGCGATGCGCCAGCGCCCCGAACTCTGTTCCAGCGAGTTGTCCACCGGTGGGATAGAGTGCTCGAATGGCGCTGTTACCCGGGCCGCCAAAATCGGAGGCAACGTCCAGCATATTACCAGAAGGAGTTGTTGTTCCAATTCCAATCGCACCATTTCCCGGGCTGAGAATGAGATTTCTGTTGTTGACTGTCGAGAGCACCGTGTTCGTCAGTCCGGTGGGAACGATGTCGAGGAAGGCATTGGGTCCCGAGAGCAGCCTCATAGCCAGGTCTCCTTCATTGGCCACGCCCACCTCCAGCTTCCCACTGGGGGTGGCCGTCCCGATGCCGACTTTGCCACTGGTGCCACCGGTTGTCATCGTCATTACGGGTCCAGAGTTCGAGGTATAGATTTGAAAGGGATGGTTCGAAACAGTTCCTATCATTCCGGAATTGTAGCCCCCGTTCAGATATGTAGCAAGTTCAATGGCCCCATTTGTCTGTGAATAGCTGTAATTGTTGATAGGCGTTTCGGTCTGGATTATTCTTGCGGGATTCGATGTCCCGATGCCGACATTACCGCTTGCGTGAAGCGAGGCGATGGTCAATGTCGAATTTCTGCTCAGCTGGGCCCCAGTGATTGTGCTGTCAACAATCTTCTGTCCCGTTATGGAATTGTTCGGGACTGTCCCTGCAATCCTCGCGCTGTCGACAGCGGCCTGAGGCGGGGATTGGAGTGCGTACTGTGCAGTGTCAGATCGAATTGACGAGAAACTGTAGCCGGATGAAGTCAATGGAATCCGGGGAACCATTTCGGGCTCGCTTGCCAATTGTATCCCCATCCAGTATTGTCTGTCAAATGTGATAGAAGGGGTGAAGGGCACCTGATCTCCCAGAACGGTTGAAAACAAACCATGTTTCACCTGGAGAGTCTTTTGTTCGCTCCACAGAGCGGTCATCCCCGAGGGAGCCTCGTACAATTTGAAAGCGAACGTGTAAGTTCCGTCGGGCTTGGGCACGCCGAGACTATCAGTCAGGACTCCCTGGTACGATAGTGTCCTCGGGATTTGCGCTTCACCTGTGCCGATGCATGCAAGAAGAAAGGCACATACTCCAACAATGAGGTTCTTGTTCATACAGTCTCCTGCAACTAGTGGTTTGTAAGGTTTCATTTCCCTTTGCTTTGCATGGCTCATGAATTTGAAATCGCGCGACGGTGAGAAAGGCTCGTCAAGCCGCCATTACTTGAGCACCATCAATTTCCGGACCTGGAGGAAGGTCCCGGCCCGGAGTACGTAGAAGTACGTCCCACTTGAGAACGCGACCGCGTCAAAGTGGGCCAGGTACGTCCCGGGTGGTCTCTCTTCATTGATGAGCGTCGCGACCCGTTGTCCCAACAGATTGAAGACCTGCAAGGTCACATTCACTCGCTCTGGAACGTCGAATCGGATTGTGGTGATCGGATTGAACGGATTCGGGTAATTCTGTCCGAGGGCAAAATTTCCCGGCACTGCCTCCCGTTCCGGCACGGATGTGATTCTTCCTCCCAACAACGAATCGGCAAGAAATCCCGAGGTGACCCGCGAGTTCGCCTCATTGCTTTCGCCATCGAACGATTGGCAAAACACAGATGTTGTTGCAGCATTCCTTGAGCAGGAAACGCCAAAGCCTCCTCCCAACAAGTACCAGTCTGTAGAACTGCGTTGTCCGGCTGCACGGACAAAGGGGAGAATCAAGAGAACTCCAAGTACAAAGAGAGGAACTTTCTTCATGAGAACCCTTTCTCTGACCGCGATTGCTGAGATGACAAACGATTGAAGGAGAGTGTATATCCTCAGTGAATATATCCTCGCGGTCGTGATCTTACAATCGCACAAGCGTATGGATTTTGTCCCGGAATGAGAGAAGCATCGAATAGAACCTGCACACTTATGCAGGGGAGGAAAGGTGGTATGTTTAGACGAGGCGGTTCTTCAGTGCCTTTGCTACCGCTTCGGACTTGGAATGAACATGAAGCTTCTCGTAGATGCTGCGGATGTGGAAGCGGACCGTGTGGATACTGATATTCAGATGATCGGCAGTGGACTTGTAGCTGTTACCTTTCACCAACTCATCGAGAATCTCTTCCTCGCGCCTTGTGAGGCCGCTCGGATCGGTCTTTGGTGGTGCCAGTGAGCGGAAGGCAGTAAGCACTTTCAACGCAATCTCGGATGACATCGGGGCGCCGCCGTCCATGACTTCTTTTATGGCCTCGAGTATCCTGGCAGGTGGATCCTTCTTCAGGATATACCCGCTTGCACCGTTGCAAATGGACTGGAATATCTTGTCATCGTCATGATACACGGTCAGCATGATGACCGATGTTCGGGGAAATCTCTCCTTGAAACTGCGGACTCCTTCGACTCCCGAGATCCCTGGAAGACCGATATCAGAGAGCAACACGTCGGGTGAAGTTTCGAGGGTGTCGAGGGCATCTTCGTATGATCTGAAGGCAGCCTGGCAACGGAATCCTTCGGTGTGATCAAGAATGTATGAAAGTCCCAGGCGGACTTCCTTCTCATCCTCGAGGACAACAACTGAAATTTGTGATGGAGAATTCATTTTGTTGGAAGGAATATAGACGTCCCGAACTCTCCGTGCAACCGCATATTCATACTGTTTTCAGGTTCAATGAGACTGTTGTTCCCTTCGCTTTCTGGCTGAGGATTGTCAGACGTCCCACACGGTTTCCCCTCTGGCGCATACTGTGCAACCCGTTTCCGGCTTGATCGCTGCCTTCATTGAATCCCGTTCCGTCGTCGCTCAATATCAGCACTACACCGGAGCCGTCACGAACGGACCGGAACTTCACACTGCTCGCCCCTGAATGCTTCACAATATTGTTGACAGCCTCTTTGAAAATGAGGAAGACATCTCTTCGTTGGTCAAGTGAGAGCTTTGTTCTTGAATATTCTCCAACCAGATCGGTTTCGAATTGAATGCTCCTTCCCTCGCATGTCTCCTGCCCGAATTGGACGATTCGGCGGATGACTCCCTGCAAATCGTCGTGTTTGGGATCTACCGACCATACAATGTCCCCGAGAGCGTCAATGAGTTCACGGGCCGTATCTCCGATTTTTGCTATGGTTTCCGTCGCCTCGTCGTGTTGTGCGCCTTCCTGATACCGGGCGACTTCGCTCAGCACCGAAATGCGGGTGAGACTTGAGCCGATGTCATCGTGAAGGTCCATTGCAATGCGGCTGCGCGTACGCTCCAGTTCCAACAATTTATTGAGTCGATATCGATATGCGCTGTATACGAGACCGAACAACGCCGAGAAGCTGGCGACGATGAACCACCATCTTGCCCAGAAGGGCGGAAGCACCCGAAAAGAGAACCTGGCAGGCTGGGCGCTCCACACCCGGTCGCGACTTCGTGCGAGAACAAGGAATCTGTACACGCCCGAGGGGAGATGCGTATAGCGTACCTCACGGGTCAGTACAGGCGAAGACCAATTTCGATCAAAGCCTTCGAGTTTATACTTGTATCGTACCTGTTGTTCATCACTGAAGCTCAGGCCGGCATAGTGAAAGGTGAGCACTGCATGATCCGGCGGGACGTCATAGTGTTGAGACTCCATCACGTGGAGTGTATCAACCTCGACATCTGTGATTTGAATTGGTGGAGGAAGATTGCTTTTGTAGAATGGTCTGGGGCGAATCTTGGTGATTCCCGGGAAACTGCTCACCCACAAATTGCTGTCCCGGTCCACTGTCAAGCCGTGTAAGCCGATTTCTCCGAATCCCTGGTCGTGGGTGAAGTTTCTGAAGCTCTCGCCGTCAAACTGACTCAACCCTGATGAGGTACCAACCCATATTGTTCCTGTTGAATCCTTTGCGAGCGCGAACACCCTGTTTCCTACAAGTCCGTCGGTGGTGGTGAATGATACAAGGGACGAACCATTGTACCGGGCCAGGCCGAGGCCATTCGTTCCGCACCAGAGTGTTCCATCCGTGTCAGTCAAAAGTTCGTACACGATGAAGTTATCGAGTTGTGCAAGGGTCGGAACACGCTGCACCGTCTGTAACGAGTCATTGTTCAGATGCACCAGCCGAACGCCATGCATGGTTGCCAGCCAGATGTTCTCCGGGTTTGCAGACGAAGCGGTCGACTGGGTTGTTTTGATGTCGAAGATTGTTAAGCTGTCGAGTTCTGAATTCCTCAATTGGTGAACCGTGCCTAATGTGTCCACCATGGCGAGGCCGGCAGCCGTACCGATGAGGATATTGCCGCCAGCCGTTTTCGAAATGACATTCACATTGGGGGAGGGAAGGGCGTCGGAAAATCTGTCTTGGATTACGTTTGGACCATCCTTCAGGTATACGCCGCCAGCCCGAAGTCCAAACCAGGTTTTCGTGCGAGATTCAGCGAGGATCGTCGTATAGGTAAAGGATGTGAATGGCGGGACACTCCTTCCAGAGATCAAACGATTCCCTTTGAGATAATACAGGCCCGAGTTTCGTGAACCAAAGTAGATTCCGCCGTCACCCGCTTCAGCAATCGGACCAAAGCCTGCTGTTGCAAGCTTGTCATCTCCCGGGAAAGTCATGACCAGGTTGCTTGCAAGCAGCTTGCGCACGCCTGGAGCGCTCGCAAACCAGACGTTGCCTTCACGGTCACGACATATATCATATACAACGGCGTCGCCGAACGATGATTGCTTTTCAAATTGATAACTTCGGTTCGTCTGCCGCAGGAGATACAACCCCCGGGTGGTACCGATCCAAAAATTTCCATTCCTGTCCTCGCAAAATGACCAGACACCCCGCTCCGGCAATCCATCTGCGGCCGAGAAGTACCTGATCGTGTCGGTGGTGATGACAGCTGCTCCCTGCTGGCCACCCGCCCAAATTTCACCGCTGTCTCGCTGGTACACAGCATACGAGCGTGCGATGATGTTGGCACCGACATTTTTGGATCGAAATCCATCGGCAGTCCATTGGTTCACGACTCTCTCAAACGGGCGGAAGGATCCTCTCCAGCCGTGCTCCTTCTCGTCAATCGCAGAAATCCAGAGTGTTCCGGCTCGATCCACGAACAAAGCAGTGATCGCTCGATGGGTGGGCTCTTCCACGATAAACGATGAACGCCCGGGATCTGTGAAGTGAATTCGGTACAAGCCTGAGTCAGTTCCGGCCCAGATATCGTGGTAACGATCTTCCGCGAGGCAGACTATTTGGTCGCTTTCGAATTGCCCGCTGTGGGCATAATCTGTGACTGTCCCATGCCACAGGCGCAGCAGGCCGCCGTGTGCAATGCCTGTGTACCCGAACCAGATGGCACCCGAACTGTCCTGAATGATGTAACGGCCAAAGATTCCGGGGATGTCCTGCGCTTGAGTGACGTTTGTGAATTCGCGTCCATCATAGCGCGTCAATCCGGCTTGAGTTCCGAACCATACGTAACCATCACGATCCTGCATAATCGGAGCAACACGGCTATCGGGAAGCCCGTCTTGAGTAGTGTAGTCCTTAAGAAGCAGTCGTTGGGATATGGCAGTGCCGCAGGAAAGGTCGACCATGCAAACAAGTGTTCCGACGGCCGCGAAACTTCGCCACCGAAGCATTGTGGTGGTCATAGAAGAAACTCGTTAAAGGAGCGAAAGGACAGTTTGTTAATGGCAATGTTCGCGAGAAATTCCAACTCAGTCAAATCATCTTTGAACAAAAAGCGAAATTGATTATATTTGTCCAGTTCATTCACTCCTTGCACAGTTCATGACCCATTCAGAGCTTGTCCTGGTTCTCGATTTCGGAGCGCAGTATGCCCAATTGATTGCCCGCCGGGTTCGTGAGTTGGGCGTTTATTCCGAGGTGTACCCTTTCGATATCCCGCTCGACAAAATCAAATCGTTGAGCCCGAAGGGGATCATCCTTTCAGGAAGCCCTCACAGCGCGTACGAACATGACGCGCCTCATTCCGACCCGCGCCTCTTCGACCTTGGTATTCCTGTTCTTGGAATCTGTTACGGACTTCAGCTTATTGCCTACCAGCTTGGCGGGGAAGTGGATAAAGCTGCGCGGCGCGAATTCGGACACGCGGACCTCATGATTGATGACCAGTCCGATTTGTTTGCGGGCTTCGGGTCAAACGGCTCAGCCCATACCACCGTCTGGATGAGTCATGGCGATCATCTCACGAAGGCACCTCCCGGCTTTGAACCGATTGCCCACACGAGTAATGCGCCGATCTGTGCCATCAGAAACCCCCGAAAGAAAATATACGGAGTACAGTTCCATCCCGAGGTTGTTCACACCCAACGGGGAAAAGAAGTGCTCCACAATTTTGTCCACAACGTCTGTGAATGCAAGGGCGGATGGACTTCGACGTCGTTCATTCAGGATTCGATTGAGAGCATACGGCGGGAGGTAGGAAACGGCAAGGTCATCTGCGCGCTGAGTGGAGGTGTGGACTCATCTGTCGCTGCAGTTCTGCTGCATAAGGCGATAGGAGACCAGTTGTACTGTATTCATATCGACAATGGATTGATGCGGAAGAGCGAATCGGAGAACGTGGTCAGGACATTTCGCGACACCTTTCACATCAACCTCGACTTCGTCGATGCTGCCGCACGGTTCCTTTCAGCCCTCTCGGGGGTTACTGACCCGGAGATGAAGCGGAAGATCATCGGAAAGCTGTTCATTGATATTTTTGAAGAAGAGGCAAAGAAGATCGGACAGGTTGATTTCCTTTGTCAGGGCACATTGTATCCTGATGTTATTGAATCGGTGTCGTTCAAAGGCCCGTCCGTCACAATCAAGTCGCACCACAATGTCGGCGGGTTGCCGGAGAAGATGAACCTGAGACTGATCGAGCCGTTCAGGGAGTTGTTCAAAGACGAGGTCCGAGCTGTTGGGACGGAGCTCGGCTTGCCCGATGATCTCATCTGGCGACATCCATTTCCAGGACCTGGACTCGGAGTTCGCGTGCTCGGAGAGGTAACGCGTGAGCGGTTGAGTCTGCTTCGTGAGGCGGATGCTATTTTTATCGATGAAGTGAGGAAGGCCGGCCTGTACCGCGACATCTGGCAGGGGTTTGTTGTCCTTCTGCCCGTGCAGTCCGTTGGGGTCATGGGCGATGGAAGAACATACGACTTCACTGTGGCAATCAGGGCAGTCACGAGCGTTGATGGCATGACGGCGGACTGGTTCCGGATGCCGCAGGAGGTGATGGCGGCCATTTCGTCCCGCATCACCAATGAAGTTCGTGGTATCAATCGGGTCGTGTACGACATCAGTTCAAAACCACCGGCCACAATAGAGTGGGAATGACGCGTGAAGAAATTCTTTTCCTTTGTCAAGATTGAGCATACACTTTTCTCCTTGCCACTGATTTATAGTGGCGTACTACTTGCCTCCGGCGACTCAACTCCTCCGTTGCGAATTCTGATTTTGGTGCTGACGGCTGCAACGGGTGCCCGGACAGTTGCCTTCGCATTGAATCGGATTATCGATCGTAATATCGATGGCCGGAACCCTCGCACCGCAAACAGGGATTTGCCCAGCGGTCGCATGACGCTTTGGGAGGCCTCATGGGTTATGATATCGGGCCTTGCACTCTACTTCGGGTCGGCGTACCTGATTTCAGATTTTTGTTTCTACATGTCTCCCATTCCTCTTCTTGTCTTCATCATTTATCCAACGATGAAACGGTACACCCCTCTTGCGCATTTCGGGGTAGGGATGGGACTTGCCATGGGCCCGCTTGGGGGATGGTTTGCCATGTCTCCATCATTTGAGCATATGCTTACTCCGATCCTTCTATCGCTCTTTACGCTTCTCTGGGTTGCGGGATTTGACATCATCTACTCGACACTGGATGAAGAGTTCGATAAGAAAGAGTCCCTCTACTCGTTTCCATCTCGCTTCGGAAGAGAACGCGCACTGCGGTACTCAGGATATCTTCATCTGCTTGCATTTGGACTGCTTGTCTGGCTCTTTTTCCATTCCGTCTTTTCACTGCTTGCGCTTCCGTTGCTCGGTCTCACCGGATATCTGCTCTATCTCGAGCAAAAGAAAGCTGAGGATGTTGAGCTCGCCTTTTTCAGGATCAATGCGATTGCCGGTGTGTGTGTATTTGCGATGATTCTTGTCGGTGAGTACACATGAGAGTCGTCCTTGGCATCACGGGCTCGTCGGGTGCAGTGTACGCGTTGGATTTCCTGAAGAAATGTCCGCCGGAGAAATACCTTGTGGTGAGCTCATGGGGGAAGGTGCTCTTGCACGACGAGTTGAACATAAGCGAGAAGGATCTCAAGCCGTACGTCAAGAAGGTGTTCTCCGATGACGATCTTGCGGCGCCCATCGCATCGGGCTCGAACCACTTTGACGCATTTGTAATCCTGCCTGCTTCAACGTCAACGATTGGAAAGATTGCCTCTGGCATTGGCGACACGCTGATCACCCGCACCGCCCAGGTGTGCCTGAAGGAGCGATACAAGTTGATTATGTGTGTCCGCGAAACACCCATGTCAACCCTTTCGCTGGAACAGTGCGCCAGACTCTCGGGCTTCGGGGCGATCATCATGCCAATCTCTCCCCCGTTGTATTTTGTTCCAAAGACAGTGGAGGAATATGTGGGGGCATTTACTGACAAGATGCTTGGTCAGATCGGCGTCCGGTCTGCAACGGGGTGGCGGTCGGAAGAGTTTGAATAGAAGAAAGAACACAGATCACCTGAAATATAGATTCCTGATTTGTATGACAAATGATCGAAAAGAGGATAGAACATAAGTGGACACTGACGGAACTGATCCCAACAGTTCACGTCAATCTGTGAGGATCTTGTTGCATCAGTGTCATCAGTGTTCTAACAACCCATGCCTTCGCGCTTCTCCACTCTCGGCGAATTTGCCCGTTATCTTGAATCCATCGGTGAACTTCACCGGTGCGCCATCGAGGTTGATCCATATCTTGAGATCACCGAGATCGCAACGCGAGCAATCAAGGAACAGAAGCCTGCTATTCTCTTCGAGAAGGTCAAGGGCTCAAAATACCCTCTTGTCATCAACACGATGGCGAGCGACAAACGGTGCGAGCTCGCGCTTCAGAAGCATCCGCAGGAGTTGGGTGAAGAGCTGATCAAGTTTCTTGGTGACCTCTTTCCCCCCCGGCCGTCAACGGTGTGGAAACACAGATCCCTTGCACGGCGATTCTTTTCCGCCCCGCCAAAATCGGCCAGGTCAGCGATCTCTCAGCAAGTCATCGAGGTGCCAAACCTGGACGAACTCCCGATTCTTACGTGCTGGCCAGAGGACGGCGGACGCTTCTTCACACTCCCGCAGGTCATCACGTATGATCCGCGCACAGGCAAGCGCAACATGGGCATGTACCGCATGCATGTGTTCGACAGGCAAACGACTGGCATGCACTGGCAGATACAAAAGGGTGGAGGATTTCACTATTATCAGGCTGAGAAACTTGGCAAGGAATTCGAGCTTGCCGTTGCCCTTGGCACTGACCCGGCGTTGCTCATGGCAACCATTGCCGCCCTGCCCGAGAATATCGATGAAGGGATGTTTGCGGGATTCCTTCGCGGCAAGCGGACGCGCTTCGTGAAAGGAAAGTCGGTCTCGATTGATGTACCTGCTGACGCCGAGTTCATCCTTGAAGGAGTGGTGCCGCTGAAAGAGCGAAGAATGGAAGGGCCCTTTGGCGACCACTTTGGTCATTACTCTCACGCGGCTGAGTTTCCAGTTTTTCATATCAACACGATAACCCATCGGAAGAACCCGATTTACCCTGCAACGGTTGTTGGCATTCCACCGATGGAGGACAAATTCCTCGGTGACGCCACACAACAGATCCTCGGCCCGCTTGTGAAACTGATCCATTCTGAAATCACCGACATGTGGGCGTACTACGAGGCAGGCTTTCACAACCTGCTGGTGGTTGCGGTCGATCAGCGGTATGCGAAGGAATCGATGAAGACAGCACTCGGACTGCTGGGCATGTCACAGCTCTCGCTCACCAAGTGTCTGATACTTGTGTCTGAAGGCGTGAATGTCCGCAACTTTGACGAGGTGATGAAGAATATCCGGGATAACTTCGATCCGCATTTCGACTTCGTCATGATCCCGCGTGTTCCGCTTGACACGCTCGACTTCACCAGCTTCACGATGAATCTTGGCAGCAAGATGATCCTGGACGCCACGCGAAAGCAGCGTCCACACGAGGAGCCCCGGCCCTCCGTTGACAGGGATCGCCGCTCAGAACAGGTGCAACAGCTCAAATCGCTTGATCCCCGGATCGTGGAAATTACTCTGGTTCATGATACACTTCTCCTCGTGAAGGTGAATGGTCATGGAATGCCGATTGTTGAGAAATTTGTGAAGCACACAGAGCTTCCGGGAATCAGGATTGTGGCTGTGGTGAGCGACGATGTGGATATCCGGAATCAGGAGAACTACATCTGGGGCGTCTTCACCCGCTTTGACTGTGAGCGCGACGTTCTCTTTACAGAGCAGAAGCTGATTGGCATCAGTCCTGTGTACAAGGGCATCATGGGGATCGATGCAACGTGGAAGCAAGGGTATCCCAAACCCCTGACGATGACTGAATCGGTGAAGAAGAGGGTGGATGAGAAGTGGGAGGCACTCTGGCGGTAGTCGTGTGTCTCGCGAAGGTGTAACGTACTTTCTCCGACTCGACCATGAAGGGCAGCAGACAATTCAGTCGTTCCAACCTCCTCTTTCTAGTCCGGGCGTTACGCTATCGCAACTACCGTCTCTTCTTCAGCGGACAAAGTATCTCGCTGATCGGCACGTGGATGACCCGCGTTGCGACCGGATGGCTTGTCTATCGCCTGACCGATTCCGCGTGGCTGCTTGGCGTTGTTGGCTTTGCCGGACAACTCCCCACATTTCTGCTCGCACCATTTGCCGGAGTATGGATCGACCGGATGGATCGCCACAAGATTCTTGTGGTCACACAAGTACTGGCGATGCTGCAATCGTTTGCGCTTGCGGTGCTGACGCTCGGTAACTGGATCACTGTGTGGGAAATTATCGCGCTCGGGGCCTTCCAGGGATTGATCAACGCATTCGACATGCCCGCACGTCAAGCGTTCGTCGTCGAAATGGTCGAAAACAAGGAAGACCTCGGCAATGCCATTGCGCTGAACTCCTCAATGGTGAACATGGCGCGGCTCATCGGGCCTTCGCTCGCGGGCATCGTGATTGCCGTTGCCGGGGAGGGCTACTGCTTTCTCATTGACGGCTTCAGCTACATTGCCGTTATCGTCTCGCTCCTGTTGATGACGATTGTCTTGAAGGAGCGCCAGGTTACGAAGAGGCAACACATGCTGTCCGAACTACGTGAAGGCTGGCAATACGTGGCCCGATCACAACCCATACGCTCTGTCTTGTTGCTCCTCGCGCTTGTGAGTCTGGTTGGCATGCCATACACGGTGCTCATGCCCATATTTGCCGGCGAGATTCTTCATGGCGGGCCGCACACGCTCGGTTTCCTGATGGGTGCCACAGGCGTTGGTGCACTTGTCGGAGCCGTTGTTCTCGCCGCCAGGCGGTCGGTGCTCGGATTGGGCAGGCTCATTGTCATCGCGGCGTCTTGCTTTGGTGGCGGGCTCATCATGTTCTCGATGTCAAGAGTCTTCCCGCTTTCCATGGTACTTTTGTTCATCACCGGCTACGGCATGATGACGCAGATGGCATCCACAAACACGATTCTTCAGACGATTGTGAAAGACCAGCAGCGCGGGCGCGTCATGAGCTACTATACAATGGCGTTCGTTGGCATGGCTCCATTCGGCAGCATACTCGCAGGTGCCATGGCCAATGGTATTGGTGCGCCAAACACACTGCTCATTGGAGGAATCTGTTGCTGTATCGGCGCTTCGTTGTTCGCCCTCCGGCTTCCTGAAATACGAAAAGAGATTCGTCCCATCTATGTTGAGCTCGGGATACTGCCTGAAGTAGCGACAGGAATTCAGAGTGCCACCGAATTGCGCACACCCCCGGAAGGCTAGCAAACAAGTGCGCGGGCTATTTGATGCTGGATGATGCATGCCGAAACATTTGCGCCCACTATGATCACTTCTGAGCAGAAAGAAACGGGTCGCGTTGAAGCATTCAGCGATGGCGTCTTCGCCATTGCCATCACGCTTCTTGTTCTCGACCTGAAGCTTCCGCATACCGTGGGGACTGACAATCTCATGGAGGAACTGTTACGCCAGTGGCCGACATTCGTGGCCTTCCTCAATAGCTTCGTCACGATCCTTATCATCTGGATGAACCATCACAACCTGTTCACCAATATCAAGCGCACGGATAACCTCTTCATGCTGCTGAACGGGTCACTTCTCCTCACTGTCACATTTCTTCCTTTTCCCACCTCGCTTGTGGCTGACTACTACGGTCATGTCGGTGAAGTCACGGCTTCCGCGCTCTACGCAGGAACATTCTTTTTAATGGCCTGCGCATTCAACGCGCTCTGGCGCTATGCCTCTCACGAACACAAATTGCTCAGCAGGGAAGTCACGACAGAGCAGATACAAGGCATCAATCGACAATACCTGCTCGGCCCGACCGTGTACGGTCTCGCCGTTGTCTTCGCATTTGTCAACGTCACGATCAGCCTCCTCATCACCATTGTTCTTGCCATATTCTACGCAGTCACTGCATCAACGAGCCGAAAGTAACTCCGTAGAGCACGCGTCATTCTGAACGAAGCCGGTTCCCAGGTGAGTGAAGAATCTGACCACCGGGCCTGTCACGGTTGCTTTCTTGTCGGATCTTCCTTCAATCTCAGATTGCATATCCACTTTTTGTGAAGTATATTGGCCGCTGCTCCTTGTGGACTATTTCTGTCGGAATCTGCAAGGGGCATCTGTTTTTTTTCATACCACTCAAAGCGATGAGGTCAATCATGACGACGTTGCGTTTTTGTGTGCTCGCGGCTGGATTCCTGTTCTGCAACGGATGGGTCGTTGCGCAGGACGATATCGAGGGGGCTCAGGACAATCCGTATTTCACGAGGGTGCCGGGATTCTACATCTATGAGACCGGCGACAAGGATTTCGATGCGTATACGTTTTTTGATGGGAAGAAACTCGTGACGGTGGAAGGAAAGCTCTATAGCGCAACGTACGGTATAAAAGATGACGTTAAGCGGCCTCCAAGCGAGTTACAAGTCCGACGGAACTACATTGCGGCAGTAAAGAGTCAGGGAGGAACGGTTCTTTTTGAGGGAGTGAGCGATGCGTTTGAGGATACGCGTTCGGCAGCGACGATTGTCACGGCAAGGCTTGGAAAGCAGGGGAAAGAGATCTGGCTTGAAGTGTGGCCGATGAACAACACCTATACCCTGACGGTTCTGGAAAAGGAAGCGATGCGGCAGGAGGTGATGGCGTCGGATATGCTCGAAGCGATCAACAAGGACGGCTTCATCGCGCTCGATATTCACTTCGATACGGGGAAGGCAACAATCCGCTCCGAGTCAGAGCCGATTGTCAGCCAGATAGTCGAGCTCCTGAAACAGAACGGATCGCTGAACCTGAGCATCGAAGGACATACGGACAACGTGGGCGATGCGAAGTCCAACAAGACGCTCTCGGAGAATCGTGCGAAGGCCGTGATGTCCGCGATTGTTGCAGCCGGAATAAGTGCCGGGAGACTCAGCGCTGCCGGTTTCGGTGCGGAGAAGCCTGTTGCCGACAACCGAACGGAAGAGGGAAAAGCAAAGAACCGACGTGTAGAGTTGGTCAAAAAATAGCACTGGAGGCCGGCAGGTCTGGACATCCCTTAGTTCATGCTCTGTCGTACCACTTCCAGTTTGTCGGTGAGGAACAGCTTTTCTGATCTTACCTGTGTCAACTCCAGGGCTTTGCGGTAGCTCTTTGCCGCCTCTTCAAAACTGCCAAGGTTCATGTGCAGTTCTCCGAGCACGGCGTGCAGGAGGTAATACCGTTCGAGATGTTTGCGGTCCTTGATGGCCTCGACGGCCTGTATCCCGGCTTCTGCTCCATGCACTTTCGAAACGGCAATCGCACGATTAAGCGCAACGACAGGCGACCCCTTGGTTTCTACCAGCATGTCATAGAGCGTCAGAATCCGCGGCCAGTCTGTTTCCTCAAAGCTCCGGGCAAGTGAGTGGCACGCGGCTATTGCCGCTTCCAGATGAAATTCTGAAATCTCGTCTCCTTCCGCTGAACGATCCATCTCCCGCAATCCCTCGGAGATTGGTGCCCTGTCCCACAACGTTCTGTCCTGATCCTTGAGCAGCAGAAGGTTGCCCTGGTCATTGACTCGCGCCGGGAACCGGGCACTATGCAGCAGCATCAGCGCAAGAAGTGCATGGGTCTTGGGAATGTTGCCGGAGGTATGTTCTGCAAGGATTCGTGTCAGACGAATCGATTCTACACACAGATCTCTTCGTATCAGTTCCTCGCCCTGCGATGCGTTGTACCCTTCGTTGAACAACAAGTACAAAGCCTGGAGCACCGCATCCAATCGTTGGGTGAGCTCGCGTCCCGAAGGGATCTCAAACTCCGCGCGTTCCTCGCGCAGTTTCTGCTTCGCACGGACAAGTCGCTTGTGGATGACCTCTTCGTTTGTAAGAAACGCCCGCGCTATTTCTGCCGGTCCAAACCCGCAGAGAGTTCTCAGCGTCAGCGCGATCTGTGCTTCGGGAGGAAGAGACGGGTGACAGCATGCAAAGATCATTCGAAGCTGGTCGTCTTCAATCTCGCCTTCCAGAAACAGGTTTTCGTAGCCGACCTGATCACCCGACACCTCTCGTTCAATCTCACCTTCCTTTGCTTTGAGGGCCTGTTCACGGCGCAGAATATCGAGGGCATGGTTCTTTGCCACCTGCATGATCCATGCGGAGGGATTGTCGGGAGGTCCGTTGTATGGCCATTGTTGAAGGGCTTTCAGGAGCGCTTCCTGAACCACATCCTCGGCGAGGTCGATGCGGTCAATCCCGAACACCCTTGTGAGCATGGAAATGATGCGTCCTGCCTCCCGGCGGAACAGGTGGTCGACGAGATGATTTGCTGTTTCTGCGTTGCTCATGGTGGAAAGCTTGGGGGCTAAAGCGCCAGTCTTTGCTTTCGCGATTATGGTTGAGGCTGTCCAAAAAGAAATGCTCATGAGTAGCCGGAGACTTTGGTCTGCGAATGCAATCTGGAATCGCAATCTAAAGATTGCGGCTACAACCTTGTTCCGAATTATTGGACAGCCTCATCACCCACTGCACGAGGAATGGAACTGCTGCTTCCTACATGCCCGGGACTTTCATTACTTCCCTCACTTCAACTTTGCCACCGAGGTGAAAATCCGGGTAGTCCCTTGACATCTGCACCGCCTCGTCGAGACTTCCGGCTTCAACCACGAGGTAGCCTCCGACTGCTTCCTTGGATTCTGCAAACGGGCCATCGACGACGATCTTTCCGTTCTTCTGTGAAAGAAGTTTTCCTCCAGGCTGAAGCGGGTCACCCGACTTGTACTTCCCCTGTTTCTGGAGACTCTCGATCCAGGCAAACCACTTCTGGGTTTGCTTTTGTGCATCCTCAGGGGACAGGCCGTTGTACATTCCCCCGTGAAAAATGAGCATATACTTGCCGGACATGACTCCTCCTTAACGTTGATTGAGAAAATGTGGATTGTTGCTACATCTCTATGACGAACGGGCGTCATTCAAAGGGACATCAATTCTTCGGCAGTTACGGAGATACATCGCGAAAGTAACTCCAGCACCAGGCATTTGTCTTCACGCTTCTTCTTTGGTACCTTTGTGAGGTTTCTCATGCAAAGCGGACAAGGAGTAATTCAGATGTCAACAAATCAAAGAGTCTCTGTATTCCGGAGGATGGTTGGCTCAATAATTCTCATCGTTGCGCTCTCATTTTTCCGGGCGCCCTCTCCCGCTCAAGAAGAGGATATCTCTGGATTTCAGGATAGCGCTCACCACTGGTATGATATCGCGGATGAGGACAAACTCTTCCTTCCCTCCCCCAACCAACCGAGATTCAAGCCGTCGGAGGTTGGCCAGATCGCGGACAACATTCTTCTCTATCAGAAATCCAACGGTGGTTGGCCCAAGAACTATGATATGCTGGCCATACTGACTCCCGAGGAGAAACGAATTCTGGATAGTGTGAGGAACGATGTCAATTCGACGTTCGACAATGGGTCAACGTATTCACAGGTTGAGTTCCTTGCCAGAGTGTACCGGAAAACCGGCGACGATAAGTATCGCGATGCGTGTCTGAAAGGTCTTGATTTCATTCTCTCTGCCCAGTATCCCAACGGTGGATGGCCACAGTTTTATCCCGACACGAGCGGGTACAGGAAATACATCACATTCAACGACGGCGCAATGGTCGGCATCATGACGGTGTTCCTGCATATTCTCCAGAACGAACCTTCGTACTCGTTTGTTTCAAGTGAGTTGAAGGAGGACGTCCGCCGCTCGTTCGAGAAAGGTGTGGATTGCATTCTGAAATGCCAGGTTGTTGACAATGGAGTTCTTACGGCCTGGGGACAGCAACATGACAACATCGATTTTCATCCGCAAAGTGCGCGCGCATTCGAGCCGGCTTCCCTTGCTGGCAGGGAAAGTGCGGAGATCGTGCTCCTCCTGATGAGCATTGACAAACCTGAGAAACGAATCGTAACGTCCGTCCAGGCTGCTGTACGTTGGTTCTCCCGATCAGGAATATCCGGCATCAGGGTGAGAGAATTCAAGGCTCCCGTTGCTCATTACAAATACCGCACAACAGTGGATTATGACCGGGAGGTTGTGGAAGACCCGAATGCTCCCGTGATCTGGGCGCGGATGTACGAACTCGGTACAAACAGGCCGCTGTTCTGCAACAGAGACAGGAAGCCGGTCTACTCCCTCGCTGAAGTGGATCGGGAACGGAGAGCTGGATACTCATGGTATGAATATGAGCCTGCAGAGGTTCTGAAGAAATACCCGGCGTGGCAGAAGAAATGGTCCCCCCATGAGAACGCATTGGTCGACTAATGTCGTGCTTCAGAAATTTCTTGAATAAGCTACGGCGGAGCGTCGTGCTGTAATAGAAACCGGGGCGATTCCTGGAATGAGCAGGCCGCTCTTTACAAAGTTTTCACACTTTCGACCGTACTTCTCTAACCCAGGCAGTCATCTCTCCGGGACTCACCTACTCCGGGTGCGACTCCAGCAGTCCCTACTTTATTGCCTTCATACCTTCAAGAGCAAGTTCTCCTTGAGGTTCTTCAAGTTCCGTTGATTCCTCGCTTCGCGTTTCTGAAGCATTCTTCGAGGCCTTCGTGAAGCGGGCAAGAACGGTGTAGACAACCGGGACGATCACCAGTGTCAACATCGTGGAGAAGAACAAACCCCCAACGACCGCCAATCCCAGCGGACGTCTCGATTCAGCTCCCGCCCCCAATCCGATTGCTATAGGCAATATCCCGAAGATCGTTGCAAAGGAAGTCATCAGTATCGGTCTGAGCCGGATTGTTGCGGCTTGAACGACCGCATCAGTCGCAGTGTTTCCGCGGGAGCGCAGTTGATTGGCAAACTCCACAATCAGGATCGCGTTCTTTGTGACAAGACCGATAAGCATGATCAGTCCGATTTGGGAATAAATATTGAGACTCTGCCCGAAGATGAACAGTGTCAACAATGCTCCAAACACAGCGAGTGGAACTGACAACAAGATTGTGAAGGGATGAACGAAACTCTCGAACTGTGCTGAAAGGACGAGGTAAATGAACACCACTGCGAGCAGGAACATGAAGTACAGGCTCGAGCTGGAGGATTTGTACTCCAGTGACTGTCCGCCAAAGTCTCGTTTGACGCCGGGCGGCAGCTTCTCCTGGGCGATGTGATCGAGGGCGTCGAGCGCCTGACCGAGACTAACGCCGGGCACGAGACTTGCCGTGATTGTTGCTGAGCGAATCCGGTTGTAGTGGTTGAGTTCCTTCGGTGCAACCGTCTCATTCAATTTCACGACGTTGGCGAGTTGCACCAGTCCACCTGCACCGCGAACATAGATGTCCTGAATTGCATCGGGGGTGGCGCGTGCTTGGGGGCGCATTTGCAGTATCACATCGTACTGTTTTGTGCCGCGTTTAAAATTTGTGACTGCACGTCCTCCCAACAAGGTTTCAAGCGTTGACCCGATTTCCGCAACCGAAACGCCAAGTCCCGATGCGCGTTCGCGATCAATGTCGATATCAAGTTGAGGCTTATTGAGACGCAGGTCCGTGTCCATGTTGATCAGATACCCGAGCTTTGAGGCCTCCCCCATCATAGTCCCGACAGCCTGATTGAGTTCCTGGTAGCTATCGCCTTCAAGAACGTACTGCACGGGGCTCGATGTGAAGCTTCCGCCAAGGCTTGGGGGATTCACGACAAATGCAAGCACTCCGGGGATCGAAATGAGCTGCGGGAACAACTCCTGTACAATCTGTTGCTGGGATTTCGACCGCTCACTCCGCGGCTTTAGGGCAAGGAATAAGAAGCCATTTGTAACTCGCCCTGGTCCGCCGAAGCCCAATCCGAGTGCAGAGAAGAGCCCGCGCCGCTCGGGAAGTGCGAGGAGGCGGGCTTCAATCTCCTTCATGTACTTGTCGGTGTAGTCCAGAGTCGATCCTTCGGGTGCGATCACAATTCCGAACCCGATGCCCCGGTCCTCAACAGGTACCAGCTCGCTCGGAAGGAACTTCACAAGTACGACACTAAGGATGACTGCCAGTGCGGCACCAGAAATCATCAGGACCGGATGACGCAAGGCACCTCGAAGAACCCGATCATAGAATCGATTCAGCCAATCAAAGAACGCGTCAAAGGAGCGGGCAGCCCAACCGGTGCTCGTTCCGTGGAGAGGTTTGAGAATCTTGGAGGCGAGCATGGGGGTCAGCGTGAGGGCGACGAACCCGGAGATCAATACCGCTGCGGCAACAGAAATGCCGAATTCGTTGAAGAGTCTGCCGACCGAGCCGGTGAGAAACGCCAGAGGAACGAATACCGCGACAAGTGCAACTGTCGTTGCAATAACGGCAAAACCGATTTCCTTGCTCCCGTCAATTGCCGCCTGCCAGCGGCTCTTTCCCATCTCCATATGTCGATAGATGTTCTCGAGGACCACGATTGCATCGTCCACCACAAGACCGATTGCAAGCACGAGCGCAAGCAACGTCAGGATATTCAGCGTGAATCCTGCAAAGTAAGCGACGGCAAGAGCCCCGACGATCGAGACCGGTATGGCCAGCGTGGGGATACTCGTTGCCCGGAAGCTTTTCAGGAATGCAAGTACAACAAGCACGACAAGGCACAGAGCGATGATCAGGGTTTGCTGAACCTCATCAATTGATTCATTGATAAAGGTGGAGGAATCATACGCGACATCAAGCCTCATTCCGTCCGGCAGGAGTTTGACCAGGTCTGGTATCGCCGCTCTCACGGCCGCCGCAACGTCCACCGTGCTTGCTTTTGATTGTTTAACGATTCCCAGTCCCACAGTTGGTGCGCCGTTGTATCGAACGGCAGTGCGCTCATCCGCCGGGCCAACCATGACCTCGGCAACGTCGCGTAGTCGGACCACATCGTTGTTCTTCTGGGAAACAATGATCGCGCCAAACTCCTCCGGTTTGGCCAGCTCGCCCCGCGTGCGAACGGCAAATTCCCGACCCTGACCCTCAACACGTCCTCCCGGGATTTCCGTGTTCTCCTGTCTGATAGCCGCCTCGACGTCCTGGGTGGTCAATCCATGGGCAGCCATCCGCAGCGGATCCAGCCATACGCGCATCGCGTACTTTCGTTCCCCCGCGATAATAACCGAGCCGACGCCGTTGATCCGCTGCAAACGTTCCTTCATCACGCGATCTGCAACGTCGGTCAACTCCAGACCCGAATGTCGATCGCTTGAAAGCGCCATCCATACGATGGCCTGCGCGTCCGCCTCGACTTTCGAGATGATTGGATCATCGATCTCCCTCGGCAGGCTGTTGCGAACGCGGGACACCCTGTCGCGGACGTCATTCGCGGCTTCATCCACATTGCGGTTCAGCTCGAACTCGATGGTAATCACCGAGCCTTCCTCTCGGCTCGATGAGCTCAATGTTTTCACACCCTGCAGCGTGGCAAACTGTTCCTCGAGAACATTTGTGATCTCTGTTTCCACGACACTCGGACTCGCACCGCGGTAGAACGTAACGATGGAAATGATCGGCGGATCGATGTCCGGATATTCCCGCACCGGCAATCTCAAGAACGCGATGATCCCGAACAGCAGGATCGTCAGGCTCATGACGGTAGCGAAGACCGGACGCTGGATGGAGACGTGGCTAAGTTTCATGGGGTCCTCGTAATGGTCCAAAAGTCCGATTGGATGGACGCGAAGCAATTTCCACTATGTTCCCAGTCGACTGCGAAGCCGCGCCAGCCGACGTAGAATTCCATCGCTTTGTCATAGTCGAAGATTCTGAAGATGGGTTTTATGCTTGCCGCGTTGACCTCGCACCGCTATTCTGATCTCTGTCCCGAAATGGCCTGAGAGGAGATTGGAATTGTTTTCGCGCCCTCAAACAACTTTTGGTGTCCGGCCCGAACAACCTTGGATCCGGAGTCCAACCCTTGAACAACTTCCACAACATCCGCCAGCCTGGTTCCGAGCGTAACGGCGACCCGGGCCACGGTGCTATCGGACTTCACGACAAACACAAACGACTGGTTGCCACTCGCAAAGACCGCTTCGTTGGGGACGGTGATGGCGCCGGGCCGGGCGCTGAGGACCGCCGCAATGTTGGCGGACATTCCCGGTCGAAATTTTCGGCCGGGATTTGACACGCGGGCCACAACCCGTGCGCTCCGCGTTCCAGGATCCAGCATGGGTTCGATGGCAATAATCTTTCCTTTTACTTCGTATCCTGGATATGCAGTAGTCGACACGGCGACTTCAGCTCCCCGAGTGAGTTGCGAAAGAAATCGTTCTGGAGCCGAGAAGTATACCCGTATCTCGTCGATGTTCGCGAGTTCCGTAATCGACTGGCCGGTTCGCAAGAAGGTACCCACGCTTACTTTCCGTGCACCTATCATTCCGTCAAACGGTGCCACGATCCGCGTCTTGGAGAACCGGGCTTTTGCCAGTGACAGGTTCGCATCGGCGACTTTCAATCCGGCTGCGGCGTCATCCAGATCCTGCGGCGTTCCTGCCTTCTGATCCACCACTGATTTAACACGTTCGTAATTTGTGTGGCTTTGTCCCTCCAATGCCTCCGCCCGCGCGAGTTCTGCTGCCAGTTGGGAATCATCAAGCTGCGCGACAAGCTCACCCTGCCTGATGAAGCTCCCCTCACGGAAAGGAAGTGCCGTCACTGCAGCATCGATCTCCGATACCACGGTAATTGCCTCAAGGGCTTCGATTGTCCCGACCGCTTCGAACTTGTCCTCAACCGTCTGCACGCTTGCCTGCGCCACTTCCACGGGCATCGGCGGCATTGAGAACCCCCCTCTTCCAGCCGGCTGTTTGGAACATCCGGCAACTGAAATGAGCAGTACAGGAATGAACGCATTGCGAAACAGTCTTCGCATCCCAACATGCATTCCAGTCCTTATGCTTTTTCTCAAGATCATGGAGTGTCCTTATTGATTAGTTGTAGATGAAAAACCGCCGGATGTCAACTGTCTCAGCATTGCAGCAGCCTTGGCCGTACGCACGAGAGCCTCCGAATACCGCTGCTGTGCAACAGCAAAATCCTCCCCCAGCCTCACCAGTTCAAAAGCTGTCAAGCGTCCGTTGCGGAACTCAATCATGCCGATACGTATTTGTTCCTGGGCAGCGTCGACACCGTCGCGGGCTGCGCTCAGTCGGCTCTTACCGTGAGAGAGTTCGCGATATGTGGCCCGGACCTGATCTCCCAGCGCCCGCGATTGTTCGATATACCGCTGTTCCGCGGCCAAAACATTTGCCTCGAGTCGATCCTTTTCCCCCAGCCCGCTTCGCAGTCCAATCGGAATACTGACTTCCACGCCGATGCTCCAATTCGGAAACTGGCGCTTGCTCACCTGGCTCAACGCGTCGCCGAAGCTTCCACTTGCAGGAATGCGCAGTGTATCCCCGTTGAAAATAACATCTTGAGCCGTCCCGGCGAGTCCACCTCCTCCCAAAGACCCAACGAGGTCAACGCTCGGCAATGCTTCCCAACCTGCTGCATTGGCAAGCGCCCGTTGTGCTTCGACATCCTGCTGCGCTGCCTGGAGATCCAGATTGTTCTTCAATGACTGATCCACCAACACATCGATTGAATCGAGCGGATAGTCGGTCGGAGGTTCGTCCGTGGGAATGAACCGGGTCATTCCGGCCTCGGGACGAACGCCAATCAGCGACGCGAGTTGATCGGAGTGAGCCTCAAGCTGTTCGTCGCTTTCAAGGAGTTGCAGCGTCTGCTCCGCCAGAAAAGTCTTTGCATTGGCAACCTGATTCGGCCCCACAAGCCCGGCCTTTGCACGAAGCTCCGTTTCATTCAGGAATGCCCCTGCCCGTTCTCGGGTCAGTGTCTGCACCGCGTAGTCACGTTCAGCCGCATACAAATCCCAATACCTTCGCTCCACAACAGTTTCTATCCCCAGCACCTCCTGATCGTAACGGGCTTTCGCAGCGTCAAGTTCCCGCTCGGATTTTGTAAGCTGCTTGCGGGCGGAAGCGGTGAACCCTCCCAGCAGAGCCTGGCGGAGACTCAGGCTGCCGAACGCATCATACTCTGGATTCAGGAATGCGAACGCGGAGTTGGTGGTCAGCTTAACAGTGTTGACACCAAGTTCGAGCTGTGTTCCCGTAGGGAGACTCATTCGTAATCCGGATCGGGATGTGGTTTGCTGGGTGGCAAGTGTGGGAGCGCCGGCGAAAAATGTGGCTGTCGGTTGTTTCTGATCCAGGTAGTTGAGATTGAAGAAGAGTTGAGGATCAAACTGCCCCGCCTCTTTGCGCACTGAACCTCCTGCTGCAAGGTACAGTGCTTCTGCCTCCCGGACTGCGGTAGCGTTCTTCAATGCATGTTGCACTGCCTGCTTGAGGGAGAGCGGTGTTCCCTTGAGCTTGCCGAGGATGGCGTGAAGTGAGCTATCGGGGTTCACGGGCGTCTGTGCAAATACAGGAACGCCCAGATAGCATAGTGCTATGATGGCCGATTGTACGATCGGATATTTTGACATTGTACCGGGTAGATTGGTGAAACAGTTTCTGGTGATCACATCTAACAAGAAAGGCCGTCAACTCCAGTTCTTCACTGGCCTCGTACGCGGGTCCCGACTGCCGTCAATCATACAAATACTCCGCACAAAAATCCAGCCCTCTTTTTCGCATTGATACGCTTGGCTCTTCTTCCCATCAATTTGATAGACGGACCGGAGATGATTATATTGTTTGAGTATCTACAGAACCTTATTACGGCTGATATGACCATCGAGTTGCATTTCCGTGATACATCCTTACGTGCTGTGTGGGAGAAAGTACGAAGCGGTGACCGCCTGACGCTGGACGACGGACTCACATTGTACAAAACACATGATCTTCTGTCTCTGGGCAAGATGGCGAACTATGTCCAGCAGCAGAAGAGCGGAGACGCTGTGTACTTCGTGCTCAATCAGAAAATCGAGCACACCAACATTTGTGTTCTCTCATGCAAGTTCTGTGACTTCGCGACGAAGAAGGGCCGGCCCAATGCGTACGAGATGACAACTGAGGAGATACTTGGCAAGCTCACTCCCGACATTCATGAAGTCCACATCACGGGCGGCATGCCCGCGGACTGGCCGTGGGAGAGATACCTCGACATTGTTCGTTCAATTCATGAGAAATTTCCAAACATAGACGTCAAGGCGTTTACCGCCGTGGAGATCGATTTCTTCCACAAGAAATTCAAGATGTCGATCGAAGAAGTTCTCAGACAATTGTACGATGCCGGCCTCAGGACCATGCCCGGTGGTGGTGCCGAGGTTTTCTCAGAGAGAATCCGGAAGCATTTGTTCCCCCAGAAGATTGGAGCAAAAGGTTGGTTCGAAGTACATAAGACCGCCCACAGACTCGGCATCCCGACCAACAGCACGCTACTCTACGGCCATATCGAGACGCTGGAAGAACGGCTCGTCCACATGATCAAGCTTCGCGAGGTGCAGGATGAGACGGGTGGATTCCTTACGTTCATCCCGCTCGCATTCCAGCCGGGCGAAACGGGCATCAAGCCAAAGAACCAGTTTACGTCGGCCATCGATGACCTGAAGACCATTGCCATCTCACGGCTCATGCTTGACAACTTTCCGCACATCAAGGCGTACTGGGTGATGCTGACGGAAGAAGTTGCGGCGATGGCTTTGAACTTTGGGGCCGATGACATGGACGGCACGGTTGGTGGTGAAAAAATCGCTCATGATGCGGGCGCCATCAGTCCGATGACGCTGGCAAAGGATCAAATCATTCGTATCATCAAGGACGCGGGGAAAATCCCCGTTGAACGGGATGTCTACTATAACCCCTTGCATGTGTACACGGACAATGTCGTTGGGAAGATTCCGTACCTCAACTCCGTTCCATTCTATGCACACTTCGAGAAAGGGCAGTTCAGAATTCTCCCTGTTGCGCCGAGGCGGATGGGTGCTCTGAGCGATCAGGGCGAGATTGATGCCGGACCTTTCTCCTTGATGGATTTCTTCCATCAGGAGCAGCAGATGGAATTGATGGGCTGGTGCATAGCCACACGTGATCAGGTAAAGAGCGTGATGCTCTTTTCAAAGGAAGGGTGGAGGGCCCTCGACGGCAAACGGATCGGCATAACGGACGATACATCGACGTCAGTGAAGCTTCTCAAAGTGCTGCTTGAGAAGAAATACAATGTGCACGCTATCCTGGAACGCTTGCATGGAGGAGTGAACGATTACTCCTGGTATGATGCGGTTCTGTTGATCGGAGACGAGGCTCTGCGTCGCAACAAGTTCGGACTCGATGGGTTTGAATTGGTGTATGATCTTGCACGTGAGTGGTATGAGTGGCAGCAGCTTCCATTCGTATTCGCCGTCTGGGCAATGAAACGGTCATTGGCTGCGGGGGCCAAGGAGGAATTAAGGTCGATGCTTTCCGAGTCGGTGGAGAAATGCGAGCAGGATTTTGTTTCATTCGCAGGCATGCACGGAAGGCGAATTGGTTTCTCTGACGAAGAAACACAGGAGTATCTGGAGGGATTCAATTACCGGTTGGGGGAGAGGGAGCAGGAGGCGATGCACAAGTTCAGGGAGATGGTCGAAGAGATTGAAGGCGTGAAACGGCAGGGACAAGAGCAGAGTTGAACGGAGATGGTGAGTTTCACCAGAACCGAGTTGGTCCGTCTCGTTGAATGCAAGAGAAGATAGGAGCTGAGACCCGTGAGAAAAGTGAAAGAACCTGAGGCATCGTACGTTGTAGACCGAAATGGGAGGAAGAAAGCTGTCATCATAGGTCTCGACGAGTATGAACGGCTGATAGAGGATTTGTCGGATCTCTCTGCCCTCGCCGCGAGGAAGAAGGAGAAGCCTGTTCCTTGGGAGCAGGTGAAAAAGCGTCTGAAACGAGATGGCCTCTTATTAACTCGAGGTCAAACCTTTGGCGGAGCGGGAGCTGAGAGGACTTCCGAAGGAAATTATAGTCAAACTCAGCAGGGCCATTGACGGATTGTCGAACGATCCATTTCCCATCAATCACAGAAGCTGTCGGGATCTGTAAACGCTTATCGGCTCGGGTAGCGGATTACCGGATCATCTACACAGTCGAGAAGAACGTTCTACGTATCACGGTAGTAAGAGTTGGCCACCGCAGAGAAGCTCATCGTAAACGCTAACCATGTCCTAAAGGATTCAACGATAATGGGCTTGTCGGAGATTTGTCAGAGGATTCGAGCCGGTGAACGGATGACCACGGACGAAGGTCTCTTTCTTCTCGGACGCGCACCGCTGCTTGATCTCGGTGACCTGGCAAATGAAATTCGGTTCAGGAAGAACGCCGAGAATCGCGTTACGTTCGTCATCGACACGAATCCAAACTACACGAACATCTGCAACGTTGATTGCATCTTCTGTGCATTCTACCGTCATCCTGGAGAGTCGGGAGAGTATACGTACCCTGTCGATTACATGATCCAGAAATTCAAGGAGGCCGCGAGACAGGGAGTGACGACGGTTCTTTTGCAGGGAGGAGTGAACCCTGCCTTACCTTTCGAGTACTATGTCGAGATGGTGGAGAGGACAGTGAAAGAAGTGCCGGAGGTGGCTCCTCACTTCTGGTCAACGTCGGAGATCATTGGCATGGCCGGGGTTTCCAGTCAAACAGTGCCTCAGGTGTTGCAGCGGTTGTGGGACGCGGGGCAGCGTTCGATACCCGGCGGCGGTGCAGAGATTCTCTCCGACCGCGTGAAGAAGAAGATCAGCAGCAAGAAAGGCACGAGTGCCGATTGGCTGAATGTGATGCGCGAAGCCCACAGGATCGGCTTCAAATCAACAGCGACCATGATGTACGGGCATCTGGAGAAGGATGAAGATGTCGTGGAGCATCTCGAATCGATTCGACGGTTGCAGGATGAGTACCATGGATTCACAGCGTTCGTGCCGTGGAGCTTCAAGCCGGGAAACACGCCGCTGGAAAAGATCGTACCTCACTACGCAACGGCCAACCGTTACTACCAGATGATTGCGTTCTCACGCATCTATCTCGACAACTTCGATCACATCCAGGCCTCATGGTTCTCTGAAGGGAAAAAGGCAGGCCAGATAGCACTCCACTTCGGTGCGGATGACTTTGGAGGGACGTTGGTTGAAGAGAATGTTCATGCTGCAGCCAATTTCGTGAACAAGACAACCACGGAAGAATGCATCGAATTGATTCACGGTTCGGGGTTTGACGCTGCACAACGAACGACGCTGTACGGAATTCTCACCACGATTCCCCGAGCAGAGCAGGTCGCGGCGTGAGATGGAGCCCTTCCTCGATGTCAAGCTGTTCTTAACTTGATGACCGTGATCTCAGGCGGTATCCCCAATCGTAACGGCGGTCCCCAGTAGCCTGTTCCCCGACTGACATAGACCCACGTCTTCTCGTGTTTGTGCAGTCCCTTGATGTACGGCTGATTGAGGGTCGCAAGGTAGTTCCAGGGAAAGAATTGCCCGCCATGTGTGTGGCCTGAGATCTGAAGATCAACTCCCACCTTCACCGCGTCAAAGATGCTCCGTGGTTGATGTGCCAGAAGAATCCTCGCAGCGTTGGCAGGTGCATTATCAAATGCCTTTGAGGGACTTGATTTCTGTTCAGGAATGAAATCTCCCGCACTGTAGTCCGTAATCCCTGCGAGTGCAATCCTTGCGCCGCCGATTTTCAGCATTCGGTGTTCGTTCAACAGCACATCGAATCCCAACCTTCCTGCCTCTCTAATCCATGGTATTGCACCGGAGTAGTATTCATGATTACCGGTGATGAAATACTTTCCATTTGGAGAGGAGAGTTCTCTCAATGGAGCAACATCATCACTCAACCATGGAACCGATCCGTCTACGAGATCTCCGCCGAATACAAGGCAGTCTGCTTTGATCTGGTCAAGCTGCTGAGCGATACCTTCCACAAAATGTCGCTTGATGGTCGGACCGACGTGAAGATCCGTGAAGAAGAGAATCCTGAATCCATCGAATTCGTGTGGCAAGTTGTCGAGGGGAATTGTTACTTCCTCAATGTCAGCTTTTCGTCGGGCTTCGTACACCCCGTAGCCGGTGATCACCGCAGCCGCGCCAATAATCCCCATGTTGCTCGAGCGTAGAAGGAAACGTCGACGCCCTGCATCAGGATCCTTGTCGGGGGATGAATCAGGCGAGGTGTGCTTCCTGAATCTTGCACGAAGCTTATCCTTCCCGACCAGAGCGAAATATGCAATATCTCGAAGCACTGTAAACGTAAAGAGGGTGGAGAACATGCCGAGGCTTATATATCCAACCCATGAAAGTTCATCTTCAAACCCGCTCTGAATCCTTTCCATAAAGGATGCAAAAGTGATAATAGGCAGAAGGAACCACAGAAGAAGTGCAAGCCACGCGATTCGTTTATTTCGCTTCGTGAGGCCGCTGGTGCCGATGAGCCGGCGACCTACGTACAGGTAGGCCAGTCCAACGATGGCGGAAGAGATTAAGAAGAAAATGAGAAACCTCATGAATGTCTAGTCATTGGTAATTTGGATATGCTTGTCGGCCTCAAACGCTCAATTGTCGCTTTCGAATCGTGCTTCGACTTCGCTCAGCACGACGCGCTTATTGTCCCCATTTTCCAGGAATGACTCCCTCAACGTCACACTTGTCACCCCGAGCGGAGTCGAGGGGTGCCATGTGCCTCCTTGAGAAGTTCGTCTCATTTACACACTTTGCCAACTCATGCAGGAGCTCGAAATCGCCGGCGATCAGTGCAGCTTTCTTTTTCCTCGACCAGCCTTTTATCTGCCGTTCGGCCCGGATTGCATCGTTGATGTCAGGGAATTCATGAGAATAAACAACCCTGACCGGGCGTCTTGAAGAAGTGAATCCGTTAAATACGCCTCCCTCATGTTGGGCTATCCGCCGAGGCAGTTTCGTTGTGCTGCCTGCGTAGTAGCTCCCGTCTCTGCATTCCAGGATGTAGACCCAGGATCGTTTCATCAGATCATCCCTTGCGTTTGTTTGCCTCCACACCTGTCACCCCGAGCGGAGTCGAGGGGTGACGCCAGTCCCCCGTTCGAAACGTGCTTCGACTTCGCTCAGCACGACGGCGCAGTTTCTTGTTCAAGTCGTGCTTCGACTTCGCTCGGCACGACGACGCAGTTTCATGTTCGGATCGTGCCTCGACTCCGCCCCGCTCGACGCGCTGAAGATGCGCGGGTCTTTTGGGTCACGATCTCGGCTTCGGTCAGCACGAGCTCCAGGCACGTTCCTCTAAACCAACATCAGTTCAGGGATTCGAGGGATGAGGTTCTTTGCAGCAGCTTTCTCGAACAGCAACCCAAGAGCCTTTTCCCCGGCTTCGCCCATGTCGATCGTTAGCTCACTCACATACATCTTCACAAACTTCTCCCCAAGCTTGTAGTCGATGCCACGCCCCCATTTCATGGCATAGGGAATAGACTCGTCCTGATGAGCGTAACCATAAGCGATGCTGTCCCTCAGCCCGCGGGATAGAGTGCGTGCCATCCGTTCACCCAGGTCCTTCCGCACCACGTCGAGTCCAAGGGGAAGCGGAAGCCCTCCCGATTCCTTCTGCCAGAATTCCCCGAAGTCCAGCACCTTGTTGTAGCCGAGGGACTGATAGGTAATTTGTCCCTCATGGATCAACAAGCCGGCATCCACGATCCCGCTGTCAACTGCATCCATGATTTTGTCAAACGGCATGTCGAGGTTCTTGATGCCTTCGGTAAAAGTCTTGAAAAGGAGGGTCGCTGTGGTCAGCGGGCCGGGTGTGCCGACGGTTTTGTCCCGGAGCTCGCTGAGTGTCCTGTACCTCCGTGAGATGATCACCGGTCCGTAACCTTCGCCCATGCTGGCGCCAGTCTTCATGATCCAATAGTTGTCAGCGACGAAGGGGAACGCATGCGCCGAAATCGCTGTCACCTCCAACTCAGCCTTCACAGCACGTTCATTCAGGGATTGGATGTCTTCCAGCAGATGCTCAATCCGGATACCTTCCAGCTTCACTTTGCCGCTGGACAGTCCGTAGAACATGAAGGCGTCGTCGGGATCGGGACTGTGTCCAACGTGAATTGTTCGCTCTGCCATATTTTCTGAGATGAGATTGTCGTCTTTGTCTGAGTTGCTTCTGAAGATACAGAAAAAAAATCGCAGGCGAAACAATTTGGGATTGATTTCGTGAACATTCGTTCTTGCGTTGTGCGGTGGTTTGAACCAGCCTGAGGAACTCACCCCCTTGATCGGCAAAACAATTCTTCCTGAGATTGACGCACTGATTCAGTCTCGCGATGTCGCAACGTTGAGAGAAGTCCTGAGCGATTTCCTCGCCCCGACATTGCCGAGCTGATCGGGGACTTCTCGGAGCGCGATCGAGCAGTCATGTTCCGGCTTCTCTCGAAGAACGTGGCTTCGGAAACGTTTGGATATCTCGACGTAAACACACAGGAAGCCCTGCTGAAGTCGCTGGGGAAGGAGGAGGTATCGACGATCCTCAACGAAATGCACCCCGATGATCGATACAGCACTGTTTGAAGAACTTCCCGGATCGGTTGTCAAGGATGTCATCACGCTTCTTTCACTTGACGAACGCAGGATTGCCCAGAGTCTTCTTGGGTATCCTGAGGAGAGTGTGGGCCGGCTGATGACGCCGGACTAAATTGCGGTGCGAAAGGAGTGGACAGTGAAGGAGGTGCTCGAGTTTGTCAATCTGGTGGGTGTCTCCGGCTCGATGCTGCCGTTTGTCCTGAAGCGATTCGGTGCCGACCCCGGCGACATCATCTGCGCCGTTCGTCGCGACCCTCGTTGATGTTGCCGGACTCGTGATCTACTTCAGCGTCGCGTATTTGATTCTTTCCGGCACACTCCTCTAGCTTACCGCTCCCTGGCCCCCGTGTAGATCGAAGCAATACCAAGAGTCAGTCGTTCCTGTACCGTATTGCTGAAGCCGACACGCTGCAGGATTGCAAGAAAATCTTCTCCTTCAGGGAACTTCATTACCGTGTCGGGGAGATACTGATAGGCCACATTGTTCCTCGATACAACACGACCGATTAGGGGAAGGAGCCGGCGAAAGTAGAAGAAATAGAGTTGTTTGAGTGGGAAGACGTGCGGGCGTGAAAACTCCAGGACGAGGACCATTCCACCTGGTCGCAACACCCGATACATTTCTGACAGTCCCTTCTCCAAATGTTCAAAGTTTCTCGCCCCGAACGCAACGATCGCTGCATCAAAATAGCCTGTTTCAAATTGCAGGCCCTCGGCATCACCGGTGCGCAGCGAAATGATCGAATCGAGTCCTCTCTTCCTCAGCTTGGCTCGCCCCAGGGCGAGCATCTCTTCAGCGATATCCACCCCGACGACTTCTTGAGGATGAAGGCGCAGCGCCGCAATCGCAAAATCGGCCGTGCCCGTGGCAACATCGAGAATGCGCTGTGGACGTATCTCTCTGAGAAATTCAATTGCCTTCCTCCGCCAATAGAGATCAATCCCGCCGCTCAACAGGTGGTTCAGAAGATCGTATCGATACGCGATCGAGTCGAATAGTGAACGGACGTATTGTTTCTGTGATGAATTTCCGTTCAACATGAGCTCGGACTCAGTTTTCGACCTTTATCGGTGTGTACGGCTCGAAGAATTCGATCTTTGCGGCATCCACCGCAGATTTGTATTTTGGCCAGTCGGTTTCAAAGAACCGATTGACGGCGTCCGCAAGTTTCTTGAGGCTCACGACGGCCTGTCCCACTGCAATGCGCTGACTTTCTCCCGGTGCATCCCATGTGGTCGTCACGTACTGGGAAGCCTGTTGGAGCTTGCTTTGCAGCAGGGAGGGATCGTTCCTGATTCCTTGCACCTCACGATCGTCAATGAGCTCATCAAATTTCTTAATGGAATCCTGCAGCGCCGTGCCAAGGTCCTTCACTTTTTTTGCTGTCGAGTCGGTACGTTCCTTGATGAGGCCGGCAATTTGCTCCATCCTCTTTTTGGCTTCGCGCAATCTATCAGCCGCATCGGTGGCTGTGTGGACACGCAAGAGCAATTGGTCCAGCATCGCGTAGTTCGCCTCCATGTCCTGCCGGGAGATTGTCGAACGAGGGTCGGCCTTGACGACGACATTCGCTGAGTCCATGTGCGTTCCGTATGCGAGCCGAACACGATATGTCCCTGGCAGTACATTGTATCCTCCGGGTTCAGGGGCACCCGGTTCAGGCTTTGCCTGAGTAGGCCAACGCTCGCCTTTTCGGTCGAGTCTCCACGTGATGCGGTTGATTCCTTTCTTCACTTTTTCCTTGAACGTCCGGAGCACTTCATTCTTCGAGGAAAGTACCTCGACCTTTACGCTGTCCGGTGAGGATGTGGAATCCTTGACTGCACCCTTCTTCTTCGTCATGGAGAGTGTCGGGCGGAGTGATGCTGAAGGAAATCCGGGCACCGTAGGTCCTGTTCTCGCCGGCGAAATCCGCATCGCCGGGAATCGGCGGACCGGGAGGTCCCTGCCTGAACAGAGCTTCCACTGCATCGGGGATGTCGAATACGTGGAGAGGTTCGTCGAGAATCTTCGCCCCCTTCCGAGCGATTTCGCGCAACGGCCTGATGTCGTCAAGGACATAAACCGCTCGTCCGAATGTCCCTATCACAAGATCGCCCTCATTTGGCTGGATGGTCATGTCCATGGTTGACACTGTGGGGTAACCCTGAGTCCATTTCGTCCATGCATCTCCACCATCGATGCTGACATGGAGGCCGAACTCGGTCCCGAGAAACATCAGCCGTGGCTCAACTGGATCCTGAACAAACGAAAGTGCGTACCCCCGGACATCCTTTGGATCAGCCAACCTCGTCCAGCTTGCGCCGAAGTTTGTTGTCCGGTACACGTACGGAGTCCAGTCATTCTGTCGATGATTGTCGAACACGACAAACGCATCCGCTGCATTGTACGTTGAAGGCTTGAATCTGTGGTACCCACGTGCTGTCGGGAACGCCCTTCACATTCTTCACAACGTTGGTCCATGTCGTACCGCCGTTGGTCGTGACCTGGACATTGCCGTCGTCTGTTCCAACCCAGATCACCCCTTTCTGGACCGGGCTTGGTGCGATCGTGATTATCGTGCAATAGTTCTCGGCAGCAGTCACATCGTAGGTAAGCCCTCCGCTGTTAAGCTGACGTTGCTTGGACGTGTCGTTCGTTGTAAGATCGGGAGAAATGATCTGCCAGGAATCACCGCGGTTTGTACTTTTATGAAGGAACTGGCTTCCATAATAGATTGTGCCGGGATTCAGCGGGTCAGTTGCCAGGCCGGCATTCCAGTTGAAGCGGAGTTCAATTCCTTGTGGATGGATGGGGCGAATGAACTTGTTGTCGCCGGTGAGATTGTCGTGTCGGAGGAGGTATCCACCCTGTGACATTGAGTAGCAAATCCGCGGGTCGGTTCTGTCCGGTGCAACATCAAATCCATCTCCCCAGCTAACCATTTCCCAGTTCTGATTTCTGATCGCATCCCATTGCCACAGGTACGACGGTCCCCGCCAGGAGCCGTTGTCCTGCAGGCCGCCGTAGATATTATAGGGCGTCTCGTTGTCCACGTTGATATGATAGAACTGACCGAGTGGAAGGTTCGTAATGTATCTCCAGGTCTTGCCATGGTCGCGTGAGATCGCCGCTCCGCCGTCGTTGCCGTCAATCATGAAATTCGGGTCGGTCTTGCTGATCCAGAACGCGTGATGGTCTCCATGAATCTTGTAGTACGCGATGAACGTCTCGAAGGTCTTGCCGCCATCCTGACTCTCGGACACACTCGAGTGCAGGTAATACAGACGATTGTCATCATGCGGGTCAACGTAGCATTCCGCGTAATAAAACGGTCGGTCGCCTACATCCTTGTCGGAGATTTTTGTCCATTTGAATCCGCCGTCGTCGGAACGATAGAGGGCGTTCTTTTTTGATTCAACCAGTGCATAGATGCGGTCCGGATTGCTCGGGGCTATTGCCAGTCCAACGCGTCCGAGTTCACCTTTCGGAAGTCCATCCTCATCAGTCCGTTTCTTCCAGGTTTGCCCACCGTCGACGGTCACATAGATGCCCGATCCGGGTCCGCCCGACTTGAAGAACCATGGCCATCTTCTGTATTCCCACATTGCGGCGACAAGCTTGTTCGGGTTCGTAGGATCCATGACGATGTCTGCGACCCCGGTTCGTTCGTTGACGTACAGAATTTTCTGCCATGTTTTTCCGCCATCAGTTGTTTTGTACACACCACGGTCAGGTGTGTCTTCCCATGCGGAACCGAGCGCGCCCGCAAAGGCAACATCGGGATTGCGGGGATCGAGAAGGAGGCGGTGGATGTTGCGGGTTTTGTCGAGGCCGAGATGAATCCAGTTCCTTCCCCCATCAAGTGTTTTGTACACGCCGTCGCCGCTGTTCTGGCTGTTGCGGGGATTACCTTCTCCTGTTCCAATCCATACGACGTCAGGATCTCGCTGGTCAATGGCGATTGCCCCGATCGAGGCCACGGCCATCGTATCGAACACCGGCTCCCAGGCAACTCCTCCGCTTCTCGATTTCCATAATCCTCCCGATGCGCTGCCGATGTAAATGATATCAGGGTTCTGTTGAACAACGTCGATCGCTGTCACGCGTCCACTCATCGCTGCAGGTCCAATGCTCCGTGGTTTCATATTCTCGAACTTGCTCATATCGAGCTTCTGACTGAACGCAGTCGCCGCCATCAGGAACGCGATGAGTAACGCGGTAATTGCGCGTCGAGGAGGAATGTACAGGGAATTGCTTTCGCGGGACAAACATCGAGCATCCATTGGTTCTCCGTGTTGTTGGTTAGTCACCGGGCTCTCTTGCGCCGCACCTGGCGGGTATTGAGGATGTTACAGACGTGGCGTGAATTCTCAGACGAACTGGCAAAAAGATAACAAAGAAATAATGCAGTTCCAAACCAACCCGTTCGTGGAAGGGGACTATGGTGGCATGAGTCCTTCCTCAACCACTTTCCATCGAACCACATCTTGCTTCATAGTACGAAAAGCAATAAGTTCTCCCAATATTCCTGAATTTACTCACACGCAATTTTCTCCATGAAGCAGCACGCCATCAGCATCATCCTTGTGATTTCTTTGCTGGTTCGGTTGTATCATATCACCTTTCCGGTCGCCGGATTTCAAGCATGGAGACAGGCGGACACCGCTGCTGTTGCAAGGAACTTCTATGAGAATGGATTCCATCTCCTCCACCCTCAGATTGACTGGGGGGGCAACACATCAGGCTATGTGGAAATGGAATTTCCGATCTATTCCTTTGTGGTTGCGCTCCTGTACAAAGCCTTTTTTCCCTCCGATATGTGGGGAAGACTCCTCTCGGTCCTTTTTTCACTTCTGACCATCTACGGATTATACCTGCTCACGAGGAAGCTACTCGGAGAATCTGTTGGTTTGTGGGCAGCAGGAATCTATGCAATACTCCCCCTGAACATCTTCTACACCCGCGCCTTCATGCCTGAATCGGCGATGCTCATGTGCTCGGTATGGGGAATATATCATTTTTCCGAATGGCTTGACAGAAGGAGGATGACGAACTGGCTTCTCTCCGTCGTGTTCATTTCGCTTGCCGCTTTGCTGAAGATACCGGCACTGTATCTGGGGCTTCCCCTGCTCTTCCTGAGTTGGACGGTATTTCAGAAACGAGTGTTCCTTCAATGGCGCATATGGCTATTTGTTCTCGTTGTGTTTACATCGGTCGGTCTGTGGTACTACCACTCCTATCAGCTCTATAAGTCCTCGGGACTGACGTTCGGCATCTGGTTTATTGGAACGAACAAGTGGGGGATGGTGGAGCCCCTGCTGACATTGAAATGGTACAACGACATTCTTTTCAAGAGTATTGCGGAGCGACATCTGACATATGCCGGATTCATACCATTTGTCATCGGACTGTTCATCCCAAGACAATCGCTCAAGGAACATCTCTTTGACTGGTGGCTGATTGCTCTGGTTGTCTACTTCTTTATAGTAACGACTGGCAACCAGATACATGAGTACTACCAATTACCGTTCATCCTTCCGGCGGTCGTATATGTGGCAAAGACGTTCGACAGATATCTCTCACTTCAGGCATTCCCGCATCACTGGCGGCAGAGACGAACGTTCACGACAGTGCTGCTTCTTTGCCTTTGCGGGATTCCAATCCTGAGTTTTCTGAGAGTCAGTACATTCATGAAGGGCGAGCGGCTCGATGGTTCATTATTTCAATTAGCGCAATCGGTTCAAACATCGACGCGTCGAAGTGATTTGGTAATTGCTGTGGATAATGGTGACCCTGTTGTTCTCTATCGTGTTGATCGAAAAGGTTGGCATAGCCTGGCGTGTGGACTCACATCCGCCTCCATCGAAGACGAGGCGCGCCTCGGCGCTCAATATGTTGTTGGCCAGAAGGAATTGTTCGCCTCCGGAGGGTGTGAAGCTATAATGGATTCTCTCATGGAGCATTTCCCGGTGGTGACAAACACTGACTCATATTTCATTTTGAAGACTCGACGGTAATGCCTTGACTTTCACATGAGCAAGCCGTATCATCCTTCGAGTTCTGACGAGGATGGTTTCTTGACTGTGAAGAATCACAGACCTTCTGCAGAAGCAACTATAAAGGCCTTCACTGAATTCCGGTGAGGGTCTTGCGTTTTTCTGGGTAGAATGAAACGAACGAAAGACATAACACTCAAGGGAGGGCAAAACTGGTCGTACGCCATCCACATCGCTCAGGGCATGTTCGGCAGATTTCCGGAGATGGTCTATCGCATGGCAAGAGGCTCATCGGTTTACATATTGACTGATTCCAATGTGAAGAACCTCTATGGCCGCACGTTGCTCCGTTCGTTCCTGAGGGATAGTGTTGACGCTTGGATGATCGACTTTCCCGCCGGTGAGCAATCGAAGAATGCAGATCTGGTGAACATGCTGCACACGCAGCTTCTGGAACATGGTGTACGGCGCGATAGCCTCATTGTTGCACTCGGCGGTGGCGTCGTTGGTGATGTCGCAGGATACGTAGCAGCAACTGTCCTCAGAGGAATCAGGTACATCCAGGTTCCCACAACATTGCTCGCCCAGGTCGATAGCAGCGTGGGGGGGAAGGTCGGGATTGACCATCCACTTGGCAAGAACCTCATTGGAGCATTTCATCAGCCGTCGGCGGTGTATGTGGACCCATTGGTACTGAACACGCTGCCTGAGCGGGAGTTTCGCAGCGGCTTGGCTGAAGTGGTGAAGATCGCCGCCGCTCTTGATGCCTCGTTCTTCAGTTTCCTTGAGAAGAAGGGGCCGAGAGATTCGTCAAGAAGCGTCCAAAGGTATTGTGTGAGACTTATTGCCCGATCTGTGCGACTAAAAGCGGCAGTTGTCATGAAGGATGAGCGTGACACCGGTCTTCGTGCAACACTCAACCTCGGACACACCATCGGTCATGCCGTTGAAGCAGCGAGCGGTTACCGACTTCGTCACGGTGAGGCAGTTGCGATTGGATTGGCGGCGGAGTCGAGGATTGCACGCGATATGGGCTTGCTCAGCACGAATGAATTTGCCAGGCTGCTTCGTCTCTTGCACAGGCTTGGCCTTCCTTTATCGCTTCCCAGAATCAAAGACCGGAAGAGGTTTCTCGAGCGCGATCGCAATCGATAAGAAATCCGTTGGCCCGGCCACGAAGTTTGCCCTGCTGAAGAATATTGGTTGCACGGTGGTAGGAGTAGAAGTACCCAGTCCGTTTATCGAGGCACTTCAGAAGAACGTTGCCAGATCATGATCATCGTTTCCATCGTTGGCCCCTCAATGCAAGAGGCCCTTGCCCAGGTTGCCGGCTCTGCTAAACATGCCGACATGTACGAGTTCCGTCTTGACTTGATGGCGAGGCCGAACATCGCCAACCTGATTTCGTCAACCCGAAAACCGACGATTGTCACGTGCAGACCCGCGTGGGAAGGTGGAGGATTCTCCGGTTCGGAACGCGAGCGGATCGGGATGCTTGATTTCGCTTCGGTATTTGGTGCTCACTACGTGGACATTGAGCTTAACTCCAGCGCGTCGATCGTGGCCGATTTTATCCGTCGACAGAAGGAAACGAAAGTAATTGTCTCTCATCATCTTCTCGGCGGAGAGTTGTTCGATGTACGCCGGATCTACAAGGCGCTTCATGCAACCGGGGCGGATGTCATCAAGTTCGCGTACGAAGCGACCGACTCGTATGAGAATCACCTCGCGTTCGATTTCCTCGAGCTCGCGAAACATGACAAGCGCAAGGCAGATCGCGATTGCACTGGGGGATGCGGGTGAGCCAAGCCGGATTCTGTACCGGAAGTTTGATGGCTGGGCCACCTACGCGTCGACTGAAGACGGCAAGAGTGCTGCATCGGGACAAATTCGGGCCAGCCATCTCAAGGAATTGTATCATGCGGACAAGCTGACTCCTGGAACAAAGGTGTACGGTGTCGTTGGTAATCCCGTCAGTCAAAGCAAGGGTGCTTACATCCACAATCCCCTCTTCCGTCGAGCGAGGAGCAACGCGGTTTACTGCAGGTTCCACGTTCTCAATTTGGAACGCTTCGTGTGTTTGATGGCTCCGCATCTTCACGGCTTCAGTGTAACGTTGCCGCACAAACAGAATGTGATGAGGTATCTCGATACGGTTGATCCGCATGCGAGGGCTATAGGAGCGGTGAATACAGTTGTTCGTCGTGGCAACAAACTTGTCGGCACAAACACAGATGCGACCGGCGCTCTCGACGCCATAGAACAGGTGGCAAGAGTGAAGGGGAAGAGGGTTCTGATTCTTGGTGCTGGCGGGGCGGCGCGGGCGATCGTGTACGAAGCCAAGAGGCGGGGGGCGGAGGTAATCGTTGCCAACCGGACCGCGACCAACGGACAGCAATTGGCGACAGAACTCGCCTGTGAGTTTGTGAAGTGGAACTCACGAACCGGTGTTGAATTCGATGTGCTTGTCAATGCAACGCCGGTTGGAATGGCACCCCGCATCGATGAGTCGCCGTTCTCGAAGAGATTTCTGAGGCGAAAGATTGTGTTCGATGCCGTGTACAATCCGCCAATGACGAGGCTTTTGAAGGAGGCGAAGAGTGCCGGCGCGAGAATCGTGCCGGGCACGGAGATGTATCTGCGACAGGCTGCTTTGCAGTCCGAAATGTATACGGGGCGCAAACCCGACATCAATTCCATGCGGAAGCTTCTACAGACTGACGCCGGAACATCAGTCGGCAGATCCTGAACCAAATTAACCATATCGCGAATCCTACATTGTTCTCCTCACGTACGAACTGGTCCCGACACCCAAATCGTCTCACGACTCTGGCAAATGATCTCCGTCAGAAAGGGGAGGAGTTCATCGATCTCACCATCTCCAACCCCACTCAGTGCGGGATCGTCTATCCGGTCGATGACGTCATGGCGTCTCTCTCCCGGCTTCGCTCACTCCACTATGAACCAGACCCGAAGGGATTACTATCAGCGCGCGAAGCGGTCGCAGTCTACTATCGACTCAAGGGTGTGAGGGTCGATGTGAATGACATTATCCTGACTGCGAGCACGAGCGAGTCGTACTCGATGATCTTCAAACTGTTGTGTGAGCCCGGCGACGAAGTACTGGTCCCGATTCCATCGTATCCGTTGTTTGAATTTCTGGCGCAGCTGAATGATGTCACTATCAAACCGTATGCGCTACGCTACGATGGTGAATGGCACATCGACGTCTCATCGGTTGAGAGGTCCTTTTCAAAACGAACGAGAGCAATTGTAATCGTAAGCCCTCACAATCCGACCGGGACATTTCTGAAAAAGAATGAACTTGCCGCACTCACGTCCTGTGGGGCATCCGGTGTGGCTCTCATTGTTGATGAGGTGTTTGCCGACTATCAGTTCGCCGATGATCCTGCCAGAGTGATTTCTACGGCCGGTGTTTCCGATGTCCTCACGTTCACACTCAATGGCATTTCCAAGCTGGCGGGTCTTCCGCAGATGAAGTTGGGCTGGATGGTTGTTTCCGGTCCGGCGGACCGTAGAAGCGAGGCGCTGTCCAGGTTGGAGATTGTGGCGGACACATTTCTTTCGGTGAACACACCGGTTCAGGTTGCGTTGCCGCAGTTGCTGGAAATTGGGGCGAAAGTTCGTGCAGGGATTCGCAGCCGGGTTTCCGGGAACAGGACCACGCTTGAACAGCTTGGCGGAAGGTACTCGCCCTGGTCGTTGCTCCACAGTGAGGGCGGATGGTATGCGGTCGTGCAGGTTCCCCGAACGAGAACAGCCGAAGAATGGGCACTGGGGCTGCTCGGCGATGCCGGAGTCTATACGCATCCAGGATATTTCTTTGAGTTCCAGGAAGACAATGTACTTGTCTTGAGTCTCCTCCCGCGGCCAACGGAGTTTCGTGAGGCTGCCACAAAGTTACGGGACTACATCCATGGCCATTAGTCAGATGAGGCGCCACGACTCATGATCAAGGAAATCAGGACCACCGGCCCGGTTCATGCACGTATCCATGTTTCCGGGTCAAAAAGCATCACGAACCGTGCACTTGTTTGTGCAGCTCTTGCAGATGGAGAGTCGACTCTTCGCGGTGCCTCCGATAGCGATGACACAGCATTGATGTCGAATGGTCTCAACCAGCTCGGTGTTCTGGTAAGAAGGAGTGGCGACTTACTGATTGTTTCCGGTACCGGTGGTCGTCTCTTTGCGCCGAAGTTTCCGATACCTGTTGGAAACGCGGGGACGACATTTCGTTTTCTTCTTTCGGTCGTTGCCCTTGCAGAAGGCAAGACGACCTTCGAGACCGACATCAGAATGGCCGGACGCCCGATTGACCAGTTGCTTGATGCGATTGGCCAATTCGGTGTGAGGACAGAGTCCCTTGGCACGCGCTTCATTGTTCACGGGGGAGGTGTTGCCGGCGGCACAGCCGTGATGGGTGCTGAGAAGAGTTCTCAGTTTCTTTCGTCACTTCTCATGGTTGCACCGTACGCAAAAGCGGATGTGAAGATTGAAGTCGAAGGGAAGATCACGTCGTCTGCGTATGTTGACTTGACGAAGGCAGTGATGAAGCAATTCGGGATCAATGTTATGTGTGAAGATGGCAATATCTTTGGGGTAAAATCGGGTCAGAGATACTCGTCGACAGAATTCTCTGTTGAACCCGATGCCTCAGGTGCATCATATTTTCTCGCGGCTGCAGCCATTGCCGGCGGGGAGATTATCGTTGAGGGGTTGAAGTCCTCATTGCTTCAGGGAGACGTGAGGTTCATGGATGTGTTGAGGCAGATGGGCTGCAGCGTCAGTGAAGAGTATGGAGGGACCAGAATTCAAAGTTCGGGCAAGTTGAGGGGTATTGATGTTGATTTGAACTCCATGCCCGATGTGGTTCCCACACTTGCTGTAACAGCACTGTTTGCGGACGGGATCACGCGAATTCGGAATGTCGGCCACCTTAGACACAAGGAATCAGACAGATTGCAGGCGATCACCGATGAGTTGCAGAAGCTCGGTGCATTCGTTAGTGTGATTGATGATGGTTTGGAAATCCGCCCGGGTTCTCTCCACGGTGCACAGGTTGATACGCACGATGATCACCGGCTGGCAATGAGCTTTGCGCTTGCCGGTCTGAAGGTGCCGGGTGTGAAAATCGAAAACCCCGACTGCGTCAGGAAATCATTCCCGACGTTCTGGAGAGAGTTTGAAAAGCTCTACAAGAGCTAACCGCAGAGGGCGCAGAAAACGCAGAGGAACGAAAGGTATAATGTCAGAGATTCAGATCAATGATTTGACTCGGAAGATCATCGGTTGTGCGATGAATGTTCATCGCAAGCTCGGACCGGGGTTCCTTGAATCTGTTTATCAGGCAGGGCTCGCTTATGAATTGACCAAACAGACCGTTTCGTTTGAGAGAGAAAAAGGACTGAGCGTAAAGTATGGTGAATCCTCCTGGACGTGGGTTTCAGATGCGACTTTCTTGTTGAAGGGAAAGTTATCGTTGAATGCAAGGCCGTTAACGCTCTCACAGAGATCGACCAAGCCCAGATTTTAAACTACTTGAGAGTGACAAACCTTCAAGTGGGACTTCTGATTAACTTCAACGTGAAGACTCTGAAAAGCGGGATCAAACGAATGGTGAACAATTTCCAAGGATGATGAATAATGCCGTATGAAATGAAATTTCTCTCAGCGTTCTCCGCGCTCTCTGCGTTTGTCATCTAGATGAGGAAGCGACGCATGGCAGGCAACACGTTCGGCAAATACTTTCGCATCACCACCTTTGGCGAAAGCCATGGCAAAGCGATTGGAGTCGTCATTGATAGCGTACGGCCGGGATTGCCGATTGATACTTCTTACATCCAAAAGGAACTCGACCGTCGGCGGCCAGGCCAAAGCAAAGTCACGACCTCGCGCAGCGAGTCGGATGAACTGGATATTCTCAGCGGAGTGTTTGAGGGAAAGACGACCGGCACGCCGATCTGCATGGTTATCTGGAACAAGGACCAACGTCCGCAGGCGTATGCAGGGATCAAGAACATGTTTCGTCCCGGCCACGCAGGTTATACCTATCTGGCGAAGTTCGGCGTGAGTGACTATCGCGGTGGCGGACGTTCATCCGGACGCGAGACTGCAGCGCGGGTCGCGTCAGGCGCAGTTGCGAAATCGCTGCTTGAGAAACGCGGCATTCGAATCTATGCGTACACGAAAGAAGTCGGGGGCATCAAGGCAAAGACGATTGACCTCAAAGTGATTGAGAAGAACCCGCCGCGTTGCCCCGATCCGGTTGCCGCGAAGAAAATGGAACGGCTGGTATTGAAGATGAAGAAGGAAGGAGATTCCATTGGAGGCGTTGTTGAGATCGTGGTGAAGAATCCTCCGGTCGGACTCGGCGAGCCAGTGTTCGACAAGCTCGAAGCCGATCTCGCAAAAGCGCTCATGTCCATTGGCGCCATCAAGGGAGTAGAAATTGGAAATGGCTTTGCGGCGGCCCGACTGCGGGGAAGTGAGAACAACGATCCGATCTACTTCGATAAGAAGTTGAAACGCGTGCGCACACGAACCAACAACGCCGGAGGAATCTCGGGGGGAATCTCGAACGGCGAGGATATTGTTCTCCGCATCGCGGTGAAGCCTGCTTCATCCATTGCCAAAGAGCAGGAAACTGTGACGCTTGATGGCAAGCGTGCCAAGATCTCTGTTGAGGGCAGGCACGATCCGTGTATCTGTCCGCGTGTTGTGCCGGTGGCAGAGGCGATGGTGGCGCTGACACTTCTGGACCATCTGATGCGACAGGAATCAATCAGGAGTAAGTCGAAATCGGGAAGATAATAGTGTGTTCCCCGTGACGATTACTTTAACAGCGTGTCTGAAATAACTGAATCCCCGCTCGCCCTCACCAGCATCTGAATCCGGACCAGCTCGCCACCGGGTTTATGCTCGGTGCCAATTCCTTCCAGAACTATCGACGAATCAGTGACATTCACAATGGAAAATGTGCCCTGGCGGGGTATCAGTCCACCTTGAAGTTTCTGCATATTCAGATCTCTGAAAGAACTTTGACCTCCCCCCAGTGACATCGGGCGACGGTAGTATTGTTGGGCCCGAGCACCGAGGATCAAGAGTTGGTTGAGGACAGCATCGTGATTCGACCGAATTGAATTCTCGACAAGTTCTACGCCTTGTCCGGTGGTTTTCTCAACCTGTGTCGGGGCGGGGCTGAAAGGATCAGCAATGACGAGGATTCTCGATGCAGTCACTTCCACTCGCAATCGATTCAATGAACCACCCGGATCCTTCTCCACTCCACTGCCCTGGAGAACGACTGAAGTATCGTTTGCCGACAGAAGCTCAAAGCTCCCATTGGCGTTGTTCGGGTTAAGAGTCAGTTTGGCTATATCGTTCAGTCCCTTGAATGTGCCACCACCCCCACCGAGAACAGCGGGCCGCCGAAAGTATTGTTGAGCACGCTCGCCGAGGTGAATGAGGTCTTGAAGTACCAGGGCGTGGTTTCGAAAGAAGGCATCGTCGAGAGACTTTTGGTTCTCAGCAAGAGCCTTTCTGCTCGAAAGCACCGCATTCGACTCAGCTGCATCCGTGAGGTTATCCGACATGATCGAAAGGCTATCCGGCTTTACTCGAATATTCACCCGGACCAGTGAGTCGCGGACGTTCCGTTCGACCCCGGTGCCCTGAAGAATGATGGCCTCTGGACGACTTCCGAGAACTTCATAGCTCCCATTCGCGTTCGTCGGATACTTCGTCAACCTGCGAATGTCGTTCAGTCCGGCAAATGATCCGCCCCCACCGCCAAGGTTGGACGGGATGCGGTAGTATTGTTGCGCTCTTGTTGCGAGAGTGATGAGATCTGCGAGTACCGCATCGTGGTTGAGCCTGGCGGCATCCGTGTTGTGCGCAGCTTTTCCTCTGAGCATGAGTGCGACCACAACCGCACCCAATACGACAATGCAGATGGTTCCGAAAGTGACCAGTACCATCGTGCGTCTTGACGACGTTCGTTTGCTATCCGCCATGTTCGTTCCCCCTGGAATACGATACTAAGATACACCATGATTTCGCTTTGTCAATGACTTCCTTTCTTGCACACGGACTGTTCGTTGCTTCTTACAATTTTTTTCTCAAAATTGAATGCAGTCTTTGCTCCTCCGCACCAAAGCATGATAGAACTAAGAAACATTACCAAGAAATTTGGATCGTTCACGGCGGTCGACGACGTTACTCTCACCGTTCCGACCGGCCAATTCTTTGGTTTCCTTGGCCCGAACGGGGCCGGCAAGACCACAACAATCAAGATGATGACCGGGCTCTATGCCCCGACCTCCGGACAGTGTTTCATCAAAGGGTTTGACATTCAGAAACAACCTTATCAGGCGAAGCTCCAGTTTGGCTACGTTCCTGATCAACCCTACCTCTACGAGAAGCTCTCGGGGAGGGAGTTCCTGTACTTCGTCGGGGGACTCTTCAACATGTCCGCAAAGATCCTCAAAGAGAAAATTGAATCTCTGATGGACCTGTTCGAAATCGGCGACTTTGTGGACAAGAGGGCCGACGAGTATTCTCAAGGCATGCGGCAACGGATCATCCTCACCGCTGCTCTTATGCATGATCCGAATGTTCTCGTCATTGATGAACCCATTGTCGGGCTTGACCCGCGCAGCGCCCGGCTGGTGAAAGATACACTGAAGCGCAAAAGCCGCGAAGGTATGACGGTGTTCATGTCCACCCATCTCCTGGAAATAGTCGAAGAGCTTTGCGACCGCATTGCCATCATCAAGGAGGGGAAGATCATCCACGAGGAAGGGCAGAACGAACAAAAGAAATTCAACGGCCAGCTCGAAGCGATGTTCCTCGAACTCACAAAATGAGCTGAAGCGGCAGCACCGCATGCCCGCCACCATCGGCATCATCCGGCATTCTCCTTCATGCACGAACTCCTTCTCATCCTCAACCTGAAGGCTAGGGGCTTCCTCAAGACCGTCTTTTCGCGGGATTGGCAGGCCCTTCTGAAGAACGGATCGTCGTTGCTCATTTTCGGCGGGTTTGCAGTCGGGGTGTTTTTCATTTCCAGGTCGGCGACGCTCTACCTCCTGCAGGAAGCGCACATCGGACAGTTCCTGTTCCACCGGTTCCTGTCCATGTTGTTGTATGTGTTCTTCGTAACCGTGAATCTCGGTAACATGATTGTGTGTTACGCGACGCTCTACCGGTCAGAGGAAGTCACGTTCCTGATGGCGATGCCGGTGACGCATGCAAAGATCTTCCTCATCAAGTTCATCGACAACTTCTTCTACAGCTCAACAACGCTCTCGCTCGTGGGATTTGCAGTGTTGCTGGGCTATGGATCGTGTTTTCACTTTCCGTGGTACTACTATCTCGTCACGATCTTCCTGGTGTTGCTGCCATTCATGCTCATCGCGGGCATCATTGCAGTCATGGTCCTGATGTTGCTGATCAAGGTCGCAGGTCGCATCGGTGTACGATGGCTTCTTGCCATCATCATCACGTTGTATCTTGGTGTCATCTATGCGTATTTCAAGATCACGAACCCGGTGGAGCTGGTCAATGAGGTGATGAAGCATTACCCTGACGTGAACGAGTACTTTGGATACCTTGATCCTCCCTTTGTTCACTATCTTCCGAACCACTGGGTCACGGAATTCTTCTACTGGTCCATTAATGGTGACACCCCGCGTGCGATTGCAAATCTCTCGCTCCTGTTCTTCACGATGCTGGGATTGATCGTGCTTGCCGGATTGATTGGAAGGAAATATTACTATGAGAGCTGGCTGATTGCCTCCGACGCGCAAATCATGCGTGGGCCCGGCAAAAAACATTTCAGATTGAAGTTCCTCGAATTCGGCCGCAAAAGTCTGTTCCGCCCTCAAACGGATGCAATCATCAAGAGAGACACGTGGTTGTTTCTTCGTGAGCCGAGTCAATGGCTTCACCTTCTCCTCATGATCGTGTTGTTGTGCATCTTTCTCATTTCGATGAGCTCGCTTGAGCTGAGGCTCTCCCATCCGTTGCTTCAGGCTGTCTCGTTTCTTATCGTGTTCCTGTTTAACGGATTCCTGATCGCTTCAGTAGCGCTCCGTTTTGTGTTCCCTTCCATCAGTCTGGAGGGGGAGACGTTTTGGGCTGTGCGCACCTCACCGTATTCATTGAAGGATCTTTACTGGCAGAAGTTCGCATTTTCATTCATCACCCTGCTCACGCTGGCGGAGTTTCTTTCGGTGGTATCGGTCGGGATGTTGCGGCGGGATACACAGCTCATCCATCTGGCGGGGATCACCACGGGATTCATCGCTCTCGCGCTCTGCAGTTTGAACCTCGGTGCGGGGACGTATTTTGCGACATTCAAAGAGAAGAATCCCATTCGCATTGCCTCATCACAGGGAGCATCCGTCACGTTCCTCGTCAGTATGGTGTACATGACGATTGTTGTCCTGATACTGATAGTTCCGTTGAACGACTATTTTGAACGTTTCATGCTGTTCGGGAAGCAGTCGTCGTCCTGGCTGGTTGTGCCGGTGGTGGGCGTTGGCGTCCTTTCCCTGTTATGTTTCCTGATAGCGACGAGTATAGGGCTGAGATCCATTCACCGTGACTACTGATTGCACATGAGCGCCGTTTTTCGCTTCAAGATATTGCTGCTGCTTGTCTGTGTCGCAGGGATTGCCCTGGCTCAGCAGGAGGTTGAGTACTCTCCTCAAGCCGAAGAGGTGTTCTCAAGAGCCGTTGAGCAATTCAAAGCCGGGCAATTTGAGGATGCGTCGGCGGGCTTTGATCAGGTCATCAAGTTGTATCCGCCCAACCAGCGAACCACCGCAGCGTACGTCATGCGTGCGAAAGCACTTCTCCGGCTCGATGAACCTCTCGAAGCGGCAAGGACGTTGCGCGACTTCTTCTCGCTTTATCCTTCGAGCAGCTATCTGCCCGATGCCGACTATACGATGGGCCTTGTGTATCTGAAGATCGAACGACGCGAGGATGCCGTGCAGTCATTTCTCGCGGCCTGGAGGAGCACGTCGCCGGTCCGTCTTGAGGCGTTGAAAGCACTTGATCGAACACTTGACACGTTTGTGTCCACGGCTTTTATCCAACAATTACTGAGCCATGCCCAATCGCAGGAAGAACGAGCATTTCTCTGGTTGAAAATCGGTGAAAAGGAGGCGTCCGCTGGAAAAACCGCTGCCGCCGATATCGCTCTCGATACGCTTACCCGGAGTTATCTTATACCACCATTTGCTGAACGCGTGGCCGCGCTTCGCGCAGCCATGGCGAAGCAAAGCAATGTAAAACTTGGTCTGCTGCTTCCCCTGATGCAGCACAGCGATCCCTCCGCCGTGAAGGAGCTTGGGAACTGACATTTATAATGGAATACAGCTCGCGGTGGAGGATTACAATCAGGACCCCGCGAACCATGTGAAAGTAACCCTGGTAACGCGGGATTCCGAGCGCGATGCGCTCGTTGCCACCCGCGGGATGCAGGAACTGACCAGTGATCCGGACATCATTGGCATTATTGGACCTGTCTTTTCCAATGTGGTGTCTGCGGTTGCTCCACTCGCGAACTCACGAGGGTATCCTCTCATCAGTCCAACTGCCAATGCCAACGGCCTGGCGGCAACCGGGCAGTACATCTACCAGGCCAATCCCGACTATGACACCCGCGGAAGGGCGGTGGCTCGCTATGCAATCGGGACGAAGGGATATCACGTGCTTGCCGTGCTCGCGCCGGTCAATTCGTTTGGAAGATTCATGGCTGAGTCGTTTGCGGCGGAGGCCCTGCATTTGGGCGCCAAGGTTATTGCAATGGAATGGTATCAACGTGGGGCGGCCGACCTGAAGAGTCAGCTGGCATCGATCCGGAAAGCCGGACTCAAGGCGGGCAGTGAGCCGATGATTTCGTTCGGCGGAAAGTTGAGCCGCGACGACATTGCTCGCTGGGTGGAACTCGGGATACCAATGGAGAGGCTGGACTCGCTCATGAACAAATCCGCTGTGATCAACGCGACGTCGTTGCTTGGGCCAAATGCACGGCGCACAGTGGATTCACTTGGCATTGCAACGGTCTACGACGATCCTAAAATTGACAGCCTTGAGTATCCTGTGACTGCTATCGATGGTATATATGTTCCGATTGGTTCGACGGAGGAAATTGGCATCGTCTCTTCCCAGCTTGTGTACTATAACATCAAGTGTCAGATCCTGGGGTCAGGCGAGTGGAACAATCTCATCGAGCTCATAGCGAATAAACGCTACTGCAATAACGTGATCTTTGAATCTGACAATTTCGTTGACCCATCCGACTCCGCGTATGCCCGTTTTGCTTCGCAGTATGCAGACCGGTTTGGCAAGAGGCCTGAGAAGAACGCGCTATATGGTTTTGACACTGCGGCCATGCTGTTGAAAACAATCCCCGACGGAGCAACCACGCGGGCAAACCTGAATGCCGCGTTGAATCGTATCCGGGATTATCGGGGCATTCATTCGAAGATCACTCTTTCAACGAAGCGTGTGAACAGTTGGGTGTGGATCCTTCAATTCACGGGGGATCAGGTGCAACGCCTTGACGGTTTTGATACGGAATAGCATCGTATGGCGTCCGATATCAAACACGGAGAGTTGCAAGAGCCCGCGGTGTACCGGCCTGCGATCAAAGATTGGCCTGTGGATGAACGCCCGCGGGAAAAGCTCTTGAACCATGGTCCCGCGGCACTCTCGGATGCTGAACTCTTGACGATCCTCATCAGACAGGGATCGGGGAAAAGCTCCGCCCTTGACCTTGCAAAGAAGGTTCTTCATGACGCGCATAATCTTCACGGTGTTGCAGCCATGAGCGCGGTCGAGCTAATGCGAATGAAGGGCATTGGCGAGGCGAAGGCAGTGGAGTTGTTGGCAGCATTCGAGGTTGGTCGCCGCCTTGAAGCACGACAGGACGCGGAAAAGACTGTGGTACGCTCGCCGGATGATGTCGCGAAGATCATGATTCCCCGGCTGCGCGACCTCACCACCGAGGAATTCCATGTCCTTGTGCTCGACGCACAAAACGGAGTACGGAAAGAAGTGAAACTCACCTCGGGGACACTGAATGCGAGCCTCGTGCACCCGCGGGAAGTGTTCAAGGTGGCCATCGATCACCGTGCAGCCGCCATTGTCGTCGTGCATAATCACCCCAGCGGCAATCTTGAACCAAGTCGTGAAGACATCGACATCACACATCAGCTTGTGGAAGCAGGGAAGACCATAGGTATCCCCGTGCATGATCATCTGATTGTTGCAGCCACCGGCTATACAAGTATGGCAGAACGTGGATTGCTGTAGGGTGTTTGTGGTGCCTTCGGGTCGGATTTGTTCAATAATAGGTGAGCAGAATGAAGCAAGGATTTTGGGTTGACAAACGCATGTTTATTTTGTATAATTGACCCAGAATTCTTCACTTACGGATGATTTTCTACCACGTCAATTCCAATATCATTCAAGAGAGGTCCCAATGAAAAGGAAAGTCTCAGTTCTTGCAGTGGCCCTCCTCTTTTCAAGCTCGATGTTGTTTGTGAGTTGTTCATCCAGCCCTGATGAGGAGCAGATGAAGCAGCTCAACGACTTGAAAGATGAGTCCGCGGCGCTCCAGAAGGATCAATCGTCAAAGGAACAGCAGAAGGCGGCGCTGGACAAGGAAGTTGCGGAGAAGAACGCGAAACTGAAGAAGTGCAACGACGACCAGCAGGTCGTTCGCCAGCGGCTCGGCAAATAATTCCTCCACGCAAGAACCGAACAACAGAAGGAGTCTCGAATTATGAATCTGAAGAACGTGCTCTCACTGATGCTTGCCGTTCTGCTCTTCGCCGGCGTCGCAGCGGCCCAGGAGAAGTTGACGAAGCAGCAATGGCAGGAAGAGATGAACAAGTATACCTCGATGGTCAACGATTTGAAACAACAGGTAAAGGCCCTCGACGACCAGATCACCACCCTCCAGGGCGAGTCCACGAGGCTTGACGGTGACTATGAGAAGTGCATGGATGAGTTGTATGCCCTCGTCGGGTCAGACAAGGACAAGGCTGCGGCGTATCGTGCGGAGATCGACGCTGCTGAAAACAAGGCCAACGAGCTCATGCGGCTTTCCGATGCAGATCTTATGGCACGCAGCAGCGAAGTGAATGACCTCGCAACAACCGTCAAGAATTTGTGGGAGAATAAGCTGTCCCTTATCCCCGAGTTCTGGGACAGACTGACGGCGTTGAATGATAAGGTGAAGAGTCTGCAAGCGACCATCGCAGGCAGCGGGAAGGTGTACACGGTCGGTACCTGGAGACGTGACAGGGACTGCCTGTGGAACATCTCCAAGAAGAAGGATATCTACAACAACGCATGGATGTGGCCCAAGATCTGGCAAGGCAATCGTGACCAGATCAAAGATCCGGACATCATTCATCCCGGTCAGAAGCTGAAGATTCCCACCGCCGGAGAGATGACCAGCGATGAGAAGGCTGCCGCGAAATCCTATTACCGAAAGAAGGCAGCCAAGTAGCAATCAGAAGGAGGCAGCAACCGATCAATTGGGTGCTTGCGGTAACGATCTGATCAATCTTCAACCCCCTTTCCTGTCAAGCGCAGGGGAGGGGGTTTTGTAATTATTGCCGGCAGCAAGTCAACAACAAGAATCCCGTTTTCAGGAGGAAGTTGAGTTGGTTGAAAAGAAGATCAAGCTTGAGGGAATTGACACCTTCGGTCTGCTCGGATTGAACGACACAAACCTGCAGATCGTCGAGAACCGCTTTGATTCGAGCATCGTTGTGCGGGGCGATACCATCACGCTTCGGGGGAATGCGGCGGAAATTGAACAGGTCGAGAAGGTGTTCAAGGAGCTGATCTTTCTCCTCGGGAAGAACGGCAGCCTGACCACGAATGATGTTGACACCGTGATCGATCTGGTAACCGCCAATGGAGAACCGGCGCTTCCCAAAACGCTTGCGTCCTCTCTCAGCAGAGATGAGCTCGACTCAACGATCCTCTATACAAAGAACCAGATCATCCGTGCGAAGACATCGGGTCAGAGAGAGTATCTCCGCGCCGTCAAGAAGAACGATATCGTTTTTGCAGTCGGACCGGCGGGAACCGGCAAGACATACATTGCGGTGGCACTTGCCGTTGCGAGCCTGAAGAACAATGAAATCACCAAAATCGTACTTACCCGCCCGGCTGTCGAGGCCGGCGAAAGCCTTGGGTTTCTTCCCGGGGATCTCAAGGAGAAGATCGATCCCTATCTTCGCCCGTTGTATGACGCCCTTGACGACATGATTCCTGCAGAGAAGCTGAGGGGATACCTTGAGAAGCGTGTGATAGAGATCGCGCCCCTCGCGTACATGCGAGGGCGAACACTTAACAATGCGTTTGTTATTCTCGACGAGGCGCAGAACGCATCAGCGATGCAAATGAAGATGTTCCTTACACGCCTCGGCCCGAACTCTCGCGCCATTATCACCGGCGATGTGACTCAGATCGACCTTCCGAGCACATCCGCATCCGGACTCGTCCAGATTCAGGAGGTCCTGAAGGGCGTAGGTGGGATTGCATTCATTTACCTGGACAAGAATGACGTTGTCCGCCATCGTCTGGTGAAGGACATTATCGACGCTTACGACAAGTACCACAATGGATCGCAAACGCTTCCATTAAAACCCGACCCCTCCACGACGGAGAGTGCGAAAGCGCAACATTCAGTGTAGATCTCCTTAGAGTTTCTTCTTCTTAGCCCTGTTCCAGTGCACGTCCATTTCCTCAAGCGTTGAGTTGTGGATGTCCTTTCCCGCTTTCTTTAGCTCGGTCTCGATGTATCTGAACCGTCGTGTGAATTTTTCAATTGTAGCGCGCAGCGCATTTTCCGGATTCACACCGATAAACCGCGCATAGTTTACAAGGGCGAAAAGGAAATCCCCGAACTCCTCCTCGCGTCTCCGGGAGCTTCTTGATCGAAGTGTTTTCCGCAGCTCGGCTGCCTCTTCCTCCACTTTTCCCCAGACCTCTTCAACCTTGTCCCAGTCAAATCCAACCTTCGCTGCCCGTTCCTGGACACGCATGGCGCGCTGCAGAGCCGGGAGATGTTTCGGCACTCCCTCCAACACTGAACTCCGACCTTCTGCCATCTTCAACTTCTCCCAATTCTGCTTCACTTCATGGGCTGTATGTACCTGTTTCGTTCCAAACACGTGCGGGTGACGACGGATCAACTTCTCCGAGATGCCGTCAATCACCTCCTTGAGTGTGAACTCTGCGGATTGTTCCGCCATCGTTGCGTGCATGACCACATGGAGGAGCAGGTCTCCCAGTTCCTTTTTCAGCTCTTGGAGGTTGTTCTCGTCGAGCGCCTCAACAACCTCGTACGCTTCCTCTATCAGACTGTGGCGTATGGATTGATGCGTCTGCTCTCGATCCCACGGACATTCACGACGCAATCGTCGTACAATTGTGACAAGTTGGGTGAATTGTTGTTTGGGCACACGAGGATAGCGGGTTCGCATCACGATCTCAAATTGTACGGGGAGACGAACAATGACCGTCAACATAGAGATTTGGGTCAAGAGTTGCAACGACGGATTCTGGATTCTCAGGAGGCCTTTCTCTATATTGAAACACTTTTTGAGTTGTTCCGCATCCACCAGGTGAGTGGTTATGAACAAACAGCGTGTGCTCATCCCCATCTTTTTCCTGCTCATTATTATCGGCGTGTACTTTGTGATCTTCCGATATCGTACGCAGGAGGCATCAATGTTGCTTGTAAATGGTATCGTCTACACGCTCGACAACAAGCAGGCGACAGTCGAGGCGGTTGCCGTGAAGGATGGCAGAATCGTCGGCACAGGTTCGAACGACGAGATCCGCCGGAAATTCAAATCGGATCGTGTGATCGATCTGAAACGACGGGTCGTGTATCCGGGATTCGTGGATGCACATGGGCATATGGAGGGGCTTGGCGCACTCATGAGCAACGTAAACCTGGACGGCACCACTTCGGTCGAAGAGATTCAAAGACTCGTTGCAGAGCGTGCAAAGTCGGTGAAACCCGGAGCATGGATTCGCGGGCGAGGATGGGATCAGAACACGTGGGTCGAGCATGCGTTTCCAACACACGCCATGCTTGATGCGGTCGTGAAGGATATTCCCGTCTATCTCCGCCGTGTGGATGGCCACGCCTTGTGGGTGAATCGAAAAGTCCTCGATCTGGCCGGGATTACCGCATCGACTCGCGATCCGGAAGGCGGCAGAATTATCCGGGACAAGTTCGGAAATCCGACGGGCGTACTCGTGGATAACGCAATTGATCTGATAGACTCCGTGATGCCTCAACCGTCTGATGAAGAACGCACCGAAGCGTTCGAGAAAGCTGTTGAGGAATGTGTGAAGGTCGGACTCACCGAAGTCCATGACATGGGAGTCGATCTCCAGGGGATTGAAATTTACAAGAAACTCATCGCTCAGAAGCGATTCCCGTTCAGGGTGTACGCTGCAATTGGCGGGATTGGCAAAACGTGGAATCAGTACCTTACTCGCGGACCGGAGACAGAAGGCAATGACGGCAGGCTGACCGTCCGTGCCCTGAAGCTGTATGCCGATGGTGCGCTCGGCTCCCGCGGTGCTGCACTTATTGAACCATATTCCGACGATCCCGGGAATAGGGGGCTGACGCTGACTTCGTCAGAGCAGTTGAAGTCGGCTGCCGAGCAGGCTCTCGCCAAGGGGTTCCAGGTATGCGTTCACGCTATTGGCGACAGGGCGAACAACATTGTTCTCAACGTGTACGAAGAAGTCTTGAACTCGAACCCGGCAAATGCCAGGGACGCGCGGTTCAGGATAGAACATGCCCAGGTACTCACGTTGAATGACATTCCCCGGTTCCATATGTTGAAAGTGATCCCGTCAATGCAGCCCACACACTGCACATCCGATATGTACTGGGCTGAGAGCAGGCTCGGGTCGGACCGGGTGAAGGGCGCGTATGCTTGGCGTTCATTGCTCGATCAGGGTTCGATCATACCGGCAGGTTCCGATTTTCCGGTGGAGAGCCCGAATCCGCTTCTCGGGTTTTACGCTGCCATCACCCGGCAGGATAAGAAAGGCTGGCCGGAAGGCGGATGGTTTCCGGCTCAACGGATGACCCGCGAAGAAGCGCTTCAGGCTTTCACGACGTGGGCGGCCTTTGCGTCATTCGAAGAGAATACAAAGGGCAGCATTACAACCGGCAAAGTCGCTGACTTCACAATTCTCTCAGATGATATCATGAAGATTGATCCTTTAAAGATTCTCGACACGCACGTCGAACTGACCATCATTGGCGGCGAGGTCGTTTATGCTTCCTCCACGTTTGCTCACCTGATGAAAGACGGTCCCCTCTTTGCAAACCACTAGTCACCCCAACCATCCCGTCCGTGCGGTTGAGGTGGTGGGGGGTACGTTCACTTCCGTGGAGCGTCGAAACTTCACCATCAACATTGCCGAAGGTGTGTTCTATCTTGCAGGCGCGGCATTGATCTCCGGCCAGACTGTGCTGCCGGCGCTCGTCAGCCATCTCGGAGGGGGGAACGTCGCAGTAGGTTCAGTGGCAGTGATCTTGTGGGTGGGATTGTTCCTGCCACAGGTGTTTGCTGCACGCTTTGTTGAAACGCGTCCATGGAAGAAGCCGTGGGCAGTGGTCGGAGGTGTCGTTCAGCGCTTCTGCGTTCTCGGGATGGCGCTGTCCATACTCTTCTTTGGGAAGAGCGATCCTGCGTTTGCCCTCACCGGCGTTCTGTTGTTCTTCGCATGCAACCAGCTTGCGCTGGGTATTACAACTCCGGGATGGTTTGACATGTTTGCAAAGGTGACGCCGCCGGGCAAGCGTGGAAGGCTTATCGGCATCCGGAATTCGATCGCGGGAGGGGTGGCGTTTGCATGCGGACTGGTACTCACGTGGGTGCTTGCAAACTTCGGGTTCCCCACAAACTATGCGCTGGTCTTTTTGGGAGCCTTTGTGCTACAGATGGGCTCGATCGTCGTTCAATCCAATATCGTCGAGGAACAGTCCAGCAGCGTTGTTCAGAAGCGACCGATTGCGCAATACCTTCGCCGACTTCCGGGAGTCTTCAGACAAAACGAACGGTTCAGACAGTTTATGATTATGTCTGCCTTTCTCGTTGTTGCCGGTATGCCGGTGGGGTTTTTCACCGTGTACGCAATGAAGGAATTCGGCGGCGATGAGTCGGTAATTGGTGAGTTTACGCTGGCCATGGTGGCCATTCAGGTGCTGACTTCATTCGCGAACGGGTACGTCGCGGATCATTACGGCCATAAACCCGCACTTGTGATTGCCGCCGCCGGCATGTTGTGCGCGAGTGTTTGGGCGCTGCTTGCCCCGTCACTTGCGTGGTTCATACTGGTCTACGTGTTTCTCGGCATCAATCTTGGTAGCGAGCTGATGTTGCGGTACAACATGTCAATCGAGTACGGTCCTGTGGAACAGCGCTCCACATACGTCGGATTGATGAATACGGCGCTTGCGCCATTCTATCTTTCAAGTATCATCGGTGGTTGGCTCAGCGACCTGTTCGGCTACCACGCAGTGTTTTTGCTGGGCGCCCTGTCATCGGCGGTTGGCATTCTGCTGCTCGTTTTGCGTGTCGTCGATCCACGCACAGTACGCTTTCAATCGGCGGATGCGTCGGCAGTAGTCATCAAACGTGAATTCTAAACTATCCTCCTGGAAGCCAATCCATGAAGTCCAAACAGGATGCTGAAGTTCGTATCATCTATCATCGGGCCGGTTTTGAATCCAAGGTCGGCCATCAAGTGCGAAGCACCATTGAGTCAGTGGTTTGCGACTGGCTCATGGACCACGGAATCGCGCACCGCCACGCGAGCGAGGTCTTCACCGTCAGGATTGGGGCCGCCGCTACGCCGACCATATACGTTCCGGATGTGATCCTTCATGACAAGGACAAATCCGGCCGGAAGGTGATCATCGAGCCGTATGATGCCTACACACCCAAGGTCGGAAGCACGCGCATCGTTGCAGCATTTAGAAAGGAGATGGCGAAGGACTACTGCATCATCATGGTTGCCAAGAAGCAGCAGATGCACAAGGTGCTGAAGGAGGCATACGATGTTCTGGTCGATATTGATCACCTCGACGGAATTCAAAAAAGGCTGCCGCAAAGACCTCGGTAGGTGCCTTCCACTGCATTCAAAGCGTTGCATTTGAGCGCAACGGCATTTATATTGCACCCCGGCATGCAAGCAACAGCACAGGCAACGAAGACTTGGACAATTCTCGCACTCATCGAGTGGGGGACCGGGTATCTCAATGAGCGTGGCTTCGAAGACGCCAGGTTGAACATCGAGCTGTTGCTCTCCCATATTCTTCAGTACAAGCGCATCGACCTCTACACAAAATTTGATCGTCCGTTAAGTGAACCTGAGCTGGCTGAATTCAAGGCGGTTCTCCGACGAAGACTCACACACGAGCCGCTGCAATACATCACCGGCGAGACAGAATTCATGGGGATCCCCCTTTACGTGAATCCGTCTGTTCTCATCCCCCGTCCCGAAACCGAGGAACTCGTGGAGAAGGCGCTGGAATGGATGAAGACCCGCACAGTGGATCGCATTGACGTCCTTGATGTGGGTACGGGATCCGGGAACATCCCCATTGCGATCGAGCGTTTTTCCCCGGTTGCAAATGTCACGTCGATTGATATCAGCACCGAAGCGCTGGGTGTGGCTGCAAGCAACATGGAGCGGCATGGGTGCTCGAGAATACTCCTGCAGCAGTGCAATGTGTTTGACGATGTGCTTCCCGGAAGAACCTTCGACATGGTGATTGCGAATCCCCCGTACATCTCAACAAGGGAGTTTGAATTGCTGGCGCCTGATATTAAAGAATTTGAACCCGTTATCGCAACCACCGATAATGGCGATGGTCTGAGGTTTATCCGGCGTATTTGCGAGCTTGCCAAGGCGCGACTTCGAAGCGAAGGTATGCTGTTTGTGGAGATTGCGCATAACCAGGGTGTGGACGCAACCGGAATTGCCACGGACGCGGGTCTGGCAGAGGTAAAGGTACTCAGGGATCTGTCCGGGAATGAGCGGATGCTGACTGCGCGGCAAGCCCCATGAGGGCTGTCGTGCAACGGGTGCGGGAGGGGAGCGTGACGATTGAAGGAGTCGTTCATTCGAGTATCAAGCGTGGTCTTGTCATCCTGCTTGGTGTGGGCAAGGGGGACGCGGAAAGAGATGCGGTTCTCCTCGCCGACAAGTGTTCGGGTCTCCGTATCTTTGAGGATGGAGAAGGGAAGATGAATCTCAATGTCCGGGACGTGGGGGGATCGGCGCTTGTGGTTTCGCAATTCACATTGTATGGCGATGCGCGACGGGGAAATCGCCCGAGCTTCACAGAAGCGGCTCCGCCGGAGGAGGCCGGGCCTCTGTACGAATCATTTGTGGGTCGGATGCGTGCCAATCTTGGGGATCAATGTGTGGCAACAGGTGTATTCCGTGCCATGATGGATGTCCACATTCTTAATGATGGGCCCGTGACAATCATAATTGAGAGCGGAACGAAACAGTCAACATCGACAACTGACACTAACTAAAGGAGTCAATACAATGGTCGCCCAATATCAAGTACGGCTGGCGATGGGGATTGTGGGTGTGTTGTGTATGTCGTTCATTCTGCGCGGTGCGGCATCCGCGCAAGAGGCTTTTTCGAAGATTTCAACCGTGCATATTGATGTTCAGTATCAACGGGGCGTTTCACAAGCCGATGCACAACGGGTGGCGGACTTCCTCCAGAAGGAGTACTCGGCCATCAGTGATCAGGTGGGTGTTGACCTGAAAAAGAAGCTGTCGGTTCGCATCTACGATACCATCGGGAAGTACCTTTCGAAGACGTACCAGCGAAGACCGTGGCGGGGCGCCATCTACTGGAGGGGCGAACTTCACATGCAGCCTGTCGGTGCGCTCGAAACACGACATATTTTCGAACAGGCATTGTTGTATGAGCTGGCGCTTGCCATTCTCGACCAGACTTCGGGGAAGGGCTGTCCTCGATGGCTGCAGGAATCGTACGCCGTCTATCATTCCGGTGAAATGGCAAACCTGACGCCCCCGATCGGCACCAAGCTTGCCGCCTTTTCCGACCTTGATCAGGATATCCAGGAATATCCGAACCCTCCCCAACGCGACGATGTGCATTACGTTCTCGGCGCAACAATGAAATTCCTCGTTGAGCAGTATGGCGAGGCAAAGGCCTTCGGTGTGTTCAAAGTGTTTAACGGTATGACTCCCATCGAGCAAGTGTTCAAGAAGGAGTTCAAGCAGGAATTCCGCACGATCGAACGCACGTGGGCGAACTTCATCGAATCACAGGCCGAAGCCTTCAAGAAACCGAAGGAAAAGTAATCCTCTGCCCGGGGAGGGTGCGTGCATGTGCTGATGCTGTTTCTGGATGGCGTCGGACTTGGATTGCCCGACGCGTCTGTAAACCCGTTCTTTGCTGCACGACTTCCTGCATTGCAGTCATTGTTCGGGAGTACCGTACCGTCTTCGAGTAATCCGTTCCTTTCAACTACAGCAGCATCTCTGCTTCCACTGGATGCGACCCTCGGTGTGAAGGGCCTTCCGCAAAGTGGCACCGGCCAGACCGCCTTGTTCACGGGGGTGAATGCCTCCAGGTTGATCGGCAAACACTTTGGTCCGTACCCTTACTCCACGCTTCGGCCACTGATCCAGGCGAGGAATATCTTCAAGCAGTTGCTTGCGGCAGGTCTCCGCCCATGTTTCGCGAATGCCTTTCCTCAACGCTTCTTCGATTATGTAAATCTGCGGCGCTCGCGCCTGACGGTCACGACACTTTCGTGCACCATGTCCGGGATTCCGCTTCTCAAGGCAAAGGATTTGCGGGAAGGGAAAGGGGTCTCCGCTGATATTACGGGGGAAGGATGGAAGGATCTTGGCTATCCGGACATGCCTTCGATAAGCGAGGCTGAAGCGGGGCGCCGGCTGGTTGACCTTACAACGGATAATGATTTTGTGTTGTTTGAATATTGGAAGACCGACAAGGCGGGACATTCTGAGGACTTTTCCGAGGCAGTTGGGCTCTGGAGAAGCTTGATCGTCTGCTTGCCGGTATCATCGAATCATTGGATGTACGCTCCACGTTGCTCTTCATAACAAGCGACCATGGGAATGTCGAAGACATGTCGACGAAAACTCATACTCGCAATCCGGTCCCGGCAATCCTCTACGGCTGCAACCACGCTGAGGTCGCGGCACGACTTCAATCTCCAGCATCAGACGGGACAGACCTCACACATGTTGCTCCCTTGCTGATGGAATACATTACCGGGTCTCACTAGATACCCGAACGACCGCACCGTTCACACAAGTAGATCTCGTACGGACATGAGTGCCTTCCGGCCTTCAACGTCCCCGGCTTTTCGACTCTCGATTCTCTTCATTGTTGGAATGCTTGCAGGTCGATGGCTGAATCTGTCCCCCGGCATACTCGTGCCTGCCTTCATTGCTTTGGCGCTCATTGTCTGCTGCCTGGTTGTTTACGATCGCCATCACCGTCTTCAGGCTGTAACGACAGTCGGGGTTGTGTTGGCATGTATGCTCGGCGGAGCAGCCAAACTTGCAGTTGATGAGGATCGGTCTCTGTTCATCCCCGATAGTGTCATGGCTCGTGATGTTCTCGTGTTCGGAAGGATAACGGAGCCACCTCATCTGGTCAGGGGTGTTGTCCGGTGTATGATGGAGGCTCGCGAAGTCAGGAACAACGAAGCTGTATATCCCGCCATGGAGAATATCCGCGTTTCGATCGCAGGATTCCGCAACATGCCGGTTCAACGGGGGCCTGTGTATGGCTCGACCGTAGCCATGCGCGGGAAACTCTCGCGCCCCTCGGATTCCCACAACCCGGGAGAGTTCAGCGAGAAGCAGTATTTCGAGGCGAATGGCATCACGCTGTTCATGTTTGTTCGTGGGGCAGAAAATGTCGTCATACTGAATTCGGGGGGCGGTTCATGGATCATGCAAACGGTTGTCTTTCCTGCTCGTGAGTTCATTCTGAGGACACTGGCTGCCACAACGAACGGAGAAGCGTCGGAGTTTCTCAAAGGGCTGCTCATTGGCGAGCGCACCGGACTATCAGCGCCAACGCGTCAGGCGTTCACCAACTCCGGCGTTGCGCACGTGCTCGCTGTATCCGGTTCCAATGTGGTTGTCGTGGCAGGGATATTTTTCTTCCTGTTCGGAGTTCTGCGGCTCCCGAAATTGGCAGTGGTCTTCTCCAGCATTGTCGGCCTTGTATTCTATATGCTGATTACGGGGAGCCAGCCCCCGGTGGTTCGGGCGACGATTACGTCAACGATCTTTCTCATTGGTAGTGTTGTACAGACCCGAGCAAACCCGTTCAATTCACTCGGGGTTGCCGCCCTGATTATTCTCGGCATCGATGCGAGACAACTCTTTGATGTTGGATTTCAATTGTCATTCGTTGCTGTGTTATCTATCGTCTATCTCTATCCGAAAATGAACGGATGGATTTCGATCATTGGATCAGCCACGATGGTCAAGCGCGCGATCACTTGGGTACTCCGTGTATGTGCCGTTTCAGTTGCGGCATCACTGGGAACTCTGCCGCTTACGGCAGTGTATTTCGGCAAGGTCTCAATCATTGGTTTGCTGGCAAACATCGTTGTGATCCCTGCGGTTGGAGGGAGTGTCGTGCTGGGATTTGTCACCGTTGTCACCGGTCTGTTCGGCAACTGGATCGCCGATGCGTATGCTGCTGTCAACCAGCTACTCCTTGACAGCACACTGTGGTTGATCCGGAATGCGGGGGCCTCGCCTCTGGCGTACGCAGATACGTCCCGATTTCTGGCTGTATATGCACTACCCTTCTATGCGGCGTTGTTGCTGTTGTTTAACCTCGACGTTAATCACGTTGCCAGAAAACTCCTGATCATCTTTCTGGTTGCCCTGAATATCGCTGTCTTCGTCCCACCGCCAGTTGGAGTGGCGGCCAGTGAACGACTCCGTCTGAGTTTTCTCGACGTTGGTCAGGGAGATGCTGCCGTTGTTGAAGTGCCGGGAGGAAAAGTCATTGTCATTGACGCCGGTCCCCAAAGCGGCGAATATGATTCAGGGGAACGAACGGTGGCGCCCTATCTCCGGCGACGTGGCATCTCGCAAATCGACCTCCTCATCATAACTCATCCTGACGATGACCATCTCGGCGGGATACCGTACATCCTGGAACAGTTTGAAGTTCGTGAAATTCTCGAGAGCGGCCAAGGCACTACCACAGGTTTGTACAAGGCATACGCAGCTGATGTTCTCGCAGAAGGATGTGCTGTCGATACAACACACCGTGGGATGATACGATCGGACATTAACGCTGTGCGCATCTATGTACTTTCGCCGCCACCTGCGTTCATTCAGACCGATACGACCCGCAGGAACCTGAACTTGAATATGACATCGGTGGTGGTGCGAATGGTGTATGGTCGTACTTCATTTTTGTTTACCGGGGACGCCGAGACGATTGCTGAACGGGAGATGGTGCAGAGCTACGGGGACTTCCTACAATCCACTCTTCTCAAGGTCGGCCACCATGGAAGCAAAACAAGCAGCGCTCAGGAATTTCTTGAGGCTGTCCAACCGGAGTATGCGGTCATCTCTGTCGGGAGATTCAATAAATTCAGACATCCCTCACAGGACGCCCTTGCCAGACTCCGCGGCGTACACGCAGACGTGTTTCGGACTGACGAGGAAGGGGCAATCATCTTTGAGACTGATGGAAAGACGCTCGACCATGTTGAGTGGAGATAAGCCGTTGAATCTTGCCCGCACGTTGGTTATCATTTCTCATTCATTTCCATTCACTGACCAATCAGCAAAAACATGAGCCCGTCCGATTACAGAGCGTTGAAGAGATCCCGCAGCAGGGGAGAATGGGAAGAGTCGACCGTGAAACCTGTTGTGCAACGGTTTGGTGAGCGGAAGAAAGAGTTCGTCCTGGACTCCGGCATACCCATGAATCGACTGTACACGCAGGAACCGTCTGATACGTCGCGGCAAATCGGGTTTCCCGGCGAGTATCCTTTTACGCGCGGTGTGTACCCGACCATGTACAGGGGAAAATTGTGGACAATGCGCCAGTATGCAGGGTTCGGCACGGCGGAGGAATCGAACCGTCGCTACCGATATTTGCTGTCACATGGTACCACCGGACTCTCAGTTGCGTTTGATCTTCCAACACAAATGGGATACGACTCCGACCATCCCATGGCAGAAGGAGAGGTGGGGAAGGTCGGTGTCGCGATTGACACTCTCGCTGACATGGAGATTCTGTTTGATGGGATTCAGCTGGACACGGTGACCACCTCGATGACGATTAACGCAACTGCCGCAATCCTTCTGTGTATGTATGTTGCACTCGCGAGAAAGCAGGGAGCGGATCTCACGAAGATCTCCGGGACAATCCAAAATGATATTCTCAAGGAATACAGCTCGCGTGGCACGCACATCTATCCTCCGGTTCCTTCGATGCGATTGGTGACGGACACGTTTCAGTGGTGCAGCCGGAACGTGCCGCGCTGGAACACCATCTCCATCAGTGGCTATCACATCCGCGAGGCCGGTGCAACCGCCGTCCAGGAACTTGCGTTTACACTCTCGAACGCCATTGCGTATGTGGAGGCAGCCGTGAAGGCAGGGTTGGATGTCGATTCCTTTGGCTCCCAGCTTTCTTTTTTCTTCAATGCGCACAACAACTTCTTTGAGGAAGTTGCCAAGTTCCGCGCAGCCCGCAGGCTCTGGGCAACGATCATGCGGGAGCGGTTTGGTGCCAAGAACGAAGAGACAATGAAACTGCGCTTCCACGCACAGACGGGCGGCTCGACCCTCGCCGCGCAACAGATCGACAACAATGTGGTGCGGGTGGCTCTTCAGGCTCTTGCCGCCACTCTTGGTGGTTGCCAATCACTTCATACGAATTCCCGCGACGAAGCGCTGGCGTTACCGACCGAAGCCTCCGCCACACTTGCACTTCGAACCCAACAGGTTATTGCCCACGAGTCAGGCATTGCAGACACCATTGATCCGCTCGGAGGCTCGTACGTTGTGGAATCATTGACCGATGAGATTGAGAAACGTGTCCGGGAATTGATTGCAAAGGTTGATGAGATGGGTGGAGCAGTAAAGGCGATTGAAGGCAAGTTCTATCAGAATGAGATCATGGAAAGTGCCTACAAGTACCAGCGCGCAATCGAACAGAAGGAGAAAATCATCGTTGGAGTAAACGAGTTCAGAACGGACAGCGAGCCCGAGGTTGAGTTGCTCAAGATCGACGAAACGGTGGCACGGAAGCAGCGTGAGCGGCTGCTGAAGATCAAGGCGTCTCGCGACAACTCGGATGTGAAGAAAGTCCTGACCAACCTCCGGTCGGCAGCAGTGGGAAACGAGAATCTCCTTCCTCATATCCTGAGTTGTGTGGAGGCTTACGCATCCGTCGGAGAGATTTCCGATACGTTGAGAGAGGTGTGGGGAGAGTACAAGGAATGATCGGTGTACGATCAACACCTTTGAGTCCGTTTTATCCGCCGGGAGTTACAGAAGCATTTTCATTCCACAATATGGGGATGTTTCTGGTGAACCATCGCAACGAAAGCGCTTGTATTTGAGGCGGGAAGATATGATATTCCCCACATCATGCCGCTTGCAAAGAACAAACTGAGAGAACTTCGGAACCTTACGCACAAGAAGCACCGTGATGAGGAAGGCAAGTTCCTTGTCGAAGGTGTCCGGCTGGTATGCGAAGCGGTGAACTCCGACTACCAGATTCTCGAAGCGTTCCATACGGCGGATATTGCCGATCATCCTGGTGGTGAGACACTGCTCCATACATTGAAGAAGAAGGCAGCGTCCGTGCATCAAATCACCAACCGCGAGATGGAGGTTCTTGCTGAGACGGTCACGTTTCAAGGTATCGTCGCCGTCGTCAAGGCGAAAACATTTTCAGTTGATGCGATCCTCCAGAGGGATGGGACGCAATCGGTACTCGTGGCCTTCGACAGTGTCTCCGACCCCGGGAATGTCGGAACAATGGTTCGCACGTGTGATTGGTTTGGCGTGAACGGGATATTCCTGGGCCACAACTCGGTGGAACTGTACAATCCCAAAGTGTTGAGGGCAACCATGGGAGGTGTCTTTCATGTCCCAGTTGCAGAAGAAGTCGACCTGCTGTTAATGACCTCCAAGGCAAAGAACCTTGGCTACAACGTATACGTGGCCGATCAGAAGGGTGAGACGCACTTCGATCGTGTCAGGTATTCGAACAAATCTCTTCTGGTCTTTGGCAATGAAGCATGGGGGGTATCCGATCAGCTCAAGCAGCTTGCCGATGCAAAGATCTGCATCAGAAGATATGGTGCTGGTGAATCGCTCAATGTGGGCGTGGCGTGTGGAGTTATCCTCTCAGCCCTCCATCGACTCTATGATGAGTAGTTGCCTGATTGCCAGGAATATGGGTCCGGTCCGCGCTGGGATCGGCCCTTTTTTGCTGTTCTGAGGGATCATTGATGCTGCCTCCTGGATTCTCAATCGGCCATTGGACCGACGATCGGGCGCTCACCGGCTGCACAGTAATCCTGTGTCCGCAGGGAACTGTCGGTGGATGTGATGTCCGCGGCAGTTCACCGGGAAGTCGTGAGCTTGCATTGCTCGCAAGTGACAAGACCATGCAGGAGGTTCATGCAGTGCTCCTCACCGGCGGGAGTGCGTTCGGGCTTGCGGCAGCCGATGGCGTGATGAAGTATCTCGAAGAACACACGATTGGGTATCAAACTCCCTGGGTGAATGTACCAATTGTTCCTGCCGCGGTAATCTTTGATTTGAACATCGGTTCGTCAACGGTTCGTCCGACCGCGGAAAGTGGATACAAGGCGTGTCGGGCAGCCATGTACGAAGGGATTGCCGAAGGAAACGTGGGTGCTGGTGCAGGAGCAACTCTCGGTAAGTGGGGAGGAATGGAAGGGAGAATGAAAGGAGGAGTGGGAATCGCCAGTCACATCTCCGATAAACTGAGTGTCACATCCGTTGCGGTTGTGAACGCTGTTGGCGACGTGCTGGATGAACGGGGTGCAATTATTGCAGGAGCCCGTGATCGAGCTGGCAAGTGGCTGGCCGAATCCAACCGTGACAGAGCTTTTGCCGATGCTGCCTCCTCACTCCTCTCCAACACCACACTTGTGGCGATCTTGACGAACGCCCGCCTGACGAAGGTGGAAGCGAACCGCCTTGCCGGGCGCGGACACGATGGAATGGCTCGAGCTGTCAAACCAGTGCACACTTCGCACGACGGTGATATCGTGTTTGGCCTCGCCGCAGGAGAAGTTGTATCACCATTCGACCTTGTTGCAGAGATCGGCGCGGACTTGACCGCACAGGCCATTCGCAGTGGGGTGAAGAGGGCAATGTCTGTCGAAGGAGCTCCAGCCTGCCGGTGAACGAAAAATTTCTGTATCCGGCCCGCAAACTCAAGGCGTGGCTCGAACGGTTCGCGGAAAAACCGTATGCAGCGGTCGCACTCTTTGCATTCGGTTTCATAGAAGCATCATTGTTTCCGCTGTCGCCGGACGTCTTGCTGATTGCCCTGGGAGTGAGTAATCCCCGAAAGTCTCTCTTCTATTCACTTATTGTGGTTGCGGGATCATCTCTGGGAGCGCTGCTGGGATACTATGTCGGCTACATGTTTTACGCGGCAGTGGGTGATCGCATTATCGGATTCGCGGGGCTTCAGCATCAGTTTCAGTATCTGCTGCAGCAATACAGGGTGAATGCCTGGCTCACATTGCTCGTGGCAGGCTTCACGATGATTCCGTTCATGGTGTTCAGCTTGGCTGCCGGGTTTAATGCTACCCTCGATCCGGGGGTACTTTTCCTTGGGGCCTTGTGTGGGAGACTTATCAGGTTCGTCCCAATCGGGGTTCTCCTGATGGTATTCGGACAAAGAGTGAAATACTATTTCGATCAGTACCTGGGGCGAACGATGCTCGTGATTGCGGTATTCATCATTGCCATGCTCATCCTCGGAAAGAGTCTGTTCTGAGTCATGGCAAGCAGGTCAAGACGCGACAGAAGCCAGATCACGCTGGCGCGAGCGATCTCCAAGTTCGGTGTCGCATCAAGAACGCAGGCCGTCCGAATTGTTCAGGGAGGGCGCGTGAAAGTCAACGCGAAGGTTGCGCGGTCACCTGATATGTGGGTCGATCCGGCAAAGGACGGAATTGTCGTTGATGGCAAAAGCCTCCAGCCAAGGAGGTTTGAGTATCTTGTGATGAACAAGCCCGTTGGAGTTGTTACGACTCGGACAGATGAGCTGGGTCGCAAAACTGTCTACGCTTTCCTCCCCGCAGGTTCTCGGTGGCTTTTTCCGGTTGGACGACTTGACAAGGACACGTCGGGGCTTCTTCTGTTCACAAACGACACCCGGTTTGGAGACAAGATCACCAATCCCCTGACAAAATTACCCAAGACGTACCGAGTGAGGGTTGACAGAGCCCTTCAACCTGAAGACAAGAGGAAGATGGAATCGCCGTTTCTGCTTGACGAGAGAACAGAGTTGGATCCCGCAAGCGTTACTGTGTCGCCGATCGATCCCCGGCTGTTTGAGATCACCATAACCGAGGGCAAGAACAGGCAGATCCGGAGGGTTTGCGAACGTCTGGGATATCGCGTCCAATCGTTGAGTCGGATCTCGATTGGATCGATCCGACTTGGTGAGTTGATGGAAGGTCAGACACGCGTGCTTCCTGATCGCGAGCGAGCTTCAATTCTTGCGTTTGGAAAATCCTGAAGGTCACCATGGCAATCATTGTGTGCCGGATCATCGAGGTATGTGTCTTTCGGTTTGCGAATGACAATCCCGAATACCTTCTGCTCAAGCGCTCCCCTGATGAGAAGATTTATCCGGACATCTGGCAGTTCGTCACTGGCTCTCTCGAGGATGGTGAAAAAGCGGCAGACGCCGCGCTGAGAGAACTTCGTGAAGAAACAGGCCTGACTCCGAAGCGCTTCTGGGTTGTCCCTTACGTCAATACGTTTTATGATCATGCATACGATGCTGTAAACCTCAGTCCGCTGTTTGCCGCCCAGGTCGCGATCGACGAAACACCCGCACTCTCTTCCGAACATTGTGCATGTGAATGGCTTCGTCTTGAACAGGCTCATCGCCGGCTCGTGTGGCCTGGCCAGCGTTTGGGATTGGAGGTTGTGGACAAGTACATTCTCGGCGGTGAACACGGAGGTGTTCTCACCGAAATCAAGGTCTGATCCGCAATGTTGCTAATCAGAACACCTTTGTGTACATTTTTGACGGTTTGCTCGCCTCATAGTTCACACATACCCTGGAGCGCGTTGTGAGTATACTTGTTGTCGGTTCGCTGGCAATTGATTCCATTGAAACGCCTTTCGGTTCCGCGCCAAAGGCGCTCGGTGGCTCGGCGACATATATCTCTGCCGCCGCAAGCTACTTCACCAACCCCATCAGACTTGTTGGTGTTGTTGGTGGTGACTTTCCGAAGGAAGGGCTGAAGTTTCTTGAAGAACGCCACGTCGATCTCGATGGGTTGGAAATTGTGAAAGACGGAAAGACGTTCCACTGGGCCGGACGGTATCACTATGATTTGAACGTCCGTGATACCCTGACAACTCAATTGAATGTATTTGAGAAATTCGATCCGAAAATTCCTCCCAAGTACAAGAACAGCAAGTACGTATGTCTGGGGAATATTGACCCGGTTTTGCAGCGGCGTGTGCTCGATCAGATTGAGAACCCCCGCGTTGTCATTTGCGACACGATGAATTACTGGATCGAAGGGAAACACAAGGAGCTGCTTGAGACGCTGAAGCGTATCAACGTGCTCATTCTTAATGATTCCGAGGCACGCCTGCTTTCAAAAGAACCGAATCTCATCAAGGCGGCAAGGGTGATCCGTGCCATGGGGCCCCAGATTATCATCGTCAAGAAGGGGGAGCACGGGGCGTTGTTGATGACCGAAGGGACTGTATTTTCCGCCCCGGCGTATCCGATGGAGAACATTTTCGATCCCACGGGGGCAGGCGACGCTTTTGCGGGTGGGTTTGTCGGGTGGATCGGACGAACCGACGATCTTGCCGAGGAGAATCTTAAGCGGGCTGTTATCTATGGCAGCGCGCTCGCCTCATTTTGTGTCGAGAAGTTTGGTGTTGACGGGCTCAGAGATTTGACCTATCTCCAGATCCAGGATCGCTTCCGTGCATTCCGCGAGCTCTCGCGGTTTGATGAGGACTAATGTCGCGACGGTTGGGGCTGCCCGATGACCTCCGTTGAATGGGTTGCAGGGAAAGTTCGTTTTATTGACCAGACGCGTCTGCCATTGGATGAGGTCGTGGTTGAGACCTCGGATTACCTCGTGGTGGGTGACGCGATCAAGAAATTGAAGATCCGTGGTGCGCCAGCCATCGGCGTGGCCGCCTCGTTCGGTCTCCTCCTTGCAGTGGAAGACAATCGCATTCTTACAGTGGAGGATCTCGAACATGAGTTATTCGAAGCCATCAACTTTCTTTCGCAAACCCGCCCTACTGCTGTCAACCTCTTCGCTGCACTCAACCGCATGCGTCGTGTTTATCAGAGTGTCAGCCACACCGATGTTGTGACAATACGTTTTCACCTCTTGCAGGAAGCCCGTGCGATCCAGCAGGAGGACGTCGAGGCGTGCCGGAAAATCGGCGAATATGGAGCGGCATTGATCTTTCCGGGATCATCCATTCTCACGCACTGCAATACCGGGGCCCTTGCCACGGCCGGAGAAGGCACTGCACAGAGCATCATTACGACCGCTGCGAGACAGAATAAGATTGTTCGCGTTTTTGTCGATGAGACCCGGCCGTTGTTTCAGGGTGCCCGGTTGACAAGCTGGGAGCTTCTGCGGCAGGGCATTGATGTCACACTCATCACCGATAGTACGGCAGGATATTTGATGCAACAAAGACAGGTGAGTGCCGTAATTGTAGGAGCGGATCGGATTGCGACAAATGGCGACACTGCAAACAAGGTGGGAACATATTCCCTTGCCGTTCTCGCAGAACGTCACGCGATTCCATTCTATGTCGCTGCACCGACATCGACGTTTGACCACGGCGCAAGATCGGGACGACAAATCCCGGTGGAACTGAGAAGCGAAGAGGAAGTAACGCATGTCGCGGGAGTGAGAATAGCCGCGGAGGGAGTGAAAGTTTACGCGCCGGCATTTGATGTCACACCGGGTCAATTCATCACTGCCATTGTTACGGAGGCCGGTGTACTGAAGCCTCCGTATAGCGAGTCCATTGCAGCCATCCGTTCGTCGCCATTGGAACCGGTTGTGAAAGCTCCATGATTGCAAAGACCGAGGCAATCGTTCTGCGGACAAGGAAGTACGGGGAATCGAGCAGGATTCTCAATCTCTATACAAGAGAGTTTGGCAAGCTGTCGGTAATCGCCAAGGGCGCACGCGGCCCCAAAAGTAAATTTGGGGCATCACTCCAGCCACCGAACCATGTGTTTGCCGTGCTCTATAAAAGTGACAGCCGGCAACTGCATCTTCTCTCCCAGTGCGACACGATCACCCGATTCCGGAATGTGCCGGATGACCTCGGAAAATTCTCGGCGGCAATGTCGATTGTGGAACTTGTTGAATTTGTCATGCATGACGAGGAACGGAACGATCAGCTCTTTGATCTCACCTTGTCGTCCCTGAACGGCATTAACGATGCCTCGAAGAATCCAGTTAACGTGCAGTACTATTTTGAGTTGCAGCTTTCGGATATCCTCGGATTCAAACCAAATTTCCACATCTGTTGCTCCTGTGGAACGCCTCTCGATAGTGAGCATGTAGGAACAAAAGGGGGTGAACTTCGGTTAGGTAGTGGAGGAGTCCTGTGCGAAACTTGTTCAGGGAGAACGGCCCGCTACTCGATTTCGCTCGGCTCCTTGCAGCTTCTTCAGAAGCTTCAAGAGGCAACCGATCCTTCCATCGTGACTCCTTTGCGCCTCGCAGAGCATCAAATGGTGGAAGTAGGAACAACCTTGAGGCAGTATCTTCAGGGTCACGTGGGCGGGTTGCATCGACTGAAGGCCGGGGCAGTCGCGGCCAGCATCGGACATTGACTGAGTTTGCGGCATTCACTGTGAAGAGCGTCCAAGAAACAAACCAAAAAGGGAGGTTGTAACTGTATGTCTAAACGATCTGTTGTGGCATCATTAGCGCTGATCACCATCGGGATCATCTTCGGGGCATTGCTGGTCTCGAATTTCAGTGGTGGAGTGGGGGCAGGGTTTGCCGACAACAAGGGTGACATTAAACTCGGGGGCCCGCCGCCAGTCACAAACGCAAGCCAGGATATCAAGGGGGCAAGCAACGCGTTTATCGCAGTCGCAAAAGCTGTGACTCCATCCGTTGTGTTTATCACTGTGACGACGTCCGGGAAGTCCGGCGATAACAGAAACATGCCTCATGATTTCTTCCACTTTTTTGGACCGGACTTTGGGAATCCGGAGCCGCAACCTTCGCAAGGGGCCGGCTCAGGGGTCATCCTCACCCCGGATGGCTACATCGTAACCAACAATCACGTCGTCGATGATGCCGACAAGGACGGCATCGAGGTGGGATTGAACGACAAGACGCGGTACAAGGCGAAGCTGATCGGCACTGATCCGACAACCGATCTTGCGGTGATAAAAATCGAAGCAAAGAATTTGCCTGTCGCTGCGCTCGGGAATTCCGACAACGTCCAGGTCGGCGAGTGGGTACTCGCGATCGGTAATCCACTTGGCCTGACATCGACAGTTACCGCGGGGATCATCAGTGCTGTTGGCCGTGGCGGGATTGGAGTTATACGGACGGCGGACAATTATGGCATTGAGGATTTTATCCAAACGGATGCTGCAATCAACCCCGGGAATAGCGGTGGCGCCCTTGTCAACTTGAACGGCGAAGTCATTGGTATTAACAGCGCCATCGCCACAACGAACCAGAGGTATCAAGGGTACGGATTTGCCGTGCCGGTGAATCTGCTGAAGACTGTCGTGATGGACTTGATCAAGAACGGTAAAGTCCGGCGGGGATACATCGGCGTCCAGATTGGCGGAATTGATCAGACAATGGCGAATGCTCTCGGACTCTCCAAGGCGCAGGGCGTGCTTGTGGGAAGCCTTGTGAAGGGCGGCGCTGGTGAAGCGGCAGGATTGAGAGAGAAAGATGTGATCCTCTCGGTTGATGGGAAGGAAGTGAATGCTGCCAATGAACTACAGAGCTATGTCGCAACACACCACCCTGGCGACGTGGTGACACTCAAGGTTTTCCGGGATGGAAAGACCATTGAGAAGAAAGTGACCCTGCGTGCACGGGATGAAGAGACTCCCACAGTGAAGGCGTCGGATAAGGAAGATCGTAATGAGGACGCCGATCAGGATGTCCCGAAGCTCACGAAGTTCGAAGACCTTGGAATGAGTGTACGGGCATTGACTGATGAAGAAAAGAAAGAGAACTCGCTGGAAGGTGGAGCAATTGTCACAGATGTGAAGCCGTACAGTGAGGCGTACAACAGGGGGCTTTCACAGAACACAGTGATTCTGGAGGCAGACAGGAAAGAAGTACGATCGCCGGGCGATCTGAAGAAGGTTGTCGATTCCCGCAAACCGGGCGATTCCATCCTTCTGAGAGTCAAGTCTTCAACAGGGGTTACTACATACCTCGCGTTGCAGTTGCCCAAGGAATAGCGGTAGACAGCTTCAGGGCCAATATCATGCAAGCAGCAAGCCCATCCGGCAATAGTCGGATGGGCTGTTCTTTTCGAGTAGGCATTTGAGGCAAACCAGTCACGTCACGGTTTGATCGGGTTCGATCTCACCTACCCGGATCATAGTGGCAGCGAATCGACTCTTTCAGCACCTATCGAAGGATCTGACCGAGATAAACGGGGATTCCCGAGAGCATTCCCTGCCCAGTTCTCGGTGATCGTCTGCGTCTCCATCTTGACAATTCCACCCATGAATGCTATATTTTCACTGTAATTTCGGCGATTCTGTCACCAATGCAGACAGCAAGGAGGTAGGAAGACTTCAGCGTACATGTTCGGTCCAATCCATCGCTCGGGAGGATGAATGCAAAGGTGCTAATCCTCAACCAAAATTACGAGCCGATGAGTATTGTCAATGTGAGGAAGGCAATTGTGTTGTTGTATCTGGGGAAGGCGGAGTTGATTGAAACGAATGATGCACTAAGGGTTCGCTCTGTCTCCATGACGATGCCGTTCCCGAGCATCCTCAGGCTCGGTGTATACGTGAGGGTTCCGTACAAGAAGATCATTCTTTCGCGTAAGAACATTCTTCGGCGTGATAGTCACAAGTGCCAGTACTGTGGCCGATCCGACCTTACTCTCACCGTCGACCATGTAATGCCCGTTTCCCGGGGCGGTGAAGACACGTGGGAAAACCTCGTGTGCGCGTGCGTGAACTGCAATAACAAGAAGGGGGACCGCACGCCGGATGAAGCCTTCATGCCCCTCCGAAGAACCCCGATGCGTCCGAACCATGTCACGTTCATCCGACACTTCGTCGGATCGGTTGACGATCGGTGGAAACCATATCTCTTTATGCACTGAACCAGACCCGTCCAGGTTTCGCAGAGACGGGAAATTTTTTTGCCTGCTCTGGAAGGCTAAAGAAAGACTTAAATAGTTGGGCGATAAGAAAACGATTCTCAGCGGGATGCGGCCGACCGGCAAGCTTCATCTCGGCCATCTCGTCGGGGCACTCGAAAATTGGGTGGCTCTGCAGCATGAGTACAACAACTATCACCTGATCGCGGATTATCACGCGCTCACGACGAATCTCGATTCCTCTGGTATCTACCAGAGCTCAATTGACATGGTGATTGACTGGCTTGCTGCCGGGATTGATCCGGCCAGGAGCCCGATCTTTCGCCAGTCACAGGTGAAGGAACACACAGAGCTCCATTTGCTCTTTTCAATGCTCATCACCGCAGCGAGACTGGAGCGAAACCCCGCTGTGAAGGAACAGGTTCGAGACCTGAATATCGAAAACATAAGCTATGGCCATCTTGGCTATCCGGTGTTGCAGGCCGCGGACATATTGTTGTACAAAGGAGATCTCGTCCCAGTTGGAGAAGACCAGGTTCCTCACGTCGAGATCTCTCGCGAGATCGCCCGTCGGTTCAACAATCAGTATGGGAACGTGTTTCCTGAGCCGGAGCCCAAATTGACGAAGTTTGCGCGCCTCCCCGGACTGGATGGGATGGACAGGAAGATGAGCAAATCGTCGGGCAATACCATCCTTCTTTCCGACTCTCCCGATGAGATCAGGAAGAGGATGAGAACGGCAGTGACCGATCCGCTGAAGGTGAGGAGAAACGACCCCGGCAGGCCGGAGGTGTGTCTCGTGTTCACATACCACAAGAAATTCAACGCGACAGAATCTCCCGAGATTGATCGTGATTGCCGGAGCGGAGCGCTCGGGTGCGTTGACTGCAAAGCGAGGATCGCCGGCAGAATCGCCGACGTGCTTGCACCGTTCCGCGAGAAGCGTGCGCATCTTGAAGCCAACACCAATGAAGTAGACGACGTGCTTAGCGATGGCGAGGGAAAGGCACGGGCCCGTGCACGAGCCACTATGAGGGAAGTACACGATGCCATGGGTATTGGATAATGTATCGCGTAAAGCTTTCAGAGTTTGAAGGACCTCTTGATCTCCTCCTCTTCTTCATCAGACGGGATGAGCTTGATATTCATGACATCCCGATCTCAAAAATCACCAGGGAGTTTCTCGAGTATCTCCATTTGATGGCAACACTCGACCTCGAAGTTGCGGGCGATTTTATCCTGATGGCCGCGACGCTGATGCAGATCAAAGTAAGGATGTTGCTGCCCAGGGTTGAGGGGATGGAGGAGGAAGAGGACCCGCGTGCAGAGCTTGTCCGGCGTCTCATCGAGTACAAGCGCTTCAAGGAAATGTCGCTTCACATGGAGAAGATGGATGATGAACAACGGCGGGTCTACTACCGTAGATTCTTTCATGCCGATCCCAGGGAACATCTTCCTGGAGAAGATGAAGAAACTGCTCAAGGACGTGACGTTATTCAATTTCATCTCGGCATACAAATCGGCGCTCGATCGTATGCCGAGGAGGGTTCTCCATGAGGTCGAGATGCTCAACGTCTCTGTGGATGAGCAGATGAGCTTCACGCTGGATTTTCTCCGTGTGCACGGGCAAACGACACTCCTCGGCCTTGTTTCGCACATGACCGAGAAGCTCAGGGTTATCGTTACGGTGATAGCCTTGCTCGAGATGGCAAAGAACAAACTCGTGTCCCTGCAATCGGCTGAAGGGTTCGATGATATTCTGATTCGTCCATTCACTGCAACCATGGCAACGGCATGACTGAGGAAAACAAGCTGGGATCGAACCTTCCGGGGCTCAAGGAAATTCTTGAAGCATTGTTCTTTGCTTCCGATGAACCATTGACCCTGAAGCAGGTGAACGAAATCCTTGGAGATCTCGATGAACATGATCGTCCCCGGAGGATCAGCGAGGATAGCATCCTGAAGGCAATCGATGAGCTGAACAGGGAGCTCGAATTCACGAACAGGACGGTGCGCATCGTCAAGGTCGCGGGCGGTTACCAGTTTGCCACCCTGCCAAAATTTGCCCACTGGCTGGGCAGGATGGTGAGGGAGAAATCGAAGCGCAAGCTCTCGCAGGCGGCACTCGAAAGCCTCGCGGTGATAGCGTACAAGCAACCTGTCACAAAACCTGAGATCGAGGCCATCAGAGGAGTCAATGCTGACTACGTGTTGCGATCGTTGCTGGAACGCAATCTCGTTACCATTGTCGGGCGGGCGGCAACACCGGGTCGGCCGCTGCTGTACGGCACCACACGTGAATTCCTGAAGCACTTTGGGTTGAATGATCTGTCGGAGCTCCCCAAACCCAGGGAGATCGATGAGCTGCTCGCGGAGGCGGAGTTCGAAGTTGAAAAGCGTCTACTCGCGGAACGTGAAGCCAAGGCTGTGGAAGATGAATATGTGCCGGATGTCCAGCCATCGCGGATTCCTGATCAGGGGAACATCGTTGTCGCAGAAGATGGGTCGTTGCGTGAGATTGACGGCAGCCCAACTCCGGGAGTCGACGAGCTCTCAAAGGATCCTGAATGACTCGCTGAAATTTCAGCCACATGGCGGGGTGCGCGCATCTGGTGCAGCACCCCCTTTTTGTTCTGAGAGAACATGAAACATGTATCAAAACCGGATCCATCGCAACGTATTCGTATCAACCGGTTCCTGAGTATGTGCGGAGTCGTTTCAAGGCGCAAGGCCGATGAAATGATTCTTGATGGTAAAGTCGAGGTGAATCACAAGGTTGTGCGCGAGCTTGGCACACGGATCGACCCGGAACGGGACAAAGTGTTCGTCGATGGCAAGCAGGCTGTTCAGGTACATGATTTCGTCTACCTTGCCATGAACAAGCCCAAGGACACAATCACCACACTGAGCGACGAACGTGACCGACCAACCGTGACGAAACTCCTGAAAAGCAGGCACCGGGTCTATCCGATCGGCCGGCTGGACCGGAATACCACAGGCGTTCTCCTCTTCACCAATGATGGAGAGTTTGCCAATCGGTTGATGCATCCAAAATATGAGGTCCCCAAGTCCTACCTTGTCACATGTGAAACCGCCGTTGCACCCGGCCACATTGAGCAGTTGCGCAAGGGCGTACACCTTGAAGAAGGTCGGACTGCTTCTGCGGAAGTGTACGCGATTCCACATACCAAGGGCAAGGAGGTCGGCATTATCATCCACGAGGGGCGGAACCGGCAGGTGCGGAGGATGTTCGAACTGCTTGGCTACGAGGTGAGGAAGCTTGATCGGGTTGCTTATGGCCCTGTGACAAAGGAAGGCTTGGCGCGTGGTGCGACCAGAAGCCTGACCCGACATGAGGTCCGGAAACTCCGTGAACTTGCCGGTTTTTCCGAACCTTGATGCAGAAATCTCACACAACAACTCCAGTCATCCTGTGGTTTCTTATCACATAGTGTACTCGGGGCAGCTTCGATGTGAAGCGACGCATGATCCCAGCAAGGTTAAGATTGTGACCGATGCGCCGGTCGACAATCATGGCCTTGGCGAGAGTTTTTCGCCCACCGATCTTGTCGCGACAGGTTTGGGTGTGTGCATATTGACGACGATTGGGATTGCGGTGCAGAAGGAACACATTGATCTGGATGGCTCCCACGTGTACGTCGAGAAGCACATGAGTTCGGATCTTCCGCGGAGGATCGCGAAGATCGTGGTGAGAATCGAGTTCGTAGCGGGTGTACCGAAGGACCGACGGCCTCAGTTCGATCAAATTGCCCGGACGTGTCCTGTGGCGAAAAGTATTCATCCGGATATTTCGGTCGATCTGCAACTTCTCTATCCCGACTAATCTGCCAGCGGTGCCATTTCACCGGATGAAACCACCGGAGATCATCACCACAGAGCGGCTCGTTCTTCGCAAGCCCCGTCTCGAAGACGCTCCGCTGATCTTCAACGAGTATGCGCAGGACAAAGAGGTTACTAGATTCCTGCTCTGGCGCCCCCATCGCAGCATCGAGGATACGAAGCTCTTCCTTAGACGATGTATCAGGAACTGGGATGGCAGCCACGAATTTACCTGGATCATTACGTTGAAAGACTCGAGCGAACTCATGGGATCGATAGCATTGTGGCGGGAACCAACCGGCGCAATGCTGGGATACACCCTGTCGAAACGCTTCTGGAACAGCGGCTATATGTCGGAGTCGGTAACCGCAGTTTCTGAGTGGGCAATTGCACAAAAGGATGTCTTTCGTGTTTGGGCGGTCTGCGATACGGAGAATGTCGCATCCGCGCGGGTGCTGGAAAAATCGGGGATGCAACGGGAAGGCGTCTTACGAAGGTGGATTGTTCTTCCCAACATCAGTAACCAGCCGAGGGACTGCTATTGCTACGCACGTGTCCGTTAACGCTCTGAATCCAACATGACTTCTGCTCGTGCTAGGCAAACCGCGTTGATCACCGGTGCTTCCGGCGGAATCGGACTGGAGCTCGCAAAGGTGTTCGCGCGTCATCGCCATGATCTTGTGCTTGTTGCGCGGAACGGTCAGAAGCTCGAAGAGGAGAAAGTGAATCTCACCCGCCAGTTTGGTGTGGTGGTGAGAACCATTCAACAGGACCTCTCACTCGCAAGTGCATCAGCCTCTATCAAGGAACGTCTTCGGACGGACGGAGTTGAAATCGGTATTCTGGTGAACAATGCGGGATTCGGTGCTTTCGGCCTCTTCAACGAACTTGAGTGGCGGACGGAATTTGAGATGATGCAGGTGAATATGGTTGCGCTCACCCACCTGACCAAGTTGTTCCTCAAAGACATGCTGGATCGGAAGGATGGCAGGATCCTGAATGTGGCATCGACCGCGGCATTTGTGCCGGGGCCGCTGATGGCGGTGTACTATGCAAGCAAGGCGTACGTCCTCCATTTTTCCGAAGCAATTGCAAACGAATTGAAGGGAACTGGAGTGTCCGTCAGCGTTCTTTGTCCCGGCCCCACAGGGACGGGCTTCCAGAAACGCGCCGTGATGGAAGACTCGCGGCTTGCCTCCGGAAGGAAGATCATGTCGGCAGAAAGAGTGGCGGAACGCGGATACAAAGGGCTTATGGCAGGGAAGACGATCATCGTTCCCGGCTGGGGAAACACTCTGATTGCGGAAGCCCATCGGGTGTCTCCACGGTTTCTGCTTGCCGCCATAACGAGAATGGCCCAGGAAAGAAAAAAATAGCTCTCAGGGTTTCGCATGCGCACTTGCGTTCTGGTGATGTTGTCAGTCTTGTCAATTGCTCCTGGCCGTGCCCAGCACCAGGAAGAGGTCAGATCGATCGCTCCGCCGCTGCATCCATTGCCTGCCGAGGATGTCTCGAAGGGCGTGACGAAGTTTTCGTTCGTCGTCTATGGCGATACCCGTGGAAGACGTGATGGCAGGGAACTGCAGTACGAACACTCGTTCGTGGTCGACGGGATATTGTCGGCCATCAAGCGTATGGACACAACGCAGTATCCTGTTCGATTTGTCGTGCAGACGGGTGATGCGGTAGTGAACGGGGGGGATCCGCATCAATGGAACACAAGCTTCATCGATCTCGTCAACCGCATAACGCAGCAGGGCGGTGTTCCGTACTATCTCGCTCCTGGCAATCACGATGTCACGGATGCGAGAGACCTCGAGTCCATGGACCGGCAAAAGGGTCTGAAGAACTATCTCGCAGCGATTTCGCATTTGATACCGCCTGACGGTGCGCCGCGCCGCCTGGTCGGATATCCGACGTATGCGTTCGGTTATGGCAATGCATTCTTCCTCGCATTCGATTCCAATATAGCCGGCGATAGTGTGCAGTTCGATTGGGTGAGACATCAGCTTGAAGACCTGGATCGGAGCCGATACCCGCTTGTGTTTGTCTTCTGCCACCATCCCGCATTTTCATCGGGGGAACACGGCGGAACTCTGATTGAAGTCCCGACGGAGGAAATCAGAAAACGGTACATGCCTCTTTTCCGGAAACATCAGGTGCGTGTGCTGTTCGTTGGTCATGAACACTTGTTCGAGCATTGGGTGGAGCGATATCAGGATGCCTCGGGGAAACGATTCCGCCTGGATGAAGTTGTGACAGGAGGAGGCGGGGCGCCGATATACCGATACACTGGCGAACCCGATACGCGTGCATATCTCAAAGGCGAACGAAGCTGACCACGTCTCTCTCGAACATCTCGCAAGGCCCGGTGACGAGCCGGGGGACAATCCCCATCATTTCGTCCTTGTCAGGGTGAATGGTGAGAATATCGACCTTGAAGTCATCGGGGTCGATTGGGGGAGAAACTTCCAGCCGTATCGAACCAGGAAAATGAACCTCCAAGAGGATACTGTGCGCTAGCCGTTTTTTTTGTGTTGCATTCTTTGGATCGATAAAACTGATGCAGGATGCCTGATTCGCTTGTTAGAATCATACTGGACAATCAATATCTGCTGACGGTCGCCCTTCTTGCAGTCGGGCTGTCCGTTCTCTGGTTTGCTCGAAAGTTGTTGAGGAAGCTCGTGCTCGCCTTTTTGGTCATGGTTGCTGTGGCGGGGATTGCACTTGGATTGTATCTCAAACTCTTCTGATGGGAATTCAATCATGCCCGCTGTTCAGTATAACGCATTGCTTGCCGTTGCGATCGACGAGGCGAGAGCCGGACTTGCAGAAGGCGGGATCCCCATCGGGGCTGCAGTATTCAGCGCCAGCGGCGATCTCCTGGCCCGCGGACACAACCGGAGAATTCAGGAAGGCGATCCATCCATTCACGGTGAGACGGATGCGTTCAGGAAGGCCGGGAGGCAGCGGAGTTACAGAGACAAGATCATGGTGACGACGCTCGCCCCGTGCTGGTATTGCAGCGGCCTCATCCGGCAGTTCAACATTGGAACAGTTGTAGTGGGTGAATCGGTGAATTTTCAAGGGGGTGTCCAATGGTTGAAGGAGTCTGGGATTGATGTCATTGATCTGAACTCTCAGGAGTGCATAGCGATGCTTGCGGACTACATCAAAGACCACCCTGATATATGGAATGAAGATATCGGTGTGGGGTGATGACACACGCGCGCATCAAAATCTCATAATTCAGTGAATGCCGAATTGAATCCGGAGTCTACACTGCCATGAAAAATGTATCGAAGGTTTTTTCGCAGACCGACCTTGCCCGAATTCAGGATGCTGTCAAGGAGGCTGAAGGGAAGACATCGGGTGAGATCGTCCCGTATGTTGTGGAGATGAGCGATACCTACGAGGTCGCAGAGTGGAGGTCGGGAGTCCTTGCGGCCGCAGTTGCACTTGGAGCGTTTGCAGCGGTGCGTCAATTCACGGATGCGTGGCTTCCACTGGACTTTCTTGAAATGACCCTGGTGGTAATGTTTGCCTCAGCGGCGGGGGCACTCGTCGTCCATTTTGTCCCGCCTCTGCAGCGCCTCTTTGCGGGTACTCATCTTATGAAACTGCGTGTCCATCAGAGGGCAACGCAGGCATTTGTTTCGGAGGAGGTCTTCGCAACTCGGGATCGCACCGGAATTCTGATTTTCCTGAGCCTGTTCGAGCGGACGGCGTTGGTGCTCGGAGATTCCGGTATCAATGCCAAGGTCCAGCAATCCGACTGGGACCATGTTGTGCAGTTGCTTGTGTCGGGGGTAAAAGCGGGTCGGCCAACCGATGGATTCGTTGAGGCGATCAAGGAATCCGGAAGGCTGCTTGATCGCCATGGGGTAGAGCGCCGCTCCGATGACAAGGATGAGCTTCCCGACGACCTCCGCATGAGAGATGTATGATTTCTGAGAAACGCCGAAGTTCGTGTCTGCCGGTTGTTGTCTGGGGTCTTCTGGCAGTCCTTGCATCCGTCAGCCGATCGACGGAGGTTCCCTTCCTTTCAGGGCATGTAGAGGACGTTGCAGGGATTCTTTCTCCATCCACCCGATCCGACCTTGAAGCGATCCTTAAGGCACACGAGGATTCGACCTCGAATCAGGTCGTTGTTCTCACCGTTCCAGGCCTTGAAGGAGAATCGCTGGAAGAATATTCTTTCAGAGTTGCCGAGACGTGGAAGCTCGGACAACGCGGAAAGGACAACGGAGTGCTGCTCCTTGTTTCGCGTGGCGACCGAAAGGTGAGGATTGAAGTCGGGCGCGGGTTGGAAGGAGACCTCACGGATCTTACCTGCGGGCTGATTATTCGACATGAGATAGTTCCCCATTTCCGGGACGGCGATTACGATGCGGGCGTTCGTGCCGGTGTAATTGCGATTCTCGCGGCAATCAAAGGATCGTATTCGGCGGATGAGGGATCTTCGGCGGCCGATATCGGCGCCAGAGTCTTCGCGGGTCTTATTTTTCTTGTGGTTGTTGGGATCTTCACCTTCATTGCCATGGTATCTCAAGGGTTCATGAGTTGGTTCCTTTACGTGTTTTTATTGCCGTTCTGGGGTGCGTTTCCGACTGCGATCCTTGGGGTGGCTCCGGGTTTGACAATGTTTGGAATCTATGCAATCGGATTCATCATTTTCAAACTGTGGGTCCGGAAGAGTGAGAGCGGCGCGTCGTTCCTGAAAAGCATAACGAAACGTGGGCTCTTTGTTCCGACAACTGGGACGGCATGGTTCTCGGGTCGTCGTGGTCATCTTCCTCGGGGGGAGGTTTTTCCGGCGGCGGTGGGAGCTTCGGCGGTGGAGGCTCATCCGGGAGTTGGTAAATTCTCCGTTGGTAATCCATGTCGAGCGATGGCATGACAGCAGATAGATCAAGAACCGCGTTGATTGCCGGTGCCACCGGTCTTGTTGGTCGATGGCTCCTTGATTTGTTGTTGATGAGCGATCGCTACGAAAAGGTGATCGCGCTTGTGCGACGTAGATTGATGCTGGTACATCCAAAACTCGAGGAGCGAAGGATCGATTTCGAGGTCCTTGAGACTGGTTCTGATTTTGACGGTGTGCACGATGTTTTTTGCTGTCTTGGCACAACGATCAAAAAGGCCGGATCGCAGAAGGCGTTCGAGAAAGTTGATCTTGAGTATCCTAGGAGACTTGCGGAGATAGCGGTTCAGCATGGGGCGGAACAGTTCTGTATCGTTACTGCAATTGGTGCCGACCCCGAGGCTCGAGTATTCTACAACAGGGTGAAAGGCAAAGTTGAAAGCGCTGTGTGCGCCCTGCCATTCAAGGCTATCCACATCCTGCGGCCCTCCATTCTTCTTGGTGAGAGGGAAGAGTTCAGGTTGGTTGAAAAATTGGGGATCGGCATGATGAGACTGATGACGCCTCTCATGGCGGGGAGATTGCGTAAGTACCGCCCAGTCCAGGCGGAGCGGGTTGCTCAAGCCATGCTCTTCGCTGTGGAGTCCGGGAAAGTCGGCTGCCAGGTGTACGAATCGGATGTGATTCAGAAGATGGCCTGATTTCGTTCTTCCCGGCGGAACGTAACAGGATTCTTTTTGTTTCCAGTCTCTTGCTTTTTCACCCCCCTTTCTCCAACTTTTGTCAAGGTCAGGTTCGACAAGGGGCCATTCGCTTATCTTCATTTCTGTTGCTCCTGTCAAGGTCTTTGACGTTGTTTGAACCCTGTGATTCCTTTTCACGTTCAGTGCCCGTAATGTCACGCAAAAGCATCAACCTCACAGAGGATCTGTATGATTACCTGCTCTCGATTTCCCTCCGGGAGCCTTCGATCCTTCGTCGTTTGCGTGAGGAAACCGGCGCTGATCCGGAGGCCAACATGCAAATTTCTCCCGAGCAGGGACAGTTCATGGGATTGCTTGTGAAACTGATGGGGGCACGGCGTGTGCTTGAAATAGGAACGTTTACAGGCTACAGCTCTCTCTGCATCGCAATGGCACTTCCGCTGCACGGGACGCTTATTACATGCGACATCAGCAAGGAGTGGACTGCCATTGCCCGCCGGTATTGGGATGAGGCTGGCGTTGCGGGCCGCATTGAGTTGCATCTAGCGCCAGCGCTCAATACTCTGGATAAGCTGCTCGCAGAAGGGAACGAACGAAAATTCGACATGATCTTCATTGACGCCGACAAGGAAAACAACCTCGGCTACTACGAGTACGCGCTCAGTCTGGTGAGGCCGGGGGGACTCATCCTCATCGACAATGTTCTCTGGTCGGGGAAGGTTGTGGAGCCCGACATGCAGGATAAAGACACCGTGGCCATCCGGTCGTTCAATGACTATCTTAAGAATGATGAGCGCATCACGCTCAGCGTTATCCCGCTTGCAGACGGCCTCACTCTTGCCGTGAGGAATTGATCTTGTCGCTGCGGCAACCCGATTGTATTCCCATCGTTCTTGTTCCTTCGTTCTCTTTCGTAGCCACATTGCCGCTTCTCGAGAAGTCCATCATTCGAACAGGTAGCTGTTGCGCCCCCGACCGACTTGTGAAAGTGTCATGTCCAGACTGAAGGATTGAACTCCCACACTAATTCCAATTCTCCACCCAGATCCCGGTTCGCATCGGTGACATCAACTACGGCGGACATCTCGGCAATGATGCCCTTCTTTCCGTCCTTCAGGAAGCAAGAGTGCAGATGTTGCGTCAACATGGGTGGAACGAACTGGACGTTGACGGTGTTGGGCTCATCATGACCGACGCCGCCATTGTCTACAAGTCCGAGGCATTTTACGGAGATGTGCTGACAATAGAAATTGCGGTTGCCGATTTTTCGTCTGCCGGCTGTGATGTCCTGTACAGGGTAACGAGCGCGAATTCCGGACGACTCATTGCGCAGGCGAAGACCGGAATTGCCTTCTTTGATTATTCCTCGAAGAAGATTGCTGCAATTCCTCCCAGGTTCATCACGGTGTTTCAACCTGACGGTCCACATGCTGCCGACACATAGGCCGGGAATAAAGATCTGCTGCATGGGGAGTCCTGACGAGGCACGTATGGCGATCAGGTATGGCGCATCTGCTGTGGGATTGGTCTCGGAGATGCCGAGTGGACCTGGTGTTATCTCCGAAGAAACCATTGCTTCGATTGCTTCGGTCATCCCGCCGGGAATTGCATCGTTCCTGCTTACAAGCAAGCAGGACGCACAATCAATCATCGCTCAGCAGCGACGATGCAGGACGAACACAATTCAAATTGTTGACCGCGTTACGAGTGACGTTTACATGGACCTTCGACAGGCAATGCCCGGTGTTAAGTTGGTTCAGGTGATTCACGTGAGAGGCGATGATTCCGTAGCTGAGGCAAAGGCGATTGCCCCGTTGGTCGATGCGTTACTGCTGGATTCCGGCAACCCGACGCTCTCCGTAAAGGAACTCGGAGGGACGGGGCGAACTCACGACTGGCTCCTCAGTCGTGGAATTCGTGAAGCCGTTGGTATCCCTGTCTTCCTCGCCGGAGGTCTGAACGCCGGAAATGTCGCACGTGCCATCGCCGAGGTCGGGCCGTTTGCAGTGGATGTGTGCAGCGGTGTGAGGACGAACGGTTTGCTTGATGAGGTGAAATTGTCGGCTTTCTGCGATGCCGTTCATTCGACGATCCGAGCCTGATTCTTATGAAGACCTCATCCAGGATACTGACTGTGTTGACGGTGCTTGTCCTCTCCATCGGCTGCGATCAGTTGTTGAAGCAGGTTGCAGGAGCCTTCCTGCGATACTCTCCGCCCATCTCCATCTTCAACGACTTTATCCTTCTTCAGTATGCCGAAAACAAGGGAGTGATGCTGAGCATCGGGGCTGCGCTTTCACCCGAAGCACGATTTTGGATCTTCATCGTCGCAGTTGGTCTTCTCCTGATGGCCCTGCTGGTGTATATATTGGTCAGTAAGGAATTGGATCGCATGCAGGCTGTCGCATGGACCTTGATAGTGTCAGGAGGTTTTGGAAACCTTATCGATCGGGTGATGAGGCATGGAGTGGTGATCGATTTTGTGAGTGTTGGATTTAGTATGATCCGGACGGCGGTGTTCAACCTCGCCGATGTTCTGGTGTTTGCAGGGGTGTTCTTCCTTCTGATTCATGGACGCAAGCGAAGGGGTGATCCTCCGGAAATAATCGGGGAGAAACCGGCGACAGGTGGCAAACCCCAGGCTATTGAACCGATTTGACTACAACCACTGTCTGGTCATCGTGTTGATGCGCCTCGCCGGCGAAGCTCTTCACTTCCATGATCACCTTGTCCCGGATCGATAGCGCAGATTGTGTGGAATTCCCTTCAAGAATCTCCAACACCCTTTCCTCTCCGAACTCATCTCCGGAAAGTTGTTGTCCCTCCGTAATCCCGTCGGTGACAAAAACAAATATGTCACCGGAACCGAAACTGATCTCTCGCTCCTCCAGCTCCTTTGCGAATAACTCTTCCGGTGAAAGGCCGAGCCCGAGTCCCTTGGGCGTGATCTTCACCGCGCATTTGGTGGCAGCGTTGAAGTGAAACAACGGCAGGTGTCCTGCCCGGGCCAGGATGAGTTGCTTCCTGTCCATGTCAAATGCGGCGCCCATCGCGGTGACGAAGGATCGCTTCTCGAGATCTTTGCAGAGGAGATGATTTGCACGGATGAAGAGTTCGCGTGGCAGGAGTCCGAAGCCGTGCAGGGAACGAAGGATTCCCTGAACCTTGGACATATAGAGTGCCGCTGATGTCCCCTTCCCGCTGACATCCCCCACAATCACGGTAAGTTTTGCGGGGTCACCGTTCAGGTAATCGAAGTAATCACCGCCGACCTCAAGCGCCGGAATGGAAATGCCTGCAATATCAAGTCCGTGTATCTCAGGGGTTGATTGGGGCAGTGATTCGAGTTGTATCTTTCGTGCGATTGCAAGTTCGTGCTTCATCCGCTCCTGTTCTGCCAGTTCTTCATAGAGGAATGCATTCTCAATTGCAACAGATGCCTGCTTCGCAACAGAGCCGAGAAACTCGAGGTCTTCATTCTGGAAAAGCGCCTCGGACTTCTTCTCCCCGATCAATAATGCCCCGACCAGCTTCTCTTTCGATCGGATGGGGATTACGAAATGGAATTCCTGTTGACGGAATCTCTCCTTCAGCGATGCCGGCAAGTAGTCAACTCCCACCTCTCTGGTGAATTGTTTCAAGCCATCAACAAGGGCGTCATCAATTGTCACGCAAAACTCCATCCAGGTGTTCCCGTCAAACCCATGCGCTTCATGGCAACAACACGCCGACTGATCACGGAAAAAGAGAACCCCCGCTTTCTTGAGTTGCATCAGTGACGCGAGCTTTTCCACGATCTCCCGGGCCAGACCGTTCATATTCAGCGTGGTGGACATGACATCGGCGAGCTCACTCGACGCACGCCGGTAGTCGTAGCGGGCGCGGTAAAACTTGCGGGCAATCAACCGATCTCCTGCCCTGTATACCCGTGCAAGGGTCAGGAACGACCCAAGCACGATGGCTGCCAGGAACCCCTTCTCGATGATGGATTGCTCGCGGTCAGACGTTGGGGTATCGACCAACTCAATCGACTGCCCCGTGAACCGAATGTACGGGAGATCCAGTTTCACCTGCACCAGCCATGAGATCAAACCCATAAACGCGATTATCGAGACCACCGTCCACAGGACGGAAACCATTGAATACTGCACCGTGCGTCGTATCCGTAGCGTCAGGTTGAACAGCCGGTAGCGACCGACGGTGATCAGGTAGGAGATCGGGAGAATCAGCAACACCAGACTGTAAATGGTCAGCCACTTGAAGACCTCAACGCCACCTAATCTCGGGACAAGCAGTCCGAATGCAAGCGATGCCGCCCCAATCCCGAGGCCGGACCATTTGATGAGTCTGTTCATAGTCTTGTAATCCGGTGGACACCCCTTTCGGAAGAACACAGGCACAAGGAACGCGTAAGCGCCATTGCCAATCAACAGAGCCGCGGGTCCCCACCCGGGCAGAAATCGGGATCCTATGAATCCCGTAAGAGCCAGAGCGTAGCCGCCGATACGTATCCACCTGCGTTGAAGCAAATCCGGGCGCTCCTTTGGAAAGTAATGGGTGGCATGCAGAAAGAGAGGGAATGCCACGTAAAGCGAAAGAGGCAAGCTCACATTTCTGATTGTCGTGAAGAGTTGGGAGTCCAACCCACGATTGACGATTGCTATCACCATGAAGTAACCCAACGCAAGGAGGAACAACCCTGCCAGTCGTGCGCCCGCAAATTCCGGCCGGGACTCTGCCAGGAAGGTGCCAACCCCGATATAGCACAAGCCCGCGATAATGAACATCAGGAAGGCGAACTGAATGCCAAACGACGCCAGTGTCACATGCAGGGTAAGGGCTTGTCCGCTGCGGAGAATGTCGTAGTCGATCGTCTTGCCGATCTGTCCGCTCCTCAGAATGCTGTCGGCCTGGGCAACGTTGCTAAACGTCTGACCATTAATACGCGTGATAAGATCGCCCACTTTCATCCCGGCACGGTCGGAGGCTCCTCCGTCCGTCACGTTGGTTACCCATGCGGTTGGCTGCTGTGTCCGAACATCCTCGGAAGACATCACCGACTTCCTTAGTCTGTAGAGGTAGGTCCGATTCTCCTCGGGGCGTAATACCGAGATTGTTACGAGTGATGTATCGGAGAGGCTGCGAATGTACTCCTGCGCCTTTTGGAGCGAAGGGAAGGATTTTCCGTTGACCTCAGTCGGCATATCTCCGAAGCGGAGAGAATCCGGGACCCACATCTTGGTATCCTTATCGAGCCGCTCGGCTTGCTTCGCCCTGGTATAGTACACATTGGAGGGAGGATCCTGAAAGATATTCTCATCCGTTGGGGACTTGCCGAACATGTAGATGTCGATTGAGGCAAACGCAAGAAGAACGGCGGCCAGAATGCCGAACAGTATTCGGAAGAGTTGGGGACGATTGTCGAAATAGTTCATGATTGTCTCTTGATGAGGGATCTATAAAGAGTGTACGATGTTTCTTTGGTATCTGTTGCGACAAGGTTGAAGCAAGTTAGCATACTGAAATCTTCAGAGAATTGTAAGAGCGACGGATACTTGACTCCTCGTCAGTCCTTGCTTCTCTTCTGCATTCTCCATATTTTGCATGCAGTTAGGCGTGTCCCGCTCCTCTCGGACATTGAGAGTTGGGGGAAACTCCCACCAATCGGAGATCCCTTGGAAGTAAAATCAGACCAGCTTGAGCTGAACGATCAGATGGCGCGTCGCAGAGAAGAGCTTGAGGCGCTCCGGAAGCTCGGTATCAACCCATATCCCTACTCATTTGACCGGACAGCATATTCGCAGGAGATCCTCGCGTCGTTCAAGGACGATGCACCCCAGCACATAGTTGCTGTTGCCGGTCGGATACTTTCTCTGCGAAAGATGGGGAAGGCGTCGTTCTGTCACATCACGGATTCGCAGGGCAGGATTCAGGTCTATCTGAGGAAGGATGATCTCGGTCCGGTCTATGACGCGTTCCGGCTCCTGGACATTGGCGACATCATCGGTGTTGAGGGTTTCGTTTTCCGGACGAAGATGGGGGAGATATCCATCCATGCTCAAAAGCTGGAGCTCTTGTCGAAATCGCTGAGGCCGCTTCCCATCGCCAAGGAAACAAAAGATGAGCAGGGGAATGTCGTCGTTCATGATCCGTTTTCCGACAAGGAACTGCGCTACCGTCAGCGGTACGTGGATTTGGTTGTGAGCCCGCATGTGAAGGAAGTGTTTGTCAAGAGAGCGAAAATCATCTCCAGCATCAGGAGCTACTTTGACGAACTCGGGTTTCTGGAGGTTGAGACGCCAATCTTGCAGCCGCAATACGGGGGAGCATTTGCCCGGCCGTTCATCACACACCATAATGCCCTTGACGTCGATCTCTATCTCCGCATAGCGAACGAGCTATACCTGAAGCGTCTCATCGTTGGCGGGTTTGATGGTGTGTACGAGTTTGCGAAGGACTTCCGCAACGAGGGGATGGACCGGACGCATAATCCTGAATTCACCATGCTGGAAGTGTATGTTGCGTTCAGAGACTACGTCTGGATGATGGAGATGGTCGAGCAAATGATCAGCAAAGTGGCAATGGCGATCAACGGCTCAACGAAGGTGAGCCTTGGCAGGAATGTGATTGACTTTGCGCCTCCGTGGAAACGCATCACGATGTTTGATGCCATAAAGGAACACACTGGCCGGGATCTACGAGGCAGGTCGGAGAGCGAGATGCGCCAGGCGGCAAAAGAGATGCACGTCGAAGTCCCCCTTGGTGAAGGCACCGGTGCGATTGTCGATGAGATCTTCAGCGCGAAGGTTGAGCATCATCTCGTACAACCCACGTTCCTTACGGACTATCCGGTTGAGATGTCTCCCCTTGCAAAGCGTCATAGGAGCGAGGCTGGGTTGGTGGAACGGTTTGAGGCTATCGTCAATGGTCAGGAAATCTGCAATGCGTTCAGTGAGCTCAACGACCCGCTTGATCAGCGGGCGCGGTTCGAGGAACAGATGCGCGCCCGTGCCCGCGGTCAGGAAGAGGTCCAGCCGCTTGATGAAGATTTTCTTCGCGCTCTGGAATACGGCATGCCGCCCACTGCCGGCCTTGGCGTTGGTATCGATAGGCTGACAATGCTTCTCACCGGGCAGGAATCAATCCGCGATGTCCTCTTCTTCCCACAAATGAAACCGGAAAAATAGATTTTTTGCGTCCATAAACCGATGCGTCTGTTGATCCATCCGTTGGATCTCTTCCTGCCCTCGCTTGCCCGGGCTCTCAAAGAGAGTCGGCTTTTGTGGTTTTATCCAGTTGCTGTGATTTGCTCAAACCCCGCCTTGTCGTTCGCTGGCACGAACGGCATTCTCGAAGGCAGACTTACGAACAAGACCTCCGGCGAGCCCTTGCCCGGAGTCACCGTGTACATTGCGGCAACGCAGCGGGGAGGAGCGACGAATGCTTCCGGCAAATACGAAATCCAGAACATCCGCGCAGGTACCTATGAGGTGCGGTTCAGCCACGTGGGATTCCAGACGTACGTGGTCAGGAATGTGACAATCAATCCCGACCTTCGTACCAGACTCAACGTTCAGCTTCTCCAGTCCGACATCCAGCTTGATGAAGTGGTTGTGCAGGAGGAGAAGCCTCTCATCCAGAGGGATGTTACGGGAACGACATACATCGTGACAAGCCAGGATGCCATCCTTCTTCCGCTTGATAATGTTGTGGACGTTGTGAGAACCAAGCCCGGGGTTACGCTTGAAGGCAACATACGCGGCGGAAAGACTACCGAAGTTGCCTACCTTATCGATGGACTTCCTGTGCAGGATGCGCTCAGCGGCACATTCAAAGCGAGTCTGCCAAACAGTTCAGTCCTCGCACTGAGTGTGTACACAGGCGGTTTCGAGCCGGAATACGGGAACGCACTTTCCGGGGTGGTTAACATCGTCACCAAGACCGGGACGAACGATCATCGCTTCATTGCAAGGGCGGCAAAGGATAATCTCTTCGGTGGAACGCAGGTGAGCAAGACGAATGAGTTCGAGTTCTCCGGAGGTGGTCCAATTGCAGAACAACGGGCTTACTACACTGCTTCGATCAATGGCAACCTCACCGACACGCGGTGGTGGCAGGACTTCCGGCAATTTTTCCGGAGCCCCATTGACAAAACTGTGAACGGGTTCGGAAAAGTCGATTACCTGTTCTCTCCGACGCTCCGGGTGGGCGCTCAAATATTATACTCCTACCATGATTGGCGCGACTACGAATTCAACTGGCGCTTCAACCTCGCCGGCTTGCCGCCCGAACGCCGTACAGCGGATCGCATCGCCACTATTCTTACTCATACCGTTTCGGAGTCGTTCTTCTACACCGCCAGCCTGAGCCGCTTTCATCTCTCATCGAGGATCGGATCGGGGTCGAAAGAGGAGGTGGCCAACAGTACTCCTTACCAGTATGATTTCTTTCTGCGCTATATCATCGCCGGTCAACGGGCGTTATGGAGCCAGACGGTACAGAACAACTACACCGGCCGTTTTGATGGAACCTGGAAGCCCGCGAGCGAGCATCTAATGAAGTTCGGCGGAGAGATTACCTACTACGGCGTCACCTCAGACCTCGTGAAGTATGAACCCCGGAAGACATACTTTGGCAAACCGCTGGTCGACGAACCACTGCTCAACTTCAGCTCGGCGTATTCGTATCACCCCACGGCGGGCGCCATGTACGTTCAGGACAAAATGGATTTTCGCAATGAGGGGCTGTTACTCAATGTTGGTTTGAGATATGACTTCCTGGATCCAACAGCAAGTCGGCCTGCCATAGAAGCAATCCCGGTGAGTGACACAGCCTATACCTTCAATGTGAAGTCAACAACGAAAGCAAGTCTCAAGCAGCAGTTCAGCCCGCGGCTGGGTGCTGCCATTCAGGTGGCGGAGAACGGATACTTCTTTGTGAACTTTGGGTGGTATTTTCAGTATCCTCTCTTCGACTATCTGTACTCTGGCCTCGACCGGGTTGGTATCCAGAAAGGAGTCGGGGCACTGACAGGGAACCCGGACCTTGAACCCGAAAGGACGAAGTCGTTCGAGTTAAGCCTGAAGTACAGTTTCCCTCATGAACTCGTCGGGTCGATCACTTACTTCAAGAAGGAAACGACAAATCAAATTGATACCAAGACATTCATTCCCGCCGACAGCAAACTTGCGGGGACATACGGGTTTGCTGAGTTTGTGAACAACCCATACGGGCAGACATCCGGACTAGAGATTGTTCTCTCCAGAGAACGGGGTGCCTGGCTTACCGGAGAATTTTCGTATACGTATATGACGACCGAAGGCGTGAGCGGCGGCGCGTACGATGGATACTACATCGCACAATACGGCCTTCCGCCTTCTCAACGAGTATTCCCTTTGAGCTGGGATCAGAAGCACACGTTCAAAATTGCCGCGACCGTTTCGACCCCACAGGAGCTTGACTGCACCGTGTTGGCCGAATACCACACTGGAAGGCCGTACACAAACTATCCCACCAGCACCGGTTTTGGAAAAATTGACGGCGGCGCTTTCTTTCAGAACAATGCCCGCATGCCGGCGTACTATAATATTGATGTCAAGCTCCTGAAGTATTTCGGTATGCCGTGGCGTGAGGGCTCCCGGCTCACGCTGTATCTGGATGTACGAAACCTGCTCAACAAGTGGAATGTGAAGTGGATGGATTCGAACGGAATTGAGGGAGGGGAATTGCATGATCCATCCGCGTTCTATCCTGGAAGGCGAACCACGCTTGGCGTCCAAGCAGAATTCTGAAAACAAATGTCCCGACCGCGTACAACGGCAACCAGACTGAAACCACCGCTCAGACTAGGGATGTGGAGCCTGATCGTGGTCGCGCTTCTCTTATTGAATTGTGACGAGTCACTCCCTCCCCGGGATGATCCACAGAACTTTCTTGCGGCGCGTATTTCCACTTCGGGCGGTCCCGTAACCATATACGTTCCTGACGTCATTTACGGTGGAACCATACGGATTGAATTGACGAATCTTCTTGATGAAGTCCTCGAGGCGGATTTTTCCGTGTGGGTTACGGTTCAAATGTGGCCGAAGGGTTTCCCCGACCAAATTGTGACGATTGTCGCTGGCCCCGCAGATCTTCAAACCCCCTGGATTATTCACGGTGGACTCTTGACCCTGACCCCGGATAGCCCGGCCGTGTTTCTCAAGCAATGGTCCCAGAGGGCTGATGATGGGACACCCATGTGGGCCTTCGGGGGCCTGACTCGACAATACACTGCAAACCACACCCCGTATTGTGCGTCGGATCCCATTCACGTTGTCGCACGGGCATCCGTGAAACTCTTCAAGCATGTTGCACCGGTAGACACTCCAGAGACTGAGCTGGTATTTATCTATCATGTTTTTGGCATTGAATGCTGACGAGTGAGACGCCGCCCCCTCCATCCCATTTGATCGATTGCGATGGTAGACAACATCACCATGAACGTGACCGATGATTAGCATCATCATTCCGACTCTCAATGAAGAGAAGCTTCTCCCCCGGATGCTGCAGCAATTCACTCCCGGGCTTGTTGAAGAATACGGCCTTGAGCTGGTCGTAAGTGATGGGGGGAGCAGTGATCACACCATCGCGGTTGCGAAACAGTACGCGCACACGGTGGTTGAGAACACAGACGATGTCAAACAGACGATTTCGTTGGGGAGAAATATCGGTGCACAGCATGCCCGGGGCGACATCTTCGTGTTTTTCAATGCCGACACTCTCATCAAGGACACAGACATGTTCTTCCGGCGGCTTCTTCAGGAGATTAACGGAGACCATGTCGTTGCCATAACGGGCAGCGTTGAAGTGTATCCGGAAGAGAGGCGCACTGCGGACAGACTGTATCACGGCTTCTATAACTGGCTCTTCCATATGATGAACCAGGTAGGCATGGGCATGGGACGAGGTGAATGCCATATCATGAAACGGGATATCTTCGAGAAGATTGGCGGTTATGCATCGGACATTGCCGCAGGAGAGGATTATGATCTCTTCAGGCGTTTGGATAAACTCGGACACATCAAATTCTTGAAAGACGTAGTTGTCTATGAGTCTCCCCGTCGATATCGCAAGTATGGCTACGCCTACGTCACCGCGTCATGGTTCATGAACTTCCTCGCAGTATTCTTCTTTCATCGGTCCATTTTGAGTGAGTGGAAGCCGGTGAGGTGAATTTACCTGGCATCGCGACCGTTGTGCATGTCAAGTGCGGTCTGAGGGGTTGTTTGACTTTCAGTCCGTTTTTGGATATACTCGATTTGAAACACTATGGTACAGAAACCTACAACTGAAGGAGTTGCGATGAGGAAGCGGTTTTCGCTGTCGGCCGTTGTCATGCTGGTCGCCCTCGGCCTCTTTGCGGGGGCAATGTTGAACAACGTCATTTCGGGCGACAATATCTATGAACAGATCAACAAGTTCAAAGATGTCCTGAGCTACACGGAGAAGAATTACGTTGAGGATGTCGATACACAAAAGCTCACGGAAGCTGCAGTCAACGGAATGCTCGGCCAGCTCGACCCTCACTCCGTGTATATTCCTGCGTCCCAGTTGCAGAAGGTGAACGAAGAATTTCAGGGGAGTTTTGAGGGAGTTGGCATTGAATACCAGGTGTTGAATGATACGCTGCTTGTTGTCACTCCCATCGTAGGCGGCCCGAGCGAAGCCCTGGGCATCCAGGCAGGTGACAAGATTGTGAAGATCAATGACACAAGCTGTGTAGGGATCACGCAGAACGGCGTACAGACGAAACTTCGCGGGCAAAAAGGAACGAGAGTCAAGGTCTCGATTGTCCGGGCGGGCATCAAGGAACTGCTGGATTTTGACATCGTAAGAGACAAGATTCCGCTCTATACTGTCGACTCCTGGTTCACGGTGGACGACAAAACAGGGTACATCAATGTGACCAGGTTTGCTGCAACGACTCACGATGAATTTGTGTCGGCAGTGAGCAAAATGAAAAGTGAAGGAATGAAACGCCTTATTCTTGACCTCCGCGGCAATCCCGGCGGCTACCTCGAACAGGCGTTCAAGATGACGGATGAGCTCATGCCAAGAGGGAAGAAGATCGTCTATACAAAGGGTCGGCGCCCAGAGTTCGATGAAGAGTATGTTTCATCCGGCAACGGGAAATTCGAGGATGTGTCCCTGATTGTTCTTGTCAACAACGGTTCTGCATCGGCAAGCGAGATCGTCTCGGGTGCAGTGCAGGATTGGGATAGGGGGTTGATCGTGGGAGAGACCACATTCGGCAAGGGACTGGTGCAGCGACAGTACGATCTGAAGGACGGCTCGGCCCTCCGGCTCACCATCGCGCGGTATTATACTCCGAGCGGACGCATCATCCAGCGGCCCTACGGCGACGACAAGATGAAGTACCAGCAGGAGGCGTTTGATCGCCACGAGAGCGAGGGCGAGAACCTGATGCACACGGAGGAGAAAGACTCCACACGCCCTGTTTTCAAAACCGCTGGCGGACGAAAGGTGTATGGTGGAGGTGGAATCACTCCGGACTATATCGTGAAGGCCGACAGGCTGGGAGAGTATTGTGTCCAATTGAGAAGCAAGAATATCTTTCTGCAATATGCCGACAAGTATCTTGACCGGAACAGAAAGGAACTCGCGTCAACGTACGGGAAGGATGCAGCGAAGTTTGCAGGAGAGTTCGATGTAACGCAGTCCATGCTCGACGGGTTGCTTGCCATGGCCAAGTCGAAGGACATCGAGTTCAAACAGGATCTCTACGAGAAGGATCTCAAGTACATCAAGGCATTTACCAAGGCGTACATCGGGCGAAGCCTGTTTGGGAACGAAGGCTCCGCGCGGGTTATGCTGGCAGTGGATGAACAGTTTCAGAAAGCATTGACTCTGTTCCCTGAGGCCGAGGAAATTTCGAGGAATCTTTCCAGCCTGAAGTAGCGCAACGTATTGAACGTCACAGACAGGTGTAGCGCTCACGAGATGACCAACTCTCTGCGGGCCTGCCGCGCCGGCATCAGGCGGCGGTGGGTGGCGGTTCTCTTCTTCATTATTGTCTCCAGCCCGTTTGCTTCATCCCAGTCCAACTCCTTTCCGCCTTCGCACGTACTGGTTGAAGAAGAGGAATTGGTGTATAACGTGCGGTACACCTTTATCGATCTCGGTCAGGTAAAGATCCGCGTCCTGCACAAGGTTCGGACTCCCGAGCACGTTGCCTATCATGCCATTGCGAACATCAATTCGTACAAGGGGGTGCCATTCGTTGACCTTGCTGCGATCTACGAGAGCGACATCGATTCGTCGGTGTATTCTCACGCGTTTGTCGGGAAAAGCAAGGAAGGAAAGGTGTGGGACTTTGCACGGTACAAATTTGAATACGACAGGAATAGAGTGCTGATCGACAAGGGGCGAAGAGATACAATCATCGAGCATCGTGACACGACGGAGATTGATCGCCACATGCAGGATGGCCTCTCGCTCTTCTTCTACGCACGCGATCAATTGTTCTCTGGAAAAAGGATGAACATCCCGTGCTTTGTCGCGGAGAAAAGAGTCAACACCTACATTGATTTCTCGCAGCATGAGCGAAAAAGTGTCGATCTCGATGCCGTCGATTATCCTGTTGACGTCATCGGTTTTGAAGGAACAGCCGAGTTTGTCGGGATCTATGGATTAACGGGTGATTTCGAAGGGTGGTTCAGCAACGATGAAGCTCGCATCCCGATTGTCGCCAAGATGAAGGTGATCATCGGGAGTGTGACCCTGGAGCTTGTGTCGTGGAAAAGGCCCGGCTGGAATCCGCCCCGGGGAAATTAGGATATGAGTGTCTCGGCACATCACGGTGTGTTGCCACGAATTCATCCGTCGGCGTTTGTGGCTGAGGGAGTTCAGATTGTGGGGGATGTGGAGATCGGCGTCGATGTGAGCATCTGGTTCAACTCCGTTCTGAGAGGCGATATCAACTTGATCCGGATTGGTGACCGGACCAATGTGCAGGACGGTTCCATTTTTCACGTTACGAACGAACTACCGGTCAGAGTCGGCACCGATGTTACAGTGGGTCATCAAGCGATTGTGCACGGGTGCAGGGTTGGCGATGGCAGTCTGATTGGGATGGGCGCAATTATCCTCGACCGGGCACGGATAGGCAGGCAGGCAATGGTGGCTGCCGGTGCCGTCGTTCTTGAAGGATTCGAGGTGCCGGATGGCATGCTTGCAGCAGGGGTTCCGGCAAGAATTCTCCGCCCTCTCACCGGTGTGGAGAAGGATGCATTGCTTGAATCTGCCCGTCATTATGTGGAGTACGCGCGGAGCTTTCGCAGTTCATCGACTCCGGAGTGATTCGCATGAAACTCAAATTCTGGGGCACGCGAGGATCGATCCCCACTCCTGGCAAGGAAACAGTACGCTACGGCGGCAATACCCCTTGCATGGAAGTCCGCCTGAACAGGGACGACCTGATCATCTTTGATGCCGGTTCGGGTATTCGCAGCCTCGGTGATCAATTGATGGCAACGGGGGAGTCCATCAGGGCATTCATCGTTATCAGCCATCCGCATTGGGATCATATTCAGGGTTTCCCTTTCTTCAAGCCAGCCTTCATATCCGGGAACGAGTTTACAATTGTTGGACCTCACTCACGGCATGTGACCCTTCGACAAATGATGGCGCATTTGATGGACAAGGCATACTTCCCCATTCAACTGCACGAGCTGAAGGCGAACATCAAATTCCTCATGATGAAAGAAGAGTCGACGAAGGTGTTCGACGCTGTCCTGAGCAGTCTGTACGTCAACCATCCGTCATTCGCTCTGGGATACCGACTCGACATGGCCGGTCATTCACTGGTCTACGTCAGTGACAATGAGCCGTTCGACCGCGAGGTCGCGATATCTGTAAAGAATGTTGACTCCGTGATTGTGCGGAAGTACTCTGAAAGCAAGGCTGACCCCAACCAGAGACTCATCGATTTTGCGAAGGGCGCCGACGTTCTGATTCATGACGCCACCTACACTCCCGAAGAATATGTGAATCATGTTGGCTGGGGACATTCGCACTATCTCTTTTGTTTGAAGGTTGCACATGAGGCGGGTGTGAAGAAATTGATTCTCTTCCATCACGATCAAACGCACGATGATGCAACAGTAGACGATATCGTCGGCAAGTGCAGGCGTGAGATCAAAACACGGAACTACAGGTTTGAGTGCTTCGCGGCTGCGGAGGGCATGGAGATGGAGTGGTGAGATTGTCCGACGGGAATTATTCGGTGCTTGACAATCATAGGCAGGGTGCCTATATTCACGCCAGTGTATTGCATGAAGCTCTCCAGGCTCAGAAACGGTTCGCACGCATAACCCCGGGTCAAGTTGCTTCGCGCTTTCTGCGACAGGCCGGGGTTTTGCTGTTTTCATCGTACTCACATGATTCGTCGGCGTGAAGGTCAATGGCGTACGTCTTCAAGATTGCTGACATAAGGAAAATCGGAAAGCTCCTTGGCGTGACACCCAGGGACAGCGGCTCGATGCACCGTTTTGAGATCGGCGGGAAGGATGGGAGGAACCGGCTGGCGCTCGAATTGTATCCGGACATCCCGATCGGCGACAAGCGTGGGAGCCTGATCTCGGTGTATACCGAGACCGCTCATCTCCAGCTCCATTTCTGTTCAGGATATGTTATCAGCGAGATGTTGGGAGAAGTGACATTTATCGGTGAGCAGGCCGGAAGGCTTTCGGGTCTCATCATCGAAAAACAAGGCGGGTGTTCGCTCTACGCAAACGTTGACCGGCGACTGCTCTCCGGGGATTTCACGCAGCTCGGACCCGAGGTGATGCTCTCCGGAATTGCCCTTTCGCTCACTGATGGAATTCTTGAAAAGCCCGCTGTGACCGCGAAAAACAAGGTCCGGGCCGGGAAGAAGGCAAGTCTTCGCCGATGATGCGGGTTGAAGTGTTCAACGCGCATCGCAAGCGAAGAATGAGGGTCGGTCTGGTAACACGCTATGTAAAACGGGTGCTTCGGTGTGCGGGGGTCACAATCGCAAACGTCTCGGTTGTGTTTGTGGATTCAAGGTACTGTCGACGGATGAACAGGTTGTACTTGAAGCACGATTTTGTTACAGATGTAATCAGTTTCCCGCTGGAGAATGGCCGCGTGCTTGAAGGAGAGATCTATGTGAATCTTGATCGGGCACGATCACAGGCAAAAGAATTCGGCGTCAATGTCGCCAACGAGGTTGCGCGGCTTGTGATTCATGGGACGCTCCATCTTGTGGGGTATGACGATACCGGGGGACGGAAAGCGAAACTGATGAAGACTGAAGAAGAGCGCCAGATGCGGTTTTGGTTCAACTGAACAGGATTATGAAAGAACGGATTGTAGAAATATTGGTGTATATCATGTCGGAGATGCAGTCCAACAAAGGCGTTACCGACATCGATGTGGGTGACCTGAGGGACCGGGGGTATACACAATCAGAGATCAGTGCCGCCTTCAGTTGGCTGTACGACAACATGAGGGTGAACGACGCGGGCATGACGCGCGAAAGTACACCGGTGGAAGGATCACGCCGTGTGCTCCACGATGTCGAGAAGCTGATGCTCTCCACCGAGGCCCAGGGGTATCTCATCCAATTGTGTGAACTCGGCTTGCTGGACGACAGGGACCTTGAGAATGTAATTGAGAAAACGACAGTGGGGGGCTTCGAGAAGTTGTCTCCGGCCGAGGTTCAGGAAGTTGTTGCCTCTGTCCTCCTGTCGAAATCCGGTAATGCTGCCGACGCAAATCGCTCGGCATTGTACAATCGTGATACGATTCATTGATGGCAAAAAGACGCGCGACAATCCCGGAGAATGGTTCTTCCACCGCAGAAGAAGTTCAGCAACCAAAGGCCCGTAAGAAGAGAATCCCACCGGCCGTCAACGTAAACGGAAAGGCCCTTATCATCGTTGAATCGCCTGCGAAGGCAAAGACGATCAACAAGTATCTTGGGCACGACTACGTGGTGGAGGCATCTGTCGGGCACATCAAGAACCTCCCGAAGAGCAAGATCGGCATCGATGTGGAGAATGGCTTTACCCCCGAATACGAAACGATCAAGGGAAAGGACGAGGTCATCGCGCGGCTTCGCGACCACGCAGCGAAAGCGCGTGCAATTTATATCGCGACAGACCCTGACCGTGAAGGCGAAGCAATCGGATGGCACATCGCCAAGGAAGTGGAGGATAAGAATCCGAACATCTATCGCGTCCTTTTTCACGAGATCACCGAGCGTGGCATCACCGAGGCAATGCAGAAGCCCGGGAAAGTGAATGAAAACCTGGTCAATTCGCAGCAGGCCCGCCGGGCCATGGATCGGCTTGTGGGGTACAAGATCTCTCCGTTTGTGTGGAAGACAGTGTTTTACGGCCTTTCAGCCGGACGCGTCCAGTCCGTTGCTCTCCGGCTCATCTGCGAACGTGAGGAGGCAATCAACTCGTTTCTTCCCGAGGAATACTGGTCGATTGTCGGAGCATTCGAGACACGGGGGAATGACCCATTCTACGCGAAGTTGTTCAAGGTTGCCGACGCCGATCCGGTTATCGGCGACGCAACAACCGCGGAAGGATACGTCAATGATATTCGAAAGCAGTCATTTGCGATTGCTGACGTTCAGCGGAAACCGGTCAAGCGCAATCCGGGGGCGCCGTTCATAACGAGCACGCTGCAACAGGAGGCGGCGCGACGGCTGCGGTTCCACGCCAAGCGCACCATGATGCTTGCGCAGAAACTGTACGAAGGTATCGATCTTGGCGAGGAGGGGCGGGTTGGCCTCATCACCTACATGCGAACGGACTCGACGCGTTTAAGTGATGACGCGGTCAAAGAAGTGCGCGAATACATCTATACGAACTATGGCAAGGAGTACGTTCCGCAGGAAGCGCGCCTGTTCAAAAAGGGGAAGAGTTCGCAGGATGCCCACGAAGCGATTCGCCCCACATCAACAAAGTATACTCCCCGTTTTGTCAAGAAGTATCTCGACGACGAGATGTATGAGTTGTATGAACTGATCTGGAATCGGTTTGTTGCCTCCCAAATGAGCCCCGCTGTCTTCGAACAAATGACTGTGGATGTCGAAGGAGGGGACTATACGTTCCGCGCAACCGATTCGATTCCAAAATTCCGCGGGTTTCTGCAGGTATACGATGATATCGCCGAGGACCAGGAACAATCGTCGGACGAGGATCCGATTTCCAAATTGCCACCCGACCTCCTGAAGGGGCAGCATGCCAGTCTGACGAACCTGATTCCAAATCAGCATTTCACCAAGCCGCCGGCGCGGTTCACCGAAAGCAGCCTTGTGAAGGAGTTGGAGACTCAAGGAATTGGTCGTCCGAGCACGTATGCGCTCATTGTTGATACCATTCAAACGAGGAAATACGTCGAACAAAGGGAGCGGCGGCTATATCCAACCGACCTGGGGATCACCGTGAACCGGATTCTCGTTCAGAATTTTCCCCACTTGTTTGACGTCTCGTTTACAGCACGCATGGAGGAGGAACTCGATACGATTGCTTCCGGGAAGCAGTCGTATGAACAGGTGATGGACAGATTTCTACAACCCCTTCATCAAGGACGTGGAAGGCGTTGACAAGAGAAGCTCCGCCATCAAGAAGTCGCTTCAGGAAGCGACGGATGAAGTGTGTGAGTTGTGCGGCAAACCCATGATCATCAAGTGGGGGCGCAATGGGCGATTCATGGCATGCAGCGGCTACCCAACATGCAGGAACACAAAGCCGTTGCCCGGTGAGCAGGAGCAGGCAAAACAGATGAGCGGCATGAAGTGCGAGTTGTGTGGTGGTGACATGATCGTGAAAGGGGGAAGGTTCGGATCGTTTCTGGGTTGCTCGAATTACCCAACATGTAAGAATACCAAACCTCTTAGCATTGGTGTTCAGTGCCCCAAGTGCAAGGACGGGTACGTGATCGAGCGGAAGACCAAGCGCAAGCGTCTCTTCTTTGGTTGCTCCCGGTATCCCGATTGCGATTTTGCGTCGTGGGATCGACCGGTGACCCGGAAATGTGATACGTGCGGCAACGAGTATATGGTGGAAAAGCGCAGCGCAACACGCGGAGAATACCTGATGTGTCCATCGTGCAAGGCCGAGGTAATCAGGGAAGTGACAACCACCATCGCGGAAAAATGACTTCCAGCGGGCAGATGGAGTCGAGTGTTCAGCGATATCTTCGCTACCTGAGGGTAGAACGCAACTACTCGCCCCATACTGTTGCGGCGTACGAAGACGATTTGCGGCAGTTCAGTGAGTTCATTTACCGACACTACTCCGACCAGTCGTATCGTATCTCCGACTTCGATCACGTTACGATACGGTTGTTTCTTGGTGATTGCCTGGAGCAGGGGTTTTCGAGGGCCAGTATTGCCGCGCAAGCTCGCCTGTGTGAAGTCCTTCTTCAGATTCCTCCTCAAGGTCAGGATGGTCCGATTGAATCCCGCATCAAATGTTGCGACGCCCAAGCTTCAGAAACGACTGCCGCAGTATCTGGACGAAGGGAGTGTGGCCGACTTGATGGCGCAACCCGATGCCTCGACGGTTCTTGGGAAAAGGGACGCCGCCATCCTCGAGTTGTTTTACAGCACGGGAATTCGATTGAGCGAACTCATAGGCCTCCGGCTCTCTGACGTCAGCTTTGAAGGCGGCACGATTCGGGTTACGGGAAAGGGAAGCAAGGATCGGATCATTCCGTTTGGTCAACCGGCAAGGAACGCTCTCAGGAGATATGTTACCTGTCGGAAGGAGCTCTTGCGCCAACGGGCGGAGGGAGGAGAGGCAGAAACGCTCTTTCTGACGGTTCGGGGAAAAAGGTTGAATCCCAAGGGTGTGAACGTGCTTGTGAATGAGTATATCGGGAGGGTATCGGAAATCAAGAAGAAGAGCCCGCACGTCCTTCGCCACAGCTTTGCCACCCATCTGCTCAATCGTGGCGCTGACCTCCGGGCTGTCAAGGAGTTGCTTGGCCATGAAAGCCTCTCGACCACGCAGCTCTACACACACGTGAGTGTTGATCGTCTCAGGAAAGTCTACACGCAAGCACACCCTAAAGCTTCATGACATGTTCATCTCGGATTTCTCAAGGGAGACATCATGCACATCACACTTACTGCCCGTCGTTTTCGCGTCCGGCCGGAAATCAGGGAGCATTCGATCGACCAGGTGAAGAAACTGGACAAATTCTTTGATGGCATAGTCAGTGGGGATGTCATCCTGAGTTTTGAAGGGGCTGAGAAGAATATCAAGATCGCGGAGATCAATCTCCATGTCCACGGCACCCTTTTGACGGCCAAAGAGAAGTCGGATGACTTCCGGAAGTCGGTTGATCTTGCTGTTGAAAAGCTTCACGTCCAGGTCGACAAGTACAAATCGAAGCTTCGCTCCAAAGACAAGAACAAAGTGCGCGCATTGAAGGAGCAGCCGTAAGCCCTCCAGCGTCGCGGCTCACACGATGAAAATAGATCGAAACAAGGAAACGCGAAAGAGGTTCATCACTGTCGGGTCGCTCTATGATGCGACGAGAGAGCGGTTCAGATTGCGACCGTTGAACGGTGAGAACGGCTTCGAGAACCACATCAAGGATAAAAACCTCCACCGGCCCGGGCTGGCACTCGCCGGCTATGTGGAGCTCTTCACGTACGATCGTGTCCAGATTATCGGCAACACGGAGATTCGCTACCTCGATACGCTCACCCCAGAGGCGCGCAAGACTGTCTTCACCACGTTGTTTGAGTTCAAGATCCCCTGCATCGTTCTCACGAACAACAACAGTGTGGAGGACGGGATTCTTGACGCGGCAGCCAGCAAGGGTATCCCGGTATTCGGGACACCATTCGAAACGACCAAGATCAGCTATTTCCTGGCCGACTTTCTTGACGACCAGTTTGCTTCCCAGATTGTGCTCCATGGCTCGTTCGTTGATGTCTACGGAATCGGCGTGCTGCTCACGGGGAGGTCGGGGATAGGCAAAAGCGAGATAGCACTCGATCTTGTCGAGCGGGGCCATCGCCTCGTTGCCGACGATGTTGTCATGATTACCCGGAAGGGTGAAGGAATCCTGATGGGTGCGGGAACGGATCTCGTAAAGCACTTCATGGAGATCAGGGGTTTGGGACTGATTGACGTTCGGAGCATGTTCGGTGTCCGGGCCATCCGATTCCAGAAACGCGTGGAGCTTGTGGTTGAGCTGGAGGAATGGAAACCAAATCAGGACTATACCCGTACCGGACTGGACGATCAGCTAATCAAGATTCTGGAAGTGGAAGTGCCGCTTGTGAAACTGCCAATATTTCCCGGAAAAAACGTCACGGTTATTACAGAAGTGATTTCGCTAAACTACCTTCTGAAGCACTATGGGTATGATGCCGCAAGGGAGTTTTCCAAGCGCCTCGAAGGAGTTATTGGCGCGAAGCGTAGAGGGAACAGGGTGATCGACTACTTTGAACACGATTTCGAGTAATTCCTTCCTCCTCATGGTTCATTCCTTCACATCGAGTCCTCATTTCTCATGAGTTAATCCGCCGATTCCGGAAGTTTCTGCTTGACAAACCATTCCAGATTATTTATACTTCCGGTGCATTTTTGTGAAAAACGAGGTATTTCGGAGCAAAAAGTGTGGCACAAGGTTACATCAGGAGCCAGGTGATGCTATCCCCCCACTTGATGCGGATCATCTTGAATTGAAGAATCATGTCTAAAATCCGCTTCTTCACATATTCTCGTTCCAGGCTCGATTTCAAGGAAGTCCGGTTCTTTAGGTTGAAGTTTGTCGGCTCCAGCCTCCTCTTGAGCGCGTCGGTGCTGGCAATCGTCGTCGTTTTCAACCACTTCTCACATGACCTGCTCGGCCTCGGCTATGACCGCATTGCTACACTGGACACGGAAAACCGTCTCCTCAAAGACCAACTGAGAGAACTCTCCAGCAGATTCGCGTCCGTCCAGCACGGCATTGACATCTTGGCTGACCGTGGAAACGAGTTGCGTTTGCTCGTTGACATGCCGAAAATCGACGAGGAAACCAGGTCGGCCGCAATCGGTGGTACGAAAGAGATTTCTCAGTTCAGTCTCGTTTCTACGGAGGCGGATGAGATTCTTACCGGCGCCCACAAGCTGATCGATCAACTTTCGCGCGAAGTGAAGTTGCAGCAATCCAGCTATGAAGACATTTACAAAAAATATCAGCACAACCAAACGTTTTTCCTGCACCTTCCTGCAATCAAACCAATGGAAGGGTACTACTCGATCAGTGGCTTTGGCATGCGGGTTCACCCCGTCCTCAGGGTCTATCGGATGCATGAGGGGATCGACATCGTCAACGATGTTGGCACGAATGTGTACGCTGCCGCCGACGGGGTTGTGAGATACGCGGGGAGAACCGAGGGTGGTTATGGTACCGTTGTGGATGTCGATCATGGGTACGGCTATTCGACACTGTACGCGCACCTCTCCCGTCCTCTTGTCCGGCCTGGTCAGGCAGTAAAACGCGGGGAACTTATCGCAAAAAGCGGTCGTTCGGGACTTGTAAGCGGACCTCATTTGCATTACGAGGTTCGAAAGAACGGCCGGAAACAGAATCCTGTTGACTACTTCTTCGATGATGTCGACGCTGCACACTACCGTTCTCAGTTAGCTGCTGCAAAGTAGCCTTCTCAATGAAGAGTTTTTTGGTTGTCAGAATCACAAATCTTGGAGAGATAAGCATTGCTCTGGACGATGGACTTAGCTTCGTACCTGGATGACGCGCCTTGGCCGGCTACGAAAGAGGAGTTGATTGACTATGCAGTTCGAACTGGTGCGCCAGCACGAGTAGTTGAAAACCTTCAGGAATTGGAAGATACCGAGGAACCATACGAGAGTATGGAGGAAATCTGGCCCGATTACCCGACCGATGAGGACTTCTTCTTCGAGGACGAAGGGGAGTACTGAATCCGGTAGGTTTGATTATCTGCAGCGAAACTGGTACTATTCAAGCCCAGCCAAGGAGGCTGGGCTTTTTTGTGCATGCACCCCAACGAAGACTATCCGGCTTGTGTTCAGACTCTTTTTGCCTTTGTTCATCAATGACACCAGTTGCTGTTGCCCGTTAAAAGTCCGTCTCCTGTTCATCATTCTCTTGTTGGCGCTCCTCGCCCATCCGGGATGGGCGCAGCGTTCACCTGACCAGGGATTGTACGAGATTCATTCAATTGACTTTGACGGTAATGACCACATCAGCACGAGTGAGCTCTTCTCCCAGATTGCCACACGAGAGACGCCGGGCTTTCTAAACCGATTTCTCTACTACGACATTAGCGACAGGCTCGGCCGCAAGCGGGAGTTCTTTGACTTTGCGACGCTCGCGGAGGATGTACAACGACTTCGCCGCTATTATGTTGATCATGGATTTCATGACGCACGCATCGACACATCGCTGGCGTTCGCACCTGAAGACAGAAATGTGGACATCCTCTTTACAATCAAGGAAGGATACCAGTCGATTATTGATACCATCATCTTCAAAGGGATCGTGAACGTCCCGGGATTCATTTACGAGGACATGCGATCGTCCCCCAAGATCTCCACCCATGACCCGTTTAACCGATCGTTGATTGATGAAGAAGTTCTGCGCGTGAGGAGGATCCTTTGGGATGGTGGCTACCAGAATGCCCGGTTCGAACGGGATAGCTCCTCAGCAACCTACTATACAAGCACGAGGAACTATGTCGTGATCCTCCGGTTTGAAACCGGGAGATTGCTGAAGTGGGGGGATATTACCATCAAGAATGAGCTCGATTCAGCCCGCCAGGATATCACGCCGGATATCGTTCTGCAGCAGTTGGATTACAAGTCTGGCGATTTCTACAGCTATGCCAGCAGGCTGTCGAGTGAGCAGAACCTGAACCGCGTGGGCATATTCGATCAGGCTCAAATCAAGATCACCGTTCCTTCCATCGACGACACTTCAATCATGGTCACGAGCATGGTTACGGTCAGGCCCGCCGACAAACATGAGCTGGCGCCCGAGCTCGCCTTCAGCGATGAGAACAATGCGTTCAACCTTGGCACCGGTATAGGGTACACGAACAGGAATTTCCTCGGCGGCGCCCGGACGTTCTCAACGCGCCTGCGGTTTAGAACCCAGACCATCAACGAATTTCCCAATTATTTCGGTGTAGCGACGGATGCCGTGTCGAATATTGATCTCACATTTGAAATGGTGCAACCGTATGTCTTCACCAACAAGGTGAAAGGGAGTTGGTCGTTCTCGCTGATCAGGGATAAACAGAAGCCGTATCGGCAGGATATCATCCGGAACAAATTTGGATTCACAGACAAACTTGCTGACTACACCAACGGGTTTCTCGACTGGACCCTCGAGCGTGTCAGCCTGCAACGCAACCCGAACTTCCCCGATTCCTCGAGCGATCCAGCCACACAGGACCAGATCAATAATCTGCGCGATCAGGAGGCGAAGATCCAGTTCAACTCGATACTTTCGTTCACAATCCAACGGGACAAGACGAATGATCTTTTCAGGCCGTCTGATGGTTTCATCCACACAGCCACCTTCCAGGAGTCGGGGTTGATTCCCCTTATGCTGAAGAAGGCTCAGCCTGATCTGCCATTCGCACAATTTTTCAGCGTCACGCTTCTTGGTCGATGGTACTTTGATCTTACAGACCACCGGTTCTCCATTTTTGCCATGAAGCTCAAAGCAGGATATGAAGACAAGTACGGGGAGAGCAGGTCTGATAATGCTCGTGAAATCCCACCTGCCTATCGTTTCTATGCCGGTGGTGGTGGCAGTGTCCGGGGATGGAAGTCCCGCGACCTGAGTGCGACGGGTGATCCGTTGTTCGGAGGGAACGTTGCGCTCGAAGGGAGCTGCGAGATCCGGACCAACATTTTGCAGTCGTTGCGGGATGACTTTCTCGACAAGATTTGGATCGTGACATTTCTGGATTTTGGCAATGTGTGGGGGGGTACGCGCGACCTCCAGGTGCGTGATGTTGCTCTCGCAGCTGGACTGGGGTTCAGGTATGACACATTTTTCGGTCCATTCAGGATCGACTACGGTTTTCGAGTGTATAATCCCGCAGAGCGACCAGGTCAGCAGTGGATTACCAGCCGGAGGTTCTTTGGCCAAACACTCAAGGAGGCAATCATACAGTTCGGAATTGGCAACGCATTCTGATCGAGGCGGATGATGTGGCATAGGGTCATTGGTCAGGAACGAGTAAAGAGGACACTCGTGAGTGCCTTGCACAGCGGCAGGCTTCCACACGCGTATCTGTTTGTCGGCAATGACGGTGTTGGGAAGGATGCGGCTGCCCTGGAGCTTGCCCGCGTGATGCATTGTGAGCGTGGTGGCGAAGAGGCATGCGACACGTGTCCATCCTGCATCAGAATGCACTCGCTCCAGCATCCGGATTTGAGGTTCGTCGTGGCGCTGCCGGTGGGCAAAGGTGAAAAATCGGACGACTCGCCTCTCGAAAAGCTTTCCTCCTCGGAGATTGATCTCATCCGGGAACAGTTCAAACTCAAGTCTGAGAATCCATATCACCGCATCACAATTCCGAAAGCCTCGATCATCAAGATCAACAGTATCCGTGATGTCCGGCGCGAATCTTCACTCTCGACAACCGGCCCCGGCAGACGAGTGATTATCATTTCGCGGGCGGATGAAATGGGCGACGCTGCCGCGAATACACTGCTCAAGACACTTGAAGAGCCGGGGGGCAATACAATGTTGATCCTCACGACGTCTCATCGTGATGCGATGTTGCAGACGATTCTCTCGCGGTGTCAGGTTGTTCAGTTCGATCCGTTGACGGAAGAAGAAATCCGCAGCGCGCTGATTGAGCGTAAGAAGGTGGAACCGGATCAGGCGGCGCTTGTTGCACGACTGGCGAACGGGAGTTACGCAAAGGCACTTGATCTCCTTCAGGAGGATGTTGGAGAACGACGGAAGCAAGTGGTTGCGTTTATCAGGGCTGCCCTTGGCAACAATGTTCCGGTGATTGCTGATGCTGTCGAAGAGCTGTGTGCAGGAAGGGACCGGCAAAGGGTGATTCAGTTCCTGAATCTGATGCTGATCTGGGTTCGGGACGCGTTGGTTCTTCTTCAAGGTGGACAGGTGATCAACCTCGATCAACAGGATGGCCTCAGGAAGTTCGTCGAGAAATTTCCACGGGCCGATCTCGTTCGTGTCCTCGAGAACATCGAGAAGGCTATTTCTCTTGTTGAGGGAAATGTCTACATTAATCTGGTGATGCTTCAACTTGCAATCCAGTTGCGGAGCAACATCCAGTCTGCAACACCGGCTGCATACCCGGCTTCGTCCGAGAGGTAACGGCAACAATGTCAGACCCAAAGCGAATACTCGTCACTGCGGCATTGCCCTATGCAAACGGGCCGATCCATCTCGGGCATCTTGCAGGTGCGTACCTTCCTGCGGATATCTATGTTCGGTATCAGCGGCTCAAGCGACGAGAGGTTGCCTTTATTTGCGGCTCGGATGAACATGGCGTACCCATCACCATCACAGCTGACAAGGAACATACCACACCCCAGACGATTGTGGACCGTTATCATCAAATGAACAAGGCGGCCTTTGAGAAGTTCTGGATGAGTTTTGACAACTACTCAAGAACATCGCTTCCCATTCATCACGCCACTGCGCTGGAGTTCTTTCTGGATTTTCACAAACGCGGCATTTTGAAGGAAAAACGTGAGAAGCAGTTCTTCGATGAGAAGGCGCAGATGTTCCTTCCCGATCGTTATGTCGAAGGGACCTGCCCCGTGTGCGGGAATCCGGAAGCAAGGGGGGACCAATGTGAGCGGTGTGGTTCGTACCTCAATCCGGCAGAACTCGCAAACCCGAGGAGTAAGATTACCGGCGAGACACCAATTCTCAGAGAGACGGCCCATCTGTATTTTCCTTTTGGCAAGTACCAATCGCGACTGGAGGCGTATATCGCAGAACGTAACACGCGCGATGGATGGAAGGAGAATGTTCTCAAATACTGTATGAGCTGGTTCACCGCGGGACTTCAGGATCGAGCCTACACGCGCGATCTTGATTGGGGAGTGAAAATTGGCGTCCCGGGATATGAGAACAAGGTTATCTATGTCTGGTTTGATGCCGTTCTGGGGTACATTTCCTCGACGCGGGAGTGGGCACAACGTATCGGGAAACCGGAGGCATGGAAACGCTTTTGGCAGGATGAGGGAACAAAGTATGTTGCTTTCATCGGCAAGGATAATGTGGTGTTTCATTGCATCGTTTTTCCGGCAATGTTGATGGCCTGGAACGATGCTCACTCCGACAAGTACGTTCTGCCCGAGAATGTTCCGGCAAATGAGTTCCTCAACTTTGAGGGGCAAAAATTCTCCAAGAGCCGCGGTATAGGAATAGATGTTCAGGATTTTCTCGCGAAGTACCCGGTCGATCCGCTGCGGTACTATCTTGCTGTCTCCCTTCCCGAATATCGTGACTCTGATTTCTACTGGAGAGATTTCCAGGCCAAAACGAATAATGAACTTGCCGATATCCTCGGGAATTTTGTGAACCGCACGCTAGCCTTTGCCGAACGAACATTTGGAGCCGTTGTCCCCGTAAGGGGTGAATTGGACAAGAACGACCGGCAAATCCTCAGTGTCCTCGAGAACACACCTCGCAGCGCGGGAAGCTATTATGAACACTATCGTTTTCGGGATGGTGTGCTTGAGACAATGAATCTTGCCCGGGCCGCGAACAAGTACTTCAACGATAGCGAGCCGTGGAAGACTGCCAAGACCGACAAAGAACGGTGCGCGACATCAATCAACATCAGCATTCAGCTTGCCCGGTCACTTGCGATACTAATGTCCCCCGTCGTGCCGTCTTCATCTGAAAAGATCTGGAGAATGTTGAACCTTGGCGGCAGTGTGCACGGGGAAGAGTGGGACGGAGCGGGCGAACTTCGCATTCCCGACGGACACAGGCTTGGCAAATCAGAGATTCTTTTCACCAAGATCGAGGATACCGTGATTGAAGACGAGTTGAAGAGCGTTAGCGGTTCATCGCCTGCTTTGCCGGTGTCATTGCCAAGGCAGCCCGAACCAAAACCGACCATCACCATCGACGATTTCAAAAAAGTTGATCTCAGGGTTGCCAAGGTTGTACAATGCGAGAACGTACCCAAGTCGGAGAAGCTCCTCAAGCTTCAGGTGGAAGTTGGACCCGAGAGGCGCCAGATCGTTGCGGGTATTGCACAGCATTACAAACAGGAAGACTTGGTTGGCAGGTCGATTGTTGTTGTGTTCAACCTTCAGCCCGCAAAACTCATGGGACAGGAGTCGCAGGGGATGCTGCTCGCGGCGTCTGATAGCAACGGGAAACTTGTCTTTGTGACACCTTCGGGAGAGATTGAGAGCGGGAGCCTGGTAAAGTAGGCCGGCGCACGCTGCTCACCGTTTCTCCTCGATCAGGCGGTATCGTCTGCCATCGTCGATGAACATGTAGGCGTCATGACGCGTTTAGCGGTTGTTCTTGTTCTCCTCATATCAATGTTTGCCGGTTGCGATAAGGGACTGAGCCCGATTCCACCCCCGCAGGTTCCGGCAGGCTACATGTCAGGAATTCTTCGCTATCAGCATTGGCCCCCGAGGGACAGCCTCCTCGACCTTCGCATTGTGGCGTTCACGGTGTTTCCCCCCACCAATATAGTCAACGAAGTGCTTCTCGGGAGGGCGGTTGTGTATCCTCCCCTCGGAGATACTGCGCTGGTCCCGTTTTATGTTGATTCCCTTCGATACATATTCTCCCTTCCCGCTGCGGAATACAAGTATGTCGTGATTGCCCAACAGTTTGGTCCTACGGTGACCACGGACTGGCGCGCTGTTGGACAGTACGACCTTGACTCGAATCTGGCGGTACCTTCACCTGTAACAATAGTTGCTAATGACACAACGCGCGATGTCGACATCAACGTCGATTTCGCCAATCCACCGCCGCAGCCATTCCCTCCGCAATGAAGTTCGCCATTTTCATACTTCTTTTGTCCACCCATCTCTCTTACGCGCAAACCGGCACGATTAAGGGTAAGGTTGTCGCGAAGAACACAGGAGAACCTCTCCCGGGTGTCAACGTCCTTGTCCGGGGAACAACTCGCGGGACTGCGACGAACCTGAATGGTGATTTTGAGCTTTCCAGTTTGGGCGTGGGAAAGTACGACCTTCAGTTCTCTCTGGTGGGGTATCAGCGAGAAGCCCGTTCCGGTCTGGAAGTTGTTGCGGACCGGACATTATCGCTCAGGATAGAAATGACTCAAGCGCCGATTCTTGGTGAACCCATTGTGGTGACAGCGAGCAAACGTGCCCAATCGCTGCAGGATGTATCTGTGAGCGTTTCAACCATGGATGCTGCGAGTATTGAACGCAGGAATGTGATCACGTTGGATGACGCGCTGCGTCATGTGCCCGGTGTGAATCTTACACAGGATCAGGTGAACGTCCGGGGCTCAAGCGGGTACAGTCGCGGTGCGGGAAGCAGGGTTCTTCTCCTGGTCGATGGTATCCCGTTCATAACAGGCGATACAGGGGAGATCAATTTCGAAGTGATCCCGATGGGTGAAGTTGAGCGGATAGAGGTCGTGAAAGGTGCTGCTTCAGCGCTGTATGGCTCCAGCGCGCTCGGCGGCGTCATCAACATTATCACCAGAAGAATCCCGGAGCAGCCGGAAACGCGCATACGCTCATACGGCGGATTCTACAGCGGCCCATCGTTCGCGCAATGGGACTGGAAAGGCGGAACACGGTTCCTTGACGGCCAATCGTTCAGCCATTCTCAGTCATTTGGCAATGCAGGGTTGCTCCTGTATGGCTCGCGGGCGGCCGATGATGGGTACAGACAGAACGACTTTCGACGACGGTACAACGGGTATCTTAAGCTCAGTGTGGATATTGCACCAAACGATGCCATCGTTTCCACGTTCAACATCATGCACCAGAGGCGCGGGAGCTTCCTCTATTGGAAGGATATTGATCATGCACTCGTTCCTCCGGATGTTGAGCAAGGAAACTTTGTAGAGTCGAACCGGTTCTTCCTATCCGGGCAATACACCCACACAGCCTCCAGCAGTTTTCTGACCATCGCCCGCGCAATGTGGTTTCACAACAAGTTCGATGACGCGGTTGACACAGTCTCCCACACATCCCGTTCGGACGTTGTGCGCGGCGAGGTACAGGCGACATGGTATGCAGATCCGTCGAACATCATAACATTCGGTGCTGAGGGGAATACCGACAACGTGAACGCGAACCTGTTTGGCACACGATCGGGGGCCGGGGTGGCATTCTACGCGCAGGATGAAATTGAAGTTGTGCATGATGTGAAAGCAACGATCGGAGCAAGGTTCGATTTCGAGGACCTGGATTCTCTTGCGACCATGAGCCAGCTTAATCCGAAGGCGGGACTTGTCTACGCTCCAACCGACGGTACCGCCTTCCGCGCATCATTTGGCAGAGGATTCCGGGCCCCTGCGGTCGCTGAGGCATTCGTCACGACAACGCTCAACGGGTTGCCGATCATCCCCAATCCAAAGCTACAGCCTGAACGAAGCTACACATACGAAATTGGCGTGAGCCAGATCGTGGGAAGTTCAGCCTGGCTTGATCTCGCCTTGTTCCAGAGTGACTTCGACAATCTGATCGAGTCGGGGTTCACACCGCAATTTCAGGGACAGTTCAATAACGTCACGAAAGCGAGGATTCAGGGAGTCGAGGGCTCGGCGAAACTCGGCTTGTTCGATAACTCGCTGCTCATCGATCTTGGCTATACATATGTGTGGCCGAGAGACCTGACCATGAACGATCTCCTGAAATACAGGCCGCGTCATCTTCTGTATGTTGAAGGACTTGCTCGCACTGGCGCGCTCGATGTTGGTTTGGACTTTCGATTCATCAGCAGAGTGGAGAGAATTGACGAGGAGTTCGTCACACTTGGGATCGTCAGGGACGGTGACCGGCGGGTTGCATCATATGTCACTGATCTTCGGGTTGGGGCAGACTTCAACCAGTTCGATATTCCTCTCACCGCACGACTCAATATCAACAATGTCTTTCAGTACAACTACGTCGAACTTATCGGCAATATTGCACCACCCCGCAGTTTTGTGCTGACCCTTGAGACAAAGCTGTGACGTATCCTTGATCTGATTTCCATGTCTTCCGCATAGCACGGTCTTTTCTTGGCGAGGAATCCTCACCTCAGCCTTCCTCATTTTGCATTTCACTCTCCCCTTCACTACTTTGACAGGAACATTGAACCATTTACTTCACCTTGTTGCATGTAGTCTGTGTTCATCGATTCCCACGCACATATCACTTCCGAACAATTTAATCAGGATCGAGAAGAGACGATTCAACGGGCAATCGATGCCGGAATCGACTTCATTGTGAACCCGGGAACGAATCTTGAAGATAGTCGAAATGCTGTGGCCCTTGCCGAGAAGCACCCTCAGGTCTATGCGTGCGTTGGCATTCATCCCCACGATGCAAAAAAGGCCGACGCCTCAGGGTTCAAGGAAATCGAGGCGCTAAGCAAACATCCCAAGGTTGTGGCAATTGGAGAGATTGGGCTTGATTATCACTACGATTTCTCGCCGCGAGATGTTCAGGCAGAAGTTTTCAAGACCCAGGTTGAGATAGCGCAGCGTCGCGATCTTCCAATAGTGATCCATACCAGGGAGTCAAATCAAGAGACGATCAAGATTGTGGAGGATGCCCTGGCAGGTGCACCTCAGTGGCGCTCGCACATGGCAACTCCGCACAGCAGATACCCTGCACCGAAGGGCGTCTTCCACTGCTTCTCGGGCGATTCTCAACTGGCGTGGAAAGTCATCAACCTTGGTTTCTATGTCTCCCTTCCCGGCATCGTCACATTCAAGAATGCCGGCCTCGCCGCCGAGGTTGCCGGACGTGTTTCTGCCGAGCATTTTCTTCTTGAAACGGACAGTCCGTACCTCGCTCCCGTTCCCCACCGGGGTAAGCGCAACGAGCCCGCGAACATTTCCCTGATTGCAGCAACGATTGCTTCTCTCCAACACCTTTCTGTTGACGACATTGCGCGGTCAACGAACTACAACGTGTATAAGCTCTTCGGCATCGGAGAACCCGGCAAGCCCCGGATCACGTACACGCTCAAGAACTCACTCTACATCAATCTCACAATCCGCTGCAATGCCGACTGTGTGTTCTGCGATCGGAAGGGTGAGGCTGTCATCAAAGGAGCGAACCTCCGGATTGAACAGGAGCCCACGGCATCAGAGGTGATTCGTGAGATTGGCGATCCTACAACGTACGATGAGATCGTCTTCTGTGGTTTCGGTGAGCCGACCATTCGTCTCGAAGAGCTAAAGGATGTCGCCCGATGGGTGAAATCGAAGGGAGGAAAAACCCGGCTGAATACCGATGGTCATGGAAACATCATCAACAAACGCAACATTGTGCCGGAACTCGCGGGCTTGCTCGACGCTGTTTCGATAAGTCTGAATTCCACCGACCCGAAGCAGTACGGTGAGTTGATGCGATTGGATGGCCAGAGGTTTTTTCCTGCAATGATCGAATTTGCCAGGGAGGCCGTGAAAATGATCCCCAGAGTTATCATGACGGTTGTGGATTTGAACGACGTGGACAAAGAAAAGGCCCGCCTCCTCGTTGAGGAAGAGATCGGCGCAACCTTCTACACACGTCCGTACTTTTGACTCTCCCCGGCCCAGGCTGACGCCTTTCCCGGACTCGGAACTCCGTAATTGTCACTCGCCATTTGCCTCTGTCATTAAGAAATTCTATATTTGCGGCGGTGCGGCGTAATCTTTCCCCTACTCTGTCCGCCACCCATTCTGCAACGTACGAAGTTTACCGGCACTCACTTCAGCGATCTTTCTTTTTCGAATGAGAACAGCATCGTTGCTTGTACTTGTTGTCCTGTCTCCACTCTCATTCTCTGCCCGGCCTGTCTCGCAAGAGACTCTTCGGCAAATCCTCGTCGCTCAGGATTCGCGGGACGCCATGACATTGCGCAGGTTTCTACAAGACTCGAGCGCCGCAGTCAGGGCAAAGGCCGCGTTTGCCGCGGGTTCGGTTCAGGATACTGCTCTCGTTCCCGGGCTTGAAGAGCTCCTGGATGATGTCGATGTCGGCGTGAGACAGGCCTCCGCATTTGCGCTCGGACAGCTGAATTACACCATCGATTCCCTGAAACGTCGCGAGGTTGCAGCACAACTCCTTGTTCATCTTAAACACGAACGCAACGAGCTTGTCACGTCAAGGATGATCGAGGCTCTTGGAAAGATGGGTGATGCGGCAAGCCTTTCCGTCCTGCTCTCTCAGGCGAACGACGACATCTCGATCGAGGTTCGAGGGGAGGTTGCCTTGACAATCGGTCGGTATGCGTACCGGGCGATCAAAAGTACGGAAGGGACTTCCTACGCTGCTCACGCTTTGGAAACCGGAGAAGGCTGGAGGGCGGCGTACGCACTCTTCCGGATTGGCGACAGAAATCTGCTTACACAGTACACACAACAGATCATCAAAGCTGCGTCGGATGAAAACCCGGACGTGCGAATGTACATTGCGTCCGTGCTCGGGAAAGTCCTGCCACCATCTTCCGATCCTGAGCCGATCATCACGCTTGCGGGGAGCGATCCCGACTGGCATGTCCGGTGCAACGCGGCAAAATCGTTGTCACTATATCCAATGTCCGACTCCTCCCGCATCAGTGATCTTATCATCCAGATGATTACTGATACGAACGAACATGTATCTCTCTCAGCATTGTCTGCCACCGGTGGGATAGGTGGAACGCCGGCAATTGGTGATCGCATTTTTGAGGTTCTGCAACAAGTTGTCTCGAATGAGAGAGGTAATTCATGGAGGCGGCAGCGTGAAGCGGCGATTGCGCTTGCCCGGCTGAAAGGGAAAGGAGCACTTGGGTTTCTTGCCCGGTGCAGGGAGAATCAAAAACTCTCGACAAGTATCTACGTTGAGGCTCTTGGGAATATTCCTGCGGATGAAGGTCGTCGGATCCTGATCCATGAAGCCCGGGCGAAAGACCCGGGCATATGTCGCCTTGCCCTGGAAGCGATGCTCAACGCCTCAAAGCTCAAGCAACCCGATGGTGTAAACAGAGAGGACCTTCGGGCAAGTTTCATCGATGCATTGTCTTCGAGCGACATGCCTGTGATTGTCACTGCGGCAGGAGCATTGTCCGACTCTCTCTTCGCTTCGCCCTCTTGCGTGCCAAACCTGCTGGATGCGCTTCACAGATTTCGGGCGTCACCGGAAACAGAGTCCGTCGTTGCAGTCATCGAGGCGCTCGGTGCTATTAAGGACAAACGGGCAACCCAGCCACTGGAGGGCTTGTTGAGAGATTCCAACTACACTATCGCGCTTGAAGCGGCCAATGCCCTTGAGAAAATCACCGGCGCATCATACCGGCAAACTCTCGTCCGCCCTCAATTACCATCCCATACAAATGTTGATTGGAGTCTCCTTGACTATGTGAAGAAACATCCGTTGGCAACCATAAAAACAGCGCAGGGAGTTGTTACGATGGAGATGCTTCCGGAGGAGGCCCCGTTTACCTGCATCAATTTTGCATCGCTCATCAAGAGAGGGTTTTTCAACGGCCTTACATTCCACAGGGTGGTGCCGAACTTCGTTATTCAGGGGGGCGATCCACGGGGAGACGGATGGGGCGGACCGGGTTACAGCATCAGATCAGAATTCGGGTACGAACATTACGACCGCGGTGCCGTTGGCGTTGCGAGTTCAGGGAAGGACACCGAAGGGAGTCAGTTCTTTGTCACGCATTCCAATCAACCGCACCTCGATGGGCGTTACACCATTTTTGCCAGGGTGATTGGGGGGATGGATGTTGTGGATAGGATTCAGGTCGGCGATACCATCGAGACGATGACGTTGACAGACACTGCCGGGCCACACGCAGACCACTAGCCGCCGCTTCTCTTGGCGCGATACTCGTCATATGTCTTTTGATGACCCGGGTCGATCGCATCGAACGTGAGATACACCGATGGATCCGGATAGCTCTGAAACGTGTCTGCAATTTCCATGTATTTCGTGTCGAAGAACGATCTGATCACAGCGCTGCGCGGATCGACCATTGCCCTGGTCTTTCCTATCAGATTAAGGGCTTTGAGGATGTTGCTCCATGCTCTTTCCGGATTGATCGAGAGCGAGTCAAGCCCTTCAAAGTGATAGATGTATGAAGCGGCGCGCACCGGAGCAAACTTGGCATCATTCAGTTCATCGATAAACTGCACCCTGCTGAAGCCGCTCTTCGACGGCAGCCAGCCCTTCTGTCCATTGGAGCGTCCGAGGCTTGCAACATCGGCAGCACGCTGAAGATAGGGTGTGCCTGAAAGCTTGTCATAGGTGTCATAGTCATATCCGAGAATCACATACACGTAAAAATCCAGGACGCTGGCAAGATCGTTGAACGTGTATGAGCTATGATTGATCGGACGGTTTCTTACGTAGGTGAACTCCCACGTCTCGTCAAAGATCCTTATGACCGCGCTGTTCTTGTCGGACTTGTACACCTTGCGCCTGCTTCCGACGAACACCTGCGCAGAGTATCGATTTTCACCGACAACACTTTGAATAAAGACATCAAAATTGCATTTGATCCTTTCTTGCTGATCACCTTGGTCGTTCCAATTGTAATCATTCAAATATGATGTGATGTCCGAGTTGAAATCCTGCAGCAGATCTCTGTTGGTCGAGGCGATAGACTCGTAGTTCACCGTGACCGTGGCATCAATCTGCTGGGAGAACAATGCCGAGGGGGAAAGTGATAGCGTGGTGATCAGTAATGAAAGGACAACACTTGTTCTAGTCATCAGGAGCCTCTCGTGTCTGACGTTAGGTTCTGTGCGATGGTGCGCTCCAATATAAACCTTTTGCGTGAGGCTATCAAGAAAGCATACAAAACTCTGAAGAGGAGGGACTATGAAACCAGTACTTCTCGTTCTCCTCATGTCAGTTGGTGGAGACGCGTTTGCTGCATTTGAGCACCTACCACGAGGTTCCGAAGCGGTCGCTCTGGGTGGGGCGGCTGTGGCAGTATTGAACAGTCCCTGGACGGCATTCTCCAACCCCGGAGGTCTGTCAACCCTCGAAGGACGGACACTTTCGGTCTACTACTCACCCCAACCGTTCGGACTGAACGAGCTTGCACACGGCTCTTTTTCATATGTCGAGCCGACTTCGATTGGAGCGTTTGCCGCCTCCGGCTCACGCTACGGCTTTGAGCTGTACCGTGAGATCGATCTGCAAGCTTCGTATGGCGTGGGATTGAACGACCGGTTTTCCATGGGTGTCACGGTGCATTACTACCATCTCAGCATCGCAAGGTATGGTTCTGCGCATTCGTGGGGAATTGACGTGGGATTGCTCGCGCAAATAAGCGACGAGATCAAGTGGGGGTTTGCAGCTCTCAACGTCAATGCTCCGACCATTGGAGCGGCACGTGAGAAACTTCCGCAGGTGTATGTCACCGGACTGGCCTATTCTCCAATTCCTGAAGCATCTCTCCTCGTCGATATTGAGAAGGATGTTCGGTACCCAACAGAATTGCACGCGGGAGTTGAGTATGTGATCCTCGATCTGCTCTCTCTTCGGGCAGGTACAGTAAGTGATCCCTCGGTGCTAAGCGCGGGGGTAGGGATACGTTATTGGATTGTCCAACTCGACTATGCGTTCACGAGCCACTCGGAATTGGGTGCCACCCATCAAATGTCATTGTCCCTCTACCTGGGTGAACTGTAAATGATTGCTGCCGCCGTCACGGTGGTGTGTCTGCTGGAATGCTTGGGCGGATTAGCGGATTCGGTTCTGACTGTCCAGGACACTCTCGCGATGGAGATCGAACCTGGCGCTGCCATGGGCGAGGATCTCTTCGAACAGTTTGAGAGCGAATCCGATGATCTGCAGCCGCTTGATGACATCACCTGGCGCAAGGAACACCCGCACGATCTCAATCGGATTTCAGTCGAAGAATTGGAATCTCTCCCCGGCGTGACACCCTCTGAGGCCATCACCCTTCTTGAATTTCGGAGAGCCATCAAGAAATTTACGTCGGTGCAACAGCTCAGGGTGATAGAGGACTATGGTGACGAGCTCTACGAGAAACTGTTGCCGTACGTTACAGTGGATTCGAAACAGGAAAATGTTGTACAGTTCCGTTCGCGGACCAGCCAGAATTTGCAGCCACGACAGGGAGATCTCGATAGCTCGTTCGCCGGTTCATCATTGAAGTCGTACGAATGCATCTCGATAAAAGGAGGAGACATTGAGGCAGGGGCATTGTTTGAGAAAGATGCGGGGGAGAGGCTCTCCAGCGGCTTTGCATCGGGATACGTTGCTGTCAAGGACCTCGGCGTTCTCTCGCAGGTGGTTGCAGGTGATTTCATCATCGAAGCCGCACAGGGCTTGGTCCTGTGGCGGGGCACATCGTTTGGCAAAGGGGGTGAAGCAATCAGTGTCGCCAGAAAGTCGGCCTTGAGTGCGCAGCCGTACCGTTCTTCGGGCGAGGTGAATTTCCTTCGCGGTGCAGCGGCAAGCGCCGTGGTGGAATCGGGCCCGGACAAGATCGAAGCGACCGCATTTTTCTCCCGCCGCGCCCTTGATGCAAACATCGATTCAATGAACGCTGTTTCCGGCTTCTATAATGCGGGTCTGTTCCGGACACCAAGTGAATTGCAGAAGCGGAAGGCGGTGATCGAACAGATCGTTGGGGGAAGGGTGCGGTTCATCAGCTCCGAGGCATGGAGCTTGGGCTCGACGGCTTTTCGAACCGCATTTGACAAGGCCATCAGTTCAGACCGCCGTTATGAGTTTAGCGGACAGGAACAAAGTATTATTGGGTTTGATGCGTCCATGACCATGGAAAGGCTCTCGGTGTTCGGTGAGATTGCGCGATCCAACGACAAATCGGTCGCGGGAATTGCAGGGACAATTCTGACAATAGGCTCCAAGTCGAATATCGCACTTCTGTACCGGGACTATGGACGAGGGTTCAATAATTACCACGCAAACGGTTTCGGTGAGCGGTCGGATACCCGAAACGAAAGGGGCTTCTACTTCGGCATCGATGTGCGTGCGACGCAATGGCTGAGACTCTCAGGGCATCTTGATCAATTCAAGTTCCCATGGCAAACATATTTCAATCCTCTGCCGTCCGGTGGCCATGAACTTCTCGTTCAATCGGATGCTGCGATCACAAAGCAGCTCGATATGATCGCCCGCTTTTCCCACAAGTCTGTTGAAGGAAGCGAAGCCGATGTTGATATCTATGGAAGAGATGTCCGACCGATTGTTGTTCGCACACAGCGGAAGTACCGTCTCACTGCCACCTACAAGGCAACTCAGAGCGTGACCGTGAAAGGGAGAGTCGAAGCGACAACTGTGGATTATTCGTTGCTGGGAAGAAGCGAGCGGGGCTACCTGTTCTATCAGGACGTACGCTGCCGAATCTCGAAAGGGCTCTCGCTCAACGGCCGCCTTGTCTTCTTCGACACCCAGTCGTACGATTCCCGCCTGTACGAGTATGAAGCCGATCTCCGGGGCGCGTTCTCCAACCCTGGCCTGTACGGGAAAGGCCGCCGATGGTATATGATGATCGACTGTTCGATTGCCGGTACATTTACCCTGTCCGCGAAGTACTCGGAGACCGAGAGAGAAGGAGTTACCACCATCAGTTCAGGATTAACGCAGATTCAGGGTCCTCTCGATAACCGCCTTTCAGTGCAGATCGACATTCGGCTGTAGTGCACGGTCTCAGCGGTATTGATTTCTTCTTGCGTCCTCACTTTCTGTTCACAAAATACGCGTATACTCCAAACGCCCGCACCGCCTGTGACTGGGCGTGAACCGTTCCAACTTCACCAACGCCATATCCGTCTTCTCCGCCGAGAGGATTCCATCCATTGCGAATTCCATTGTCGTTGAATCTGTGCAGCGTGACCGTCGCTCGCCCGTAGTGGTTCGTCCAGACGTGTTCGAGCATCTTCCCAACCTTTACAGGAATGTCAGCCAGTTCCTTTGGTGCGATCTCATACGCATCCATCAGGTAGTGCACGAAATTGCCATTGCCGTCCATATGGACCTGGTAATAGTCCGTCGGATCGACCCATCCGGTTGCGGGATTCATGATCCTCTTTGCCGTTGCCACAACGATTGACTTGTATTTCTGATTGTTGGTCATCCGGAACATCGCCGCGCCGATGGTGCAGTACTCGGTGCCGTCCCACGGGAGTTCTTTGCCGAATGCGGCCTGCCCGGTTTTCCCTTCCCATTTTCCGTTGCCCCGGTAGAGTGTTTTCTCAATGCCGGGGATATTCTTGTCCCCATTCCAAACGAGAATGGCGTCATCGTAAAATCGCCTGTCGCCGGTTGCCTCGTAGAGTCCGCATGCGAGGGTTACCATCTGGTTCATGTTGCTGTTGGTAAAAATTTGCTCATTCATAACCGCGCCCGGAGGATAGTTGTACCACGTCCAGTAGCCATCCCGATGCGCAAGCCGGCCTTCGCTCCGCGCTTCAAGGTATCGTTGTTCCGCATCTCGCATCAGGGCCATATTGGTTCTACCGGTAACTCGCCACCAGTAGTATTCCGCGAGGCCAACCCACGCCCTGTCGTCCACCCACGTTCCGACACACATTCTCCTGAGGTCATGCTCGACAACATGGAACCTGAGCAGGGCGGTGTCCTGTGTTACGGCGAAGAGATACGCATCACCAATTGCCCCGTTGGCTCCTTCCCAACAGGGGGTATACACATAGTGAAACAATTGATCGATGGCGTAGGATCGCTGCAGCCACTTCTCAGTGGGTTGATACGTGCTTCGTGGTTCTATTGAGTGGGCCGGAGTTGATTGGGAAAGGGTTGGATCATTCGTGCGCTTCTCCTGCTTCATCAGGCTGTACAGAACAACCGCTACAATAATCGCAGCAATGCCGATAAGGAATGAGTTCGCAGGTGGTTTCTTTCGTGGAGGAGGAGCGTTCCCTTTCTTTTGCCTATGTTCAAATTTGTGGCGGCGGCTCATTGGGTCGTGCGGCTGCTGGTGCAACAAAGGCTGTGTGAGAATGTTAATACATATTCTTCAGGAATCAAGAGCCGAATTCATCCATGGCCTTGCCCACGAAAAACCGTCCGCGGGTCTGGATACAGTAAGTATAGTGTCTGAAGGGACTCCACAGTTCCAGCCTGTCGTTTCGTCCCAATCTGGAGACGGCACGCGTCATTCCTGTTTGTCTTGCCTGTGGTTTTGAGTATCCTGTGCCTGCAAGCCTGCTCGGGAAAGAACATACCATCCTTCTCAAGCCCTGAGCCACGTCGTCGTGCGATGACGTGTCTGACGTTGTAGCTACCTGTTTGTGTCAGTCAACTTTCCAATCATCAATCGTGTGGAGGCATGCATGAAAAGCTTTGCGGTTTCGACGGTGGGCGTCGTCCTTTTCGTGGCGGTGTTTGTCGGGAGTATGTTTGCACAGATGTCTGCCAATGGGAAAATCCCAATCACGACTTCGTCTGAGGAGGCGAGAAGGGAATTTCTTCAAGGCCGGGACTTATCCGAGAAGCTGCGGCTTCAGAATTCGATCCAGCATTTCGAGAATGCAATCTCAAAAGACCCGAACTTTGCGTATGCGTACCTCTTGCTTGCCCAATCGGCGCCGACAGCGAAGGTCTTCTTTGAAAACATGAAGAAGGCCGTCGCGCTTGCAAACAAGGTCTCCGAGGGAGAACGGTTGCTCATCATGGGCGCCCAGGCAGGAGTGGATGGGGAGCAGATGAGGCAGAAGGCGATGTATGACAAGCTCGTTGCAGCGTATCCTCGCGATGAACGCGCGTGTTTCGTACTTGGGAATTACTACATTGGCATCCAGGACTATCCGAAAGGGATTGAACAGTACGAGAAGTGCTCGAAGATCGCTCCCGATTATTCTCCTGCGTACAACTCACTTGGCTACGCGTACAGGGCGATTGAGAAATATGACGCTGCGGAAAAGGCATTCAAGAGATACACCGAGTTGATTCCGGACGATCCAAATCCGCCGGATTCCTATGCGGAGTTGTTGATGAAAATGGGGAGATTCCAGGAATCGATCTCCGAATACAGGAGGGCGCTGAGCATTGACCCGAATTTCATCAATTCTCGCATGGGCGTTGCTGCCAACCTCACATATCTTGGAAAGCCGGATGAAGCATCTGCGGAATTGCAGAAACTCTACGACATGGCCCGCGACGACGGAGAGCGTCGCACTGCGTTGTTTAGTATGGTCGTCCTCAAGGTTGACGGCGGGAAGATGGATGAGGCTCTGGTGGAAGCCGATAAGGAATATGCGATAGCGGAGAAGGCTAACGATATGGCCAACATGTCTGCCGACCTCGTGATGAAAGGGAATATTCTACGGGAGATGGGGAACTACGATGATGCGCTAACGACGTTTGACAGGTCGCTGGAAACAATGGAAAGATCGTCGCTCTCCCAGCCGGTCAAGGATCTGGCGAAACTGGGGCATCACTTTAACATTGCGACAGTTGCCGTCATGAAAGGGGATCTAAAGACTGCCCGTTCGGAGGCAGCACAATTCCAGAAAGGCGCGGAGGCACTCAAGAACAATTTCCAAATGAGACGCGCCCACGAGCTGGCCGGTAGGATTTTGCTCGAAGAAAAGAACTATGATAAGGCGATATCCGAGTTGAAACAGGCAAACCAATTGGATCCTTATAATCTCTACAGGCTGTCTCTTGCCTACCAGGGGAAGAAGGACACTGAGAAGGCAAGGGAATTCTGTACGAGGGCAGCGAAGGACAACACCCTTCCTGCATTGAACTACGCTTTCGTAAGAAGCAAGGCAACCAGGATGTTGTCAGCATTGTGAGCTGATGGGCACCCCCGAAGGTCTGCTCCTAACACTCAGTTGCTCGTTTGTTTCCCTTTCCTGATTTCACTATCTTTTCCAGTGATTTACATGCAAGACACGAGGCGATAAGGCCTCGTGTCTTGGCTGTTTGTGTCCGGACTGTTGTTTGGAAACGACGAGTATGAGTCGAAAGATGCGTGTCGTTGTGGCAATGAGCGGTGGTGTGGATTCGTCCGTGGCTGCGGGCATTCTCGCTTCGCACGGATACGATCTGATTGGCATTACAATCAAGACATACAAGTATGAGGATGTTGGTGGGAACGTTGGTAACGAAAGCAGTTGCTGTTCGCTTGACGGGATTAACGACGCACGGGCAGTGGCTGCCAGGCTCGGCTTCCCGCACTATGTGCTCGACTTCAGTGAGCGGTTCGGCGTTGAAGTGATTGAGAACTTCGTCAGCGAGTACCTCGCCGGACGAACTCCCAATCCCTGTGTCATCTGCAACAGGAAAATCAAGTGGGAAGAACTCATCAGGAAATCTACCGCACTTGGGGCAGACTACATCGCCACCGGGCACTACGCCCGCGTCCGGCTTGACGAACATGCCGGCCGTTATGTTATCTCCAGAGGAAAAGATGAATCCAAGGATCAGTCGTATGCCTTGTGGGGTCTGACGCAAGAGTCGTTGAGCAAGACCATGTTTCCCCTGGCGGACATGACGAAAGCTGAATCTCGATCTTTGGGTGAGACTCTGGGCCTTCCGAATATGAACAAGGGGGAAAGCTATGAAATATGCTTCATCCCCGATAACAATTATGAGCGGTTTCTCAAGGAGCGCCGCCCGGCTCTTCAGGCAGAAGTTGAAGGTGGAGAAATTGTGATGAATGGCCAAGTCGTGGGTCATCACCGCGGTTTTCCGTTCTATACAATTGGGCAGCGAAAGGGTCTGGGGGTTTCCCGGCCGGACCCGTTGTACGTGACGGGCATCGATTCAAAAAGCAACCGCATTGAAATCGGCAGCGGGGAAGCACTCTACAAGCATGGGCTCGTTGCGCGTAGTATCAATATGATCAAGTACAACGATTGCCGGGAGCCCCGCCGTGTCGACGCGAAGATCAGGTACAATGATGCCGGAGCTGCTGCCACAATTCAGCAATTGGAAGACGGACGGATGGTGGTACTGTTTGACGAACCCCGCCGCGCAATCACTCCGGGTCAATCTGTTGTATTTTATGAGGGTGATGATGTCGTAGGAGGAGCCATCATTGACGAAGTTCTGGCTTAAGCCCGCCTTTCATGGCTGCTGTCCCCAGTCGATACAGGGCAGGAGCCTCCCTTTGAGTGCGAGGAGCAAAGACATTTGAATGCCTCAGTAGGGCCGTCAGCGAGACCACTATCTCCGAACCGGTTCCCCAATGGCCTGTTCCTGTGATTGCACTTCGTTGTTGACTTTTCTATATTGACCGCGTCAAATTTCTGAGGTTCGCTCTTGCTCACACGTAGATTTCTTACCATTTATGGGATAGTCGGAATTGTCGTGATGGCGGTGTTGCTTATCCTTGTCGCCTTCAAGCTTGTCCGAACAGAGTATTTCCTCCCTCTCTTTCTCGTCGCATTTGTTATCTGGGCAAGTCGCATTGTGCTTCGTATGTTGATCTCACGGAAAGAGCGCGAGGAAGCGGCAGGCCAAAGTCAACCGCCGGCCAAATAGTTCCATTATACAGACTTTAAATGGTTCGTGTCGGCATCCTCGGCACTGCGAGAATTGCACGCGCATTCTTCGATGCCCCCTTGCACGGTGTTGAAATTTCGGCCATTGCCAGCAGAGAGAAATCCAGGGGCGAGGCATTTGCCAAGGAGTTCAATATTCCCCTTTGCTGCGGCAGTTACGAACAGCTGCTGGCCGACCGCGCCATAGACGCCGTCTATATTCCTCTCCCTCAACATCTTCATTGTGAATATACGGTCAAGGCAGCACAGGCCGGGAAACATGTGCTCGTCGAAAAGCCGGCCGCGCTCACATCCACGGAAGTTCACTCGATGATCGACGCCTGCAAGGAACATAACGTGTTCCTCATGGAGGCATTCATGTATCGGTTCAAACGCATCCAGAAGAGGTTGAAAGAGATTGTCGTATCAGGAAGGATAGGGAGGGTGACGTACATCGATTTCAATTGGTGCTTCCATATAGGCACCTTGGCCCGCAGTGCCTTCAGAATGGATCCAAGAACGGGCGGAGGTGCGCTGTATGATCTCGGAATTTACGGGATCGATTTTATGCGGTATGTGACGGATGAGGAGCCGAAACTGCTTCATGCGCAAATCCACCGTGACACGCCTGACGGAGTTGATATGTTCTCTCACGCCGTGTTCTCCGTCGCCGGCGCAACGGCGACCGTCACGGCCTCCTTCACTACCGACGCGAACTACTATGCTGTGAATGGCGAGAAGGGATCCATCTATGCACGGTCGGCCCTTGCGGGTCGTCCGGTGGAAAACGTTCTTCAAATCCACTTACTCGGAGGTGATGAGTTGATTGAGGAGAGGGTTCCCGCCCGAGAATCCCTATATCAATGAACTCGAGTATTTTGCCCGATGTATTGCGGCGAACGAAAAGCCATTTCCCGATGCGGAGAACAGCCTCGAAAACCTTCGAGTGCTTGAAGAGGTCTTCGCAAGGGCCACGCTTGTGTGACAAAAAAATGCCTCCCGTCGGGGAGGCATTCTTCGCATGGCAGATCGTCCTAAGACTGGAGCTTTTTGTTTGCCAGAAGATAGAATGCAATGAGGCTGACGCCGCCAAAGAGGCACATGAGTGCGGGGTAGATCCCTTCTTCGACGAAGTAGTTTGCGTGCAGGTACATGCCAATGATTGCAGCGATACCAACGGCCACAAAGATCATCCCCCATTTCAGTGAACTCAATGGATTGATCCTCAGTGTTCCTCGCTCATAGAGGGCCTTCATGTCTTCAGGTTTCAGGCCCTTTTCAATCATGGTCATTCGCTCCTTGTGGCGGGTTAAGAGGGTGAATCCCCAAATTGCCGCAATTGTGAGAAAGAATACTATTGGCACGAGAACTTCTTCGCCGTTCATTGTCGCCTCCATTGTTGGATAGTGAGTGTGGCTTCTTCTGTTTGCTTAGACATCAGGCGGGGAGAAAATGTTTCTGCCCTTTCTAAAGAAGGCGTACGGATGAAACAATCTTCGTGCTACGGTAGTCCAATGGGTTAAAGAAGGCATCAGGCCCTTGAGAGATTCCGATCAGGATATCATCGATCAGATTCGGGCGGGGAATTCCCGTCGATACGCCCTTTTGGTCGATCACCACAAGGACCGGGCTCTTACACTTGCGTGCAGGCTCGTTGGCGGCAAAGAGGAAGCCGAGGAGTTGGTGCAGGATGCTTTTATCAGAGCATTCAAAAGCCTGGATCAATTCCGGGGTGATGCAAAATTCGGGACATGGTTCTACCGTATTCTGTATAACCTCTGCATGACTAAAGTGACCCGGCGGCGCGGCAAGCCGGAGCAAATCGATGTCGATGATAAAGGCGGATTGGATAACATTCTTGTGGACACAGATGAACCCTCACTTGATGAACGACTGGAAGAGGATGAACTCAACGAACTTATTGCAGATGAGATCAACACCCTTCCCGAAAAGTTCAGATCTGTAGTAACGTTGTTTTACGTTCAGGAGATGAGTTACGAGGAGATTGTTTCCGTTCTCAACACGCCGATTGGCACGGTCAAAACCAATCTTTTTCGCGCAAGGAATATGTTAAAGGAAAGGGTGCTGGGTCGGATGAAAGGAGAGATGAAGGTCGCATGAAAAATGGAACACTGCATTACTCCGCTGAGCAATTCAACCTGCTGTTGGATGGTCGAGTGCCATCCGATGAGGCAAAGGCCATGAATGACCACATCAGCGGTTGCAGAGAATGTCGTCGGATGTGGAAGGATCTCGGGACGATTGACGCCGCGCTGGGCCAGGTTCCGCTGCTGCAAGCCCGCCCAGATTTCACCCGATCCGTGATTGATCGTATTTTGATTGCCCCGAAACCGCCGTTCGTATTTCGCCTGCTCGAAAATGCCTCGTATCTGTTCGGGCTTCTCATTGTCCTCGGGATCATGGCGGCGGCGTTCGTGGTGACCGGAGTGTTTACCAACACCGAAATCGAGCAGACGAAAAATGTGATGTCCACTGTTGCGTCAAGTGCGGGAGAGAGTTTGGCAACCTCATTGGGCACCTTCAACTCCTGGTTGGTTGAGTATCTCCCCTTTGCGTTTGGGAAAGGAAGCATGGGTATCGCATTCTTTGCCGTCCTTGTAATGATCATGCTTGCTGCGATTGATCACGTGGTAGGGAGGAGGGTGATGCAGAAATAGACCTGTTGCGGGGGCCCTTAAGCCGGACGTCTATTTTGCTGCGGAGAGGTATTTCACATCTTCTTTTCCGACAACTTCTGCCCAGTGGACTGTGTTTGCGGGTAGATCCAGTCTGTCTCCCGGATTCATGATCCACGTTCCCGCGTCTGTCCCGACCTTCATCCTGCCCGCCACGATCACGATGAAGTCATCGAAGTCATGTTTGTGCCTGCCATATTTCATGCGCGGGGGATCGGAATACAACTCGCACTGAAGCCCCTCATTCTGCAAGATCACTTTCAGTTCATCCAGTGTTGGCTTTGACTTCTTCCCCCAGGGAACGATATCAATGATCTGTTTCGACAACGAATAGTCCTCTCAACGTGTAGACTGTGTCCTCAGTGCACGTACTGCCTCGCCGCCATGGCTATCCTCAGGGCGTCCCAAGCATTGCTCGAGATATGATTCGTACTGATCCACGATGCGGTGCACGTCAAAATTCTCGACTGCCCGCCTCCTGGCGTTGGCACTGAAGATTGTATGTTTGGCCTGATTGGTGAGAAGTTCGACGGCGTATCGTGCCATGCGTTCGACATCTCCGATTTCGGCGATGTAACCCGTCTCGCCGTGTACCTGGAGTTCTGGAAGACCTCCCACACTGGATGATACAACCGGGACTCCACATGACATTGCCTCCAATGCCGAGAGGCCGAAGCTCTCTGATTGACTTGGCATCAGAAATAAATCTGCCGCCGAAAGAATTGGCACCAACTCGAGCTGTTTGCCGAGAAATTTCACATGTTGCTCGATTCCCAGCTCCCGAACCAGAAGTTCACAGCTTGAGCGTTCGGGACCATCGCCGACGAGAATGAGCTTGGATGGTATTTTCTTCCTGACCTCATTGAAGATCTTGATGACATCCTGCACCCGCTTCACAACTCTGAAATTGGACGTATGCACCATGATCTTTTCGCCTCTCGGTGCAAAGCGATCGGCGATGTCCTCGCATTCTATGCGCTTGTACTTTTCCGTATCGACGAAGTTGGGGATCACTTCGATCGCTTTGTCAATTCCGTAGTTCGTGGTTGTCTTTTCCCGCAAGAAGCGTGAGACCGCGGTAACGCCGTCGCTCTTCTCTATGCTGAATTTCATCACGGGCAAGAAGCTGGGTTCCAATCCGACGAGGGTGATGTCAGTGCCATGAAGAGTGGTTACAATTTTCAACCCATTTCCCACGATTTCTCTTGCGAGGTAGGCACTTATTGCATGCGGAATGGCATAATGTGCGTGTATCAGATCGAGTTTCTCGAATCGCGCAACTTCAACCATTTTGCTTGCGAGTGCAGGCGTGTAGAGCGGGAACTCGAAGAGCGGATACGTTGCCATCTCCACTTCATGATAGAATACATTGCCTTGATACCCATCCAGCCGCATGGGTATCGCGTAGCTGATGAAGTGGACCTGATGACCTTTTGTTGCCAGTGCCTTGCCGAGTTCCGTCGCCACTACGCCGCTGCCGCCGTACGTGGGATAGCAGACAACTCCGATTTTCATGGAAAGTTCCCTTTGTGCGATGAAGATAAACAAAGAAGCCGTAAGCCACAAGTTGCCCGATGGATCGCTTTAGAAAGCCGTTCAGATTTCATTATATTAGGGCTGCTCGATATTCCACGACGATGACTGCGCTGACAGACGAATACAGAACAATCGCACGGGGTGCCGAGGCCGGGTTCAAGGTGCAGGATTCAAAGTTCATTGCCTCGGCCTCGCCATCGACAACAAAGACCCAGGCTGAAGAGTTCGTTGCCGGGCTGAAAAAACTCCGCCACGATGCAACGCACAATTGCTTCGCGTACCGGTGCGGAGTGGACGGGGCCACGTTCAGGTTCAATGACGATGGTGAGCCCAGCGGGACTGCGGGGAAGCCGATTCTCGTTGCCATCGACAAGTTCGGCCTGACCGATATCGTTGTTGTGGTGACACGATATTTTGGCGGAACGAAGCTTGGAGTGGGAGGATTGCGCCGCGCGTATTCCGATGCAGCCGAACGGGCCCTTGCGTCTGCCTCGCTTCTCACTAGGTACGCCGTCGAAGAGCTTCGTGTTTCATTCCCCCACTCGCATATCGGCAAAGTCATGCACGTTGCATCGCGGTGCGGTGCAAAGATTCTTGACACGCAGTATGATGAAGAGGTGCACGTTGTGCTGGAGATCAGAAGATCGAGGCGTGAAGACCTCCGGTCTCTCCTCATGAATCAGACAAATGGCAATCTCAGGTTCACTTCCGGGACGGCGTTGAACCCGACACGTTCTTAGTTCCGCTCTTTCACAATTTTCATTGTGTCGAGCGCGATCACCAGCTCTTCATTCGTGGGAACCACCAGCACGGCGGCTTTCGAGCCGGGCGTGCTTATGAGCTTTTCCTTTTCCGCCGACCCGTTTGCGTTCTCATCAATATGGATTCCGAGGAAATCAAGGTCCCTGCAACTCTCCCGTCGAACTTCGGGGCTGTTCTCTCCAATGCCACCGGTGAATATGACGGCGTCAATTCCTCCCATCGCTGCTGCATACGCTCCAATGTACTTCCGGATCCTGTAGCAGAAAATCTCGAACGCGTAGTGAGCCTTCTTGTCTCCATTCTGCATTTCCTTCAGGACTTCCCGCATGTCGCTGCTTACTCCTGAGATGCCCTGAAGTCCGCTGTGTTTATTGAGAAGGGTATTGGCTTCAGCGATGTTGATTCCCTCCTTCGCCATGATATAGAGAATGACTGAAGGATCGATATCGCCCGAGCGCGTTCCCATGAGCAACCCTTCAAGAGGCGTGAAGCCCATGGTTGTATCCACAGATGTGCCATGGTCAATTGCCGCCATGCTGCATCCATTGCCAAGGTGACATGTGACCAGCTTGAGGGAGCCGATATCTCTCTTCAACAAAATTGTTGATCGTTCCGAGACGTACCGATGAGACATGCCATGAAATCCATAGCGACGGATTCTGTATTGTGTGTAGAGGGAGTAGGGGAGGCCATACAGGAAGGCGCGCCTCGGCATTTGTTGGTGGAATGCGGTATCGAAGACGGCCACTTGAGGAGTGCCAGGCAAACTCACTTGGCATGCGTTAATGCCCCTGAGGTTGTGGGGATTGTGCAATGGGGCAATCTCGAAGTTGTTCCGGATGCCCTTGATGACTTCGTCGGTGATGAGGACTGAGGCTGTGAACGTCTCTCCCCCATGCACCACTCGATGACCAATGGCGTGGATGTCGGACTTTTCATTGATGACTCCGTGATTCCGACTGAGGAGAACAGCGAGGATGTATTCGATTGCACTGATGTGGTCGACAATTTCGCCGGCAATTTTGATCTCATCGCCGTCGTATCGAATGTTCGTGAGCGTTGCGCCATCCATTCCGATACGCTCAATGCTTCCGCGAGCAAGGGTTTTCTGCGTTTCGGGTTCGATGAATTGGTACTTGACGGACGAGCTGCCACAGTTAAGGACAAGTATGTTCATAGTTCTCTAAAGTTGTCGAAATGATGGACCTTCGTTGTATTCCAGCAGGGAATGGGATTGTGTACGGCAGTCATCGACGTCCGCCGCTGCCGAGGCTGTCAGAGTTTTCTTCCTTCGCCGTTATATTTGAAGAAGCCCTCGCCGGACTTCCTCCCGAGTTTTCGTTCGCGTACCATGCGGCGAAGAAGAGGGCATGGGCGATAGCGCGGTTCGCCAAGCTCGTGGAACAGCGTCTCCATCCACATCAATACTTCGTCAAGACCCATATTGTCGGCCATCTCAAGCGGACCCTTTTCCATTCCGTAGCCAAGTCTCATTGCGGTGTCAATGTCTTCGGCCTTTGCGATTCCTTCCATCAACACGTGCATCGCCTCGTTGAGCATTGGAAGGATCACGCGTGTAGTGATAAAGCCCGGGTATTCAAATACCTCCACGGGCGTCTTGCCGATTCGCTCCGCGAATTTCTTCACGATCTTGAAGGTCTCGTCGGAAGTCTTCATACCGCGCACAATCTCGACAAGCGGAACCTTCGGTACGGGGTTGAGAAAGTGCATGCCGATGATGCGTTCCGGCCGCTGACTGGACTGGGCAAGTTTCGACAGGCTGAGCGTGGCAGTGTTTGAAATGAACACTGCTTCATCCTTTCCAACAGAGTAAAACGCTTCGATGAGCTGACGCTTCAGCTCGAAATTTTCATCCACCGCCTCAATAATGATGTCGCAGTTCTTCAGCCCCGTAATCTCAATGGTTCCTTTCACGCGGGAGAGGATTGCGCGCTTGTCCGCGGCAGTTTTGCTCCAGCGCTTGATCTCGACGTCTATGGATTTCCCAAGTTCATCCAGGCCGGACTTGAGGGTTTTCTCGTTCTTTTCAACGACAATTACCTCGATGCCCGCGCCGGCGATTGTTTCAGCGATGCCTTGCCCCATCACTCCCAAACCGATCACTCCTACCGAATGAAAACGATCCACACCTTTGTGAGTCTTGGAAAGTGGAGAACGAAGGTCTTCAAGCTTCAGTTTTTCAGCCATTTCATTGATCCTGGTTCTCAATTAGTCAAAGAATTGGATGCAGTCCTCTTTGGAAAACCGTATTGCATCCGTGTTGAACAGTATGGAAAGGTCCGGATGAGCAACAACAGAACGGACAGTGACTTGACGTACCGGATTCCAGCAGACTAATCTACTGCAGTCTGGACTCCAATCTCTTGTAAGATAAAGATGTTGGGGGAGGTAAGCAAAGACTTTAGGATGAAACTCCCATCGTGAGCGGAGACAGTGAAGAGTTTATCTGCAGTCTCTAATTTCCAAGTGCGAAACGAATGTGCTGGCTTATCAAGAACGTGAAGAGGATGCTCGTATTTCCGTTCGGTGGTATAGTCAAACTTGTGTCTGCACTTAGTCCAACGTCACGCATGTGCTGCACGACAGTGCCAGCCTGCGGCTCCAGGAGACAATGTGACGCCGCAATTTTGGGAGGGCGTGTCCGGAGTGTCAGATCATTCGACAAGCAGAGAGCATAGACGGGACTACGGCGATATTCTGTTCTGGTTTAGGCTTTCTTGAACGCAAGTTGGCGAAAGGCTGGGTTGTTGGAATTTTTGATTGACTTTTGTGTTGGTCTTGGTTATATTTTGGCACGAGAAACCGAGCTTCCAAAGTGGAACCATGTCTCGGAGAATTTCGTTGTAATTAATGCACGTGAGTGCTTTTTTGATGGATTGAAATAGGACTGTTTCGGTCGGGTATACAAAGATGGTGCGGCTGTCGAAAAAAGTTGAATATGGTTTGATTGCGATTCGGGATATTGCAGCTCGGTCGAATGCAAATATTGTGACTGCCCGCGAGATTGCCGATACCTACAAAATTTCCTATGAGTTGTTGGCAAAGGTACTCCAGAAGATGGCAAAAGCGGGTCTTATCATCTCGCACCAGGGAGTCTATGGCGGGTATGCCCTTGCGCGCAACCCGAATGAGATCACGGTTTCCCGGATCATCAACGTCATTGAAGGCAACATGCCGATGATTGCCCAGTGCATGATTGAAGGCCCTGCAAGCTGTGGCGTATTTGATGTGTGTACAATCAAGTCCCCGTTGCACAAGGTTCAGGCAAACATCGAACGAGCGTTTGAGAGCATGACGCTTTCGGAGATTGTGTAATGTCAGCCCGGACTCCCATATATCTCGACAACCACTCGACAACCAAGGTTGATCCGCGAGTTGTCGAGGCAATGCTGCCATACTTCGGCGAGGAATATGGCAATGCTTCAAGCAGGCATCATGCCTTCGGATGGAGCGCCGAGGCCGCTGTGGGGAATGCACGGCGTGAGCTTGCTCGGCTGATTGGCGCAGAGACCAGTGAGATCGTCTTCACGAGCGGAGCAACGGAATCCATCAATCTCGCGCTCAAGGGGATCGCCGAAGGATACTCGTCAAAAGGGAACCACATCATTACTGCTGCCACCGAGCACAAGGCGGTTCTCGATACGTGCAAGCGGCTAGAGCGATATGGTTTCAACATCACATATCTCGCTGTTGATGGAACGGGATTGGTCAATCCTGTCGATGTGGAACGAGCAATAACCGGCAAAACGATCCTGGTGACGGTGATGGTCGCCAATAACGAGATTGGAACGATTGCTCCGATCAAGGAGATTGGTGCTATCTGTCGGACGGCGGGCGTTCTCTTTCACACAGATGCGACTCAAGCGGTTGGAAAGATTCCCGTCAAGGTGTCTGCCTTGAATGTGGACCTGATGTCGTTCAGTGCACACAAGATGTATGGACCCAAGGGCATCGGGGCACTCTATCTCCGCACAACCAGGCCGACGATCAATGTTACCTCACAGCTTGACGGCGGGGGTCACGAGCGAGGAATGCGCTCAGGTACTCTGAACGTTCCCGCAATTGTTGGATTTGGGAAAGCCGGTGCGATTGCCGGAGAAGAGATGGATTCGGAAGCCAACCGTATTTCGTCTCTCCGTGATCGCCTCGAAAACGGCATCACCTCACAGATTGATGATACGAGCATCAATGGGAATCGGAGCAACCGACTGCCGCACAACGCAAACGTCACATTTCGAGGGACGAACGCCGACATGCTGATCATGGAAATGAAGGATATTGCAGTCTCAACCGGTTCTGCGTGCAGCTCGGCTCTCGCCAAACCGTCTCATGTGCTGAAAGCAATCGGGCTGGGCGATGAAGATGTGCTCTCGTCAATCAGGTTTGGACTCGGAAGGTTCACGACAGAAGAAGAAATTGAGTATACAATCAACAGGGTGGCGCAGAGCGTGCAGGTGCTCCGTGGGAAGGCAATGCAGTTCGCCCATTCATGACAATCAATCATTGGACCCATGAAACAGACCGATTACATACTTGAAAACGAACAAGAAGTATTGAACTTCCTGAAATCGAAATACCCGATGTATCACCTTTCAAACATCTTCTTCAGAGATATTCAATACGGCATTCAGACAATGCTCGACAGGAAGAACATGTCGGTCGGGTATGCAGATGCCGAAAAGATCGCGCGGGCGTTTGCAGCACAGCTGGAGAAGAAAAAAATTCTGAACCCGATTGACAAGCAGAGCTGGGTGTTGAACTATCCTGAATTCAAGAAGCCGGCAGTTAAACCTGCAGCACCCGCAAAGCCTGTTGCAAAACCTGCGGCACCTGCCGCCGCAAGACCATCGGCGACACCTGGTGGGGCAAAGCCGTCTTTACCGCCACTGAGTCGTCCCGCCGCGGGTGCAGCCAAGCCCGGCGGATTGCCTCCCATCAGCCGGCCCGCAACGGGAGCCGCTTCCACGGCAAAGCCAGGGGGATTGCCGCCGCTGAACCGCCAACCCGCAGGAGCTTCAACAAACCCGAAACAGGGTGCACTTCCACCAATCAAAAGAGCACCGGCATCGGCCCCGGCCCCGAACTCGGCATCTGAGCCCGTGTCATCGCAAGGACAAGCAGAATCGCCAGCGCCTGCTCCAGTGAAACCAGCGGTTGAAGCCCCAATCCAGGCATCCGTTGCCCCGCCACCGTCAAAACCGGTGACGCCTGGCGAAAGAAAACCGTTGCCGCCTTTGAGGAGCTCGACGCCGGTCGGGAAGAAATGAAGATGAGTATCAGACGGAGGATTCGAGAAGGGACTAATGAGTGAGACGCAATGAACACTGAGACCAACAACATAGAAGAACTTGCAAACCGCGAATACAAGTACGGCTTCGTTACAGATATTGAAAGCGACGCTGCGCCACGCGGCTTGAATGAGGACATCATCAGGTATATCTCGAAAAAGAAAGATGAGCCCAATTGGCTGACCGACTGGCGCCTAAAGGCGTATCGCCACTGGCAGTCAATGGTAGAGCCAACGTGGCCAAACGTGCACTATCCGAAAATTGACTATCAGGATATGATTTACTACTCCGCGCCGAAGCAGTCAAATCGCCCCAGGAGTCTGAACGAGGTCGATCCTGAGCTCCGAAAGACTTACGAAAAGCTGGGCATCTCGCTCGCTGAACAGGAGCGACTGTCGGGCGTGGCCGTTGATGCCGTCTTCGATAGTGTGTCCGTGGCAACAACATTCAAGGAGAAACTTGGGGAGCTCGGCATCATCTTCTGTTCCTTCTCCGAGGCAGTGAGGGAACATCCGGAACTTGTGAAGAAGTACCTCGGTTCAGTTGTTCCGTCAAGTGATAATTTCTTTGCAGCGCTTAACTCAGCTGTCTTCAGCGATGGCTCGTTCTGCTACATTCCCAAAGGTGTACGTTGCCCCATGGAGTTATCGACGTACTTTCGTATTAACGCGGCAGAGACAGGCCAGTTTGAGAGAACCCTTATCGTTGCTGAAGAAGGTGCGTATGTCAGCTACCTCGAAGGCTGCACCGCCCCGATGCGCGATACGAATCAACTTCATGCCGCAGTTGTTGAACTGATAGCCCTGGACAATGCGCAAATCAAGTACTCAACGGTCCAAAACTGGTATCCGGGTGACAAGGAAGGGAAGGGTGGAATCTACAACTTCGTCACCAAGAGGGGCAAATGTGCCGGCGTGAATTCAAAGATCTCATGGACACAGGTGGAGACGGGTTCAGCGATCACCTGGAAATATCCGGGCTGCATCCTTCAGGGCGACAATTCTGTTGGAGAATTCTATTCCGTGGCCGTAGTGAACAACTTCCAGCAAGCCGACACCGGCACAAAGATGATTCACATCGGGAAGCATACGCGCAGCACGGTTGTCTCGAAAGGAATTTCCGCAGGTCGGGGGAACAACTCATATCGCGGACTTGTCGATATCAAAAAGAACGCAGTCAATGCCAGGAACTTCTCGCAGTGCGATTCACTGCTTCTCGGTGACAAGTGTGGGGCTCATACGTTCCCGTACATTGAGGTAAAGAACTCAACATCGAAGGTTGAGCACGAAGCCTCAACATCGAAAATTGGTGAAGATCAGATTTTCTATTGCAAGCAACGCGGTCTCTCGACTGAGGATGCAGTGAATATGATCGTGAACGGATTCTGCAAGGAGGTATTTCGGGAGTTGCCGATGGAGTTCGCTGTTGAAGCGCAAAAACTCCTCGGTGTCAGCCTCGAAGGCAGCGTTGGATAGTGGTCAACTGAAAACAACAAGGACGAAGAGAATGCTTGAAATAAAGAACCTTCACGCGAGCGTCGGAGGAAATGAAATCCTGAGGGGGATAAACCTCAGGGTCAATGCCGGTGAAGTGCACGCCATTATGGGCCCGAATGGATCGGGGAAGAGCACACTCGCCCAGGTTCTCGCTGGACGCGAGTCATATGTTGTAACTGAAGGCAAAGTGCTGTACGAGGGAAAGGATCTTCTTGACATGGCTCCGGAAGACAGAGCCTGCGAAGGATTGTTCCTTGCGTTCCAGTATCCGGTCGAAATTCCGGGCGTGACGAACAACTATTTTCTGAAAGCCGCGCTCAACTCGATCAGGAAATACCGGGGGGTGGAGCCCCTCGACGCGATGGAGTTTTTGAAACTGGTAAAAGACAAGTTGAACATCATCGAAATGGATCAGAGCCTCTTGAATCGCCCCGTGAACGAGGGTTTTTCGGGAGGTGAAAAGAAACGGAACGAGATCTTTCAGATGGCGGTGCTTGAGCCGAGGCTGGCGATACTGGACGAAACCGACTCGGGGCTGGACATTGACGCCTTGAGAATCGTTGCCGACGGAGTGAACAAGCTCCGCAGAAAGGACAACGCAACAATCGTCGTAACACACTACCAGCGACTGCTGAATTACATCATCCCCGATGTTGTGCACGTCCTGGTCGACGGACGTATAGCGAAATCAGGAGGCAAGGAGCTGGCATTCGAGCTTGAGGAAAAAGGCTACGACTGGCTGCGCGAAGATGTTGAGCCAACAGTCCAGGTTCAGGAGAGATGAGTGCATGCCACAAACGCCAGACAAAAATGTTGAGTGGTACCTGACGCGGTTCGAGGCGTTCGAACGAGGGTTGAACGGAGAATCGAAAACGCCAATCCATATCATGCGGCGGGCTGCGATGGCCCGGTTTGCAGAGCTTGGCTTTCCTCCGCCCAAACATGAAGAGTGGCGTTTCACGAATATCGTTCCAATTACAAAGACTCCGTTCGCACCTGCAGCACCTCCTGTGTCTGGTGAGATCAAATACCAGGCAATTGCACCCTTTACGTTCCAGAATCTCCAGTGTAGTCGCCTCGTCTTTGTGAATGGTCATTTTGTCGATGAGCTTTCGTCGACTGGAAATCTGCCGAAAGGTGTGAGGGCGGCAAGTCTTGCAGCTAGTATGAAGTTGGATGGTGACCTATTGTACTCGCATCTCGGCAAATACGTCACAGGAGGAGAAAACGCATTCACCGCTCTCAACACCGCCTTCATGCGCGATGGGGCGTTCCTTTATATCCCCGATAACGTTGTCGCTGAGGAGCCAATTCATCTTTTGTTTGTTTCGTCAGCAACGGACTCATCATTCATCACCACACCTAGGAATCTGATCATTACAGGGAGGAACAGTCAGGTCTCGATTGTGGAAAGCTACGTCAGCTTGACCGATGTTCGATACCTCACCAACTCTGTAACGGAAATGGTGGTGGGTGATGGATCTGTTGTCGAGCACGATAAGCTTCAGGATGAAAGTCTGAACGGCTTTCATATCGGGACGACACATATTCAGCAGAGCGGGAAAAGCAGTGTCATATCAAACTCGATATCGCTGGGCGGATCGATTGTGAGGAACAATGTCACGTCGGTGCTTGCCGCCGAAGGCATCGAATGCACCCTCAACGGCCTTTCATTGGCCACGGGCCAACAGCTGATGGATAATCACACTGTCATCGATCATGCAATGCCGAATTGCGTGAGCCATGAATTGTACAAGTCCGTGCTTGCCGGAAAGTCACGGGGCGTGTTCAACGGCAAGATCTTCGTTCGCAAGGATGCGCAAAAGACGGATGCAAAGCAGACCAACAAGACGCTTCTCCTTTCAGACGACGCAACAATGGACACGAAGCCGCAACTCGAGATATTTGCAGACGACGTGAAATGCACTCACGGTGCAACGGTCGGGCAACTGGATGAGGAGCAGGTGTTCTACCTGCGCTCCCGCGGTATGTCGCTTGAGACAGCGCGGGACATTTTGACATTCGCCTTCGCCAGTGACGTCGTGAGCCGGATTCACATAGAACCCCTGCGCGACGAGTTGGATGCGGTCATTCAAAACAGGTTGCGGAAAGGACGTGAACAGGTGGAGGCATGATGAATGCCAGTCTCGAAATACCGGTCGCGATGACGGATGACAAGCCGGTGAGCATTGCCGGTTGCCGTCACCAGTTCCCGCTGCTGCACGAGCGGGTGAACGGGAAGCAACTTGTTTACCTTGACAACGCGGCAACGAGCCAAAAGCCGCAGATCGTCATCGACACGATGATGCGGTACTATCAATCTGAAAATTCGAATATTCACCGCGGCGTGCATTACCTCAGTGAGAAGGCCACCCAGTCATACGAAAGAGCCCGCGACAAGGTGAGAGAGTTTCTCAACGCGCCGCACCGAGAGGAGATCATCCTCGTCCGGAACACGACCGAAGGCATCAACCTTGTCGCCTACGCGTATGGCCGTCAGAAGGTGCAGGAAGGGGATGAAGTGCTCATCTCTGCGATGGAGCATCACTCCAACATTGTTCCGTGGCAGATTCTGTGTGAAGAGAAGCGCGCATCGCTCAGGGTTATCCCGATGAACGACAATGGCGAATTGTTGCTTGATGAATACGAACACTTGCTGACGCCGCGAACAAGGATTGTCGCACTTGCACACGTTTCAAATGCTCTCGGTACAATCAATCCGGTGAAGCAGATGATCGCCGAGGCGCACAAACAGGGAATCCCCGTTCTCCTCGATGGCGCGCAAGCGGTACCTCACATGAAGGTTGATGTCCAGGATCTTGAATGTGACTTCTACACATTTTCATCCCACAAAATGTTTGGTCCGACCGGCGTCGGGGTGTTGTTCGGAAGGAAGAGGTTGTTGAACGCAATGCCGCCATACCAGAGCGGCGGTGACATGATCAAGTCGGTGTCGTTTGAGAAAACGATTTATAATGACCTGCCGTACAAGTTCGAGGCTGGGACGCCGAATATCGCCGGTGGATTCGGGCTGGGTGCTGCCATTGACTACGTCCAGAAGCTCGATCTCAAAGCGATCGGCGAGTATGAACGGCAACTTCTTTCCTATGCGACCGAAAGGCTTTCGGCGATTCCGGGCGTACGCATCATTGGGACTGCAAAGGACAAGGCCGCGGTGGTCTCATTTGTTATGGATGGAATTCATCCCCACGACATCGGGACGATACTTGATGCCGAGGGGATTGCAATCCGTACCGGACACCATTGCGCGCAACCCGTCATGCAGCGTTTTGGAATCCCGGCCACGGCGCGAGCGTCGTTTGCCTTCTACAATACCAATGATGAAATCGACATGCTCGTCAAGGGGATCTACAAGGTGAAGGAGATTCTCGGATGATGTCAGCCTTGCGCGAATTATACCAGGAAACGATCCTTGACCACAACAAAAACCCCCGCAACTTTCGCAGAATGGGTGATGCCACCCGCAAAGTGGAAGGCTACAATCCTCTCTGCGGCGATCACTACACAATTTACGTCAAGCTTGACAACGACAGGATTGCAGATGTCGCGTTTGATGGAGCGGGGTGTGCAATCTCGAAGGCCTCTGCCTCGGTTATGACATCCATGCTGCGGGGAATGACGAAGATGGAGGCCGAGCGGTTGTTCCAGGATTTTCATAGACTTGTAACGGGAGGTCTCGATCCGGCCGAGCATCTTGATCACCTTGGCAAGCTTGCCGCGTTTGCAGGTGTCAGTGAGTTCCCTGCCCGCGTGAAATGCGCAAGCCTTCCCTGGCATACACTACACACCGCGCTTGAGTCGAAGAACGGCGAACGAACACCAGTGACGACGGAGTGATGAGATGGACAACTCCACAAGACAGAACCAGCCAACCCCGAACATCGAAACCACACGGATCCTCAGCACCGTGGAACAGAACATCATCCAGAGCCAGGTCGTCGAGGCCATCCGCACATGCTACGACCCCGAGATCCCGGTGAATATCTATGAGATGGGACTGGTCTACGATGTAAGGGTTGCTGCCGATGGTGGTGTTTTGGTGGTAATGACGCTCACCTCTCCGAGTTGCCCCGCGGCGCAATCTCTTCCTCAAGAAGTCGAGACGAAGGTGAAAGGCGTTTCAGGCGTGACCGCAGTTGTTGTGAAAGTTGTGTGGGACCCATCCTGGAATCCGAGCATGATGTCCGAGGCTGCCAAGCTGGAACTTGGAATGTAGGAATTTGTTCTTGAATGTAAACACATAAGGAGTAGTCATGGCTGAAACGACGGTGCTTGACAAACCCGCAATGAATGAAGAAATCAGTCTGACCGAAAAAGCTGCCAGGCAGGTCACGAAAGTGAAGTCGGAGAATAACATCCCTGAATCTCACGGACTTCGCCTCGGTGTGAAGGGAGGGGGATGTTCCGGTCTGACGTATGTTCTTGGCTTTGATGAGAAGGCCAAAGAGAGCGACAAAGTGATGAACATCCACGGAGTGACCGTGTTTGTCGACCCGAAGAGTCTTTTCTATCTGGCGGGGACAGTTCTCGACTTCAGCGACGGCCTGAACGGGAAAGGCTTCGTGTTCAACAACCCGCAGGCTGCAAAAACATGCGGATGCGGTAGTTCATTCGGTGTATGAAACCGGATTCTTTTGATGTATGTAGGACGATGATTGAACGTCATGGCGGCACTCTGGTGGGACGGTCATCAGGTGGGGCTCATCCGGTGGGTTTGAAGATCCTTCACCAAAGATTCATCTCTGTTTGATCTGCAATAGTTCAATGTGCTGCTTGTTGTCACCATCTATCACTTCCCGGAGGATTCATGGAGGTTACTGATCTTCTCAGTGTGCTTTTTCGTTGGATTCATATCGTAGCCGGAGTGATGTGGGTTGGGTTCGCGTTCTGGGTCGTGTTCATTCAAATGCCGTCCGCTATGGCATTGGACATTCCAACCCAGACAAAAGTCAATCTGGCGATCCTCCCAAGGGCAATGTACTTCTTCCGATGGTCATCCATCTACACATGGGTCGCCGGCATTCTCCTCCTGGGGTTGGTGTTTTATCACGGGGGAATAGTCTTCGAGAATCCGAGTGAGCAGGGATGGAGTGCCGCGAGTGTTTTGTCATTGATTCTTGTGTTTGGGATGTACGGCATGTACAGCCCTCTCGCTAAAAGTGGTCTGGCCAAAAATTCCATCGCATTTGGCGTGGTCTCGCTCGTTATTATCGCTGTCATGATCTACCTGATGCGGGATGTTGCCGGGTTCTCCTATCGGGCCTACAATATTCATTTGGGTGCAATGTTCGGTACCATCATGCTCGCAAACGGGATGAGATCCATTCCCGCCCAGCGAAAGATGCTTGCCGCGATGAAGGAGGGGAAACCACCCGATCAAGGTGAGATTCAACTTTTCGGAAGGATGGCGAAACATAATGTCTATCTGTCGGTTCCGCTCATCTATACAATGATTAATGCCCACACAGTTGTTCCGGGTGCAGATAGCATTGCATATCTGTTTGGTGCAACAGTGTTGGGCTGGCTTCTTGTGCATTCATCTTTAATCGGGCCCGAAGTATCAAGATCATCCGAGAGATCTGGTATTCCTCAGGTATCAGTCGAACGAGATACGTGAAGCGACGATCATTCGTCAGGACCACGGCAGCAGCAAGTGTGACCGCGATCGTTGCACGGATGGTCCATGGAAATGAGTTCATTGGTCAATTCACTAACTTCAACAGAAGGAGGTAACACAATGTACGAGTGGAAATTCAATCCCCGTCCGTATAGCGATGATGAAGCAAAGAAGGTCCTTGCTCCGGTCATCGATGCGGAAACAACCGACTGGCACTACAACACCCACCACAAGGGTTACGTGACTGCCCTGAACACCATCGAAAAAGGACTGGAAGCCGCCGACCGCGCAGGTGCAAACGGCAACTACAGCCCGATTGGCGAGTTGAAGAGGCGAACCACGTGGAACCACGCGGGGGCACTTCTCCATGATGTGTACTGGGAGGTGATGGGTGGAGACGGCAATGCCTCGAAGGGCGCTGAGGTGAAGGCTGCAATTGAGAAGGAATTTGGTTCCATTGATACATGGAAAGCAGATTTTAAGGCTGCTGCGGTTTCCGCCAAGCTGAGCGGTTGGGGTGTCCTTGTGTATGACATGCTCTACTCAAAACGCCTTCTCAACGTGCTCGTGGACGAGCACCACTACGGTGCCATCTGGGGTGGTATCCCGTTGATTGCGTGCGATGTCTTTGAACATGCGTACTATCATAAGGACGGTCCCAAGCGTGCAGTCTACATTGACAACTTCCTCGGGAATTTGCACTGGGGGAGAATCAACGATCGCTACAAGAAATACGCGAAATAATCAGCGCGGGCAAGACCATGCACAGATGGACGTGGCGTGACGTCGACGACATCGCTCTCGATCTGGTCGAGCGTTACCCGACGCTTGATCCTCTTACGGTGAAACTGCCGGAGTTGAAGCAGATGGTCACGGAGCTTCCGACCTTTGCCGACAATCCGGAAGCCGCGAGCGACAAGATCCTCGAGGCAATTCAAGCTGCCTGGTATGACGAGTTTGAGGATTGAGAGCGATGGCTGAAGAGATGTTGCCGCTGTTTCCCCTGAACGTTGTGTTGTTCCCGGGTTCTGCGCTTCCACTCCATATCTTCGAGGATCGGTACAAGATCCTGGTTCGCGAGTGTTCGGAGAAGCGGGGAATGGAGTTCGGGATCAACCGTGTCGAGGGGGAACGGCTTTCCTCTATTGGCTGCACGGCAGTGGTGAGGGAGGTTGTCAAACGATATGAGGATGGCCGGTTTGACATCATTGCAGATGGAATGAGACGGTACCAGCTCCAAGGTCTGGATCAGGGTAAGACGCCATACTACGTCGGACGGGTGACGTTCCTGGAAGACGAAAAGGATGAGGTCGACGCGGCACTGTTGAATGAAACCACCGACCTCTACAACCGTCTCGTAACGTCAGTGTATGAAGATCGACTGCCGCGTATTTCCGCGGCACTAGCCTCACGCCCCATGTCCGTTTGTCATGGCTCAAAAAATAGGAATGACCCCTCGTGAGCGCCAGAACCTTCTCGAAATGAGGTCGGAGAATGAGAGGCTTCGCAGTGTCCACAGCTACCTGGCAGGTGTAGTTCCAAAACTGAAACACGTGCAGGAGGTTCAACGCATAATCAACAACGATGGCTACATTATCAATTCATGAACACTGGAGATGACAATGAACAAGAAGAAGCAGGCTGTTCGGAGAAAACATAAGAAGGCTGTCGAGCGCGCGAAAGCAAAACGCAGGGCTCAGATGGCGTCGAAAAAGTGACTGCCCAAGGGAAAGGTGATCGGATGATCACCTTTTCTTGTTTAAAGGTTGCGCACTCAACTATCATTCTCTATATTTGAACCACCATGACGATGAGCCTGGTGAGAGAACACATCGTGTTTCGATTTGGGAAAAGGACATACGACCTTTCCAGCCGTACTCATTTGATGGGCGTCCTCAATATCACGCCCGATTCCTTCTCGGATGGTGGGCGATTCCTCACACGGGAAGCCGCCAGAGAGCATGCCCTCCGCATGATTGACGACGGCGCTGATTTCATCGATGTGGGTGGCGAATCGACCCGACCCAGAGGCCAGGCATATGGCGAAGGAGCGGAAGCGGTATCGCTGGACGAGGAACTCGAGCGTGTCATTCCCGTTGTCGGGATGCTCGCCCGGGAAACTGATGTGCCAATCTCCATCGACACCTACAAGTCAGATGTTGCCAGGGAAGCGCTAAAGGCGGGGGCCTCGATCGTAAACGACATCAGCGGGTTCACGTTCGATCAGACAATGCCGGCCGTTGTTGCGGAAGCCGGCGCCTCGGCAGTGGTGATGCATATTCAGGGAACACCGAAAACGATGCAGCAAAATCCATCGTACGAGGATCTGATGGGAGAGATTTGTGCCTTTCTTGATGCAGGGGTCGAGCAAGGGCAGACGTTCGGGCATCACACAACTCATTGTCGACCCGGGTATTGGCTTCGGGAAGAGGTTGGAGCATAACCTGCAACTGATCGGGCACCTGCAGGAACTGGCCGCGCTGGGCTGCCCGATTCTCATTGGGCCGTCGAGGAAATCGTTTATCGGGACCGTTCTCGATCTTCCCGTCCACGATCGACTTGAAGGCTCGCTTGCTGCGGCAGTGGCATGTGTGCTAAACGGGGCCAACATTCTCCGGGTTCACGATGTGAAAGCAACCAAACGTGCGGTGATGGTCGCTGATGCCATCAAACAAACAATGACGACTCCGAAGCAGGCAGGTTGACGATGGAACTGTTCAAGATAGGGTTCCTTACGATAGGGCTGAACGATCTCATTGACATCGCGCTGGTGTCCGTGATATTCTATCGACTCTATCTTGTCATGCGCGGTACCATTGCGGCACAGATTTTCATCGGCCTTGTCCTGATTATTGCCATCTCATTCATCGCTCAGGCAGCTAATCTCAAGGTGATGAGCTGGATCATGAGAACGCTCACTGATATCTGGGTGATTGCGTTTATCATTTTGTTCCAGCCGGAGTTGCGTCGCTTGCTCGTGCTCCTCGGCCGGAATCCTGTGGTTCGGTTCTTCGTGCGAGGAAATGTTGATGAGTCGGTTGACGACGTTGTTGCAGCAGTCATCGAGCTCTCGCGGAAGAAGCAGGGCGCATTGATCGTGTTCGTTCGTGCCACCGGAATCCGTGCACACGTCGAGACCGGCACGAAGATGGAGGCGCTTGTCAGCAAATCATTGATCCTGTCCATTTTCAATCCGAAGTCGCCGCTTCACGACGGGGCTGTGGTCATCAAGGACCGGCTGATTGAGGCCGCCCGCTGCACACTTCCTCTTTCCAACATCACGTCGTGGGAAGGAGAATTACTCGGAACACGACATCGATCGGGCCTCGGAATCTCTGAACAGGCCGATGTCGTTGTGGTAATCGTCTCAGAAGAGACGGGATCGATTTCACTTGCTGAAAATGGCATCATGTACCGCAGCCTCACTCCTGCCAGCCTGAGGAAAGAACTCAAAGACCGGCTGATGCTTGAAACCGACGATCGATCTCTCGGTTCCATCTGGCGGATGATCAAGAACTCCAATTGAACAAGTGCAAAGACGCCGGTGAGCATCTTCGACTCTGACCGGGAGGACATGATCGCCCTCCTCAAGGACCGGGGAATCACCGATGCCCGCATACTCCGGGCAATGGTAACCATTGACCGGCACGTGTTCGTGCCTGAGCCATTTACCAGTCGCGCGTATGAGGATTGCGCTCTGCCGATTGGCAAGGGTCAGACGATCTCGCAGCCATACACCGTTGCCTTCATGACGCAGGCTCTTGGTGTAAAGGAGGGGGACAGGATTCTCGAGATTGGGACCGGGTCAGGATACCAGGCGGTGGTACTTACATTGATGGGTGCGCGGGTCTTTACTATAGAACGAAACCCCGAACTCCATGCTGCTGCGAGAAAGTTGATCGACCGGCTTGGGTACCGTATCGCAACGAAGTGCGGAGACGGGACAGTTGGATGGTCTGAGTTCGCGCCATTTAATGGTATCATGGTGACGGCCGGTGCTCCGCATGTTCCCCAAACACTTGTGCGACAGCTCGCCGACGGTGGCAAACTGGTGATTCCCGTGGGCAATCTTGAAAACCAATCGCTCACCGTCGTCACACGGCACGGCGACCAGCTCGATCGAAGGGAAATCGAAGGGTTCAAGTTTGTTCCTCTCATCGGCAAGATGGGTTGGGACAAGCCAATGATCAATCGAACCATCCCCCCACGTTGACCGCAACTTCAGTGACCCTCGCTTCGAAAACCAAACCCTCCGTGCTTGTACTCGTTGGCCCCACATGTTCCGGAAAGACGGCAGTCTCACTTGCTCTTGCCTCACACCTCAACGGAGAAATCATATCTGCGGATTCGCGCCAGGTGTACAAGCACCTCGATATCGGAACCGCCAAACCAACGATGGCGGAGCGTTCGATTGTACGCCATCACTTTGTGGATGAATTGTTGCCGGATCAGGAATTCAACGCTGGTGAATTTGGTGATCAAGGCCGCGCCACAATCGGGAGAATCCTGGAGAAGAACAAGCTGCCGATCGTCGTAGGAGGATCCGGACTCTACATCCGCTCGTTGATTGATGGACTTTTTGAAGGTCCTCGCGCGGATCAGGAATTCCGCGACGCAATGGAAAGCCAGGTCAAGGAAGGACGTCTCGGTGCATTGCTTGAGACGTTGAGGCGTGTTGACCCGGAATCCGCAGCCCGGATTGATCCGACCAAACCCAGACGCATCATTCGAGCGCTTGAAGTTCACCGGTTGGCGGGCCGGGCTCTCTCGCAGCTTCAAAGAGAGCGAAAAGTTGAAATCAATTTTGTACCAAGACTATTCGGCCTGCAGTGGGAGCGGCATGTATTGTATCAGCGCATTGAGGATCGGTGTCAGCAAATGATCGAGCGTGGGTTTCTTTCCGAAGTCGAACGTCTTCGCTTGATGGGCTTTGATGATTCTCTGAACGCACTGAACACCGTGGGATATGCCGAGGCATTTGCGTACTTGAGGGGAGCGATCTCGTATCATGAGTTCGTCCGGCTGTTCAAGCAGAATTCCCGCCGGTATGCAAAGCGTCAGATGACATGGTTCCGGCGGGACCATAGAATTGCATGGATTGAGATGGACCGGAGGCGATCGACGGACACTGTCGTCAAGGAAATCACAAGAAGATTCCTGGCGACCGTGGCTCTCCCTGTCGTTGATTCTGACAGGGAATAGCATTATCTTTATTCGTGCGGAACAATCGGGGCGTAGCGCAGCCCGGCTAGCGCGCTTGGTTCGGGACCAAGAGGTCGGGGGTTCGAATCCCCCCGCCCCGACAAGATTTGTAGGCACTTTCGTCTCTCCCCCTTCGACCTTACCCTTGATTGCACCCTTGCCTGAACACTCGAAATGCACGGAGCAGTTTGACCGATTGGGCAGATGGTTTCACAGACTGAAGCATGTTGCGGAAGGATCGGAGAAGCCCCAGTCTGTTGAACTCCATCGGGATGATTACTTCGCATTCTTCTTGAATTGCTATCACCTGAAGGATTGGATAAAGAACGACCCATCGGTACCACATTTGAAAGACTTGGTCGAAGGATACATTAACCAGTCGGTTGCGCTGAGTATTTGCGCCGACATTTGCAATGGTCTCAAACATCTCAAACTCAACAGCTCCCGAAGTGGCCTGAACCCAACGTTCGACCCTAAAGTGTACACCCGAATTGAGATTGGGTCAAGGTCCAAGAGAGCGGGGATTGGATTCCTCGTTGCCACCGACAAGGGAGACCACGAAGCCTTCGATTTGGCATTTGAATGCCTAATGGAATGGGAGCTGTTTCTCGCAACTCCACCGAGTCTTGCTCAACATCTGTTGAGAAGATAACATCGGATGTTGAGATTCAGATTCCAACCGGGCGCCTCCGGCGCCAAGGTCGGGGGTTCTGCCGAAGGGACGACCTCGTCGGAATCCCGCCGCCCCGACATGTACCACGTGTACGTTCTTCACAACGAATTCACCCAACGATACTCCGTGGTTCCACCCAGAATGTGAGCAATCGTCTTCATGAGCGGTATATACCGCAAATAGAGCAATAGCAGCACATCGTGTGGATTCATCGGACACGAAGATGCACCTGCAAACGCGATAGAATTGGCATCGATCTGATGAACACCAATACCCTGCTTTGTGTCCGTCAAGTTGCTTCCGTGACTTCATTTTCAGATTGGAACGAAATACTACACTATGTGCTTGACAATTTTAGTCACATTTGGTACATTCGTACGAAGTCGAAATCTGATTGTTCTCACCATCTAGCTCAAGAATCGGGAAGCACACTACCTGCAAGTTCCACGAGTGTGGAGTGAAGGTCAACACTCCCGGAATGAAAAGTGGACGCGGATAAGTGGTCTCGAAGCTCATTCCACCCAGAATTGGCTGGTCTAATCACTTTCAGGAAGAGCCATTATGTTTGCACCACACAGGAGATTTATTACCACACTCACGTTCTTGGGGGCATGTTTGTCCGCTCTTTCCTTCTCTTGCAAGGAATACGATTACATTTCGCCGTCGCCCGGCATCCTTGAGGTTCGGTTGCGCACAAAGAGTACGGTTGACACAAACTATGTGTCTTTTCCCTTGACGAATCCCGGAACAGGTACATACAGCTTTATGTATTCGATTCTGCGGAACATCATTGTCAAGGAACCGAACGGAGCTCAGATAGAACTTTTCTCCGACCTCCATGCCATCCGTAGAAATGACAAGGGAGACACCGTGAATTGTCTGGGCGAACTGGCAAGAGATTCTGCGTTTGTTCTAGGCATTGCGTACGCACCTCCGAAGACATTTACAGAGATCGATTTGCGAATCGTCCCGATATACGTGTTCGGGATTCAATTGATCCAGAGGTTTGGGGCCGACACATCCTCGATCTTTCTCGGGAACTTCATTCCATTGCGTCAGCCCAGCAGTCTCTTGGGGGATCTGAACCAGCTCCCCTATCCGAATCAAGCTCCGTTAAGTATTCCAGTACAGGAAGGGCACCTTACACGCGTGACGATTACGTTCGATCTGGACTCGGCTCTGGTGCGCAAGGCGGAGTGGTGCGACTATGTTCCTTACTTCTACGTTTCGTCAGTCCAGACTTTCTAAGTACACAACCACGAGATCGGGTCATCGGCTATGCATCGAACAATCAGGCAACCTGTTTTTCAGTTCTTCGCAATGGCTATTGCCATCGCAAGTGTCGTCCTCGTAGTATGGAGTTGCGAAAACCCCACAGGCCAGCTGTTGGGGAACTCGCCACCGCAAACGACAATTGCCAACATTCCGGTCAACGATACATTGGCCGTCTACTTCAGGCTCGGAACACTTCCCGAGCAAACATTGTACTGGTCCGGCGGCGATCCGGACGGGTACGTGATCGGATTTCGTTATAAGTGGACGGATTCAACCCGTGGTGGTGCGGGGAGGAGTGCGGGGTGGACGACGCTCCTGAATGTGACGACATTCGGCGACGGAAGTGCTGTGCCGAACACAATCCTCGTAAAAGGGACACCAAGCTCTCTTCTAAGGTTCTACCATTACTTCCAAACGTTGACGAATGTCGACACAATTCGGATGATCGGAGATTCGCTGGTTGCCCGGGCAACCATCAGTGTTCCTTTTGGTCACGGGTTACCGGGAGACTCCGTCTATGGTGGAGACCCCGACGCGAACATATCTCCAAACCAGGGGACCTTTATTTTCGGTTCCCCAGACTCGGCGAACGTTCACCTCTTCCAAGTGGCAGCGATTGACAACAATGAAGCCGTCGATCCCACACCTGCGTATGTATTCTTTTGGACGCAACAAGCGCCCGCACCAGAGGCGAGATTCGCAGCGGTTGCACGCAACCCGGCATCAGGAGCCACAGACACACTCGTGCTTCGTGAAATAAACAGTCGTTGGGCCGGCATAAGAATAACATACTTTGCCGTTGATCCCAGCACTTTTGAACAGCAGTTTTCCTGGGCTGTTGACGATACGGTTACCCATCCCCCAGACGCGCCCGGATCTCGTTGGTCCCCATGGAGCGACGCCCAAGTCGCAATCGTGACTGCATCAAACTTTCTCGACCTGACTACAGACTCTCTTATCACACACAAGTTCTTCCTGCGCGCCAAAAACCGGTGGGGCGTCATCAGTCCAACCGCTGAGACTACTTTTGTTGCCATCCTGCCGGCGATCGACGACCCCAATTATCCTTCCAAGTTCCTCATCATTAATAATGATAAGATTGGGAATGGGACACGAGGGAATCCCGATACCACAACAATCAACAATTTTTATCGAGGAATACTCCAGGAACTCAACATACCGGGGACTCTTGACCTCTGGACGACGGGATCACAGAGGAGCGGTGGGACGGTCACTTACAGGATTCCCAGTCGAACGACCCTTACAAAGTATCGCGCAATTCTGTTCGTGTACGAACAACCTCCTCAAGGATTCGTCAATCAGGATATCCAAAGAAAGTTTAACAGTGTCAAGGAGCAGTCTCTCAGGGACTATCTCAATGTTGGTGGAAAACTCATCTTCAGTGGTCCACCGAACGCTGATTTGAATATCGACGCATATTTGCCCCTTTTCGAGGGACAGTGGTCGTACGATGTTTTTCACATCCAGGGATATACCAAGAATCCGAATCGTGATTTCATCGGTGCAAGAGGAGTCTTGGGCTATCCGACAATCATGCTTGATACGTTGAAGCTTCCCGCTGACTCGGCAGATGGGATTCGAAACATAGCAATCAACATTCCTCGAACATTTGCCCAATCGATTTCAGCGTTTGATTCTCGCACCAATGACCCGGCTTTCGAGAACCAGCCCGTTGGCATCCGTTACAAGGCTCTTCCCGAGCCGCCTGCGCGCGATACTTATTCGATGGTGTTTTTTGGTTTTCCTCTCTACTATGGTCAGAGAGACGCAGTGAAAGATGCATTGCGGCAAGCCATTGTGGATATCGGCTACCGATGAGCAATCTCTTTTTGAACCCGGAGATCTTCAAATGAAAATGATTACTATTCGGCTCATTCTTCTTGCTCTTATCGTGACCGGGGCAGCGTATCTTGCCATTGCCGGCGGGACGACGGGCATCGTCAAGGGAACAGTGACTGACATAAAATCAGGAGAGGCTCTCCCGCTTGTAAACGTTCTCATTGTTGGCAGTGGCCGGGGTGCCGTGACGAACGACAAGGGCGAGTATCAGGTGGTGGGGGTGACTCCCGGCGTCTATACGCTGAGAGTTTCATTGCTGGGCTATCAAATGTTGGAAGCCAAGAAGGTGGCAATTAATGCCGACGAAACCACCGTGATGAACTTCAAGCTTGCGAGCACAGAAATTCAAATGGAAGGCATAACCGTCGAGGGCACTCCACCGCTCGTTGATGTGACGAAGACTGCCGGAGATCAGACGTTTAATCAGGAGAAGATTGAGCAACTCCCCAATGTGAAAGGCTATGAAGATGTACTCACGCTGCAAGCAGGAGTTGTGAAGTTCGGATCCAAGCTTTTTCTTCGAGGAGGTCGTGCCAATGAGACGCAGATTCTGGTCGATGGCGTTCCTGTAAATGATGTCGGAGGGGTAACGGGAACGGCGGGAACAAGTACAGCAAACGAACAACTGCAAGCCCTCTACTCCGGGACAAGTTCGGGGGGTGCGCTTTCAGTCTCCGCGAATGCGATTCAATCCGTGAGCGTCTCGAGCAGCGGACTTGACGCGGAGTACGGCAATGCGCAGTCGGGAGTCGTGAATATCACGACAAAAGGTGGTGGAGACAAGTATGACGCTTCCGTCCAATACCGAACGGATGAGATAACGGCCTCAGGTTTCAACTCGCGATACTATGCCGCGAATGTGGGCGGACCCGAGCCAATCACGCAATATCTTCTTCCCGAACTTGGCGTCGAATTTCCCGGGAAGATGACATTTTTCATGAGTTCAACGTTTGATCAGAATGATGGCCCGTATGGTTTCAATACCAACCAGTTTTATGATCCTTTGAAACGTAAGATACAGTTCTCAGGAGTGTTCGGCAGTATCTTCAACAATCTTGGCTTCACGTACTCCGATCACCAGAACAATGAGTATTCGTACAACACGAAGCTGACCTATTCTGTGGGGGATAACGATCAGTTCTTCTTTCGTTATACGGCAAACGCCAGTTCCAACCACGGGTTGGCTGGATCGTATTCATGGCGTGATCTTTCAGATTCCCTGGCTTCGACGGTCCAGTTGAAGACACAGAACATGCTGTACTGGACCCACATTCTGGGACAGAACGCTCTCTTGAGGTCGTACATTAGCAGACAGGAAAAGGTGGCGACCAACAGTGTGGGCAATCTCACGCCGGACCAGTACTCTATTGTGGGACAGATATAGGTGCCAGAGACCCCAACGGTGACGGATTCAACGACCTTGGGACATCGCAAAGTTGGTCCACGTCAAATGAGGTGGTTTGGAATGCAAAAGTGGACTACAGCGCCCAGGTGCATGAGTACCATTTTCTGAAGACCGGCATTGATTTTTACTCGGAACATATTCAGTCGACAGCGATCTCCTTTCCCAATGACGTCCAGAGGGACACAAGTCGACGTGGTGCTTTCCCCGGCTACGGATTTGCCAGGTGGGTCGCGAACGATCTGCCGAGTCATGGAGCAATCTATGCTCAGGACAACATCGAACTTACGGGGATCAATATCCATGTCGGGCTACGGTACGACTTCTTCTACTTGGGGAAGCAGGTGTTCGCTCCGGATTTCGTATCACGATGGGAAGTTCGCCACCGGCGAGAAAGCTGACTGGCTTGACCATAAGTCCTTCTTTTCACAGTTCATTCGCGGTAAGGTCAGCCCCCGGCTTGCAATAGGCTATCCGATATCCGAGCGTACCGTTTTCTATTTCAACTATGCGCATTTTCTCCAGTATCCTGACAGAGATCAGTACTACCATGACCCGATCAGTGACAAAATCATAAGTGGAAACTATGTCGGGAAACCCGTCGTTGGAACCCATGAAAACGGTGCAGTACGAAGCGGGATTCGACCAGTTGTTGCTTGACGACCTTTCGCTCGGAATCCGTGGGTACTACAAGGATACGTTCAATGATATTACCACCCAGCCTGCACTCAGTTCTCCGGTCGGAATCTTGAAGTTTGTCAACTTCGACTACGCGAGTGCAAGAGGGTTTGAGATCATTCTTACCAAGCAGGAGAGAAATCATGTCCAGGGAAGCCTCGGGTACACATTCCAGTTGGCGAAGGGGCGCACTTCGGACCCATTTGCTGCGACAGCAAGCCCTCAATTGAATGGGTTGCCGAGGGAAGTACGGCTCGATTATGATCAGCAGCATACGTTGAATCTGTTTCTCGGCTACCGTGTTGGCCCGCGCGATGATTTCACGCTCTTTGGCATGCCGTTCAATGATTGGGGTGTGTCCGTGACCTGGAATTTCGGAAGCGGCTTCCCCTATACTCCCTACAATCAAGGAAGAACGTTACAAGATCTCTACCTGAAGAATACAGGAGACGGCCCGTATACATCGGAAGTCGGGATTTCCATGAGCAAGGGTTTCAGGGTTCTTGACAAACTTGGTCTTGTCTTCACCCTTGATGTCACGAATCTTTTCAACAGGAAGAATGTGGACATCAATGGAGGTGGATTTAATAGTGCGACGGGTGCGCCGTATGTTTTTGGAGACTATAATCCGATTAATCCCAAAGACATATATGCCTGGAGATCGTTTGATTCAAGAGTGACGCCGTTTATTCTTAGACCGCCACGTCAGATTCTGTTGGGCATGAAAATCAATTGGGAATAGATTATGACTCGAAAGACAAATCAATACGCGCTCTGCCTTCTCATCTTTGGTCTCTTTGGCTTCTTTCTCCCTGGCGCCGCTGCCAGAAATGAACCAGACAAAGTTCCTCCGCCGCCCCAAAGTCCCGCGGCAGGAGGAGGACAAGGAACGGTGGTCGAAGGTACAACCGATGCTCCTCATATCGTGCGCGTGAAGCAGGGCTACGGGATGAGACTGGAAATGGATAACAGCGGTGCGTTTGGTCATGTAATCTACCCGCCGCGCGGAGGTACAACTCAGCCTCCTGATTCAATAGGTCTTGAGTACCCGGTCGGCAGCCAAATCGAGCACATCTTTGGAGGAGGTATCTGGGTTGCCGCCCAGGTTCTTGATACGGCGACCGGGACGAGAGTAAAGCGTGTGTCGACAGGATACGAAGGTTATGGTGGTGGTATAAACTCGCTCTTTGAGTTCAACCCGGGACCGGATCTGGCAGATTCATTCTGGGTAGCAAAGAAAGGGGACTTGAAGCCACCGGGCTGGGATGGATATTGGGGGTCCACTTTTCCATTCAAGCCGATTTCGGACAATGACCTCTATTGCACCTACACAGATGACAGGTTCTCCGCGTTCAACCACGTTCCGATGCATGTGAAGATCATTCAGAAATCGTATGCGTGGTCCGATCCGTACGCCGAGGCGATCATCATCAATGAATACCAGATCGTCAATACTGGCACAAGGTCACTTGATAGCGTGTTCATCGGATTCTTTGTCGATGCTGATGTAGGTCCGATCAATGTGCCCAGCTATCAGTTAAACAACTTTACAGGTTACTATCCTGACGCAAAAACCGCATATATCCACAATCCCATAGACAGGGGTTCAACGCCAGTCGGTGTGACTCTGTTGTGGGCGAACGGACGAGATCTAACAGGACTCAGATATACGTTCCAGTGGTATCCGCTTGCCTCAAGCCCGATTACTGACCAGGCGAAGTACGATATGATGGCCTCGGGCGTGGTAAGGGCCGACGAATTTCCTTCGCTTTCCGACACAAGGTTCCTTTTTTCCTTCGGAACAAACAACACAGGGGGTTTCAGTATCAGGCCAATTTCGGATCCTTTTCCTGACACTCTCAAGATTGCGGTGGCAATTGTTTCCGGACAATCAAGGACCAAGGACCCGCGTATCGTGATGCAAATAAACGCCCAGAGGGCTCTTGACATCTACCTGAATCAGGGGATACGGTTGCCGGCTACTCCACCTTCTCCTCCTCTGCGCGCTGAAGTCGGCTTCCGCAAGGTGACCCTCGACTGGAAGTGGAGGCCAGGAGACGACGTCGGAGGACCCGGGAGAGACCCACGGATCTATGGAAGGCCAGACCCCGAACAGAATTGGGACAGCACGAGCAAGGTTGCGCAACGCGACCCGCTCAGGCGCACAAATCCTCCTGCCGGTTATGATTCCACTCGCGGTGGGCGGAACTTTGAGGCATATCGCATTTGGCGAAGTGAAGACCCAGACTATCCGGACGCAAGCTTCACGCTTCTGAAGCAGGTCGATGTGAAGGTACCGCCCGGCTATCCCGACAGTCTGAGTTTTGAGTACGACACGGGCCTGGAGTACTCATACGTCGATTCCAATTTGGTGCGGGGGCACACGTATGTCTATGCTGTTACCTCGAAATCGATTCCCAACCTCACCGAGCGGAGAAACCCCGACAGCACAATCACTCTTGTTCCCGTCGAGCCGCTTGAATCTTCCAAACAGGTTAATGCAACGCCAATTGGAAAGGACAAGCAGCTCCCATTTGCGACCTCGCAGCAGCTTGGAAAGGTCAGCGTTGTTCCCAACCCTTATCGCACCGATCAGGACTACACCAAGGAGAGCGCAGGGTATGAGGGAAAGACAGGCGCCTGGAACGAGAACAGGCGCGTCATCAAGTTCATCAATCTTCCAGTGCGATGTACAATCCGGATTTTCTCGCTCGCCGGCGATTTGGTTCGCACTGTTGAACATGACGGTAACGTGGGAACGACGTTCCCCTTTGGTGATGAAAACGTGCCCCTCGTGAGTGAGAGCAACCGTGCGCTTGCCAGTGGAATTTACATCTTCACCGTTGAATCCGACTTGGGAACCCAAACAGGCAAGTTTGTTATCATACGGTAGTCATCGGCAACAAGTCACCAGCACAAAGAGAGTATTACGATGAAACAATCATTTACAAGAGCTTCAATTGCAACGATCCTTTGCATGATCTTTGCAGTGTGTGGGACACGCGCTGGTAACAGGTCTGGTACCGTGTCTGGTGAGTTCCTCAAATTGCCTGTTAACGCGCGCGTTACGGCGATAGGCAATGCCCAGGTGGCGTTGGCGGAGGGAGCGTCTTCTATCGCGTACAACCCGGCTGGAATTCTCAGTGTTTCCACCGCTGCGTTTGGCGGGACGTACAACAAATGGATCGCAGATATTACTCATTCCTTTTTTGGCGTCGCGGTAAATCTCCAGGAATGGGGTACTGTGGGTGCAGGGGTCATGTTCTTGACCACTGACGACATGGCGGTAACCACTCCGCAGTTTCCTGAAGGCACCGGAGAGTTGTTCAAGGCGAGTGATTTTGCGTATACGTTAACGTATGCGCGCCAGATCAGCGAAGACTTCGGATTGGGGTTGAGTGCCAAGTACATCAAGTCATATCTCTACAACTCTGAAATCAAGGCAAGCTCAATAGCGTTTGATATCGGTTCCCTCTATGATATCCCCGCACTCCGAACCCGTCTTGGAATATCGATCAATAACCTTGGGAAGGACCTCAAGTATATCAACGAACAATACTCGATTCCTTCTGCATTGCGCTTTGGTGCCCGCATAACTGCATATGAAGAAGAGAATCATTTGGTCTACATTGCCCTGCAAATTGCTCGTCCCAACGATGCCAATGAGCAATACAATGCCGGTGTGGAGTACACATTTCAGAAGATCGTCTCTCTCAGAACCGGGTACCGGTTCAACTATGACACGGAAAACTGGAGTGGTGGCATCGGCCTCAGCCTCGAAAGTCTTGGCATCCATGGTTCGCTTGACTATGCCTACACGAACTACAAATATTTGCCAGGCACTCACATGTTCTCAACTGAAATAGGATTTTGAGTATGCTCAAGCTCGCGAGAAATTTCTCAGTTTTTGCGACGATGTTGTCCGTCCTCCTGACGGGTTGCGAAATTACATCCGAATCACCGACACCTCCCGACTTGAGACCTGCCCCGCACATGGTTATCAATGAAGTGTTTACACTACCATCAACGAGCCAGACGCCGTATAGTTGGATCGAGTTCTTGAACCCCACGAGAGATACCGTGGATATCGGAAACTGGACCCTTTCGTTCAGTACGTTCAAGCAACGAACGAGAACGGTTGTCATCGTCGATTCATTGTTCCAGTTCAGGCTTTTCGTTTCACAGACCAGCTTCCAGCCAGAGTTTGGGACTTTTGATGTCCCGTTCGCCAAGGGAGTTTCCTTTGAGTCAATTGGAATTCAGGATACGGTTTTAATACCACCCAATGGACTCTACACAATCGTAACGAATGAACAACGTCTGCTTGATCATACACAATGGGGTCCAGGTCCCTCTTCTTCGCGTTTCGAGAGACCGCTCTACGCCACTCTTGACTCCGCCGTCATTGTCCAGTATGTCAATGCAGATAGCGTGATTGTCGCAACTTATCAAACCATCTATGGGGCTCAACTACAGACCACCGATCAATTGTTGCTGAAGGATCAGAATGGAAACGTGATGGATGTTGTACGGTATGGCAACTACACGTATCAGGGGCCAGGGACTGATCCATACAGTGGAAATCACACAATCGGAGCCGTACCGGAATTCCAATCCATTGCCAGGTATGCAGGAGGTTATTTCACTGGTAACACTGCGTTTGATTTCTATGTGACCAGGGATGACCTCCCACCCATTCCCAATTGGTACAGTCAGGCGTATCGTCGTTAGGGCAGGGCTTTCCTCGCGTTTCTTTTCGCGACCGAGACGAAGGGAGGCCCTCTCTTCGTCTCGTCCGTTTGTGCTCCTGGCATTGGGACTTGATCTTCGCTCAGAACATCGATACATCCCCTGCTCCCGCACGCACCACACGAGGTGTCTCACCGGTAAGATCAATGACTGATGAGGGTTCTGAGACCAGCGCCCCGGCATCGATGATTGCATCAACCTGATTGTTAAACTTCTGACCAATGGCGTCGGGATCGTTCATCAGGCTTCCGTCTTCGAACGAGACGCTCGTGCTCAGAATTGGATGCCCGAGCTCTTTGACCAACGCGAGAGTTATTGGACTGTCCGGCACTCTGATCCCCACGGTCTTTCGCTTCGATACCAGAATTCTCGGCAATTGTTTCATTTTCGCCGCAGGCAACACAAATGTGTACGGCCCGGGAATGAGATGCTTCATGACCTTGAACGCTGCGTTGCCGACGTGTGCGTACTCGCTAATATGGGTCAGGTCTGAACACACGAAGCTATACGGTTTGTCCTTCCGCTGCCGTTTGATCAGGTAGATCCGCTCGATTGCACTCTTGTCTTCGATGCTGCAACCGATTCCGTACACCGTATCGGTCGGATAGATCACAATTCCGCCTGCGCGGAGGATCCCCACTGCCTTCGTGATCAGACGCGGGTCAGGAGTGACAGGGTGGATCTTGATTACCATTTGTGTTTCCCGGAAGTCCTGGACGACATGTCCACATCTCCGCTATTTCAGGAGTAACATCCTGCGAGTCTGGCTGGACCCTCCCGCTGATAGTGTATACAAATACACTCCGCTGGCGAGTCGTCGCGCATCGAAGGTCGTTTCGTACGTTCCTCCCTTCAACACACCCTCTATAAGGGTGGCGACCTGACTTCCGCGCACGTCGAAGATTTGTAAGGTGGTCTTTGTCCCGGACTGAGCTTCAGGCACAACGAACTTGATGACCGTTGTAGGGTTGAAAGGATTGGGGAAATTCTGCTCGAGTGTGAATCCTTGTGCCACCGTGCCGGACGTCAGTCGCACCGACGTAAGTCCGGTGAGGTCGACCGCCCAGGACGAGCGACCATGGGAAAACGCGAACAACCTGCGGGTGGGGGAGTGAAGTGTCAAGTCATGAACGGGGGCCTCCGGCATCCCGGTTCCGAGGACGATCCATGTTGCCCCCATGTTGGTACTGTACACAACGCCTGCGTCTGTGGCGACATACAGGTTTGGGCGATACACCGGATCGACGATGACATCGTTCAAAGGAATATTGGGAAGGTTGCCGCCGATGTTGATCCAGGATTGGCCGTAGTTCGTGGTCTTGTAGATGTGTGCATCGGAGAGATCCTCCAGGTATCCCGAGAGTGTAACGTACGCGACGTTTGCGGAGTCAGGGTCGACCGTGACCCGGGTTACCCAATGAACCGGCAGGGAGCCTGTAACGTCATTCCATGTTGTGCCTCTGTCTGTTGTGACCGACACCTTCCCGTCATCCGTGCCGACGTAGACGACGTTGGAGTCTGAGTTTGCTACATCAATCGTTGTTATTGTGCCGATTCTCCCGTTCGCGCCGCGTGTCAGGTCGTCGCTGATTGCAGTCCAGCTCTGCATGCCGTTGGTCGTTCGGTACATGCGCTGTGTTCCGGTGTAGAGGGTCAACGGTGAGTTGAAGTCCAATGCGATGGGGGTGCACCAGTTCTTTCTATCAGTCGAACTGATGCCGGAGGTCCCATTTGAGAAGGATGTTCCGCCATTGACGGAATATCCCAATCCGCCATTCTGAGACTCGGCATAGACGCGATTCGAGTTTGTGGGATCAACAAGTGCGTAAAACCCATCGCCGCCATAGATTGACTGCCAGTCGTTCGTCGACCCTGTGAGTGTGCGTGGGGTCCCGTTATCCTGCAGCCCTCCAAGGATTCGCTGTGGATTCTGGAAGTCGACGGTGCCTGCATAGAACTGAGAGATCGGGAGGTTGAGTGATTTTGTCCACGAAGATCCCGTTGTCGTCGAAGTGAAGACACCCCCGTCGTTGCCCACGACGACCCTTGCGGGATTTCCAGCGTCAAATGCTATCGCGTGGTGGTCAACGTGCATTCCGTTAATGCTCGTCCAGGTCGAGCCGCCATTGGTAGACTGATAGAACCTCGTCAACCCGAGCAGGAGAAAATCAGGATTGGCGGGATGGATGTCGATAATCAAGTTGTACCACGATTGTCCTTCGTTGTTGAATGTGCTGGTCGAGACGGTTGCCCAGGAATCGCCGCTTGTTGTTGATCTGTAGACGCCCATAACGCCTGTTCCGTTTGAGACAATCGCGAACATGATGTTCGGCTGTGACGGTGCAACGGCGAGGCACATTCGTCCGATGCTCGGATTGTTGTTCGGAAACCCGTTGGTAACCTGAGACCATGTATCGCCGGCATCAGTTGAAAGGAAAAGACCCGAAACCGCACTGCTTATGACGCTGTAGGTCAATGGTCTGTAACGCGTCCACATCCCTGCGAGGACGCGATTGGGATTTGAAGGGTCAATCATCACATCGCAGGCGCCCGTTGTATCGTCAACGAACAGGATGCGTTGCCATGAGGTACCGCTGTCGGTTGATCTGTACACTCCGCGTTCCTGAGTTCTGCTTCGATACCGCCCGAGTGCTGCGGCAAAAATTCTGCTCGGTGCCGACGGGTGGATGGCGATTCGTCCAATCTGTCCGGTCGCAGTGAGGCCAAGGTTGGTCCACGTTTGTCCGGCGTCAGTCGAACGCCAGAGTCCATTCCCCGGGTAGATTGCGACTCCTCCCGGATTCGCTTCTCCGGTTCCGACGTAAACAACTTGAGAGTTGGTTGGGTCAAGGGTGATGGATCCTATGGTAAATGACTGGCTGAACATATTTGTCCATGTTCCACCGTTATCTGTCGATTTCCATCCTCCTCCGGAAGCCGCTCCCATATAGATCACCGAGGAGTTCGTTGGATCGAGCGCAATCGAGGTAACACGTCCACCTACATTCGAAGGTCCGACACTGGTCCACGTCGGCAGGACTATCGCCGGATTGTCTCGAGCCATCGCTCTGAATTGCGCTCTTGCTGATTCATACAATGCCGGGCTGATATCATCGTGAGGATACACACGCTGTAGCATGAACCAATCGTTATCCAACGCTTCTGCTTCCTGCGATGGTGTATATGTCTTTGGGTTTGGCACTGCGGTCACAATGAAGACAAACGCTCCGATCAGGAGAATGAAGACGCTCTGCATTACTTCTCTGGACACCATCATGATTGCTCCTCGAGTGTGGTGAAACTTGGCTTGTTCAAAGTACGCAGTGTTTCGAAGAGTAGCAAGACTCATCTCGCTACCAACCGTGTGCAATGTCATTCCGTGAGATGATGGTGTGCCTTTTGTTCTTGTTTCTCAAAGAATTTCTTGTAGATTCTCAGCCGTGAGTGTCAACATCAACATACTGTTAGTGGAAGACAATTATGAGCATCTCCGCCTGACGAAGTACATTCTGAAGCGAAACAATGTTCCCGGCCAGGTGCATGTTGTACGCGATGGCCAGGAAGCGATGGATTTCCTGTACCAGCGGAACAAGTTCTCCGATCCCCAGCTTCATCCCCGTCCCAATCTCGTTCTTCTTGACCTCAATATTCCCCGGATCAATGGAAGGGAAGTTCTCAAGATCATGAAGGCCGATAGTGCATTAAAGGATATCCCGGTCGTTGTGGTGAGTTCATCCGAGCGCGAAGAAGATGTGAATTACGCGAAGGAGATTGGCGCCGTAGCGTACATTTCAAAGTCGGGTGGGTTTGAGCGATTGAACCAGGCGCTCTCCACGGTCTATACGTACGCGACGCGGAACACGGCGCCATAGTCTGGCTGCTGTTCTTGAATGTCGTGCCTCTTCTTCTTACCTTGAACAGGTCTTTCCTCTCACTCCAGGCGGTCTTTTTCCATGTCACGGTCCTTGGTAGCAATCGTCGGCCGTCCCAACGTCGGCAAGTCGACATTGTTCAATCGGATTATCGGGCAACGCAATGCGATTGTGCACGATGATCCGGGCGTTACGAGGGATCGCCATTACGCCGATGCGGATTGGGCCGGCAGAACGTTCTCTCTTGTCGATACCGGTGGGTACGTCCCGGCGTCGGAAAATGTCATCGAAGCTGCAATTCGCGAGCAGGCTGAGGTCGCCATCGATGAAGCAGATGTCGTCTGTTTGTTGTTGATGGAGAGACAGGCCCTATGCCGGCAGACATCGAAATAGCTGGCATTCTGAGAAAAGCGCAGAAAAAGGTCGTCCTTATCGTCAATAAGATTGATAGCGAAAAACGCGAGCCTGCACTTGGGGAATTTTACAGGCTGGGGCTCGGTGAACCCATTCCAACATCGGCCCTCCTCGGGCGTAAGACCGGCGACCTCCTGGACATCATCACCGCGGATTTTCAGGAAGGCGAGATGGATGATTCAGACCGTCGCCTGAAGATTGCAATTATCGGCAAACCCAACGTTGGTAAATCCTCCCTCGTCAATGCACTCCTCCAACAGGAACGCAATATTGTGACACCTGTTCCAGGAACCACTCGCGATCCGATTGATGCAGTCCTGAAATATTTCGGCGAGGAGATTGTCCTCGTTGACACTGCCGGACTGCGGCGAAAAAGCAAGATCAAGGAGAGTGTGGAGTTCTTTAGTACTGTACGAACTCTCAAGAGCATTGAGCGGTGCGACGTCGCCGTGGTGATGATTGACGCCCAACAGGGGCTGGAGCATCAGGACTTGAGGATCATCGAGACAGCGGTTGAACGCAAACGGGCGGTGGTCATAGCAGTGAACAAATGGGATGTGATCGAAAAGGATGACACGACCGCCAAGACACTTGAGAAAGCTCTCAAGGAGAAATTGCGCATTTATGATTTCATTCCAATCATCTTTATTTCTGCACTTGTCAAGCAGAGAATCTATAAAGTAATCGAGCTGGCAAAGATGGTGGATGCCGAGCAAAACAAACGCATTGCCACCAGCGAGCTGAACGATCGCCTCCGAACGGATATCGAACTCTTTCCTCCACGCAGCAGATCCGGGAAGGAAATCAAGGTCAACTACGTCACCCAGGTAAATTCAAAACCACCGGTGTTTGCATTCTTCTGCAACGAGCCCACCCTGATTGATGATAACTACCGGAGATATCTGGAAAACAAGATCCGGGAACATTTCGTATTCAGCGGTGTTCCGGTTGTGCTGTCGTTCAAAAAAAAGAACTGACTTCGGATGGCAAAGCGTATTCTTGTCATAGGCGGTCTGGCTGCGGGACCGAGTGCTGCGAGCAAGGCGGTTCGCACAAGCCCCGATGTCGAAGTGGTTCTTTTCGAGCAGGGGGAACACATCTCATACGGGATATGTGAGATTCCGTACTACATCGGCGGGGAGGTGAAAGAAGAGGGCCTCGTCTCATATACCCCTGCGAGGTTGAAAGAGAAAAAGGGCGTCACGGCGTTTACGTTACACAGGGTCGAGGAGATTCAGCCGACGAAGCGGACAATTGTCGTCCGTGACTTGCGGTCGGGAACAACAGTTGCGGAGAAGTATGATCGCCTCATCATTGCCACAGGATCACGACCAAGGACACTGGGAATTCCCGGTGAGGATTCACGCAACGTTTTTCACGTCAAGTCTCTGGATGAAGGGCTGCGTATCAGGAAGTTCATTGACGAGGAGAAACCGCGGCATGCTGTCATTATCGGCGGCGGTTATATCGGAATGGAAATGGCCGATGCCCTCAGACGGCGCAATCTCGACGTGACGCTGCTGCACAAACACAGCCTTCCGATGGTCGGTCTTGAACGGGAAACACGTGAGATCGTCCGACACCAGCTCGAACAGCACGGAGTGAATTTTGTTTCACAAGCTATGACGGAAGGTTTTGTTGTTGACAAGCAGCAAAGAGTGACACATGTCGTGACGTCGACCGGATCCTTTGAAACCGATCTTGTCATCCTTGCGCTCGGAGTATTGCCGAACTCAGAGATTGCAAAGGCTGCGGGAGTGCACGTCGGGACAATGAACGGCATCCTCACCGATCAGAGGCAGCAAACGAATCTTGACAACGTCTATGCCGCGGGCGATTGTTGTGAGGTGAAGAACCTGGTCAACAACAAATCCATGTACATTCCCCTCGCTACCATTGCCAGCAAAGCGGGTTGGACTGCTGGAGAAAATGCTGCAGGCGGTAAAGCGACTTTCCGCGGAGCCATTCGAGCAATCGGAGTGAAGGTGTTTGATCTTGAAGTGGTCCAGGTGGGGATCGGCTCGGAAGAGGCGAAGGATGCCGGATACGACATCGCGACGGAAACAGTCACAGGATGGAACAAGGTGGCGATTATGCCGGGAAGTACCAAGACGACCATCCACATGATTGCCGATAAGCGAACGAGGCGATTGCTCGGGGCGAATTTGTACGGAGAATCGGGAGAGGTCCTCAGGGCTAACGCCCTTGCGGTTGCCATCCAACATCGGATCACCATCGATGAGATTCGGCAATGGGATTTGATCTACACGCCACCATTCTCGCCGCTGTGGGATCCGATACTTGTGGCAGCGAACGCCATGGCGAAGAAGTTGCGCTAGCGGTTTGCGGTCGCGACCCATAAATCCATTCCAGGAAGAGACATGAAGAACCTCACCATCATCGATCATCCTCTCATCAAGCGGGATCTCTCGATCCTGAGGGATCAAAGAACCAACAACCACCTTTTTCGGACAACACTCAGACGGATTTCGTCGGTGATGGCGTTTGAAGTAACACGTGACCTCGGACTGAAACGAGGTACTGTCCGCACTCCATTGGAGAAAACCACCGGCTATACACTTGCCGAGGAGATCGTGATTGTGCCCGTACTGCGCGCAGGACTTGGATTGATTGAAGGGTTCCTTGATTTTCTCCCCGAGGCCCGAGTTGGTCACGTTGGCATTTATCGCAACGAGAAGACTCTGGAGCCTGTCGATTACTACTCAAAGTTTCCCCGTGTCCTCAACAAAGGGCTCGTTATGCTGCTGGACCCGATGCTCGCCACCGGTGGCAGCGGGACGGCGGCAATCTCATTCCTCAAGCAGAAGGGAGCGAAGAGAATCCGTTTCGTCAGTCTTCTTGCTGCTCCCGAAGGCGTCAGAAGAATCACAGCTGCTCATCCTGACGTTCGCATCTTCTCCACCGTCCTTGACCGGCAGTTGAACAAGCAAGGCTATATTCTTCCCGGCCTCGGCGATGCTGGTGATAGGATTTTCGGAACGGAATGAGGTTCCCTCTTCATCGTTGTAGTTCACTCGCCTGCAGTGTTCTTGACATTCCCTGCCAAAGCACCTATATTTTTGAAGAGCGAACTTGCTTCCCCCGGACAGAACATGGGAGGTAAGGCGTCAAGGCAATCATGACAAACCCCAAGTTTAAGAAGAAGTTAGACGATCTGTTGCTCATCTGTCAGAAGAACCTCCGGAAGGTGGATGACAACCTTATCCGTCGTGCGTTCGAGTTTGGATTCAACGCTCACCGCCACGACATCCGCGCCTCCGGAGAACCGTTCTTCGACCATCCTTACGAAGTCGCAAAGATCGTAGCCAAGGAAATTCCCCTCGATGATGTGTCTGTTGCCGCGGCCCTCCTCCACGATGTGGCTGAAGATACTGATTATGAAATCAATGACATCCGTGCAGAGTTCGGCGATACGATCGCTGAAATCGTCGACGGTGCCACGAAGATCTCCGATATCTTCAAAAGTCACGAAGTGACTCAGGCGGAAAGCTACCGCAAAATGTTGCTCTCCATGGTCGACGACGTCAGAGTGATGCTGGTGAAATTCGCCGACCGTCTTCATAACATGCGCACGCTGGAGTATCTTCCCCCCGACAAACAGAAACGCCTGGCAAAAGAAACGCTTGACATCTATGCTCCGTTTGCCCATCGCTTCGGTCTCGCCAATATCAAATGGGAGCTGGAGGATCTCTCGTTCAAGTATCTGAACCGGGAGGCCTATGACATGCTTGTTCATGATATCAAGTCACGGAGGCGGGAGCGCGAACACTACGTGAAGAAATTTGCGGAGCCGATCGAGAAGCGCTTGAAGGAGGCGGGTTTCAAGTTTGAAATCAGCGGACGCCCGAAGCATCTCTTCAGCATCTACAACAAGATGCTGAAACGCAACAAATCCCTGGAAGAGATCTATGATCTCTTCGCCGTCCGCATCATTCTCGACACGGACAACAGCAACGATTGCTTCACGGTCTACGGGATTGCCTCCGACATCTATACCCCCAATCCCGAAAGATTCAAGAACTATATTTCGGTCCCCAAGAAGAACGGGTATCAATCGATTCACACGACCGTGTTTGGTCCCGAAGGCAAGATGGTGGAGGTTCAGATCCGCACGCGCGGGATGCACGAGGTTGCCGAGCGTGGTGTTGCGGCACACTGGATGTACAAGGAAAACACGGCAATTGACGAAGAGCTCTCCAACTGGGTTACGTGGGTGAGGGAAATTTTCGAGAGTGCCGCCGAGGGTCAGGTGCCAACGCAGCAGTTGATGGAGAGTTTCAAGCTCAACCTGTACCAGGAGGAAATCTATGTCTTCACGCCGAAGGGCGAGTTGAAGATCCTCCCGAATGGCGCAACCCCGATTGATTTCGCCTACGAAATCCACTCGAAGGTTGGTGATCACTGCATTGCGGCGAAAGTCGGCGGACGAATTGTTCCCCTCGACACCCAACTGCGCAGCGGCGACCAGGTGGAGATCATTACATCGAAGAGCCAGACCCCGAATCCCGACTGGGAGAAATCATGCGTTACACACAAGGCGAAATCGCATATCCGTCGTTGGATGAGAGATGAGCAGCGCAAGGCGATTGAAGAAGGACGGGAGTTGTGGGAGAAGAAGGTGAAGAAGGCAAAGTTGAGCATTAGTGAGGATGACCTCAACAAGTTCCTTGCGGAGAAACGACTTGAGAATGTCGGAATGTTCTACCTTGGTATCCGTCAGGAAAAAATCAACGCCGATGAGATCGTCAAGATGATCCAGGATGAGCAGAAGCATCCTGCTGCGGTCGTCACAGAGGAAGGAAGGATCGAAGGGCTCTTCGACAAGTTTGTCTCCTCGGCACGTGGCATAGCCGGCGGGATTGTCCTCGAAGGGAAACAGGAAAATTACATGCATAACTATGCCAAATGCTGTAACCCCATTCCGGGCGATGATGTTGTAGGATTTGTGACGACGGGTGAGGGAATCAAGATCCACCGTCGCTCCTGTCGGAACATCAAGCTCATGATGGGGATGGATGTGAAGAGGTTCGTCGAGGTTGGTTGGCCGCTGGAGAATGGGCATATGTTTGTCGCCGCCGTGAGAATCTCGGGAGATGATCGGCCCGGCATGCTCAGCGATATCACGCATGCAATTTCCACGTATCTGAACACCAATATCCGGAGCGTTAATCTCGACTCCGAGCATTCAATGTTTCAGGGAACATTCATCCTGTACGTGAAAGATACCGAACACCTTTCCCGTATTCTCGAGCGTATCAGGAAAATCAAGGGTGTGAGGAGTACGGAACGCCTTGAAGAGTAACCACCGATGAAAGCCTTACCCGGCCGAATTCTTTCCGTCGACTATGGCACAAGGCGCGTTGGTGTGGCAGTCAGCGATCCCATGCGTGTAATCGCACAGGGCGTTACGACGCTGGACAATGACAATACCTTGATCGAGAAGTTGTCGGGAGTGATCCATCAGCATGAAGTTGTCCATGTGGTGGTCGGGATGCCGTATAGCGCTGATGGGGGGAAGGGAGCCAAGGCGATGGAAGTCGAGGAATTCATCGGCCGCTTGAAAATCGCCGTTGAGCTTCCTATTGAGACCTGGGACGAAAGCTACTCATCCGTGAATGCGCATCGCGTTTTCGTCGAAACAGGGATGAAGAGAAAGAAACGGCGGGAGAAAAGAAGGGTGGACGAGATGGCTGCGCGTCTCCTGCTCCAGGAGTATCTCGATCATCACGGAACACCTGCTGCCGGTAACGGTTGATCGGGTTGAAGAGAGTATAGTGTTGAAATCATTGGTACTGCCATGAATGGTGTGCAGCGTCGTTTTGAGTGGATGGGTCAACATCCTATGAAGACGCTTGCCATCGTTGTCGGGTTGTTCCTCCTCTATGAACTTCTCACCATTCCATATCTGAGCATAGCAAACCTGGGAACGCAAAACCCCTCGGAGACGGCACTCATGCTGCAACGGGTGCGGGAAGCTGAACAGGACGGGAAGAAACTCAGGGTTGTGCAGCGATGGGTTCCCCTTTCACACATTTCGAAGAATCTGATTGAAGCCGTTATTGTTGCGGAGGACGGAACTTTCTACTCCCACGGTGGAGTGGATTGGTTCGAGGTACGGGAATCAATTGAGAAAAATATCGATGAGGGTCGGGCAGCGCGGGGTGCGAGCACGATTACGCAGCAGCTTGCCAAGAACCTGTTCCTGTCTACCTCGAAGGATCCAATCAGGAAACTGAAAGAGCTCATTATCACGCTGCTGTTGGAACACCAGTTGACCAAGAGCAGAATACTCGAGATTTATCTCAATGTTATTGAATGGGGCCGAGGTGTCTATGGCGCCGAAGCGGCAGCGCAAACCTACTTTGGAAAGCCTGCAAGCGCTTTGACGCTTGATGAGGCCACGCGACTTGCAGCCATTATTCCAAGCCCGTTACGGCACCGACCCAATGACAACAGCCGCTACGTGATGCGACGAAAGGGCATCGTTCTGCGGCGGATGGAGGCACGATATTCGACTGATCAGCCACAGAATGAGGAGAATCCGTCAAGCGATACCATCGATCAACACCCTTCAACCGACACGCCGACCGGGCAGGAAGATTCTACTGACATTGAAGAGGAAGCAAACCATGGACTATAAGGACGTCAAACGATTGATTGAGCAAGGCGAAGGGTTTGAGATAGAGTTCAAGCGAAAGGTGTCCACGCCCGAAAAGATTGCCCGGGCCCTCATAGCATTTGCCAACACCAAAGGCGGGCACATCCTCTTCGGAGTTGACGACGACGGCTCGATTGTTGGAGTGGAAAGCGAGAAGAGCGAAGTGGAGATGATCAGGCACGCGGGGTTATTCTGCTGCTCTCCGGAGATCGAGCCGTTGATCGATATCGTGGCGTTTGATGGAGATGACGTGATCGTGGCGTATGTGCCTGAGAGCGATACCAAACCGCACATGTTTATCGGCTCCGGCAACGGGAATGGTTCGGAGCATGAGGAGGAGGAAACGAAGGTGTTTATCCGCGTGAACGACAAGACAGTGATGGCAAGCAAGGAAGTGGTACGGATTCTCCGGGATGAACGGGTTGATGCGCCTCCAATGCAGATCGAGGTCGGGGAGAACGAAAAACGTCTCTTTGGATATCTCAACGTCAACGAGCGGATCACCACCAAGGAATTCAGTCACCTGGTGAACATCTCGGAGCAGCGCGCTTCACGGATACTCACGTCCCTTGTTCGTGCGGGGGTCATACGCATCCACACAATGGAAAAGAGTGACTACTTCACTCTCGCCTATAACGTGTTCAAATAGACTACCGTGCATTCCAGATTCTCACAAGGTCGAACAGCGCGATGCCGTAAGCGACTGCGGCATTTAATGACTGTTTGGTACCATACATGGGGATGTCGATGGCAACGTCTGCTGTATCAATAATCTGTGGAGACACTCCCGTGATTTCATTGCCGATGACGAGACAAATCGGAAAATCCTGTTTCCGGATGGAGGTGTAGGGGACGCTCCCTGTGGTCTGTTCCAGCACGCACACCTTTGCTCCCTCGGATTTTGCGGCCCTGATCGCATCAAGGGGATCGGCATGATACTCCCAGGGCACGCTCTTGGTTGAACCAAGAGCTGTCTTGTCAATTTCTTTCCTTGGCGGATGAGGCGTGTATCCGCAAAGATACAGCTTTTGTATGAGAGCCCCGTCCGATGTTCTGAACATTGACCCGACATTATAAAGGCTCCGAATATTGTCCAGAAGCCCGTAGATGGGTAACCTCTTGGCTTTTGGAATCGCTTCCAGAGTCAGCCGCTTCGATAATATTTCGCCATGAGAGAGTTTTCGCACAGGTTCTCCGTGAACAGCGCAGGAATATAAAGAAAAACATGTGTCTTCTCAAAGAAAAACGCTGCCAAACGCTATCAGGATGTGAAGCCGTTTGCGGTAGTAAACTGAATTGCGTATATTAATTGCCTCAAGACGTTCAGTGTGTGTTTGAGCAAGAGGAACCTGGTAATCGCGATAGACGGGCCCGCTGGCTCGGGAAAGTCGACGACGGCGCGATTCGTTGCGGATCGGTTGGGCCTCTTGCACATCGACACCGGCGCAATGTACCGGGCGGTAACGTTAAAGGTGCTTGAACGTGGTCTGAGCCCGCATGACGTTGAGGCGGTCTCCAACCTGATTGACTCGACCACGGTGGAATTGAAGCGAAGGGACTCCTCGTTACGCGTTCTCCTGGATGCCAAAGACGTTACGGACCGTATCAGGGATCCTGATGTGACTCGTGCTGTCAGCGCCGTCAGCAGGATTCGTCATGTACGCCAGGCCATGGTGAAACAGCAACGGGCAATGGGTCTGAGTCAGGGGGTTGTGCTGGAAGGGAGGGACATCGGAACGGTGGTTTTCCCGGATGCTGACCTCAAGATCTTTCTTGTCGCATCGCTTGAAGCTCGTGCTGAACGACGCGAGAAGGAATTGGCGGGAAAAGGGATCAGCATCAGCCGGCCGAAATTGATGGACGAAATTGAGGAACGCGACAAACTCGATTCAACGCGGGAAGAAAGCCCGTTGAGACGGGCGGATGATGCGATTGAGATCGACACTTCGAAGCTGAGTATTCTGCAGCAGGTGGGGTTCGTGGTGGAGAAAGCAAAAGAGATTCTGGACAGGATGAATAAAGAATGAAGGTTACCATCGATCAGCACTCCGGATTTTGTTGGGGTGTTGTCCGGACTATTGACATTGCCGAGGAGGAGCTCAAGGAGACCCCGACCATGTATTCCCTTGGCCCGATTATTCACAACCCGATGGAGATTGACCGGCTTGCGAACAAGGGCCTTGAGACGATCAGCCACGATGACTTTGAGCGACTCGAAGGTCAGAAGGTGCTCATCCGCGCCCATGGTGAACCACCTGCGACGTATGAGCTGGCGCGCAAACACAGAATCACGCTTGTGGATGCAACATGTCCCGTAGTGACAAAAGTCCAGGAGCGTATCCGCAAGTTCTATGACAAGGGATATCAGATTGTCATCTTCGGGAAGAAGGATCATGCCGAGGTGGTTGGACTCGTCGGTGTGACGAACGGAGAGGCGGTCGTGATCAAGTCCGTGGAGGAGACATCGAAGGTTGATCCCAGGCGGAAGACAGTGCTCTTTTCCCAGACAACAATGGACAAGGGAACGTTCTACGAGATTGCAGGCGTCCTGAGAGAGAAAATCAAGGATCTTGAAGTCGGTACGTTCGAAGAATCGGCCATTGACTTTCACGCCAAGGACACGATCTGCGGACAGGTTTCCGGGCGTGACAAGAAACTTCGGGAGTTTGCATCGCAGAACGATATCGTTATTTTTGTCGCAGGGAGGAACTCCTCCAACGGAAAAGTGCTGTTTGAGATTTGTCGTGAGGCTAATCCCAGTACGTATTTCGTTGAAGATGAGTCTGAATTGAAGCGTGAATGGTTTGAAGGAAAGGAAACGGTGGGAATCAGTGGTGCAACGTCGACCCCTCAATGGTTGATGGAGCGTGTGAAACTGGCCGCCGAAATCGTCGTTCAAACTGTAACGGTGTAGTTATAAGGAAGTGAGCATTCCGGAAACGGATGCACATAGTCATCACAAATACACTATATCAATAACTCAACACGCCCTTGCAAGTGATCGTATGCGATGATTTGATGACGTCATTGCACACAGACCTTGCACGGATGTCCCGGCAAGCCCGGGACGGTATGTAAAACAATCGGAGGATGAATGGCTGAAGAAACCTCAGTACTGAAGGATGCAACAATCTCCACCGCATCAGGCGTAACAAAGGGTGTCACGAAGCCTCAGAATGGTTTCAAGCGTTCCGCCACACTCGATGAGCAGGAATATGACGAGAAGCAGTATGGCGATATGATGAAGCTCTACGAGGGCACGCTCGGAAAGATCAACGAGGGTGAAATCGTCAGGGGCCGGGTGGTTGCCATCGGTGATAGTGAGGTTTCGGTCGACATCGGTTTCAAGTCGGAAGGTTTGGTGGCGAAGGCCGAGTTCCCGAATCCCGACGAGCTGAAAGTGGGAGAGGAAATCGAAGTTTTCCTTGAGAGTGTTGAGAACAAAGACGGGCAGCTTGTTCTTTCGCGCAAGCGCGCAGACTTCATGCGTATCTGGGAACGCGTGACCAAGGCATTCGAAACAGGTGAAGTTCTGCAAGGGCGCTGCGTCCGTCGTATCAAAGGGGGGATCGTCGTTGACCTGTATGGGATCGACGCATTCCTTCCGGGCTCGCAAATCGACGTTCGACCGGTTCGGGATTTTGATGCCTTCATCGGAAGGACAATGGACTTCCGGGTCGTGAAAATCAATCATCCTTCAGAAAATGTCGTTGTCAGCCACAAGGTCCTCGTTGAAGAGGAGATGTCCGGTCAGCGAAAGGCAATCCTCGAGAAGCTGGAGAAAGGTCAGATTCTGGAAGGGACCGTCAAGGCCATAACCGATTTTGGTGTGTTCGTCGACCTCGGTGGCGTGGACGGACTCGTGCATATCACGGACCTCTCATGGGGTCGCATCAACCATCCCTCTGAAATTGTCAAGCTCGATCAAACCATCAATGTCGTCGTGCTCGATTTCGATCAGGAGAAGAAGCGCATCTCTCTTGGTTACAAACAGCTTCAACCCCATCCGTGGGATAATATTCAGGACAAGTATCCGGTGGGGACGAAGGTTACGGGCAAGGTTGTTTCACTTGCAGACTATGGTGCGTTCGTCGAGATCGAAAAAGGAATCGAGGGACTCATCCACATTTCAGAGATGAGCTGGACGCAGCACATCAAGCATCCGTCGCAGGTGGTGTCCATGGGACAGATGATCGACGCTGTGATTCTCAGCCTCGATAAGGACAACAAGAAACTCTCCCTTGGTATCAAGCAGCTTGAACCGGATCCATGGCTGAACCTGATGCAGAAATATCCAGTCGGCTCGCGCCACATGGGCGTTGTCCGCAACCTGACAAACTTTGGCGTCTTTGTGGAATTGGAACAGGGAGTTGACGGACTTGTACACATCTCCGATCTTTCCTGGACAAAAAAGATTCGTCATCCCGGCGAAGTCGTGAAGAAAGGCGACGAGCTTGATGTTGTGATTCTTGGCGTCGACGTTGACCAACGCCGGATTTCGCTCGGACACAAACAGGTGGGCGAGAATCCCTGGGACCGCTTCGGTGAAGACTACAGGGTGGGCACTGATGTTGAGGGGAAGATCGTCCGCATCATCGAGAAGGGCGTCATCGTCGAGCTGCCTCTCAGTGTTGATGGGTTCGTGCCGGTGTCACAGCTCGCTCAGATCCAGGTGAAGAACATTGCCGACAAGTTCAAGGTGGGGGATCCCCTGCCGCTGAAGGTCGTGGAATTCGACAAAGACGCAAAGAAGATCGTGCTGTCGGTCGTCGAATACTTCAAGGACAAGGAGTCCAGGGCGGTTGAGACCTATATGGCAGAGCACAAACTTCCGACCTCGACACTCGGAGACACTGCAACCATCACAGGTGCAACGCCGTCGGGAGACGTAACCATTCCAACTGAAAACTGATTCCTCACCGGGCAAACGCCAGAGCTGCTCGACGTGAACGGGCAGCTCTTTTTTTGTATACGGAGATGCCGACAGTTTCATTTCATACCCTCGGATGTAAACTCAACTTCGCCGAGACGTCAATGGTGGGTAAGCAGTTCCTCGATCGCGGCTTCACAGTTGTCGATTTTGGGACACCTGCCGACGTCTGCGTGATCAATACGTGCAGTGTCACGGCGCGAGCTGACCGGGAATGCCGGCAAATGGTACGCAGGGCGATCCGCACTTCCCGGGAACCATTCGTGGTCGTGACAGGATGCTATGCGCAACTCGAGCCCGAGGAAGTTGCGTCGATTCATGGCGTTGACCTGGTACTTGGTGCCCGGGAGAAGTTCGAGATGTTCGACTACCTCGGAGGCCTGGAGAAGAAACTCTATCCCCACGTGTTCGTCTCCGACATAAACACAGTTGACAACTTTGGTGCTTCCTTTACGACCGAAGTCGGTGAGCGCACGCGTGCATTCCTGAAGGTCCAGGATGGCTGTGACTACAACTGCAGCTTTTGTACCATTCCTCTTGCCCGCGGAGCAAGCAGGAGTCAAACGATAGACCGGTGTGTTGTGCAGGCGAGAGACCTTGTTACTCAGGGATTCAAGGAAATTACGTTGACCGGCGTGAATGTGGGGGACTACGGGAGATCTTCAGGTAATGACCTTCTTCATCTCCTTCGCCAACTTGTGGACGTCGATGGGCTTAAGCGAATTCGTATCAGCTCCATCGAGCCCAATCTTCTCACGCAGGAGATCATCGAGTTTGTGGCGTCGGAAGCGAAAATGTGCAATCATTTTCACATTCCGTTGCAGAGTGGTTGCGACGAAATTCTTGGACGCATGAGACGACGCTACAATAGCAAGATCTACGCTGACCTGGTTCACCGGATCCGGCAGACAATCCCCGAATGCGGCATCGGTGTTGATGTCATCGTGGGGTTTCCCGGCGAAACGGACGAACACTTTGAAACAACGCGGCGCTTTCTTGAGGCATTACCGGTCTCGTATATTCACGCCTTCACCTATTCTGAACGGCCCAACACACCGGCCGTTGCCTTCACTGGTTCAGTCGAACCGAAGATACGATTCAAACGGAATGAAATTCTCCGCTCGATCGGCATACGCAAGAAGCGCGAGTTCTACAATGCCCATATCGGTAAAACGCTCCCGGTACTGGCAGAAGGTGATGTCGAAGGTGATACGCGTTTTGGTTTCACAGAAAACTACGTCCGTGTTGGAGTACCATCGTCGGTCCCACCGAACACAATTCTTCTTGTTACGATTTCGGGCGTGAAGAACGGCCGGTGCATCGGACAGCTGGCGGGCGGGAAGGTCGCAGCATGAAGATCACGCTTGTTGAGCCGGGGAGTATTGCCGAGGAGGTCGGGATTCGACCGGGCGATGAGCTTCTCGAGATCAACGGGAAGCATGTGCTCGACGCAATCGACTTCAGGTTTCACGAAGGAAATGGAGACATCTCACTCAAAGTCTCCCGCGGCAAGGAAGTCACTATCTATGATATTGAAAAGGATGAGGACGACCATGTCGGTATTGATTTTGAGGAGATGAAGACCCTTTCGTGCGGCAATGACTGTATTTTCTGCTTCGTCGATCAAAACCCCAAGGGCCTGAGAAAGCGAACTGTATTTCCGTGATGGCGACTATCGTCTGTCATTCATGTACGGCAACTACACCACCATGACGAACGCGGGACCCGCCATTCTGCGACGCATCATTGACCAACGACTCTCCCCACAGTACATCTCTGTTCACGTCACTGACTACGAGGTTCGCCGACGCCTGATGGGGCTGAAGAAGGATGATCTCATCCTGCAAAAGATCAAACTTCTCCACGATAATGGCATTGACATGCACACGCAAATCGTGCTCTGCCCGGGGATTAATGATGGAGAAGTTCTGGAAAAAACTGTGCGTGATCTCTATCGCTATCACGAACACATTGTTTCTCTTGCGGTTGTTCCGGTCGGATTGACCGATCATCGCTTTGGGTTGGCAGAATTGAAGAAGGTGGATCATGGTTATGCAATCGGTCTTCTGACTCAGGTCGAAACCTGGGCGAAGAAATGCCGGCGGGAGATTGGTCGGGGATTTGTTTACGCATCAGACGAATTCTACATCACTGCCGGAGCGACATATCCCGCGGGCTGCTCACTATGATGGTTTCGCGCAGACCGAGAACGGCGTGGGTCTTGTGAGGACCTTCCTGGATGAGTTTAAGAAACAAGCAAGGAAATTCCCGGCACGACTTGTCAAGAAACGCCGGCTGGTGATGGTCACCGGTGCGCTGGCATCAGTGTTCCTTGAAGGAGAAGTTGCAGTCCGTTTGAGAAGGGTCACAGGCCTGGACGTCGAGGTTGTGATTGCCCCCAATCTTCTCTTCGGAGAGAGTGTGACTGTTGCTGGACTTCTATCCGCCAAATGTATATCTTCAGCATTGAAAGGGATCGACCGTGGAGACTTACTCCTCCTTCCTCCGGACATCCTGAACGCGGAGGGAATGTTTCTGGACGATGCGACGGTACCGCAATTGGAGGAACAGCTCAACGTTCCAGTGGTTGTGTTTGACGGCGACTGGACTGACATATTCCTGCATCTCAAGAACCCGAAACGGAGCCAACACACCCGGCATTTGTTACCAGTTCTCAATCGACGGTACCAACCAGCGTAGTTCATAATCAGAGGTTCAGAATGGCAACAATGAAATGGGTCGTCATTTTCGCGCTCCTCTTTTCAGTTCACGGGTTTGGACAGGAAAAACCACCCACGTCACGTTTTGAGATTCAGCGGGATCTATTTGGATCGGGCTCGACTGCCAAAATTGTCCCAACCCTCTTTCCGGACGACATGGCTTCCGGAAAGAAATCCACCGGCCTTGCGGCGATTTACTCCCTTCTACTTCCGGGTATGGGCGAGTTGTATGCCGGCGGGTTCGAATCGGGGAAGTACTTCCTCATTGCGGAAGGTGCTCTCTGGCTCACCTATGCGTCGTTCGAGATCTATGGCAACCAGATTCGGGACGATGCGCGGGCTTTTGCGCAAGCGCATGCCGGCGTCAACCCGGCAGGGAAGAATGACCAGTTCTTTGTGGACATTGGCAATTATCTCAACACGGATGAATACAACCAGCAGAAACTGCGGGATCACGATGTCACCAAGCTTTACGACGATCCAACCTATCAATGGGCCTGGGATACCGATCCCTCTCGTTCCACATTCCGTGAACAGCGCATTGCCAGCGACAATATGTACAATAACAGGAAATTTGTTGTTGGTGCAATCCTGATCAACCATGTCGGGAGTGCCATCAATGCCGTCCGTGCTGCGATCAGTCACAACAAGGCGTTATCCGATGCCGGTGGCGATCTGGATATTCATGCCAATGTCATGGGAGGCTGGGCAAATCCACATGGAATGATGCTTACCGTAACGAAAACGTTTTGATTCACAAGCTCTCCCTGCCAAATGAGGAACATTAAGCTCACGCTGGAATACGACGGAACCGATTTTGTCGGGTGGCAGAGTCAACGTAACGGACGGGCCGTACAGGATGAAGTGACCAAGGTCTTGTGCGAAGTGCTTCAAGAGGGCGTTACGATTGAGGGGGCCGGGCGCACCGACTCCGGTGTTCATGCCCGGGGACAGGTGGCCAATTTTCTCACCAACTCCTCCATGGAACCTGATGCAATTCGCAATGCTCTTAACGGCATGCTGCCCCTTGATGTTCGGGTCCGCGCTGCTCAGGAAGTCTCGGAGCTATTCCAGGCCCGTTTCCATGCACGAGCGCGACTCTACAAATACTACCTCTCACTCAAGCCGCAAGCGATCGGGCGACAATATCAATGGTATGTCAAGTACTCCCTTGATATTGACTCCATGAAGTGTGTTGCCGAGTTGATCAAGGGCGAGCATGACTTCTCGTCGTTCTGCAACCACGCAAGCGAGGTCGATCATCTTACCTGCACAGTTATCTCGTCGAGGTGGAGCCAATCGCCGAAAGGTCTCATCTATGAGGTCAAAGCAAACCGCTTCGTTCACGGGATGGTTCGCGTTCTGGTAGGAACGATGGTTGACATCGGACGGGGGCATATTCCTGCCGGGGCGTTTTCGGAAATCATGGAAGCGAAGGATCGGACCCGCGCCGGAGTGGCTGCGCCTGCTCACGGCCTTTGCCTTGAAGAAGTTGTGTACTGAGCTCCGATCGAGCTCCTTTCCCTTTCTCTTACCCGAATCACATAAAAAGGACGGAACAAACATGGACCGACGGCGTTCGAGATTGATGGTGATGATTGCTGCTTGTTTGATCTGTTTTGGCCTGGGAGCCTTTCTTCAATCACAGGCAGTTCAGCAGCCCCTCACACGGGAGTTTGTAGCCGCGGCAGAGAAGCTGATAGGCCTGCAGTTTACGGATGCCAAGCGTGATTCAATGCTGGATGGGTTGAAAGATCAATTGGAAAACTACCAGAACATCCGCAACATTCCGCTTGCGAATAGCACTCCGCCGGCAATACTCTTCAATCCGGTTCCTGTCGGGGTGAGTTTTCAGAATGAGAGGAAGCCGTTCAGGATGAGTCCTCCGGGGGCCGTTGACCTTCCCGCAAATCTCGATGATCTGGCATTCTATTCGGTCGGACAATTGTCTGAGCTCATCAGATCGAGACGGATAACGAGTGAAGCGCTGACGAAATTGTACATTGCCCGTCTGAAGAAGTATGGACCAAAGCTGGAATGTGTAATCACGCTTACTGAAGACCTTGCTCTGAAGCAGGCGAGGCAGGCCGACCATGAAATTGCAGAGGGGAAATATCGCGGTCCATTACAGGGCATACCATACGGCGCAAAAGACCTGCTTGCAGTTCGTGGATATAAGACGACGTGGGGTTCGGCGCCGTTCAAGGATCAAGTGATTGATGAAGATGCGACAGTCATCAAGCGATTGGAGGATGCGGGGGCTGTGCTGGTCGCAAAGTTGTCGATGGGCGAACTGGCATGGGGCGACGTTTGGTTTGGCGGCATGACCAGGAATCCCTGGAATTACAAGGAGGGATCAAGCGGTTCCTCAGCCGGATCGGCCGCGGCAACTGCAGCTGGACTTGTGGGTTTTGCCATTGGGACTGAGACATGGGGATCGATTGTGTCTCCATCAACACGGTGCGGAACAACCGGGCTTCGACCGACATATGGCCGTGTCAGCAGGTACGGAGCTATGGCTCTCAGCTGGTCGATGGACAAGATCGGGCCGATCTGCCGCACAGTGGAGGATTGTGCGATCGTGTTGAACGCCATCTGTGGTCCCGATGGCAAGGATCAGACTGTGTACGACATTCCGTTCAATTATGATCCGAATATTAATCTCCATGATCTCCGGATTGGATACCTGAAGACAGCGTTTGACAGTGTGCAAGGAGACCACGCGAACAATGACGCGGCTCTGGCGAAGTTGAGGACGCTTGGCGCTACATTGATTCCGATCGAACTTCCCAAGTATCCGATGAATGATCTCTCGATCATTCTCAGCGCAGAGGCAGGTGCTGCCTTCGACGACCTCACGCGCAGTGGAAAGGATGATCTGCTCGTCCGACAGGTGAAGGATGCGTGGCCCAATGTCTTCAGACTCTCGCGGTTCATTCCAGCCGTTGAGTACATTCAGGCGAACCGGATTCGCTATGAGGTCATTCAGGATATGGCGAAGCTGATGAATGATATTGATCTCTACGTTGCACCACCATTTCAAGGAGATAACCTGTTGATGACCAATCTCACTGGTCATCCGCAGGTTGTTCTTCCAAACGGTTTCACCAAGGAAGGGACTCCGACCAGCATCACTTTTGTGGGGAGGCTCTTCGACGAGGCCACATTGCTTGTCGTGGCAAAGAAGTATCAGGATGCGACTGGCTTCCATTTGAAACATCCGAAGCTCGAGGAGTAGACGCCTTTTTGAGGTCAGGAGTGAGTGTTGAATCCGACAGTAGTTGGCAGTGAACCAGGATCCACCCGATTCCGTAGCGGGTGATGAATAACTATTGATTTTCGATCTTCCTTTCTCTAAGTTTCTGCAGCACCGCCACACTCTCCCTGTTCTTACATTCCTTCTTGTTTCCAATCCAGGAACCTCCATGCTCTCCAGGATCCTTAGTTGTGCCACATACGGTGTCAATGCCTACATCATTGAGGTAGAGACACACATTGAGAAGCAACTCCCGTCGTTCTCCATCGTCGGTTTGCCCGACAATGCCGTGAAAGAAAGCCGTGAGAGGGTCACTGCCGCAATCAAGAACTGTTCGTTTGACTTTCCGATCAAGAAAATTACCGTGAATCTTGCCCCGGCAGACATCAAGAAAGAGGGATCCTCATTTGATCTGCCAATGGCAATTGGCATCCTGGCGTCGACAGAGCAGGTAGCACCTGACGTTCTGGAGAACTTTGTTTTGCTCGGCGAGTTGGCGCTGGATGGAGCCTTACGGCCAATTCATGGTACGCTGCCGATGGCTCTTGAGGTTCGAAAGAAGAAACTGAAGGGAATGATCGTTCCGAGGGAAAACGGCAAGGAGGCCGCAATGGTGGAGGGTGTGGCGGTCTATCCAATGTTGTCGCTGAAGGAAACAGTCGAGTTTTTGAACGCTGATCATGCCTCCCTTGCTCCCTTGAAAGTCGATATCGACGAGCTCTTCACACAGGATCAGAAGTACCTCGCTGATTTCGCCGATGTCAAAGGACAAGAAAATGTCAAACGGGCGTTGGAGGTTGCGGCCGCCGGTGGCCACAATATTATCATGATTGGTCCCCCCGGTTCCGGCAAAACCATGCTGGCCAAGCGACTCCCGAGCATTCTGCCGCCGCTTTCATTCGAAGAGGCGCTCGAGACGACAAAGATTCACTCAGTGGCCGGACTTCTTCCGCCTGATTCGGCTCTTGTAGCAACACGGCCATTTCGTTCACCTCATCATACAATCTCGGATGCTGCGCTCGTCGGAGGTGGGACAGTGCCGCGTCCGGGAGAGATTTCGCTCGCTCACCACGGTGTGTTGTTCCTTGACGAGCTTCCGGAGTTCGCACGGAATGTGCTTGAGGTATTACGTCAACCTCTTGAAGATGGAAGAGTGACTATCAGTCGGTCAAGACTTTCCGTGGAGTATCCTGCCAACTTCATGCTGGTTTGTGCAATGAATCCCTGTCTCTGTGGATTCCTAACAGATCCGTCAAAAGAGTGCACCTGTCACACCACAGGCGATTCAAAAGTACATGGCGAAGATTTCCGGACCACTGCTGGATCGTATCGATCTGCACATCGAAGTACCGGCAGTGAAGTACAAGGAGCTTTCGAGCAAGGAGAGCGGAGAGTGTTCCGAACGGATACGCAACAGGGTAATACAAGCCCGTGTCGCCCAGACACAACGGTTTAAAGGTCGCAAGGGGCTCTTTGCAAACGCCGACATGCAGTCAAAGGACGTTCGTGAGTACTGCAAACTCGATGCAGCAGGGGAGGAACTTCTCAAGATGGCGATTACGAAACTGGGACTTTCTGCACGTGCATACGATCGGATTCTGAAAGTGGGGAGGACGATTGCCGACATGGCCGGAAGTGCTGATATCCGGCCAGAACACATCAGTGAGGCGATTCAGTACAGAAGCTTGGATAGGAATCTGACTGCGTGAAGACTGTCAGCCCAAATCGAAGCACGGGACCCAGAATTCAGTCAAGGCCTCCAGCCTTTTGCTGACTGATGATCTCAAAATAGTGCAAGCGCTACAACTGAAAATCCCCCGGCGTTGCCATGTACTAGTTTTGTTGTGTCTTCTGTGCTTCACGGACAATCCTCGCAAGCATCCCTTTGAACACCAGCGCGTGTAACGGATAGACCCCATACCAATACGCTATGCCAGGGAGTCCAACAGGATCAAAAACAGCAGTTTGGCTAATGACAGATCCATTTCTGTTTGGTGCAACAGTAAATTCCAGCCACGCCCGTCCTGGAAGTTTCATTTCAGCCGCAAGACGGAGTTGTCTGCCGGACTCAAATGATTCAACACGCCACCAGTCAACCACATCTCCCACGCGAAGTTCGTCGGGATGTCTGCGGCCCCTGCGCATCCCCACGCCTCCCACAAGAAGATCCAAAAACCCCCGTAGCCTCCAGAGCCAGTTCCCATAATACCAACCCGTGGCCCCACCAATCCGCTGTATCGGGCGGAAGGCCTTTGCAGGCGGAACATCTACAACAGCTGAACGGGTATCAACAAGCCTGTTGCCTACACGAATCGTTCCGAGTGTGTCACCCATGCCTGTCGAGGAGATTGAATCCGACCATCGAGTTGTTGCGCATTCACTGTCCTCATTTTTCAGAGCTTCGGCGATGGCTTGTTGCACACCCCGCGGACGAATAGTAAACAGCTTCGCCCCTGATGGATCCTGGACGGTAGTTGAATGCCGTAGACTTTCCACCAACTTGCGCCCGGTTCGCGCGTAGAGTGGCGTGACGAGTCCAAGCCAGAGACTGGAAAGGCGCGGTGTGAGCACAGGTACGGCGATCATGAACCGGCGGAGGCCTCGTTGATGTGCATACTCTTGCATCAGGTCACCATAGGATACCTGATCTGCGCCGCCGATTTCAATGGTACGGTGTTGATCCAGAGGAATCTCAAGTGCCTCCATCAGATACTCGAGAAGGTCTGATATGGCAATTGGTTGTGCCTTCACACCAACCCATCGTGGCGTGATCATAACGGGAAGACGCTCTACGAGTGCGCGAATCATTTCGAATGACAGGCTCCCTGATCCCAGCACAATCGATGCGCGCAGCTCTGCAACCTGAACTCCAGACTCACGAAGGATGTCCCCCACTTCCTGTCTGCTCTGCAGATGTGGCGAGAGGTTGCTGTCGGAACCGAGTCCGCCGAGATAGATGATGCGTCTCACGCCACACTCCCGGGCCGCCTCTCCGAAATTCCGAGCGCCTTCACGATCAAGGTCGACAAAATTGCCATCCGCTCCCATGGAATGAATCAGGTAGAATGCTGCATCGACATCTTTCAGGGCCTGAACAAGTGTAGATTTCACCAGCACGTCCCCCTTGGCCTTTTCAACCTCCCAGGTTGGATCGATGTGCAAGAATTCCGGTCGACGCGCAAGAGTGCGGACGCGGTACCCTTGACGATGCATGACCATCAGCAACCGTCCGCCGACATAACCGGTGGCCCCTGTCAGGAGAATACGTTTGCGAGGTGAGTTCATTCTTTGATGTTGGCGGAGTGTTTTGAGCAGTATTCCACAATTGTTGCAATCTCAAGTGAGAACTCCCCCGACTGCTTTCCTGAAATCGTCAGTCCGAACGATTTGATGCTCTGAGTTCTTAGAGGTGGATGATCTAGAACAGGTCTGCCGCGGAACATCGGAATAAACCCGTCAAAAGGAAAAGACACCTCGATCCACTCGTCTGATATTGTGGAGAACTTTGCCTGAAAAAGGACACCCTCGGCCGATCGATTGTCGGTGAGGTTCAACTTGTAGTTCTTCCCGTCACCTTTTACTGCAAGAATCAATCCGGCAAGCCCGTTGAGGTTGTGCTCTGTGCCAATCGTCCGCACCGAGGCAAACCCACCACCGTTGTCGAGCGAAACCGCCCCTGTAAAGAGTGCAGGTCCCGCTGCACGTTGTACCATCCTCCCTGATGAGGCCCCACCCATAACAATATCATTCACAGGCAGCCAGAGGTCCGCCTGGTGCGGTTCGGTAAAATCAAAGATGATCCGCCGCCTGGATCCCGGGGTAACGTCAACAGATGATTGATTGATCGTTGTCATGATGAATTGTCATTTGTTGGTGTCAGAATTCGGCGCTGACTCCGATTGAGGGGAGTATGCCGATTGCGCTTTCATTGAACTCGGCCCGTTGTTCGCGTGCATTCCATCGAACACCGCCGCTGAACTTGTTATTGTAGACGTTCTGGACATCGAGATAGACGATGAGGTTCCATGCGGAGAAATTCCAGCGGCGATCAACTCGTATATCGAGACTATGAGCGCTTTTGACACGGAGTCTGTTATACGCTGAGACGTCCTGCGTCCCGTTCGGATTAAATGGCGTATATGGCTGACCGGTGGCAAACCGGAACTTCATGCTCGCTTCCCATCGTTCATCGAACCTGTACCCGGCACTAACATTGATGATGAACTCCTGGTCGAACGCTCCCTGGCGCTCAACTCCGTCGAGTGCAATGAAAGTTGTCCGCATCAAAGTAGCACTGAGAAGTCCGTAGAGAGGCGTATCAGAAAGCTTCTTTTGGATTAATAGCTCCACACCCCGTGATTGGCCCTTCCCTCCACTCACCAGCTCGTCAAACCCGAACGACGCAAAGTTGTCATCCGAGCCGCCGAAACCACCGCCTGTATTTGCAAGGACGAGATAGGGGCGGTTCACACTGGCCGGGTAATCCCGGTAGTCTTTGTAAAAACCCTCCAACCGCAACTTCAGGTCAAAATCGATCAGGTGGTCGATGCTGAGAATGTATTGATCTGCACGTGCTGCGCGCAAAGCCCGGTTCTTTTCATTTGCCACAAGCCAGACATACGACGGGTTTTGCCGGTAGACGCCCGCATTTGCCGTGACACTCGTGAGAGGTGAGATATCATACGCAATCGAGGCGCGCGGCGAAAGGTACGTCTTCATATCAATCAAGCTGAAATAGTCAAGCCTTCCCCCAACCGTAACCCTCAAATCATCGAGAAACCGGTGTGAGATCTGTGCATAGCCTGAAGCTTTGTATCCTGTCGAGACGAAGTTGCTGACATTGATGTCGAGGGATTCTCCAAATGTCGTCCGATACCTCGGAAGTGCAAGATCCGAAGTGAATCGGATCCCTTTCACCTGGGCGCCAAATGAAAGTTCAGTCGTGGTTGCAGGCTTCAACACAACATCAGTTCGCAGACTTGTTTCCCCCTCTTTCGATCTGTTGGTAAAGATAGGGTTCAGTATTGAGTCGCGCTGAATGCCGTTGTAGCTTACGTAGGTCCGTCCCAAAGTAACACGGGAAAATCCATTGCCAAGCAGGTGCTGCCACGTTACACCGCTGACGTATTGTCGCTGGGCTGTACCGAGAATGCGGGAATTATCAAACATGTTATCGGCGTCGCTGTTGAAAAAAGTCACATCATCAATCGCACCAACTGCAAGGAACGTCAAGCTATTGTTCCGGTCCAACCTGTAGGACATCCTGCCAAGGAAATCCCAGTATTCGGGCACAAAACTGAACCCAGCGGCCTTGAAGATGAAGTCGAGATAGCTGCGCCGCGCTGAGAATATGAACGACCCGTCGGTCGATACAGGCCCCTGAAGATTCAAGCCAAATTGGCTGGCGGAGATCGCCCCCTTTCCTCCGAGAGCATCTGTTCTGCCATCTTGCATATCCAGCGTGAGAACTGAAGACATGCGGTCGCCATACCGCACACCAAAGCCGCCGGTGGAGAATGCAGTCTCCCGGACAAAATCGAGGTTGATGAAGCTCAACGGACCGCCACCTGCACCCTGCGTACCGAAATGATTAATACTCGGGATTTCCACGTTGTCAATCACGAAAAGATTTTCCGATGGCGCCCCTCCGCGCACGACGAGGTCGTTCCGTCCGGGAGCGGCCTGTGCAACTCCCGGAAGGACTGCAACGGCGCGTACCACATCTTCAAAGGCCCCCGGTGATCGGCGGATCTCCTCGTACGAGAGACGCTGCACACTGACAGGCGCATCTGGCGTATTCCGGAAGTAGCTCGCCCGCACCTCAACTTCATCGATGGAAAGAACGGATTCTTCAAGCCGAACGACAAGATCGACGGATCGTTGTACTGCAACAACAATATCAGGGACGACAACGGGTTTGATGCCAACTCCTGAGACTCTGATTTGATAGGTCCCAACGGGAACGCCAGTGATGACGAAGCGACCATTCGCATCCGCAGCTGCGCCGAGGTTCGTATTAAGCACAACGATGTTTGCTCCGGCGATTGGCTCCTCAGTCGACTCCGACAGGATGATCCCCTTGATCGACCCTTGCGGAGACTGCCCGTACGAAACCGACGGAGCAATGAAGATCAAAGATAGCATGAATGTTGCCAGCCGATTCATTGTCCACTCCGTGTATGACTGGTCCGGATCAATCCATCAAGCGTGTAGCCTTGCATCTTCACCCGATCAAGGATGTTCTCCAGCCTCCCGTCATCCATTTCTGGCGAACGGGCAAGAACCCACAGGTACTTCCTCCCGGGTTCGCCGATCACAACGTAGCTGTAATCAGGGGCGAGATCGAGAATCCAGTAGTCGCCCCATACAAAAGGAAGAAACGAAAGGAACGCCGGAGCAAATCTTACTTCAAGTTTCGAAATCGGGCCATCTTTACTGGCCCGCCTTGCTCTTCCATTTGCTTGTGACAATTCCCCGCCCGATTTAGTGCATCGGTTCACGACCTTGATGTCACCGTCATCAAGAAGAGAGTATGTTGCAGTCACGTCGCTGATACAATCGTCCTGGAACCTGTTGGGGAGCCGGGCGATCTCGTACCATGTGCCACTGTACCTGACCAGGTCCACCGTATCGACGACGTTTAACGGCTCAGGTGAACTACCCTGCGAGAGAGCCTGTCCCGCAAGAAGAACAATTACACCCACCATATTCTTCTTCATGTGTGTGCCTTCTGCTGAACGGTAGGGGATTGCTCTGAGCCAAACATCACTGTGATCACTTGCGACCTGTGCGAGAAAATGTCCTCAAGGTGTTTCTTCACCGCCAGTCGTTGTGCCATCATCCCGATCAGTCCGAATGGCATCGCATAGTGCACTTCGTCATCAATCAGCGTGCCTCGCTCTACCTCGGTGAACGTATGTGAATGGTGCCAGAATCTATACGGCCCCATGACCTGTTTATCCACAAAACTGAATGGGGGATTGTACTCAGTGATCAGACTCTTCCAGCGCATGCGGATCCCCATCACTCTGACACTGTACTGGAATACTGCTCCCTCCTTCATCACAACGAGTGAAGGAGTGAGAATGCGAAAACCAAGCGAGGGCGGAGTTATCCTGGCAAGGTTCTCCGGCTTTTCAAAGAAAGAAAATACATCGGCGAGAGGCCGGGGGACAAGTTGTGTTTTATGTAGTCGATACGTCTTCATTTCATCCTGTCAACAGTGGTAATGTATTTGCCGATGTCGAATTTCCTTTTGCATCCGTCGTAGCTCATATATCGGACTTTCCCAAAGACCGGCCGTTCTCCCCATGCACGGTCATGAACGCCGCCAATGCTCCACGCTATTCCGGTGTAACCATTGGGATCACGGCCATCCAGCTCGTACTTGTCATTGAGGTAAATGGCAGTACGCATTGCTTGTTCCGGTGTGGGGGTCCATTCGAGGATTTTCTTCGCCCAATACATTCTCATAAATCCGTGCATCTTTCCTGTACGTACCATCTCCATCTGGGCGGCATTCCAGAGTGGATCGTGTGTAGTGCCGCGTTCAAAATGCGCCCGCGAATATGTATGCAAGCGTTCGTCGGCTCTGTGGTCATCCAATGTTTTCATTGCCCATGATGGGAAGGCGCCGACAGAATCGTAGTCGGGAGTATGGAGACAGAAATTGTCGGATAATTCTCTCCTCACGACCAGCTCTTCAATAAATGCGTCTCGTGCCTTGCCCGGTGGGGAGTGCCTTATCACCTCAAGTGCCACACGTTGGGCCGAAATCTGACCGAAGTGGAGATACGGTGAGAGATCCGATTGTACCGGATCGGAGGGGTCGTTGCGCCACATCCCGTATCGTGCCAGTTTCTGTTTAATGAATTGTCCCAGCACCCTATGAGCAGCTTCCTCTCCCGGAATCAGCCAGTCAACCGGCTTCACCGTTGTGTCAATCTTCAACCCTTTCCGCACACGTTTCCAATCTGTAGGTTTCACATTCCTTTTCCATTTGAACCTGTTCCTCGACACTCGGGGAAACTGATCGAGAAAAGTATCAAGTGACCGGTGGATTTTCGGTCTAATGGTTGCGGCAGCATATTCACGCTTATCCGATAGCAACCGACACGGGACTATGTTGTGGGCATCAACCTCGTGAAAAGGAATCTGCAGGTGTTTCGCAACGTCGGTTTTCCATTCCAGGTGAATGCGAAGGGGAGAGAAATCAGTGACAAGGGTTCCCACGCCATTCTTCTTCACAAACGAGGATACCTCACGTGCAGGCAAACCGGAAAACAGGAAGAAGGGAATCCCGTACCGTGCAAGGCTTCGCTCAACTTCCTCAAGGCCCCGCAGCATGAAGTCATATTGCCGGAGCGTTGCATCGAGAAACCGGGGAGAGAGTGTGAAAACCACAGCGAGGGGAACCTTCCTTTTTCGGGCAAGCTCCCCGGCATACAGAAAGGCCCAGTTATCACGCACACGTTGGTCTCTGCTCATCCAGTAGACAACCGGGCCTTCTGTTTCAATCCCTTCAACAAGTATTTTTCTGCGTTGACGATCCACGGTGGTCTAGTTGTTCACAACTATTTGTGCACCCAGTGCATGTGTGCCCGTGCCACCAACAAAGCCTTTGGCAAACACAGTATAGATTTTGCCTGCCTGGAGCGTAATATTTGGCAGAGACAGTACAACAGTGCTCGTGCTGGCCAGCCTGACTTGCAGATTGTAAGTAGCTGCATCAAGCGGCGTGAACTCGGTGTTCTCTTGGAAAGCCTTGTTACCAAACACAACCGCTCCACCTTGAACTGCGACATCAACTGATGGTGCGTTCGGTGAAAGATGGACAAAGCGGACATGGGCCTTTCCGGACGCAGGGGTCGTCAGGTTTATCCCGAAGAACCAGTGGTGAAATACTCGAAACCGAATCTGTTGCAAATACAGAGTAGGCAGCACCTGCTTCCACCTGCAACATGGCGTCGATGACCGTTGTAGATGTCCCGGTTACGTTGACCTTGATGTTGCGCGAACCTGCGTCGACATTAAGGTAGGCGGTGTTGTTCGGGAACGTGAGGTTCATACCACTCACAGTGTTATCCACAAGCAAATCAACACCGGGTGCATCGGGCGATGCGTGGATAGCCATTACTTTCGCAGGTGAAGTCGATGGCTTGTTTACAATTGCCTGTGCGCCAAGGGCCTGGGTGCCGCTTCCGTTCAGAAACCCTTTTGCAAACACGGTGTAGATTCCGCCTTCAGCAAAGGTTGTGTTTGGAAGACTCAACACGACGGTTGATGTGCCGGCGACACGGACTTCAAGATTATATGTTCCAGCATCCAGTGGTGTGAAGGGCGTGCCTGCTTTGAACGCGGTATTTGAGAACACCACGGCTCCTCCCTGTAACGCGATGTCCACTGCAGGCGTGTTAGGCGAGAGATGCACAAACCGAACATGCGCTTTACCTGCAGCCGGAGCGGTCAGATTATCGGTAAGGACAACCGGTGCCAGCCGTGCGACAGAGTCGGCTGCAATCACGGTGTAACTCGTGTTGGCCGTAATCTGCAGATTGGCATCGATTACTGTTGTTGTTGTTCCTGCAACACGAACTTTCACGTTGGGTGTTCCTGCCGGAACTGCCAAATACCCGGTGTTGTCGGGAAACATCAGGCCTGATGCGACCACGGTATTGTTTACCAACAGATCAACTGCCGGGGCGTCAGGTGATGCGTGGACGACAAGAACTTGGCCCGAACCGGCCGTACCCGGAGTAGCTGTTGCGTCGTCGCTATTGCAGCCGGTAAGCAATCCGATTGCGGCGATCATTCCAATAAGACTCTTGAACGTCTTCGTTATATACATTTCCTGCTCCTTTGGGGTTAGTTAAAATAAAAGTGAAATCCGACATTTTCAAAACTGAGGGCACGGAGTGCCGAGACGCCAAACTTGTCGTCCGGACCGCTGAGTTGTTCAAACTGAAGTCCATGACCGGCACTTAAAGAGAATTGGTCGGTGACAAACCACTCCACGCCCAGATCGGCCGTGATGATCATTTTTGACTTTACTTCAGTCCCTACCGTCCGGGCATTCGTTTGTAACTCGACACCAGGGCGAATAAAGAAATTCACCTTTTCGGTCATTACAACGTTGACCGGGATACCAACGTTGACGTGAAATCGGTCCTTTGCAGTACCAAGAACATTCTTGTCGGCAAATCCGAGTCCAAGGTCAACACCAACGATCGGCGATACCCAAATCCTACCACCAACTGGAGCAGACATGGAATACCACCCGAGTCCGACGGTACCGGCTTTTGGTTCTGCAGCCTTCAATGGTGTTGCTCCGATCATTAAACCAATTATTCCGAGAACGATTATCTGCTTCATCTGTTGCTCCTTGTATTTGTTTTATGGATACAATGGGGAACCGGCAGTTACTTGCCGGTTCCCCGACCTGAGTTACTTCGTTTCTCTTGCCATTGGAGGCATGATTACCGAATCAATAACATGCATGACACCGTTGCTGGCTTCGATGTCAACAGATGTGACCTTTGCCTTATCAACCATGACTGTCTTGCCCTTCACACTGATCTTTACTGAGCTTCCTTCGACCGTCTTTGCTGAAGTGATCTTTACGACATCAGACGACATGACCTTGCCGGCAACCACGTGATAGAGAAGTACCTTTGTGAGTTGTTCCTTGTTCTTTAGAAGGTTATCAAGCGTGGCCTTGGGAATCTTGGCGAAAGCTTCGTCCGTCGGGGCAAAGACCGTGAATGGTCCATCGCCCTTCAGTGTCTCGATGAGACCCGCTTCCGTCAGCGCCGTGGCAAGAGTCTTGAAATTGCCTGCAGCGACCGCTGTCTCGATAATATCCTTCTTCGCCACCTTGTGACCATCGCCCGCAAACATTGCAGGCGTCGTCGCAACGGAGAGAGCGAAGACAGCAATAACTTGTTTCAGAAATGATGCTTTCATAGATGAGTTTCCTTTGAGTGATTTGTTGTTGTAAATTGTGGTTGTGGACCTCGGCATTGTGCCTCAGTTACACATTTGTTGAGTCTATGCCTTCACAGTGGCCCATCGTCGCTGGACAGACTTCCAACCGAATGCTTGGTAGGCTGCGGCGATTCCGACCAGACTGTAGACGATGCGGCTCAGAGTAGCGGTGTTACCGCCGAACAGAGCTGCGACGAGATCGAACTGGAAAATCCCCCAGAGTCCCCAGTTCAATCCTCCAACGACGAGCAGGGCGGCGACAATGACATCGATTGTTTTCATTTGTACTTCTCCTTGGTTTGTGATCTATTGATTTGTGGTTTGTTTAGTGATGCAACTTGTTTTTCGGTTCAGATTTCTTTTTTGGGCCGGGCTTTAAGCCAAAGGCGTCTCGTGAGTACGCAACCCCATCCTGAATAGATCGGGCGATATGGTCAAATTTGATATCATGTTCGTCTAACCTATCAGCGTAATTGCCGCCTACGATGATCCTTCCATGATACGAGTGTACAAGTGATGCGAGCTTCTTGAGGCGCTCGAGTATTTCGCCCCGATGCCTACCCATTGTTACTGAGAGACAAACGAGCTCTGGATGTGTGGCCCGAATGAAAGACGCAAGAGTTTCAACTGGAGTGTTTCCGCCCATGTAATGTACTTTCCATCCTTCACACTCCAGGCTGTACGCAAGGCTACGCAGGCCAAGCTCATGATGTTCATCCTCAATACATGCACACAGAGCAGACAGGCCATTAGAGTCTTTATGATGAAGTTCGGAAGCCATCCGGATGAGGGACTCAACAGTTGCGTGGGATCCGGCATGTTCCTGATTGATTTCGATTTCGCCTTTTTCCCACTTTGTACCTATCTCTTTGAAAGCGGGACGAACAACTTCATCAACAATCAAGGCCAGGGGGATGTGTTGCCTGTAGAGGTAGAGGAACAGGGTCACGATTCCTTCCCGATCAGCCTGAAGAGCTTCTTCTTTGAAGACATCCGCAATGCGGGCGTAATTGCGTGTATGAACGCCGACCTCCAATTGCTCCAATTGCATCGGGGTCATAGGGGGCGGCTGTGAACCGGTTGTTGTGTACCCCTTCGTTTCAGCAAACCGAACGACATCTTTCAACGAGAATTTGCGATGTCCGCCCGGCGTCTTTACACAGGGTATGATATTCTCATCAGCCCATCGCTTGATAGTTGTTTCCGCCACGTTTAACATGACGGCCACTTCTTGAGTCGATACCAGGTTATGTGTCATATAGCCGATTTAGATGATATAGTCGTTTTAGACGATTTAATATACAAAACAGGAATTGAGATGTCAAGGGGTGCCGCGTTTTTTTTGTTATCATCCGGCAAACGGGTAAGTTCTTTGATTTCAAGGTACGTCGTGAGTATGGATGGCTGCATGGAAAACTCCCGGGCTACGGTACTATCAAAGAGGTGTGCGGAAAGTAGTCTCGTTCGTCTATTGACCTTCTGGTATTGTGGAGAAACAATCGCCACATTTGTAAGTCCTATTTAGTACCGTAATGAAGAGTTAATATTCTCTTTGGAGCTGTCGAATGTTCTGGATCTATTCCGGTTTCACCTGTCTCATCCTGTTTCTCCTGGCCCTCGACCTGGGCGTGTTTCATAGAAAGGCCCATGTCATATCTGTTCGGGAAGCTCTGGGCTGGTCGGCTTTCTGGATATGTCTCGGACTGTTGTTCAGCGTTTTCATTTATTTTGGCTACGAGAACCACTGGCTGGGTCTTGGTCTCACATCCGACATGATGGGATCCGCTCCCCAAACAATAGAGGGCGTGGGGACGGTGTACAATGACGGGTATTCAGCAACGATGAAGTACCTTACGGGGTATCTGGTGGAGAAGTCGCTCTCCGTCGACAACATCTTTGTGATCAGCATGATCTTTGCATTTCTGGCGGTTCCTCCCATCTACCAACACAGGGTCCTGTTCTGGGGAATTGTCGGAGCTCTTCTTATGCGTGGAGTGATGATCGCCATCGGGGCTGCCATGATCGCGCAGTTTACCTGGATCATCTACGTGTTCGGCGGCTTCCTGATCATTACCGGCGTGAAGATGTTGGTGCTGAAAGGGCACAACACGGATCCTCATTCGAATATCATCGTGCGCTTCACCCGAAAGCTGCTCCCCATAACGCAACGGTTCCACGGCCAACATTTCTTCGTCCGTGCGGGCTCCAAGGAATCGCACGAGGCACCTGTGCCGGGATCTGAAAATCTCCGGGACGACGTTGTGGAATCCGCACCCGCGGGGACCC